>NZ_JBFTJP010000001.1:0-1258905 GCF_056395485.1 Allobosea sp. 10L417
ATCTGGTGGTCATACGCCGTGAACGACGCGCCGCCGGACTCGGCCAGGACCTTCGTGATCGCAGCCGTCAACGACGTCTTGCCATGGTCGACGTGACCAATCGTGCCAATGTTGCAGTGCGGCTTCGTACGAGCGAATTTCTCTTTGGCCATGACACCCTTGTCCTCGAAGGCGGCCCTCCGGGGCCTTGAAACGCGGTCGCATTAGGGGGTTTTGAAGCGGGATGCAAGGTTCCCTGCTCCGCAGGCCAGGCCGAGGCCGTCAGGCCTGCGCCACACGTCGGTTGCAGCGAGGCAGGCGGCCGCGCTGCCGACCGTTGTCACAGGCCGGCACTGTCCGCCTGATCACTCGCGAAGAAGCCATCCGGAGAAGCGCGAGGATGCGTCGTCGATCGCGTCATGCGCCGGATCAGCACGGATCTGGTCTATGACGGCCAAGGCCGCAAGGCCTACGATGATGCCGATCGGAGTGGCTGGCACGACTGCCTGTGACGCTGCGCGAATTCCGACCAGATCCGGATATTCGCTCAGAGGCCGACCGGTAACGCCGTCGAGGACGATGACATCGGCAGAGAAATTGGCCTGCCCTCCGGGAGCCTGAAGCCCTTTCACGATGACTTTGAGCTTCACCGCCCGGCGTCCGGCCGGCTGGTCGACGAACCGCTTCTTAAAGCTGTCGCGTACAAGCTCCGCCAGTGTGCCGCGCGTCTGTGCCGCTGCTGCCGGGCTCTGCATCAAAGCGGTGAACTTGGCATCCCACTCCGCCTGCTCTGGGCTGCTCGGCAAGGAGGTCCCTGTCGGATCGCGACCGCTTTGCCCCGGCCTCGTGGCCGCCGGCATCTTGAGCTGAGCGTAAGCGAGAGCCGCCTTCGGCCAGATAATCTTATCCGGCTGGCCCGGAGGCTGCATCGGAAACTCGACCAGCACGTCGGCGATCTTCAGCTCCCGGACATCGGCAATCGACAGACGTCGCTCCGGCACCACGCAGCCAGCCAAGGCGGCAGCAACCGCGACCGCAAGACACAAACGAATCATATTGGAGCGCCCCCGGCATCTTCGGAGTCGGGACTAGCGCGCTGCTTTCGGCCAAGCCATTACGACTAAGGGCTGCATCCTAATCGTCCCTCCGGCAGGCCGTTGGGGGCCATTCCGAAGACCCGTCGATAAGCTTTCCTGCGTACCGCGGCGCCTTGCTGCCGGCCGCCGCAGGCTTCCAAAAGCCCCCCGTGCGGCTAGGGCATGACGCGGAAACCCTCCGGACCTAACCTGTAGAGCTGCTTGCTGACAGGAAAGCCGCCATCGGGGGCTTTCCTGTCAGCAAGCACAGCGCGGCGACTGCCTCGGTGTCGTCGGCGTCTCCGAAGGCGAGGATGTTGCGTGAGGGCACGGCGATGGCGACATTGCGTGGCAGATTCGGAACGTCCTTCCAGGGATTCTCCAGCAGCAGGATCGAGGCGTTGTAGTCGCCCTCGCCGAAATGGAATCTCCGCAGCTTTCCGAAATCATGGATCTCGAACCGGTCGACGCGCCGGACCCAGTTGTCCAGAACCGCGCGCAGCACGTCCTTGTCGCTCATCCCGTACTGGCCGCCCTCCCCAACGGAGACGAAGCGCGTGATCTTCGGAAGATCGAGTGCCGCTGCGACGATGATGTCGCCCTCCAGCGGAACATGTAGCAATCGCGCGTTGGGATCACCCTTCTTGCGAGCCATAGCGGCGAACTGCTCGACATAGGATCGGTTCTTCATGACAGGGATCAGAGCCGCGATGAACCGTGCACGCTCCGCTTCGGTCTTGGGGGCCGACTGGCCCGCGACCGCCTCGGTGACACGTTGCGTCAGCTTGTCGAAAGCGCCCTGCCGACTCTTCGCGTCTGGTAAAGCATTGAATTGCGCGCTGAGCGGAGCCAACCCCATCCGGACATCGTGACCGGCTGCCCTGAAAACCACATCGCCGGCTTCGACGCGCACAGCGCTGACGCCGGCGCGACCCTTGATCATGGTCGTGAGCAGCCCCGCCAGCTCGGCCTCGCTGAGAGGCCGAGCTTCGTTCAGCCGTTCACGTCCTATCGTTTCGGCAAATGAAGCCGCCGTAGCGGCAACCACGGCGAGCGCCGCGAACAACACAACCAGTAAGCGCATCATGCCGAGTTCCCCAACCCGCGAGCAATATCGCGCGCCGAGAACATAATGGCAACATATTTTGCTTACCCTACGTCATTAAACTCCAAACACCCGCCGGTAGCGCTCGATCGCCTTGGAATCGCCGGAAACCTTCTCCGGGTTATCGGAAAGCTTCACTGCCGGCCGCCCGTTTGCCTTCGTCACCTTGCAGACCAGCGACATCGGATCGAGCGCGCGCGAACCGTCCGGCGAGCAGCCCACGAGATCATTGGTGAGATCCGTCCCCCAGCCGAAGGCCATGCGGACCTTGCCGTCGAAATGGTGGTAGACGCGCTCGATCGCGTCGACGTCGAGGCCGTCGGAGAAGACCAGCATCTTCTCGCGCGGATCCCGCCCGTGCTCGCGCCACCAGGTCATGATCGCTTCACCCGCTGGAATCGGCGGAGCGCTGTCCGGGCGGAACCCTGTCCAGTCCGCCACCCAACCCGGGGCATGGCGCAGGAAACTCTGGGTCCCGAACGCGTCCGGCAATGCGATCAGCAGGTTGCCGCCATAGACCTGGCGCCATTCGTCGAGCACGCGATAGGGCGCACGCAGCAGCTCCTTGTCCGAATCGGCGAGCGCGGCCAGCACCATCGGCAGCTCATGCGCATTGGTGCCGATGGCCTCGAGGTCCGCGTCCATGGCGAGCAGCACGTTGGACGTGCCGGTGAAGGCCGGCCCCAACCCCTCCTTCAGCGCCTCGACGCACCAGCGTTGCCAGAGATGGCCGTGGCGCCGGCGCGTACCGAAATCGGAGAGCTTGAGGTTCGGCAGCTTCTGCAGCCGCTCGACCTTGTCCCACATCTTGGCCTTGGCGCGGGCATAGAGCACATCGAGCGAGAAGCGCTTCTGGCCGAGCATCACGCGCCGGGCGCGCAACTCGTTGATGATGGCGAGCGCCGGCACCTCCCACATCGTCGTGTGGGTCCAGGGTCCCTCGAAATGCAGCTCGTACTGCCCGTCGACTCGACGCAGGTCGTATTCGGGAAGCTGGAAATCGGCGAGCCAGCCCATGAAGTCCGGCGAGAACATCTGCGTCTTGCCGTAGAAGCTGTTGCCTGCCAGCCAGATCAGCTCGTTCTTGGTGAAGCGCAGCGAACGGGCGTGGTCGAGCTGCGCCCGGAGCTCGCCCTCGTCGACGATATCGGCGAGGCGGATGTGCTTCGAGCGGTTGATCAGCGAGAAGGTGACCTGCACGTCCGGGTGGGACGCCCGGATCATCTGCAGCATCAGCAGCTTGTAGAAATCGGTGTCGAGCAGGCTGCGAATGATCGGGTCAAGCCGCCAGCCATGGTTATAGGTCCGCGTCGCGATGTCGGTGAAGATCATGACGGCATCAGGTCCGGGGCAGGCTCACGGCGAAGGCGACGATACGGCGCGGACGCCGGGCGAAGAAGCGCGCATCAAAACAGCGCCTTAAGCGTCGGCGCAAGCGCGGGCCACGCAGCCATGCCCAGCGACAGAGCCATGAGTGCCGCCAGCAGCACCCCGAGCAGCGGCAGTACGGCCCGGAACACCGCCGCCGCCGGCACGCGCATGATGCCGCTGACGACGTAGACGAGGATGCCGAGCGGCGGCGTCAGCCCGTGGATCATCAGATTGACGACGAGCACGACGCCGAACTGGATCGGATCGAGTCCCGCTGCAACCGCGACCGGCAGGAGGAGCGGCGCCAGCAGCAGGATCGCCGCGCCAATATCGAGGAAGAGCCCGCCCACCAGCAATACGAGATTGGCGAGCAGCATCACCGCGTATGGGCCCGCCCCGAACATCGTGACGAGGCCTGCCATCTGTTCGGAGATGCGATCGACGGCGAGCAGAAAAGCGAAAGGCGCCGAGGCTCCGATCAAAAGGCCGATCGCTGCCGCCTCGGCCGCGGACTTGCGCAGCGCCGCCAGCACGCCGCGCCAATTCACGCTGCGCAGCATGAGACAAGCGATCGCCGCATAGGCGACGGCGAGCGCCGAGGCCTCCGTCACCGTCACCACGCCGAAGCGGATGCCGACCACGACGACGACGCCGAGCCCTATCGCGGGAATGGCCCCGATCAAGGCCCTGCCCCGCTCGGCCGCGCTCGCCTTCGGCGCGGCATCGACCACGTCGCGCACGCTGAGATGGATGCCGATGGCAAGCGACAGCGCCAGCACCCCGCCGGCGACGAAGCCACCGAGCAGGAGCGAGCCGACCGAGAGATTCGTCGCACTCGCCAGGATGAGGAAGGCGATCGAGGGCGGGATGATGTTGTCCAGCATCGAGACACCGGCGACGATCGCCGCGGCATTCGCTGGCGGATAGCCCCGCGCCACCAGCGTCGGCGCCATCACCTTCGCCCCGAAGGCGGCATTCGCCACCGAAGAGCCGGACGCGCCCGAGAACAGCACGCTGGCAACCAGCGCGGTCTGCGCCAGCCCCGCCCGCCAATGGCCGACCAGCGTCGCCGCGAAGCGGATCAGCCGTTCGGCGAGCCCGCCTTCCGTCAGCAATTCGCCAGCGAGCAGGAAGAAGGGAATGGCCAGGAGCAGGAACTTGCCGACGCCGCCGACCATGGTCTGCACGATCGCCGGCTCCGGCAGCAATCCCCCGAAAGGCCCAGTCAGCGAGACGCCGGCCAGCAATGCGAAGGGCAGTGGGGCGCCGAGAAGCAGCCCCGCCCCGGCGAAAAGCGCGGCCACAAGGCTCGGCATCGGGAAAAGGTCGAAGGAGAGCTGCGCGAGCCCGTAGAGGCCCAAGCCCAGCAGCAGCGAAGCAACCGCGGCCGCCCAGCCTCGTTCCAGCCGGCCACGAAGGAGGAGCGCGAGAACCGTCAAGCCGCCGCCGCAGGCGAATACGGCGAAGCGCAGCGCCTCCGGCAGGCCGAGCACGGTGGACTGGCCGCCAACCAGCAACGCGACGTTGACGCCGCCCCCCGCCAGCACAAGCGCTCCATGGAACGCAATCGCATCCGCGATAACCGCCGCGACCTTGCGGAGCCCTTCCGGCAGCAGCCGGACCAGCACATCGAGCCGCATCGCCAGCGTCCCGGTCACCGCGAGCGGAGCGCCGACAGCGATCAGCGCCAGATGCAGCCAGATCGCAAGCTCGTCCGACCAGACGAAGCCGCCGCCGAACAGATAGCGCCGCAGCACCGCCGCCATGACCACCGCGAACAGCATGGCGAGGATGGCCGCGCCGGCCAGTTCCAGCAGATGGCGCAAGGCCGCTTCCGCCCGTGCCGCCACTCTCCCGTCGCGGTATCGCTCTGCTTCGATCATCCTGCGCTATGCCCTGCCCCGCGGCCCAGTTCCGGCCTCTGGCGCCCCGCGTCAAGCGATCCGAATTGACATCGCCCATGATTTGGCGACAGGAGCGGGTTCATCGCATCGATGCGGCCGGGCCCGGATGGCGCCATTGCCGATCGGCATCCAGGTCTGCCAGAAGACGAGCTATGGCTTCCGAAATCACCTCGCCCGCCGCCGGCTTCGGCACGGACCCCGGCGCCCCCTACGATCTCGCGGTCATCGGCGGCGGCATCAATGGTTGCGGCATCGCCCGCGATGCGGCCGGGCGCGGCGCCTCGGTCGTGCTGTTCGAGAAGGACGACCTCGCCAGCGCCACCTCCTCGCGCTCGACCAAGCTGATCCATGGCGGCTTGCGCTATCTCGAATATTACGAATTCCGGCTGGTGCGCGAAGCGCTGATGGAGCGCGAGCGGCTCTGGGCCATCGCGCCACATATCATCCGCCCGCTGCGTTTCGTGCTGCCGCATCACAAGGGGCTTCGCCCGGCGTGGCTGCTGCGCCTGGGCCTGTTCCTCTACGACCATATCGGCGGCCGCAAGCTCCTGCCCGCCACGCGCACGCTCGATCTCGCGCGTGATGTCGCCGGCAAGCCGCTCAAGGACAATCAGGCGAAGGCCTTCGAATACTCCGACTGCTGGGTCGAGGATGCGCGGCTCGTCGTGCTGAACGCGATGGACGCCGCCGTGCGCGGCACCGCGATCCATACCCGCACGCGGGTCTTATCGGCGCATCGTCAGAACGGCCTCTGGCAGCTCGAGACCGAGGGCCCTGAAGGCAAGCGAACGGTCTGGGCGAAAGCGCTCGTCAACGCCGCCGGCCCCTGGGTCGGCGAAGTGCTGAACGGCGTGATCCACACCAACGCCAAGGCCGGCGTCCGCATGGTCCAGGGCAGCCATATCGTCGTGCCCAAGCTCTACGACCACGACCGCTGCTACATCTTCCAGAATGCGGACGGCCGCATCGTCTTCGCCATCCCCTACGAGCAGGACTTCACCCTGATCGGCACCACCGACCGCGACTTCAAGGGCGACCCGGCCGATGTCGCCGCGACGCCGGCGGAGATTGCCTATCTCTGCGCCGCAGCGAGCGAGTATTTCCGCCAGCCGGTCACACCCGAATCCGTGGTCTGGACCTATTCCGGCGTGCGCCCGCTCTATGACGACGGGGCCTCGAAAGCGCAGGAAGCGACCCGCGACTACGTCCTGACGCTCGACGCTCCGCAGACCGAGGCCCCGCTGCTCTCCGTTTTCGGCGGCAAGATCACGACCTATCGCCGCTTGGCGGAAGCCGCGATCGCCAAGCTGGCGCCGCATGCGCCTTGGGCAGCGCGTGCCAACTGGACAATGACCGGCGCCCTGCCCGGCGGCGACTTCCCGGTCGGCGGCTTCGACAAGCTCGTCAGCGAGATCGCCGGCGCGAACGCTTGGCTTGAGCGCAAGACCGTGACGCGGCTCGCCCGTTGCTATGGCACCCGCGCCCGCGACATCCTGGCCGGCACAAAGACTCCCGCCGATCTCGGCCGCCATTTCGGCGCCGATCTCTACGAGCGCGAGGTTCGCTATCTCATGCAGGCGGAATGGGCGCGCCGGGCGCAGGATGTGCTTTGGCGGCGCAGCAAGCTCGGCCTGCGGCTCACGCAGCAGGAGAGCGATGCGCTCGACGTCTTCATGCAGCAGGAAATCGCAGCGGCGGCATGATCCATTTTCTTTGATGGAACAATTAGTTGCGCGCCATTTCGGAATCAGTTTTGCAGATTGCGATTGGAGAGCGCGCGACATGTTCGAGGAAGGGCGTATCATCCCGGCCGAAGCGAAGCGTAGAGCCGGGATCCAGGCCTGAGCTTCGATTGGACGCGCTCCGGCGTGGATCCGGGTCTCCCTCCGGTCGCCCGGGATGACCGCGCGTTCCCTTGAATTCCGGCACCGCGTCAGAAGCCGCAGACCTCCACGAGCCTGTCTTGCGTCTTCTGCCCGGGAATGCCGTCGACCTTGAGAGGCGGATAGGTCTGCTGGAAGGCCTTCACGGCTTTCGTCGTCTTCGGCCCCTTGATGCCGTCGATGGGTCCTGCTCCGAAGCCCAGCGCATTCAGTCGGAACTGGACCCCGGTCAGCAACGTGGCCTTCGGCGCCGCCTTTTCGCCCGCCCTGATCACCATCTCGGGCAGCCGGATGACCGTCTTGCCTTGCTTGCGCTGCTTGAAGGCATCGAAGCTCGCCTTGACGACCTCCGGCGACGCCGGGTCGGATCTCGCGGGCGCGGAGGTGGCCGCTACGACGACTGGCGCGGCGAAGTCGACCCCCTCAAGCGTCTCGATCGCAGTCATGCCTTCGATGACGAAGACGACGCCTTTCAACAGCGTGATCCCTTGCTCCATAAACCCGGTGACGCCCAGCGTTTTGACCGCCCCGATCGCCTGTCCCTCCATGAGATTGATGCCCGCCTTGTTGACCGCCCCGGCATTCAGGCTTTCGACGAGGCTCTCGAGCGTGGCATGATACCGGCCGCCATAGTCGGCGAAACGGACCCGCCCCAGCGCATCGCGCACCGCGATGACGGAGTGTTGGATCGGCTCCCCTCGGGTGGTCACGCAGCGGATTGCGAAGACCGTGACGCCATCCTGCGACTTGGCCAGCTGGGTGACGCCCTGGATCGACCTCGCCTGGAGCTGCCTGACCCTGACGCCCTGCGAGATCATGAAATCCAGCGCCTGCTTCACATGCGCGCCGAGTTCATGATCGCCGAACCGGTCCTTCGTGATCGACTTCAGCGGCCTGCCGACGGCCTTCGCCATCTCCTTCAGCGTGACGAAATAGCTCTTCCCCCGCGCAATCGACATGGCGTTGTTCACCGCCTGGAAGGTGCAGGGTCCGGTCACGCCCTGGACCTGCACCGCAAACCGGATCCGCTGCATATGGACCAGCCGCGAGAACATCCCGCCCGCCTTCCCCATCGGGCCGAGCAAGCCGAGCAGGCGCAGGCCGTCCTTGCCGAACCCCGCCACGCCGCCCTGTGCCATGCCCTGACCGAAGCGCAGCACATCGACAGTGCCGGCTCCGAGGTCCATTGAGGTCTGCACGGTGGTGGCGACCGCAACCGCCCACCACTGCGGGTTGTCCTCGACCCATTCACCCAATATTTTTTCGGTTTCCCGCTTCTGCTTGTCCCACCAGTCGGCATATTCGGACAGTGCCACGCTCGCCTCCTTGAGATCCGGAGCACCGGGCCGGGAAGCGCGAGCCGCTTATCCGAGATCACCGACACTCCATCGACAAGCCGGAGCGCCAAGCCACGTGCGAATGAACGCGCAGCCCCCAGCCGCCATTAGTCGCGGAGCGGAGCGCAGCGGTTCAAGCCACCTGATAAGCGAAGGCGCCGTCCTCGACCGAGACCCTCGCCTCGCTCAGCGGCTTCTTCTCGAGCTGCAGGTTGAGGATGGCGCGCGAGAGCGCCGGCAACATCGAATTGGTGATGATGTTGTCGATCATGCGCCCGCCCGAATCCGGGTCGTTGCACTGGCCGACGATGTGCTCGACCACCGCATCGTCATAGGTGAACGTCGCCTTGTGGTTCTCGGTGAGCCGCTTGCCGATGCGCCCGAGCTGGAGCCGGACGATGCCGGCCAGCATGTCCGACGAGAGCGGATAATAGGGAATGGTGACGAGCCGCCCGATCAGCGCCGGCGGGAAGACCTTGAGCAGCGCCGGCCTGAGGCTCACCGCCATCCGCTCCGGATCGGGCTTGGCCGCGCCGTTCGCGGATAGGCTCATGATCTCGTCGGTGCCGACATTCGAGGTCAGGATGATCAACGTGTTCTTGAAGTCGATGCGCCGGCCCGTGCCGTCCTCCATCTGGCCCTTGTCGAAGACCTGGAAGAACAGCTCGTGCACGTCGGGATGCGCCTTCTCGACCTCGTCGAGCAGCACCACCGAATAGGGCTTGCGCCGCACCGCCTCCGTCAGCCGCCCGCCCTCGCCATAGCCGACATAGCCGGGAGGCGCGCCCTTCAGCGTCGAAACGGTGTGCGCCTCCTGGAACTCGCTCATATTGATGGTGATGACGTTCTGCTCGCCGCCATAGAGCGCTTCCGCCAGCGCCAGCGCCGTCTCGGTCTTGCCGACGCCGGACGGGCCGCAGAGCATGAAGACGCCGATCGGCTTGTTGGGATTGTCGAGCCGGGCGCGATTGGTCTCGATGCGCTTGGCGATCATGCCGATGCCATGCCCCTGCCCGACGACGCGCTTGTTCAGCGTCTCCGCGAGGTTGAGCACGGTCTCGATCTCGTCCTTGACCATCCGGCCGACCGGGATGCCGGTCCAGTCCGAGACGACCGAGGCGACCGATTGCTCGTCGACATGGGCGTAGATCATCCGGTTGGCCGGATCGATCTCGCCAAGCGCCGCGAATTTGGCGTGGAGAACGGCACGGACTTCCTCGTGGTCGGCCGCGATCTCGGCGGCGGGAGCCTCCGCTTCGGCTGTCGCAGGCGCGACATTCCCGTCCGCCTCCTGCTTGGCAACCTCGGCCTCCGGATCCGCGCTGGGCGCCTTCCCGCCAAGCTTGGCCCGCAGCGCCTTGATCTCCTCGACGATCGCAAGCTCGCTCGCCCAGGCGGCTTCGAGGGCCGTCAGCTTCTCCTGCTTCGCCGCAACCTCGGCCTCGATCTCGCCGAGCCGCTTGGCGCTGTCGGTGCCGAGATCGGCGTCCGAGGTCAGCGCCGCCTTCTCCTGCTCCAGCGAGGAGATCGCGACGCGCGCATCCTCGATCGCCGCCGGGGTCGCGCTCTGGCTGATCGCGACACGGGCGCAGGCCGTGTCGAGCAGGCTGACCGCCTTGTCGGGAAGCTGGCGGGCCGGAATGTAGCGCGAGGAGAGCGCCACCGCCGCGACGATAGCGGCATCGGAAATGCGGACCTTGTGGTGCTTCTCCATCGGCCCGATCAACCCGCGCAGCATGGTGCAGCAGCGCAGCACGTCGGGCTCGTCGACCTGCACCGGCTGGAAGCGCCGGGTCAGCGCCGGGTCCTTCTCGAAATATTGTCGGTATTCGGACCATGTCGTCGCCGCGATCGTCCGCAGCGTTCCGCGCGCCAGGGCGGGCTTGAGCAGGTTGGCGGCATCGCCCGTGCCGGCCTGCCCGCCGGCGCCGATCAGCGTGTGCGCCTCGTCGATGAACAGGATCACCGGCGTCGGCGAAGACTGCACCTCGTCGATCACCGAGCGCAAACGCTGCTCGAACTCGCCCTTCATCGAGGCGCCGGCCTGCATCAAGCCGATATCGAGCGCGCAGACCTTCACGCCCTTGAGCGGCGGCGGCACGTCGCCGGCCGCGACGCGCTGGGCGAAGCCTTCCGCGATGGCGGTCTTGCCGACGCCGGCCTCGCCGGTGAGGATCGGATTGTTCTGGCGCCGGCGCATCAGCACGTCGATCACCTGCCGGATCTCGTCGTCGCGGCCAAGGATCGGGTCCATGCCGCCGGAACGCGCCTTGGCGGTGAGGTCCTGCGAGAAGCGGTCGAGCGCGGTCGTGCCCTTCGGCCCTTCGGCGGCCTCGGCGCCCGGCGTGCCGGCGGCGCGCAGGCCGGAGCCGTCCATCGGCCGCAGGTTCTCTTCCTGCGAGCCTGCCCAGATCTCGCCGTAGCCCTCCGCCAACTCGTCGACCGGAACCTTGGCGAACTCCTTGGACAGTCCGGACAGCGCCCGGCGCAGATCGTTCGACTTCAGCGCCGCGACCAGCAGATGGCCGGTCCTGATCTGCGTCTCGCCGAAGAACAGCGTCGCATAGTGCCAGCCACGGTCGAGGATATCGACGATGGGATTGGCGATGCCGGGCATCTCCGTCTCGTTGCGGCGGAAGCCCTCGACGACGCTGCCCAGCTCCATCAGCAGCTTGGCGCGGTCGAGCTTGTAATGATCCGCAGTGAGGGTCAGGTCGTTGGCGTTCCCCTGCAGGATCTGCAGGAGCCAATGCGCCAGCTCGACATTGCGGTTGCCGGCGCCCTTGGCCTGCCTCAGCGCCTGCAGGAAGGTGTCGTAGCCGACCCGGTTGAGCTTGCCTGTGACGGCTTCGAGGCTGATATCGGCCATGGTCGTCCCCTTCGAATAGCGTTAGGCGGCGCCGCTGCGTTTCAGGCGCATGCGCTCGGCAGGATGGAAACGGGCGTCGCGGCGCAGCGCGCCTTCCTCGACGGCCCAGTTCGGCGCCATCCAGCTCGTCCAGCCGAGATGGCCGGACTGGCCGAGCCTGACGGGTTTCGCCTCGCCCACCGGCAACGCAAGCTCGACATCCCACTCGAACTGCTCGCCAAGATGCAGGAAGACGGCATCCGCCAGCGGCGCGCAGCGGTCGCCATCCGGCAGGAAGCGCTCGAACTCGCCGAGATCACCAGCCACGATCTTCACCCGGAACTTGTCCTCGACGCTGTAGACGCTGGCGCCGAGCAGCGCGTCGCCGCCCAGCGCGCAATGCGCCTGCCCAAGCCGCGTCCGGTCGCCGGGATCGAAGACGAGGCGCATGCCGACGAACTGCTCGATCTCGACATCCGCCTTGAACAGTCCCGCGAGGAAGCTCTGGAGCCGCGAGGCGGATTTCGCCTGCGCGCCGATCAACCCGGCATGGGCGAGCTTCTCGGCATCGGGCACGCTGTCGCGATCCCGATAGGGCTTCGAGCCCACGCCGATCATGCTGCCGATATAGGCGGCGAAGCGGTCGAGATCGGGCCGGTCATGCTGCGCGATCGGCCGCGAATCCGCCCAGGCCCGGTAGAACAGCTGCAGGAAGCGATGGTTGAGGATGTCGAGGAAGCGCGGAAAGGCATCGTCCCGCGCGATCTGCCAGTGATAGCTCTCCTCGGTCGTCGCCAGCGGCAGCGCGCCTTGGGGACCGAGCAAGCCGAGGAACTTGACGAAGAGCCGGAGCCTGCCCTGCGCGTCGCGATCCGCCTCCGCGATGGTCGAGGCCGGAAAATCAAGGAAGGCCTGCTCTCCCAGCGCGACGTATTCCTCGCGCCGCGAGGCGACATCGCCGATGCGCGGCTTCTCCGGGAAGCTGCGCTCCAGCCGGCGCATCACCGCATAGAAGTCGAAACGCCAGGGCTCGGCTTCGAGCTGCGCCTGAAAATCCGGCGCTCTTTCCAGCGGGGTGGCGGCCTCTTCCGTCACAGGATTCGCCTCGAACCGGCGCGCGGTGGAAAGCGCATCACCTCGCCGCGCTCGACCGTGCGGATCACCGTCTGGGTGAAATGGTTCATCGCCGCGTATTCGGCGAAGAAGCGGTCGAGCACCGCCCCGAGCAGAATGACGCCCGAGCCCTCGAAGGCCTTCTCATCGAGCAGAACGGTGATCTCGAGACCGCGCCCTGCCCCCGTTCCGGCCCGCTGCGGAAAGCGGCGCACGACGGGGCGGCTGTCGACATCCTTGATGCCGCGGATGCGCCGCTCCGTCGCACTGTCGGCAAGGTCGGCGAAGAGCGAGAGCAGTTCGCGCAGCGCCTCGCCGTTCTGCCCTGCTCCGCGCTGGACGAGGCCGAGCTGGTTGAGGCTGAGCAGGTTGATCAATCGCCAGGTCACGACGCCGGTGCTCGCGGTCTCCGCCCGCAAGCGCAGCTGCGAGACGATGGGCTCGCGCGGCGGCGTCGGTCCGGCGAGGCACACGAGATCGAGCGAGACATTGTCGATCAGCCGGAAATCGGCGCCGCCGACGCCAGTCGGGAGATGCTCGGTCAGGTGCCGGTTCGAGCAGAGCGCGCGCACGCTGAGCTCGGCCACAGAGGCGCTGTCACCCACCCTGGCCGGCTCGGCCAGCGAGATAAACATCTCCGTGCCGGTATAGTCGGAGGCGCGCCCCTGCCGCCGCTCGGCCGAGGAGCGCCGCCGCGGCAGGCGCCTTTGCGTATAGTGCAGCCCCTGCAGCGGTGACGCGCCCTCGGGCGAGGAATAGAGCGGGTGCACCGGCTGCTTCTCGCGCCCGCCGGCATAATGCGCGTGGACTGACAGGATGCTGTGCGGCTCGTAGTCGAGCGCGCGGCTCCGATCGGGCACGACATGGAATTCGTGCTGATTGCTCTTCACAGGGATGCGGTCGGCCGTCTTCTCGAAGAGGTTGACCGCAGGCGCCGCGTAGAGCGCGAACATCTCCTTGCGCACGGCGCCCGGCAGCCGCGTATTGACCTCGTCGAAGACGAAGATGATCTCGACCGTCTTGGCGGTGAGCTTCGGCATGATCGTGTCCAGCCCATCCAGCCGAAAGCCGAGAAACTTGCGCGGGAACCAGAACAATTCGCGCAGCAATTCGAAGCCGCGGAAGATGCGGGTATCGGCCGGCAGCAGCGCCTCGTCCTCGTCAAAGCCGATCTGCTCCAGCCGGCAGCCCTCGCCCGGCGTCACCACCGGATCGCCGAACGGGTCGAGATGGCGGAAATGGATGCCGATGCAGTTCGCGAATAGCTGCTCGTAGAGCGCGACCGCATCGCCCTCGCCGCCGAGCAGATGGAAGTTCAGCTCGCGGGCGCGGCAGCCGGCAAACCAGCTCGCCGGGTTCTTCTGCGCTTCGGCCGCCGAAGGCTCCTGCTCGGAATCGGCCATGACGCGATGCATCAGCGTCAGGCGCAGCCCCGCCAGCGCGCGCGGCCCGGCCTTGAGGCCGAGCGCCTGCAGCGGCCCTGGCGCGGGGATATATTCGGCCGCCGTGATCTCGAAGGGCCAGAGCATCACGTCCGAGCCAACCCGGTAACGGCAGGCAACGCGCCGCTCGCGTTCGAGATAGGTCGCGTCGACGTAAGAACCACGCGGAATCCGGACACCCTCGCGCAGGCCTGGATCTGAATAAGGCGGGGTGATGCCGGCGAGCAGCGCCGAGGGTGTCGGCGCGAGGTAGTTCGGCAGGAGCTGTTCGAGGAGGTTGTTGGTGAATTCGGGGAACTCATGCTTCAGCTTCAGCTGCACGCGCGCGGCGAGGAAGGCGGCGCCTTCCAGCAGCCCACCGACCATCGGGTCCATGCGCTCGCCGACAAGCCCTCCCAGCCGCTCGGCAATGCCGGGATATTCCTCCGCGAACTCCTTGCTGTGCTCCATGAAGAGTCTGAGTTCCTGATTGTAGAGGTCTAGAAACTCCTGGTTCATCGCGTCAGCGCCCCTTGATCGCGATCTTGCCGGTATCGAGTTCGAGATCCGCGACGAACTCCACGGGCACGTTGAGCGGCTCGCAGTTGAGATCGGCGCGCACGAGGAAACGCACCTTGAGTTCGGCCGGATCCAGCGCGTGGTCCCGTTCGACGGCAATCGACTTGCGGATCAGCCGTGGCTCGTAGCCCATCAGCACACCAGCCAGATCCTCTCGGATCGTATCGACGCGATGCTCGTCGATCGACAGCCGCGTCAGATCCGGAAAGCCGTGGTTGAGGATGGAGCGGCGCACATGCTCCAGCCCCCCGAGATCGAGCGCGGAGGCGAGGTTGATAGTGTTCACCAAAGCATCGAGGTCGAACGCGATCTCGCGCCTGAGCTTCTGTTCGGTGATGGCGGCGCGCGGCGCCGCACGCCGGTTCGCAATCACGCGCTCGCCGCCCTCGTCCCTCAGGTCGAGCGCAGTCTTCGCATCCTTTTCCAGATGCGCTTCCCGAAAGGCGAACATCAGAGGCGGCCGCAGCCGCTTCTTCGCGATCGGATCGGTCATGTTGCTCCGCCCGGCTGGCAAGGTGCCGGTTCCGGCCGGATCGCCCGGCGTCCTCACGGACGCGGAATGGCGATCCAGCCCCTTTGCCGAGGCATCGGATGGGTCCGAAAGGCGCGTTCCACTTTTCGGTCCGATGCCGGCGGAACCGGCGCCTGCACTACTTCGCGTTGGCCTTGATGTCCCAGGTCATCGTCATCGCCGCATCGAGATCGCCATCGGCCTTCTGCGGCTTGTACTCGAATTTGATCTTGGCGTAGTTCAGCGAGAACTGGTCGGTCGGGATGCTGTTGCCGCCGACGGCATCGCCGGACTGATAGCTCGACACCAGCAGGTCCTCCAGCGTCACGACATAATAGTCCTTCTGCTGCTCGCCCTGCTTGCGGACATAGAGCACCGCCTTCTTGATATGCTTGCCGCTGGCGCAGGCCTGCGCAAGATTGGTCGAGGCCTTGCCGACCTGCGAGGTGAAATGGACGTCCTGGAAGCTCGCCTTGCCGGCGCCGCCGCCGGCATTCGCGGCATGCGAACCGGCGTTCGAGACGCCCCAGGAGAAGGAATCCACCTCGATCGTGTCCTTGTGGGTCTTGTCCTTGCTTTCGCCCTTGATGCCGTCGATCTCGAGCAGGAAGTCGGTAGCCATGTTTACCTCCAGAGTGTGAATGGTGGGATGCTCACTTCCGTGAGCGGACCGGTGGACGCACCTCTCCTGTCGCGCCGCCCGGGCGGGCCGACGCGCCGAAGATTCTCGTTGCCGCCGTCACCTGACGATCAGGTGGCGGTCACTGCTTGGGAGCTGGCAGTCGCGAGACCAGGCTCAGGCCGATATCCATGCCTTCGAGCTGGAAGTGCGGCCGCAGATAGAACTTGGCCGAGTAGTAGCCAGGGTTCTCCTCGTCCTCGAAGACGTCGATGCGCGCGTCGGAGAGCGGGCGCCGCGCCTTCGTCTCTTCGCTGGAATTGACCGGATCGCCGTCGACATATTCGGTGATCCACTCCTGCAGCCAGCGGCGCAGAGGCTCTTTCTCCTTGTAGGAGCCGACCTTGTCGCGAACCATGCATTTCAGGTAGTGCGCGAAGCGCGAGACCGCGAACATGTAGGGCAACCGCGCGGACAGGTTGTCGGAGGCGGTCGCCGCCACGCCGTCCGGCCCCGAGAAGGCCTTGGGCTTGTAAAGCGACTGGGCGCCGATGAAAGCGGCCTTGTCGGTGTTCTTGCGATGGATCAGCGGGATCAGGCCGGACTTGGCCAGCTCCGCCTCACGCCGGTCGCTGATCGCGATCTCGGTCGGGCATTTCAGGTCGATGCCGCCATCATCCGTCGGGAAGGTATGCGTCGGCAGGTTCAGCACCTCGCCGCCCGACTGGACGCCGCGGATGCGGGTGCACCAGCCATACTCCTTGAAGGCGCGGTTGACGTTCACCGCCATCGCATAGGCCGCGTTCATCCAGGCGTATTTTTCGCCACGATGGCCGTCGGTGTCCTCCTCGAAGGCGAACTCCTCGACGGGCTCGGACTTGGCGCCGTAGGGCACGCGGGAAAGCACCCGCGGCAGGCACAGGCCGACATAGCGCGAGTCTGCCGCGTCCCGCAGCCCCTTCCAGGCGGCGTAGTCCGGCGTATCGAAGACCTTGCCGAGATCGCGCGGGTTCGACAGCTCCGTCCAGCTATCCATGCCCATCAGGGTCGGTTCCGCGCCCGCGAAGAAGGGCGCATGGGCCGCCGCCGCGACCTTCGACAGATCGCGCAGGAGCTGCACATCGGTCGGGACATGGCTGAAGTGATAATCGCCGACCAGGCAGCCGAAGGGCTGGCCGCCGAGCTGGCCGAACTCCTGCTCATAGACCTGTTTGAACAGCGGGCTCTGGTCCCAGCGCGCACCGGGATAGGTCTTGAGATTGCGGGCGAGCTCGTTCTTCGAGACGTTCATCACCTTGATCTTCAACTGAGCATCGGTCTCGGAGTTGAAGACGAGGTAGTTGAGTCCGCGCCAGGCGCTCTCGATCTTCTGGTATTCGGGTGCGTGCAGCACCTCGTTCATCTGCTCGGTCAGCTTGGCGTCGAGCCTGGCGATCATCTCCTCGACAGTGTCGATGACATCGCCCTTGATCAGGGTCGAGTCCGCCAGAGCCTGGTTGACCAGGGTCGCGACCGCGTTCTCGACCTCGGTCGCCGCCCGTTCGGTCTTGGGTTTGAAACTCTGCTTGAGGATCGCCGAGAAATCATCGATCTCGCGGGTCTCTACAGCCGCGCCACCGGGCTGCTGGGTTTGTGCTTCCGCTGCCATTGCCGCCTCGCTCGCTTAACCGCCTGACGGACCCTCGATCACATGAGAGCATCGCTTCTGCGAAAACCGGTTCCCGCGTTTTCGCGCAATGCTCACACGGCGGGTCCGTGCCCCTGTCTTCAGTTCGCTGTCTTGTCTGCTGAAGGCTCGCTCTTGCCGAGCCTGTCCTTGAGCGCCGCCATCAAATGCGGATCGGCGAGCAGCGCCTTGATCTGGTCGCTCGCTGCCATCTTGCCGTCCATGTAGCGCAGCAGGTTGGCGAGTTGCTCGCGCGCTTCCAGAAGCTTCGACGTCGCCGGAATCTGGCGGGCGATCGCCGCCGGATTGAAGTCCTCGAACTTTTTGAACGTCAGCGTGACCGAGAGCTTCTCGTCGCTGTTCTCGCTCAGCTTGTTGGCAACGTTGAACGACACGGCGGGCTCGATCGCGGCCATGCGCTGATCGAAATTGTCCATGTCGAAGTCGAGGAACTTGCGCTGCGAGATCTCGGGTTTCTCGATCGCCGATGCATTGCCGGAAAGGTCGGCGAGAACGCCCATGACAAAGGGCAACTCGATCTTCTGCTCGGCGTTATACGGGTCCTCATAGGTGATATGGACCCGAGGTGGTCTGTTACGGCGGATGAACTTCTGCCCTGAATCTCCGGCCATGTTACGCGCCCTCTGCATCCGTGCCACGCCGACGTAACGTGACATCCTATCCGGTTTCACCCATCATCGATATAGTCGCGCCATCGAGACGGAAGGTTCAAAGAAAAGACAAAAGACTGACCTAGCTGTCGCTCTCCGGAATCTGTGCGACATCCGGCAGGATATTGCCGAGAAGCGACATGAAGTCCTGCTGTGCCAGCCCGCAGGCCTTGTCCATCAGCAGCGGCGTCGGATGCGATGGCTCGACCTGGCGATAGAAGGCGGAAATCGCTCTCATCGCGCTGACCGCATCGGCGCGGCTGCCGATCAGGATCGCAGGCGACGCGTGATTTGCAGGCACAGCAGCCGTCGCTGCAGTCGCCGCGGCGCCAGCATCCTCCCCAACCGGCTCGTCGGCGACCGCATCTTCGTCCGCACGACCGCTCTCATCGGGCTCCTCGGAAGCCTCGGCATAGCCAGCCTCAGCCTCGTTCTCTGCCCCGTAGCCATCCGGCGCCGGCAGCCGCTCGAGCGGCAGCCGGAATCGGCGCAGCTCGCCGATCTCGATCACCGCCTTGTCGACATGCTCGGGAAACATGATCTGGATGACCTCGATCAGTGACTTTCCGATCAGCTGCTGCGCTTGTCCGATCAGCAGGACGGCCGGGCTGGAAGGCTCGGTTTTGCGAAAGTAGCCGAGGCATGCGGCCAGCGTATCCTTCACTTGAAGGATGTTCGAAAGGCTGCCGGGACCGAAGCTCGCAGGGCTCGCCGCTGGCACTGGCGCGTCGTTCGCCCCTGGCGCCGCCCCGGCCGGTTGATGGCCCGGAACGCGCCGCGCGACCGCTGCGTCGAGAAAGGCTGCGATCTGGTCGAGAAGCGCCGCCAGGCGCGGAAAGCCGAGCGGATGATCGACACCGACCTTCTCGAGCCAGATCATCTGCAGGCGGCCAAGCGCGTCGCGCGCCGCACCGATATGGCCGAGACTGGCGGTGAGTTCCTCTGCGTCGACTTCCGCCAGCGCGGCGTTGATCGCCCCCGCATCGGGATGCTGCTCGCCCTCGACCAGGCGCGTCTCACCGCTGGCGACGAGCTGGCTGCGGAAGATGAATGGGCCGAGGCGACGGCTGACGAAGAGCGGCGCATGCTGCAGCGGCAGCACCACCGTCGGCAATTCGTCGAGCCCCTGCAGCGCGACTTCGCGCATGACGAAGTCACCGTCCGTCGCCCGCGGGTGAACTTCCTGCCAATGGCTGCCGAGGAGTTCGGCCATGGTTGAGAGGCTGCCCGCAAAACCGGCAACGTCCCGGTTGAGGATCGCCAGCTTGGCCGCGAGCACGAGCAGACGTAGATCGCGCGTGCGTTCAAGCAACTTGCCGAGGTCGGAGAACGCGGCCGGAAACTCGATGCTGGTGCGGTCGAAGGCGACCTGGCGGCCCTCGTCGTCGCGGCGGAAATACGAGGCCGGCAGCGCGACCTCGAGCCGCGCCGTGACGTTCATGAAGTCGTTGTCGTCCTCAAGGTCCGGTCCGCAGGGTTCTTCGGCCGAAACGGATTTCGTCAACTCGGCGAAATTCAAATCCGCCATCGCTCTCCCCGCTCGCAGGCTGGGCGACGAGGGCGGAGCCCGCACCGCCCGGGTCATCGGATCCGGCGCCTCATTCGGTGCGCAGGCGTGTCTCCACCCGGCGATTGTCGCCGGAGAGCGGATCGGCGACGAGCAGCCGCTCCTGGCCGTAACCCTTGGCAACGAGCTTGGCCGGACTCACGCCCTGCTGGCCGAGATAGCGGACCACCGCCTGCGCCCGCCGCTGCGACAGGTTGAGATTGTAGCCGGGCGTGCCGGCGGCGTCGGTATGCCCCTCGACCATGAAGGTCTGCGTGGCGAGCTGCGGCATCTTCAGCGCCTTGGCGAACTCGTCGAGATTGACCTTCGCCTCCGGCTCCAGCACGTCCGAATTGTATTTGAATTTCACCATGAGATCGAAGGCGCTCGGCGGCTTCGCCACCTCGACCGCATGGCCAGCCTTGGCACACTCGGCCTCGGTGCCGACGCACAGGCCGCGCGTGACGGCCGGCTTTGGCGCCGCCGTCGGCCCGAAATGCTTGACGATATCATCGGCCTTGTAGGTCTGCGCCACCGCCGGTGCGGCCACAGTGAGAACCGCAGCGCCGGTCAGTGCGACAAAGGCCATGAAGCCGGACTGCTCGCGCATGGGAACCCTCCCGATAAGTTGCGCCATTCGGCGAACGAAGACTTGAGGAGCCGACGATGACTCCCGCTGTTTGTTGCGTCAAGGCGAATTTAGGTTCAATCGGCGAGGGATTTCGTTGATGTCTGCCAATCTAGGGCAAGGTCAAAGAACCGCGTCATTCACGACGCCGTCTGGCCAAGATGAATTTACACTTATAAAGTTCGAAGCCGACGAAGCTTTGAGCGAATTGTTTACATATAACATCGAGGCGGCAAGCAAAACGGAGAACGCCGACCTGCAAAGCATCATGAGCGAAAAATGCTCGATCAAGTTCACGCTGAAGAACAAGAGCGAGCGGGTTCTGAACGGCACTCTGGTCGACGCACAGTGGCTAGGCCAGCAGGATGATCTTCACATCTACCGCTTCACGCTGAGGCCTTGGCTCTGGCTGCTCTCGCAACGGGCGGACTGCCGGATTTTCAAGAACAAGACGGCGCTGGACATCGTCAAGGAGATCTTCGGCAAGGAAGGCTCCGCGAGCTTCGAGGACAGAACGAGCGAGCCTCTCCAGCCGATCGACTACTGCGTGCAGTATCGCGAGACCGATCTCGATTTCGTGCTGCGGCTGATGGAGCAGTACGGGGTCTACTACTACTTCAAGCACAGCGACGGCGACCACAAGCTGGTGCTCTGCGACTCCCGCTCCGGCCATGACGAGGTCACGGCGGCGGCCGAGCCCAGCTTCCAGGGCGCGGCTTCGGCCTATGCCTTCGTGCCGCAGGGCAAGCGCTTCCCTCGCTCGCAGGTCGAGCATCTCACCCATTGGTCGACGATGCGCCGCCTGCGAACCGGCAAGTTCGAGCTCAAGGACTATGATTTCGAGAAGTCGGAATCCGACCTGACGGCCAGGGCCGAGGAAGGCTTCCCGAAGGCGAGATCCTACGAGGCCTATGACTATCCCGCCGCCTACACCAGGCGCGACCGCGGCGAGCATTTTGCCCGCGTGATGGCGCAGGCCGAACAGGCCAAGGACGACCGGCGCTATGCCGGCGGAGACGCAGCCAGCCTTTATCCGGGCGCGCTGATGAAGCTCTCCGACCATCCGGCCGGTGCCGAGAATGCCGAATACCTCGTCGTCCGCGCCAGCCATGCCTACGGCATCCAGAGCTATCGCTCCTCCGGCCGGCAGGATGAGGCGCTCTATCACGGCTCCTACGAGTTGCAGAAAAGCGACCGCCGTTTCCGCGCCCCGCTCGTGACGCCACGCCCCACCGTCTACGGACCGCATACGGCCAAGGTCGTGGGCGAGCGCAACCAGGGCGAGGAAGGCGATATCGACGTCGACGAGTACGGCCGGGTCTGGCTGCGCTTCCATTGGGACCGCGAGGACGGCTCCACCTCCTGCCGCACGCGCGTCGCGCAGATGTGGGCCGGCAAGAACTGGGGCGGCCAGATCATCCCGCGCATCGGCCAGGAGGTGATCGTCGAGTATATCGAGGGCAATCCCGACCTGCCGATCATCGTCGGCGCCGTCGTCAACGACCAGCACAAGCCGCCCTATGATCTGCCGGCGAACAAGACCCAGTCCGGCCTCAAATCGGAATCGACCGACGGCGTCGGCTTTCCCGATTGCTACAACGAGATCAAGTTCGAGGACCGCAAGGGCCAGGAAGTCTTCGAGATGCACGCCGAGAAGGACCATAAGGTCGTGGTCAACAACATCGAGACGCGCGAGATCGGCGAGAACTTCCAGAGCGGCGGCTATTCGCGCAAGACGACGCTCCTGCAGGGCGACGACAAGCTCGACGTCCAGAACGGCAAGCTCGATGTCGAGGCGCTGACCGAGATCAACCTCAAGGTCGGCGAGAGCAAGATCAAGATGACGCCGGGCAGCATCGAAATCACTTCGCCCAGCATCAAGATCAAGAGCGTCGGCATCACGGAGGTCGGCAGCGACGGCACCGTCGTGATCAAGGCTCCTATGGTGACGATCAACTGAAAACGGCCGGAATCGCCATGTCACGCCTGCGCTTCAGCACCGCCCGCGAGGTGTTCGAGACCTTTCCCTCGGCACATGAGGCCGTCACCATGCCGCCGACGGTCGAGCCGCCGCTTGCTTTCCTGGCCCGGCTTGCCAAGGGTCCCGCGCCGACGGAGGCGATCGGCTTCTGCGCCTTCCTGTTGCCGCGGCGCGAAGCCGTCTGGTGGGGGCTGCAGGCCGTGCGCGCGATGCAGCCGCCCGGCACGCAGGACTCCTGCCTTGCCGCCGCCGAAGCCTGGGTACGCGAGCCCGGAGATCGCACGCGCTTCGAGGCGCTCAAGTTCGCCCAGGCCGGGGACCGCGCCCGGCCCGGCACCTGGGTCGCCTGGGCGGCCGGCTACTCCGGCGGCAGCATGGTCGAGAGCCACGGCGTGCCCTGCCCGCCCGATCTCACCGCCAAGATGATGCGCATCGCCGTGCTCAACGCCCTCAACCGCCTGCCCTCACGCGACCGCGAGGGCGCCTTGCATCGCTGCATCGAGGCGTGCATTCGTTTGGCGGAAGACGATGCCGGCAAGCGCTGACCCGCAGATCGCAACGGGACGTCCGCGATGGCGCTGACACTGACGATCGAGAACCAGACGTCCCTGCCGGATGGCGGGCCGCTGAGCGTGACTGCCAGCGGCGGGCGCGGCCTCGATATCGGCCGTGACCAGCATCTCGATTGGGCGCTTCCGGACCCGAGCCGCGCGGTTTCCGGCCGGCATTGCGAGATCCGCTTCCGCGACGGCGCCTGGTGGCTGCGCGACATCTCGACCAACGGCACCTATGTCAACGGCGGCGAGCATCGCGTCCAGTCGCCCTACCGGCTCCAGAACGGCGACCGGCTGGAGATCGGCCACTACATCATCGCCGTGACCATCCAAGACGAAGCCGGGCAGGCCCAGCCGGAATCCTCTTCGCCGCCGCCTAATGCGGTTCGGCCCGAAGCATTATGGGAGGGAAGCGAGGAGGCGGCCCCGCCCATTGCCCGCCGCGACCTGATGCCGCCGAGCCACGCCAGGCCCGTGCATGCGAGCTTCATCGACTGGGCTGCCGACATTCCCGCTCCCGATGCCACCCCGGCCCCACAACCTGCTCCCGGCTGGCCATCGCCCGCATCGCAGAGCGACGATTTCGCCTGGGCGCCCCTCCAGCCGGCGCCCGCGCCCCCGGCCGAACCGGTCGCACCCATCCCGACGCCGCGCCGCCCTCCGGCAAGCCCTGCTTCGGCGCATCCTTGGGACGAGCCCACCCCCAGTCCTGCAACGACGGAAGCGTCAGCCGGGCCCACGGCGCCGATCGTCGGGCCTGCCCCGGCCTTCCCGCCCGCCCCTTCGATTCCGAATGGCCCCTCGCCGATCTCGATKGGCGAGTTCATGCAGCGCTTCGCCAGAGGCGCGGGCGTCTCGCCGCAATCCCTGGCGACGCAGGACCCCGGCGCCTTCGCCGAGCAGCTCGGCGGGCTGATGCGGCTGATCGCGGAGGAGCTGAAGGCCCTGCTCGCCGCCCGCGCCGAGAGCAAGCGCATCGCCCGCAGCACCAGCCAGACGATGATCCAGGCGCAGGACAACAACCCGCTGAAATTCTCGCCGACGGTGGACGATGCCCTGCAACTGATCTTCGGAGAGCCGCGCAGCGGCTATCTCGATGCCAAGCGCGCCTTCGACGAGAGCTTCCGCGACCTGAAGGCCCATCAGATCAAGACCTATTCGGCCATGCAGCACGCGCTGAAGATGCTGGTCGAGGACCTCGATCCGCAGGCCATCGCGGAGGGCACGGCGCAGGATGGCGGCATCGGCGGCCTGCTCGGCTCGCGCAAGGCCAAGATGTGGGACGCCTATGTCGCGCGCTGGGAGGCCAAGACCGCGCCTTACGAGAACGGCCTCGTCGACGCTTTCATGATCTATTTCGCCGAATGCTACGATCGCGGCGGCAAATAGTCTCTGACGTCATGCTCGGGCTTGACCCGAGCATCTCGGAAACCAGAACCGTCTCTGGCAGGAGATTCTCGGGTCGGAGCTTCGCCCCGCCCGAGAATGACGCGCTACTACCGCTTCGCCGCAACCGCCGTGATCTCGATGCCGTAGCCCGGAGAGGCCAGTTTCGCCTCGACGGTTGCGCGGGCCGGAGCATGGCCAGGCGCCACCCATTTGTCCCAGACCGCATTCATCTCGCTGATCTTGGCGATGTCGGTCAGGAAGATCTGGACGCTGAGGATGCGCTCCTTGCTGCTGCCCGCCTGCGCCAGCGTGTCCTCCAGCAGCGCCAGCACCTCCTCGGTTTGCTCGGTCAGGGAGCGCCCTTCGGTCTGCTCCGGCACATGGCCGGCGAGGAAGACGATGCCGTTGAAGATGGCGGCGTCGCACCAGCGTGCTGTCAGCCCGATGCGTTCGATGGTCATGATAGCGATCCTGTCGGCGGGTTGGATGAAGCCGCCGGCTTCGCCCGCCCGCCACAGCAGGTCAAGCCGGCGGCAGCGCCAGGATCTCGCGGATCGCGCGCGGTTGGAGCTGCCGCGGAAGCTCGTCCATCGCCGCCTTGTAGTAGCCGAGGATGCTGAGCTGCTCATAGGTCGCCCAGATAGACTCGTCCGCGAAAGCCGCGGCGCGCTCGTCCAAGTTCATGATCATGCCGTATTCGAGGCCGCCGGGCTCGCCATAGACGATCGGCGGCGGCGTCGGCTTGCTGCGCTTCTGCGCCTCTGCCGCCGCGAAGGCGGCGAGCGCCTCCGGCTGCCAGATCTGATTGTAGGCCGCCAGGATGTCGCCGACCGGATCGCCTCTGGCCGCCAGGATCTGCCGACAGGCGTCGGCGAAGGCGTCGGTCAGACCATTCGCCTCGGCGGCTGAATCGGCCTTGTTGTAGTCGGCGCCGAGCGGCTCGACATAGGCGAAGAGGTTTTCGAGCTGCCGCGCCGCCGGCCCCGACAAAAACAGCCAGGGAAAGGCTCCGTCGATCGAGATCTGCCCGGGCAGGAGATGCGCCGCCTGCTCTCCGTCGTCGGCACGGAAGAACTGGCGGATCGCCGCCGTGCAGCTCACATTGGGCACCGGCAGCAGGGGCCGCTTGCGCCGGGCCGGATCCCGGATCAGCGCCATGAAGCAGAGCGCCTCAGCCACGCGGCCATTGCGGGCCATGCCATGGTTCAGCGCACGGCGCTGGTCGGAAGAAAGCCGCTGGACGATCTTGTGGCGGAAGCGCTCGCTCTTCGCCTCGTCCCTGTCCGGAACCGTCCGCCTGTTCTTGCCCATCGCGTCACCAGCAAAGGAAGCGCTTCGCGATCAACGGCTTGCGCCATTTTCCTGAATCGATCCGGGATCATCCGCCGATGACGACCGTCGGCAGGCCCATGATGATCTTGTTCGGCGGCCCAAGCGCCTCGACGATCGTATCGCCCATCCGGCAGGCCGGCAGATTGTTGATCAGCACGCTCTGCGATCCATCGACGACGACGCCCAGACCGTGCGGCACGGGAGGTGGCACGGGTGTCAGGCAGTTATGAATGTCGGCGCCGCCGGAGGCGCCGGTGATCAGCGCGCCCATGCTGGCGGAGACCGCGTTCTTCGTCGCGATCTCGGCCGCCAGGGCGGCCGGCGCGCCGGGAGTGCCGGCAGCGGCGAGCGTCGCGGCCTCGGCCGCCTGGACGGTCGCGTCTGCGGATGCCTTCGCCGACTGGATCGCCGCGGCCGCAGCGGCCGGGACGCCGCGCCAGGCCAGCAGACTGCCGATCAGCACGTTCGGGCTGCCTGGGCCGGGCTGAAGAATGCCCGGCAGGGGGTGGATCACGGGGTCGGTGGTGCGAGCCGCAGGCCCTTTCGGCATGATCGCTCCCTCGGTGATCGCTCCCTGGCCGGAACGGGTTCGGCAGCGACAGCACTGCGCCGAATTTCCCGACGCCGCATCCTTCAAGTCAATGACGGCGGCCGGCGCGCGGGCGCGCTAGCATTCCCTTGGTGACGCTGGGTTATCGCCCGGATAAACTCGCCATGCCTGCCTTCGAGTGAGCGAGACCGGAATGTCGTGGTACAGCAAGGTCGTCTGGTCGGAGGGGCTGTTCCTCAGGCCGCATCACTTCCAGCAGAGCGATCGTTACCTCGAGAATTTGCTGGAAAGCCGCGTCAGGACCATCACGCCCTATCCGTGGGGCTTCTCCGTATTGGAGATCGACCGCGACCTCGCCCAGCAGAGCCGCATCGGCCTGCGCCGTGCCGTCGGCGTGATGCCGGACGGCACGCCCTTCGCAATGCCGGACAACGCCCCGCTGCCGGCCGCGATCGAGGTGCCGGAGAACGCCGCAGGCCAGCTCGTCTGGCTCTCGCTGCCGCTCGCCGCCGCCAATACGCGCGAGGTCGAGGATGCCTTGAACGGCTCGGCCAGCCGCTATGTCCCTGCCAACGAAATGCTGATCGATTCCACCGCATCGCTGCGCACCGAGGAGGAGATCGACGTCGCCCATCCGCGCCTGGCGCTGGAGCTGCGCAAGACCGCCAAGGCCGGCTATGTGGGCTTAGCTCTCGGCCGCATCCTCGAAGTGCGCGACCGCGCCGTGCTCTTCGACGAGAAATTCGCCCCGCCGGTGCTGGTCTGCTCGGCCTATCCCGTCATCGAGGGTTGGCTCGACCGCGTCATCGGCTGGATCGACAACAAGCTGGAGGAACTCGCCCGCTACGCCGCCGACCCGACGGCGGGCGGCGGTTTGCAGAGCGCCGACTATTTCGTGCTCCAGCTCCTCAACCGCAGCATCCCCGTGCTGAAGCATATGCGCCGCTCGCGCTTCATCCATCCCGAGCGGCTGTTCACGACCTTCCTCGCGCTTGCCGGCGAGCTCGCGACCTTCACCACGGCCGAGCGCCGCGCCCGCGACTATCCAGCCTACGATCACGACGATCTGGAGAACTGCTTCGCCCCGGTGGTGCGCGACATCCAGGACTACCTCTCGGCCAATCTCGGCCGCCGCGCCATCCGGCTCGAGATCGTCGAGCGCGCGCCCAACGCCTTCATGTCGACGATCCGCGACCGCAGCCTCGTGCGCAACGCGACGCTCGTGCTGGAAGTCGCGGCGCGCCGGCCGCTGACCGAGATCCAGGCGCAGTTCCCGCAGCTCTTCAAGGTCGGCCCCAACACCAAGATGAACGAGATCGTCCATGCCCATCTGCCGGGCATCAATCTCGTCCATCTGCCGACGCCACCGCCACAGATCCGCGCACTCACGGATCATGTATACTTCTATCTCGACCGCACCTCGCCGCTCTGGCCGGAGTTCAGTACGGCGAGTTCGATCGGCATGCATTTTTCCGGTGACTGGCCCGATCTCGAGCTCGAGCTCTGGGCCGTTCTGGAGGGCAGGCGATGAGCAACGACGGTTCGTCCGACCCGTTCGGCCGTTCCGAGCGAACCATCATCCGGCCGAACCCCGGCGGGCGCCGCACGCCCCTGCCGCCCGCTCCCGCCGCGCCCACGCCGGGCCCGCCGCCGGCACCCCAGCCCTATCAGCCGCCGCAGGTCCCCTCGCCCGGCGTGCCCGGCGGCGGCGACGAGTGGATGTCGCAGCCGGCGCCGATCCCGCAGCGTCCGCAGGCGCCGCCGCCTCCCGGCGGCGGACAATCCCTGCCGCGCCGCGAGCAATTGCTGACGCCCAACGCCAATCCGCTGCTGCGCGCCGCAGGCCCGCTGCTGCTTCTGCTCGGACGGATGCGGGCGAATCTCTCCAACGCTCCCTTCGCCCAGCTCCTCGGCCAGGTCGGTGAGTCCATCGAAGCCTTCGAGCATGAGGTTCGCGCCGCCGGCGTATCGGCCGAGACGGCGCAGACTGCTAAATATGTGCTGGCTGCAACCGCCGACGACATCGTCCAGAACATCCCCGGCGACGACCGCCACGTCTGGACGCAGTACAGCATGCTCTCGCGTTTCTTCGGCGAGCGTATCGGCGGCGTGCGCTTCTTCGAGATGCTCGACAAGGCCAAGGCCGATCCGTCGGTCAATTACGATCTCCTGGAACTGATGCATGCCTGCCTGGCGCTGGGTTTCCAGGGTATCCATCGGACGTCCGCGGGCGGCGCCAACAACCTGCAGATGATCCAGCGCAACCTGTTCGAGACGTTGCGCCGGGTGAAGCAGCCCGATCCGGAACTGTCGCCGCGCTGGCGTGGACAGGCGATAGCCGCCACCGTGGCAGGCTTCAAGATCCCGGTCTGGTCGGTGGCGGCGATCGCAGGCGTCGCCCTGCTTGGCGTCTACTTCGTCTTCCGCGCACTGCTCTCGGGCAATGCCGAAGCGGCCTCGACCGCCCTGCTCTCGGTCCACCCCAAGGGCGAAGTCGGGATCATGCGCAAGGTCTTCTCGGCCCCGCCGCCGCCTCCGCCCCCTCCGCCACAGCCGCCCAAGGTTTGCGCCGCGGTGCAGCCGCCGATCGTCTGCCTGGTGACGCCGAACGTCGTCATCGTCCGCCTGACCGGCATCACCCTGTTCGAGCCCGGCCAGGCCGCCGTGCGCGCCGAGTTCCAGCCATTGATCGAGCGCATCGCCGCCGTGCTGGAGCAGGAGGGTGGCGCGGTGAAGGTCGTCGGCCACACCGACAACGTGCCGATCCGCACAGCCCGCTTCCCCTCCAATGTCGAGCTTTCGCAGGCGCGGGCCAAGGCGGTCGGCGACATGCTGAAAACCAAGCTCAGCAAGCCCGACCGCATCGGCTTCGAGGGCAAGGGTGCGGACACGCCGATCGCCCCCAACGCCACCCCCGCCGGTCGCGCCCAGAACCGGCGCGTCGAAATCCTGATCCAGCGCCAGGGCTGAGGAGGCGCGCATGAATCTCGCCACCTGGCTCCGCATCCTCGCCATCCTGATCGGCGCGCTCGCGCTTGCAGCGCTGATCTGGTTCGGCGGCCCCTTCCTCGCCTTCGGCGAGGTCAGGCCCTTCGAATCCTTCTGGGTGCGGATGCCGATCGCCGTGCTGCTGCTCCTGGGTGCGCTCGGCTGGATCGCTCTCATCGTCGTCCGCCGCCGCAAGGCCACCGCGGCGCTGACCGAGGCGCTGGAAAAGGAGGAGTCGACCGGCGACGGCGCTGCCCTCTCCAGCGCCATGAAGGACGCGCTCACGACCCTGAAGAGCGCGCGCGGCAAGGGCGGCGGGGACTATCTCTACGACCTGCCCTGGTACGTCATCATCGGCCCGCCCGGCGCCGGCAAGACGACTGCGCTGGTCAATTCGGGGCTGAAATTCCCGCTGGCGCGCGGCACGACGCCCGCCGCAGTCGCCGGCGCAGGCGGCACGCGCTATTGCGACTGGTGGTTCGCCGAGGATGCGGTGCTGATCGACACCGCCGGCCGCTACACCACGCAGGACATTGACACCAAGGCCGAGAAGACGAGCTGGTTCGCCTTCCTCGACCTGCTCAAGACCAACCGCCCGCGCCAGCCGATCAACGGCGTGCTTGTGGCGATCAGCGTCGAGGACCTGCTGACCTCATCGCCGGAAGAGATCGCCGCCCATGCCGACGCTATCCGGTCTCGCCTGCTTGAACTGCACGAGCGGCTGAAGGTCGATTTCCCGGTCTATGCCGTCTTCACCAAGGCCGACCTGATCGCCGGCTTCAACGAGTTCTTCGGCGCTCTGACCGAGCCACAGCGGCGCATGGTCTGGGGCCACACCTTCCAGACCGCCGACAAGACCCGCAACATGATCGGTGATGTGCCGCCGGAATACGACGCGCTGATCGAGCGATTGAACGAGCGCCTGCCCGACCGTTTGCAGGACGAGCACAACCCGACCTCGCGCGCCCAGATCTTCGGCTTCCCCAGCCAGATGGCGACGCTGAAACGCTCGATCGTCGACTTCCTCACCCGTGTCTTCGAGCAGACGCGCTACCACGCCAACGCGACCTTGCGCGGCTTCTACTTCACCTCGGGCACGCAGGAGGGAACGCCGATCGACCAGTTGATCGGCGCGCTCTCGCGCAATTTCGGCTCTGATCATGCTGGCGCGGCCGCTTTCTCCGGCAAAGGCAAGAGCTATTTCCTCACCGAGCTGATCCAGAAGGTTGTGATCGGCGAATCGGGCTGGGTCTCGACCGATCTCGGCGCCGCACGGCGCACGACAGCTTTGCGCATCGCCGGCTTTGCGGCCGTCGCACTCCTGTCGCTCGCAGCCCTCGGCCTTTGGTGGACGAGCTTCTCGCGCAACAGCGACCTGATCACCGCGACGAATTACGGCCTCTCGGATTATCGCAGCGCCGCCGCGCCTGTGCTGCAGGAAACCACGATCTCCGACCGCAATTTCAGCCGCATCCTGCCGCTGCTGCACAAGCTCCGGAACATGCCGGCCGGCTATGCGACGCAGGACGAGCCGACGCCGACGCTCGCCACCTTCGGGCTCAGCCAGCGCGAGCGCCTGCAGAACGCGGCCGAGATCACCTATCAGCAGGCGCTGGAGCGGATGCTGCGACCGCGCATCATCTTCCGCCTGGAGGAGCAGCTCGAGCAGCAGGCCAACAATCCCGGCTTCGTCTACGAGGCGCTCAAGGTCTACATGATGATCGGCGGCCAGGCGAAGCTGGACCGCGACCTCGTGACGTCCTGGATGCGGCTCGACTGGGCCGAGAACCTCTTCCCCGGCCCCGTAAACGCCAAGGGCCGCGAGGCGCTGGAGGAACACCTGACCGCCATGCTCGACCTCGACGAGGGTGATACCGAGCCGATGGTCAAGCTCAACCAGTCGCTGATCGAGCAGAGCCAGCGCACCCTGCGCCGCCTCAGCATCGCCGAGCGCGCCTATGAACTGCTGAGGACGCAGGCCCGCAGCGAGAGCCAGAAAGACTGGGTCGTCTCGCAGCGCGGCGGCTCCGACGTCCGCTTGGTCTTCGAAGGCGTCAGCGGCGAGGATCTCGACCAGATCCGCGTGCCGTATTTCTATACCTATGACGGCTTCCAGAACGCTTTCATCGGCCGGCTCGGCGACATCGGCGACCGCATCGAGAAAGAGCGCTGGGTGCTGGGCGAGAATGTCGACCAGCAAGCGATCACGTCCCAATACGCCACGCTGTTCCAGGACCTGATGAAGCTCTACAGCCGCGACTATATCGCGACCTGGCAGAAGACGTTGAAGCGGCTGAAGCTGCGTCCCCTCAACGCCGACAAGCCGCGCTACGTCGCCCTCAGCGCCATCTCGGCGGCGACCTCGCCATTCAAGCAGATCCTCGAATCCCTGCGCGACGAGACACAGCTCACCAAGGAACGTCCCAACGCGAAGAAGGCCGTGGCAGAGACACTCGCGAAAAACGCGGCGCAGACGCTCGACCAGCGTGCCAGCCAAGCGCTCGGCCGCCTCGGCACCAACCTCCCGATGGCCTCGGCCGGCGTCGACCGCGTGCTTGCCGGCGGCAACGACGTCACGCTCGGCGCGGATATCGAGAGCCAGTTCAAGCCCTTCCACGTCCTTGTCGACGGCGATCTCGGCCGCCGGCCGGTCGACCAGTTGCTGCAGACTTTCTCAGAGATCAACCAGAACCTGGCCACCGCCGCGACCAATCCAGCCCAGTCGGCGGCGGCGAACGCCACGCTGGTGCCGTTGATCGCGACCTTGCGCGCCAATTCCTCGCGCTACCCCGCCCCCTTCGACGGCATGATCATCCAGGCGGTCAACGACTTCGAGGGAGATGCGACCGGCGCCACTGTCGCATTGCTCAGGCAAGCACTCGCCGAGCAGGTCACCGGCGTCTGCAACGAGATCGTCACCAACCGCTACCCCTTCACCAAAGCGAGCGCCCGCGACGTGCCGCTCGCCGATTTCGCCCGGCTCTTCGCGCCCGGCCAGATCATGGACAAATTCTACAAGGAGCGGTTGGAGCCCTTCGTCGACACCTCCAAGCCGCAATGGGGCTGGCGCGCCGACAGCCGCATCGCCCGCGCGCTGTCGCCGACGACCTTGCGCGAATTCCAGCGCGCCAGCGAGATCAAGGAGGCGTTCTTCCCGACCGGTGGCAACCTGCCCTCCTTCCAGATGGTGGTGACCCCGACGGCGCTATCGGCCGACGCCTCCAACGCCAAGCTCGAGATCAACGGCTTCACCGTGACCAGCCAGCAGGGCGTCAACACGCCCGCCCCCGTGATGTGGCCGGGCGGCGGCGTCGGCAAGACAGCGGTAACGCTGACGCTCGGCGGCGGCAGCAGCAACAACTCCGGCGGCATGTTCGGCGGCGGCTTCTTTTCCTCGGGCTCGCAGGGACCTCAGGGCGAGGCCAAGCTCTTCGACAAGGACGGCACCTGGTCGTTCTTCCGCCTGCTCGATGCCGGCTCGGTGCTGAAGCAGGGCGACAATGTCGGCTTCACGCTCGCTGCCGGCGGCCGGCAGGTCGGCTATTCCTTCGGCGTCGGCTCGCTCAAGAACCCGCTGATCCTGCCGGCGCTGCGGGAGATCCGCTGCCCTTCGGGGATCTGACAGGGTGGCCTGCGGCCTCTTCGGCAAGCTCCCGGCCAAGCGCGACTTCATCGCGCTGAACGCTCCCTCCGGCTTCCTCGGGCCTTACGAGAAATGGCTGCAGGGCGGCTTGACCGCGAGCCGGCTCGAACTCGGCAGTCGTTGGCAGGATGCCTATCTCAACGCCCCGATCTGGCGCTTCTGGCTCGGCGGCGCCCATGGCGGGCAGACGGTGGCGGGCGCCTTCATGCCCTCGGTCGATGGCGTCGGCCGCTATTTCCCGCTGACGGTTTTCGCCGCCGCCGGTCAAGGCGTTGCCATCCCGCCGCCCGAGCTAGACCCGCAGGACCAATGGTTCGAGGCCGTCGAGGATTTCCTGCTGCAGGCGCTCGATCCGGGCGCAAGCTACGAAGCCGTGGCGCAGCGGCTGACCGCCCTGCCCGTCCCCAACGACCATCATCTCGCCGCCCCGCCACAGGACATGGTGCGCCTCTCGGACGGCACCATCGTCAGCGCCGCGATCACCTCCGGCTTCCCGGAACGGCTCGCGGCCCTGCGCGTCGAAGATCATGCCCGGGCCTATGCCCATGCCTGTTATCTCTGGACCGTCGGCGGGCCGAATTTCGAGCCGCTGGCGCTGACGGGACAGTCCCTGCCCGACCCCTATCTGTTTTCAGGCTTGCTGACCGGCCGCTTCGATGCCCATCTCCAACCCGAGCGCATCGGCTCATGAGGGTTGCGCCATGATCGACACCCCGCGCGAGGCCTCCGATTTCGAGACCGGCTGCATCAGCCACACCGGCAAGGTGCGCAAGGCCAACGAAGACAACTTCATCCTCCGCCCCGAAATCGGCCTCTGGGCCGTGGCTGATGGCATGGGCGGCCACGAAAATGGCGCGCTCGCCAGCGCGACCGTGGTCGGGGCGCTGGAAGCGGTCGGAACGGCCAGCTCGGCGCCCGATCTGCTCGCCATGCTGGAAGGCAGCGTGCTCAAGGCCAACCAGACCCTGCGCGAAGAGATCCATCGGCACGGCGCGACAATGGGCGCAACCCTTGTCGCGCTGCTCATCCACCACAGCCATTTCGCCTGCCTCTGGTCGGGCGACAGCCGGATCTATCTCGTCCGCGGCGGACATATCGCGCAGGTCTCGCGGGATCACACCGAGGTACAGGACATGGTCCACCGTGGCCTGCTGACACCCGACGAAGCCAGGCGCTCGCCGCGCCGCCATGTCATCACCCATGCGATCGGCGTCCATGAGCGCCCGGAGCTCGATCTGGAAAACGGCGAGATCGCCGATGGCGACGCCTTCGTCCTCTGCTCGGATGGCTTGACCGAGCATGTCGCCGACGGAGAGATCCTGCAGGCCGTAAAGGCCGGCGGGGCGCAGGCCGCCTGCGACGCCCTGCTCGCGCTGACGCTCGAACGTGGCGCGCACGACAACGTCACGATCGTCATCGTCCGCTATCGGCAGGGCACGCCAGAGAAGACCCTCTGGATGCCAAACCGGCGCGTGCAGGGCGCCGGCACGCCAGGGAGCACCACGCCATGAGCGACGACTCCGAGCGCACCGTCTTCGCGCCGCGCGCGAATGCCCGCATCGGCACGCGGCTCAATGGCATCTACGAGATCGAGAGCCTGATCGCGGTCGGCGGCATGGGCGAGGTCTATCGCGGCCGCGCCATCCAGACCGGCGACGCGGTCGCGATCAAGATGATTCGGCCCGACATGGCGCGCGACGAGGCCGTGATCGCCCTGTTCCGGCGCGAGGCCGCGGCCCTGCACAACCTCTATAACGAAGCGATCGTCCGCTATTACGTCTTCGCCATCGACCCCGCATCGGAGACGCCCTATCTGGCGATGGAATTCGTTGACGGCCAGCCGCTCTCCGAGCGCATCAAGGAGCGGCCGCTGACGCTGGAGGAAGCCGACATCCTGCGCCAGCGCGTCGCGCCGGGGCTGCACGCCGCCCATAGGCTCGGCATCGTCCACCGCGACATCTCGCCGGACAACATCATCCTGCCCGGCGGCGACCCCTCCCGTGCAAAGATCATCGATTTCGGCATCGCCCGTTCGAGCATCCTCGGCGAAGGCACGGTCATCGGCTCCGGCTTCGCCGGCAAATACAACTATGTCTCGCCCGAACAGCTCGGTCTCTACGGCGGCGAGATCACCGGCCGTTCGGACATGTATTCCTTCGCGCTGGTGCTGGCGCAGGCCGTGACCGGCCGCGCCGTCGATATGGGCGGCTCCCAGGTCGACATCCTCGACAAACGCCGCCGCCTGCCCGATCTCTCGGGCGTCGATGCACGCCTGCGTCCGCTGCTCGCCCGCATGCTGGCGCCCGATCCGAAGGACCGCCCGGCCGACATGGCGGAGGTCGCGGCCTGGCAATCTCCTGCGGCAGGAAAGAGGACCGCAGCCTCATCCGGCACAACCGGGAAGGCGCGCTCGCCGATGGCGCTCGTCGCGGGCGTCGGGGTGCTGGCATTGCTGGCTGGCGGCGGCTTCTATGCCTGGAGCACGCTGCAGGCCGACCAGGCGGCCCAGACGGCGCGGCTGCAGCAGGCCGCCCCGCCTTCCCTCTCCGAGCGGCCGTCTTCGACCGCCGACGGCACCGCCGCCAGCAATGGCGTGCCACCTCTGGCGGAAGCTCCAGCGGTGCCGCCGCCGCAATCCGCACCCGCCCCCAGCACCACAGCCCAGCCGCCTGCCGCACCGGCCCTTGCGTCGCCTGCGACGCCACCGCCTGCCGCACCGGCGCCGCAGAATACTGGAACGCCGCAGACCGCAACCAACGTCGAACCGGCGCAGCCTTCGCGCCCGCCCGCTGCCGAGCCTGCCGTCAAGCCGCCGTTGCCCGAGGCGAAGCCCGCCGAGAAGCCTCAGGCCACGGTCATGCCGCCACCGCCTTCCATCCCGCCCGCGAATCCGCCGGCTTCGCACGCCCAGCCAGCTATGGCCCGGGAGCCCGAGCCGCGCACGCCCGCCGAACGCGTCGAGCGCTATGTTCGCGATTATGACGGCGGCCCCTGTTTCTTCCTCTGGCCGCAGGAGATCGGCGACCGCAGGGCGACGCTGGAAGGCTTCGGCAGCGCCGCGGCACCCTTCATCGCCTTCGACAACGCCTTCAAGGCCGCACAGGGCTTCGAGGCCCAGATCAACCTGCGCCCGGTCACCGGCGCTCAATGCCCGATGGTCGATTTCCTGCGCCAGCCCGGCATCGGGATCGATCGCAGCCCCCGCCTGCAGATCGGCGCCTTCAACATGAAGAGCGGCGATGCCCTCAACGGCTCGGTCGATGCCGGTGGCGGCCAGAACCTGGATGTCGTGCTGATCGGCGACGACGGGCTGGTCTACAATCTCGAGAGCTTCATAAAGCGCGAAGGCGGCAAGGTCACTTTCAACCTCAAGCTCGAATCGACCGGCGGGGCGGCGCGTCCGCAGACAGTGCTCGCGCTCGTCAGCCAGGAGCCCCTGCCGGCCCTCTCCGGCCCCAACCCGGCGCCGGCCAACGAATTCTTCGCCAATCTCAAGCTCGATTTGGCCCGGCAGACCGGCAAGCTCGGCCTCGCCATCAAGTATTTCCGAATCGAGTAGGTTCCGGGCGAAGCGTCATTCTCGGGCGGAGCGAAGCGCAGACTCCAGAATCGCTTGCAGGAGATGCTCGGGTCGAGCCCGAGCATGACGGAGCCTGCCCGGCGCACCTCTCCCTCACTCCTCCCGATAGAGCACGCCCCACTCGTCCTGCCAGACGCCGTCGGCATCCGCGACAACGATCGGCGCCCGCAGTTCGTTGGCGAGGCGGATCGCCGTGCGGAAGGCGTCTTTCGCCGACAGCTCGTCACTGACGAAATCATTGACCAGATGCCCGGTGGCCAACTCGGCCGGGCAGAGCACGCGGCCGAAGGCCTCGCCGCCGCGCTCGCTCAGGCTGAGCGTGATCGCATCGGCCTGCGGCGCGTCGACCTGCTCGAAACGGTTCGCCGGCATGAGCTTTCTCCTTTCGAGGCCTCCCGAGGCGGGAGGAAATGGCCGCAGGCGGGATCGCGCGCGGCGAAACACGTCATTTCTTCGGCTGCGGGCGCGCCAGCCCCGGCCCCATGCTCGGCCTGACCGCGCTGTAACGATCGAGCCTGATCTTGATCATGTCGTTGAACTTCTTGTGGACCTCGGAGACCGAGAGCGTCTTGGTCTCGCCCCCGGCATCGGCATAGAAGATCGGCCGATTGGCCTGGGCAGGCTTGGGCAGCAGTTCCGCCGCCTTGACGCCCGGCGTCTCCTCCATCGTCTCGATGAAGGTCTGCGCCGCGTCCGGGCCGAGGAAGTGGATCAGATAGATCTCGCCGCCGGTGAGATGGCGTCCCATGGCCCGCTCGAGCCGCAACGTGTCGCGCTTGAGCATCTCCGCGGCCAGCAGCGCCGAGATATAGGGCTCGCGCCGCATGTCGAGGATGCGTTGGCGCTGCGCCCCGTCGGAGACGAAGAACTGCCGGCCGGAGCGCCCGATCAGTTTCGCCTCCGGAACGAGCCCGTGCTTGGCGCCGAATTCGGAGATCACGCCGAGCCAGGTCTGCTCGATGAATTGATAGAGCCCCGTCGCCGAGGAGGTCTGAGCCTTCACGGCGGTCGAGAAGGAGGATTCCTTGTCGGCCACCGCCATCAGCAGCGTCGGATCGGCGCCAACGATCTTGCTCGCGCGCACGATCGTGTCGACCAGATGCCGGCGAATCTTGATCGGCCCGAAGGTCAGGATCTGGTCGGGATCGCCGCTGGAAATCTGCGGCGGCGGTTGCGGGGCGCCGCTGGGCGTGACCGGCCCCGTCGGCGCGCCCTGCATCTTCGGGGGCACCAGCAGAATGTTCGACGGCAGTTGCAGCTGATTGACCGGTACCTGCTGCGTCGGCTGATCCTCCTGCGGTTTGATCGCGGCCAGAGACGGATCGTTGTCGAGCGCGAACTGAGCCGCCTGCCGGGCGCCCTCCAAATCCTGCTCGACCGAGGACAGGATGAGCGAAGGCCGGGCCGGGCCGTCCTTGAGGGCGGGAGCATCCGTCGCCGCGACATCCTCCGTCGCGGCCTGTAACGGCCGCTCCGGCTGCTGCAAACGCGCATATGCGAGGCCGAGCACCGCTGCCGCGATACAGGCGATGCCGCCTCCCACGGCAGCGATCGCCGCGCCTCGGGAAAGACCCTTCCTCGGCGCCGGAGCCTGGACGGCTCCTCCTTCAGGCGAAGCAGACTTCTTCGCTGCAAGCGCTGGCGAACCTACAGCCGAAGCAGGCGCCGAAACCGATGACTGCGCCTTTGCGGCCGGTCCGGCGGGCTTGGCAGAGCCCGCCTTCCCGAGCGGTGCGATGACCGGCGGCGCTGCTGGCTGGGCGCGAACCAGCTCACCCATTGGCGAGCCCGTGCCATTGCTGACCGAGCGCCGCAGATCTGCGAACCAGGCCGCATTGCTGCGTTCGCCGAGCGCCGAAAGTTGGTCGACGAGCCGCTGCGCCGTCATTTGTGGGACGGTGGCCTCCCGCGCGATCGCCGCAGCCGCGCTGGCGCCGGGCTGCTCGGCCACGGTCTTCAAGGCGAAGAACCAGAGCTGCAGAGGCGTGCGCCGGCTCTCCATCGGCGTGCCGGCGGCGGGGTGGATCATGTAATGGCAGTGGTTGCAGGCGAAGCCCCGCAGCCTCAGTCGCATCTCGAACGAGGCGCCGCGCCCACAGGCCGGGCAGGCCATGATCGTCCCGCCATGGCGCAGGCGCATCAGCTCGGCGAGGCAGGCCTCCTCCGGAAACAGCGCCTGGAATTGCCGGAAGCGCTCGCTCATCCCGATGGTCCGCGCCTCATCGTCCGTGGCGCAAGGTTACGCCCGGTATCGCGGGGCAACAATCCTCAAGCGCGCAGCAATGCGAGGCGGGCGACATCCTTCAAATGCATTGCCACCTCCGCCGCCGTCGCCCGCTCCGGCAGGTTGGTGACCGCGATGCCGGCAGCCCTGGTCTCGGCCAGGAAGGCGTTGATGTCGTCGAGCAGCATGCGCTGGTCACGCGAGCCGTCGAGCAGACTGACGAATTTCCTGACGACGAGGCTGTCGAGCTGCACGGTGCGGTGGCGCAGATCCGTGACCTCCAGGGCGCTCGACGCCTGCCAGCGTGCGATGTCGCTGGCGGCGGGCTTCTCGCTGATCTCCGTCGTCAGTGCCGGCGGCTCCAGCCGGATGTCGAGCAGCCCCGCCTTGAAGATCGCGATCAGCGCCTCGTCCAGCCGCCCCACCTCATGATCGAGATCGGGACCGAGTTCACCGGCCGCCTCGCGGCAGGAGCGCGCGACCAGCTCCTCCCAGGTGATGCTGGCCGGCCAGATCGCGCTCATGACGCCGAGCGCCGCCTTGCAAAGCGGTAGATCGACCGAAAGCCGCACGCCCTCGTCGAACTCGAAACGCTCGACGCCCGGCCTTGCCTCCTCCGTCGCCTGCTGGGCCACCCGCGCATTGGCCGCGAGGTAGTAAGGCCGCAGCGCATCGGCCCGGATGCCACGCCGCAAGGGCAGCTCGGTGCGGCAGAGCAGCGTCTCGCGGAAGGCGCGGCCGATCAGCAGGTCGAGCATCTGCTCGCGCCGCGCCGCCTCCTCGACCGGGATTTGCGCCAGGAGCTGCTGGGCAGGCCCCTTGGCGGCTCCATAGAGGTTCGGGAACGACGCTTCCGCCAGAAATTGCAGCCCATGCCGCCCGGCGGCGGAAAGGACCTCGTGCAGCGCAAAAGCCCGCGCCCCGGCGTTCAGGTCGTCATGATAGAAGACATTGTCAGGCAGCTCGTCGATCTGCTTCAGGCGCTGGCGCAGCGCCGCGCCGTGATAGCTGTCGGGATCGCTGGCTTCGGCGACGTCCTTGAGCGCCGCGCGCGCCACCCGCACCCGCTCGCGCGGCTCGTCGATATCGCGGACCGCATAAAGCATGACATCCCGCGCCAGATCGCGCAGGCGGCAGCCCGGCAGCGCGTTGTAGCTGACATAGGCGACGCCTTGCGGCGCCAGCAACTCGCCGAACAGCGCGACGATCCGCTCCCGCACCGGATCGGGCACCCAGGAATAGACGCCATGGACGATGATGTAATCGAAGCGCCCTAGGTCGGCTGTCAGCTCCAGGATGTCCTCCTGCCGGAACGTGACATTCGACAGGCCGAGCTCTGCTGCATTGGCGTTCGCCTGCCGGATCGAATCCCCGCTGAGGTCGATGCCGAGGAATCGGCTCCGCGGATATTGCGCCGCCATCGGGATCAGGTTGCCGCCCCGCCCGCAGCCCAGTTCCAGCACGCGCATCTCCGATGGCAACGCCGGACTCATGCCGTGGAAATGCGCGATGGTCGCCAGCCTGGCCGGATGGGTCTGCGAGAATGAATGGCCGGGATAGGCCACCGCATCATAGGGGTTGATCGCTGAAGCGTTCGTCATGGCCGCTCGCCCGGCTGCATTCCGCCCATTCCAGCCCAGCCGCCTTTCGGATGCCTCATCCATTTGAAGGAGCGGCCAAGCCATCGGCGGCGGGCCTGCGGCGCGACACGGCAGACAAGAAGCCAATTCGACCCCGAGGACTGGCACGAAACTGAATCGAAGCCTCAGAACATCGGCACAAGCCAAGGCAGATCATGCCGATTTGAGTTTGGCCGGCCATGGGGCGGCATCGCAAGGGCGGCTTCAACTTCGGCTTCTGCAAAGCGACCGGACTGGCTAGGCTGTCGGCACATGTCCATCCCTGCCGGGTCCGTCGATGCGCAGCCAGAAGATCATCCATGTCGTCGGCTGCCACGCCGCGGGCGAGGTCGGAGACGTCATCGTCGGCGGCGTGCGACCGCCGCCGGGCGACACGACCTGGGAACAGTCGCGCTTCATCGCGTCCGACGAAACCTTGCGGAACTTCATGCTCAACGAGCCGCGCGGCGGCGTCTTCCGTCATGTGAACCTGCTCGTTCCGCCCAAAGACCCGCGCGCCCAGATGGGCTGGATCATCATGGAGCCGGCCGACACGCCGCCGATGTCGGGCTCCAACGCGATCTGCGTCGCGACCGTGCTGCTCGATACCGGCATCTTGCCGATGCGGGAGCCGCACACCGACATCGTGCTGGAGGCGCCGGCCGGGCTGATCGAGATCCGCGCCACCTGCCGCAATGGCAAGGCCGAGGCGATCAGCCTGCGCAACGTCCCCTCCTTCGCCGCGCGCCTCGACGCAACGATCGAGGTCGCCGGCCTCGGCACGCTCACCGTGGACATCGCCTATGGCGGGGACAGCTTCGTCATCGTCGACGCAGCGCGCCTCGGCTTCGCGCTCGCTCCCGACGAAGCCCGCGAGATCGCCGAGACCGGCATGAAGATCACCCGCGCAGCCAACGAGCAGCTCGGCTTCACCCATCCGGGCGATACGGCGTGGGATCACATTTCCTTCTGCCAGTTCGCCGCCCCGGTCGAACGCATCGATGGCCTCCTGACCGGCCGCAATGCGGTGGCGATCCGCCCCGGCAAGATCGACCGCTCGCCGACCGGCACAGGTTGCTCGGCGCGGATGGCCGTGCTCCATGCGCGCGGACAATTGGGCGTCGGCGAGCCCTTCGCAGGTTTGTCTATCATCGGCTCCCGCTTCGACTGCGCAATCGAGAGCCTGACGCGCATCGGCGATACACCGGCGATCGTCCCGCGAATCACCGGCAGCGCATGGGTGACCGGCACCTCCCAGCTCATGCTTGATCCCGACGACCCCTGGCCCGCCGGCTATCGCCTGTCCGATACCTGGCCGAAACTCTGACAGACGGATGTTCCAGCTCTGAAACGGCGCAGCGGCCCTTGACACCTGCCGGTGCGATGGGGAATTTGGCGGCCGATGCGGGTGTAGCTCAATGGTAGAGCAGCAGCCTTGATGCGCCACCTCCAAAAACGTTCAGGCTGACGAGGTGGCCAGATTTGGGCTAGCAGCGCTGTCGTTGGTTTGATAAGGCGTCTGAGACGCGCGGGCGTAGCTTAGTGGTAAAGCACTAGCCTTCCAAGCTAGCTATGAGGGTTCGATTCCCTCCGCCCGCTCCATCACTCTCTGGCAATCTCATCACTTGTCTGGACGGTAAGGTGGCTCGTGCGATGGCGGGCCGGCGCGCCCTCAATAGCGCCGTAGCCGGCCCGACTTCGTGCCAACCACCGGATCCAGCTTGGCTTCAGACTGCCCGTCGTCAGGATGTGAAGGATCCCGCTGATCACCCGCCGGTCATCGACGCGTGGCTTGCCTGGCTTGCGGCGGGGCAAATGCGGCCCATTTATACGGGCGTATCTCAATAGCTAGCGCAGGACCAGGTCCTGCACACTGCCTCTGGCAAACGGAGAAATACCAAATCCGAATTGGAGGTCGTCTATGAGCCAGGTACAAGTCGAGAAGAAAACCTATCAGATGCCGCCGCAGGATGGGTTTACCGTCGCGCACTTTCTTACCGTCGCCGACGTCGAGCGATCGCTGCGATTTTACGAAACGGTCTTCGGAGGTCGCATTCTAAGCAGAGGCGACAGCAGCGGCGCGCCGGGGTACATCCAGATCGCGAACACGTGGCTCCTCGTTAACCCCGGGGGCGGTCCGACACCCGACAAACCATCGGTAACGCTCAGTGTCCCCGCCGATCCCGATTTAGTCAGCAGCTTTATGAATATCCGCGTTGCAGATATTCAAGCGTGTTATGACCTTTGGCGAAGTCGAGGAGCCGAGTTCATCACGGAGCCAAAGCCCAAGTACGGCGAGACGCGCTGCTACATTCGCGATCCCGATGGCTATATTATAGAAGTTGGGCAAAGCAATCCGGGAGTTGCTTACGGCTGAACCGACGAGCTGATCGAATAACTCGCCACTTCCGCTATTGGCCTTTCGCGACATATTGCAGTGCCGCACGACCTCATTCGCTTTGTGAGCAAAGCAGGCATGGCAATCGTCGCGTCATGCAACCAAGTTTATGGGTACACGGCCTAAAGCCATACCGTGACGAAGGTCGGATTGGCGTGAATGTCAATCATCTCTAAGCGCCCAGGCCCCATGTTCTCGAAACGGTGGGGAGCGTTGGCCGGTGCCACGAGGATATCGCCTTCAGTGGCGATGGTGACCTTGCCATCTATTGGCGTTGAGATAGGCACTTGAACATGGGCAGGGTGCATTACCGCCTTCCAAGCTGAATACCCGGGTTCGATTCCCGGTACCCGCTCCAACCCCCACCGTAATCTACGCCTGAGCCGGCCACGCATGGGTCCGGCGGTCCGACATGGGCCGAATTGGCCCGCGTGGTCATCGCGCGCCTTCTCCTGCCCCGACGTCAAACCCGTCATGAAGCGCGGCCTTAGTGCTGGCGAGGCTACGTAGCTGTGGTCTCCAAGACGTCCGCTCCCTTTGTCCTGGAGAGCTTTCCGCTCGGGGCTGTGCGGGACGGCTGCAATTGCGCGGGGGCAACGGCGAGGGGCCGAGCTGCGGTCATGACGATGCGCTCGGCGTCAGACGGGCGTTCTTGTGCAGGTTTGTCCGGGTATCTCCGGTCCCGGGGTTACAGCTTCGCAACCCCGGCCTCTCGGGCCGCGCCCGGTCGAAGCAACCTTCATTGCTTCGGCGGCTAGCGCTCTTCGATGGCGAGCACCGCAAAGGTCGCGAGCCAATGCTCGCCCATATAATCGCCGGCGATATGCGGCAGCCCGGCTTCGAGATGCCGCCGCCCCGCATCCGCGATGATCGGCCGCCGTGCATCGCCCGCCGGCAACCCCGCGGCGAGCGCGCTCCAGCACCAGGCCCGGCTGAGATTCAGCCCGTCGAGATGCGCGATCTTGCCGTCGGTCCGGTCGCTCACAATGGCCGGCTTGAACAGAATAGCCGGCTCGCTCTGCGCGACATGCGGCAGGAAGCGTTCGAACCAGGGCAGGAAGCGTTCCGCCGGCAGCAGGCGGCGCATGCATTCCGCCTCGATCAGTGTCGAGGATTGGAAATCGTCTCCGCTGGGCTCGCCCCAGGCCGGGCAATCGACATCGGCGCCGTACCAGCGCAACGCCGTCTCGCGCAGCAGCGTCAAGAATGCCCCGTCCTCGGTCGCAGCCGCATAATCGGCCGCCATCCGAAGGCCGAAGGCGGTGTTGAAATGCGTGCCCACACGGACCGGATAGGTCGCGATCGGCAGGAAATCGCGGAAGCGCTGCGCGAAGGCCTCCGCCAGCGGAGCCATCGCCCTGCCCCAGCGCCCGTCATCGAGCCCCTTCAACTCGGCCGCGAGCTTCAGGAGCCAGCCCCAGCCATAGGGTCGCTTGAAGCCGCGCGCCGTGGGCCTGGCGAGATAGGCACACTCGACCGCAATCTTCTCCGGGACGAGCTGCGCGTCGAACAGCGCGACGATATCGGCGGCGGCTTCCATCCCGGGGTAGCGCCGGAGCAGGCGTGCGAGCATCCAGTAGCTATGCACGCAGGAATGCCAGTCATAACTGCCATAGAACACCGGATGCAGCTCGCTGGGCGTGCGCGCATCCTCCGGCCCGGCAAGCGTATGGTCCGGCTTGTTCGGATATTCCCGGCGGACATGGCTGAGCGCGATCCGGGCGAAGCGAAGCGCAATCTCTTCGGTCAGGACGGGGGTGGTCATGGCTCGGCAGTCTCCGGTTCGGCGCGACGCATCGACAAGGTCGTGGGCCCCCGGAGACTGCTTCGGCGCGCCGGAAAGCGCCAGATGCGATCACTCGATCTTCACATTCGCCTTCTGCGCCACCTCGGCCCAGCGCTTCGTCTCCGAGGCGATATGGGCTGTGAACTGCTCCTGCGAAGAGCCGACCGGATCGACGCCGAGCTTCTTGAGTTGATCGATCACCGCCTGCTCGCGCATGATCGCCTGCGTCTCGGTCGAGAGTCTGGCGACGATCTCCTTCGGCACGGCGGACGGCGCGAAGAAGCCATGCCAGGAGCTGGCGTCATAGCCGGGAATGAACTCGGCCAGCGCCGGCATGTCCTTGGCGACCTCCAGCCGCTGCGGCGTTGCCGTCGCCAGAGCGCGTATCTTGCCGTCCTGCACATGCGGCCAGGCGATGGTGATGTTGTCGAAGGTGATCTGGATCTGGCCGGAGAGCAGATCCTGCGTCACCTGCCCGCTCGAACGATAGGGCACATGCGCCATATCGGTGCCGGTCGAGACCTTGAACAGCTCTGCCGCCATATGGGTCGAGGTGCCCGCCCCCGACGAGCCAAAGGAATATTTACCCGGGTTCTTCTTTAGCAGGTCGATCAGCTCGGGAACCGTCTTGGCCGGCAGGTCGATATTGACCATCAGGATGTTCGGCACGCTCGCGACCTGCGAGATCGGCGCGAAATCCTTGACGTGGTCGAAGGGCAGCTTGGCGTAGACGGCCGGGTTGATCGCATGGGTCGAGACCGTGCCCATAGTCAGCGTGTAGCCGTCCGCCGGCGCACGCGCGACGGCAGCAACGCCGGTGTTGCCGCCGGCGCCGGCCCGGTTCTCGACGATGAACTTGCCGCCGAGACGTGCGCCGAGACGGTCGGCCAGGATACGGCCGAGCAGATCGGTCGTGCCGCCCGCCGCGAAGGGCACGACGATGGTGACCACCTTGCCGCCGGGATAGTCGCCCTGCGCGAAGGCGGGGCCCGCTGCGGCAAGACACGCCCCAGAAAGGCAGGCGGCGGCGATGATGGTTCTGCGCGTCATGCTCATCGATTCGTCTCCCCGTGGCGGACAATTCCGCCTGCGCCTCATAACGGGCGCTTGCCTCGATCGATAACACAGGATCGCAGATTTGAAATCTGAAATTTCAGATTGCCGCACGTAACGCTTTGTGCTGTTTGATGGGTCATGGTGCCCGGTCTCGCAGCCGCGATGCAGCGGCCCGACACGGCACCTCGGAAGAACCATGTTGCAGCCTGCCGTCGAACCCGTTGCGCCCGATCTGCTGCGCTCCCTGCGCGAGCACGTGCATGAGCGCTTGCGCCGCGCCATCGTCGCCGGCCGCTTCCGCAATGGCGAACGTTTGAACGAGCGCCATCTCGCCGAGATGCTCGGCGTCAGCACGACGCCGGTGAAGGACGCGATCCGCAAGCTCGAAAGCGAGGGCCTGGTCCGCACCGAGGCGCGCCGCGGCGTCTTCGTCGAGTTCTCGCCCCGGCAGGCGCTGGAAATGGCGCTCGGCCGGGCCGCGCTCGAAAGCGTCATGGCCCATATCGCGGCGAACCACCTGACCGGCAGCGACGAGAGAGACCTTGCCCGGTTGATCGCCGAGATGGAGCAGGCGACCGAGCATGGCGACCTCGAGGATCTCGTCGCGCTCAACGAAACCTATCACCGCGCGATCCATCGCATCTCCGGCTGCACCTATCTGGAGCGCAGGCTCGACGGCCAGCGCATGTACGATCATGCCCAACGCATTTCGCTGCATTCGGAGCTGGCCGAACGCCGCCGCGGCTTCGAGGAACACCGCGGCATCTACGAGGCGCTCCTGGCGCGCGATCCCGCGCTCGCTGAACTCAGGATGCGCCGCCACATCGTCCGCTCGGCGAAGGCCCATGTACGGCTGGTCTTCGGCGCGGACGCGGAAGGACTGGACTATGACGAATGACAAGGTGCGCAGTGCGCTGCGCGGCATTTCCGGCGTCCACGTCACCGCCTGGAAGGTGGATGGCGAAGCCGACTGGGCCCTGACGGGCAAAATCGTCCGGCGCATCGCCGAGGCCGGCATCCACAACATCGTCTCGGCTGGCAACACCGGCGAATTCTACCCGATGACAACAGCCGAAGTGGAGCGCTCGCACGCCGTCGCGGCGGAGGCGGCCGCCGGCAAGGCGCTGGTCACCGCCGGCATCGGCAGGTCCCTGCGCGAAGCCATCGCGACCGGAAAGCTGGCGGCGAAGGCCGGCTGCGACGCCGCGATGGTGCATCACCCGCTCGACCCTTTCGCCGCGCCGCAATCCCAGGCCGACTACATCCTCGCCATCGCCGAGGCGCTCACCATTCCGCTCGTCGCCTATATCCGCTCGGACGCGATCGGCGTGAAGGACCTGATCCGCGTCGCGACCCATCCGAACGTCGTCGGCGTGAAATTCGCCTCCAGCAACATGATGCTGCTCGCCGACTGCGTGCGCGAGACACTGGGCACCTCGGCCAACTGGATCTGCGGTCTCGCCGAAGGCTGGGCAGCGCCTTTCTATGCGCTCGGCGCCCGCGGCTTCACTTCGGGCCTGATCAACGTCGCGCCGGAACGCTCGCTTGCCGTCTGGCGTGCGCTGGAAGCCGGCGACTACGTCACGGCGCGCCGCGAGGTCGACGCCATCGCGGGCTTCGAGAAGCTGCGCACCAAATACGGCAACGGGGCCAATGTCACGGTGGTGAAGGAGGCGCTCGGGTTGCTCGGCACCGATGTCGGCCCGGTCCGCCTGCCCGGCCTGCCGGAATTGAACGAGGCCGAGCGGGCAGAGCTGCGCGGCATCGTGTCGAGCTGGGGTGCAGCGAAGGCCGTGGCAGAGTGACAAACCGTCATTCTCGGGCGGAGCGGAGCGCAGACCCGAGAATCTCATGACAAGATGACACTGGTTTCCGAGATGGTCGGGTCAAGCCCGACCATGACGCCAGTACCGCTTAGAACGACAAGAATTCGAGGAAGCGCCCATGTCCGCCCGCCCCCGCAAGACGCCCGAGACCCTGCGCAGCTGGCGCTGGTTCGGGGCGAGCGACCTGCGCTCGTTCGGGCATCGCTCGCGGGCTTTGCAGATGGGCTTTGCTCATGAGGAGTTCATGGGCAAGCCGGTGATCGGCATCATCAATACCTGGTCCGAGATCAACCCCTGCCACACCCATCTGCGTGACCGCGCCGAAGCGGTGAAGCGCGCGGTCTGGGCGGCCGGCGGCTTCCCGATCGAGATCCCGGTGATGTCGGTCTCGGAGCAGTACCAGAAGCCGACGACGATGCTCTATCGCAACTTCCTGGCGATGGAGACGGAGGAATCGATCCGCTCCCACCCCCTCGACGGCGCCGTGCTTCTCGGCGGCTGCGACAAGTCCACGCCGGCGCTGATCATGGGCGCCTGCAGCGCGGGGCTTCCCTTCATCTTCGTCCCGGCCGGGCCGATGCTGCGCGGCAACTGGGCCGGCAAGGTGCTGGGCTCAGGCGCAGATGTCTGGAAATACTGGGCCGAGAAGGAAGCCGGCAACATCACCGACGGTGAGTGGAAGGACATGGAGAGCGGCATCGCCCGCTCCTACGGCACCTGCATGGTGATGGGCACGGCCGCGACGATGATGAGCCATGCCGAGGTGCTCGGCCTCACCTTGCCCGGCGCCTCCGCTATCCCCGCCGCCGACGCCGCCCATCCGCGCATGGCCGCCGCGGCGGGAAAACGCATCGTCGAGATGGTCTGGGAAGACCTGACTCCGGACCAGATCCTGACCCGCAAGAGCTTCGAGAATGCGCTGACGGTGCATATGGCCGTCGCCGGCTCGACCAATGCGATCATCCATCTCGTCGCCATGGCCGGTCGCGCCGGCGTGCCGCTGACGCCTGATGATTTCGACGCCTTCTCGCGCACGGTCCCGGTCATCGCGAATTTGCGCCCCTCCGGCGATTTCCTGATGGAGGATTTCTTCTATGCCGGCGGCCTGCCGGCCCTGCTGAAGCAGCTCGAGAGGAAGCTCCACACCGATGCGATGACGGTGACCGGCAAGCCGCTGGCGCAGACCATCGCGCTCGCCAACGTCTATGACGACAACGTCATCCGCCCGCTCGACCGCCCGGTCTCGACCGCCAACGGCCTCGCCGTGCTCAAGGGCAACCTCGCTCCCGATGGCTGCGTCATCAAGCCCTCGGCCGCCGAGCCGCGCCTGCTCAGGCATTCCGGCCCGGCCCTCGTCTTCGAGGACTACGACGCGATGATGCGGGCCGTGAATGACGAGAACCTCGAAGTCACCGCCGATCACATCATGGTGCTGAAGAATTGCGGCCCGGTCGGCGGCCCCGGCATGCCGGAATGGGGCATGCTGCCGATCCCGAAAAAGCTCCTGAAGCAGGGCGTGCGCGACATGCTGCGCATCTCGGATGCCCGCATGTCCGGCACCAGCTACGGCGCCTGCATCCTGCATGTCGCGCCGGAAGCCTACATCAAGGGCCCGCTCGCCGCGGTGCAGACCGGCGACATCATCAGCGTCGATGTCGAGGCCCGCAGCATCTCTATGAACCTCACGGACGCCGAGATCGCAGCCCGCCTCGCAATCTGGACGCCGCCCAACCGCGACTATCCGCGCGGCTGGGGCAAGATGTCCGCGGCCCATATCCGGCAGGCCGACAAGGGCTGCGACTTCGACTATCTCGAAGGCACCGCCAAGGTGGCGGAGCCGGAAATCCATTGAGGCATGTGGGAAGCGCCATTCTCAGGCCGCCCCCCTGCGCGGACCTGAGAATCGCCTGCCGAACGAGGCTCCAGAACCGATCTTCCCGCGATGCTCGGGTCAAGCCCGAGCATGACGCGCTGCTTTACAGCTCCGCATCGAAGGCGACGGCGTCGAACGCCGCCCGCACCCGCCCCAGCGCTTGCGCGGTGACATGGGCATAGGCGCGTTCGAGCGACTGGGCGACGACACCGCGGTCGCTGCCCTGCACGTTGAGTTCCTGCGAGACCGAGAAGCTGACAGCCGGCGTCGCCCGCATCGGCACGGGCATCCCGATGCTCTGGCGAGAGCCCGCCGCCGGGGCCTGGTAGGCGTCGAGCAGGATCTGCCCGTCCGGTCGCCAATGGTAGCGTCGGCACAGCATCTGCTCAATCGCGAGCGGGCGCGCGCGCCAAGCAGTAGCGATACTCCCCTGCTCCAGCTTGATGCGGGCGAAGTTGACCGTCCCGGCGCTCGGGGACAACCGTACCGTCAAGGCGCCCGTGTCCCCCACAGCCGGCGTCAGCGTCACCGAGCGGCGGCCTGCGCCTGCCGTGATCGTGCCGGACTGGCTGGCGATGGCGACCGTGAGATTGCCGCCGCTCAGCCCTTCTACGGAAAGCGTCAGCGACAAACCGGCAAAAGAGGCAAGGCCCCACAGCGCCGGCTCGACGACCTGCACAATTCCGCCGGAATTCAGCGTGATCGCGAAGCCGCTGCGCCAAAGATTGGCGCCCCCGCTCGCCGCCTTCCAGCGGTCGAAGCCGTAGCTTCCCGCCGCGAGCGCACCGCCCCCAAAGCCCCGTTGGTTGATCTGCATATCGCCATTGATCAGGAAGTCTGGTCCGGCCGCCCAGGCCGAGCCGGGGAGCGCCACGCCGCCCGTCCCGCGATCGATCGCGATTGCATCGTGCCAGGACGAGCCATCCGCGCTGACCTTGACCCGAAAATCGTCGTCTCCGGATAGGCCGAACTCGGCCCGCCCCGACCAGTTGCTCTGAAACAGGACGCTCGCGGTGCTGCCGGCGCTGCCCTTGTTGATCTTGAGGCGATGGTCGCCGCCGGCATGGTTGAACAGGCTTGCCTCGGAGGACACGGCGAGACGATTGGTTGCGTCGGCCGTCGCGTTGATCCCCCAGCGCTCGGCCCCGAGGCTGCTGAGAGGGCTGGCGCGCCGCCATTCCGTACCGGTCCAGAGATTATGCTCCGCCTCATCCGCGATCCAGGCCTGCCAGCCCTTGCGCGGCGTCAGGAACGTCCAGCCGCCATCCTCGAACAGCGCCAGTTGATCGGTCCGGCCGGCGAAGACACCCGCGCCGCCCGGCGGCACGATATAGGCGGAAAGCTCAGTCGGCGAAGCCGGCGGCGCGGCCTGCGTGCGGCTGTCGACGACCAGATGGATCAGGGCATCGAGCCGCATCAGGGCGTCGTTATGGGTCACATGCTTCTGCGCCTGCCCGGCTGCGAGCAGGGGCAAGGAAAGTCGGGGGGTATCGGTCATGAGGCCTCGCGAAGGGGATGCAGCGCCGGGCTGTCGCGAGGGGGATTATCGAGCGGTTGCCGGCGCCGGGGATAAGTCGGCCAGCGCAATTGGAGCGGCGCGGCCTCAGGCTGGAACCAGCTCATCAGCGAGGAGATGCATAGATCGCCTTGGCGCCGCGCGCGATCCGCGCCGCCGGCGATGCGGCAGAACTCTTCAGCATGAAATCTCTCCCCTTCATCGCCGACACGCTGTCCCGGCGCCCTTGCGACAGCATAGCCGGCGCGAAGACATGACACAGTTTTGCCCTATGCCATTGCTTCGCCGTTTTTACCTTGCCATAAAGGCATAGCTGCGCATCGGCGCGAAACGATTCTGACAGTGCTGGCCTAAATCTTGCTGCGCGTCCCGCCAGCATTCGGAGTCCCGGTTTGAACGCCTCCCTCGACAAGTTGCGCCGCGCCGCCGTGCTGATCGGCTGGACCGCCCTCCTCGTGATCATCGTGTCGACATTGTCGCCGATCGATGCCCGGCCACACCTTCTGAATCTGGGGCCGGACGTCGAACGCTTCCTTGCCTATCTCGCCGCTGGCGCGTTGCTGACCTTCGCTTACCCGCGCCAACGCTGGCTCGTGCTGCCTGGCCTGGTCGCTCTGGCCGCCGGTTTGGAATGGCTGCAGACGCTGGAGATGACCCGTCACGGGCTGCCTCATGACGCGCTGGTCAAGATCATGGGTGCGGTTATCGGCTCCGCCATGGCAAGCTCCTTCGAATACATGCTCCGGCGCTTCCGCAACGCCTTCTGAACGTCGGGCCTGCTCGATCCGGTGTTCCGATCTGGTCCAGCGGCCCGCGGCACAGGCATTGCCACCTCAGCCTTCAAGACGATCCGCTGCGCGCCCGCGTCCCGCATTGGGACAGGGCGTCGCTGCAGCTCGGATCTGGGGCGGAGTGACATGAGCGTCAACGATCTGGACAGCACGCTGCTGACGACGTCCGCAAGCCGGCGGCGCCTCTGGCGGCACTGGCTCGGGCCGCTGACCGCAGCGAGCGACGCGTTCGTCGTCGGCTCTCTCGTTGCGGGGGCGTCGGCCACCTATTACCTGGTAACCCAGCATGAAATCGGCATGGATCGCGCCGCCCCCGAGCTGGCAGCGATGTTGATGACGATCTTCGTCTTCATCAATCTGATGCAAGGGCGCTATCAGCTCAAAAACTACCTCTCGCCCCAGGGACAGATCGCATCGGCTTTCTCCGTCTGGAACATCACGATGGTCGCGTTCCTGGCGTTGATCTTCGTTGCCAAGATCACCGGGCACTACTCGCGAATTGTCATTTTCACGACCTATTTCGCCGGAATACCGGTGATCGCGCTCTCGCGCTCTCTTCTTGCCCGGTGGGTCGCAGCCGGCAGCAAGGCAGGCCGGATCACGGCCGAGCGCGTCTTCCTGATCGGGCAGGAAGACAACGTGATGTCCTTCGTCGCCCGGCACAAACCCTGGCATGTCGGTTTCGCGATCACCGACGTTGCGTTCCTTAAACCCGGCCGGAATGGCAATCGGGCGGAACTCGCGGCCAATCTGGCCGCCGCCGTGGCAAACTGCCGGGCCGGGCGGCCCGATGCCGTCCTCATCGCCCTGCCCTGGTCGGAACAGCAGACGATCGAGGCCTGCGTCAGCGCCTTCACCAATCTTCCGGTCGCGATCCATCTCGCGCCCGAGCCAATCATGGAGCGTTTTGAGACGCCGCATTTCGTACGCTCCGGCTCGTTTTCCAGCCTGCGCCTGACCCGGCAGCCGCTATCTGGGGCAGAGATCGCAGCCAAGCGCGCTTTCGACATGGTCGCGGCAGTCGCGGGTTTGGTGCTGACCCTGCCGCTCCTCATCATGATCGCCGCCCTGATCAGGCTCGACTCGCCCGGCCCGATCCTGTTCCGGCAGCGTCGCTATGGCTTCAACCAGCAGGCGTTCCGCATCTTCAAGTTCCGGACCATGACCACGACCGATGACGGGCAGGTCGTCATCCAGGCCAAGCGCAACGATCCCCGTATCACCAGAGTCGGGCGGTTTCTCCGCCGCTACAATCTCGACGAACTGCCCCAGCTTCTGAACGTCATTGCCGGTGACATGTCCCTGGTAGGACCGCGGCCGCATGCGCTTGCCCATGATGTCGAGTTCCAGCGCAGGATCGCCAACTATGCGCGCCGTCACAACGTCATGCCGGGCATCACCGGCTGGGCTCAGGTGAACGGCTTTCGGGGCGAGACCGATACCGACGAGAAGATGGCCAAGCGCGTCGCCTATGATCACTGGTACATCGACAACTGGTCGTTCTGGCTTGATGTCGCGATCCTGCTCAGAACCGTCTTCAGCCGCAAGGCTTTCACCAACGCGCGTTAGACGCGGGCCAGGCGACTTGAATCAACCTTTCGGGAACCGCCTATAACCTATTGATTATATGAAGCATTGTCAGGCCTTGTTACGACCAGGCCGGGTCGGCGCGCCATTGTCCGCGCATTGCGCGGCTTCGCGCCGGCAAGAGCGGCCGGCAAGGATGGCCGGCTCGCACCTCTTATGAGAACAGGTGCCAGATGCCCCGCCCGAGCCAGACGGCGCAGCCGAACATGATCGCCAGCGCCAACACCAGCGTCCCGAAGATCACGGACCGCCCGGCAAAAAAGCTCGCCAAGCTCGCCCGGTTTTCGGGAACATTGTCGTTCGCCGCCCGCGGCACGCGAGCCGGGCTGGAGATGCGGAACGGGGTGGGAATTCGATGCACGCGCTCTGGTCGCATGGCACGGGCTCATAGCGTTAAAATTGCGTTAATCCGACGCAATGATAATCGACTGAAATCGATCTGCGCAAAAGCCCAAGGTGAACATTCCGCCGAGTTTGGCCGAACAAGGTTAACCTAAGGTCAGCTCCACCCGGCCGCCGGCTCGCGCGCGATGCTATTCCATCACCATCGCATGGTCGTCGGCCGGGGCGGCGGCCTCTTTTCGAGGCGTGCGCAGCAGCGCCAGGAAAGGCAGCGCGGCAAGGCAGAGGATCATCAGCAGCTTGAAGTCGTCGACATAGGAAATGATCGTGGCTTGACGCGTCACGACCTCGTCGAGCGCGGCGCGCCCCGCGAGCTTCAGCGGATCCCAGGCCTCCTTGATCGCCGGCGTATCGAAGATGCGGTTGAACGGCGTGACGTAATTCGCGATCTCGGCATGGTTCACCTGCACGTTGCGGGTGAGCAGATAGGCGACCAGCGAGATGCCGACGCTCGAGCCGATATTGCGCGAGAGGTTGTAGAGGCCGGTGCCGTCGCCGCGATACTCCGCCGGCAAGGTCGCGAAGGTGATCGTCGTCAGAGGGACGAACAGAAGCCCGAGCCCAGCCCCCTGCAGGAAGCCGGTCAGCATGATGGTTTGTTGCGATACGTCAGGCGTCCAGCCGGCCATGTCGTACATCGCCCAGGCGCTGACCAAGAGGCCCGAGCCGAGCAGGATGCGCGTGTCGACCTTGCCGATCAGCTTCCCGGCCACGAACATGCAGACCATGGTGCCGAGGCCGCGCGGTCCCATGACGACGCCGGCAGTCACCACCGGATAGCCCATCAGCGTCTGCAGATAGGGCGTCATCAGCGCCAGCGACGCCAGATAGCAGATGCCCACGATGAAGATGAAGATCAGCCCGACGCAGAAATTGCGGTCGAGGAAGAGCCGCGGCTTGATGAAGGAGTTCTCGGCCGTGAAAGTGTGCACCACGAGGATGTAGAGCGCCGCGGCGCAGACGGTCGCCTCGACGATGATCTCGAAGGAGTCGAACCAGTCGAGCTGCGCGCCGCGATCGAGGAAGAGCTGCAGCGCGCCGATCGCGATGCTGAGCGCGCCAAAGCCGATCCAGTCCAGCTTGGCGGAAGCGCTGGACCTGGTCTCGCTGACGAAGATCGAGACGCCGACCAAAGCCAGGATGCCGAGCGGCAGGTTGATGTAGAAGACCCAGCGCCAGGAGATGTTCTCGGTCAGCCAGCCGCCGATCACCGGCCCCAGCACCGGCCCGACCATCACCGAGACGCCGAACAGCGCCATGGCCGAGCCGCGCTCCTCCGGGGTGTAGATATCGAGCAGGATGCTCTGCGACAGCGGCACCAGCGCCGCGCCGAAGAAACCCTGCATCAAACGAAAGCCGACGATCTGGGGCAGCGACTGCGCCGCGCCACACAGGATCGATGCGACGACAAAGCCGATGATCGCCACCGACAGCACCCGCTTGCGCCCGAAGCGAGCGGCCAGGAAGCCCGAGGGCGGCGTCATGATTGCCGCCGCGACGATGTAGGAGGTCAGGACCCAGTTGATCTGGTCGGCGCTCGCCGAGACGCTGCCCTGAATATAGGGCAACGCGACATTGGCGATCGTGGTGTCGAGCGCCTGCATGATCACCGCGAGGATGACGCAGGCAGTGATGGCGCCGCGGTTGGCGACCGGGGTCGCTGCCGCGGCGATGGCGCTAGCCATGGTTGTTCTCTGTCTTCTTGCTCGTGCCCGGGTTCTTGCTCATGCCCGGATTCTTGCTCATGCCCGGGGTCTTGCTCATACCCATGGCCGAGCCGACGAAGTCCGGCAGGCCGCGCGCATGGCCGGTGTCGACATCGAGCGTCACGCTCATGCCGGCGCGCAGTTGCGGCCTGTCGGGCGGCGTCTCGATCTTCACCCGCATGGCGATGCGCTGGACGACCTTGACCCAGTTGCCACTGGTGTTCTGCGCCGGCAGCAGCGAGAAGCTTGCCGCCGAAGCCGGGCTGATACTGTCGACCGTGCCGCTCCAGTTCGCGCCCGGATAGGTGTCGACATAGACCTCGGCCTTCTGCCCGGGCCGGACCCAGGTCAACTCGGTCTCCTTGGGGTTCGCCTGGATCCAGACATGATCGGTGGAAACCAGGCTGAAGGCGTTGGTCGCCTCCGCCAGATACTGCCCCTTCTGCAGCGAAGGCACGTTGGTGACGATGCCGTCCATCGGCGCACGCACCACGGTGTGGTCGAGCTGTCGCGCAGCCTCGGCGCGAGCGGCGACGGCATCGCGATAGCGCGGATGCTCCTCGACAGGAGCATCCGGGTTGCCGTTCAGGCCGGCGGCGATGCCGGCGAGCTGGGTCTGCAACTGCACCAGTTTCTGCTGCGCGCCGTCGAGATCGTGCTTGGCCTGGTCATAGGTCACCTGCGACGCGACGGATTTGGTGGCGAGATCCTGCTGGCGCTTGAACGTGGTCTGGAAGAACGCGATATCGCTCCCGGCCTGGGCGATCTGGCTTTGCATGCCCTTGTAGGTCGCCTTCAGCGCCTCGAGATCGTTGCTGACCACGCCGATCTGCGCGTCGGCCCGCTCCAGCGCGAAACGGAACGGCTTGTCGTCGAGCCGGAAGAGCACTTCGCCGGCCTTCACCGGCTGGTTGTCGCGGACATCGACCTCGCTGACGATGCCGGCGACATCCGTCGAGATGCCGACGATATCGGCCTGCACATAGGCATTGTCCGTCGACATCACCTGACCACCGGTGACGTAGTAATAGCCGCCCGCGGCCAGGGCGATCGGCAGCAGCGCGAAGAGCAGCTGGCGCTTGCGATTGGGGCCAGGACGCGCTGCCGGAACCCCGGATGTCGCGATGGGCGCTGTCTCGGGCGTCTTGTCGGCGGGCGCAGCGGGCGCCTTCGCCTCTCCGGCGCGCTTGATCTCGGTCACGTTGCCGCGCATCTCCGGGTCGGAAGCGCTTGTCGTGCCGGCATCGGCTCTTCTGGCAACGTCATCCATGGCGGGCCTGTCCTTCGGCGGCCGGCGATTGGCAGGCAGCCACGAGATTCTCTTTCATGGTTTCGAGCAGGCCGAGCAGCCGCGCGCGCTCCGTTTCCGGAATCGCACCGAACGCCTCGGCCCGCGTGACTTCGCCGAGCCCGCGCATTGTATCGAGCGTCGGCCCGGCCTTCTCGGTCAGGTAAAGCTGCCAGCTGCGCCGGTCGGTCGGATGCGGCCTGCGCTCGACGAGCCCGCAGCTCTCCAGCTTGTCGACGATCCGGCCGACGGTGATCGGCTCGACATCGATCAGCTCGGCGAGCATCCCCTGCTGAATGCCGGCATTTCGGTCGAGATAGGCGAGCACCTGCCATTGCGAGCGCGTCAGCCCGGTGTCGCGGGCGTTCTGCTCAAAGCGTTTGCGCAGCAGGCGCGCGACATCGTGCAGGAGGAAGCCCACGGTCGGTGGCGGCTTTGTAGGCATGCTTGTCATAAGCATCTATATAATATCCTGATACAGCCATGCCAAGCGCGGGGGCCATGGTCGCGCGGTACGTCCCCCCTGCATGGCGCGCATTGCCAGGCGCGATCGGCCGCGGCTACCTTCGCCCGGCGGGAGCGCAGTCGGGGATCAGCCCGGGCGTCCCGTGCGGGGGGAGTAGCGTGCTGGGGCGTTGGATTCGCGGGCAGTTGGCGTCGCTGTCAGGTGTGGGATTGGCGCTGGGAACCCTGCTGTTCGCAGCCGCCCTAACGCCCACCCTCGTGCCCCGCAGTTATCTGACGCAAGGAGCGCTAGCCGGCATTTGCTTTGCGATCGGCTATGGCCTCGGCGTTTCGTCCCGGCAGCTCTGGCGCTATCTCGAACTGTCGGAGCCTTCGGCGCGGTTGCGGCGCCCGGCGAATGCCGTGATCCTTGCCCTGTCGGTGCTGATCGCACTGTGGTTTCTCTGGAAGGCGGGGGATTGGCAGAACTCGGTCCGTGCCGTCTTCAGCCTGCCACTGCTACCGAGCTCACACCCGGCCAAGCTCTGCCTTGTCGCGCTCGCGACCTTCGTGCTGGTCCTGGTCATCGCGCGCCTGTTCAAGCGGCTGGCCGCCTGGCTTGTCGGAATTATCCGGCGATACATCCCCGTTCGGCTCGCCAACATCATCGGGATCGGCCTCGCCGCGCTCTTGTTCTGGTCGCTGGCGAGCAACGTTCTGGCGAGCGCGGCCTTCCGCGTGCTGGATTCATCCTATCGCGAGCTCGATGCCCTGCTCGAGCCGGAGCGCGCCCGGCCGACCGCTCCGAACAAGACCGGCAGCCCGGCCTCGCTCGTCAACTGGCGGGAGCTCGGCCGCGCCGGCCGCGAATTCATCGCCGCCGGCCCGACTGCCGAGAGCATCAGCAAACAGACCGGACGCCCCGCCCAGGAGCCGATCCGGGTCTATGTCGGCCTGCGCGGCGCCGAAACGCCGGAAGCGAGGGCCAGGCTCGCCCTGGAGGAACTCAAGCGCGTCGGCGGCTTCTCCCGCTCGACGCTCATCGTCGTCACGCCGACGGGCACGGGCTGGGTCGATCCCTCCGCGATGGATGCGCTCGAGCATCTTCGCGATGGCGACGTCGCCAGCGTCGCGGTGCAATACTCCTATCTGAGCAGCCCACTCTCCCTTCTGACCCAGCCGGAATACGGAGCCGAGACGGCCCGCGCGCTCTTCCGCGAAATCTATCGATACTGGACCGCCCTGCCCCACGACACGCGCCCGAAGCTCTATCTGCACGGCCTCAGCCTTGGGGCCATGAACTCGGAGAAATCCGCAGAGCTGTTCGAAATGATCGGCGATCCGATCGACGGCGCGCTTTGGAGCGGCCCGCCCTTCGAAACCCGCGGCTGGCGCTCGATCACCGAGGCCCGCAATCCGGGAACGCCGCAATGGCTCCCCGAATTCGGGGACGGGCGCATCGTGCGCTTCATGAACCAGAACGGCCCTACGGTCCCGCCCGACCGGCCCTGGGGGCCGATGCGGCTGGTCTATCTGCAATATGCCAGCGACCCCATCGTCTTCTTCGACTATCGCGACGCCTACCGGCAGCCGGCCTGGATGCAGTCGCCACGCGGGCCGGACGTGTCGTCCGAGCTGCGCTGGTATCCGATCGTCACGATGCTGCAGCTGGCGCTCGACATGGCCGTGGCGACCAGCACCCCCATCGGCTACGGCCATGTCTACGCGCCCGAACACTATGTCGAGGCGTGGACGGCAGTGCTCGGCCCCGGCCGCTGGTCGGCGGAGGAACTCGCGGCCCTGAAGCGGGATCTGGCCGCGCGGGCGCGGGCTCGGGCAGGCGCCGATCGCCCCGCCAACGACCCATACGACAACCGGGGCGGATAGCTCCGGCGATGAAAGAAGGGCAAAGGGGCTTGATCCCGATCGCGTTTGCGGCTGTGCTGCTGCATCTCTGGCCAGGGGGCCCTCCGGGAAGCCGATGGACGCCACGCGATCACCAGCTCCAGGATCAATGACAAGGGCCATGCTGTCCTAGCATCGGCCACCCCTTTGCCTTTCACCATGATGCATCGCTTCGACTCTGACCAATCGCGATGGAGGACCGATGAGACAGCTAGGGTTTAGGGCCGGAGGTTCCGGTGCCGGAATCGGTTCGTTGAGCGGAAGCCTGCTTCTGGCGCTGTTGCTCTCAGGCTGTGGCGGCGGCGAGACGCTGTCGCCGGTGGCGAGCGTCGCGGACACCGCCCCGGCCCCGACCAATGTCACGCGTGATGCGCTGGTGGGCCGCTGGGGCATCGCCTCCTTCCACACCGAAAAGGACCGCAAGCGCACCGAGGCCGAAGCGCGGGCACAATGCAAGCAACCCTATACGATCACGAAGGGCCCCGGCGACGGCGTGATGATGCATGTCGCCGACGACCCCAAGCCCTATGAGCTTCGATTGAAGGCCGGCCCGGGCGGCAAGAGCTATGTCGGCTTCGAGGCGCCGGCCGGCGATCCGCAAGATCGCGAGCTGCTCTCGGTTTCGCAGAAGGAGCTGGTGATGCGCTTCGTCGATCCGGACGCGAACCGGCGCTACGGCACCTTCGTCTACAGCCGCTGCTGATCTGGAGCTGACGGGACATGAACCTCTCAAAGACCCTCGCCGGCATCGGCCTCGCTGCCAGCTTCGCCTGCCTGCCGCTGCTCGCCCTCTCCGGCGCCTCCCTGGCGCAGCCGCGCGCGCCGGCGGCGATGAAGGAGACGATGGATATCGGCGACGAGCCCGGCCGCATCTCGACCGAGGAAGTGACCATCACCGACGGCCCCTATGCCCGCCAGATGGTGCTGTTCCGCTCCAACGAGGCGCCCGGCACGGTCGTGATCCATTCCGGCGAGCGCTTCCTCTACGTGGTGCAGGGCAATGGCCGCGCGCTGCGCTACGGCATCGGTGTGGGCCGCGAGGGCTTCACCTGGTCCGGCCAGGTCCAGGTCAGCCGCAAATCCGAATGGCCGGATTGGCGCCCGCCGCCGGAGATGCTGCAGCGCCAGCCCTATCTGCCGCGTTTCATGGCCGGCGGCCCCGGCAACCCGATGGGCGCGCGTGCCCTCTATCTCGGCTCGACCGTGTTCCGCGTCCACGGCACCAACCAGCCGGAGACGATCGGCCAGGCGATCTCCTCCGGCTGTTTCCGGCTCGCCAATGGCGACATCATCGACCTCTACGAGCGCGTCCCGGTCGGGACCAAGGTCATCATCCGCCACAACGCCACGCTCTGACCGGCGCGGTGCGCAACCGAATCCGAAGGGAGAAGAGAGCCATGTCAAAGGCCTCATGGTTTCGCCTGCCCGGCCTCGCCGCCGGCGCCGCGCTGGCCGCCACGCTGGCGGCCCCGGCAGGGGCAGGCACGCTTGAGACGGTAAAGCAGCGCGGCACGCTCCAATGCGGCGTCAGCGAAGGCGTCCTCGGCTTCTCGGCCAAGGACGCCGAAGGCAAATGGAACGGCTTCGACGTCGATTTCTGCCGCGCCGTCGCGGCCGCCGTCCTCGGCGACGCGAACAAGGTCGCCTTCACCCCGCTCTCCGCGAGCGAGCGCTTCGACGCGCTGAAGGGCGGCAAGGTCGATCTGCTGGCACGCAACTCGACCTGGACTCTCGGCCGCGAAGCGGAACTGGGCCTCGCCTTCGCCGGCATAACCTATCACGACGGGCAGGGCTTCCTGGCGAAGCGTTCGCTCAAGGTCGACAGTGCGCTCTCCCTCGACAAGGCGAAGATCTGCGTCGAGGGCGGCACCACCACGCAGCTCAACCTCGCCGACTTCTTCAAGGCCAATTCCATGACCTATGAGGAGAAGGTCTATCCGAGCGCGGCGGAAGCCTTCGCCGCCTTCGAGGGCGGACAATGCGATGTGCTGAGCCGCGACCAGTCGGCGCTGCACGGCGAGCGACTCAGGCTGGCGAAGCCCGCGGATGCGATCGTGCTGCCGGACGTGATCTCGAAGGAGCCGCTCGGGCCGGTGGTGCGCAGCGACGACTTCCCCTGGTTCAACGTGGTGAAGTGGGTGAACTTCGCGTTGGTCAACGCCGAGGAACTCGGCATTTCCACCGCCAATGTCGACGAGGCCCTGAAATCGCAGAAACCCGATGCACGCCGCTTCACCGGCGCGGAAGGCGGCTTCGGCAAGGCCATGGGGCTCGATTCGGACTGGGCGATCCGGGCGGTCAAGGCGACGGGGAACTACGCCGAGATCTATGAGCGCAATCTCGGGACCGGCTCGAAGCTCGGTATCCCGCGCGGCCTCAACCAACTCTGGAGCATGGGCGGCGTGCTCTATGCTCCGCCGCTGCGGTAGAGCATGGCGGCTGCTTTCGTCGGGAGCGGGTTCAGGCCCGCTCTCGACATGGCATCAGCGGCAGAAGCCGAGCCATTTCGAATTTGAAGGAGATGGGTGGTGGGGGAAGCAGGACTCGAACCTGCGAAGGCATAGCCAGCGGATTTACAGTCCGCCCCCTTTGCCGCTCGGGACATTCCCCCGCCTGCGCCCATGATCGGCCTGTGGGGCCGAGGGCCACCGATATGTCACTTTCGCGACGACCGGCAGGCGCGGCCGGACTTATGGTGACCGGGCCGCGCCCTGTCAACGGCAAAAAGACCGGAGATGCGAATTCACTGTGAAGCCAACCCGGCCCGAAATCGCTCAGCTCGCAACGCCGAGGCGCTGCAGGATAAAACCGACACGGATTTCGACGCTTTCCCGCGGCAATTCGACGAGATCGTAGCCGTAGTGCGGATAGGTCCGGGCCATCGCCTCACAGGTCTGCACGGCCTCTGCGAAGTCCTGCTTGCGTTCGGCATCCTGCCCGAAGATCGCAGGCCATGGCGGCGAATACGGTCCTGCGATAGCGGAATCGTTCGGCCGCCGCCTCGACATGCGGTGGCACCGGCAATCCACAGAGCGTGAGATAGCCGGCGATGTCGGGCAGGCCGCGGTCGAAGAAGACAAGCTTGCCTTGTCCGCGCGCCTCATCGTAGCTGCGCAGATCGGCCGCGAGCATCAGCTCTGCGAAGAGCGCTCGATTCTTCCATGGCAATCCCTCGCCACCCATCGCCAGCTGGTCGCGGATAACAGCCCGGCCGGCCTCGGGCTGCACGGCATGGCCGCGCTTCGCCAGCGCCTCGATCAGGGTCGTCTTGCCTGAGCCGGGCCCTCCGGTGAGGACGATCAGCCGGTCTCTGTCTTCTGTCATGGTCGCTCCTTTCCTCAGCGATCCGTCCACGCCGCGCGCTTGGCTCTGGCCAAGCGCCTCGCGCCATGGCACGGCACTCCGGTCAATCTGGAGAATGCGATGGCCCCGCCATTCCGTCCGAAACAAGCCAGGCCCGCAGGCGGCAGACCCGGCAGCGCCCGCGGCGCCGGTGGTCCGCCGCCGCATCGGCCCGGCGATATCGACGAGGCCGTGCTCTACGGCGTGCATCCCGTGGTCGAAGCCCTGCGCAACCCGCAGCGCCGCCACCGGCGCCTGCTCGCCACCGAGAACGGCCTGAGGCGATTGCAGGAGGTGGTGGGCACGTTGCCGCTGGAAGCCGAGATCGTGCGCCCCTCCGAGATCGATCGGCTCCTCACGCCTGATTCGGTGCATCAGGGCCTTTATCTGGTCTGCGATCCCCTGCCCTCGCCCGAACTCGACAGTCTGCCGGACGACGCTGTCGTGCTGGCGCTCGACCAGATCACCGACCCTCACAATGTCGGCGCCATCCTGCGCTCCGCGGCCGCCTTCGGCGCGGCGGCGGTCATCGTCACCATCCGCCATTCACCGGCGGCCACCGGCGTGCTGGCAAAATCAGCCTCCGGCGCGCTGGAGCACGTGCCTTTGATCTCCGTCCGCAATCTCGGCGATGCGTTGGAGACGCTCGGCAAGCGCGGCTTCCAGCGCATCGGCTTCGATTCGGATGGCGACGTCGCGCTCGACGACGTGGCGCTGAAGCGGCCGCTCATCATGGTGATGGGAGCGGAAGGCAAGGGCCTGCGCCAGCGCACCCGCGAACTCTGCGATCACGTCGCACGGCTCGAAGTCCCCGGCGCGATCACCAGCCTCAACGTCTCCAACGCCACCGCGATCGCGCTCTACGTCGCGAGCCGCCGCTAGAGACGAAACCGAAGCCCCGGCTCAGCCGAGGCTTGCCGGGGCGGGCGAAGTCGGATCAGCGGCGCGGCACCGTCAGCAGCAATGCGCCCGTCTCGGCATGGGCGTACCGGCTGCGGGCGCCGCCGCGGGCATCGTCGGCACCGCCAATCCGGATGATGCGAGCGACCGGACGCGAGCGTGGCCCCTCCAGCCGGTAGATGGTCGGCTCTGGCGTGGGCGAGCGCTGGATCCCGGCCCGCACCGGCAGGTTCTCGAAAGCGTCGGGATCGATCGTCTGCGGCGCCTCGGCTTGCTGCTCGATGACGCTGACACCGCTTGTCGGCCCGCCGACATCGTACCAGGGCCAGTCATAACCCAGCGAACTCCCGCCAAAGCGGCGATGATGCCAGCCCCGCGCACCACGGCCGGCGCCGCGCCAGGCCCGAGCGGCTTGGATGGGATGCCCGACAATGGCCCGCCCGTGGCCTATCGAGACAGGTATCCCGTGTCCGCCGCCGCGCCCGGCAGCCCAGGTGCCCGTCGATAGCGACGCAGCGACGCAGAAACCACATGACAAGGCGATCGCAAGCCGCGACATCGCGCGCTTCCTCCACCGCATCTCGTCAGGCCTCCCCAAGAGGACTATAATGCCGCCTTGTCTGCTGGAAAGCCACAGCTTTTCCACAGCCGTTGGTCGCCCGCCCGCCTCGTCGATAGTCTTAAGACGAATGGTGCAAGACCAAGTGCTCGATTGCCCCTGCGACAATACGCGCGCAAATCTCTGATCCAGCCTGGCGTGGCGGGATTTGTCCGCCACCCGGCATCGCGGTCATCGCCACATCAGAAGCGCGAGCCGCGCGGAAGGAACCGGCCGGGACATCCCGGCTTCCGGGCTTTACCAGGGGAGACAACCGCCATGAGCATGGCATCGCAAACATCGGATTCGAGGGCTGCCCCTCGGCCGATGACCAAGGAAGAGCGGAAAGTCATCATTGCCTCGTCGGCCGGCACGGTCTTCGAGTGGTATGACTTCTATCTGGCGGGCTCGCTCGCCGCCAACATCGCCCAGACCTTCGTGCCCGGCGACAACGACACGGCGAAGTTCATCTTCGTGCTGTTCGGTTTCGCGGCCGGCTTCGCGGTCCGTCCCTTCGGTGCGCTGTTCTTCGGCCGCCTCGGCGACATGATCGGCCGCAAATACACCTTCCTCGTCACGATGACCGTGATGGGCATTTCGACCTTCCTCGTCGGCCTGTTGCCCGGCTTCCAGACCATCGGTTACGCCGCCCCCGCGATCTTCATCGCCTGCCGCCTGCTGCAGGGCCTCGCGCTCGGCGGCGAGTATGGCGGCGCCGCGACCTATGTCGCCGAGCATGCCCCGATGGGCCGGCGCGGCTTCTATACCTCGTGGATCCAGACCACCGCGACTGTCGGCCTGTTCCTGTCGCTGATCGTGATTCTCGGGCTGCGCCTCAGCATGACGCCGGAAGCCTTCGCCGCCTGGGGCTGGCGCGTTCCGTTCCTGCTCTCGATCATCCTGCTCGGCTTCTCGATCTGGATCCGCCTCCAGCTCTCCGAATCGCCTGCCTTCGTGAAGATGAAGGAAGAAGGCACCCATTCGAAGGCCCCGCTCTCCGAGGCCTTCGGCACCTGGGCGAATGCCAAGATCGGCATCATCGCGTTGCTCGGCGGCACCGCCGGCCAGGCGGTGGTCTGGTACACCGGCCAGTTCTACGCGCTCTTCTTCCTGACGCAGACGTTGAAGATCGACGGCACCACCGCCAACCTGCTGATCGCGCTCTCGCTGCTCGCCGGCACGCCGTTCTTCATCCTGTTCGGCTGGCTCTCTGACAAGATCGGCCGCAAGCCCATCCTGCTCGCCGGCTGCCTGATCGCGGCGCTGACCTACTTCCCGCTGTTTACGATGCTCGCCAGCACGGCCAACCCGAAGCTGATCGCGGCCACCGACAACGTGAAGCTCGTCCTCACCGCCGATCCGGCCGAGTGCGGTACGCTGTTCGACCCGGTTGGCGTGCGCACCTTCACCAAGCCCTGCGACGTCGTCCGCCGCACGCTGGCCACCAACTCGATCCACTACGATCTCGTGCCCGGCCCGGCTGGCTCGCCGCTCAAGGCAACGATCAACGGCAAGGATGCGCCGAGCGGAGCTGCGGATCTCATCACCGCCGCCCAGGCCGCCGGCTATCCGAAGGTGGGTGACGCGACCATCCTGAAGACGCCCTCGATCGGCCAGGTGCTGACCGACGGCCGCGCCATGAAGGCTGTCGGCATCCTGTTCGTGCTCGTCCTCTTCGTGACGATGGTCTACGGCCCGATCGCGGCGCTGCTGGTCGAACTCTTCCCGACCCGCATCCGCTACTCCGGCATGTCGCTGCCCTATCACATCGGCAACGGCTGGTTCGGCGGCTTCCTGCCTCCGACCGCCTTCGCGATCGTGGCCGCCAGCGGCAACATCTTCTCCGGCCTCTGGTATCCGATCATCGTGGCGCTCGGCACCTTCGTGATCGGCTTGCTCTTCCTGCCGGAAACCAAGGACCGCGACATCCTGAAGTAAGCGCCACTTCAAGCGATCTTCTCGGCTCCGCCCGCAAGGGCGGGGCCTTTTCTCTGTGCTCGCGCCCGGGACTCCTCTCGCTGCCCCAAAGCGGCTTTGCCGTGCTGTTCCGCCGCTCGCCGTGCTATCCTAACGTCAGGGTCCGGCAGATGGCATGAGCCATCCCAACCAGCGGCGACGATCGGGTCGCCGCCCGATACTTCCGATGAACAGGCCGGGCCGTTTCAGGGAGTAGCGCGATGACGACCTACATCATGCTGGCCAATTGGACCGATCAGGGCGCGCGCCACGTCAACGCCTCGCCGAGTCGTCTCGACGCCGCTAAAAAGGCGCTCAAGGAGATGGGCGGCGAGTTCAAGGCCTTTTTCATGACCATGGGAAAATACGACATGGTGATCGTCTGCGAGGCGCCGGACGATGCGGTCCAAGCCCGCTTCTGCTTGCAACTGGGCATGCTCGGCAATGTCCGCACCCAGACCCTCAAGGCCTTTCCCGAGGCCGCCTATCGCGAAATCATCCGCTCGGTGAGCTAGATCCTCGTGCGTCCTTTCCGGCGCTACGCAGCGCTCTAACGCTTTGTTGGTGCATCGGATTTCTCCGAAAGGCGGATTGGGCTTCCTGGTCCGATGCGCGGGCCTGTCGGCCAGACGATGAGGCCAGGAAAGCGCTCGTGAAACGGGCCCGCACGCCATTGCGAACGCATGCCGCGCGACGGAACGGCAACAGTAGCATCGGAGATGCTTGCTCTTGCTGCCATCGGCTGGTAACCGCTACGGCACCGCCGACGCGAAAATTCCGTCGGCGGCTATCCTGGCCGCGCAGTCAGGAGCGCCGGTGTAGCACAGCGGTAGTGCAGCGGTTTTGTAAACCGAAGGTCGGGAGTTCGATCCTCTCCACCGGCACCAATGAATTCCGGAATGATTTCAAGATGTTGATGCGAGGCGCTGGATACGATCCGGCGCCTCGCTCCGACGTCCCCCGGGGCGCGCTCGGAACCGCGTCGAGATGCCCCCGTTTGGGGGCTGCGAAGCTTCCACAAATCTCTTGAAATCGGCGGGTTGGAACGTGGCGCGAGGGGGCGATGTTCGAGAACGGCGAAGTTCCGGTAATCGTCGCCGCGGTCGTGCCTCACTGGTTGCTGACGACGATCAACATCATGGGTGCCCTRCTGGTACTCGCTGCAGCCTCGTAAGCGCCCCGGCGCTTCCTTGTGCCGGCAGCCGCAAGCCAGACGGATACGATCGCGATACATCCAGGCAAGCCGCTGCCATGGCATCGCAGCCTTGGCTGGCTCAAGGAAGTCCGCTTCGGGATTGACATCCGCCCCGCTCCGGGAACGTCCTGACGAAGCGGGTCAGTCCGGCTCGACAGATCGGGAGGCTCCGATGAAGGCCGTCGCTCTCACGCTCGTTCTCGTGCTGAACGCAGGCGCCGCGCTGGCTCAGGCGCGCCCCTCCACCGTGACGCGCCCTTGTGCGGCCAGCCAGAGGGATGTCCAGGTGCATGGTGCGATCGTACTGGGCACAGGCGGCTTCACCTATGACCGCTTCGTCCGGGACCGAAGCTTCTGCCAGTTCGACGAATCGCTCGATCCGGCCTGGGTGCCCAGTCGTGATCAGGAAGCCTGCTTTGTCGGCTACCGCTGCAAATCGCAGTCGCGCTGGTTCGACTGATCGCATCCCGCCCCTGGCATACGCGGTGATCTCGATGGAACCTGCGCCGCGGGGCAACGTTCAGAGTTCGGGGTGAATGCTGTTCTCTGGGGAGGTTCGCATGCGTCGCTCTCTGCTTCTCGCCGTATCTGTTGTGCCGTTGCTGCTGGCCTCCGGTTTCGCAGCGACCGCTCAATATCGTTTCGGAGGCGGCGGCTTCCGTGCGGGCGGGTTTCACGGCTACGGCATGGGCATGAGGCCCTATGGCGGCGCCTGGCGTGGCGGCTGGGGCTGGCATGGCGGCGGCTTCTACCCGCGCTATTTCCGGGGCGGTTACTATCCCTATCGGCGCTATGGGGGCTGGGGCGGCTATCCCTATTGGGGCGTTGCTTCCGGCCTTGCCGCAGCTGCGACCCTCGGCGCCGTGGCGGCCTATCCGGCCTATGCCTACCCGGCCTACGGTTACCCTGCCTACCCCGCCTACCCGGCCTATGAGATCGTACCTGCCGCGGACGGCGGCCAATGCAGCACGCCGGTGAGGATCTGCACGCTCTATGCGCCCGCCCCGCTTGGCACAGGCTGTTCCTGCCGCGTGCCCGGCGGTCAGGCCCGCGGCACCGTCGTCGGCTACTGACGCGCGGCGAAGGCAGCTCGGATCGACCGGCCCATGCACAGATGGCTGGCCGACACGCGCCTTCATGGGATAGATGTTCGGTCGCGCCGCCGCCATCAGGCGGCGTCTCCCCCAACGCCCCTTATGCGAACCCGGAATGGACGACCGGACTCATCTTCTGACACTGGCCGCACGCTGCGAGGCCTCCGGCAAGCCCGACCGGGCACTCGATGCCGATATCTACGAGGCGCTCGGATACACCGTGCGGCGCAAGCCGACACGGCTCGCCACGCGCCGCACGCCGGCCGGCGGGATCTATCAGCACGGCTCCTTCTGGAAGACGCTCGGGGCGGTCAGCGCCGACATCGACGTCGCCGTCTCGCTCCTGCGGCAGAAGGCGCCCGGGTGGAGCTGGAGCCTGCAATGCCTGGTCGGCGACGAAGCCACGGCGTTCCAGGCCCTCGTCGCCGACTGCTCGGGCCAGGGCATGATGGGGTCGCTTGCTCTTTGCGCCGCGATGCTGCGCGCCCTCGCGCGACGCGATTCTGCGGACGGAGAGGATACCGGGGCCGCGGACGCTGCTGCCTGCGCAACCCAGCCCACCAACCGCCTCACGGAAACTTGACCTATCGGCACATCGTCGCGGTTGAACGGTAACCTCCCCTCGCTAGTCTGCCTGCAATCTGAGGGGAGAACACCATGCAGGATATAAGATTTTCGCGCCGGACCGCGATGGCGGGTGCAGGTGCTCTCGTCGCAGCTGCAACCCTGGACCTTCCAGGGCTCGGTCTGGCCCAAGCGCAAGGAGCTCCCGTGAATCAAGCCCCCGGTTTCTATCGCTACAGAGTCGGCGACATCACGCTGACCGCGATCAACGACGGCTTCGCCCAGCGCCCGCTGGAAGGGTTCGTTCGCAATGCGGAGCTCGGCGACGTCAAGAAAGCGATGGAGCAGGCCTTCCTGCCGCAGGACGCGCTGAACATCACCTTCACCACGCTCGCCATCCAGAGTGGCGGCAAGCTCACGCTGATCGACACCGGCAACGGCAATTCCGGCGCCCCGACTTCCGGGACCTGGATGAAGAATTTCAAGGCAGCCGGCTTCGATGCGAAGGACGTCTCGACCGTGGTGTTCAGCCATTTCCATGGCGATCACATCAACGGTTTCCGGCTCAAGGACGGCACGGCCGTCTTCCCGAATGCGGAAGTCATGGTGCCAGCCGCCGAATGGGCCTTCTGGATGGACGACGCCAAGATGAGCGCGGCACCCGAGGCCATGAAGGGCGCCTTTGCCGGCGTCCGACGCGTCTTCAGTCCGGTAGCCAAGGACGTGAAGCAGTTCGAGCCGGGCAAGGAGATCTTGCCGGGGCTGACCCCGATCGCCGCCCCCGGCCACACGCCCGGCCACACCGTCTTCGCCCTCACTTCGGGCAACGGCAAGCTGATGATCATGTCGGACACGACCAATCATCCGGCGCTCTTCGTGCGCAACCCCGATTGGTCGGCCGTCTTCGACATGGATGGCCCACAGGCTGCCGCTACGCGACGCAAGCTGCTCGACATGGTCTCGGCCGATCGGATGCAGGTCGCCTTCTATCACGCACCGTTTCCGGCCGTCGGACACATCGCGAAGGACGGCAATGGCTTCGAGATGGTCCCGGTCCAGTGGACCCCGGCGATCTGAGCCCCGTTTCGCCGCTTCTCATCGAGGCCGGGCGCGCAGCCCGGCCTTTTCATGACGGCGACTTTGTTGTCGCCCCCCGCCTCGCGACTTGCCCCCCGGTCGTGTTAAGCCTGCGCCGATGCCGCAGGGCCTGCCCCTTCAGGACACGCAATGAACGACCGATTCGGGGCGATCTCCTTCGTCGCCAATGATACGCCTGAGGCGCAGGCGGCGCTCGAGAGGCTGGTCGAGCGCTATGGCGACGCCAATCCGGCGGAAGCGGATGTCGTGGTCGCGCTCGGCGGCGACGGGCTGATGCTGCAGACGCTCCACCGCTTTCTCGGGACCGGCAAACCGATCTACGGGATGAATCGCGGCTCGGTCGGCTTTCTGATGAACGAGTTCAAGGAACGCGGCCTGCGAAAGCGGCTGGAGGCCGCCCAGCGCAGCATCGTGCACCCGCTCTCGATGCAGGCCATCGACCGCAACGGCGCAACGGTGCAGGCCAAGGCCATCAACGAGGTTTCGCTGCTGCGCCGCTCCTACCAGGCCGCGAAGCTTAGGATTTCGGTCGATGGGCAGGTGCGGCTGTCGGAGTTGATCGCCGACGGGCTGCTGCTCGCGACGCCTGCCGGCTCCACGGCATATAATCTCTCGGCCAACGGGCCGATCCTGCCGCTCGATGCGCCGCTCCTCGCGCTGACGCCGATCTCGGCCTTTCGTCCCCGTCGCTGGCGCGGCGCGCTGCTGCCGGACCATGCCAAAGTTTTCATAGAAGTGCTGGAAGCCGATAAGCGCCCGGTCAGCGCCGTTGCGGATCACACCCAGATCGACGAGGTCAGCTCCGTTTCGATCGAGATCGACCGCACGGTCGATCTCGTCATGATGCATGATCCCGGCCACAGCCTGGACGAGCGCATCCTGCGCGAGCAGTTCGGGTACTAGCCCGCGCCCGGCCTCAAGCCGCGTCGCGGAGATCGGCCGCTTCGAGCTCGACCAGGAAGGCCGGATCGGCTTCGATCAGCAGGGCAAGCGCCGCATCGTCCGCGAATGAATCCGCCAGAGCCTTCGCCTCGTCACGGGCGGCTTCGGCATCCATGCGTCGCAGCAGCGCCATGAGCGCGTCGGCTTCCGAACCTTCCATCGCCTCGCAGACGATCAGGACGTCGCGCAACAGGTCGCGGTCGATGCCGTGCCGCGCACCGCCAACGTCGAAGCCGCGGGCATTGAGCGCCAGGATTGCAGCCGTGAAGGCCGGTTCCAGCGCGGCCGGCAGTCCGGCCTTGCGGCACAGCGCCTTGAGTCCGGCACCACGCCTGTCCCGCAGCAAGGCCGCGACCCGTGCGGCCGGCAAATCGGAAAGCGACACGAAGGCGGCCTCCGCCAACGCCGGCTCGCCGCTCAGGAGGGAACGTAGCATCAGGCCGGGCGTCAGCCGCCCGGTCGCGCGCAAGACCTCGACGATTGCCGGTGCATCCGTCGCCTCGCCTCCCGCCGCCAGCGCCACGGCGACGCGCTCGGTGGCCTCGCGGGCGAGGCGGGCACTGCGCTCGGCGGTCAGCCAACCGCAACCGGTGACGAAGCTTGCAAGCGTATCCGACACCCGTGCAGCGATGACCTGACGTAGTCCAGCGGGCAGGTCCCCCCGCTCCAGGAGCGCCTCGCGCAGCGCACCGCTGTCGCCGCAGCGCTCGAGCATGCGTTCGAACGAGAAGTCGGGAATTTCCGCGGTCCGATTGCCCGCAAGCGTGATCAGCGCCTCTTCGCAACCGACCTCCGCCAACGCCGCGCAGACACTGACCGGCAGGCAGCGACGCCCCGCAATGGCGCGCTGTGCCAGCGTGTCGCCGACCGCCGCCGCATCGACCAGATCGGCCTCGGTCAGCACCGGCGAATGCGCCAAGACCAGCGCCGCCACATCGCTCTGATCGGCGATCAGGCCGAGCGCGAGGTTGCGCGGCGTACGCATCGAGGGCGCCATTTCCTCGGCGATCGCCCGTCGAACCAGCGGCGAGGGATCGTCGATCAGCGCGATCAACGCCGTTTCAGCCTCGCGGCGGTCATCATCCGACATGCCGGAGCGGAGAAAAGCGCCCGCTAGCGCGGCGGCGCCCGAAGCGCGCGCTTCGGCCGGTGCGGTCCGGGCCCAGAGCAGGAAACGGCGAACGATCATGCTCCCCCCCGCTGGATCATGAAGGACGACAGGTCGAGCGGGCCACGACGCGCTTTCCCCACCGTCTGCGATACCGCAGCCGTGGTCGGGGACAGGTCGCTCGGCCGCGACGGCGGCAACGGCGCGTTGACCATCTTGCCGGGATCGACAGCCGCAGCGCTACCGGTCGAGGCGCTCGCATCCGACGCCGACGTCGCACCGGGGCGGGGGAAATAGCGCTCCCCGCCATCGAGCGAAGCCACGCGCGTGCCGCCCCGGCTCGGCGTCGTCCAGAGATTGGCGACGGCCTTCGAGACAGGATCGCGCGAACCATTGGTGGAGAACAGGCCGACGAGCCCCTTCGCGCGGCCCTCGCGCAAGCCGACGGCGATCTCGGCCTGCGGAATATCGCCCTGCCCTGCCTGCGCGTTCTGCGTGACATTGGCCGCGACCTGGGTGCTGGCATGGCTCGCCGCCAGCACGCCATAGACCTCCTGGACGCTGCGGGCCTGGCCCGCCTTGTCGTAGAAGATCGACCGGTTGGCCGCTGCGGCCTCCGGAAAGTCGCGCGCCGCGACACGGTTGGGATCGCTGGCCGCCGCCTTGATCAGGTCGGAAGCGCCGCGCGCACCGAGCACATGCGCCATATAGAGCTCGCCGGCCTGCGGCTGCCTCCCGAGGGCGCCGGCAAGCTGGTCGCGATTCTTCTGCGTCAGCGCGCCGGCCATCAGCGCGGCAACCTGCGGATCATTGCGCAATTGCAGGATCTTCTCGCGCGCGGAAGGGTCGGCGACCGTCAGGCGCCCGCCGCTCTCGGAGATCGCATCGGCATATTGCGAGAGGCCCTGCTTCGGCCCCTCCTGCTTCACCATGGACAGCCAGGTCTGCTCGATGAACTGGAAAAGCCCGGTCGCGCTCGACGTCTTGGCCTTGGCGTCCGGCTCCAGCGAAGATTCGCGCTGCGCCGTCTTGAGCAGATAGTCGAAGCCCGCACCTGTGCGCTCCGCGCCTTGACGGATGGCGCTGACGACCGGATTGGCTGGCTGCGCGTCGCGGGTCTGCGGCGTGGTGAACAGGAACATCTCGAGCCTTCGGCATGCGGCTTCCACGCACTGCGGAAAGCGCAATCAAAACAATGCTTCATTATGGTAAGCGAACCGTTAAGGCCCCTCCCCGAAGCTTAACGCTGCGCTTTCCGCTTCCCTCCCGGCGGATGGCATTCTACGACTTCTCGTGCCGGCTATGGCACCGGACCGAAAACTGGGCCCCAGTTTTGGATCCGATGCCAAACAAGGAGATGGATTGGCCCGCGCCCGATAGGACGCCTGGCAATCTGGCCGGCGGGCGATGCGAAGGCGGAGGCGTCGATGACGGATGTGGTGCGTCACAAGCGCGGCGGTATCTATTTCGAGGATTTTCAGGTCGGTGCAGTGATCGAGCACGGCCTGACCCGAACCGTCACACAGATGGACAACATGTTGTTCTCCAACATGACGCTCAACCCGCAACCGCTTCATATCGATGCACATTTCTGCGCGACCGAGACGGAATGGGGCAAGCCGCTGATGAATTCGCTCTTCACGCTCGGGCTGATGATCGGCATTTCCGTCAACGACACCACCGTCGGCACCACCATCGGCAACCTCGGCATGACCGACGTCGTCTTCCCCGCCCCGCTCTTCGAGGGCGACACCGTGAACTGCACCACAGAGATCGTCGCCAAGCGCGAGTCGCGCTCGCGGCCCGATGCCGGCATCGTCGACTTCCTGCACAAGGCGTACAAGCAGGACGGCACGCTCGTCGCCCAGTGCCGGCGCCAGGCCTTCATGCGCAAGCGCCCCGCCCCGGCCACGATCGCGGTCTGACGGCATGCGCTCGCTCCTGTTCGTGCCGGGCGACAGCCCGAAGAAGCAGCAGAAGGGCCTGGATAGCGGCGCCGACGCGCTGATCCTCGACCTGGAGGATTCCGTCGCACTCGATGCCAAGCCACAGGCGCGCGAGATCACCCGTGCCTTCCTGGATGCCACCCGCCCGTTGCCGGCGCGCCCGCTGCTGATCGTGCGGATCAACGGTCTTGCGACCGGCATGAGCGATGCCGATCTCGACGCCGTCATGCCCGGTGCGCCGGACGCGATCATGCTGCCGAAATCCGAAGGCGGCGCCGATGTAGGCCATCTCGCCGCCAAGATCGCCGTGCGCGAGGCGGAGACCGACCTGCCCGACGGCACCACGCGGATTGTGCCCATCGCCACCGAGAGCGCCAAGGGCATCTTCGGGCTCGGCAGCTATAGCCGCTCCTCGCACCGGCTTATGGCCCTGACCTGGGGAGCCGAGGACCTGTCGGCCGATCTCGGCGCGGAGACCAATCGGCTGGAGGATGGCGCTTACACCGATCCGTATCGCCTTGCCCGCTCGCTGACCCTGTTCGGGGCGACGGCTGCGCAGGTCGAGGCGATCGACACCGTCTTTACCAATTTCCGCGACGAGGCCGCCTTCCGCGCCGAATGCCTCGCGGCGCGGCGCGACGGCTTCACCGGCAAGATGGCGATCCACCCCGCCCAGGTCGCGCCGATCAACGAGATCTTTTCACCCTCGCCCGCCGCTCTCGCCAAGGCGGAGCAGATCGTCGCGCTGTTCGCGGCCAATCCGGGGGCCGGCGTCATCGGCCTCGATGGCGAAATGCTCGATCGTCCCCATCTGATCAGGGCGCAACGGCTTCTCGCACGCGCTCAGAAACTGGCTGAATGATCGACCGGAGGCGATTCGGATGACTCAGGTTTTTGCGATTTCAGGCATGCATTGCGGCGGCTGCGCTTCGCGCGTCCAGGAGGCGGCCACGGCTCTCGCTCCAGGCGCGAAAGTGACGTTCGACCCGCCGCAACTGACCTTGCCGGATGGCGTCACCCTCGACGCCGAGGCGATCAATCGCGCCCTCGCCCAACTCGGCGACTATCGCGCCCAGGGGCCGCTGGCCGAGGGCTGAGGCTTCGCTCATCCGCCCGCCGGCCGCTGGATCGAGAACAGGCTCGTCACCTCGGCATAATCGGCATAACCGCAGCGCGCGATCGGATTGGCGCCGGCCGTGTCGAAGCGCCCGTCCTTGACGAAGGCATCGTCGATGAAGGTGCCGACGACCTGCCCCAGCACCATCCAGCGCGGCACGGCGTTGCCGTCGAGATCATGAAGCTGCTGGATCGACAGCATCTTGCATTCGAGCGCAGCCGGCGTGCCTGCCACGCGCGGCGGCTTGACGAAGCGCGACGGCGCCATCTCGAGCCCGGCATGAACATACTCGCTTTCGCCGCGCGGCAGCGGCGCCGAGGTCAGGTTCATCGGGTGGGCCAAGGCCTTCGTCACCAGTGAGCAGGTGAACTCACCGGTCTCCTCGATGAAGGAGACCGCATCCTTTTTGGCCTCCGAAGAGAACATCACGATGTTCGGCCGCGACGAGATGGCGTTGAAGAAACTGTAGGGCGAGAGATTGACCTCGCCCTTCGCGCTCAGCGCCGTGATCCAGCCGATCGGCCTCGGCGCCACGATCGCCTTGAACGGGTCGTAAGCGAGGCCGAGATCGTCCTTCGTCGCGGAATAATAAGTCACGTCAGGCTCCGTAATAGCTGACGATGTCAGCCATCACCGGGCGGTCTCGATCGGTGATCGGTGCGGTCGGCGTGCCGAGATGGATGAAGCCGGCCATCCGCTCGTCTTCGGCGAGCCCGAACGCGGTCATCACCTCGCGGTCGAAGGAGAACCAGTTCGTCAGCCAGGAGCCGGCATAGCCCATGGCATAGGCGGCCACGAGCATGTTCATGCAGACGGCGCCTGCCGAAAGCTCCTGCTCCCAGAGCGGGATTTTGACATGTGCGCGCGCCCGCGAGACCACCGCCACGATGACGGGTGCATGCAGCAGCCGCTTGCGCTCGAACGCGACCTGATCGTCGCTCGCTTGCGGATTCTTCTCACGATAGATCCGCGCGACCTGCTCGGCCGCCTCCTCGCGCGCCGCGCCGGCGAAGATGATGAAGCGCCAGGGCGTCAGCTTGCCGTGATCCGGCACGCGCGCAGCGATCGCGAGCAATTCGTCGAGCTCGGCGCCCTGCGGCCCCGGAGCGGAGAGGAACTGCGGCGGCACAGAGCGACGCAGCTTGAGCAGAGAGAGCGTATCGGTCATGAAACATCCGGATGGTGGCGATGGAATTGACCTATTCCTTCGCCATGATGAGGACAAGCGTGCCTGCTCATACATGGCCGCAGGGGCGCCAAGGACGGAAATCATGTTTGAATTGGATGGTTTTGAAGCTGGCCGCCGCCTCGCCGGCGTCGTCTTCGCCGTGGCCGTCCTCCTCTCGCCGGCTTCGGCCTCGGCCCAGGCCACGACGCCCGACACCGGCCCCGGTGCGGACGCCCAGGCTCCCGCGGCCCCCGGCGCTCCGAGCGCGCAGGCCAGGCTCAGCGTCTCCGCGCAGTTCGCAAACGATCGCAGGCCGATCAAGTCCGGGCTGAACTGGCGCATCCTCGGCGAAACCGTGGACGGGTCGGCTCCGAAAATCATTGCGCGCTCCTCCGAGTCCGAGCCCAGCTTCTCGCTGCCGCCCGGCAACTACATCATCCACGCCGCCTATGGCTTCGCCAGCGGCACAAAACGCGTCAGCCTGGGTGCGCAGGGGCTGCGCGATCAGGTGCAGATCAGCGCCGGCGCGCTCTCGCTTGCGGGCTCGATCGGCGATGCGCCGATTCCGGCCGGGCAGCTCACCTTCTCCGTCTTCGTACCCTTGCAGGGAAACTCGGAAGGGCGGCTCATCACCAGCGGCGCCAAGGCCGGCGAGATCATCCGCCTGCCGGAGGGCACCTATCACGTCGTCTCCACCTACGGCGATTCCAACGCCATCCAGCGCGCCGACGTGAAGGTCGAGACCGGCAAGGTCACCGAAGCGACGCTGCATCACCGCGCCGCCAAGGTCACCCTGAAGCTCGTCGCCAGCGCCGGAGGCGAGGCCTTCGCCGGCACCGCTTTCAGCGTGCTGACGCCGGGCGGCGACGTCATCCGCGAGGCGATCGGCGCGTTCCCGCAGGTTATCCTGGCCGAGGGCGACTATGTCCTGATCGCCCGGCAGGAGGGGCAGGTCTATTCGCGCGACTTCAAGGTCGAGTCGGGCTCCGACCGCGATATCGAGGTTCTCGCGAAATAGTCGCCCCCCAACGGTGCTCAGTTCACCGGCTTCGTCTCGCGGCCTGCCGTCTCGATCCGGACATTGCCGATGCCGGAGACGATCCCGTCGGCGAGGCGCAGGCCCAGGCAGCGATAGCCGGCATCGACCAGATGCAACCCGTCCATGCCGACTAGCTCCTCCGGCGTGAATTGGCGCGAATTCGACCAGCCCTTCATCAACGCGTAGCGCGGGAAGAGCGAGATGCCCTGCTCCTGGGCCGTCCTCATCAGGACGGCGCGATAATCGTCGTAATGCGGATAGCGCCCCTCGCGCGGCAGCCAGGGCAGATCCATCAGCACCATGTCGATCCCGGCGGCGCGCGCCTTGCCGATGCCCTTGTTCAGGATCTTGGCGAGCTTCTCCTCGCCGATATCGCGGATCGCATCGTTGATGACGGTCTGCCAGATCACGATCGCGGGCTTCTCGTCGATGACATCCGCCTGCATGCGCAGCAGCATGTCATAGGCCGACTGGCCGCCGACGCCCTTGTTGACGACATTGACCTCGGCACCGGGCAGGCGGCGTCTGAGCTCGGTCTGGAGCACCGACGGATAGCTCTTGTCCTCGGCGCTGGCTCCGGAACCGGCGGTAGCGGATGAGCCGAGCGCCACGATCGTCAGCTTGCCGGTTTCCTGCAGGGCCTTGCGCGCGGCTGGCAGAGTCGGCTGGAAGGCAGCCTTGGTCGCATCCGCACGGCAACGCGTGTCGGCTGGCACCGGCATCGGCGCCGCAAAGGAGGACGAATTCAGGGCGAAGACAAGGAGGGCCGCGGCGCCTGCGCGCCACGGGCCGGGACAGGTTCGGCGCTTGCGCCGCGTTTCGTGACCGAGTGGTACCACGACAGGAAAATCCCTAACCCTGTCAAAATACTAATGCCCGCAGTGCAAATCAGCAACTGAACGCTGAGTGCGAAGGATGTTTCCGCCAGAACGATCTGGCCGATGATCGAGAGCACGATCCCGACGCAGAACACATGCAGCGAATTCTGCCCCGCCGAAGCCAGCGCGCGGCCGAGCGCGGGCTTCGCCATCGCCGCACCGCAAGGCAGCCACCGGATCGCCAGCCAGGCCAGCGCCCCGATATGCATCAGCCGCGTCCAGGCCAGATTGGTCTTGTCGGAGCCAAGCTGGACGGAATCGAACCAATCATTCAACGCGCCGATGCCCGTCGGGTTGCCGGTCGATATCTTCACCGCCCAGGCGAAGACGAGAAACGCGACGGCGGCCACGTCCAGCCACAGCAACCGCGGCGCGGCGACGCCGAGCTGCGCCGCCCGGCCGATGATGATCCCCACCGTGAAGACGACCTGCCAGGCGAAGGGGTTGAAGAACCAGACGCCGGCACCGCCGTTCGGCAGGTTGAGCTCTAAGGCGACCGCGGCCTGCCAGATCGCCAGCGAGATGGCGAGCGTCAGCAGCGGGCTGATCCGCACCGCATAGTAGATCGCCGGGAACAGGGCGAGCAGCACGATGTAGAGCGGCAGGATGTCGAGATAGGAAGGCTGATAGGTCAAGGTCAGCGCGCCGATCAGCGCCTCGCCCGTATCGCGGAAGAAGGGCTGGATATTGATCGTCTCGATATAGAGCGGGTTCTGCGTCTGCGTGACCGCGGTGGCGACGACCCCGCAGACGAGCACGAACACCGCGATATGCGCGATGTAGAGCGTCCAGATTCGCCCGCCGAGCTTGAGCGCTGCGAGGGAGAGGCCGCGCTTCTCGATCACCCCGCCATAGGCCAGGGCCGCCGAGACGCCGGCCAGCAGGACGAAGATGTCGGCGGCGTCGGAGAAGCCGTAGCTGTGCGGCATATAGGCCGACACCACGTTTCCCGGCATGTGGTTGATGAAGATGATCAGCAGCGCCAGTCCGCGCACCACGTCGATCCGCGCATCCCTCCCGCCGGCAGGGCGCGCCATGCCGTCAGCCGGCTGGCCGAGAAGCAGGAAGCGACTGAAGGAGGGGATGGACGACACGGGGCTGTCCTTCAGCAGCGAGGAGAGGCTCGGGCGGAACGCGGGTAACTGGTCGCGGTTCCCCGCGGGCGGGCATTCACATGAACATTCCCTGTCGAGTCTGTTCATCTGGCGTTCATATAACTGAAGAGGAGTCGCGTCACGCGGCGCGTTGTCACAAGCGCGTGTGGCGACCTTTCTGCCGCTTTGCGGCGGAGGTGAGACGAGCGGCATACATGCGTTCGACGACACGGCAACGTGATCCGCTCGTTCGCCGGCTCTTTCAGACCGTCACTTGAATCGGCCACAACCGCTGATTGGCGGTCCGCACGCCCGTCAGTAGGGCGGCTCCTGATAGACCTGCTTGCCGTCGATCAGCAGGCGCTTGATCGCCGCCTCGCCCGACGGCGACACGGCCGCGACGACCTCGATGCGAGCCTTTTCGGTGGTCTCGATCGCCTTGCCCTCGCCCTGCGGCACGAAGTAGCTCTCGAGCCCATAGGCGATGCGCAAGCGGCTGCCGTTTCGGCTGCAATCGGTCTCGCCATTGGCATTGATCGCGCAGCCTCCGATCGACGTCACGCGCCCGGCGATCACCACCGCTTCGCCGCTGACTTTCGGCCATTCGCGCGAAACGCGGAGCGCACGCGCGAAGCCCTGCTCATCGCGACCGAGCGTGACGAACACGCTTTCTCCGCGCTGATAGGGCCGCGCGCCCTCCTGCCCCGTCTCGACCATGCTGATCGGATAGGCGAGCACGACATAATCGCCGCGGAAGAGATCGCGCGGATCGACAGGCACCGTCTTCAGCCGGATCTCCGCCCCGTCGCGGAGGATGCGCGCCCGCTGTTCCACCAGCGCCAGCAGGGCGAGCCCGAGCAGCAGCGCGGCTGCGACGGCCCGCCAGAGCAGCGGCACTTTCGCGGCGATCGCATCGGCCGAGAACGGACGCATCATGCGGCCTCCGTCTCGGCAGGCGGGTTCAGCCGCGCGAACAGGCGGCGGGCACCGGAAGCAACCGCCAGCAGCGCCGCCCCCGCGACGAGAAAGAACAGCGACTGGTCCAGCAGCGTGCCGATCGTCTGCCAGAGCAGGATCAGGATCGTGATGCCGAACAGGATGGAGCCCGCCATCACGAGCCGACGAATGCCGCCCGCGGCTCCGGCGACCATGAGGGCCGTCGCCGCGAGAAGGATGAGGCTCGCCACCACGATCTTGCCGGGCATGCCGGTCGCAATGCCGCTCCAGAACACCGCCGGGACCAGCAGCGCCAGCGCCAGCGCAGCCGCCAGTGGCCAGGTGAAGCGCCGGTCGCGGGCCGTCACACCGGCCAGGAGCGCGAGCGGGACGGCAACGGCATAGGCATAGAACACGAAGAGGAAGGCATGGCCGGCGCGAGCCTCGTCATTGTCGAGGATGCGGATCAGCTCGGCGTTGAGAACGACCACGAGTCCGAACAGGCCCCATGGCAGGCAGGCCGTCAGCAGGCCTGGACCGCCCCGGTCGAGCGCAATCGCGCCCAGCGCGACGTAAGCGGCCGAGACGGCCAGGCCATAGGCCAGCAATCCATAATCGAACCGCAAGAACAGCCAGTAGCCAGGCGCCATGCCGATCCAGAACGCACCGGCGAGCACGGCAAGATGCTGGATCAGCCGATTGTTGCGCGACAGCGCCAGCCAKAGCGCCGGCAGATAGAGGGTGAAGAATTCGAAATGGGCGCCGCCGCGCGCCTCCTCCCAGCGCCCGAAGCTCCAGGCACAGATGGCGACGAAAGCGATGGCGAGAGCTCCGCTCGACCGCATCAGGAAGGCGGCCGCCAGCGCCCCGAGCGCGACCAGAACGGCCCCACCGGCCCAATCCGCAGGAAGATGGTACATCTGCCCGACGAGCGCGACCCCCGCGCCGAAGATCAGCACGCCGCAGGTCACGGCGGCATCGCTGCCGCGGGCCGAGCCGCCGCGCTCCAGCCGGAAGGCCAGCGCGAAGCAGACCACGATGCTCGCGAGGATCATGCCGAGCTTGGTGAGGCGCGGAATCGCCTCCCAGTTTGCCGCGATGAAGGCGGCGACGCTCGACGCGATCAGCAGCCCGCCAAGCAAGCCGAGCAGAGCCGGCAGGCCGAAGCCGCCATGCTCTCGGGCAACGGAGCGACGGATCGCGCCGGCGCTCTCCGCACTGAGCAGCCCGCCATCGACCCAGCGGATGAGATCGGCCTCGAGCCGCTTGCGATAGGAACCCGTCAGCATCGCCGGCAATCTGGCATGGACGCAGCGGCTTTTGCTAGGGGTGCGCTCCAACGACCGTCATTCTCGGGCGAAGCAAGGCTTCGGCCCTAGAATCGCTCAGAGGGTGCGAGCCTCTCTTGCCCGAGATGCCCGAGGTCAAGCCCGGGCATGACGGGGTGACAGGTCACGCCGCCTTGGTTGCCTTCTTCCGCGCGAGGTCCGGCGCCGACGCCTCCTGCACCAGCGCGGCGAGCGCTTCCGACAGCGGCATCACCGTCTGCGCCTGGCTGCCGAGGCGGCGGACCGTCACGGTCTTCTCCTCGGCCTCGCGCCTGCCGACGGCGATGATGACCGGGACCTTCGCCAGCGAATGCTCGCGCACCTTGTACGAGATCTTCTCGTTGCGCAGATCGGCGCGGGCGCGCAGCCCCGCGCCCATCAGAGCCATCGTGACCTCCTCGGCATAGCCGTCGGCGTCCGATGTGATCGGCGCGACGATGACCTGCTCCGGCGCCAGCCACAGCGGGAAATGCCCGGCATGGTGCTCGATCAGGATGCCGGTGAAGCGTTCCAGCGAGCCGCAGATCGCGCGATGGACCATGACCGGCTGCTTCTTCTCGCCGTCGGCACCGATATAGAAGGCGCCGAAACGCTCCGGCAGGTTGAAGTCGACCTGCGTCGTGCCGCACTGCCAGTCGCGGCCGATGGCGTCGCGCAGCACATATTCGAACTTCGGCCCGTAGAAGGCGCCCTCGCCCGGATTGATCTCGGTCTTGATCCGGTTGCCGGATTGCTTTGCGATCTGCTCCAGCACCCTGCCCATCACCTCCTCGGCATGGTCCCAAACCGCGTCGGAGCCGACGCGCTTCTCCGGCCGGGTCGAGAGCTTGATGACGAGGTCGTCGGTGAAGCCGAAATCTTCGTAGACCGAGAGGATCAGGTCGTTGATCTTCATGCACTCGGCCGCAAGCTGCTCCTCGGTGCAGAAGATATGCGCGTCGTCCTGCGTGAAGCCGCGCACGCGCATCAGCCCATGCAGCGCGCCTGATGGCTCGTAGCGATGGACATTGCCGAATTCGGCAAGCCGGATCGGCAGGTCGCGGTAGCTCTTCAGCCCGTGCTTGAAGATCTGGACGTGGCCGGGGCAGTTCATCGGCTTCAGTGCGAAGACGCGGTGGTCGCGCTCGGCATCGGCCGGGTTCTCGAAGGCCGCAGCCGATTTCACCGCGAACATGTTGTCCTGGTACCAGCCCCAGTGGCCGGAGGTCTCCCAGAGCGACTTGTCGAGGATCTGCGGCGCGTTCACCTCCTCATAGTCGGCGGCGAGGCGCCGGCGCATATAGGCGATGATCTCCTGGAAGAGCCGCCAGCCCTTGGAGTGCCAGAACACGACGCCCGGCCCCTCCTCCTGGAAGTGGAACAGGTCCATCTCCCGGCCGAGCTTGCGGTGGTCGCGCTTCTCCGCCTCCTCAAGCTGCTTGAGATAGGAGTCGAGTTCTTCCTGCTTGGCGAAGGCGGTGCCGTAGATGCGGGTCAGCATCGCGTTGTTGCTGTCGCCGCGCCAATAGGCTCCGGCCGTCTTCATCAGCTTGAACGCGTTGCCGACCTTGCCGACCGAGGTCATGTGCGGGCCGCGGCACAGGTCGATCCAGTCGCCCTGGGCGTACATCTTCAGGGTCTGGTCCGCCGGAATGGCATCGACCAGTTCGACCTTGTAGGCCTCCCCCTTCTGGGCGAAGAAATCCTTGGCCTTGTCGCGGCTCCAGACTTCCTTCGTGAAGGGTTTGTCGCGCGCGATGATCTCGCGCATCTTCTTCTCGATCGCCGGGAAGTCCTCCGGGGTGAAGGGCTCGTTGCGGGCGAAATCGTAGAAGAAGCCGTTTTCGATGACGGGGCCGATCGTCACCTGCGTGCCGGGGAAAAGCTCCTGCACGGCTTCGGCGAGCACGTGCGCGGTGTCGTGCCGGATCAGCTCGAGCGAACGCGGGTCTTCCCGGTTCAGGAACTCGATCTTCGCGTCGCGCTCGATCGGGTCGGCGAGATCGACGACCGTGCCGTCGAGCGTCATCGCGACGGTGCGCTTCAGGAGAGAGGGGGAAATGCCCTTGGCGATATCGACCCCGGTGATGCCGGAGGGAAACTCGCGCTTGGCGCCGTCGGGAAATGTCAGGGAGATCGTCATCGATCGCGCTCCTGCTCACTCGGGGATACGAACCCCGTAAGTCAAGGCCGGCTGCCTGTCGGAAGAGCGCGCGAGCCCGCAGCCGGTTCGGCGCGCGCGAGAGGCCCTCGCCTATACGACGGGGCGACAGCGCGCAATCACGGAGACCGCTAGCTTGCCGATTTGTCATGCGATGGTCAGGCGCCCGCAAACATGCTGCAATCAGGCTCGAGGCTCCTGAACCCCATCCGGAAAGGACCGCCCATGATCCGCATCGCGCTCGCCGCTCTCCTGCTTGCCGTTTCGGTCCCGGCCCTCGCTCAGGGTCAGGCTGCGGTGCGCGCTGCCTGCCAGGCGGATTTCGAGAAGAACTGTCCCGGCATCAGGCCCGGCGGTGGCCGGCTGCTCGCCTGCATGCGCGGGAAGGAGGCTTCTTTCTCGGATGATTGCAAGGACGCGCTCAAGGCTGCCCAGGCCCAGCGCCAGGGGAAGTCGTAGGGCCCGGCGAGGCGAGCCTCTCCGTTTCAGGCACATAGGTGCCGCGCCAGCGCCCGTACCGCCACGGTCGATACCAGTTTGCATCCGCGGGTAGCTGCTCGCAGACGATATCGACGCCGCTCGTTCCCCACGGGTTGCAGCGACAAATCCGCGCAACGCCTACCCAGCCGCCGCGCCACATGCCGAAGCGCTGGATCGCCTCGTCGGTATAGGCGGAGCAGCTCGGCCAATGCCGGCAATGGCGCCCGACCAGCATGGAAAGACTGAGCTGATAGCCGCGTATTGCGAAATGTGCAGAACGGCGCGGCAAAAGCGCAAGCCTTCGCAAGCGCGAAAATCTTTGCTTAACAAAGAGACGCTGGAATAGATCGTCTGCTTCGTTTTGTTCAGCCGCCACCAGAACCCGCTTTCCATTCCCGTTTTTTCGATTGCCCGACACCGGAAACATGATGCGCGCCGCTCGATTTCGCCATGCCCTCCTTCGCCCGGTCCACCTGCGCAATGCTCTTGCGGGTGTCGCACTGGCGTTGAGCCTCGGCCTCGCCGCGCCTGCCTCGGCCCAGCAGCGGCCTTACCTGCTCTGGCTCGATGGTTCCAAGCTCGACATCGCGCATATCATCGGCCTGCCGCCGGCGCAGAACAGCCCGGAAGCCAAGACCGAGTTCGAGCAGGTGCAGCAGCTGACGCTCAATCGCACGCCCGAGCGCGAGAAGCAGGCGATCGCCGACCAGCGCCAGGGGCTGGTCAACTTCCTGAACGGCATGGAAACGAACTATGTCGACAACACCCACCGCGAGGTGCGCCTGCTGTTCCGCGAGGCACAGGTCGAGCTCGGCATCCTGCTGAAGAGCGTCCACCGCCTGACGAGCCGCACGCGCCCCTTCCAGCTCTGGTCCAAGGTGCGCGTCAAGCCCTGCCCCGGCGCGCGCCCGGAGGGTACCTCCTTCCCTTCCGCCCACGCGGCGACGGCTGCGCTCTATGCGGAACTGCTCAAGGCGGCGGTCCCCTCTATGGCCGACAAGCTCGAGGAGCGCGTGAAGAGCTATGACGAGAGCCGCCTGATCTGCGGCTTCCATTTCCCAAGCGATCTCGTCGCGGGCGACAAGGTCGGGCGCGCCGTCGCCAAGGCCCTCTTGGCTGAACGCGCCTTCAAAGCCCGCTTCGACGAGACGATTCCGGAGATCAAGGTCGCCTTCGGCGTGAAGTGATCAGGCGGCGGCCTCGCGCCGGCGCGCCTCGATCTGGTCGATCGCATCGACCACCGCATCGAAGGTCAACATCGTCGAGGCATGGCGCGCCTTGAAGTCACGCACCGGCACGAGCACGGCAAGATCGGCCCATTTGCCCTCCGGCGGCTCCGCATTCTCCTTCAGGATGGCGCGGGCCTGCTCGCGCACCCGGCGCAGCTCCTCCGCCGTCGAACCGACGACATGCCGTGCCATGATCGAGGAGGAGGCCTGTCCGAGCGCGCAGGCCTTTACCTCATGGCCGAAGCCGGTGACGACATCGCCCTCCATGGTGACATCGACTGTCACGGTCGAGCCGCATAGCTTCGAATGAGCCCGCGCCGTGGCGTCCGGAGACGGCAAGCGTTGCAGCAGGGGGATGTTGGCGGCTAGCGAGAGGATGCGCTTGTTGTAGACGTCGTCCAGCATGGCTTGATCTCTCGCCGATCTGGAATGACCGGCCTGGAGATCCGATATAGGGTTGATCGCCGTAAAACGGGAGGGCATGGACACCTCTTCCGCCAGTGGGCGTGAAACTTGTCGCAACGGCCTCGCGGTCGCGGTCGCTTGGCCGCCGGGCGCGTGGCCTCCATCGTCCCAACGGGAGGCACCACATGATCCCTGTGGTTAAGTCCTTGTCCGTCGAGGGGGCCGTAGGCCCCTCCGCTGACAAGTTTCTGGTTCGCAAGCCAACGCGGGAAGAGGCCGAAGCCGCGGTCCGCACCCTCATTCTCTGGGCCGGCGACGATCCGTCGCGGGAGGGCCTCGTCGAGACGCCGCAGCGCGTCGCCAAGGCTTATAGAGAACTCTACAGCGGCTACGCAGAGGATCCTCATGACATCCTCGACCGCGTCTTCGAGGAGGTCGACGGCTACCAGGATATGATTCTGGTGCGCGACATCCCGTTCTATTCGCATTGCGAACATCACATGGTGCCCTTCGTCGGCAAGGCGCATATCGGCTACTACCCGTCGAAGGGCGTGGTCGGGCTCTCCAAGCTTGCCCGCATCGTCGACGTCTATGCCCGGCGCCTGCAGACGCAGGAGACGATGACCGCCCAGATCGCGGATGTGATTGAAGAGGCACTGGAGCCGCGCGGCATCGCCATCCTCGTCGAGGCCGAGCATATGTGCATGTCGATGCGCGGCGTGCAGAAGCAGGGCTCCTCGACCATGACGACGCAGTATCGCGGCGTCTTCCGCGATGATCCGGCCGAGCAGGTCCGCTTCTTCACGATGGTGAAGTCGCCTGGGCTGTAGCCCGGCGGTTGGCGCCACGCGGCCAGTTTCCTACAAGGCGCGTCGGATGACGCGCCTTTTCCACGATGGAGCCGAGATGAGCCTCTTCCCCGCCGCGGCCGACAAGCACGCCCTCGAGGAGGGCACGGTGCTGAGCCCCCGCTTCGACGGCAACGGCCTCGTGACGGTCGTTGCCACCGAAGCCGACAGTGGCGCGGTGCTGATGGTCGCGCATATGAATGCCGAGGCGCTGAAGCGCTCGATCGAGACCGGCGAGGCCTGGTATTGGTCCCGCTCGCGCCAGGAGCTCTGGCACAAGGGCGCCACCTCCGGCCAGATCCAGACCATCGTCGAGATGCGGGTCGACTGCGACCAGGACGCGATCTGGCTCAAGGTCAAGGTCGGCGGCGATGGCGGCTGCTGCCACACCGGCCGCTGTTCCTGCTTCTACCGGCTCCAGCCTCTGCGCGAGGAAGCCCAGAAGCCGCTCCTCATCTGCGATTGAGGCGAACTTGACGCTCATGCGCATCGGCAATGCCGCCGGGGCACCTTCACGGTTTCGTCAAATGCAGACGATAATGGCGGCTGTCATGCCGTTCACCATTCGCTCATCGGCTTCTGAGACCCTAAGTCCATATGGAGGGATGGGTCCATGTTCTGGGACGATGCCGCGCGGCGGGCCTTTGGTCTCGGCGGAGGTGGTGCCGCAATGAACGAAATGCGTTCGATCGAAGACCAGCCCTCGGCCCTCAGGCCGAAGATCGGGCTGGCGCTCGGCGGCGGCGCGGCGCGGGGCTGGGCCCATATCGGAGCCCTCGAAGTCCTGATCGAAGCGGGCTTCGCCCCCGATGTGATCGCCGGCACCTCGATTGGAGCGGTGGTAGGCGGCTGTTTCGCCGCCGGAAAACTGCCGGAGCTGACGGAATTCGTCACCAGCCTGACCAAGCGCCGTATCGTCGGCCTGATGGATTTCCATATCGGCGGCGCCGGCCTGATCGCTGGCGGACGGCTGAAACGCCTGCTCGACCAGCATCTCGACGGCATCCGCATCGAGGAATTGTCGAATCGCTTCGTCGCTATCGCGACCGAACTCGGATCCGGCCACGAGATCTGGCTGCGGCACGGTCCACTGGTCGAGGCGCTGAGCGCCTCCTATGCCCTGCCGGGCGTGTTCGACCCGGTGAAGCTCGGCGGTCGCTGGTTGATGGACGGCGCGCTGGTCAATCCAGTGCCGGTCACGGCGGCCCGGGCGCTCGGCGCCGACATCGTGATCTGCGTCAACCTCAACAACGACCTTTCAGGCCGCGGCACGATCATCCAGAACCACGGCTCCGATCCCGATCCGCTCGTCCCGGAGTTGGAGATCCGCCCCGAGCCACGCTGGTTTGACGGCATCAGCGGCGCGGCCAAGCGCGTCCGCAACATCGTCGGCCGCCCGGCGGAGAACCGTCCTGGCCTGGCCGGCGTGATGATCGATGCCTTCAACATCACGCAGGATCGCATCTCGCGCTCGCGTCTCGCCGGCGATCCGCCGGACGTCATGATCGGCCCGAAGCTCGGCCGCATCGGCCTGTTCGATTTCCACCGGGCCGAAGAAACGATCGAGTTGGGGCGGCAGGCGGCGCAGCGCGTGCTCGACGATATCGCCGCCCTCGTGGCCGCCAACCATATCGCGCCCTAAAACCGAGCCGGGCGCGCTGGGTCGCCACATGTCCTACCGGGCGCAAAGTGGCGATCTATCCTCCCGGTTTGGCATCGGATTTTTCCGAAAGGCGGCATCCGCTTTTCAGTTCGATGCGATACCCGTCAGGCCATCGCAATATAGTCGCGCATCGCCTGGCTTTCGGCCTCGATCGCTGCGACGCGATGCTTCACCACGTCGCCGATCGAAACGATGCCGGTCACTCGCCCGTTCTCGACGACCGGAACATGGCGGAAGCGGCCCATCGTCATGATCTCCATCAACTCGTCGACGCTGGTCTGCGGCCGGCAGGTCACGACCTTTGAGGTCATCGACCGCGACACCGCGCTCTCCAATGCCGTGGCACCATGCTCGCCCAATGCGCGGATGATGTCGCGCTCGGACAGGATGCCGACAAGCGCTCCGTCCGCCCCCATGACGACCACGGCACCGATGCGCTTTTCGCTCAGCGTGCGGATCGCCTCGGCCAGAGTGCGGTGCGGCTGCACCGAAATGACCTCGCGCCCCTTGTCGCTCAGCAGCTTCTCGACATTCATGGAAGTCCCTCCTCGCAGGCGCGCCATCGCCGGCGCGCAGTTCCGCTGGAACCCCTCGAGCCGCCGCCAACCTCGCAATGCCGGATCGGCTCGAAGAGTGCTTCGCAATGATACGAGTGTGCGGGAAGAGCCCGGCGCAGGCAAGGCTCGCCAGGCCTTCGCCGACCGCCTTCCCTCCCTAATCGAAAGCCGCCGCTCAGCGCCTGAGCGTGCCGCGGTCGAGCAGTGGAAACAGCAGCAGCCCGACGACGAAACCGCCGATATGGGCCTCCCAGGCGATGCTCGTCTCCTCGCCGAGGATCGGCACCAGCCCCGCCCCGAACAGGATATTCGTCGCGAACCAGATGGCGATGAACAGCAGCGCACGGGAATTGCGCCAGAGCTCGCCGAGCGGTTCGGCGGGGATCGCACGCACCACCTCGTCATTGCCCAATTCGCCGAAGCGCAGGCCCGGAGCGAAGACGAAGCGGATTGCTGCGGCTGTGGCCCCGGAAACGCCGGCCGACGCGCCGACCAGCGGCAGGACGTCGAGATCGCGCGACCACCAGTGAAACAGCGCCCCACCGATCGTCGAAAGCGCCATCAGATTGAGAAAGCGGTTCGTGCCGAGCCGCCGCGCCACCGGGCTGCCGAACGCCGCAAGCCAGACCGCATTCGATATCAGGTGCAGCCAGGAGCCATGCAGAAACCCGTAGGTCAGCAAAGTCCAGAGCCTGACGCCACCATCGGCGAGCAGCAGCCGCACCAGCTGCAGCCGCTCGACCACATCCTGCCCCGCGGTGGATTGCGCCATCGCGCCGACCACGTCCTCCAGCCGCCCCGGCGACAGCCACAACGTCAGCCGCGCCGGCACGAAGGCCAGCCACGACATCAGGATGTAATCGTCATAGTCGGACAGCAGCGAACGCCCCGCCTGGATCAGCGTCAGAGCGGCGAGCAGCCAGACGACGGCCGGGGGCAGGTTGAACGCCGGCTCACGCGCCGGCCGGGGAGGATCTTGAAAAGCCATGCGGCGTCACACTTGCCGAAGCGTCCATGTCGCGCAAGCACCGGCTGCGCATGATGCAACGAAAAAGGGGAGTGGCTCGCGCCCTCCCCTTTTCCGCCGGCTGTGACGCCGCCCGGTTGCACCGGCCGGCAAGGTCACGCCCCCTCCACCTCGCGTTGCGGACACACTGAATGCCCGCGAATTCAGTGGCATTTTATACGCATTCTAGCGATCTTCCACAAAGGCAAGATTTGGTTAACCCTAACGTCCCCGCCCGCCTCCCCCGACTCAGACGACAGTGGCAAGACGGCATGACGAATGCGTCCTCGGTTCTCAGGGGAAGCGATTCGTCCCTCTTTCGAACGGTTCTGCGCCAATCTCGGTCGCCGCACTGTTCCGGGGGGACGCAGCCGGCAGCATGGGCGCAGGATGAAAAACACAAGCACACGTCTGGTTTTCGAGTATTGGGACGCGCTGCGTGGCGAACGGGCCGCGCCGGAGCGCGGCGAGATCGAGCCCGGAGCGTTGCGTCATGCGCTGGCCGATACCTTCGTGCTGGAGAACGAACCCATCGGCCCTGTCTTCCGGCTGGCGGGAACGCGCCTGTGCGCGTTGATCGGCCACGAGCTGCGCGGACGGGCTTTCACGGCACTCTGGCCGGATGTCGAATCGCAAGGCGACATGCGCCGCCTCGTCCAGACGGTGATGGACGAAAGCGCCGGCGCCGTCGCCGGCCTGTCCGGGGAGACCAGGTCCGGCGCGCCGATCTATCTGGAGTTGCTGCTGCTGCCGCTGCGCTATCGCGGCCGCACCCATGCCCGCATCCTCGGAGCCCTTTCGCCGGCCGTCTCGCCGGACTGGCTCGGTCTCGATACCGTCGAGTCGATGCGCATGATCTCGCTGCGGATGCTCTGGCCCGCCGCCACCTCGCGTCCGGCCGCAACGCCGCGCCGGGCGGAACCGCCGCGTCTGGTCGTCCTGCCCGGCGGGCGGGCGTGATCGGAACGATCCGTTAACCAGACCRCGCCTACGATCCGCCCGAATCCAGGTCGGTCATTGATGCTGAGCGCGCTCCACACGCCCCGAACGGCTGCCATTCCTGCTGAACGCAGGCGGCATCACCGTATGAAGGTCGTGCTGCTGGGCCGCTACATGCTGCCCAACCGCATGGAATATCCCTGCCAGACGATCGATATCTCGCCGGGCGGCGTCCACCTCGCCGCTCCCGCCAAGGCCAAGCCCGGCGACCGCGTGATCGCCTATCTCGAACATCTCGGACGGATCGAGGGCACCTGCGTCCGGACGACGATGGAAGGCTTCGCGATGACCGTCACCGCGACAAGCCGCAAGCGCGAGAAGTTCACGGCCCAGCTCACCTGGCTCGCCAACCGCGAGGAGCTCGGCCTTCCGGAAGATCGCCGCCATGAGCGTGTCGTGCCGCGCAACCCGCGCTCCATTCTGATGATGGAGGACGGTCTGGAATTCGTCGTCCGCATCATCGACATCTCGCTCTCCGGCGCCGCCTTTTCGAGCGATCTCGATCTGCCGATCAATACGCCGGTGCGAATCGGCTCGACCCCTGCGCGGATCGTGCGCCGATTCGACGGCGGCTACGCAGCGGAATTCCGCTTCCCGCTCTCCGCCGATCTGCTCGACGAAAACCTCGAGCTCTGAAAGCCGGCCCGGCCGGCCACGTCGCGCAAACTGCCTGAGCGCCTGAATCGGCATCCCCGCACGGCAGCGTCGCGCCGCGCTCCGACCTCAAGTGAATCGCCAATGCCGCAGCAACCTCGCGGCCAAACGCACGCCACTCGCGCACCGGAGCGCCGGTCCGACGGCGCTTGCCGCGATTAAGGGATGCGTAAGTTAACGGCGCACTACCGAACAACGAAGAATTAATGGTTAAAATCTCGTTGTGCGATTGATACGAATCGTTACTTCCTCGTTCGACCAAGATTGATACTGATCTATTCTTCGCTCGCCGCTCGGCCGAATACATAAATTTGTACGTTTCCATTTCAGCCAGGATCCATTTGCCAGCACGCATCGTCAGCCCCGGGACAGAAAGGGGACGACATGCTCTCAATTCATCACAATCTGATTGGTACCGCACTGGCCGCTCTGGTCACGCTCGGTGGAGCAACCGCAGCGAATGCTCAGGGCTCGGTCGGCATCCCGGTCGCGAGCCTTCCGGCCGAAGCCTCCGGCGATGCCCGCGCGCCCTATGCCTGGACGGATTTCTGCAAGCGCACCCCGTCCGAATGCCGCACCGACACCCGCGAGCCGGAGCGCATCGAACTGAACGCCAAACTGTGGAAGACGATCGTCGCCACCAACAACAGCGTCAATCGAGAGATCGAGGCCGTCACCGACGACGAACATTGGGGCGTCGTCGACCGCTGGGATATCCCCACCGATGGCAAGGGTGATTGCGAGGACTACGCGCTGCTGAAGCGCAAGCGCCTTGCCGAGGCTGGGCTGCCGCGCCGCGCGATGCTCATGACCGTCGTGATCGACGAGGAGAATGCCGGCCACGCCGTGCTGATGATCCGCACCGACCGCGGCGACTTCGTGCTCGACAACAAGCGCAACGCGATCCTGCCCTGGAGCCAGACCGGCTACGTCTACGTCAAGCGCGAGTCGCAGTACCGCACGGGCTGGACCTCGCTCGGCGGCGCTCAGACTCCGACGGTCGCTTCGGTGCAGCGTTGATGAAGATTCCCGCGACCAGGATGATGTCGCGGTAAGAGGACGGCGAGGCTCGGTCACGTCCCCACCCACCCGTCCCCAAGGATCGGGTTTCGCCAGGGCCGGCTTTCCTCCCCGGAAGGCCGGCCCGCTTCTTTTCGAGGACGAGCCGTGACGTCGTGACGAGCGCCCGGCGCGCGTCAATCCAGCCTTTCGAGCCCTGCTGCGAATTGCTGCCAGCGCCGCACATAAGCCTGCGCCGAAGCGGTGATCCCGGCCGCCGCCTTGTCGTCCAGCGTCCGCACCGCCCGCGCCGGCGCGCCGACGATGAGCGAATTATCGGGAAATTCCTTGCCCTCGGTCACCAGTGCATTGGCGCCGACCAGGCAATTGCGGCCGATCTTCGCCCCGTTCAGCACGGTCGCGCCCATGCCCACGAGGCTGTTCTCGCCGATCGTGCAGCCATGCAGGATGGCGCGATGGCCAATCGTGCAATTGGCTCCCACGGTCAGCGGAAAGCCCATATCGGTGTGCAGCACGCAGCCTTCCTGGATGTTGCTGCCCTGGCCGATCGTGATCCATTCATTGTCGCCGCGCAGCACGGCGCCGAACCAGATCCCGACGTCACCGGCGAGCCTTACGCGTCCGATCACGTGAGCATCGGGCGCCAGCCACCAGGCACCCTCGCCCGGCACGTCCGGTCTTGTTCCATCAAGCGCGTAGAGCGGCATGAGCGATATCCTCTCGGATCGCGGCGCGGCCTGGCGGACGCGGCAACGACGATCTGTGCAATGGTTATTACATCGGATTTTTCGAAAAGCGCATTCCGCCTTTGGGTCCGATGCGACCGGCCACCCGCGTTTTGCAGGCGCCCCTCGCCGTCAAGCGCCGAGCATGTGCAGGAGATCGAGCACCACGCGGCCAGACGCCATGCCCCAGACCGCCGCCGTCATGCTGGCCAGCATCACGAACATGAAGGGCCGGCCCTCGATCTGCCGGCCGCGCACGGTATTGCGCAGGATCAGGAAGGGCGCGCTGAAGACCACGACCGGCACGCTAGCGACGGCGGCGAGCCCTCCCATCTCGAGCAGTTTGAAATCGGCACGCTGCGCGGTGAACAGCTCGAACGCACTGGCCAGCAGCCCCGCGAACGCGAAGCCGATCAAAAGCGACTGGAGCGCTTCGAGCGCGGCAGGCTGGATGGTCACGAGCGCGGCTCTTCCCCGGAACGACGCGCGAGAGCCTGCCGCATGGTTTACGGACTGTGAAGACAAGTCTTTACCAATGGTTAACGATAGCGCCCCGGTTATGGTTTACGCGCCGTTAAGCCGGCGGTGATTCAGTGATGCCGAGCCGATCCGGGAGATCGGGCGAAGAGTATCCGGAATGACCGCGTCCCTGTCCCATCACCGGCCCGGCCAGCAGGCCGCCCATCTCACCTCGATGGTGCGCACGCGCCTGCAGCGGCCGCCCGTGCTCTTGCCGCGAGCGGACAGCGCCCTGCTCAAGGCCGTGCTGCTGATCATGCTCGCGGGCGCGATGGCGACGGGGCTGGGGCTCTATCTGACCCATCGCCGCCCCGAGGAGCCCGCCGCGCTCCAACCGGCCCGCGTCGGCAACCTGGCCCTGCTGATTCCGAAGGATCTGACCGGCCTCGACGAGGACGACGACACCAGCCGTCTCGTCGGCATGGTCCGGCTGCGGCTAGACTGGCCGAATCTCGGCCCGGCGCAGCCGCAGAACAGAAGACGCTTGCTGGTCACGCTGAGCCCGCCCGACAAGGTCAATGAGCCGGCGCGCCAGCTTGCGACCTATGCCCGCTTCCTGACGCCGACCGTCTGGTCGAATCCCGGCGGGCTCGTGGTGCGCAGCTTCCGCAAGGGCTCGCCCTATGAGGGCGACGAGTTCTATGTCTCGGTTCCCGACGGGAAAGGCTTCGCCGCCCGCTGTCCGATCGAGACCGCCGCCCATCTCGACGAACCCTGCCGCATCACCTTCCAGCATCGCGGCATGGATGTGAACATCCGCTTCCCGCGCAGCATCATCGCCGACTGGGCGGTGATGCTCGGCGGTGTGCGGCGGACGCTCGACGGCCTGATCAGATAGCGCGACGCGCTCTCAGTCTTCCAGGTCGACGTCGAGGATCGCCATGGTGAAGTTGAAGGAGCGGTCGCCGTCCTCGTCATCGACATGGATGATGCCGATGAACTCCTCGCCCAGATAGACCTCGGCCGAGTCGGTCTTCTTCATGCGGGCGCGCACGCTGATCGCGTGGTTGTTGAAGGTGCGGCGCAGATAAGCCTCGAGTTTGGCGAGTTCTGTCTTGTCCACGATCGGGTCCTTTCGATTGGCCGGGAGCGATGCCACGACAGGCCGTGAAGGGCAAGCGAAAGCAGCCGCCGCGCACATGGCCGCCCCACATCTCCACGGCTTGCCGGCCGCCAGCGGAATCGTGCGATGCTGGCGATCTGTTGCACTGGTGACGGATGCCAATCGATGAAGCCATGGCTTGCCCCCGCCCTCGCCTATGTCGCGAGCTGGCTCGAATTCCAGCGCTGTTACCATGACCAGCCCGGCTGCGCCTTCGCGATCGCGAATGGCACCGATATCGTGCTCGAAGCCGCCTTCGGCAGCGCGGACCTCGCAACCGGCGAGGTGCTGACGTCGCGGCACGGCTTCCGCATCGCCTCCCACTCCAAGAGCTTCACCTCGGCCGGCATCCTGCGCCTGGTCGAGGAAGGCCGGCTACGGCTCGACGACAAGGTCGGCCGCTTCGTCGACGGGCTCCATCCCGCGATCGCCGACGTCACCGTCGAACAGGTGCTCTCCAACAGCGCCGGCCTGACCCGCGACGGGCCGGACAACGGCCAGTTCCTCGATCGCAAGCCCTATTGCAGCAAGGCGGAATTGCTCGCCGACCTTGCCGTGGCGCCGGTCTATCCCGGCTCACAGCGCTTCAAATACTCCAATCACGGCTTCGCACTGCTCGGCCTCGTCATCGAGGCGGTGACCGGTCTCAGCTACAGCGAATGGATCACCGACGAGGTCGTCGCCAAGGCCGGGCTGCTCGAAACCAAGGCCGATATCGATCTCTGGGGGCACCGCCCGATGGCAAGGGGCCATAGCGGCAGGCAGCCACTCGGCCAGCGGGTCGTCATCCCCGCGGACAATCCCGGCCACGCCATGACCTCGGCCGCGGGCTTCGTCGCCACGGCCGCGGATGTCGCGCGCTATTTCGCGCAGCTCTCGCCGAAGGCCGAGACGAGCATCCTCTCGGCCCTCAGCCGCCGCGAGATGACGCGGCGCCTCTGGCCGGACGACGAGTCGAGCCTGGGGCGCCATTACGGCCTCGGCACCATCTCCGGCGGCGAAGGCAGCTGGCGCTGGTTCGGCCATTCCGGCGGATTCCAGGGCTTCATCACGCGCACCTGCGTCTTCCCGGAGCAGGACCTCACCGTCGCAGTCCTGACCAATGCCATCGACGGGCTGGCGCATCCCTGGCTCGATGGCGTCGTCCATATCCTCAGGACCTTCGCCGAGCGCGGCGCACCATCGCCAGAAATGCGGGATTGGACCGGCCGCTGGTGGACGATCTGGGGCGCGAATGACCTTGTTCCGGTCGCCAAGCAGGTGCTGGTGGCCGCACCGGCCCTTCTCACGCCCTTCCTCGACGCTGCCGAGATCACGCTGGAAGGGTCCGACCTTGGGCGCATCACCCACGCCTCCGGCTTCAGCAGCCCCGGCGAAACGGCGGAACTGCAGCGTAATGAAACGGGCGCGGTGGTATCGGTGCGCCTCGGCGGCGGCCGCCTCGTCGGCGAGGAGGAGATGGGCGACGAGATGCTGGCGCGCTATGGAGCAGCCGGCGGCGCCTGACAGCGCCCCCACCCTCCCGGCGTGCGTCCCGCGGACGGGGGCAGCCACGCCTCGGCGATAAAGCACTTCGCCGCGCCACCCGCCACGCATTCGCCGCCTTTGCGCCGCATTTTAATTGCGAGGGCCGGCCGATGCGTGTGATCGCTTCATTCGCCGTGGCGGCTTTGCTTGCCGTGGGAGCGACGTGCGCTCACTCTCATCAGGCGCCAAGCCGCTGGGACTACCCGTTCTACTGCTGCTCCGGCGCCGACTGCGCGCCGCTCGAGCCTGAAGCCGTGCGAGAAGTCCATGGCGGCTTCGTCGTGATAGTCCGGCCCGGCGAGCATCCGATGTGGCCGAAGGAGCGCCGCACCACCCTGAGGCTCGAAATCCCCTATGACAAGGCAACGCCGTCGCCAGACGGGCATTGGCATCTCTGCATCAACGATGCGGGTGAGTTGCTCTGCTTCTTCGCGCCGGCCGGCGATTCCTGACGGTCGCGGCATCGGACCGAAAGGCGGCACCCCGTTCGGAAAAATCCGATGCGATAAATAATGAGCGAGGCGATCCAGCCCTCAGCCGAAGGCTGGGTGGTATCGCACCTCGCCGCGTGGCGTCACCGCCTTGAAGGACAGCCATTGCAGCTGGGATGGGGGGACATCGCCGAACCGCAGCCCGCCATCGCTCGCAAAACCGAAGCGGGAGTAGAACGCCGGATCGCCGAGCACCACGACGCCGGCCGCGCCGCTCGCGCGCAACTGGGCAAGCCCTTCCTCGATCAGCGCTCCGCCGATCCCGTGACGCTGCCGGAGGGGCGAGACCGAAACCGGCCCTAGCCCGTGCCAGGCGCCCATGGCTTCCGCGATCTCGATCGGCGAGAACGCGACATGGCCGATGACGCCGCCGCCCTCGATGGCGACGAGCGACAGGCTCAGCGCCCCGGCCCCGCGCAGGCCGGAGACGATTGCCGCCTCCGTGCCGCTGCTGTGCGGCGCCTTGGCAAAGGCTGCCGTGGTGACCTCCGCGATCTCGGCCTCGTCGCCCGGCCGCTCGAGCCTGATGTCGATGCGCATGAGCTCCCGCCTCCGGAGCCCATCTTAGAGCATTGGCCCCAAAAGTGGATTCCACTTTTCGGTCCGATCCGATGCTACGGCAAAGAGATAGTCGCCACTTTGCGTCCGAAAGGACGCACGGCGATCTAGCGCATGAAATGCAGTTCCCGGAATCGCCCGCGGAACGCGGTCACGTCCCTGGCCACCGCAGCTGCCGAACGCGAACCGTTGAGCCCTTCGGCGATATAGCCCGCCAGCTCCGGCATATCCGCCGCGGTCATGCCGAAGCGCACGATCTCCGGCGTGCCGAGCCTGAGTCCGTTGACGTCCCCCTCCACCGCCGGCAGCGGCAGGCCGATGCCGCAGGACAGGATGTTGACCGCGCGCAGCTGCTTCGCCGCCGCCTGGCCGCCGCCATAAGGCGCCGCCTCGATCGCGAACTGATGCGAGGTCGTCATGCCCCTGTCGCGCGCGAAGACCGGCACCTGGCGCTCCGAGAGCGCCTCGGCCAGCGCTTTAGCCGTCTTGGCCATTTCCTGCGCATAGGCGCGGCCATGCGCCTTCCAGTCGAGCAGGGAAACCGCGAGCGATGCCGATTTCGCCGCATCGAAATTGGCGGTGAGGCCGGGATAGGCGATGGCGTCGAGCCGTTTGGCGATCTCCGCATCATTGGTGAGGATCAGCCCGGAAGGCGGTCCGCCGAGGCTCTTATAAGTGCTCATCGTCATCAGATGGGCGCCTTCCTCCAGTGGCTGCTGCCAGCCATGGCCGGCGATCATGCCGGACATATGGGCCGCATCGAACAGGACGAGCGCGCCGACCTCGTCGGCGATGGCGCGGATCTCGCGGATCGGATGCGGGAAGAGGTTGAGGCTGCCGCCGATCGAGATCAGCTTCGGACGGAGCCTGAGTGCGTGTGCCCGCAGCTTCTCGACATCGACGGTGTAGTTGACCGGGTCGATCGGCGCCGGATGCGTGACGATGCCGTAGAGCCCGGCGGCGCCGGCGCCGTGATGAGTGACATGGCCTCCGATCTCGCCCGGCGGCGCAATGATGCAGTCGCCGGCCCTCGCCGCGAGCATGAAGGCGTAGAGATTGGCGATCGCACCGGAGGGTACGCGGATCTCGGCATATTTGGCGCCGAAGACCTCGGCTGCGAGCTCGGCCGCGATGATCTCGATCTGCTCGATCGCCTCCAGCCCCATCTCGTATTTGTCGCCGGGATAGCCGAGCGAGGGCCGCGCGCCGATCCCGGCCGACAGCAGCGCCTCGGCCTTCGGATTCATGACGTTGGTGGCGGGGTTCAGGTTGACGCAGTCGCGCTCATGGATCGCGCGGTTCTCCGCCGCGAGCGCATCGATCCGCGCCGCGATCGCGTCGAGCGGCTGGCTTGCCGTCTCGCCTGCGATCCTCAGCACATAATCCTCGCTCGCCTGCGGCACCCAATCGCGCTTGCCCAGTGCCGTCATGCCGGTCCCTCCGTCCTCGCTGGTTCCCGGCATAACAGCGGTTTGCCGCGCCGCGCGCAAACGAGTATTTCTCGCTCGCAGGCTGAGAAAATCTCAACCTCGAACCGGATGTCCGTCGTGCCCGTCAAGCCGCCCCGCCCCCGCCTGCCCTCGCTCAACGCCTTGCGCGCCTTCGAGGCGGCGGCGCGGCTCGAGAGCTTCACCAGGGCGGCGGACGAACTCGCCGTCACCGCCGGTGCCGTGACCCAGCAGATCCGGCAGCTCGAAGCGACGCTCGGTTTCCCGGTCTTCCGCCGGCTGGCACAGGGCGTCGCCCTCACGGACGCGGCGCGCGAGGCCCTGCCGCGGTTGACGCGCGGCTTCGACATGCTCGGCCAGGCCGTGCAAACGCTGCGCGAAGCCGAGCCGCACCGCCCGCTGGCTATCGCAGCCCTGCCCTGTCTCGCCCAGCTCTGGCTCTCACCGCGGCTGCCGGCGCTGCAGCAGGCCTTCCCCGATCTGCAGATCTCGCTGTCGGCGATGGAGGAGCCGCCCGATCCGCGGCGCGAGCCTTACGACCTCGCATTGTTCTACTGTGAGTTGACGGAGCCGGGCGCGCTTCAGTTGGGCGATGACGCAATCCTGCCCGTCTGCGCCCCGACGCTGGCCGCCCAGATCAAATCCGCGGCCGATCTGGCCCGGCAGACATTGCTGCACGACGCCGTGTGGCGCGGCGACTGGGCGCGCTGGCTCGCCTCCGCCCTTCCGGAGGCCCTGATCGATACCGGTCGCGGCCCGGCCTTCTCGCTCTACAGCTTGGCACTGGATGCCTGCCTGTCGGGTTCGGGCGTGCTTATGGGCCGGGTGAGCCTCGTCGCACCCCATCTGGCGAGCGGCCGCCTCGCGGCGCCCTTCCCGCGGGCGATGCCGACCATGGACAGGCTTACGCTGACACCGGCCATCGGTCCCGGTGCCCATGCGCGCCGGGTCGAGATCATGGATTGGCTCGCGGGCTCGGCGCAGAAGCCAGATCAGATATAAGACCCGCAATCGCCTTCAAGGGTCTGGTCCATCGAGCGCGAAGGCTCGGCGCAGCCGGCTTCGCCGACAACCTTGGCCGGCACGCCCGCCACGGTCTTGTTGCGCGGCACGGCCGCCAGCACGACGGAGCCCGCCGCGACGCGGCTGCACCGGCCGACCTCGATATTGCCGAGGATCTTCGCGCCCGCGCCGATCAGCACGCCCTTGCGGATCTTGGGATGGCGATCGCCGCCCTGCTTGCCGGTGCCGCCGAGCGTGACGCCGTGCAGCAGCGAGACATCGTCCTCGATCACCGCCGTCTCGCCGACGACGAGGCCGGTGGCATGGTCGAGGAACACGCCCTTGCCGATCTTCGCGGCCGGGTTGATGTCCGTCTGGAAAACCTCCGAGGAGCGCGCCTGCAGATAGAGCGCGAAGTCGCGCCGCTCGCGCTGCCAGAGCCAATGCGCCAGGCGGTGGCACTGTAGCGCATGGAAGCCCTTGAAGAACAGCACCGGTTCCAGCACCCGGTAGCACGCCGGGTCTCGGTCGAGCACCGCCATCACATCGGCGCGCATGCCGGCACCGATGCTCTCGTCGTCCGCCATCGCCTCGGCGAAGCCCTGCTCGATCAAATCGGCCGTCACGGCCGGATGGCCGAGCCGGGCCGCAACGCGATGGGCGACCGCGCATTCGAACGAGGGCTGGTTGAGAATCGAGGCGACGATGAGCGTGCCCAGCGCCGGCTCGGCGGCAACGGCCGCCTCGGCCTCGCCACGCAGGCGAGACCAGACAGGGTCGAGCCGGTTGAGGCCGGTTGTGAGATCGCGTGCTTCCACGGCAGAGCGCCCCGACGGCATGATCATTCTCCGGAAAGGGTCGTCAGCAGGAGGACAGCCTAGCCACAAGCTGGCGTCCGTACCAAAGGCTCAAGCCGACCAAGATTGAATCAAAAAGCGAGGCAGCGGATTCAGTTTTTCAGGGAACGTCCACAACACATTGGCGTCGCCCGCTTTTCCAGATTGCCTCTATTTACCCGGGACGTTCTCACAAACGCGCGAGAAAGTCGAGGACGGCCTGCTTGTGGCTCTTGTCGCCGACCGCGAGATTGTGGTCTCGCCCGACGATGTCGAACGATTCCGCATCTGGAATGAGCTTCGCGAGTTCCGGGCCGGAGCCGGAGACGTCGTCCTTCGTGCCGACGCTGATCAAAGTCGGCATCGCGATCTGCCCCACCTGCTCGGCGGTCAGCGTCTGGCGTGAGCCGCGGATGCAGGCGGCGAGCGCCCTGAGGTCGCTCTTGGTCTGCTCGGCGAAGGCGCGGAACATGCGCTGCATCGGATCGGTCAGCACCTCGAGCGAGGGCGCTTCCATCGCATCGGCGATGCCGAGCGGCAGCCCCACCCCCTCGACGAGATGGATACCGAGCCCGCCGAGCAGCAGCGCGTCGAGCCGGCGCGGATGCGCCAGGGCCAGATGCGCCGAGATGCGCGCCCCCATCGAATAGCCCATCACCGCCGCCCGCGGGATGTCGAGATGGTCCATCAGGAGTCGCACATCCTCCGCCATGATGTGCGACGAGTAGGCGGCGGGGTCATAGAGCTTCTCGCTCTGGCCGTGACCGCGATCGTCGAGCGCGACGACCCGGTAGCCGGCATGGGTCAGCGTCTTCGTCCACTGCGTGTTGACCCAGTTGGTCATGTAGGACGATGCGAAGCCGTGGACGAGCACCACGGTCCGGTGCTGCGGCGTGTCGCCGGTGGGAGCCAGATCGATGAAAGCGATCTTCACGCCGTCGGAGGAAAAGCTCTGCATGCGGATCTCGGAACGAGGCGGGATGACGAAACAGGTTATTGCCATCCCTGCCATGCAGGCCCGGCTTTGGGTAGCCGCCGCGGCGCGGTTTGCTTATGAACTATCGCCATGAGCCAGACCGCCACCAGCGCGCCAACCGCCTCCGCGGCAACGGATTCGCCGCGTTTCGCTTTCGTCGACATCGCTCGCGGCGTCGCGCTACTGGCGATGTTCGTCTACCACTTCGCCTATGATCTCTCCTTCTTCGGGTTGATCGAGACCGACGTCGTCGACGAGCCCGGATGGCGGATATTCGCGCGCTGCATCGCCGGCTCCTTCCTGATCGTCGTCGGCTTCAGCCTGGTTCTGGCGACGCGCAAGGGCCTGAACCGCCCTGCCTATCTGAAGCGCCTCGCCATGGTCGCCGGGGCCGCCGCCCTGGTTTCGCTCGGCACCTGGTTCGCGATCCCCGGCAACTTCATCTTTTTCGGCATCCTCCACCACATCGCGCTCGCGAGCGTGCTGGCGCTGCCCTTCCTGCGGCTGCCGGTCGCCGCCGTCGCGCTATCGGCGGTGCTCGCCTTCGCGCTGCCGCGCTTCGTCGCCCATCCGCTGCTCGACGCGCCCTGGCTGTCCTGGCTCGGCTTCTCGCACGCGCCGCTCCAGACGGCGGATTTCGTGCCGGTCTTCCCCTGGTTCGGCTGCGTGCTCACCGGCATCGTGCTGGCGCGCCTGCTGCTGCCACGCCTGTCCGGTACGCGACTCGCCGCTTGGCAACCTCGCTTGCTCCCGGCGCGCATCGTCGCCTGGGGCGGCCGCCACAGCCTGCTGGTCTATCTCGTCCATCAGCCGGTCTTCATCGCCGTCCTGACGCTGGTGACCTTCGTTGCCCCGCCCCCTCCGCCGGCCGAGCGCGCCTTCCGGGCCGAATGCCAGCGCAGCTGCGGGCCCGACGTGCCGGAACAGCTCTGCCGTGCGGTCTGCGCCTGCACCATCGACAAGCTCAAGCGCGAACAGCTCTGGCAAAAGACCCTCGACGATCTGCTCACGCCGGAGGAAGGCGCCCGCCTTGGTGAGTTCGCCCAGGCCTGCCTGCGCGAGCGCTGATGCAAATCGCGCACTGGCGTCCCGCCGGCTGACGGGATAGGTTGCGCCCGAAATCCAGCTTCTGAAGAGCGACGACCATGGCCGCGACCGGCATTCCGCATTTCCACAACGACCCCGGCGTCGCCGTCGTCCATGTCGGCGCGCACGAGTTCATGTGCATCGGCGCCAAGCCGCCCTTCGACCATCCGCATGTCTTCCTCGACATGGGCTCGGACAACGAGATCATCTGCCCGTATTGCTCGACGCTGTTCAAATACGAGCCGTCCCTGAAGGACGCCGAATGCACCCCGCCGGAATGCGCCTGGCACGACACCGCCAAGGCGGCCTGAAGCCCGTTCTGCTGAAGCGCGGGTTCTGAGGGGCACCCGCGCCCTTCCCGGCGCCATCGATCAAGGGCATCGCCTGTGTCTGCTCCTCACTTCGTCATCGCCGGCGCCGGCATCGGCGGGCTGACCATGGCGCTGTCGCTGGCCCGCCGCGGCATCGCCGCCACCGTCGTCGAGAAGCGCACCGGTTTCGGCGAGCTGGGCGCCGGCCTCCAGATCACCTCCAATTCCGGCCGCGTGCTCGATGCGCTCGACCTCGCCCTGCCGCTGAAGCGCGTCAGCGTCTCCTCACACGGGCTGACAATCCGGCGCTGGCGGGACGGCTCGCAACTGCTGGAGATGCCCTCCAGCCCGGAGCGCATGCCGACCCCGTTCCGCATGCTCAGGCGCAACGACCTGCACACCATCCTGCTCGACGCCGCGCGCGCCATGCCCAACATCCGCCTGATGGTCGGGCGCGGGGTGCAAGAGGTCAGCCAGGACGAGAACGGCGTCGCGGTCAGGCTCGGCGGGCAGAACGGCAGCAGCGAGACGATTTCCGCGCTCGGGCTGATCGGCGCCGACGGGCTGTGGTCACGCGTGCGGGACCTCACCGGCGATGCCTCGCCGCCAGTCTTCACCGGCTATGAAGCCTGGCGCGCCGTCGTGCCGACCCGCGCCGCCGACAAGCCGCGCGTGATGCTCCATCTCGGCCCCGGCCGGCATGCCGTGCATTACCCCGTCGCCGGCGGCAAGGAGATCAACATCGTCGTCGTTCGCCAGGCCAAGGAAGCCCGTGAGGGCTGGTCGCGCGACGGCGACGCCAGCATCATCACCGAGCACCTCTCCGGCGCCGCGCCGGCGCTACGCGAACTCACCGGCGAGGCGCAGGGCTGGCAGGTCTGGTCGCTGTTCGACCGCAAGCCCGCGGCCATGGCCAGGGGCCGGATCGCGTTAATGGGCGACGCCGCTCACCCCGTCCTGCCCTTCCTCGCACAAGGCGCTTCGCTCGCCATCGAGGACGCCGCCGTGCTGGCGCGCCTCCTCGCCGAGACGCTCGGGCGCGATGGCGCGGCCGGGGTGCCGGTCGCCTTCGCCGCTTACGCAAAGGCCCGCGCCCGCCGCGCCGCACGCGTGCAGGAGGAAAGCCGCAGCAATGGCCGCAACTATCATCTCGGCTGGCCGCTCAGCATGGCCCGGGATTTCGCGCTGAAACGGCTGGGCCCGGATGGGCTGCGCAACCGCTATGGCTGGCTCTACGACTGGCGCGACATATAGCATCAGACCGAAAAGTGGAATCCACTTTTCGGAAAAATCGGATGCGATAACAAATAGATAGTTCACTGCTACCGCGTCCGGTCGGACGCGCGGCGATTTGACTGACCTCGCCATCGCCGCATTCCATCCCTATCTGTTGGTTCGGAGAGGGATGAAAGAGAGATGATCCGCGTCAATCTGTACGAACAGCTCAATGGTCGCGCCCGCGCCATGCCGCGCTGGGCCGCATGGCTTGCCATGGCGGCGAGCTTCGTCGTCGGCATAGCCCTGTTTCTGGTCGCAGCGAGCCTCGCCCTGATCTTGATTCCGATCGTCGCCGTAGCCGGCGCGATCGCGGTCTGGCGGCTCAAGGCAAAGATGAAGGCTGCCGGTTTCGACCGTGCCTATCCCTTCGCGGGCGGGCCCCAGAGAGCCGAGCGGATCGAGGTGATCGATGCGGAATATCGCATCATCGAGCCGGACGAGCCGCGCCGCTAGCGCGTGCCGGTCAGTTTGCTGCGCAAGCTGACCGGCGAAGGCGTCTTCTCTGTCGAGCGAAAGCCGTTGCGGCTCACTCGATCCGGCTGACCAGGATCTTGTCGATGCGGCGGCCGTCGAGGTCGACGACCTCGAAGCGCCAATGCCCCTTGTCGAAGCTCTCGCCGACATTGGGCAGGTGGTTCATTTCGGCCAGGATGAAGCCGGCGACCGTCTGGAAGTCGGCGTCGCGCGGGATCGGGATGCCGAGCTCATGCGAGAACTCGTCGACCTGCATCCAGCCGGCCACGAGATAGGAGCCGTCCGCGCGCGTCACGATGGCAGGCTCGTCCTCTTCCTCTTCCTGGAAGGCGCCGATGATCGCCTCGAGCACGTCGCCAGGCGTGATGATGCCCTCGAAATGGCCGTACTCGTCGAAGACCACGGCCATATGCACGCGGCTGGAGCGGATCTCGCGCAGCACATGCAGGGAATCGGCGGTGTCCATCACCACCGGCGCGTCCTGGACATGCCTACGCAGTTCCTCGATGTCCCCGGTAGCGAGGAAATCGATCAGATCCTTCATCAGCACGACGCCGATGATCGAATCCGACTCGCCATCCTGAACCGGCAGGCGCGAGCGGCGTGTGTCCTTCAGCTGCAGGCGGAGTTCCTCGGCGCTATCCGACAGGTCGATGACCTCGACCTCGCGGCGCGGCGTCATCAGCGCGCGCGCCGAGCGGTCGGCAAGACGCATGACGCCCGCGATCATCTCGCGCTCGTCGCGCTCCAGCACGCCGGCGGTCTCCGCCTCGGCAATGATGGTGCGCACCTCCTCTTCGGTGACCTTCTCTTCCGACTCACCCTTCTGGCCGAGCAGCGCGAGCACCGACTTGCCGGAAACGTCGAGCAGGAAGACGAGCGGGGCGCCGACCTTCGACATCAACGCCATCGCAGGAGCGACGCGCGCCGCTATGCGCTCGGGGTCCCGCAGCGCGACCTGCTTCGGCACCAATTCACCGAGGATCAGCGACAAATAGGTGATCGCGACGACCACGATGCCGACGCCGAGCGTATCCGACACCGATTGCGAAAAACCCTGGGTGCCCAGCCATTCCGACAGGCGCGCGCCCAGCGTGGCGCCGGAGAAGGCGCCAGAGAGCACGCCGACGAGCGTGATGCCGATCTGGACAGTGGAGAGGAATCGGCCGGGGTCTTCGGCCAGGCGTATCGCGGTCGCGGCGCCCTTGTTGCCCTGGTCGCTGAGGACCTTGAGGCGAGCCGGCCGCGACGAGACGACGGCGAGCTCGGACATGGCGAGAAGTCCATTCACGATCGTCAGCGCCAGGACGATCAGGATTTCGGTTAACAAAACCAATCCGTTTGCTGCGGCGCTGCGACATTTGGCAGCCCGCTTCTATGCCCCTTATAGCGGATCATTGCATGAACGCGATAAGCCAGACGAAAGAATCGTGAGCGAATGATGACGAGACCGAGCTTCTGGCAGCCGACACAAGGCGAACAGGCCGGCACCGACCGCCGCTTGCAGGCGCCGTCCGCCCAGCGCAACCGCGACGCGATCCTCGACGTGCTGCGCCAGGTGCTGCCCCCTTCCGGGCTCGTGCTGGAGGTCGCGAGCGGCTCGGGAGAACACGCCGTCCACTTCGCGAAGGCCTTGCCCGCCCTGACGTTCCAGCCGAGCGATCCCACTCCCGATGCGCTGGCGAGCATCGCGGCGTGGACGCAGGAATCCGGCCTCTCCAACATCCTGCCGCCGCTGATGCTCGACGCCGGCGCGTCGGAATGGCCGATCGAGGCAGCCGATGCGATCCTCTGCATCAACATGATCCATATCTCGCCCTGGAGAGCGACCGAGGGCCTGTTTCGCCAGGCGGGCCGTCTGCTGCGGAGCGGCCATCCGCTCTATCTCTACGGCCCTTATCGCTGTCCCGGCCTGCCGCTCGAACCGAGCAACGCAGCCTTCGACGAAAGCCTGCGCAGACGCGATCCGGAATGGGGCTTGCGCGATCTCGATGCGGTGGAGGGGCTCGCGGCTGCCAACGGCTTCAACGCGCCGCAAATCGTTGAAATGCCGGCCAACAATCTGAGCGTGATCGTTCGAGCCGGCTGAAAGAGGCCGCCGTCGAAAACGCCGCGAGCGGCGGCCGAAGCCGACATCCCGAAACTCTTCCGCCTCCTCCATTCGTCGGGCTGGCGAATCGCCCGATCGCCGCACTACGCCGGCTCCTGATCCAAGGGGGCGATCATGATTAAGCGTATCCTATGCCTAGGCCTTTTGGCGTTTGCTCTTGCCGGCTGCGTCACCATGCAAAATCCGCTCTCGCAGCGGGACGTCGAAACCTTCAGACTTGCCAGCATCCATGTGGCGACCGATTCCGCCGCGACCCTGTGGTGGGGCGACGGGGACCGCGCCTATGCGAGATCCAAAGGGCGGTCGGACGCTGAATCCGAAGAACTCTCCAAGACGCCCGAAGCCCGCGCCTTCATCGCCAAGCTGGCTTCCGCGAAGATCAGCGCCGCGCTCGAGCAGCAGTTGAAGCCGGTCCTGACCGGCCCGCGCCCCGTGAAGATCGACGTCAACCTGCGCCGGCTCTACGTCGCCTCGGCCATCCAGCGCGTGGTTGTGGGCGGCGGCCATGAGTTGGTCGCCGATGTCACGGTGACCGACGCCAAAACCGGTGCTGTTCTCGTGAGCTATCCCGAATTCCACTCGATGGCGCTGGCCGGCCAGGGAATCGGCGGAACGATGCTCGATGCGGCCTTCATGGCCGATCCGATCGATCGCCTCGCGCTGAATTTCGCCACCAAATATCGCGAGTGGCTGGTGCCGCCGCCCAACGCCTAAGCCGGGCCGCAAGTGCAGCGTCTCGGAGCCGGCTTGGTGCGGACGGCGGGACTCGAACCCGCAAGCCTTTGAAGGCGCAAGATTTTAAGTCTCGTGCGTCTACCAGTTTCGCCACGTCCGCGGACGTGACAGCGATAGAGCATCGGACCGAAAAGTGGAACCCGCTTCTTGGAGAAATCCGGTGCTTAAACAAAGAGCTACATTGCCGCTTTGCGTCGGAAAGGACGCACGGCGATGTCGCGGGCGGGCACGGTGCGCGCAAGACTTCGGCCGCTTGCGCACAGGGCGATCGCTGCAGCCGCTCAGTGCGGCCGCGCCGGCTTGTACCACTCGACCCCGTCGGGATCGACATAGAGCCCCGGCGGCACGTTCGAGCCGATGCTCTTCTCCTCCATCGGAACGCGCATCGTGTCGTCGCGGTCGCCGCGTTTGACAGAGGTCCCGGCGGGCTGCGCGGCATGGCCATGCGCGCCGCGGCCGACGCTGCTGGCCAGCCCGATCACGCCCTGCCGGCCTGCGACCTTGTCCTGCAGCTCCGTCACCGGGCGCGCGACGAAGGCGACCTTGGCGCTGCCTTCCACCACGGGCAGGGCCCGCCTCGCCGCGCCCTCGCCTGTCACCCGGACGCCGACGAAACGCGGCACATAGGTCGCGCCGCCCTTGCCGAAGGATTCCCAACCGCCGGCCGAGACGACCTGCGCGCCGCAGCGCTTGTGGGCGCGCTCGCAGGCAGAGCGCGTGACGTAGCGCGGCGCCCGCTGCTCGAATTCGGCGCGGGCGTTGCGATAGGCGAACTCGCATTGCTCAGCGCTGAGCAGCCCGCCAGCGATGCATTCGTCGCGCCGAACATAGGTATTTCCGGGGCTCTGCGCCGACAGCTCGGCCGGGCTCGCGAGCGTGAGGGCAGGCGCAAGCGCGGCGACGCGCAGCGTGGCGAGGATCGAGGCCGGAATCATCATGCGGTGAAACAACATTGCAATTATGGCTTTACAGCAGCGCGCGCCGCGAGGCGGCCAGCTCCCGGGTTGCGCCATAGTCGATCTTCCCGTTGCCGAGCACCGGGATCGAAGGCGTCACCAGGATTGCGCGCGGTACCCATAGCTCCGGGAAGCCCTGCGCCTTGGCCGCTTCCTGGAGCGTCGCGCGGTCTGCGTCGGGCTTTTCGGTGACGAGAATGAGCTGCTCACCCTTGCGGGGATCGGGCAGTCCGACGACGACATGGTTCTGGTCCGGCCAAAGCTTGGCGATCATGGTCTCGACCGCCGCGAGCGAAACCATCTCGCCGCCGAGCTTGGCGAAGCGCTTGGCCCGGCCCCGAATCGCGACGAAGCCGTCCTCGATCACGACGATGTCGCCGGTATCGTGCCAGCCGCCTTCCGGTGGGACGACCCGGCCCGGCTGCGCCGGGTCGAGATATCCGGCCATGACGTTCGGCCCGCGCACGGTGAGCCGCCCGCCCTCATGGATGCCCTCAACAGGCTCCAGTTTCGCATCGATTCCGGGCAGGAGCTGGCCGACCGTGCCTTCGCGCATGGCCGACGGCGTGTTGACGGCGAGCACCGGCGAGCATTCGGTGCAGCCATAGCCTTCGAGGATGGTGGTGCCGTAGGGCTCCCACATCCGCTTCGTCTCGGCCTTGACTCGCTCCGCCCCCGCGACGACGTAGCGCACGCTGCCAAGGTCGTTCGCTTCTGCAGCGCGGGCGTATCCTTGAAGGAACGTATCTGTGGCGAGCAGGAAGGTCGCCTTCATGTCGCCGATCAGCTTTGGCACCTGCTTGTAGTGCAGCGGGCTCGGATAGAGCACGACCTTCATGCCGTGCAGCAGCGGCACCATCACCCCGGCAGTCAGCCCGAAGGAGTGGAAGGCCGGCAGCGGGTTCATGAAGACGTCCCGCTCGGAAATCGCACCGGCGGCATGGGCAAAGACCTGCCGCGCATTCGAGACGATATTGGCATGGCTCAACACCACGCCCTTCGGCTTGCCCTCCGTCCCCGAGGTGAAGAGGATGACAGCGGCCTCGTCCGGCTTGGCCTCGTAGGAGCGGTGGACGAAGCCCGGCAGCAGGCTCTGCAATGCGCCCAGCGCCTTGTCGAAGCTGGTGATCTCCTTGCGGACGTCTTCGAGGTAGACGATGCGCCGCCCTTCGCTCAAGGCCGCAACTTCCTCGTCAAGCTTGCCCTGATCGACGAAACGCCGGGAGGTGACGATGGTCTTGAGCTGTGCGACCTCCGCCGCTGCCCGCAGATTGCGGACGCCGGCGGTGAAATTGAGCAGCGCCGGCACGCGGCCATAGGCGAAGAGAGCGAACAGCGTCACCGCCATGCCCTGCATGTTCGGCAGGAGAACGCCGACATGCTCGCGCTCGGAGGTGAGCGCCGCAAGCTTGCGGCCCAATACCAGCGCGCCGAGCACGAGCCGCCCATAGGTAATCGGCTGGCGCTCGGGGTCCTCCAGCGCGATACGGCCCTTGCCATGCCTGGCGATGGTCTGCAGCAGAGCGCGAAAGATCGTGATCCGCGCAGCCGCGGCATCGAAGTTGGCGGCGGCCATGTCTGGCGCGTCTCCCGGTCGGCGTTTCCTCTGGCTGCCAACCTAGTGACATCGGCGCCGGTTTCAACGTCCGGACCAGACGTCATGCTCAGGCTTGCCCCGAGCATGACGTAAACCAGCGTCCATGAGATTCTCGGGTCGCGCCCCGCCCCGCCCGAGAATGACGGGGCGGCAGCCCTACCCGAACGCCCCAATCTCGTGCTGGATCGCGCCGGAAATCTCGCGGATCAGCTCGAACAACGCCAGCATCGGCGCGAACACGTCGCGATGCAGGGCTTCATAGGTGCCGCCCTCGCGCGGGCCCGGCGGCTCGCCGAAATCGAGGCCGATGGTCGGGTCGGGATCGCGTGGGAAGATCTCGGCCAGGAAGGCGAGACAGGCCGGCACATCGAGGCGCAGCAGCCGCTCGATCAGCGCCTCGCGCGTCAGCCCCGCATGCGGCCGGAAATCCGGGATATGGGCGCAGGCGAGCCAGATCCGATGCATCGCCGCGAGCCTGAGAGCGTGCAGCGCCGCGAGCCGCACCGGCATCTGCGGGGCGTCTTCCGCCGCCACCTTGAGTTTCAGCGCATCCGCCGACAGCCGCCAGAACAGGCGGCGCAGCGCCGGTGCGAGCTCCAGCCGCGACATTGCCTCCGCCACCGCCAGCAATTCTTCGCGCCGCCCTTCCCGCACCGTCCGGCGCGCCCGGTCGAACCAGCTGCCGGGATCGAGCGAGTCGAGATAGGCTCTGAGTACGTCAAGGTCGCTATGGCCGATCGCATAGGCGGCGAGGCGATAGGCGCGGTCGAAACGCTCCGAGCGCTCGCGCATGGCGCGGAAAAGATCCGGCGAGCGCGAGGCGGCGTGGCCGACGCCATGCATGCTGTTCGCCATCCAGCCGAGCTGTTGGAGGATGGCGTTGTTGGGGATGGCGCGCAGTTCGCGCGGATGGCGGATGTGCGTCGGCCCCGCCCCTTCCGATTGCCGCGCGGCCGGGCGCGAGCCGGTCTTGTCGAGCAGCGAGGGGCCAAATGTGCCGATCAGCGCCGCATAGCCGGGGTCGTCGACCAGCGCGTTCATCTCCTCGCGCACGGTCTGGAAGAACTCGCTGGCGAAATCCGGTTCGTCGTAGATCGGGTCGTCCACCGCCTGCGCCGGCGCGAAGACCGCCTCGGCGATCCGGCCGACGGTTGCCCCTGCGAGTTGCGGCGTGCCGAACAACAGATACCCATCGCTCCCCTGGAAGCTGGTCTCGCGCACCGTCCTGATGCCGGCTTGCGCGAAGGCCCGCCGCGCATAGGCCGGATCGAGATAGGCCAGCCGATCCGACAGGCTGTCCGGATGGGCGCCGCGGCCGACCGATTCGCCATGGGTATCGAAGATGACGAGCTCGACATCCGCGAGCTCGTAGCGCGCGAGTAGCTCGGCGATGCGGATGCGCAAACGCTCGACCCAAAAGGTCGAGGCGACCTGCCCGATATAGCGCCCGGAATCGGAATAGCCGAACTGGATGCACAGCCGCCCATGGCGCTTGAGATAGTCGCGGAAATGCGGGCTGCGCAACGCCTCGTCGATGATGCGCGGCCCCTGCTCCAGCGCGTCCGAGGTCTCGAACAGCGGCGAAATCTCGACCCTGTCGGCGATGCCGAAACGGCTGGCGAGCCAGAGCGCGCAGAGCAGCGTGTAGCCGCTCTCGGTTTCCGCGATCAGGAAACGCACCGGCCTGGTGCCGTCGACATGCTTCACGATCTGCGCGATCGTCATCATCATCCGCGCGGCAGAGGCGCGCTCGGCCGCCAGCGCCCCGAAATCGACGGCAACCGGCTCGACCTTGCCGAGTTCGGTGTTGGCGGCTGCGAGGAAGGCGCGCCGCTGCGCCGGCTCGCCCGGCTCCTCCTCCAGCGAAATGACCGAGCGCAACGCATTGTGAAGCTGCGAGGCGTTGAGCCGGAAATGCGGCAGCGCGATCGAGACGCCATGGGCGAGGCAGCCGGCCCGGATCTGCGCAAGTGCGAGCCTTGTCTCGTCGTCCGCAGCGTCGGCAAGGGCTCCGTCGAGCGCCTCGATCAACCGGGAGGCTTCCGGCAGTGCGGTCTCGCGTTCATGCACCAGCGACAGCGCAAAGGCCTGCAGGGCCTGCAGCGAAGGCTGCGTGCCGATCGGCGGCGCCAGCGCGAGCTGGCGCTCCACTGCCGCCAGCGCCGCGCTCACCAGGGCACGGACGACTTCTGCGGCCGGCACGCGCGGCAGCTTTTCGAGGATGCGCGCGAACTGCCCGCTCTTCGATTCGAGCCGGTATCGCAGCGTGTCCCACCAGCCGATATCGGTGCGCCCGTCCGTGTCGCAACCGACCCAGGACGCGAGCGTGATCGGCTTCGGCGCGAGTTCGGTCCAGCGTTCCGGCCAGCGCTCGCGGGCGACGGCAAAGTACGCCGCGTTCAGCCGGTCGAGGGCATCGCGCGCATGGCGCACGGCATAGCGCGCCTGCTCGAACTCGTCCTGCAGCGTGATTCGGCCATCGGGGCGGAAGCTCAGATCGGCCTCTCCGACAACCGCCTCCCCCGCAGTACCGCCGGAGGCGAGATCGGCGAGCGCATGGCAGAGCCGGCGCGCCATGCCGAAGGTCGGATGCGCGGTGAAGACGGCGGCAAAGCGCGCCCGCTCCACGGCCTGCCGGAAATCGTCAAAGGACGCCGCCGCACCGGCCGCTCCCTCCGCAAGCCCGGAGAACACAGCCGCTTCATCCTTGTCGAGCCCGACATAGCGGGCGACGCGCACGGCCCGCTGCCGCAGAGCCTGCCGCCCGAGCTGGCGAACCAGTTCGCCTGCGCCTTCCACGGTCAGTTCGTTGCGGTCCATCAGCCGGGTCAGCCAGAGCGTGACCCGCAGCACCGGGTTGCCGAAGGGGTCGTCGCGGGAATCGCGCCGTGCCTCCTCGATCCGGCCCAGCAACTCCTGCGAGAGCGCCTCGATAGCGGGAGCTGAATGGCTTTCCTTCGCGATCGTCATGGCCATGACCGCTCCTCCCACGTCCCGCCCGGCTTCATGAGCTTAGCCGGGTCGTGCTGCATTGCAGCATCGGACGATCGCAGCCGCAAGCCGGAAGCGAATGGCCGCGTCAGATAAATTTTACCCGGATCATATTGCTTCAGTAAAATTACCCGGGTAATAGACTTTTCAATCGAGGAGCACCGATGTCCGCCAATTCGCCCCCCTGCACCGCCTTCCAGGACACCACCTGCATCGCCAGTGGCCAGCTGCCTGCCGTCGCGCTGGCCGTGAAGGCGGCACTGGCATCCCACCCGGAGGCCGCGATCCTGGTCTTCGACGACGCGACCGGAAAGGTCGTCGATCTCGACCTGCGCGGCAGCGATGCCGAGATCGTCGGACGGCTTGCGCCCCAGCCCGGCAAGGCCTCACAGACTGCGCCGGAAGCAGAGGGCACCGAGGCGCCGCGCGGACGGGGCAGGCCCAAGCTCGGCGTGGTCGCTCGCGAGGTCACGTTGCTGCCACGGCATTGGGACTGGCTGGCGCTCCAACCCGGCGGCGCTTCCCAGGTCCTGCGGCGCCTTGTCGACGAAGCCCGCAAGAACGATGGCGGGCGCGGCCAGGCCCGCGCGGCGCAGGCCGCGGCCTACGCCTTCATCTCTGCCATGGCGGGCAACCGCGAGGGCTTCGAGGAAGCCACGCGCGCCCTCTTCGCCGGCAATGACGAAGGCTTCGCCACGCACAGCCGGGCATGGCCCGCCGATATCCGCGCCTATGCCGAGAAGCTGCGGGCAGGCCCGGCCGATCCGGAGGCGCAGCCATGACCGCCTATCTCGCCCCCGAGCTGGGAATCCGGCCGCGACCTCTTCAGGCGCAGCATCGCCGGCGAGGTCGTGATGCTCAATCTCCTGCGCCTTCGGGAGATCGCGGACTATGCCGCCACGCCGCAGCTCGCGCCGGACGAGCCGATCAGCGGCGCGCAGGCCTTCGAGCGCTACATCGCGCATTCCGAGCCCTATCTGGAGGCCAGCGGCGGTAAGCTGCTCTTCATCGGCGAAGGCGGTCCGTTCTTCATCGGCCCGGAAGGCGAGCGCTGGGATCGCGCTATGCTGGTCCGGCAGTCCTCCGTGCAGAACTTTCTCGCCTTCGCCAGCCATGAAGGCTACCTCTCCGGCTATGGGCACCGTCTCGCCGCCATCGAGGATTCCCGCCTGTTGCCACTGGTCCAGATGCCGCCGTTGGCCGGCGACATGCGCGCGGCATAGGCGGGACGCCGGGGCGGGCTGCGCCTGGCGCCATTGCGGGGCCCTCTGCCCAACGGCATAGCGACCGCACCGTGCGCACCGCGCACCGCCCCCGAATTCGCAAGGCCGCCTCGACATGACTACCCGCGCGCAATGGCTCGGCATCCTCTGCGGGCTGCTGACCTCGCTGATATGGGGTGTGCAATCAGTCGTCTCCCGGCACGCCATGCTGATCGACCTGACACCGGCAGACGTCACGATCCTTCGCTTCGTCTCGGCCGGAGCCGTATTGCTGCCCTGGGCGCTGAAGCATATGCGCCCCTTCCCGGTCGGCTCGCTCGGCTGGCGGCGCGCGTGGATCATGGCGCTGCTGGTCGGCCCGCTTTACAGCCTGCTGCTGGTTGGCGGCGCCCATTTCGCGCCGGCCCTGCACTCCTCGATCATCTCGCCCGGCCTGATCCCGGTCTTCACCGCCCTGCTCGTCTTCCTCGTCACCGGCGAGCGCGCCGGGCGCATGCGTCTCGCCGGGCTCGGCATCATCGTGCTCGGCATCGGCATCTTCTCGCGCGACGCGTTGACGACGACCCCGTCGCGGCCGGACGCCTGGATCGGCGATCTGCTCTTCGTGCTGATCGCCTGCCTGTGGTCGATCTTCGGGCTGCTGGCCAGGCGCTGGGGCGCAAGCTCGATCGAGGTCACCGCAGCCTCATGCCTGCTTTCGGTGCCGCTGCTCGTGTTGGTCGCGCTGGCGCTGCCCATCCACATGGCGCGGGCACCCCTCGCCGAGCTGCTGCTGCAAGCGCTTTATCAGGGCGTGCTCGTCGGCGTGGTCGCACTCTATCTCTACGCCCGCACGGTGGCGACGCTTGGCGCCGCGAAGGCGACGCTGTTCCTGCCGCTGGTGCCGGTCGTGACCGCGAGTTCCAGCGCCCTGCTGCTGGCGGAAACGCCCACGCCGACAGAGCTCGTCGGCATGGCCGTGGTTGTGACGGGGATGCTGGTCGCCTTCCGCTCGCCGTCAGTCGGCTGAGCGACGGGACGGCATCTCAGCCCTGGTGCCCCTTGGCGATCGGCTCGACATAGGTGAGAGCCATATCCCAGGGGAAGTAGATCCACGTATCCTGGCTGACCTCGGTGACGAAGGTGTCGACCGTCGGCACGCCGGCCGGCTTGGCATAGACCGTGGCGAAATGCGCGTTCGGCAGCATCTCGCGCACGACGCGCGCCGTCTTGCCCGTGTCGGTCAGATCGTCGACCACCAGCACGCCCTTGCCCTTGCCGTCGCCGATCGCCTTGATGTTCGGCGCGATGTCCTTGAGCACCCTGAGCTCGGACTGGTTCCTGTAGTCGTGATAGCTGGCGACGCACACCGTCTCGATCATGCGAAGGCCCAGCTCGCGGCAGATGATTGCCGCCGGCACCAGCCCGCCGCGGGTGATGCAGACCATGGCCTCGAAGGGCCCCTTCTCCGCGAGGCGCCAGGCGAGCGCGCGGGCATCGCGGTGGAACTGATCCCAGGAAACCGGGAAAGCCTTGTTCGAGGACGGTTCGGCCATGGCGCTGCACTCCGGACAGGTGGCGGCGCCCGCGGCGCCGTTTCCTGTCGGAAAACCCTATCAGCGCGCGCCTGACAAGAGGGACGTACCGAACATCCCCAGCCGGGACCGGCGAATCCGCCTCAAAACTCGGCCCAGCCATCCGCTCCGCCGCCGGATGCCACCTTTCGGCCGCGCGGGATCGGCGCCACCGACGGCACGGCGCGCAGCGCCGGCGCCGCAGCGCGGACGGGTTGCAGCGCCGGGCGCGCGTGCTCGCTTCCGAGCCGGAAGGACGAAGCCATCGTGCTCAGTTGCTCGGTCTCCTGCTGGAGATCGCGGGCAACACGGGCGCTCTGCTCTGCGAGCAGCGAATTCTGCTGCGTGATCTCGTCCATATGCGCGACGGTGCGCGCCATCTCGTCGATGCCGTTCGCCTGCTCGGTCGTCGCCTGCGAGATCTCGCTGACGGTGGAGGCGACCTTCGAGGCCGCATCGACGATCTCGCGCAGCGTCGAGCCGGCATCCTTGACGAGACCGACGCCGGCTTGAATCTGCTGCGCGGAGTTCGCGATCAACGCCTTGACGCCATTGGCCGACTCGCTGCAGCGGGCGGCGAGCGCGCGCACCTCGGTCGCGACCACCGCGAAGCCGCGTCCGGCATCGCCGGCGCGGGCCGCTTCTACGGCCGCATTGAGCGCCAGCAGGTTCGTCTGGAAGGCGATTTCGTCGATCATCGAGATGATCTCGGAGATGCCGGACGACGCCTGCTCGATCCTGCCCATCGCCTCCACCGCCTCGGTGAMGATGGCTCCGCCCCGCGCGGCGACCTCGCTCGCCTCATTGCCAAGCTGCACCGCCATCTTCGAATTGCCTGCACTGTGCTTGACCGAAGCCGCGAGCTCCTCAGTCGTCGCCGCCGTCTGCTGCAGGCTCGAAGCATTGGCCTCCGTGCGCTCCGCCAATTGCTGGCTGTCGGATGTGATCTTCAGCGAGGCCCCATCGATACGGGCGGAAATCTCGCGCACCGAGCCGACCACCTCAGCCAGCGTGTCGAGCAGATCGTTGACGCCGTTGCAGAGCGTCGCGACCTCCCCGTTCTTGCCTTCCAGCGGCACGCGGCCGGTCAGGTCCTTGTTCTTGGCGCGCGCGATGACCTCACTCGTCTCCTTCACGGCGGCCTCGAGCTGCTTGCCCTTGAAGGTGGCCGTGATGTCGGTGGCGAACTTCACGACCTTGTAGGGCCGCCCCTGCGCATCGAGGATCGGGTTGTAGCTCGCCTGGATCCAGACCTCTCTGCCACCCTTGCCGATGCGCCGATACTGCCCGGCATCGTACTCGCCCCTGCTCAGGCGCTCCCAGAAGTTGCGATAGGCTGGCGACTCCCGCTCGGCGGGATCGACGAACATGCGGTGGTGCTGTCCGACGATCTGCGCGAGCTCATAGCCGAGAACATTCAGGAAATTCTCGTTCGCATGCAGGATCTTGCCGGTGAGGTCGAACTCGATGACGGCCTGCGCCTTGTCGATCGCGGCACGCTGCCCTTCGAGATCGGCCAGGCGGTTCTTCTGTTCGGTGATATCGAAAGCGTATTTGATCACCCCGACCAGCTTGCCGCCCGCGCCCATGATCGGGTTGTAGCTCGCCTGAATCCAGATTTCTTTGCCGCCCTTGCCGACACGAAGGTATTGGMCACGCGAAAACTCACCTCGTCCGAGATCGGTCCAGAACTGCCTGTATCTCGCGCTGGTCTTTTCTTCCTGCGTCACGAACATGCTGTGATGCTGACCTTTGATCTCCGCCAGCGCGTAGCCCATCGTGGTCAGGAAATTCTCATTCGCGCCGAGTATCTTCCCGTCGATGTCGAATTCGATGACGGCTTGCGATCGGTTGATCGCCGCGAGCTGGGCCGCCGTGTGCTTGTTCGAGAATAGGCCGGAAAAGAGCGACATCGATATCCCCCTTTTGGCGCGGCCCAGCGCATCAGGCTTCGTCTCGGGCCAGCGCCGTCATGAAAGCCGTTATCGAACGCCCGCTACGCGAAAACGCAGCGACATGAGCCGAATTCTTTTCGACTACTGCAGAATCATGACAGCCACCGGTTTATGAATGATGTATACCCGGCTCATCACCTCACAAATCACGAAACAAAGAAATATTCGCCCGAAAAGATATTACATCAAAGCAATAATCAGGACGACACAAGGCGTTTCCGTACCGTTCTCCCGCAAGAAAAAAGAGATGAATTGTATTATAAGCGCAAAGATCGCATCAGTTATTTATGTTACTTTGTATTTTAATTTTTCAACATCAATCATAGCCTTCACCTCGGCCATCGCGGCCTCGAGCTTGCCTGCTTCGCGCGACCGCACGACGATGTTCGTGTCGGGCCCGATCTCAGACCAGAACGGATAGGAACCGATAGAGACCGCCGGATGAGCCTTGGCGATCTCCGCCAGCGGGCCGCCGATATCGCCCTCGCGCAAGCCGGCGCGGACCGTATCGGAGAGGATCTTCGTCCCTGTCCGCAAAGTCGGCGCCACAACGTCCAGCATCGCCTGCATGATCGCCGGAACGCCGGCCATCACATAGACATTCCCGATATTGAAGCCCGGCGCCTTCGAGATCGCGTTGGCGATCAGCTCGGCGCCGGCCGGGATCCGGGCCATCCGCATGCGCGCCTCGTTGAGTTCGGCCGGTGAGAAGCGCTCCGACAGCATGGCGACCGCGCGCGGATCGTAGTCGATGGCGACGCCGAAAGCGGCCGCGACGGAATCCGCCGTGATGTCGTCATGGGTCGGCCCGATGCCGCCGGTGGTGAAGACATAGCTGTAGCGCCCCCGCAGGGCGTTGAGCGCCGCGACGATCTCCTCCTTCACATCCGGCACCACCCGGACCTCACGCAGCTCGATGCCGATATTGGTGAGGTACTCGGCGATATAGCCGATGTTCTTGTCCTTCGTGCGCCCCGAGAGGATCTCGTCGCCGATCACGAGAATCGCGGCCGTGACCATGACGGCGGAGGAACTGGCTTCACTGGCGGTCATGGCGGCGCTCCTAGCTTTCAGCACAAGAGCTAGGGCATCGGACCGAAAAGCGGTACCCACTTTCGGAGCATCCAATGCTCAGAAAATGAGATAGGTCGCCGCCCCATGGCCCGGTGGCGCGGGCGGCGATCGAAGGCACATTGACGCGGCGCTGTGGCGGCACCGCKAAGGCCTCGGTTCAGGCGCGCTTGCGCTCGAAGGCGAGATTGAGCCGCGTCTGCGAAACGAGTTCGTAACCGCTCCGCGTCAGCAGGCCGACAAGATCGCTCTGCCAGCGCTGGCGCGAATCCTCGATGATGATGAAGCCCGGCCAGAGCGTCTCCGGCGCATCGCGCAGGAAGGGCTCGAGAATGATGTCCTCCGCGCCCTCGACATCGAGCTTGATCGCATCGATCCGCTCATAGCCCTCGCCCTGGACCAGGGCGAGCAGCGTCATCGCCGGCACCTTCAGCGCGGTTCCCGCGCTCGAATTGATGATGCGGACGCTCGACTCGCCGCGATTGGCCTGGTCGATGAACAGGGTGAGTTCGCCCGGCTTGTCGGCCAGAGCACAGGCCACCGCCTTGATCGTGCCGAACGGGTTCTGCGCGATGTTGAAAGCGAGCCGTGCGAAGATATCCGGCTGCGGCTCGACCGCGAGGATGCGCGCGCCGCGTCCCGCCTGCGAGGCCACGAACAAGGAATAGGCGCCGACATTCGCGCCGACATCGATGAAGGTGAAGCCTTCGCGCAGCCGCGCCGCCAGCATCTCGCGCTCCGACACGTCGAAGCTCTGCGGCGTGAACAGAACACGCTTCTCGCAGATATTGCCGTTCGGATGGAGCCGCATCCTGGCGCCCAGCGCCTCGATGTCGACAGGAGTGCCGTCGAGCGCGCGCAGGGCGATGCTGCGCAGCGCAAGGGCGAGCTTGCGCCCCAGGAAGCTGTCGGAGGTAGCACGCGTCCAGGCGATGATGCGCCCGATAAAGGCTTTCGGGGCAAAGGCGCCGTACGGCCGCTCTTCGCCAGCGGATTGATCGATCATGATGGCCATCGGGCCAGCCTGATACACCTCGCGGCGCCGGGGCGCCAGTCGTCAGGACACACAATCGCCAGACGTCACCGCGCGTCGGCGAAACGCGAATGAATCTCGCCGAACAGGGGCGCGATCGCGATGAAGACGTCGACGAGCCGCGGATCGAACTGCCGACCGCGCTCACTCAGGACCACTGCGACCGCTTCATCATGCGTCATCGCCGCCTTGTAGACTCGCTCCGTGACGAGTGCGTCATAGACGTCGGCAATCGCCATCAGCCGCCCCGCCAGCGGAATGGCCAGCCCGGCGAGACCTTGCGGGTAGCCGGCCCCGTCCCAGCGCTCATGATGCGTGTAGGCGATTTCCTTGGCGAGCCGGAGAAACGAGCTCGATGCGCCCAGATGGCGCTCGGCATTGGCGATGGCGAGGCGTCCGAGCTCGGCATGCGTCTGCATCACCGCGCGCTCTTCCTCGTCGAGCTTGCCGGGTTTCAGCAGAATGCTGTCGGGAATGCCGACCTTGCCGATGTCGTGCAGCGGGGCGGACTTGAACAGCAGCTCCAGGGTCGCGTCGTTCAGCTCCTCGGAGAAGAGGCCACGCTCCCGGGCGCCCTCCGCGAGTGCCCGCAAATAATACTGCGTGCGGCGGACATGGTTGGCCGTCTCGTTGTCGCGCGTCTCCGCCAGCGACGCCATGGCCAGAATGATGGCATCCTTCGCCCGCTCCGCTTCCTCCAATGCGGCCGAAAGCGAGTTCACCAGCGCGATGTTCGTCATGGCGACGGACGCGCTGTTGGCGATCCGCCGCAGGGCCCGGATCACGTCCGGCTGGGGACGATGACGGCGCGCCCAATAGGCGCCGATCGCGGCGACCGGATCATCCTGCCTCACCGGCACCATCACGAGGCTTCGCACGAAGGTAGGCCGATAGGCCGCATGGGGAATGCGATCGTCTGCGTAGATGTCCTCGATGACCACGACCTCGCCGTGCTGCATGGCCCAGCCTGAAATGCAGGCTTCCATCGGGAAGCGTTGGCCTTTCCAGAGCGGGGTGATGGCGTCCTCGTCGGCATAGTAGCAACGGCCATTCTCGCGCAGGACGAAGCTGATGCCGTCTGCGCCGGTCAGTCCCCGCGCATTCCGGCGCACCACCGCCATGACCTCGTCGAGCCCGCGAGCCATCGCAAGATCGAGCACCAGCGCATCGAGCGCGCTCAGCGTCGGATCGGGAGTATCGGCGGCCAGGCTGGAGACAGTCGCTTGCATATGTCCAAAGGTAAGCGAGCCGGTCGGATCGACGGCGAGGCAACGAATTGCCTCAAAAAAGTTACAATTCCACGAATCTCCAGGCAATAATCATTCGCTCGCAACGAACCTTACGGCATCGCCACCGCGGCCGCGTGGCTTGCGCATGCCTCCCGCGCTCAACCGGCTTGCGCGCCCCACCAAACGCAATAGATAAGGGGGGAGGAGTTTTCCGCGCGCGATGACATTCGAAGACACCATCGGCCGCTCGCGTCCGCGCGAGCCTGCCATCAAGATTCATGGCCCCGAGGCCTTCGCGGCCATGCATAAGGCCGGCCGGCTGACGGCGGCGGGGCTGGACATGCTCGGCTCCTATGTCAAGCCGGGCGTCACCACCCAGCGTCTCGACGATCTCGCCTTCCAGTTCGCCATGGACAACGGAGCCTACCCGGCGACCTTGTTCTATCGCGGCTACACCAAGTCGATCTGCACCTCGATCAACCATGTCGTCTGCCATGGCATCCCCGACGACAAGCCGCTGCGCGAGGGTGATGTCCTCAACATCGACTACACGCTGATCGTCGACGGCTGGCACGGAGATTCCAGCCGCATGTACGGCGTCGGCGATATCTCGCGGAAAGCCGAGCGCCTGGTCGAGATCACCTATGAGAGCCTGCTGCGTGGCATCAAGGCGGTGCGCGCCGGCGCCACCACCGGCGATATCGGCTTCGCCATCCAGCGCTATGCCGAGGCCGAGCGCTGCTCGGTGGTTCGCGATTTCTGCGGCCACGGCATCGGTCAGCTCTTCCACGACGCGCCGAACATCCTGCACTATGGCAGCCCCGGCGAAGGCATCGAGCTCAAGCCCGGCATGGTCTTCACCATCGAGCCGATGATCAATCTCGGCAAGTCGGGTGTGAAAGTGCTCTCCGACGGCTGGACCGCGGTGACGCGCGACCGTTCGCTCTCCGCCCAGTTCGAGCACCAGATCGGCGTCACCGAGACGGGCTGCGAGATCTTCACGCTCTCGCCAGGTGGCCTCGACAATCCGCTCGCGGCGAAATGAGCGAGCGCCAGGGCAAGGGATCGCGCAAAGCACCCTCGCCCGCTGGACTGTTCGCAGAATCCGCTGCCCCAACGGCCTCCACGGCCCAGGCCCCGGCGCCGCATTACCACGGCCATCGCGACCGCCTGCGCGCCCGCTTCCAGGAGGCAGGCGCCGATGCGCTGCCCGACTACGAACTGCTGGAGCTGCTGCTCTTCCGCTCGATCCCCCAGCGCGACGTCAAGCCGCTCGCCAAGGAGCTGATCCAGCGCTTCGGCTCCTTCGCCGAGGTTTTGGCTGCTCCCGCCTCACGGTTGACTGAGGCCAAGGGCGTCGGCGAGGGCGTGGCGCTCGATCTCAAGATCGTCGAAGCCGCTCTGAAGCGCATGGCCAAGGGCGCCGTCGCCAAGCGCACCGTCCTCTCCTCCTGGTCCTCGGTGCTCGACTATTGCCGGATGGCGATGGCCTTCGCCGAGCGCGAGCAGTTCCGCATCCTGTTCCTCGACAAGAAGAACGCGCTGATCGCCGACGAGGTGCAGCAGACCGGCACGGTCGACCACACGCCGGTCTATCCGCGCGAGGTAATGCGCAGGGCGCTGGAACTTTCGGCTTCGGCGATCATCCTCGTCCACAACCACCCCTCGGGCGACCCGACGCCCTCCGGGGCCGACATGCGGATGACCCGCGAGCTCGTCGACATCGCCAAGCCGCTCGGCATCGCCATTCACGACCACATCATCGTCGGCCGAGACGGCCATGCGAGCTTCCGCAGCCTCGGCCTGATCTGAGCCGCAAGCCCGCGCTACGGGAGGCAGAGCACATGTCGCAGCTGACAGTGAAACGGGTTTATGATCCGCCGGCGCCCTGCGACGGCATGCGGATTCTGGTCGACCGGCTGTGGCCGCGCGGCGTCTCGAAGGACAGAATCGATCTCTGGCTCAAGGACATCGCGCCCAGCGATGCCTTGCGGCATGAATTCCACGGCCATCCCGATCGCTGGGATGAGTTTTGCGCAGCCTATGCGGCAGAGCTCGGCACGGCCCCGGCGCAGGCTGCACTTTCCACGCTGGACGAGAAGCTCAAGGAAGGTCCTGTGGCCTTGCTCTACGCCGCCAAAGACGAGCATCACAACAACGCAGAGGCCCTGAGGATCTGGCTGCAGCAACGGCGCAGCTCGACAAAAACCGGCTAGAAGCGCTTCCGTTACGGAGCCTTGAATAGAAGCGGTCGCTGCCGCCTCAGCTGGACCGCCGGGTGTTGCCGCTCAGCTGCGTGAGGACTTCGCTCCTCACTGTTGCCCATGAATTAGGCAGGCCGATCAATTGGCCGCCTCTTCCCCCTCTTCCCGAACGCCAGCGAATGCGCATAGGCTGACCGAAAAGGGGAAGAGGCTGCATGGTCGCATTCGATGAAATGACCGGCTTGGGCACGGAGCTGCGGCCTGCCTACGGAGCTCTCGACCGTTGGCTGAAGGAGGCTCCGCCGGAAACGCTGGCTCTGCGGCGCAGCCAGGCCGAGCTGTTCTTCCGGCGTATCGGCATTACCTTCGCCGTCTACGGCGACGCAGAATCCACCGAACGGCTGATCCCCTTCGATATCATCCCGCGCGTCCTGACCAAGCCGGAATGGACCAAGCTGGAAGCGGGCCTGCGCCAGCGCGTCACCGCGCTCAACATGTTCCTGGCCGATGTCTACGGGCCGAAGGAATGCCTCAAGGCCGGCATCATTCCACCGGATCTGGTCTACCGGAACGCCTGCTACCAGCTTGAAATGGTCGACTTCAAGGTGCCGCACGGCATCTACTGCCATATCGCCGGCATCGATGTTGTGCGCGTCGACGCCGACACCTTCTACGTGCTGGAAGACAATGCGCGCACCCCCTCGGGCGTCTCCTACATGATGGAGAACCGCGAAGTGATGCTCCGGCTCTTCCCAGAGCTCTTCGCCATGCATCGCGTCGCACCGGTCGACAATTATCCGGATCAGTTGCTGGCGACGTTGCGCTCGGTCGCGCCGCGCAGCGCGCCTTCCGACCCGACGATCTGCCTGCTGACGCCTGGCCAGTACAATTCGGCCTTCTACGAGCACTCATTCCTGGCCGACAAGCTCGGCGTCGAGCTGGTCGAGGGCTCGGACCTGCTGGTCAAGGACGACGTGGTCTATATGCGGACCACCCAGGGCCCCAAGCGCGTCGACGTGATCTACCGGCGCATCGACGATGATTTCATCGATCCGCTCGTCTTCCGCAGCGATTCGATCCTCGGCGTGCCAGGCATCATCGGGGCCTACAAGGCCGGCAACGTTACGCTGGCCAACGCGGTCGGCACCGGCGTTGCCGACGACAAGGCGGTCTACAGCTACATGCCGGAGATCGTGAAGTTCTTCACCGGCGAGGAGCCGATCCTGAAGAACGTCCCGACCTTCCGCTGCCGCGAACCCGAAGCCAACGCCTATGTCCTCGACAATCTCGAGAAGCTTGTCGTCAAGGAGGTCAACGGCTCGGGCGGCTACGGCATGCTCGTCGGCCCGCACGCCAACAAGGCGCAGATCGAGGCCTTCCGCCGCAAGCTCAAGGCCCAGCCGGACGGCTTTATCGCCCAGCCGACGCTGGCGCTCTCGACCTGCCCGACCTTCGTCGCCTCGGGCGTGGCGCCGCGCCATGTCGATTTGCGCCCCTATGTGCTCAGCGGCGCCAACGGCATCTCCTGCGTCCCCGGCGGGCTGACCCGCGTCGCGCTCAAGGAAGGCTCGCTCGTCGTCAATTCCAGCCAGGGCGGCGGCACCAAGGACACCTGGGTGCTCGACGCATGACGAACCCCGTCCTTCGCACGGCCATCTCGCTTCCGGAATCGCCTGCCATGCTGCGGAAAGGCTCTCGCTGACCATGCTCTCGCGTACCGCAGACAGCCTCTATTGGGTTTCCCGCTATGTCGAGCGGGCTGAATATCTGGCCCGCATCCTCGACGCCACGACCCGCCTCACCAACCTGCCGTCGACCTATGGCGGCGCCGGCACGGAATGGCAGAGCGCGGTCTTGACGGCCGGCTGCGAGGACACCTTCGCCCGGGCCTATGGCGAAGCGAACGAGCGCAATGTCTGCGACTTCCTGACCTTCAACCCGGACAATCCCTCCTCCATCCGCAACTGCCTCGCCCAGGCACGCTCCAATGCGCGCGCCGTGCGCACGGCGCTGACCTCGGAGATGTGGGACGCGCTCAACGGCGCCTGGCTTGAACTGCAGCGCTTCGAGAAGAAGCGGATGGACCGCGAGGAATTCGCTCGCTTCCTCGACTGGGTGAAGAACGTCTCGCTGGTCTTCGACGGCTCGGCCTACCGCACCATGCTGCGCGACGACAGCTACTGGTTCTCGCGGCTCGGCGTCTATATCGAGCGCGCCGACAACACCGCCCGCATCCTCGATGTGAAGTATCATGTGCTGCTGCCGGCGAACGAGCAGGTCGGCGGCTCGCTCGACTACTTCCAATGGACCACGGTGCTGCGCGAGGTCTCGGCGCTGACGGCCTATCACTGGGTCTATCGCGAGGCGGTGAAGCCGATACTGGTCGCAGACCTGCTCATCCTGAACCGCCGCATGCCGCGATCGCTCGCCGCCTGCTACGAGAACATCTCGCGCTTCCTCGACCATCTCGGCGATGCCTATGGCCGGCAGGGTTCATCCCAGCGCCAGGCGCGCAAGACGCTGGCGGGCCTGAGCAACACCCGCATCGACGATGTCTTCGAGCACGGGCTGCACGAATTCATCGAAGAGTTCATCACGGAGAACAACCGCCTCGGCAACACCATCTTCGAGCAGTATCTGCAATGAAAGCCTTGCTCGTGTTCAGGCTCTCGGCAAGAACGCGGCCGCGGTAACCCGCTCGGATTGGACCATGCGGATCAGGATCTCCCACACGATCAGCTACGACTACGCCGAGCCGGCGCGCCACATAACGCAGATTCTGCGTTTGACGCCGCGCGACCATGACGGCCAGCATGTGATGTCCTGGCGCATCGAGCCGAGCGTCGACGGCCGTTTGCGCGCCACGCAGGATGCGCATGGCAACATCGTCCATAGCTTCTACGCCGAAGGCCCGATCTCCTCGCTCAGCATCCGCATCGATGGGCTGATCGAGACCGTCGATCTGGCCGGCGCGGTCCGCGGCGGTCTCGAACGCGTCCCTTGCGAGGTTTATCGACGCGATACCCTGATGACGGGACACGATGACGCCCTGCGCAGCTTCGCTGACGAGGTGACGGCGGGCGCCGCCACGCCCTTGTCGCAGATGCATGCTCTTATGGCTGCCGTCGGCGATCGGATGAATTGCATCGATGCCAGTGGCCGCAGCGGGGTCGGAGCGATCGCGGCCTTTGTCGCGCAGGAGGCGATCGCGCAGGATGTCGCGCATGTCTTCATGGCCTGCGCCCGGCATCTCGGCATGCCCGCACGCTACGTCTCGGGCTATGTCGCACAAGCCGACGGCCTGCCGCACGGCAACGGTGCGCATGCCTGGGCAGAGGTGCATCTGGACGACTATGGCTGGATCGGTTTCGACTGCGCCAACGGCCTCTGCCCCATCGATACGCATGTTCGCGTGGCCGTGGGGCTCGATTTCGCCGATGCCGCGCCGGTGCGCGGCTCGCGTCAGGGCGGCGAAGGCGAGAATCTCAATGTGCTCGTCAGCGCCCGGGAGGCCGAAGGGCGTTTCGCCAATCAGTGATCGCGCTCGATCCGGCTCTTTATTCTAGCATCGGATTTCTCCGAAAAATGGATTCCACTTTTCGGTCCGATGCTCTGGGAGTGCTGCAGATGCAAGGACATGCCCCGTGACCTACTGCGCCGGAATCCTTGTGCAGGATGGCCTCGTCATGATCGCCGATACCCGCACCAATGCCGGGCTGGACGACATCTCGACCTTCCGTAAGCTCCATGTCTTCTCATGGCCGGGGGACCGCAACTTCGGTCTGATGACCGCCGGCAACCTCTCGATCACCCAGTCGGTGGTGAGCTTCCTGCACGAAGGCCTGCCAAACCCCGAGACCGGCGAGATCGACACCCTGCACAATGCGAGCTCGATGTTCCGTGCCGCGCAACTCGTCGGGCGCTGCATTCGCCATGTCCGCGAGATCGACGGCACGGCCCTCGAGGAAGCGCGAGTCAAGTTCGACATCTCGATGCTGTTCGGTGGCCAGATCAGGGGGCAGCCGATGCGGCTCTTCATGGTTTATGGCGCAGGCAACTTCATCGAATGCGGCGTAGACGCGCCCTTCCTGCAAATCGGCGAACACAAATACGGCAAGCCGATTCTCGACCGCGCCGTGACCTTCAAGACGCATCTCTACGATGCCCTCAAGGTCGGATTGATTTCGATGGATTCGACGATGCGCTCCAATCTCGGCGTCGGTTTGCCGATCGACCTGCTCGTCATGCGGCGGGACGCCGACGATCTCGAACTCAACAGGCGGATCGAGGCCGGAGAGCCCTATTTCCACGATTTGCGCGAGCGCTGGTCCGCCGCATTGCGGGCTGCCCATATGGCGATTCCGCGCCCACCTTACGTTCCATCCGACTCTTGACGCCGTCAGGTGGCAACGGGATATCAATAATTCGGGCTTTAAGTCGTCCGAACGACCTGCCTTGGATAACGAATGCTGCAACCGTTGGCCGCGAAGATGACGAACGCGGGTGCCTCCGCTCGTATGTTCGCGAGCACGGTGGTGACACTCGGCTGCGCGTTCCTGCTCCTGATGGCTGCCGGCATCGGCGTGGTCATCGCGATCACCCGCGAAGCCAATCGCCTCGAGGTGCAGCGTCAGGCCGAACGGATCGAGGCGGCCTTCAACGCCCAGATCAAGGTCAACGAATTGCGCCTGCAGGGCCTAACTACGGCCGGCGAGCTGCCGGATGCGTTGGAAGCGGATGACCCGAAACCTGCGCTCCAGGCCGCCTTCAAACGCCTGCGCAGTCAGTTCGCCGATTTCGACGGGGCTTTTATCGCATCCGCGGGCGGCACCGTGCTGGCCGGCATCGAAACGAACACGCAGCTGGGCCGGGCGGGGACGGAAGGGCCGCGCCATCTCGATCTGTTCCTGCGCAGTGCCAGGGAAGTTCCGCTCTCCATAGGCCAGGGCGAGGACAGCCTTCCGCAGCCCGGAACCTCGCGCTCGGCCATCGTGCGGGACCGCGACGAAACCCTGATGCTGACCGCCGTCAATCTTTCGCGCGCCATACCGCTCGGCACGGCGAATATGCCCGAAGCGCTGCTCCTCATTGCCTACCGGCATATCTCGACAAGCCTTTTGGCCGAGCTGTCCGACCGATATCGCATCGCCGACATCCGATTGATCGCCGCCCAGCCCAGCGACGGACACAACGGGTTGGCATTGCGGGCGCCCGACGGGACGGTTTCCGGTTGGCTGAGCTGGACGCCGACTCGCCCCGGCGACGTCATGCTGCACCGGTTCCTCTGGGCCCTGATCGCAGTGGCGTTGCTGTTTTCGGCGATCTTCATCTTCGTCGTTCAGCGCCTGCGCGCCGCTGCCGGGCAGATCGAACTGCGCGAGCGCCAGATCCAGCGCCTCGCGGGGCAGGACGAGCTCTCGCTCCTGCCGAACCGGCGCAGCTTCGACCTGACTCTGGACCAGACTCTCGCCGATCTGCAGCAGGACGGCCGGACTCTCGCCGTGATGCTGATCGATCTCGATCGCTTCAAGGCGGTCAACGATACCTATGGCCATACGGCGGGCGACGAACTGATCCGTCAGGTCGCCACGCGGCTCGCGAGCTCCGTACAGGCTGAGGACACGGTCGCGCGCATCGGCGGCGACGAGTTCGGCATCATCCAGACGCAGGCCACGCCTGCCCGCTGCACTGCGCTGGCGGAACGCATCCTTACGCGCCTCACCGAACCCTTCATCGTCATGGGCATCGAGGTCACGATTGGCTGCTCCATCGGTATCGCGATGGCTCCGCGCGACGGCAAGGATCGCGAGATGCTGCTGAAGCTGGCAGATACCGCGCTCTACCAGTCCAAGAACAATGGCCGGAATCGTTTCGCCTTCTTCGAAACGCAGATGAACCGATCCCTGCAACTCAAGCGGATGGTCGAGGACGACCTGCGCCGCGCCATCGAGAACGATGAGCTGACGCTGCATTACCAGCCGCAGGTTTCGGTTGATGGCTCCACCATAGTCGGCGTCGAGGCGCTGGTCCGCTGGCCGCACCCGGTGCATGGCATGATCCCGCCATCGGATTTCATCACCATCGCGGAGGAGCGTGGCCTGATCGTGCCGTTGAGCGAGTGGGTGCTGCGGCGTGCCTGCAGCGAAGCCCGGCGCTGGTCGGGCGTTCGGCTCGCGGTCAACGTGTCGCCGATCCAGTTCCGCCACAAGGACTTCGTCGCCAACGTCATCCGCATCATCGAGGAGACGGATTTCGATCCGGCACAGCTGGAGCTCGAGCTCACCGAAGGCGTGCTGATCGAGGATGCCGATGCCGCCGAGACTGCGATGATGGATATTCGCGCGCATGGCGTCGGCCTGGCGCTCGACGATTTCGGCACCGGTTATTCGAGCCTGATCTATTTGCGGCGCTTCGCCTTCGACAAGATCAAGATCGACCGCTCCTTCCTCGAATATATGGAAGCAACCGGCGAATCCGCGATTCTGGTCCACTCCATGGCGCATCTCGGCCGCGCGCTTGGCCTGCGCGTCTGCGCCGAAGGCGTCGAGACCGCCGAGCAGCATCGTTTCCTGCAGGCGATCGGCTGCCACGAGCTGCAGGGCTTCCTGTTCTCGAAGGCCGTGCCCGCCCACGAGATCGATCGGCTGCTGGATCTCAGCAACCCTTTTGCTGAAGTCCTCGTTGCCGCCTGAAATCCGTCTTCAGAACAGCAGCTCGTGGATGCCGCTGAAGATCGCATAGGCGAAACCGGCGCTGAGCAGCAGCCCCGCCGCACCGAAGACCGCCCCGATGATGATCAGGACCCCGTCGCGCTCGACGAGGCCGAGCCCTACCAGACAGACGGCGAGACCGAGCGGTATCTGTCCGATGAAGGGCGCCGCGACGATCAGGCCCAGTGCCAGGACCAGCATCAGAAGCCCGAGTACCGGAACCGCGTAGGGACTGCCCAGCATCGTCAGGCGCGGCTTCGAAAAGCGTTCGAGCCGAACCAACGCCGGCAGCGCCCGCTCGACCGCACGATTGAGCTCTGGCTTGCCGATGCTGCGGGTAAGCAGAGCCTGCGGCAGCCAGGGCATCCGCCGGCCCATCAGCATCTGAAGGGCAATGAAGGCGAGGACCAGGCCGCAAACCAAGGGGATCGGCGGCGGCATCGGCAGGCAGTTCGGCAGGCCGAGTAGCACGACGAGCAGGGCGTAGGCCCGGTCCTGGAGTGCGGCGACGATCGTACCGACCGCGATCCGGTCCCCCGGCAGTCCGGCGAGCGCCGTCAGAAGTCCGGAGGTGCGCAGGGAAGATGACAAAGGAACAAAGGCCGTGCCGAAGCGGAAGCGCCCGCCTAGCACGGCCGGCAGCCGCCCAACAAGCACGCCGCACGCAGGCGTTCAATGCCGGACGCTCAAGCCCCCTATAGGGACGGACCGAAAAGCGGAACCGGAAATCCGGAGAAATTCGACGCTCGCACAAAGGGATAGGCTGCCACCGCGCCTGCGGTGGGACGCGCAGCGATCTAGCGCAGCCGCCTCAGTGCAGCGTCAGCACGCCGTTCAGGTTGCGGATTTCGGCTGGCCGGATCAGTCGTGAATGCGCAACGGTGACCGAATGAAGCGGCCCATCGAGCTCACGCCGCCAGAAGGCGAGAAAATCGTGAAGCACCGGAAAGCGCGGCGCGAGGTCGTATTGCTGCCAGATATAGGTCTGCAATACGTGAAGATGATCCGGCATCCGGTAGAGAATCGTCGCCGTTGTCAGTCCGTAGCCTTCCAGCTGCTTGATGAAGTCTGCAGAGACCATCGTCACCTCCTGTCCCGAAACGGAATGAAAGCTTAGCCGGATACGTCGAGGCTGCTCCCCGTTGGTTAACAAAAGCTTGCAATTCTACTGCCAAACTGCTGCTATCCAAACTGATATCGTGGGTCGGCGCCCGCAATATCGCGTCGTTGGGGGGCGTGCGTGGCGTATGGCTCGAGTAAGGCCAAGCGGGCCGCGCTGGTGCTTGTCCTGACAACCGTTCCTCTTGACCTGCATGCGGAGGAGGAGGATCCCGACCAGCGTTCACCCACATCGACGGTGATATTCGGCTCGATGGAGGCAGGGCCGACAAAAACCTTCGCCTCGGTCGGCATGAAGCGTGCCCTTGGCGGCGCGCTTGCCGGAAGCGGTTTCAGACTATTCCTCAAGGCCGGCACCTCACAGGAGCAAACGCGGCGCCAGCCACCGAATGGCACCACCTACAAGGCCGAGTCATTGGCGATGTTGGGTTACGAATGGCGCATCGGCAGCAGCTTTTTCGCGCTGTATGCCGGCTCCGACTTTGAAAGCGAGCAGCGCATCGAAGCCTTCGGCCCATCGTTGATCACGACGCGCTATGGGGCGCGGCTCCAGGCCGATCTTTGGGCGATACCTGCCGATGGCATGATGCTCCAGGCCAATGCCTATGCGTCCTCGGTCGATCATCGCCTCTGGGCACGCCTCGCGCCCGGTTGGCGAGTGCCGACGGGGTTCTATGTCGGCCCTGAGGCAGAAGCCTATCGCGCGTCCGATTACCGCAAGTTGCGGCTCGGACTCCATCTTACGGGACTGCGTCTCCTCGGCCTGGAATGGCGCCTCTCCGGCGGCTGGCAGAGAACAAGCGACCGCCCATCGGAGGCCTATGGCACGTTGGGGCTGCACTGGTTGCGCTAGAGCGGGCGCAGCATCCACCAGCCGCACAAGCATGGAATGCTCCCGATTCAGCCTTGCAACGCCCGCAAGGCCTCCGGCGTATCGACGTCGATGGCGATGGCCGGATCTTCGAATCCGACCTCGACCACGCGCTCGCCGGCCTCGTCGAGCAGTCGCCGCGCCCCACGATCGCCCGTGAGCAGCGATACTGCCGGAAAGACCTCCCGCGCCAGCAGCACCGGGTTGCCGCGCTGCCCGAACAGCGTCGGCACGACGGCGAGCGCCTCCGGCCGCGCGCCATGCGCCTCGATCAGCCGTTCGATCACCTTCGGGGTCACGTTCGGCATGTCGCCGAGCGAAATCACCGCGCCCTGGACCTCGACAGGCAGGGCGGCGACGCCAGCCTTCAAAGAACTCGCCATGCCCGAGGCATAGTCGGGGTTGTGCACGATCCGGACAGGCAAATCCGCAAGGGCGGCCGCGACGGCATCCTGCTCGTGACCGGTGACGACCAGGACCGGCGACAGGCCGGCTTCGATTTGCGACTCCACCGCGTGACGCAGGATCGGCTTGCCATGCAGCGGCTGGAGCAGCTTGTTGCGCGCGCCCATGCGCGTCGACTGCCCGGCAGCGAGAACGATGCCGGCGATCGGGCCGCCTTCCTCATGGCCCGGCGCGCGCGGCTGTGGCCGCGAGACGATCTCCATCAGCAACCCGCCGACGCCCATGCGCTGAACGTCCGAACGCCCGACCCGGATCCCCGCGAGGCTGCGCTGCAGCACCCAGTCGAAGCTGTTTTCCTTTGGCGAGCGTGCACAACCCGGCGCCCCGATCACCGGCTTGCCTGCGAGCCTGCCGAGCATCAGCAGATTGCCGGGATCGACCGGCATGCCGAGATGTTCGACCTCCCCGCCGGCTTCCACCAGCGCCTGTGGAATGACGTCGCGCCGGTCGGTAATGGCCGAGGCACCGAACACCACGATGATGTCGGCCTTTCCCTTCGCCTGCTCGACAAGCGCAGCGGCGAGCGGCTGCGGCTCATGCGGAACACGCTTGTCGGCCGCCAGCACGGCCTGCGCCGGAGCCAGACGTTCCTCCATGATCCGCAGGGTCTTGTCGACGACGCTTGGCTTGAGGCCCGGCAGCAGGGTCGAGATCACCGCCACCCGCGACGGACGATAGGGTGCGATCGCGATGGCCGGCCCGGCACCGAGCGCCGCCAGCGCCTCCTCCATCTGCGTCTCGGCAACCGCGTAGGGAATGATCTTCACCGTCGCGACGAGCTCACCTGCCACGACTGCTTTGAGCGCCGGCAGCGTCGCAACCGTGATCGCCTCGTCCACAGCATTGAACGCATCGATGGCGGCGACATCGATCTTGAGAACGCCGGCCGTGGCCGCGAACATGTTGACCCGGCCGGTAAAAGGCAGTTCGGCGGCGATGGCCTCGCCGGTCATCCTTGCGGCCAGGCGCTCGGCCGCCGCGTTCTCGCCGATATCGCCCGGCTCCAGCCGGACTGCGACAATCTCCTGGACACCGGCCTCGCGAAGCCGCGCCGCCAGCTCCGTCGTGATCGTGGCACCCTTCTTCACGGTCGCTCCGCCGGCGCGAATCGTATGCGCCGCGATGCAGCCGGCGGCATCGGCAATAGCGACAGGCCCGAATCTCATCTGCTGCGCCTCTCAGGCCGGCTTGCGGCGCGGGCCGCGCAAGGTCGAGACGATCTCCGCCAGGATCGCAAGCGCGATCTCCGCCGGCGAGACCGCTCCGATGTCGAGCCCGATCGGCGCGTGGATGCGCTCGATGGTTGCCGCATCGAAACCAGCCGCAGTCAGCCGCTCGACGCGCTTGCCATGGGTCTTCCGGCTGCCGAGCGCGCCAACATAGAAGCAGTCCGAGCGCAGCGCCGCCTCCAGCCCGGGATCGTCGATCTTCGGGTCATGGGTCAGGGCGACGAAGGCGGTGTAGCTGTCGAGGCCGATCCGGCCGATGGCCTCGTCCGGCCATTCCGCCAGCAATTCGGTCTCTGGAAAGCGCTCGGGCGTCGCGAAGGCCGTGCGGGGGTCGACGATGACGAGGTCGAGCTCGAGCGTCCTGGCCATCGGCGCCATCGCCTGCGAGATATGGACGGCGCCGGTCACCACGATTCGCGGATGCGGAGCCTGCACGGTCAGGAAGTACTGCGCGCCCTCGACCTCGACCATGCCGCTCTTGCCCATGCGCAGCTGCCGTTCCAGCAGCTCGGCCAGCGGGTCCCCGGAAACCGCTGCGTGCTTGACGAGCCGCTGCGTACCGCCAGCGATGTCGGTCACGAGCACGGTGGCGCGGCGTGCCTGGCGCTCGGCATTGAGCGCCGCGAGAATGGAGAGATCCACGGTCTCAGCCCCTGTCCACCGCGAGCTTCAGCCCGAGCCCGATCATCAGCGAGCCGCCGATCCAGCGCCCGAAAGCGAACCCCGCCCTGGTCTTCTTCATCGCGCCCACGACCAAGGAAGCGCCGAAGACCGTGACGAGATCGGCCGAGGAGAAGGCGAAATTGACGATCATGCCGAGGATCAGGAACTGCGCCCAGACCGGGAGCGGGGCGGCCGGATCAACGAACTGCGGCAGAAGCGCGATGAAGAACAGCGCAACCTTCGGGTTCAGGATCTCGACGATGAAGGAATCGAGCAGCGCGCGCTTCACCGTTTTCGGCGGCGCGACAGGCTGATCGGGCGCGCCCAGGCGCGAGCGGATCATGCCGATGCCGATCCAGACCAGATAGATCGCACCGGCGATCTTCACTGCCATGAACAGTTCCGGCACATGCTTGAACACGGCCGACAGGCCGAAGGCAGCGGCAAAGACGTGGACATAACAGCCGAGATGGATGCCGAGCATCGCCATCAGGCCGGCCTTGCGGCCATGGCTGATCGTCTGGGCGGCGGTATAGAGCAGCGCCGGCCCCGGAAAATAGGCGACGAGGATCGTCACCGTCGCGAAGGCGATCAGCGTTTCCCAGGAGGCCATCTCAGTTCACCTTTTCGACATAGACCTTGATGCGGCCGCCGCAGGAGAGGCCGACCTTCCAGGCCGCCTCGTCGGCGACGCCGAATTCCAGCATGCGCGCCTTGCCGTCGGCGATCACGTCGGCAGCCTCGGCCACTACCGCGCCTTCGACACAGCCGCCCGAGACCGATCCGAGGAAATTGCCCTCGCCGTCGATGACGAGATGCGAGCCGACCGGGCGCGGCGCCGAGCCCCAGGTCTCGACCACCGTGGCGATCGCCACATGCCGGCCACCGCGACTCCACTCCTCGGCAGCGCGCAGGATATCGGTGTCGGTGCTGATCATCGCCGGGCCTTTCGCGAATGACGCGGAAACGGGTTCGATCTTATGCGCCAATGCCACACTTGCGTCGAGCGGGCGGGGCAAAGCCGTTATGCGGTGCCTTTATATGTGCTAGCGCTCGGCTGAATTCAAACGCTCGAAGGCGAGGAAGCAATGCCCTTAACGGGCCAAGACGGTGTCGTCCTGCTGCACGGAATCCTGCGCCGCGCAGCCTCAATGCAGAAGCTCCAACAGGCGCTCGCGGCCGAGGGTTATCGCGTTCTCAATCTCGACTATCCCTCGCGCGAGCAGGACCTTGCGCAGATCGTCGACGGGCTGTCGGCCCCGATCACCGCCTTTGAGGCGGAGCTGACACGAAATCTCCACTTCGTCACTCATTCCATGGGTGGGCTCGTTGCCCGCGCCTATCTCAACCGCTGCCGCCCGAAGCGCCTCGGGCGCGTCGTCATGCTCGCGCCGCCGAACGAAGGCAGCGAGATCGCCGATCTGCTACGCCGGAACTGGCTCTACCGCAGCGCCTTCGGCCCGGCCGGCGGCCAGCTTGCGACGCAGCGCAGCGAGGAGCTGTGCCATCTGCTCGGCGAGGTCGACTATCCTCTCGGCGTCATCGCCGGCGACCGCTCGCTTTATGTCTTTGCGTCACTGGTCCTGCCCGGCCCCAATGACGGACGCGTCTCGGTCGAGCGGACTCGCGTCGCCGGCATGAGTGACCACATCGTCCTGCCAACGAGCCATCCGCTGATCATGCGCGACCCGGAAGCCATGGCCCAGACCATCCACTTCCTGCGCCATGGTCGGTTCAGGCGATGAGCTTTGGCATCTGCGCCCGTTTCAACCACAGGCGCGGATCGTTCTCGCGCCCGACGTCCCGCGACAGCGCCGCACAAAGATCCGCCATGGCAGCGAGATTATGGATCGGCCGGAACGAATCGACATGCGGCAGCATCGCCCGGATGCCGCTCGCCCGCGCCGCGAAGGCATCGTAGCGCAGCAGCGGGTTGAGCCAGACCAACTGCCGGCAGGAGCGATGCAGCCTGTCCATCTCGAAGGCGAGGCTGTCGTCGAGATGGCGCTCGAGCCCGTCGGTGAAGAGCAGCACCACCGCCCCGCCTGCCAGCACGCGCCGCGACCAGACGCGGTTGAACTCGTGCAGTGCCGCGGAGATGCGGGTGCCGCCCTCCCAATCCGGCGCCGCCTTGCCGGCAAGCGCCAGCGCCTCGTCCGGATCGCGTGCCTTCAGCATCCGGGTGACGTTGGTCAACCGCGTACCAAAGACGAAGGAATGCACGCGCCGGCGCTTTTCGGTCAGCGCATGCAGAAAATGCAGGAAAATCCGCGAATACTCCGCCATCGAGCCGGAGATATCGACCAGCGCAACGATCGGCGGATGCATCTCGCGCCGCTCCCGGAAGGCGAGATCGATCGAGCCCCCGCCTCCCCGGAGCGACTGCCGGAGCGTCCGCCGCAGGTCGATCGTCCGTCCATGTGCCAGGGGCCTGAACCGCCGCATCGGCACGCTGTCATCCGGCAGCCTCAGTTCGGCGATGAGTTGCTTGGCGCGCGCGATTTCCGCCGCGGTCATCTGCGCGAAGTCGCGCGCCTTCAGCATCTCGCGATCCGAGACCGTCAACCGCGCCGTCAGCTCCGTCAGCTCGACCGGCGCCTCGTCCTCCCGCGCCGGCGGCGCGAAAGCCTCGGCCACGCGCAACGCCCCCGCCTCGGTCTTTTCCGGCTGGCTGTTGGCACCGGGCGACACCGGCGACATCTGCGCCATGATCTTCTCGATCAGATTGCGCCGGCGCCAGAACAGCCGGAACGCCTGATCGTAGACCGGACTGTCCTCATGCTTCTTCACGAAGATCGCGTGCAGCGCCCAGTAGACGTCAGGGCGGTCGCCCAGCGCACCATCGCCCAAGGCCTCGACCGCCTCGACCACCGCCCCGGACCCGACCGGCAGCCCGGCCGCACGCAAGGCACGCGCGAAATAGGCGACGTTCTCGGAAAGCTTGCCGGTCATCGCTGCCCGCCTGGCCTCCCGCAGCCCTCATCTTGAGGAGCCGCGGCACGCGGCGTCTCGAAGGATGATCCAGCACACCCTCGAGTCGTCTGGAGCATCCTTCGAGACGGCCCTGCGGGCCTACTCAGGGTGAGGGCGGCGGGTGACCTCAACCCCGCATCTCCGTCATGAACACCTTTTGGGCGACCTGCCAGCGACTCTCGATCTTCAACAGCGAGAGCAGATCGGTGAAGTAGCGCGGCGGCATCTGGCATTTGACCTTGACCAGCGCCAGCGTCGGCCCGACGAGATCGATCGTCAGGATGTGGTCGTCGCGCTGCAGCCCCGCCGCCTGCGGCGAAGGCCGGTTGCGGACGAGATCGAGCCATTGATCGCGCGGAACGATCTGGATCGTGCCGTCCTCGCGGGCCGTGGTCAGCGCGCTGGTCGGGTGGAAGACATGTGCGAGCTTCTCGGCGTCGCCCTCATAGAGCCCGTCGAGATAGGTCCGCACCGTCGCTTCCACGGCCTTGATGTCTGCGTTCATGGCTTCCCCCTCACGCTTCTCCGCCGGAGAAAACTGCGGCCATCGACGAAAAGCTAGCGCCCCGCCTCGGCCTTGGCCTGATCCAGCAGTTCCTTCACCTTGGAGCCCTGCATCGCCTGGATATCGTCCTGATACTTCAGCAGCGCGCCGAGCGTGTCGGAGACGATGGCCGGATCGAGCGCGACAGCGTCGAGCTCGATCAGAGCCGTCGCCCAGTCCAGCGTCTCGGCGACGCCCGGCTGCTTGAACAGCTCCTCCTTGCGAATCGCCTGCACGAAGCCGACGACCTGCTTCGAGAGCTTGGCGGGCGCATCCGGCACCTTGGCCTTCAGAATGGCGAGTTCGCGCGCCGCATCGGGATAGCCGACCCAGTGATAGAGGCAGCGCCGCTTCAGCGCGTCATGGATCTCGCGCGTGCGGTTCGAGGTCAGGATCACGATCGGCGGCTCGGCCGCCTTCACCGTGCCGAATTCCGGAATCGTCACCTGTGCATCGGCCAGCACTTCGAGCAGGAAGGCTTCGAAGGCCTCGTCGGTGYGGTCGAGCTCGTCGATGAGCAGGATCGGCGCCCCGCCATCCTGCGGCTCCAGCGCCTGCAGCAGCGGCCGCTTCACCAGATATTTCTCGGAGAAGATGTCGCCTTCCAGGCGCTCGCGATCCTCGGCGACCCCACCGGCCTCGGCGAGGCGGATCGCCATCATCTGCCCGGAATAGTTCCACTCATAGACGGCGGAGGCGAGGTCGAGCCCCTCATAGCATTGCAGCCGGATCAACCGCCGGCCCAGGCCCGCTGCAAGCACCTTGGCGATCTCGGTCTTGCCGGTGCCAGCCTCCCCCTCCAGCAGCAGCGGCCGCTTCATCCGCAGCGCCAGGAACAGCACGGTCGCCAGCGCGCGGTCGGCGACATAACCCTGCGACTGCAGCAGGGTCAGTGTGGCGTCGATCGAGACGGGGATAGGGGAAGCGTTGAGCATGACCGATTTCTATCGCGACGGGCAGATTGAAGGAAGGCGCGGAGCGCACGGCCATGCTGCTGACATGGCAGGGCGGTAAGCAAGTCCAGACTCGCTATGCCTGAACGACGGAGCGCAGATCATGACCACCGATCAGATCGCCAAGGACTTCGTTGCCCTGCTCAAGGAGGGCAAGCACCACGAGGCCGCCAACCGCTTCAACGCCGACGACATCGTCAGCTACGAGAACATGCCCGGCCCGATGGCCGTCTGCCGCGGCAAGGAAGCCGTCAGGCAGAAGGGCGAGTGGTGGGTCGCGAACCACGAGATGCACGACTTCAGCAGCGAAGGCCCGTATCTCAACGGCGACCAGTTCGCCGTCCGCTTCCAAGTCGACGTCACCGTCAAGGAGACCGGCGAACGCCGCGTGATGGACGAGGTCGGTCTCTACACCGTCGAGAACGGCCGGATCGTCGAGGAACGCTTCTTCTACTGAAGCGTCTCCGTAGATCGTCATTCTCGGGGAGCACGATGCGCTGGCCCGAGAATCTCATGCCGGAAGAGGCGCCTGCCCTTCACGAGACGCTCGGGGCAATCCCGAGCATGACGGCATGCGCCGCAACGCCTCGGACAAACCCTCGGCCGTCAGCCCACCTTCGCCGTCGCTTGCGCGACGGCTTGTTTGGCCATGGAGCCGATCAGGTGGGCGCGGTATTCGGGATCGGCGTGGATGTCGCCGTTGATGCCATCAGCCGTGTGCTTGAGGCCCTCAAGCGATTTCGGCGCGAAGCGCGCCTTGAGCGCCGCTTCAGCCTCGGGCCAGCGAAACACGCCGCCCTCGCCCGCCCCCGTCACCGCAACGCGGATCTCGCTGCCGCGCTTGGCAACGAAGACGCCGACCATGGCGTAGCGCGAGGCAGGGTTGCGGAACTTGGCGTAGCCCGCCTTCGAGGCGAGCGGGAACGAGACCTTGGTGATGATCTCGCCCTCTTCCAGCGCCGTCTCGTAGAGCCCGGTGAAGAACTCCTCGGCCGTCAGCTTGCGCTTGTTGGTGACGACCGTGGCGCCCAGCGCCAGAAGCGCCGCCGGATAATCAGCCGCCGGGTCGTTGTTGGCGACCGAGCCGCCGATCGTGCCGCGGTGGCGCACATGCGGGTCGCCGATATGGCCGGCAAGGAAGGCGAGCGCCGGAATGGCTTCCTGCACCTCCGCCGAGCCAGCGACCTCGGCATGGGTGGTCATCGCGCCGATGACGAGGTTGCGACCCTTGCGAGCGATGCCTTTGAGATCGGCGCAAGCCCCGAGATCGACGAGTGCGGAGGGCGAAGCCAGCCGCTGCTTCATCGTCGGCAGCAAAGTGTGGCCGCCGGCCAGGAGCTTGGCGTCCTCCTTCTTGGCGAGCAGCGTCGCCGCCTGCCGGGAGCTGGTGGGCTTGTGATAGGTGAAAGCGTACATGTGCTCTTCCTTTCAGCTCACTCGGCCGCCATGCGGCTGATCGACTTCTGCGCCGCACGCCACACCGCCTGGGGCGTGGCGGGCATCGCGATGTCCTCATGGCCGAGCGCGTCGGTGATGGCGTTGATGACGGCGGGCGGTGATGCGATGGCTCCGGCCTCCCCGCAGCCCTTGATGCCGAGCGGGTTCGACGGGCACGGCGTCACCGTCATGCCGACATCGAAGGACGGCAGGTCGTCGGCGCGCGGCATGCAGTAATCCATGAAGCTCGCGGTCACGAGCTGGCCGTCGCCATTGTAGCGGGCACCTTCGAGCAGCGCCTGGCCGACACCCTGGGCGATGCCGCCATGGACCTGCCCCTCGACGATCATCGGGTTGATGACGTTGCCGAAATCGTCGACGGCCGCCCAGCGATCGATCCTGGTGATGCCCGTTTCCGGGTCGATCTCGACCTCGCAGATATGAACGCCGGCCGGGAAGGTAAAATTCGTCGGGTCGTAGAACGCCCCCTCCTTCAGCCCCGGCTCCAGCTCCTGCCCGTTGAACTTGTGCGCAACATAGGCCTGCAGCGCGCAGGAGCCGAAATCGAGCTTCCGGTCGGTGCCCTTCACCGCGAAATGCCCGTCGGCGAAGTCGATATCGGCCTCGTCGGCCTCCAGCACATGGGCGGCGACCTTCTTGCCCTTGGCGATGACCTTGTCGAGCGCCTTGAAGATCGCGGACATGCCGACCGCGCCGGAGCGCGAGCCATAGGTGCCCATCCCCATCTGCACCTTGTCCGTATCGCCATGGATGATCGAGACATTGTCGATGGGGATGCCGAGCCGGTCGCTGACGAGCTGCGCGAAGGTGGTCTCATGGCCCTGGCCATGGCTGTGCGAGCCTGTCAGCACTTCGACCGTCCCGACCGGATTGACCCGGACTTCGGCCGATTCCCACAGGCCGACGCCCGCGCCGAGCGACCCCACCGCCGCCGAAGGGGCGATGCCGCAGGCCTCGATATAGGAGGAGAAGCCGATGCCGCGGAGCTTGCCGGTGCGGGCGGAGTCGCGCTTGCGCTTGCCCAGCCCCTTGTAGTCGATCATCTCCAGCGCCTTCTTCAGCGAGGCGCCGTAATTGCCGGTGTCGTACATCATGATGACCGGCGTCTGGTGCGGGAACTTCTTGATGTAGTTCAGCATCCGGAACTTCGCCGGGTCCTTGCCGAGCTGGCGCGCCGTGATCTCGATCAGGCGCTCGACCACGAAGGTCGCCTCCGGCCGCCCGGCGCCGCGATAGGCGTCCACGGGGGCGGTGTTGGTGTAGACCGCGTCGACCTCGCAATAGATCGCCGGGATGTCGTACTGCCCCGACAGCAGCGGCGCGTAGAGATAGGTCGGCACCGACGACGAGAAGGTCGAGAGATAGGCGCCGAGATTGGCCGTGGTGTGGACCTTCATACCGAGGATCTTGCCCTCGCCATCGGTTGCCAGCTCCGCATGGGTGACATGGTCGCGGCCATGCGCGTCGGAGAGGAAAGCTTCAGTGCGATCCGCCGTCCATTTCACCGGCCGCCCGACCTTCTTCGCCGCCCAGACGCAGACTGTCTCCTCGGCATAGATGAAGATCTTCGAGCCGAAGCCGCCGCCGACATCCGGCGCGATCACGCGCAGTTTGTTCTCCGGTGCGATACCGATGAAGGCCGAGAGCACGAGCCGCGCCACATGCGGATTCTGGCTCGTCGTAAAGAGCGTAAAGACGCCGTCGCCGGCGTCGTAGTCGCCGACCGCCGCGCGCGGCTCCATCGCGTTGGGCACGAGCCGATTGTTGACGAGATCGAGCTTGGTGACGTGCTTGGCCGCCTTGAAGGCCTTCTCGGTCGCGTCCTTGTCGCCGAGATGCCAGTTGAACACCGTGTTGTCCGGCGCCTCGTCATGGATCGCGGTCTTGGCGCCCGCGGCCTTGGCGGTGTCGACCACCGCAGGCAGTTCCTGATAGTCGACGACAATCGCCTCGGCGGCGTCCTTCGCCTGCGCCAGCGTTTCGGCCACCACCACGGCGACATGGTCGCCGACATAGCGCACCTTGCCCTGGGCGAGCGCCGGATGCGGGCCGGCGCGCATCGGCGAGCCGTCCTTGTTGTGGATCATCCAGCCGCAGATCAGCCCGCCGACTTTGTCGGCGGCGAGATCGGCGCCGGTGAAGATGCCGAGCACGCCCGGCATCGCCGCGGCGGCCTTGGTGTCGATCGACCCGATCTTGGCATGCGCATGGGGCGAGCGCAGGAAATAGGCGTGGGCTTGCCCCGGACGATTGACGTCGTCGGTATAGCGGCCCTGGCCGGTGATGAAACGATGATCTTCCTTGCGACGGACTGCGGCGCCGATTCCGGTAACGGACATGGTGTTCCCTCCTCGCACGGCGCCTCTGGCGGACGCCTCACTGCATGGAACGCATGAAGGACGAAAAACCCGCGCCTTGGGGCACGGGCGGGTGCCTCACTCGGCGGCCCGGCGCACCGGCGCCGCGCCCTTGCCCATAGCCTCCGCACCGGCGGCGATCGCCTTGACGATGTTGTGGTAGCCCGTGCAGCGGCAGATGTTGCCTTCGAGATCTTCGCGGATCGTCTTCTCGTCGAGCTCGTGGCCGCGGCGGTTCACCATGTCGACGGCAGCCATGATCATGCCCGGCGTACAGAAGCCGCATTGCAGGCCGTGATGCTCACGAAAGGCCTCCTGCATCGGGTGCAGGGTGGCGCCGTCGGCCAGCCCCTCGATGGTGGTCACGTTCGCGCCTTCGACCGAGACGGCGAGCGTGGTGCAGGATTTGACGGCCTTGCCGTCGAGATGCACGACGCAGGCGCCGCACTGGCTGGTGTCGCAACCGACATGGGTGCCGGTCAGTCTTAGGTTTTCGCGAAGCAGTTCCACCAGCAGGGTGCGCGGGTCGACATTGGCGGTGACGGCTTTGCCGTTCACCGTCAGCGAAACAGTGGTCATGAGCACATCTCCTGTGACCCGTCTCTGATGCCCGCCCACCCCCTCCCTGGGTCTGGGTCAGGCTGAGCGCTTCCGGCAGCTTCGCCCCATCGGGCAGCTTTTCCTTGGAACAGCTCAAAAACGAATGTGGACCCGCGATTTTGCCGGGTCAAGCGGCGGGCGCTTTCGGTGTGCTATGCGTTTTGCGCCGAATTCGGACGGTTTTCTCCTTGCTGCGACACGGACCGGCAATTGCGACCACCTTTGCGGCATTGGTGCTTTTTTAAGGTTATTGCCGCAACGTCGGCGCTCGTGGCCGCCATTCCGGCCGCGAACGAGGGTCGTCGCGTGGCCGTGTTGATGGAACAGATTCAACGCCGGCTGCATGCGATCGGCTACGGTGAGAAGCAGCGCGCCCGCCTGCGCCTCTACCGCCCCTTGGTCGATGGCGCGATCGAGCAGCTGATCGCAGCCGATTTCGAGCGTGCCTTCTCCATCCATAACGAGCTTCGCAACAGCGTAGCTGCTGTATCCCAGACACTCTACCCGGCTTCCGCAGCGCATTTTCGCCTGTTGTTCGATGGCGACTTCGACGAGAATTATGTCGCTTCGGCCGAGCGGCTCTGCCTGATCGAGAGAGAAGCCCGCGTACGCGCCAGGGCTCGCTCTTCGATCGCGTTCTCGTTGATGCGCGAGCTCTGCGTCGAGAACCGCCGCCGCGCACTGTTCACCCCGCGGCAATTCGCCGAGGATCTTTTCGTGATCGAACGGATCCTGACCTACGACGTCAACACCGCGATGACGATGAATCGCGAGTACGAGGAGGCCGATGCGCGGAGGCGGGCCTCCGCCATCGACCAGACCGCCGCGACCCTGCGGCACCGGATCGGGAACCTCGACAACACCATCAACGACGCGGTCGAGCAATTTGTCGCCACCGCCGCCGAAACCGGCCGCGCCACGGCCTTCATCAAGGATACGGTCGGCAAGGTCGCGAGCGCATCTGTGGTCGTGCGGGAAAAGTCGATCCAGACGGCAGCCGCCACCGAGGAGATGTCGGCCAACATCGCCGATATCGGCCAGCGCGCCCGGCAGAGCTTGTCGATCACGCATCAGGCCGTGCTCGATGCCGGGCAGATGAATGAGGCGATCGCCCGCCTGCGCGAGGTGACGGGCAATATCGGCAAGGTCGTCGGCATGATCGCCGACATCGCCGCGCAAACCAATCTGCTCGCCCTCAACGCCACGATCGAGGCCGCACGCGCCGGCGAGTCCGGGCGTGGCTTCTCGGTGGTCGCATCCGAGGTGAAGTCATTGGCGACGCAGACCGCGAACGCCACGCAGGACATTGCCGGCCAGATCGCCGAGCTGACCGCCAGTGCCGAATCCTGCAGCACGCATGCTGCAGCCATCGCCGCCACGGTCGACGCGATCAGGCAGGATTCCGAGGCAATTTCGGAAGCCGTCTCCCAGCAGAGCCGGGTCACGGCGATGATCGCTCACGACGCCTCGCTGGTCGCCGGCAGCTCGGATGTCGCGATCGAGAGCGCCAACGCCGTCAATGACAGCCTCGACATGACACAGGGCGCTCTGGAGCGGGCAAACGCGGCCGCCGCCGACGTCGCCCTTCAAGTCGGCGCAGCCGAGACCGCGGTCTCCCAAGCGCTGGACGCTCTGCGCAAGGCCTCCTGAGGCTCAGCCTTCGCTGACCGCCTTGGCGAAGTTGGCGAAGAACTCGTCGGCGAGCTTCTTCGAAACCGAGTCGATCAGCCGCGAGCCAAGCTGCATCAGCTTGCCGCCGACCTGGGCCTCGACCTCGTAGCGCAGCAGCGTCTGGCCGCCTTCGGCGTCGCTCAGATGAACTCGGGCCCCACCCTTCGCGAAACCGGCGATGCCGCCCTCGCCTTCGCCGGCGATGCGATAGCCGTTCGGCGGATCGAGGTCGTTGAGCTCGACCTTGCCCTTGAAGGTCGCCTTCACCGGCCCGAGCTTGACCTTCACCACCGCAGAGAAATGCGTATCGTCGTCCTTGTTGAGCTGTTCACAGCCCGGAATGCAGGCCTTCAACACATCAGCATCGTTCAGCTTGGCCCAAACCACGTCCTTTGCGGCGGGCAGCGTCGCCTCGCCGTTCATCGTCATCGCCATGGCGCGTCTCCCGAGCTGTGGGCCGCGGCTCGGACGATTGCGGCCGGCGCGGTTCGAAGGCTGTCCAGTCCCTATCCATGGTCGCAAAGCGCTCGTCTGCACAAGAGGCCACGCAGACAGGTGCTCGCTGGAAGTTCAGACGGAGCCGAAAAGCCGCTGGCGATAGATCAGGCTCGCACCCTGCCCCGCGCCACCGAGGCCGGCGACCTCGCCGATCAGGATGCGATGGCTGGCGATATCGTGAGTCGCAACCAACCGGCAGTCGAAGGCGGAAATCGCGTCGAGCAGGACCGGCGCACCGGTCGCGAGCGTGCCCCAGCGCGCCGTCATGAAGCGCGCATCGCCATCGATGCCGCGGCGGCTCGCGAAGATCTCGGCCAGCTCGGCGAGATGGGCCGGCAAGGTGTTGATGCAGAAGGCGCCGCTTGCCTCGATCGCCGCCAAGGTGCGGCTCTCGCGCGCGAGGCAGGCCAGCACCGTCGGCGGCGAATCGGAAACAGAGGCGACCGCCGTCGCCGTCAGCCCCACCCGGCCGCCCGGCCCCTCGGTCGTCACGACATGCACCGCACTGACGACCTGCGCCATCGCATCGCGGAACGCCGCGGCATCCGGGCGCTCCAGGGCGGGCGGTAGCGGGTGAACGGTTTTCGTCATGGACTAGGGCGCCGGCTCACTGTTCCGGATCAGGGGATACCTGACCATGTAGAGCTTCGGAGCCGCCAGCACCAGCCGCCAACGGGGTAGCGGCGGAACGCATAATTCCATCAGATATATCAGATGGGGTGCGCGACGGCATCAACGGTCCAGCGTCGCCAGCAACCCTTTGCGAAGATGCGACATCAGCGCGTCGCTCGCCGCCGTGGCGGCAAGCGAATCCGCGCCGGCGATGGCCTGGGCGAGACTGCCATGGTGCAGGGCTGCCGGCACGAGATCGTCCTGCCGCTCGAAATGATACCAGGCGCGCCGGATCAGTGCCTGCAGGGGCTCGACCGCGCGGGTCGCATACGGGCTGCGCGCCGCCTGGGCGACCAGCCCGTCCAGCTCCTTGTCGAGCCGCATATAGCCCGCGACATCTCCGGTCTCGGCGGCCCGGCGCATCGCCTTCGCAGCTTCGACAATCGCGATCCGTTCGACAGGCCCTGCACGCTTCGCCGCTTCGCCGACCACGAGGCGCTCCAGAACCTCGCGCGCATCGAGCGCCGCGATGATATCGATGGCGCTGATATCGGCGACAAGGATGCCCTTGCGCGGCAGGATCTGGACCAACCCATGCTGCGCCAGCCGGATCAAGGCCTCGCGAACCGGCGTCCGCCCTAGCCCGACGAGATCGATCAATTGCGCTTCCGTCAGCACCGCACCGGGACGCAGGGAGAGCGTGACGATTGCCTCCTCCAAGCGCCGGTAAGCGACCTCGGCCAGGCTCTCACCGGCTCCGGCCACATGCGGGCCGTCGCGCTCAGGATCGACGCGCCCCTTTTGCTTCATGGCTTCCCCGAGCGATGCCCCGGCATCTTGATCTCGCTCGGCAGCTTGATATATCAATTCAGATATATCAAGCTCGGCCAAGATCGCCGCTATCGGCCGGCAGCGGCCCGTCAAACGTCGGATAGACCGGAGCGCTGCACCAGCCGCTCATGCGGCGAGCCGACAAGGAGTTACCGGATGGCGTTCGCCTGTTCGATTCCCGCCGTGCCGACCGTCCAGCGGGATGACGAGACGGTCCGGATCACCCGCTGGGATTTCGAACCGGGCGCCGTGACGGGCTGGCATGAGCATGGCTGGCCCTATTTCGTGGTGATGCTCATCGCCGGCACCCTGCACATCCATAACGGCAATGAGGTCGTCGAGACGCCGCTGGCGCAGGGGCAGGCCTATATGCGTCCGGCAGGAATCCGCCATGACGTGATGAACGGCTCCGGTCATCCGATCGCCTTCATCGAGATCGAGGTCAAGCAGCCTGCGGCTCTCAAGGAGCTTGCCCTGTCATGAAGGTCGCAGTCGTCGGCGCAGGGGTCGTCGGCGTCGCGATCGCCCATGCGCTCCTCGATGAGGGGCATGAGGTCCTGATCGTCGAACGCCATGAGCCGGCCTTCGGCCCCTCGCGCGGCAATGCCGGCTGGATCGCCCATACCGACATTCTGCCGATCGCCAGCCCCAAGATGCTGCGGCAGGTACCGAAATTCCTGGCCGATCCACTTGGCCCGCTCAGCATCCGCCCGGCTTATCTGCCGAAGGTCCTGCCCTGGTTGCTGCGTTTCCTGCTGGCCTCGCGGCCGCAAGCCTATGAGCGCTCGATCATGGGGATCGCCGCCTTGCAGAAGCTCGCCCTGCCGGCCTGGCTTGCGCGCGCCTCGCGCACCAACCTGACGCGCCATATCCACCAAAGGGGCGGCCTATACGTTTTCGACGATGCCGGAGCGATGGCCGCAGCGCGCAAGGTGGCGGAACGCCAGGCGGCCTTCGACATCAAGGTCGAGATGATCGCGCCTTCCGAACTGCGTCAGCTCGAGCCCGCACTTAAGCCGGGCTTTGTCGGCGCGGCTTTCCACCCCGACGCCGCCCATATCAGCGACCCTCATCAGCTGACGCTCGCCTTGTTCGAGGCCGCGCTGGAGCGCGGCGCCGTTTTCGAGAAGGCCAGCGTCAGCAATATCTCCCTCGGCGAGCGCCCCGCCCTGATTGGTCCCGATGGCTGGCAGCGCGTCGTGGACCGCGCAGTCATCGCCGCCGGCGCCTGGGCCGGGCCGCTGGCGTCGGCATTGGGCGATGCCGTGCCGCTCGACACCGAGCGCGGCTACAATGTCAGCTTTCCCGATGTCACCGGGCTCTTGACGCGCCCGGTCGGCTTCGAGGGCCACGGCTTCGTCACGACGCCGCTCGACTCGGGTCTGCGAATCGGCGGCGCGGTCGAGTTCGGCGGCCTCGATGCCCCGCCCAACCATGCCCGCACCCGCCGCCTCTACGATAAGGCCAGCCGCCTGATCGACGGCCTACCTGCTTTCGACAGCGGCAGACTCTGGATGGGCTTTCGCCCCTCCCTGCCCGATTCGCTGCCGGTGATCGGCACCGCAAGGCGAAATCCGCACGTGATCTATGCCTTCGGCCATGGCCATTACGGCATGACGCAATCCCACGCGACCGCCGATCTCGTCGCCGCACTTGTCGCCGGGCGCCAGCCGCCAATCGATCTTTCCCCCTTCAGCCCCGCGCGGTTCTGACATGGCGAACCCCGGAGCGATCATCCCCATCGATGACTGCCCTGGGACGGAAAAACCGCCGGCCATTCGTCAACCGGGGCTCCGGGCGCACGCCCCTGAAAAGTTCCCGTTTCGAACCGCCCTTGTCGTTCGCAGCCGCTCGCCGAAGCCGTTCGGCACAGATGGCGCGCGCGCATGGCGCAATCATCATGCGCCGAAAGCGCGCTACGGCGCAGAGTATTCTGCACAATTTCGAGGCGTTTCGTTCGTAATTGCTTTTGACAGAAATTTGACGCGGAGCGATTGTCGGTGGCGCAAGCCATTGGTAGCTCTGCATGGAAATCGCATCCCGCATGCGTCAGCGTCATGCTGATGACAAGAACGGGAGCTGGTTCGAGGGGTCGGCGTCGTCAATGGAAGTCTTTCTGCAGCAGCTCATCAACGGGCTGACACTGGGATCGATCTACGGTCTCATCGCCATCGGATACACGATGGTGTTCGGCATCATCGGCATGGTGAATTTCGCCCACGGCGATATCTTCATGCTCTCCGCCTTCATCGCCCTGATCTTCTTCATGCTGGTCACGGCGGTCCTCGGCACGAGCGCGGGGATGATCCTGCTGGCGCTCGTCATTGTCCTGGCGCTGGCGATGTTCTTCACCTCGCTCTGGAACTGGACGATCGAACGGGTCGCCTACCGGCCCTTGCGCGGCTCCTTCCGCCTCGCGCCGCTGATCTCCGCGATTGGCATGTCGATCTTCCTGGTGAACTTCGTGCAGGTCGTGCAGGGCCCGCGCAACAAGTCGATCCCGCCGATCCTGAACAAGTCGATCACGTTGATCGACAGCGCGGTTTACACGGTGCAGATCTCCTACAAGCAGATCGTCATCATCCTGACGACGGCGGCGTTGCTCGCTGCCTTCTGGTATATCGTCCAGAAGACGCCGCTTGGCCGTGCCCAGCGCGCCTGCGAGCAGGACCGCAAGATGGCCGCCCTCCTCGGCATCGACGTCGACCGCACCATCTCCATCACCTTCGTGATGGGCGCGGCCCTCGCTGCGGTGGCCGGCGTGATGTATCTCGTGCTCTACGGCGTGGTGAATTTCGCCGACGGCTTTACGCCGGGCGTCAAGGCCTTCACCGCAGCAGTGCTCGGCGGCATCGGCTCGCTACCCGGAGCGGTGATCGGCGGCCTGCTGATCGGCCTGATCGAAGTGATGTGGTCCGCCTACTTCACCATCGACTACAAGGACGTCGCTGCCTTCTGCATCCTGGCCCTCGTGCTGGTCTTCATGCCCTCGGGCATCCTCGGCCGCCCCGAAGTCGAGAAGGTCTGACGTCATGGCGAGCAAACCGACCACAGCCAAGGCCGCTCCCGGCCGGGACTTCAAGGCCGCCCTCAAGGAGGCCGGCTTCGCGGGCCTCGTCACCCTCGGCCTGTGCATTCCGGTCGTCGCCTGGGGCACGCGCCAGAACATGGACAATGTCCTGGTGCTCGATCCGCGATGGGATGCCGTCGCCTGGGCCGTCGGCATCGTCTTCGTCGGCCGCCTGCTCGTCGCGCTGCGCCAGCAGAACGGCCGCAAGGAGAAGGCGAAGATCCGCCTGCTGCCGCACGGCACCATCGCCTTCTTCCAGCGCCATTCGCGGCTCTTCTCGCTCTTCGGACTCGGCTTCCTCGTCAGCTTCCCCGCGATCGCGATCGGCCTCGCCGGCTGGGGCGGAGCGCTGAAGTGGATCGACAATTTCGGCGTCCAGATCCTGATCTACGTCATGCTCGGCTGGGGGCTGAACATCGTCGTCGGCCTCGCCGGGCTGCTCGATCTCGGCTACGTCGCCTTCTACGCGGTCGGCGCCTATTCCTATGCGCTGCTCGCCAAGAATTTCGGCCTGTCCTTCTGGATCCTGCTGCCGCTCGCCGGCATCCTTGCCGCCTTCTGGGGCATGCTGCTCGGCTTCCCCGTGCTGCGCCTGCGCGGCGACTACCTCGCCATCGTGACGCTGGCCTTCGGCGAGATCATCCGCCTGGTGCTGGTCAACTGGACGGAGTTCTCGAACGGCTATGCCGGCATCTCCGGCATCCCGCGCCCGACCTTCTTCGGCATCCCCTTCACGGCGGCCGATAACGGCTTTGCGGCGACGTTCGGGCTCGAATTCTCGCCGCTATACCGAACGATCTTCCTTTACTACCTCATCCTGTGTCTGGCCTTGCTGACGGCCTTCGTCACGCTGCGCCTGCGCCGGCTTCCGGTCGGCCGGGCCTGGGAGGCACTGCGCGAAGACGAGATCGCCTGCCGCTCGCTCGGCATCAACACGACCAACACCAAGCTCACGGCCTTCTCGATGGGCGCAATGTTCGGCGGTTTCGCCGGGGCGTTCTTCTCCGCGCGCCAGGGCTTCATCAGCCCCGAATCCTTCGTCTTCATGGAATCGGCGGTCATCCTGGCCATCGTCGTTCTCGGCGGCATGGGCTCGCTCTGGGGCTGCGCCATCGCGGCGATCGCCATGATCGGCGGCACCGAATTGCTGCGCGAACTCGATTTCCTGAAGCAGATCTTCGGCCAGGATTTCGACCCGACGAAGTACCGCATGCTGATCTTCGGCTTCGCCATGGTTGTGATCATGATCTGGAAGCCGCGCGGCCTGATCTCGGTGCGCGAGCCGACAGCCTTCCTGAAGGAGAAGAAGACGATCTCGGCCGATCTCGTTCAGGAGGGGCATGGCTGATGGCCTCGACGACACCCTCCGGCCGCCCGCTGCTCGAAGTCGAGCAGGTCACCATGCGCTTCGGCGGCCTGACCGCCGTCAACGCCCTCTCCTTCGAGGCCCGCAAGGGCGAGATCACCGCGTTGATCGGCCCCAACGGCGCCGGCAAGACCACGGTGTTCAACTGCATCACCGGCTTCTACAAGCCGACGCAGGGCCTGATTTCGCTGAACCATGACGACGGCTCGAGCTTCCTGCTCGAGCGCATGCCCGACTTCCGCATCTCCTGGAAGGCCAAGGTCGCCCGCACCTTCCAGAACATCCGCCTCTTCGGCGGCATGACGGTGCTGGAGAACCTGCTCATCGCCCAGCACAACCCGCTGATGATCGCCTCGGGCTTCACCTTCCTCGGCCTGCTCGGGGTGGGCGGCTACAGGGCCAGCGAGCGAGCGGCGATCGAGAAGGCCAAGTTCTGGCTCGATAAGATCAACCTCATGCATCGCGCCGACGACCCGGCCGCCGACCTGCCCTATGGCGACCAGCGCCGGCTCGAGATCGCGCGCGCCATGTGCACCGATCCGGTCCTGCTCTGCCTCGACGAGCCCGCCGCCGGCCTCAACCCGCGCGAAAGCCTCGATCTCAACACGCTGCTGCTCTCGATCCGCAAGGATCTCGGCACCGCCCTGCTGCTGATCGAGCACGACATGTCGGTGGTCATGGAAATCTCGGACCATGTCGTGGTGCTCGACTACGGCACCAAGATCGCGGACGGCACGCCGGCCGAAGTGCAGGCAGACCCGAAGGTCATCGCCGCCTATCTCGGCGTCGACGACGAAGAGGTCGAAGTGGTGGAAGCGGAGGTCGGCATCTCGTGACTGTGGCCCAGCCTCAAACTTCGCCTCTTCTGGCCGTCCGCGGCGTCAAGACCTTTTACGGCAAGATCATCGCTCTGAAGGGCGTCGACATCGACGTCAATGCCGGCGAGATCGTCACCATGATCGGCGCCAACGGCGCCGGTAAATCCACCCTGATGATGACGATCTTCGGCAACCCGCAGGCACGCGAAGGCTCCGTTACCTATGAGGGCCGCGACATCACCCGGATGCCGAGCCACCAGATCGCTCGCCTCGGTATCGCGCAGTCGCCGGAAGGCCGCCGCATCTTCCCGCGCATGACGGTGTTCGAAAACCTGCAGATGGGCGCCGCCGTCCGCAACTTCGAGCATTTCGACGAAGACCTCGACAAGATCTGCGTGCTCTTCCCGCGTATCAAGGAGCGCCTGCAGCAGCGCGGCGGCACGCTCTCGGGCGGCGAGCAGCAGATGGTCGCGATCGCCCGCGCGCTGATGGCCCGCCCGAAGCTGCTGCTGCTCGACGAGCCCTCGCTCGGGCTCGCCCCCCTGATCGTGAAGCAGATCTTCGAGGCCATCCGCGAGCTCAACAGGACCCAGGGCCTCACCGTCTTCCTGGTCGAGCAGAACGCCTTCCACGCGCTGAAGCTCGCCCATCGCGGCTACGTCATGGTCAACGGCGTCATCACGATGAGCGGCTCGGGCAAGGAACTGCTCGCCAATCCGCAGGTGCGGGCCGCCTATCTCGAAGGCGGGCGTCACTGATGGCCGGCGGCGGGAGCTTGCGCCGAAGCTCGCCTCCGCCGTTGCAACTTTTTGATGAGAGACGGCTGCGCGCCTGCCATGCCATCGCTGTGGCGACGCTGGCCGCTTCCACCCTCGCGTGAAGCCGGGAGCACGAGATGCAGGGCATCATCTACGAAGAACCGACGGTCTGGCTCTTCTTGCTGGTCACCGTGATCATGGGTGGCTGGCTCGCCTGGATGTCCGGCCGCGCCATCGCCCTGACCTGGCGGCCGAACTGGCAGCTCGTCGTCTACATGCTGATCCTCGGCCTGTTCGTGCGCTTCATTCATTTCGCGCTGTTCCAGGCCACGCTGCTGACGCTGCACTACTACATCGTCGACTGCGTCGTGCTGCTCGCCTTCGGCTTCGCCGGCTGGCGCTACAACCGCGCCAAGCAGATGACGCGGCAATATCACTGGCTCTTCGAGCGCGCCGGCCCCTTCGGCTGGAAGCCGCGCCCCGGGGTCGTAATCAGGCCTGAATTGCTCTGAAGAGCTCACGAGCTTGGTGCGTGACAGATCACCGAAAAAGCGCAAGACTGCAGCTTAGGGTGACAAAAGCGCACCGAGACGGGCGGACCGTCCAGCCCGTTGTCAATCATCGAGGGGAGTTGCATCACATGAAGAAACTGCTGTTGGGCGGCATTGCGCTCGGCGCGGTCCTCGCCATGTCCGGCGTGGCCAATGCGCAGATCAAGCTCGGCGTCGGCGGCCCGATCACCGGCCCGAACGCCGCGTTCGGCGCGCAGCTCAAGAACGGCGCCGAGCAAGCGGTCGAGGACATCAACGCTGCTGGCGGCGTCCTTGGTCAGAAGATCACCATCTCGGTCGGTGACGATGTCTCCGATCCGAAGCAGGGCGTCTCGGTCGCCAACAAATTCGTCGGCGACGGCGTGAAATGGGTCCTCGGCCACTTCAACTCCGGCGTCACCATGCCGGCGTCTGAAGTCTATGCTGAGAACGGGATCCTGATGATCTCGCCTTCGGCCACCAACCCGAAGATCACCGAGCGCGGTCTGTGGAACACCTTCCGCACCTGCGGGCGTGACGATCAGCAGGGCAGCGTCGCTTCGGCCTATCTGCTGAAGAACTTCAAGGACAAGAAGATCGCCGTCGTCCACGACAAGACCACCTATGGCCAGGGCCTCGCCGACGAGACCAAGAAGGGTCTCAACGCCGGCGGCGTGAAGGAAGTGCTCTACGAAGGCGTCAACGCCGGCGAGAAGGACTTCTCGGCGCTCGTCTCGAAGATCAAGGCCGCCGGTGCCGACTATCTCTACTGGGGCGGCCTGCACACCGAAGGCGGCCTGATCGTTCGCCAGATGCGCGACCAGGGCCTGAAGACCGTGCTCGTCTCAGGTGACGGCATCACCACCGACGAGTTCGCCACGATCGGCGGCCCCGGCGTCGAAGGCACGCTGATGACCTTCCCGCCGGACCCGCAGAAGCGTCCTGAGGCGGCCGCCGTCGTCAAGAAGTTCGAGGCCAAGAACTTCAAGCCGGAAGCCTACACCCTCTACAGCTACGCCGCCGTCCAGATCATGGCCGAAGGCGCCAAGCGCGCGAACTCGACCGATCCGAAGAAGATCGCCGACGTGCTGCATGGCGGCCAGCCCGTCAAGACCGTGATCGGCGATATCGGCTTCGACAAGAAGGGCGACATCACCCGCCCGGACTACACCGTCTACACCTGGAAGAAGGGTGCCGACGGCAAGATCACCTATGTTGAGAACTGATCTCGGCGGCTGATCAGGCCTGACATGAAAGAGCCCGCCTCGGAGCATCCGGGGCGGGTTTTTCGTTGAGAGGTCGTTGAGGTCCTGTCTCGGTCGCATGTCCGAAACGGGGCGCTCGCAGAACCACTCAAGCGTACGCCACCCAGCCGCGGAATGCGAAGCCGGCATAGAACAGGCTGACGCCGCCGAAGCCGGCATCGCGCAGAAGCTGCTCATCCTCCTCGGGAGCGAGGATCGGCAGGCGCTCGCCGATCATCGATCGCGCCTTCTGCGCCTGCGCCGGCTCGATGCCCGACGAGGCCGCGAATGCGGCGTAGCGCGACAGCCAGAGATTGCGATCGCCCTCGCCTTGCGGAAAGCTGAAATGCGCGACCGCGAAAGGCGCGCCGGGCTTCAGCCGCCGTCGTACCTGCCGCAGCGTGCGCAGGCGCTCCTCACGTTCAACGAAGTGCAGGGTCAGAATGCAGGCGGCCGCATCGAACGGTCCTTCTGGCGCGATGTCGATCAGGCCGTGATGCAGATCCGTACGGGCGAGCAGCGGGCCGAGCGTCAGCCGTGCGAGATCGAGCATCTCGGCGGACGGATCGACGCCGTCGAACCGCCAGCCGGGCTGCGCATCGGCAAATGCCTTGATTTCAAGGCCGCCGCCCGCGCCGAGCACCAGCACCCGCGCCGCGTCAGGCGCCCGCTCGGCAAGGAGGAGCATGGCCATGCGCTGCATGTCGGCGAAGCCGGGCACTTGGCGCGGCGGCCCCTGGGCATAGCGGGCAACGGTTTGCGGATCGGAGAAGGCGTCCATGCTCGAAACTCTCGCCGACGATATGCATGCCTCGCAGGCGGAAAGCGCCTCTACTGACTCAATCTCTGAGGAATAGCGCTCAAGCTTTTGAGAAATGCCGCGAAACGCAGCAAGCCATCTGGCCACGGCCCATGCCCGGACTCGCTGTTGAGATGGCCGCTGTCACCGGCATCGACGAATTCCGAGCCCCAGGCCTCGGCGAGTTCCCGCGCCTCGTCCTGCGTGCAGTAGGGATCGGTCGCGCTGGAGATCAGCACCGACGGAAACGGCAGCCTCTCACGGCGGTGCTCCACGAAGTCGGCCCCCATGCCGGGGATCGCGCGCTTGGCCTTCTCCGAGGCCGGCGCGACGAGGAAAGCGCCGGCCACCTCGCCCGGATGCAGATGTTCTGCCGCGTGTGCGACAGCGCTCACACCGGCCGAATGGGCCACGAGCACGACCGGCCGCGTCGCGCTGCGCACCGCCTGCACGGTCCGCTCCGCCCAGACGTGGCGAGACGGCTTGTGCCAGTCGTCCTGCTCCACGCGGCGCGCTGTCTTGAGCCGGGTTTCCCAGCGGCTCTGCCAGTGGTCGGGCCCGGAGCCCGACCAGCCGGGGACGATGAGGATATCGACGTCGGAGGATTTCATCAGTCGTAGATAGCCCTGCCGGCGCCGAAGTCCAGCCCGTCAGACCTCTCCGAACACCCGGCGGAAGATCGTGTCGACATGCTTGAAGTGATAGCCCTCGTCGAACATCGCCTGCAATTCGGAGGCCGAGAGCTTCTCCGCAACGTCCTTGTCCGCGAGCAGATTGGTCAGGAAGTCCTCGCCATGCTCCCAGGTGCGCATCGCGTTGCGTTGGACCATGGAATAGGCATCCTCGCGGCTTGCCCCGGCCTGCGTCAGCGCCAGCAGCACGCGCTGCGAGTTGTGCAACCCGCCGAGCCGGTCGAGATTCCGGCGCATGTTCTGCGGATAGATCAGCAGCTTGTCGACGACGCCGGTCAGCCGTGCCAGCGCGAAATCGAGTGTCACCGTCGCATCCGGGCCGATCATGCGCTCGACCGAGGAATGCGAGATATCGCGCTCGTGCCAGAGCGCGACGTTCTCCAGCGCCGGCGTGACCATTCCGCGCACGAGGCGGGCGAGACCGGTGAGGTTCTCGGTCAGCACGGGGTTGCGCTTGTGCGGCATCGCCGAGGAACCCTTCTGGCCCGGCGAGAAATATTCCTCGGCCTCGTAGACCTCGGTGCGCTGAAGATGGCGGATCTCGGTCGCCAGCCGCTCGATGCAGGAGGCGACGACGCCGAGCGTCGCGAAATACATCGCGTGGCGGTCACGCGGGATCACCTGCGTTGAGACGGGCTCGACCGTCAGGCCCATCTTCTCGGCGACGTACTCCTCCACCTGCGGGTTGATATTGGCGAAGGTGCCGACCGCGCCCGAGATGGCGCAGGTCGCGATCTCCTTGCGCGCCGCGACGAGACGGGCACGGCAACGGTCGAACTCGGCATAGGCCTGCGCAAGCTTGAGCCCGAAGGTCACAGGCTCGGCATGGATGCCGTGCGAGCGGCCGATCGTCGGGGTGAGCTTGTGCTCGAAGGCGCGGCGCCTGATGGCCGCGAGCAGCGCATCGACATCGGCGATCAGGATATCGGTGGCGCGCGCAAGCTGGACCGAAAGCGTGGTGTCGAGGATATCGGACGAGGTCATGCCCTGATGGACGAAGCGGGCGTCGGGCCCGACGATCTCCGCCAGATGCGTCAGGAAGGCGATGACGTCGTGCTTGGTGACGCGCTCGATCTCGTCGATGCGCGCGACGTCGAAGACCGCGTCCTTGGCTTTCGCCCAGATGGTCGCCGCGGCCTCCTTCGGGACCACGCCGAGTTCGGCGAGCTTGTCGGTGGCATGCGCCTCGATTTCGAACCAGATACGGAACCGGGTCTGCGGCTCCCAGATGGCGACCATCTCGGGGCGGGAATAGCGCGGGATCATCGTCTCGTCCTTGTCACCCAATGAGCCCTCATCCTGAGGAGCGCTCCAACGGCGCTCGTTTCGAACGATGGTCCAGCGCATTCTGGAACATCCTTCGAGACGCCGCTTCGCGGCTCCTCAGGATGAGGGCTGCGATATTGTCAAACCCAGTCGCCGCGCGCGGCTTCAGCCGCCTTGCGGATCGCTTCGATATTCCCGGCATAGGCCGAAGGCCCGCCCTTGAAGACGGCGGAGCCCGCGACCAGCGCATTCGCGCCGGCCTTCACAACCAGCGGCGCGGTCTCCGGCGTCACGCCACCGTCGATCTCCAGCGCAATCGGGCGGTCGCCGATAAGCGCCTTCACCTGTGCAACCTTCTCGACGACGGAACGGATGAAGCTCTGCCCGCCGAAGCCGGGATTGACCGTCATCAGCAGGATGAGGTCGACATCCTCGATCAGCGCCTCGGCGGCGCTCGCCGGCGTGCCGGGATTGAGGACGATGCCCGCCTGCTTACCCTGGGCCTTGATCGCCTGCAGCGTGCGGTGCGGATGCGGCCCGGCCTCGACATGGAAGGAGATCAGATCGGCGCCAGCCTTGGCGAAGGCTTCGACATAGGGATCGACGGGCGCGATCATCAGATGCACGTCGAAGAACTTGCTTGTGTGCGGGCGGATCGCCTTCAACACATCGGGGCCGAAGGTGATGTTCGGCACGAAATGCCCGTCCATCACGTCGCAATGGATCCAGTCGGCACCGGCCGCGTCGACCGCGCGCACCTCCTCGCCCAGCTTGGCGAAATCGGCCGAGAGGATGGAGGGGGCGATCCGGATGGGGTGCGTCATGGCTGGCGGTTTAACGCCCCGAGCCGCCTGCCGCAATCGCGAACCGAGCTGAAACAACCTCGTCATGCTCGGGCTTGACCCAAGCATCTCATGACGCGGAGGCTCTGGCGCCTCCTCCTGCAAGAGCTTCTCGGGTCTAGCCCGAGAATGACGGCCTGAATGTTCAGGCGCTGCGTCCCTGCCGCATCACCACAGGATAGGACAGCCGCCGGTCCGCTTCCGCCATCTCCGCCACCACCTGCGCGAAAGCCGGGCGCAGCTTCAAGCGCGTATACCACTCCGCCAGCCCCGGATAGCCGTCGAGCGGCGGCCCGCCGAGCCTCAGCGAAAACAGCACGCTCATGAACAGAGCGATATCCGCCAGCGAGAGCCGCCCGCCGAAGAATTCACGGCCCGCCAGCTTCTGCTCCAGCACCTCGTAGTGGCGCGTCAGCGCCTCCTCGGCGATCAGCGCGTCGGCCTCCTGCGCGATGCGCCGGTCGCGGTCGGGCGAAGGCGGGCTCGTCCGGTGCATCAGCGGCTTCACGGCCTGAAACAGGATTTCGTCCGCGTACAGCTCGTCGAGCCGGCAGCGTGCGCGCTCGACCGGGGAGCCCGGCATCAGCTTCGGCTCGGGATAGGCCTCGTCGAGATATTCGTTGATGACGGTGGAGTCGTAGAGGACGAGCCCGCAATCGCTCAGCACCGGCACCTGCCCCTTCGGGTTGAGCGCGATCACCTCGGGGTGCTTGGGGTCGTAGCCGGTCGTCTGGTTGAACGGCACCATGATGCGCTGAAAGGCGAGGCCCTTCTCCTGAAGGGCGATCTCGACCTTGCGCGAGAACAGGCTGAGCGGCCCGGAATAGAGTGTGATCATGGCGCGGTTCTCCTGCGGCAGGGAAGCCTCGCAGGGTACCGCGTCATCGCCCGTCAGCAGGTTGACATGGCTTCCTTGCGCCGGATTCGCGCTGCGATGCCGCCCAGCAGCCACGGCAAGAGGTAGATCGGGAACTGCGCCAGCGCGAAGAACAGGAAGGTCGCCGGCGAGACGCCGGCGCCCAGCGCGGCGACAAGCAACCCCATATTCCGCTGCCCGGTGCCGTAGCCGATCATGAAGCGCTCCGACGCCGGCAGTCTCCGCAGCACGAGCCAGCTCGAGATCAGCCCCGCCGCCGAAACCGCGAAGACGCAGGCCAGCACGAAGAGAACGAGCCGGGGATTGTCGAGTGCGGCCCGCGTCACGCCGTCCATCGCGGCGATGGCGAAGATGAAGTACATCAGCACGCCGAAGCCATCGAGATTGGCCTTCATCGCCTTGATCCGCTTGACGCCGAGCCAGGCGCGCAGCGTGAAGGCGACCGCCATGCCGCCGCCGATGAAGATCAGCAGCCGCAGCATCAGCACCGAGCGGTCGAGCGGCACGGCCGCGCCGGCCAGCAACTCGACCAGCAACGGCGCGATGATGGGGCTCAAAATCGTGGTGACGATGACACTGGCGATGATCAGCGACGGCTCGAAGCCGTAGAGGATCGCCACCGCCGGCGAGGACATGATCGGCGGCGCCGACCCCATGATCGCGAGCCCGAGCACGATCCCCGGATCAAGGTTCTCGCGCCCGACGAGGAGCAGCGCCCCGCCGATCAGCAGCACCGGACCGGTGATCAGCCACAGGCAGGAGGCCGCGAGCTTTGCCGGCCGGCGCAGCAGCCGGGCGGTGACGCCGAGATCGACCCGCATGAACACGACGGTCGTGAAGCAGAAGATGGTGATAGGCAGCACCGGCCGCGCCGCGGCGGAGAATTGCGGAAGCGCGAGGCCAAGGAAAATGGACAGCGCGAAGCCTTGCGTGCCGTAGCGCCCGAGCCATGCGAGCGCGGCGGCGAGAAGGGCGACTGGACGCATCGGCACGGCTCTGGAATCATTCGCGAAACAGCCGGCACACTGGCCCATCGCGCCCAATGCGTCACCTGCGCGCCGAGCGGAGCGGTCCTGCGCCGGCATAAAATTGTGCCATCCTGCCCGTATTTCTAGTGACCAAGGCCAAATTGGCGAAGATGACGCAGACCCTGCGAAAGATTCCGCGATCCTGCGCAAAATTCGGTCGCAACGCTGACAAGTCGGTGCAAACCGGTATTTTGCGGGAAAAGGGGTTGGCAGGAGTAGATCATGAAGGTGGATACGATCGTTCTCGGCGCCGGCATCGTCGGCATTTCGGTCGCGCTTCACCTGCAAAAGGCCGGCCGCTCCACCCTGCTCGTCGACCGGCGCGGACCGGGCGAAGAGACCAGCTACGGGAATGCCGGCCTGATCCAGCGCGAGGGTGTCTACCCCTACGGCTTCCCGCATGATTTCGGCGCGCTCATCCGTTACGCGATGAACAATACAATCGATGCGTCCTATCATTGGAGCGCGCTCCCGAAGCTCGCCCCGTTCCTGCTCTCCTACTGGATGCATTCGCGCGCCTCTCATCACGAAGCGATCGCCCACAAATACGAGAAGCTGATCGAGCACTGCGTCACCGAGCATGATGCGCTCGCACAGGAAGCCGGCGCGACCGAGCTTCTGCGCCGCAAGGGCTGGATGAAGGTGTTCCGCACCGAGCGTGAGCGCGAGGAGCGCCTCGCCGAGGCCGCCCGCTGGAAGCGCGAATTCGGCGTGAACTACCGCGCCCTCGACATGGCCACGCTCAAGGCCGAGGAGCCGCATCTCGACCATGCCAGCCTGATCGGCGGCCTGCACTGGACCGATCCGGTTACGGTCGTCGATCCGCTCGGCCTGTCCAAGGCCTATGTCGCGCTCTTCGAGAAGCTCGGCGGCAAGCTCGCCATCGGCGATGCCGCAACGCTGGCGCAGAGCGGCGCCGGTTGGAGCGTCACCCTCGCCGACGGCACCAAGGCCGAGGCCAGGGACGTCGTCGTGGCGCTCGGCCCCTGGGCCGATGTGCTGACCAGAAAGCTCGGCTACCATCTGCCGCTCGCGGTCAAGCGCGGCTACCACATGCATTACAAACCGCAGGGCAACGCCGTGCTCAACCATCCGGTGCTCGACACCGAGCGTGGTTATTTCCTTGCGCCGATGCTACAGGGCATCCGCCTGACCACGGGCGCCGAGTTCGCCGATCGCGACGCGCCCAAGACCCCGGTGCAGCTCGCACGGGCCGAGCCGATCGCCAAGGCGCTCTTCCCGCTCGGCGAGCGCGTTGATGCCGAGCCCTGGCTCGGCCGCCGGCCCTGCACCCCGGACATGATGCCGATCATCGGCCCGGCTCCGAAGCACAAGGGCCTGTGGTTCTCCTTCGGCCACGCTCATCACGGCCTGACGCTCGCCGCCGTCACCGGCCGCATGGTCGCCGAGATGGTCAGCGGTCAAAAGGTCTTCGTGGATCCGACGCCCTTCGCGCCGTCGCGTTTCGTCTAAGCAGCGCCGTCATTCTCGGGCCGCGTCCGCGCGGACCCGAGAACCTCCAGCCGATTGAGGCGCCCCGTCGGCATGAGATGCTCGGGTCAAGCCCGAGCATGACGCGGGAAGACGGTCAGCCCTGCGCCAGGCCCCCTCGCCTGCCGGCGCGCTCCCTGCCACGATCCGCCTCCCGATTCCTGACCGAGACCTCGCCATGGCCCTCGCCAAACCACCCGTCCAGGACAATGCCTACGCCGCCGCGCTCGCCCTGCTCGATCGCGTGCCGCTGATCGATGGCCATAACGACCTGCCCTACGTCATTCGCAAGGATGCCAGGGCCAGGGGCGACGTCGCCACCTACGGCCTCGACAAGGTCCATGCCGAGGGCGACACCGACATCCCGCGCATGCAGGCCGGCAAGATGGCGGCGCAGTTCTTCGCGGCCTATGTCCCGCCGAAGCAGGCCAAGCCCGCCGGCTTCGCGCTGGCCCAGATCGCGCTGATGCGCGACATCCTGAAGCGCCATGCCGACGCATTCCGTCCCGGCCTTTCCGCAGCCGATGTCGAGGCCGCCAAGGCGGAGGGCCGCATCGCCCTGTTCATGACGATCGAGAACGGCACGGCGCTCGACAATGAGCTCGATGCGCTCGACGCCTACTATGATCTCGGTGTGCGACTGATGACGCTCTGCCACAACGACACCACCGACTGGTGCGACTCCGCCACCGACGCGCCGCGCCACAACGGCCTCACCGATTTCGGCAAGGATGTCCTGCGCCGGATGAACCGGCTGGGCATGGTGATCGACCTCGCCCATGTCGCGCCGAAGGTGATGCATGACGCGCTCGACATCTCCCGCGCACCCGTTGTCTGGTCGCATTCCAACGCCTTCACGCTCTGCGACCACCCGCGCAATGTCCCCGACGACGTGCTCGACCGCGTCGCCGGCAATGGCGGCGTCGTGATGGCGACCTTCGTGCCGGACTTCATCAGCCAGGCCTCGCGCGACTGGCATCGCCCGGCCAAGGACCAGTATGGCAAGACGCCCGAGAGCATGGATTATGCAAAGGTCGAGGCGGAGATCGTCGCCAAGTCCGGCCCGCGCCCGACGGCGACGCTGCCCGAGTACTGCGACCATGTCGAATATCTCGCCAGGCGCATCGGCCACGACCATGTCGGCATCGGCTCGGATTTCTTCGGCTGGGTCAATCCGAACGGGCTCGAGGATACCACCACCTTTCCGTCTGTGATCGCGGAGCTGATCCGCCGCGGTTGGTCCGAGGAGAACCTCGCCAAGCTAGCCAGCGGCAACACCCAGCGCGTGCTGCGCGCGGTGGAGCAGGCGGCGGGCTGAACGCTCCGAGCCTCGTCATGGTCGGGCTCGTCCCGGCCATCCACGTCTTCACTTGTCGCAATTCGTCTTCAAAACGTGGATGCTCGCCACAGAGGCGAGCATGACGTATGAGCTTGCCCATCACGCCCGGCCATCGCGGGCGTGATCAAGACTCATCGCGAAAACAAGATTTCATTTCTCCCATGACCGGTTCCGGCACAGACCGCACCCGCCCGTCCGTCCAGGCGGCCGCCCCCATCGTCATCCTGGTCGAGCCGCAACTCGCCGAGAACATCGGCATGTGCGCCCGCGCCATGGCGAATTTCGGCCTATCCGAGATGCGCCTCGTCGCTCCGCGCGACGGCTGGCCCAGCGGCGGCGGCCTCAAAAAGGGCGCGACTGCGGCTGCCTCCGGCGCAACGCATATCCTTGAGAACGCCCGGCTCTATGCCAGCGCGGCCGAAGCGATCGCCGATCTCAACCATGTGCTGGCGACGACGGCCCGCGAGCGCGGCCAGATGAAGCGCGTGCTGACGCCGGCCGAGGCGATGCCGGAAGTCGCGGGCCGCATCGGCTCCGGTGAACGCGTCGGCATCCTGTTCGGGCGCGAGCGCATCGGCCTGACCAATGAGGAGATCAGCCTTGCCGATGCGATCCTGACCTTCCCGGTCAATCCGGCCTTCGCCTCGCTCAACCTCGCCCAGGCCGTGCTGCTCAACGGCTATGAATGGTTCAAGACGACCAATGGCGAGCCGCCCTTCCGCGAGAACAACCCCTCGCCGCCGGCGAAGCGCGAGATGATCCTGTCGATGTTCGACTATCTTGAAGCCGAGCTCGATCTCTGCGGCTTCTTCCCGCCCGGCAAGAAGCCGGTGATGACCGCCAACCTCCGCGACGTCCTGCACCGGCTCGACATGACCGAGCAGGAGGCTCGCACGCTGCGCGGTGTCTTCAAGTCACTCGTCGAAGGCCCCAAGAAAGCGCGCCTGCTGGCGCGGCAGGCCGACGAGGCGAGCCAGGCCGAAGATTGACCTCCGCCGTCATGCTCGGGCTTGACCCGAGCATCTCAGAACGAGAAAGCGCCCTTTCCTGCAAGAGTTTCTCGGGTCGAAGCTTCGCTTCGCCCAAGAATGACGGCGCAGCTGGAAGCCGCTCAAGAAAAAAGCCGGCCCCGAAGGGCCGGCTCGTCTGGTCGGGGGGTCTCGAAACACCCGGTCAGAATTGATACTTCAACGTCGCCTTCACGGTGCGGCCCGGCTCGGTATAGTAATCGCGAGCCTGTGCCAGCACTCCGGTAGGAACGTTGACCGCATCCCAGTACTTGCGATCAAAGATATTATAGACGCCGATCTGCAATTCAAGGTCTGCGATCTGCGGCATCGGGCGCCACCACGCCGACGCATTGAAGATCGCGTAGCCGGGCGCCCGGAAGCCCTGATTGGAGCCGGTCGTTGCCGCCACGTTATCGCGCTTGCCTGCGAGTTTGGTCGAGACCTCCGCACCCCACGCATCCGTACCATAGGCAATGGCGAGGATGCCCTGCACCGGCGGGATCGAGTTCAGGTAGGTATTGTCGGTCTGGTTCACGCCGCGGGTGTAAGCGAAGGAGCCGCGCACCAGCCAGTTCTCCGTGAAGGCATAGCGCCCGTTGATTTCCACGCCCTGAATCTCGGCGCGCGGAATGTTCCGGAAGCTCGTGATGCCGCCTTGCGGGTAGATCGCGTCCGGCGGGGCGATCTGCTGCTGCTCGATGAAGTTGTGATACTTCGTGTAGAAATAGGTGACCGAGCCGCCGACCTGCTTATCGCCGAAGCGGAAGCCGACATCGATGCCGTTGCCCTCTTCCGGACGCAGGTCCGGATTGCCGACGCGCAGATAGGTCCCAGGCCCGCCGAAGCGGCCATAGAGTTCGTTCGCAGTCGGGGCGCGGAAAGTCTTGGCCCACTGGGCAAAGAAGGTCACGTCCTTCACCCACGGAGCGTTCTTGAGAACGTCGTATTCGAGGCGAATGCGCGGCGACCAGCCAGTGTCGCTGGAAGACCGCGGCAGGCTCGTCGGCCGTGACCCGCCTGCGAAATAGGCCGGGGTGTTCTGCGGCTCTTCCTCATACCAGTCGAACCGGACGCCGGGCGTGATGCGCAGCCGGTTGTCGAGCATGCCGATCTCGTCATGCGCGTAGATGCCGAGGAGCTTGCCGTCGACCTTCGGCTGGTCGGCCTGGTTGGTGTGCAGGTTGTTGCAGGTGGTGTACGGCGCGGTGAAGAGGCCGGAGGCCGGTCTGGCCGGGCAGTTGTCGACACCCGACGAGAATTGCTCGAGCGAGGACATCCGCAGTTCGGTGCCGAGCAGCAGGCGGTGCGTCAGCGCGCCGGTCTGGAAGTTCTTGATCACGTGGCCGTTGAAGCCGTAGGCGTTCTCCTCGTTCTCGTTGTCGCGCGCATAGGGACCGACGATGCTGGTGTAGCGCCAGGCGTTGACGAGGTCGTTGCGCTTCAGGCGCTGCCAATAGGCGACGGCATGGGCCTCGTCGAAGAACGAGCCCGGCATCTTGTAGTCGTAGCTCAGCGAAACGCGGTTGCGCTCGACATCCTCGCCGGTCTCATAGGAGCCGGGGCGGAAATTCCCGGTCAGCGAAACGGTGTTCGTACGGGTCTGCACCCGGTCGGCGCGCTTGAAGAACTCGCCCTGGATACCGAAACGGTGCTCGCCGACATCCTGATAGATCTTGCCGAGCAAGTTGTACTGGTTGAAGTCGGCCGGGTTGGGCGCCGTGCGCGCTGCACCGATCGTCTTGTTGTCGCCCCTGTTGTCGGTCTCGTGCCCGTTGCGGAAGCCGCCCTGCAGCAGCATGGAGGTATTCCCCGTCCTGGCGGCCGCTGCCGCGCTGCCGAACCAGGCGCGGTCGGTGCTGTCATAGCCGGTCTTGGCGAGCGCGCCGTAGGAGCGGCCATCGCGCAGCAGGTCTTCCGGGTCGAGCGTGCGCACCGCAAGCGCGCCGCCGAGCGCACCGCTGCCGAGCGTGCTGGCCCCGCTGCCGCCGCGCAGCAGATCGAGCGTCGACAGTGAATCGAAATCGAAGGCGTTCTGGGCGCCGCGATTGACGCGGGTATCGATGAGGAAGGGCTGGCGGATGCCATCGATTGTCGTCAGTACGCGCGCGCCATCGAGGCCGCGGATATTGAGCGAGTTGGTCTGGCGGTTCAAGGTGATGCCCGCCTCGACGCGATTCGACAGGTCCGTCAGGCTCTGGATCTGCTCGCGGTCGAGTTCCTGGCGCGTGACGCGCGTCGTCGTCGGCCCGCTCACCAGCGCACCGCCCGGCACGCCCTCTCCCTGCACATTGATCTGATCCAGCACGACCGGCGCCTCGCCGACCGAGCTTGGTGCAGGCGCCGCCTGCTGGTTCCGCTGTTGCGCTTCGGCAGTCGAAGCAAAAAGCGCCAATGCCAGGCTTCCAAGCGCCACGCTGTCGCGAAGCCGGCCGGAAAGATTCCCCATCGCCCGTATCCCGTCCTTGCCGCACGGGCCTTCGGCCCTGAACGGCAATTTAAAATGAGTATAAAGAAGACCCTATACGATAATATAAGGTTCCGGACCGATATTGATCGAATCGTATACTGTCAATTGCCGAACAACATTCGCATAAACAATGGATTCGTTCCAAAAAAGAACTATTCTAATGTAGAATTACACGACCATTCTTGCAGCAGAGCTTTGCTCCCGATGTCGTGATCGTCGAACCCGCCTCGTCGCCGTCTCCGCCATTGCAACGTCGTCGGCGGCAAGCATTGTCGTGTCATGAATCCGCGTCATGCCAGAATGACCCGCCGCAGGCTGCTGACTGGGGGCAGCGCCATGGTCACCGCATTCTCCGTCGTGGGGCGCTCCTTCGCCGCGACCGATGCCGATGTCGTCGTCGTCGGTGCCGGAGCGGCAGGCATCGCCGCAGCCCAGACCTTGCGCGCAGCCGGCCGCAAGCCGATCGTGCTGGAGGCTCGCGGCCGCATCGGCGGGCGCGCCTTCACCGATGCTTCCCTCGGCGCGACATACGACGCGGGCGCGATGTTCATCCATTGGGCAGAGCGCAACCCATGGGTCCAGATCGCCCGCGATCTCGGCATCGAGACCGCATCGGAACCCCAGGGTGGCGGTTTCCGGGTCTTTACCGACGGGCGCCCCATGGCCGACGCCGATCGTCGACGCCGGCGCGATGCCTTCAACCAGATCGACAGGCGGCTCGAGACGGTGGATCTCACTGGTCGCGACATGTCGATCGCAGAATTGCTCGGCGATCTCGGCCCCGACAGCGCCCCCGTCGCAGCGTCGGGTTTGCTGCTCTCGATCGGAGAGGAATCAAGCCGGATTTCAGCGCGCGACTATCAGCGTCTTTGGGCCGGCGACGATCTCGTCGTCCCCTCAGGCTACGGCAATCTCGTCACGCGCTCCGCCGCAGGCCTCGATATTCGCCTCAATCAGACGGTCGAGGCTATCCGCTGGGATGGATCGGCCGTGACGGTTTCCACGCCTTCGGGCGACATCCGCGCCAATGCCTGCATTCTCACCGTGCCGGTCGGCGTGCTCAAGTCAGGCGCCATCCGGTTTACCCCGGACCTTCCGACAGCCACCCGTGACGCTCTCGCAGGGCTGCACATGGGAGCGCTGACCAAGATCGCGCTCAAGGTTGAGGGCGATCGCTTCGGCCTCACGCCGGGTGCGAGCCTGCTTGAGACCGGCGCACCCGAGCGCATGATGAATTTCGACATGTACCCGGACGGCAAGGACATCGTCATCGGCTATTGCGGCGGCGATTATGCGCGCAAGATCTCCGAGGCTGGCCCGGAAGAAGCGCGCGCCCATGTCGTCGACCTCCTCGCGAAGATGGTCGGCGCCGAATTCCGCAAAACGGTCAAGGCGGTATCCTTCCCGGCCTGGTGGACCGACCCGTTCGCGCGCGGTTCTTATTCGGTCTGCGATCCCGGCCACGAGAAGGCCCGGGAAGCCCTCGCCCAGCCCATTGGCGGGCGCCTCCTTATTGCAGGAGAGGCGACTGCGGGCGGCGGCGCGATGACCGTGGGCGGGGCCACGCTCGCCGGCCGGGCGGCAGCGGCGACACTCGCGCGGCTGAAGGCCTGACGGCTCCTCGGGCGAGAGCAGCAGCTCCCAATTCTGCCCCACGAGATCCTGACCGAAGGAATGGTGCCGCTCTTCCGCAACCAGCCGGAAACCCTCCGCGACATAGACCGCGCGGGCGGCATGGAGGATGTCGTTGGTCCAGAGCACCATCCGCCGATAGCCAGCATTGCGGGCGAAATCGACGGCATCGCGCACCAGCGCCTTGCCCAGCCCCAGCCCTTGCGCACGCTTCTCGACCAGCACGAGCCTGAGCTTCGCGGTCGCTTCGTCCTCTTCGACGACGAAGGAGGAGCCGGCCGGGGCCCCTTCCAATTCGGCGATGAAACAGCGCTCGCGGCCGGGCTTGAAGTCGCGCAGGAATTTGGCGGCAATCTCGGCAACGAGCGCCTCGAAGCTCTGATCCCAGCCATATTCTTCGGCATAGAGCCGCCCATGAGCCGCGATCACCCAGCCGATATCGCCCGGCCGGTGCTCGCGGATCATGGGACGAGGACGGGTCTGCCGCTCCCCCGAAAGAAGGCGCTGCGCCGTGGCGAGCGCATCAACCAGCGCGGCCTGCTCGGGGAGCGGAAGCCGCGACAGGATCGACCGCGCCTGGGCATCCGACGCGCGGTCGATCGCTGCGAAGGCAGCTATGCCTTCATCGGTCAATTGCAGGCGCCAAGCTCGCGCGTCGACCGACGAGCGGCTGCGGTCGAGCCATCCACGCGTCGCGAAGCGCTGCAGGATGCGCGACAGATAGGCCGGGTCGAGATCGAAAGCCCCGGCCAGTTCCGCCGCCCGCCAATCGTCGCGCTGCGCCAGCTCGTAGATTACCCGCGCTTCCGTCAGCGGCATGCCGGAGCCACGCAGGCTGCCTCCGAGTCCGCCGACCCAGAGAGCATGGAAGCGGTTGAACCTGCGGATCGCCGCGATGGCTTCGGTCTCGCCGATGTCCATGACTCACCTCCAACCGGAGACCAATGAATTTAGTTGACGGAGTCGACTAAATTCGAGACGGGACAGAAACGCGGCATTGACCCTCCCTTAACCGGTCTCTGGCGAAGTCGAGCTTTGACGTCTCACGGCGCTGACATGCAGGTCGATCTCCTCGCCGGAACGGGATACCGCCCCCTTGCGATCCCGCGCCCCCAACCCACCATCCTGGTCTTCGATTCCGGGCTTGGCGGCCTCACCGTGCTGTCGCGCACGGCGCAGGCTTGCCCAGGCGCCCATATCGTCTACGCCGCCGACGATGCCGGCTTCCCCTATGGCCGGCTCACGGAGGACGCGCTCGTCGCCCGCATCCTCGCCGTGATGGAGCGGCTCATCGCCCGCTGTCATCCCGACCTCGTGGTGATCGCCTGCAATACGGCCTCGACGCTGGTCCTGCCGACGCTGCGGGCGCGCTTCGCCATCCCCTTCGTCGGCACAGTGCCCGCGATCAAGCCCGCTGCGGTCGCAACCAAAAGCGGGATGATCTCAGTCCTCGCCACCCCCGGCACGGTGGCGCGCGTCTATACCCGCGAGTTGATCGAGACCTATGCTGGCGGCTGCGACGTCACGCTCGTCGGCGCGACGCGGCTCGCGGGCATGGCCGAGCAGGCGCTGAAGGGCGAATCCGTCGCTGACGACGCTCTGCTCGCCGAGATCGCCCCCTGCTTTGTCGAGACGAACGGCCGACGCACCGACGTGGTCACGCTCTCCTGCACGCATTACCCGCTTCTGCTCGAGCGGATGAAGCGGCTCGCGCCCTGGCCGGTCGAATGGATCGATCCCGCTCCGGCGATCGCGCGCCGGGTCGTCGCGTTGCTCGGCCCGGTCGGCGACGTTCCCTGCCCGAAAGCCACCGCCATCTTCACGTCGGGCGCCGGGCTGAGCGGTCCCTTGCGCATCGCGCTTGCCGGCTATGGCCTCGCTCATGTCGCGATCGAGCCCATGCCGCTGGCGAGCTAGCGAACTCCGATTCCGTCGATCCGTTTCCTACGGTGGCGAGGATCGCGGCGAAGCAGATGCGTTGGCGGGCATCGCCACCGCATGACCGCCACCATGGCTACTGATACTGACTTTGGCTTCCCGGCCTGCCGGAATTGACTCGAAGCCGGCTTTGCGCCATATGCCCTTCCGTCGCGCGGCTCCTCACGGGGCCGCGTGACTTTTTCCGCACCCGTGATCCGCTTTCCTTCGGAAGCCGGATCTGTCGCCCCGGCCAATTCGCGGGGGAGCAGGAGGGCGCGGTCCTCAAACTCGCGAACCATAGAGGACACGCGACATGTCGAAGCGCCATGAGGCAAAGTACAAGATTGACCGCCGTCTCGGTCAGAACATCTGGGGCCGTCCCAAGTCCCCGGTCAACCGCCGCGAGTACGGCCCCGGCCAGCACGGCCAGCGCCGCAAGGGCAAGCCGTCCGACTTCGGCACGCAGTTGCGCGCCAAGCAGAAGCTGAAGGGCTACTACGGCTCGATCTCCGAGAAGCAGTTCCGCCGCTATTACGCCGAGGCCATCCGCCTCAAGGGCGATTCGGGCGAGAACCTGATCGGCCTGCTGGAGCGCCGTCTCGACGCGGTGATCTACCGCGCCAAGTTCGTGCCGACCGTCTTCGCGGCTCGTCAGTTCGTCAACCACGGCCACGTCACCGTGAACGGCAAGCGCGTCAACATCGCGTCCTATCAGGTCAAGCCGGGCGACGTCGTCGCGGTCAAGGAGAGCTCGCGCCAGCTCGCCATCGTCATCGAGTCGGCCACCCTCGCCGAGCGTGACGTTCCGGACTACATCGACGCCGACCACAACAAGTCGACCGCCACCTTCGCCCGCACCCCGACGCTGTCGGACGTGCCTTATGCGGTGCAGATGGAACCGAACCTGGTCATCGAGTTCTACTCGCGCTAAGCCGTTCGGAACGGGTAGAAATATCCGTTGCTCTGAATATCTTGGGGGAGGGCAAGATGTTGCCCTCCCCCAATTGTTTTCCGGCGCCTCCTTCGGCTCGGCGGCGCGTCTGCGGCCCGCCCCCAAGGCGCCCCGGCGGGATTCTGCGGCCAATCTGCCTCGCCCCCGACGGCGGCCCTCGGGTCCCCATGGCCATCGCTGCCAGACCCCTCGCCCTCTCGGGTTCGAGCGGAGCCGTCGCGTTTGGCGCGTCAAGCGGCGCGCTCTGGCGCCCGCTCGGACGGCATGCCGTCTTTCATGACACTCTTGATCTGGTCGCGTAGCTCGGGCGTATCCTGATGCTTGTGCACGGCGACAGCGTGCTGCACCGCCGCCTCCAGGAGCTCGTCTTCAGTATCGGCGCTGATCGCGATTGAGCACTTCGTCTCGCTCGGAAACGCCCGGCAGTCGATGAACTTGCGTCCCATGGCGCCCTCCCTCGGGAGAAAGCAAACGCGCCTCCGTTGCAACAGCGGCAGGCTGCGCAAGTCACCATACGCCCATGCCGAGGTCGTCGCAAAAAATGCAGCTCCTGGCACTCCTCCAACCCTGAGCATTCGCACGCGGCACGCGTTCTCCAAGCTTACCGATGCTCATGAAGGCGACAACTGCCCGGAAATTCCGATACCCTGGCTCACAGTTCCCGGACCGCCTGCGCTCTCGGCTGGCTCGCCGTTTGCGCTTATCCAGCGTCGCTATCGACGTCTCAGGCCGAAGAGCGTTCTGCTGCAATGTCCGCGTCGGAGGCCATGATGTCTCGAACCGACGCTTCGATCGCAAGCGGCGTGCGGTCATCCATCTCTATGATCGGATGCCGGGCCATTCCGGCTGTAACTGGGGTTCGGAAGGCAGAGGCGGGACGGCGAAGACCTGCACTCTGCGCCGCATCCTGTGAACGGCCGCGCCACCGCGACGGATAAGCGTCGCTTACAGATGCGAGCCGACCTCATCGCGGAAGAAGTAGCAGCCCAGCCCGATGCAGCCGATCAGGATCGACAGCGCATAGGGCCCGAAAAGGCACACGACAAAGACGGAGCCGATGAAGGCTCGCATCGCCCAAGCTGACCACGTCTGCTTCATGGCTAACCTCTCGCATTGCGTTTCCTGACAAAACGTAAACGGCAAGCCGTGAATTCGATCTGAAGGGATACGGTAAATCGCGAAATCGCATTTCAGATCCGCATGTTAGCAAGTTCGGCAAAATCAGGGCGAAGCGGTGAAATCCGTTCTCACTCCCGCCCTAATGCCGTAGCGTCATCATCGTCCTCGCTACCGCGGAGAGATTCGCCATGACCAGAACCTTGTTGATTGCCCTCGCGCTGTCCTGCTCCGCGAGCCTAGCCTATGCCCAAAGCTGCAATATCCAGGCTTCGGACAAGAAGCTTGCAGGCGCTGCCAAGACCAGCTTCCTGACCAAATGCGAGAAGGACGCGACCTCGGCCTGCGACAAGCAGGCGGCCGACAAGAAGCTGGCCGGCGCCGCCAAGACCAGCTTCACCAAGAAATGCGTGACCGACTCCGTCGGCGGCTGAGCGCCTGAACAAAGATCGGCAGCGTCCCGACACGGCCGGTTGCAATGACAGCCCCGGTCAGTCGGCGGTGCTGCTCTCCCAGGTCGCATGGCTCACAGTCGGCAGGCGTGCCAGCCTGTCGACGACCTGATCGAGTTCTTTCCGGTCGACCGCCGTGCTGATCAGCTTGGCAACGATCTCGACCGAGTCCTCGCCACGCTCGACCGTCGTAATGTCGCTGACCGGATATTGCGCGGCTTCGAGATATTCGACGAGCGTCTCGCGCACCTCGGCGAGCGCCTGGGTCCGCGCGGTGACAACGACTTCGTAGGTCGCCTCGAGCGCCCGCTCGTTGAGCGGGATGCGGTTGATCGCGTTGACGAGTGGCCGCAGCAGCGTGTTGCCGAAGATGACGAAGACCGCGACGAGCGCGGCTTCGGCGATCATGTCCGCGCCGGCGCAGGCCCCTGCGGCGGCAGAGCCCCAAAGCGTTGCCGCGGTGTTGAGGCCGCGAACATTCGTGCCCTCCTTCATGATCACGCCCGCGCCCAGGAAACCGATGCCCGAAACGACATAGGCGATGACCCGGATGGCGCCGGACGCTCCCTCGATGCGCATGCCGAGATCGACGAAGGCCGCAGCCCCGAGCGCGACGAGAACGGTCGTGCGCAAGCCGGCAGTGCGCTGCCGGTATTGCCGCTCGGCGCCAATCAGCATGCCCAGCACGAAAGCGGCCGTCAGGCTGACGACCGTGTCCAGGAAAGGCGCGAGTTCGAAGGTCTGAATGAAGCGCATGGCCGCTGACTCGCGTGGCAGGCAGCGGTGCTTCGCATGAAGGTTCGCCTCCGGCAAGCCGGAGGCGTGGTGTCGTCAGCATCCAGCGCGGAACAGAAACGCAGCGCGCAAACCCGGCTCACTCGTCGTCGTTATAGCCGCCACGATCGCGGCGATCGTCCCGGTCGCGCCAGCGACGCTGGCCGCGGTAGTCTTCGTCCTGCTGTCCGCCGCCGCGCCAGGCCCGCATCTCGCTGAGGCGTTCGCGTCCTTCCGCCATCGCCTCACGCACCGAGCGGCGCAGCACGGTCTTCTGCTCGTCGCTTAGGGTCACCCACAGCGGCCGGAGCGTATCGGCGAGTTCCTTGGAACGCATCGCCCGCTCATTCTGCCGCGCGGCCGCTGCATCGAGGCGCTCCATCAGATCGGCATGGCGCAGCTTTTCGCGCTCCTCCCGCATCCCCGCCATTTGCTGGACACGCTGCTCGCTCCGTCGCTTGACGAGTGCCTCCACCTTGTCGAACAGCGGGGTCTGCTCGGGCTTGAGCTTGAGATCCGCGCGCACCTTCGCCAGCCGCTCGTCAAGCCGCGCCTTGGCACGCTCGGCGCGTTGCTCGCGCCAATCCTGCCGGCGCTGGTCGCGGCTGTCGGTACGCTCCTGCTGCTTCTGATCGCCACCTGCCGGAGGAACCGGCTGTGGCTGCGCGAATGCGAGGGTGCCGGCGAGCATCGCAATCGACGAAGCGGCGATGAGGGCGATGGATTTCATGGGAATCTCCCTTGAGGCAGTCCGGTCGGTATGTCGCTCAGCGGGTCTCGAAGCCGATTGGCGATGCGGTCAGCCTGCCTCCGGATGTCTGACCCGGCAATGGCTTCAAGATGAAAAGATCGTAATGTGGCGACAACGCGCGCGACGCGTTTCGGTTCGCCATCGGACGTTCCATGCAAAACCTTATCACCGATGTCCGTGGCCTTCATGTCGGCCATGCGGATGACATTGAGGCGGCGACCGGCGTGACGGCCGTCATCTTCGAGCGCCCGACGGTGGCCTCCGCCGCCGTGCTCGGCGGTGCGCCCGGCACCCGCGAGACGGCCTTGCTCATCCCGGAGATGACGGTCGAGCATATCGACGCGATCGTGCTCTCCGGTGGCTCCGCCTGGGGGCTTGGCGCTGCCGACGGCGTGATGGGCTGGCTGGCGCGGGAAGGGCGCGGGTTCCCGGTCGGCGCCTTCCGCGTCCCGATCGTGCCGCAGGCCATCCTGTTCGACCTCACCAATGGCGGCGAGAAGCCTTGGGCGCGTGGAGACGGCGAGACGCCCTATGGCAAGCTGGGCGCAAAGGCCGCTGCAGCCGCGTCGACCTCTTTCGCACTGGGCACCGCCGGTGCGGGCTTCGGCGCGACGACGGCCAACCTCAAGGGCGGCATAGGCTCGGCCAGCGCCCGTGCCGCGACCGGGCAGATCGTCGGCGCCCTCGTCGCGGTCAACGCCGTCGGCACCGCGACGATCGGAGACGGCCCGCATTTCTGGGCCGCGCCCTATGAGCGTGACGGCGAGTTCGGTGGGCTCGGCTGGCCGGCGACGATCGCACCCGGCGACACGGCCCTGCACTTCAAGGGAGGCACCGGCCAGAATACGACGATCGCCCTTGTCGCGACCGATGCCGTGCTGACCAAGGCCCAGGCCCGCCGGCTCGCGCTCGCAGCCCATGACGGGCTTGCCCGCGCCCTGCGACCTGCCCATGCCCCACTCGACGGGGACATCGTTTTCGCCGCGGCGACGGGTCGTAGCGGCGCGCCATCCGACGCTTTCGCTCTCACCGAGCTCTGCGCCACCGCAGCCGATGTCCTGGCCCGCGCTGTCGCCCGCGGCGTGTATGCCGCATCGGCGCTGCCCTTCGCCGGAGCCAGCCCGGCCTGGTGCGACCGGTTCGGCGGCTGAGCCGCGAAGCGACCGCCGCGGGCGCGCCCATTCCAAACCGTAGCCGATTTACTAAATCGCAAGCCTGCTCCTGCAACCTGAGCGATAGGTTCAGCCTGCAAGGCCGGAAGGCTCGGGGGGCAGGATGCGGGAGATCGGCTTTGGCCTGGTCTGCGGCATTGCCGCGGCGTTAGGTGCCTTCCTGATCGCGGCGTGGCCAGTGCAAGGCCGCCCCGTCGCGGCCTTCTTCCCGGCCGGCAGTTCGGCGCGCGAAATGTCCGCCGCCATTGCCACGGCCGGCGGTACCCTGATCCGGATCGACACGACCTCCGCCGTCACCGTGACGCTCGGCGAAGACGACCATTTCGTAGGCGCGCTCTATCAGGCCGGAGCGTGGCTGGTGATCGACGCTGGCCTCGCCCGACTCTGCATAGGCTCTGCCGCATGGAGCAGCCGATGAATGACGTCGCCCGGTTCCGCGCGCATTTCGCCCGTCTGCTCCTCCTCCTGCTGTGGATCAACGCGTGCCTTTTGGCGCTCGCCCCGCTCGCCGAGCCTCTGATCAGCAGGCGGTCTCTTGTTCTGGCGGGCGTGGGGCTGGCCGCGCTCGGCACACTGGCCTGGCGTGTCTGTGGCACGGATTGGGCCACCAGGCAGATCACCAGTATCGCGACGCTCGGCCAGGTGATGCTGCTGGTCTACGCCTTTGCCGGGCACCCCTATCAATCCGACATGCACATGTACTTCTTCGCCGTGCTGGCCGTGCTCGCCGGCTGGCTGGACTGGCGTGTCTTCGTCCCGGCCACCATCGCAATCGCGACCCATCATCTCCTCCTCAGCCTCCTGCAACCGGCCGGCGTCTTCCTGAACGGCAACGATATTGGCCGCGTCCTGCTTCACGGCCTGATCGTCGTCGTGCAGTCGGCAGCGCTGAGCTGGCTGGTCTGGTCCTTGCGGCAATCCCTCGAAATCTCGGAAACCGAACGCCGCCAGGCTGACGCCGCCCGCGATGTCGCCGACGAAGCCCGCCGCGATGTCGCCGAGACCACGGCCAGGGCGGCAAGCGACAGGCAGCGCATCCTCAACGGCGTCGCGAATGACTTCGAGCACGTGATCGCCCGCATCGCGCGCGACGTGATCGCCTCCGTGCAGTCTCTTCGCGCGGCTGCGCAGCAGATGAAGAACGGCGCGCTCGAGGTGTCGCAGCGCTCGACCGCAGCCTCGCAGTCTTCGCGGCAGACCTCGTCCAACGTCGTGGCAGTCACACAGGTCACCGCCGAGCTGGCGCAGTCCTTCGCGGAGGTGGACCGGCAGGTCACGGAAACGGCTCGCATCGTCGGCGCCGCGACCCTGCAGGCCAGCGACGTTCTGCACACCGTCGGCGACCTCTCGCGCAAGGCCGACGAGATCGGCAACATCGCAATCGTGATCTCGACCATCGCCAAGCACACCAACCTGCTGGCGCTCAACGCTTCGATCGAGGCCGCGCGCCTCGGCCGCTCGGGCGGCGGCTTCGCCATCGTGGCGCAGGAGATCAAGTCCCTGGCGAACCAGACCTGGCGCGCGACCGAAGAAATCCAGGGGCAGATCGAGGCGATCCATCGTTCCGGCTACGAGGCCGTCGCGGCAATCGACGCGATGAACGCGACCATCGGCTCGCTGAACCAGATCTCCGGCACGGTCGCGGTCGTCGTCGAACAGCAGAACGTGGCGACGGCAGGCATCGCCGACAACATTCGCCAGGCCGCCGATGAGACGATCGCTGCCGCCGGCCATATCGATATCGTCAGCCGCGTCGCCGCCGAGACCGATGAAGCCGCGAGCCATATCGCCCAATCAGCCGATCAGCTCTCGCTCCAGTCTTCCCATCTCGATGCCGAGGTGGCGCAGTTCCTCGGGCGCGTCCGCGCTGCCTGAAGCCCGGTTTCATGCCAGGCGCGAATGCGCTATGGCAGCGCCATGTCCACTGACGATTTCCTCGCCCGCTTCGGCTCGCCCGGCGCCAGCCAGCCCGATCCCGTGGCGGCCGCCCAGCAGGCCATGCGCAATCCCCTGCCCGCCCGCTTCTACAAGGAGGCCGGCGTGCTGGAGCGCGACGGACTGTTCCATGTCGCCCTCGACGGCCGGACCGCCCGCACTCCGGCGCGCAAGCCGCTGGCGGTCGGCTCCCGCGATGTCGCGGAGGCGCTCGCCGCCGAATGGGAGCGGCAGGCCGAGCGGATCGACCCTGCGCAGATGCCGCTCACGCGTCTGGTCAATTCGGCGCTGGACGGCGTGGAGGATCAGCAGGAAGCAGTTCGCGCCGAGATCGTGCGCTACGCCGCTTCGGACGCGCTCTGCTATCGCGCCGGCGAGCCCGAGGCGCTCGTCGCGCGCTACGACGACGTCTGGCAGCCCGTCCTGAAGAGCGTCGAGGCTCTGATCGGCGCCCGTTTCGTTCTGGCCGAGGGCGTCGTCTTCGCCGAGCAGCCGCCCGAAACGCTGGCCGCCGTCGCTCAGCGAGTCGAGAAGATCTCCGCCCCGCTCGCGTTGGCGGGCGCACACAACGTCATGACGTTGACGGGCTCCACGATCATACTGCTCGCCCTCGCCAATGGGCTGATCGATGCGGAAGCGGCCTGGGAGGCCGCCCATCTCGACGAGGACTACCAGATCTCCGTCTGGGGCCAGGACGAGGAAGCAGCCGAGCGCCGCGCCGTCCGCCGCCGCGAATTCGACGCCGCAGCGCTGCTGCTGGCGAAGGGTTGAGAGACCGTCAGGAACCTCCAGCCCTCATCCTGAGGAGCCGCGAAGCGGCGTCTCGAAGGATGGTCCAGATGTCTCCTGAGCCTCCTGGAGCATCCTTCGAGACGCCATTCCCAAGGGAATGGCTCCTCAGGATGAGGGCTCGGCGAACGTTCAAACGGTCTCTCAGCCGCCAGCCGGCCGCATGATGCGCGGGCGCGCTTCGGCAAACGTCGTAATGGACTCTCTCGACGGCCCCGCTTAAGCCGGCTTTCGAGACGCGATTTCCGGCCGGGAGCCTTGCCGCCATGAAGGATATCCTCGAACAGCTCGAAACCCGCCGCGAAGGCGCCCGCAAGGGCGGCGGCGAGCGTCGTATCGAGGCCCAGCACAAGCGCGGCAAGCTGACGGCACGCGAGCGCATCGAACTCCTGCTCGACAAGGACTCCTTCGAGGAGTTCGACATGTTCGTGCAGCACCGCGCCGTCGATTTCGGCATGGACAAGGGCGAGAAGATCCCCGGTGACGGCGTCGTCACCGGCTGGGGCACGGTCAATGGCCGCACCATCTTCGTCTTCTCCAAGGACTTCACCGTCTTCGGCGGCTCGCTCTCCGAGACCCACGCCCAGAAGATCATCAAGATCCAGGATATGGCGCTGAAGATGCGCGCGCCGATCGTCGGCCTGTTCGATGCCGGCGGCGCCCGCATCCAGGAGGGCGTGGCGGCGCTCGGCGGCTACGGCGAGGTCTTCAAGCGGAATGTGCAGGCTTCGGGAGTCATCCCGCAGATCTCGGTGATCATGGGCCCCTGCGCCGGTGGCGACGTCTATTCGCCGGCGATGACCGATTTCATCTTCATGGTCCGCGACACCAGCTACATGTTCGTCACCGGCCCGGAGGTGGTGAAGACCGTCACCAACGAGACCGTGACCTCCGAGGAGCTCGGCGGCGCCAAGGTCCACACCTCCAAATCCTCGGTCGCGGACGGCTCCTTCGAGAACGATGTCGAGGCGCTCTTGCAAGTGCGCCGCCTGCTCGACTTCCTGCCCGCCAACAACACGGCCGGTGTGCCGGAATGGCCGAGCTTCGACGTGCCTGATCGCGTCGACATGAGCCTCGACACGCTCGTCCCGGACAACCCGAACAAGCCCTACGACATCAAGGAATTGATCCTGAAGACGGTCGACGAGGGCGACTTCTTCGAGATCCAGGAAGCCTACGCCAGGAACATCGTCACCGGCTTCGGCCGTATCGAGGGCCGCACCGTCGGCATCGTCGCCAACCAGCCGATGGTGCTGGCCGGCGTGCTCGACTCCGATGCCTCGCGCAAGGCGGCCCGCTTCGTCCGTTACTGCGACGCCTTCGAGATCCCGATCGTCTCACTCGTCGACGTTCCCGGCTTCCTGCCGGGCACCGCGCAGGAGTATGGCGGCCTGATCAAGCACGGCGCCAAGCTGCTCTACGCCTATTCGGAATGCACCGTGCCGCTCGTCACCATCATCACGCGCAAGGCCTTCGGCGGCGCCTATGACGTGATGGCGTCGAAACATATCGGCGCCGACGTCAACTATGCCTGGCCGACGGCGCAGATCGCGGTGATGGGCGCCAAGGGGGCGGTCGAGATCATCTTCCGCGGCGGCGACGCCGAGACCATCGCGCGCCAGACCAAGGAATACGAAGACCGCTTCATGTCGCCCTTCGTCGCGGCCGAGCGCGGCTATATCGACGAAGTCATCATGCCGCACTCGACCCGCCGGCGCATCGCCCGCGCGCTCGCCATGCTCAGAACCAAGAACGTCGAGCGGCCCTGGAGGAAACACGACAACATCCCGCTCTGAGCGCGCTGCTTACCGCCAGCGCCTGAACACCGCGCTGGCATTCACCCCGCCAAAGCCGAAGCCATTCGAGATGGCGTGCTCCATCGCCAGCGGCCGCGCGGTCTTCGCCACGAGGTCGAGCCCGGCCGCCGCCTCGTCGGGGTTTTCGAGGTTGAGCGTCGGCGGGGCGATCTGGTCGCGAAGGGCGAGGATCGTGAAGACCGCCTCGAGCCCACCGGCCGCGCCGAGCAAATGCCCGGTCGCCGATTTCGTCGCGCTGATCGCGATGCCTCCATCGGTGCCGAACACAGCCTTGATCGCAGCCAGTTCGCCGCGATCGCCGACCGGCGTCGAGGTGGAATGGGCATTGAGATGGGCGACATCATCAGGCCGAAGCCCCGCCTGCTTCAGCGCGGTCTCCATGGCGCGCTGCGCGCCGGAGCCGTCTTCCGGGCCCGAGGTAATGTGATAGGCGTCGGCGCTCGTACCGTAGCCTGTCAACTCGGCCAGGATCGTGGCGCTGCGTGCTTCGGCATGTTCCAGCGCTTCGATCACCAGAAGGCCGGCGCCCTCGCCCATGACAAAACCGTCGCGATCCCGGTCGAAAGGCCGCGAAGCCTTCTCGGGCTCCTCATTGAACCCGGTCGAAAGCGCGCGCGCTGCCGCGAAACCGCCAAGCGCGACGAGGTCGACGCAGGCCTCGGTGCCGCCGCAGATCGCAATATCCGCCTCGCCCGCGCGGATCAGCCGCGCGGCATCGCCAATCGCCTGCACGCCTGCGGCGCAGGCCGTGACCGGCGCGCCGATCGGCCCCTTGAAACCATAGTCGATCGAGATATGGCCGGCGGCAAGATTGACCAGGAAGGACGGCACGGTGAAGGGCGAGAGCCGGCGCACGCCGCGCTGGTCGGTGGTCCGCACAGCCTCTGCGATCGCCGGGAAACCGCCGATACCCGAGGCGATCACCGTCGCCGTGCGCTCGCGCTCGCCCTCGTTCTGCGGCTGCCATCCCGCCTGCGCCAACGCTTCCTTGGCAGCGACCAGCGCGAACTGGATGAAACGATCCATCTTGCGCTGGTCCTTCGGCGCGATCACCGCATCGGGATCGAAGCCGCCCTCGGCATCCTCATCCTTTGACGGCACGAGGCCCGCGATCTTGGCCGGCAAGGTCTCGGCGACCGAATCCGGCAGGCGGCGCAGGCCCGACCGCCCGGCGAGCAGGCGCTGCCAGGCGAGCTCGGTTCCGCAGCCGAGAGGCGAGACCACGCCCATTCCGGTGACAACGATGCGACGCATGGGAAACCTCCTATTCGCGAGAGATCGCCGCCACCGCATGCCGCGTCGCGACGATGGCCAGGCGCTGCTGCATGGCGGCGCTGGCCTGCGGACCGGCGATGACGGTGACATTGTCCGGGCTGACGGGCTGCGCGGTCTGCGCATCGGCGAAACCAGGCACGACCGGCCGCCCGCTTTCCCGATCGGTCAGCAGCAGAGCTTCCCCTTCGGGCGCCAGATGCCGGTTGCCGAAAGCCACCAGTGCGGCAACCACCGGGAAGAAATCCCGGCCCCTTCCCGTCAGCACATATTCGTAGCGCTGCGGCCTCTCGCTATAGAGCCGCCGCTCGAACAACCCGGCCTCAGTGAGATGCTTCAGCCGCCGTGCCAGCATGTTAGGCGCGATGCCGAGGCTGCGCTGGAATTCGTCGAAACGGGTGAAGCCCTGCAGCGCGTCGCGCAGGATCAGGATGCTCCACCATTCGCCCACCGCTTCGACCGCGCGGGCACAGGGGCATTCGGCGAGCGGAAGGAGCCGGGGCTGCATGTGCCCCGGTTAAAGATGTTGCTATCATTTTGCAAGTCTCTATCGCGACGCGTCCGTTTGCACCGCCGCTCCGCTCAATCCAGCGTGTTCCGGAACCGCATCAGCGCAACGCCCGCAAAGACCGGCACGAACAGGCTGAGATAGAACACCTCGTCGCCGATATCCCCGAGATCGGCGCCCTTCAGCATGATCGCGCGGATGATGCGCAGGAAATGCGTCAGCGGGAACAGTTCGCCCAAGGTCTGTGCCCAGCCCGGCATCCCGGCGAACGGGAACATGAAGCCCGACAGCATCAGCGAAGGCAGGAAGAAGAAGAAGGTCAGTTGCATCGCCTGCAGCTGCGTGCGCGCCATCGTCGAGATGGTGTAGCCGAGCAGCACCAGCGCCAGAACGAAGATCAGGACACAGCTCAGGAGAAGCGCGAGCCCGCCCAGGAATGGCACCCCGAAGAGCAGCTTGGCCGCGCTGAGCACAACCACGACCTGCACAGCGCCGACCGCCAGATAGGGCAGCACCTTGCCGAGCATGATCTCGCCGGCCGTGGTGGGCATGGCGAGCAGGTTCTCCATCGTGCCGCGCTCGATCTCGCGCGTGAGCGCCATCGCCGTCATCATCACCATCGTCATCTGCAGGATGACGCCGAGCAGGCCGGGGACGATGTTGTACTGCGTGATGTTCTCCGGGTTGTAGCGGCGATGGACCACTAGGGAGAGTTCGTCCCCGCCGGCAGCGGCCGGATTTGTCTCGGGCTCGCCTTGAGCCCGCAGCAATGCGCGGCTGACGATCGTCCCCAGCGCCGCAACCGCGCCGCTCGCCGCAGCCGGATCTGTCGCGTCCGCCTCGACCAGAATGCGCGGTTGGTCGGCGCGTTCGACCCGCACGCCGAAATCGCTGGGAATTGTCACGAGGAAGGAGATGTCTCCCTTGGCCATCAGGCTCTCGGCCTGCGCCGCGCTCTGCGGCCGCTCGCGGAAACGATAATAGTCCGAGACCTCCAGCGCCGAGACCACGGCGCGCGTATAGCGATCGTGCCCGAGCGCCAGGATCGCGGCCGGCAGGCCGCGCGGGTCGTTGTTGATCGCGTAGCCGAAGAGCAGCAGCTGGAGGATCGGCACCGCCAGCATCATCGCGAAGGTGATGCGGTCCCGCCGCATCTGCACGAATTCCTTGGCGAGCAACGCGCCAAGCCGGCGAATGGAGAAGAACGCGCTCATGCCGCCCGCTCTCCTGCGTCAGCCATGAACTTGATGAAGACGTCCTCCAGGCTGGTCTCGCCCGGCTCGACCTGGATGCCGCTTTCGCGCGCAAGCGGCGCCAGCGCGGCTTCCAATTTGTCCCTGTCCGTCCCGACGACATGCAGCGTGGCGCCGAACGGAGCGACCTGCTCGACTCCATCGGCCGCCGACAGCGCCTTGATCTGCGCGGGCTTCAGCGCGCCGTGGACGACGTAAGTGACGAGGCCGGAGCCCCGGACCACGTCGTCGACGGTCCCCGTCGCCAGCATGCGGCCATGGGCGATGTAGCTGATGCGATGGCAGCGCTCGGCCTCGTCCATGTAGTGGGTGGAGACCAGCACGGTGATCCCGTCGCCGGCCAGCCGATGGATCTCATCCCAGAATTCGCGCCGCGCCTTGGGGTCGACGCCCGCCGTAGGCTCGTCGAGCAACAGCAGCTTCGGCTGGTGCATGATGCAGGCCGCCAGCGCCAGCCGCTGCTTCCAGCCCCCGGAGAGCGTTCCGGCGAGTTGATCCTTGCGCGCGGCAAGCCCAAGCCCGTCCAATGTCCGCCTCACGGCTTCCTCGGCCGGCTTCAACTCGTAAAGCCGCGCCACGAAGGTCAGGTTCTCGGCAATGCTCAGGTCTTCGTAGAAGGAGAAGCGCTGGGTCATGTAGCCGACCTGGCGCTTGATCGCGGTGCTCTCCGTCCGAATATCCAGCCCGAGCACCGTGCCCTCCCCGGCATCGGGCCTGAGCAGGCCGCAGATCATCCGGATCGTCGTCGTCTTGCCCGAGCCATTGGGGCCGAGGAAGCCGACGATCTCGCCAGCCGCAACGGCCAGATCGACATTGTCGACGACCGTGCGTTGGCCAAAGCGCTTGGTCATGCCGCGCACATCGATGGCGAGGCTCTCGCTCACCGCTGTCTCCGCAAGGTCACATCGACGATCTGGCCGGGCTGGAGTGCCGATTGCTGCCCACCCTCCGGATGCGCCTCGACGAGATAGACCAGCTTCTGGCGCGTCTGCGCCGAGTAAATCACCGGCGGCGTGAATTCGGGTTCGGGCGAGACATAGGTGACGTTCGCCGCCAGCCCCGGTGCGCAGCCATCGCAGTGGACATCGAGCCGCATCCCCGGCTTAACGCTCGAAATCCAGGTCTCCGGCACATAGAGCATCAGCTTGGCCGCCCCGTCAGGCAGCATCAGCACGACGTGCGCGGTCGGGCCCGCCAACTCCCCGACGCGCCGCAGTACGTCGCTGACGCGGCCTGACGATGGAGCCACGAGGCGGCGCTGCTCCAGCTTCCAGCGCGCCTGTGCCAGCGTCGCCTTCGCCTCCTCGACCGCATTCTCGCTTGCCCGGATCTCGTCAGGGCGCGCCGGCAGCTTTGCGACGTCGAGATTGGCGGCGTTTTGACGAACGCTCGCCGCGGCGACATCCCGCGCCAGTTCCGCCTGGTCGAAATCGGCCTGGGTCGAGACGCCGCGGCGCAGGAGATCCTGGCGCCGCTCCAGCGCCCGCTCGGCCTCGCGCTGCTGCGCCTGGGCCGAGACCAGGCTCGCCTCGATCACGGCGATCTCCTCGGGCCGCTTGCCTATGCGCAGATTGTCGAGCTGCGCCTGCGCCTGAATCAGCCGGGCCTCGCTTTCGGCGACCGCATTCTCCGCATCAGTCGTCTCCAGCATGGCCACGACTTTGCCGGCCTCGACACGCTCGCCTCGGCGCACGTCGATGCGTTCGATCCGCGCCGTATCGATCGGGCCGAGACGCACATATTCGCCCTCGACATAGCCGGCGATCCGCACCGTATCAGACACGCAGCCGGGAAGAATCGAGCCCAACAAGGCGAGGGAACAAAGAAAGCCGAGAATCATGAGGGTTCTCCTCGGGCTGCCAGAACCGAGGCGGTGACCGCCGCGCGGATAGTGCTGGCGATGGCTTCGCCCTCGGGCTCGCCGATCCCGTCCCATTCCAGCCGCCGGATGACCGCCGGCCGGCCGAGCCGGAAGTAGAGGACCTGACCCATCATCGCGAAAACGGCGAGCCTGGTTCCCTGCGCTTCCGGGTCCTTTCCGGTTGCCATACCCCACAAGGCGCAGAGGCGGCCGTGGATCGGCCGCACCATGCCCTCGTAAAGCAGATCGAAGGCGGGAGACGGTTCCATCATCTCGCGAACGACGAAGCGGGCGATCGCCTCGCTCTCGGGAGCGCGGGTGGCGAAGGCGATCACGCAGCTGACCGCCATGAGCACGGCCTCCAAGGCCTCGTCCGGGTGCAATGCCGGCGGCAAGAGAGCGAGTTGATCCCCCCCGAGCACCCTCTCCCGCATCGTGGCCACGATCGCCTCGGCGCAGGCCCGGCGCAGACCATCCTTTCCCCCAAAATGATAGGCGATGCCGGCACTGTTGACGCCCGCGGTCTGCGCGATTTCGCGGATGGAACTCGCGTCGAAGCCGATTCGTCCGAACAGCTCGAGCCCCACACGGATCAGGGCTTCCCGTGTTCCACGGTCTGCATCTGATGTCCCGATCATTCAGGCAGGATACGCCGCATCGAGCGTTCAATCAATCGATTGATTAAACGCTTTGGGAGCGCTTGCTCCATCTTCCCCGCACTAACCGCGGTTCCATGACATGACTCGCGCCGGAGAATGGGCTAAGGCGGCAGCCATTCCCTCATCCTCCCTGTCCGATGCTTTTCAATTCCTTCGCCTTCCTGCTCGGCTTTCTGCCGCTGGCACTTGCTCTTCACTGGCTGGCCGAGCGCTTCGCGCCGCAATGGCGGCTGCCGGTGCTGGTCGTGCTGTCCTTCGCCTTCTACGGCTATTGGGACTGGCGCTTCCTGCCGCTGCTCGCCCTGTCCGTCGGGATGAACTGGCTGATCGCCGAAGCGTTCGTGAAGACGAAGTCGAGCGGGCTCATCACGCTCGCCATCGTGCTGAACCTCTCCGTGCTGGCAATATTCAAGTACTTCAACTTCTTTGCTGGCCTCGCTGGAATGTTTCCCGGACTGCCGGTGCCGAAATTCGATATCGCGCTACCGCTCGGGATCTCCTTCTTCACTTTTCATCACATCATGTATCTGACGGATCTGCGGCGCGGCCAGGCGCCGCGTTACGATCTCGTCCGCTACGCGCTCTACATCGCCTTCTTCCCGCAGGTGCTCGCCGGCCCGCTGGTGCGCTGGCGCGAGATCATGCATCAGCTCGACGAGCGGCCCTATCAGCGGCCCGACGCCGCCGAGCGCATCGCACGCGGTTTGATGTTGCTGACCTTCGGCCTCGCCAAAAAGGTGCTGATCGGAGATCCGTTGGCGGAATACGCCAACCCGGTCTTCGCCGCCGCCGCTGCCGGCAAGGTCGTCAGCATGATGGAAGCCTGGCAGGCGACGCTCGCCTTCACCTTCCAGATCTATTTCGACTTCTCCGGCTACACCGACATGGCCCTTGGCATCGCTTTGCTCTTCGGCGTCGTGCTGCCGCAGAACTTCGACGCGCCCTACCGCTCGCTCTCGATCCAGGATTTCTGGCGGCGCTGGCACATGACGCTGTCGCGCTTTCTGCGCGACTATCTCTACATCCCGCTCGGCGGCTCCAGGTCCGGCCTGCCGACCCAGGTCTGGGCGCTCTTCGCCACGATGGCGCTCGGGGGCCTCTGGCACGGTGCCGGCCTTACCTTCGTCGCCTGGGGCGTTGCCCACGGCCTCGCGCTGATCGTCGCGCTGTTCTGGCGCCGCGCCGGCTGGCCGATGCCGGCGCCGCTCGGCTGGCTCCTGACCTTCCTCTTCGTCGTGCTGTGCTGGGTGCTGTTCCGGGCGCCCACCTTCGAGGCGGCTCTGACCATCTACAAGGGCCTGCTTGGCCTCGCCCCGATCGGGAGCGGTTTCAAATGGCGCGCGCTGGTGCCCGCTGCGGCCTTCGCCATCATCGGGCCGACAGCCTGGAACCTCGTCCACAAGCTGCCGCCGGCCCGCTGGATCGCCGTGCTGACCGGCCTGCTGTTCGTCATCATCCTCCTGAAGATCGGCGAAGATGCGAATTATGAGTTCATCTACTTCCAGTTCTGAGCCGGGACGTACGCCGACTCAGGCGGCCGGATGGACGAATTTCATCGCGACCCTGCTTGCGGCAGCTATCTTGTTCTCCATCGCCTTCCTCGCCACGGCCTTCCTGATAGACCCCTACGACACCGGCCGTACCCTGCTGAAGCTCAAGGAAGGCCTGCGTCCGCAGGGACCGCGCACCTCGCTGGCAAGCCGAGGCCGCGATCCGCAATTCACCGGCGCGATCTTCGGCAATTCGCATATCCAGCTCGTCTCGCCGGAAGAACTGCGCAAGCGAACCGGCATCCCCTTCGTCTCGCTGATTGCGCCCGCTACCCTGCCGAAGGAGCAACTGGCGACGATCGACTGGTTCCTGCGCCACCACCGGCAGGTGCCCCCGAAGGCGATCATCGTCGGCATCGACCAGTACTGGTGTACTCCCGACCCGACCTTTCCGAACGAGAAGCCCTTTCCATTCTGGCTGCTAGACCGCAGCACGCTCGGCTATGTCGCCGGGCTGATGCGCTACGACCTGATCGAGGAGATCCCGCGCCGACTCGCCTATCTGACCTCGCGCAAGGCCGAGCGCGGCAGGCCCGACGGCTACTGGAACTACGAGCCCGACTACGAGATTCAGGGCTTTCACCAGCGTCCCGAGCTCCGGGCGCGGCTGGAAGAGCCCGTCACAGCCGGTGGCGGCAATATCGACGGCCCCTTCCCCGGGGCGACCGCGCTGGAGGGGTTGATGAAATCGGCCCCGCCGGAGACGGCGCTGATTCTGGTGCGCCCGCCGGTCTACGTCAGCGGCCTTTCGAAACCCGGCACGCCGGACGCCGACGCAGACGCGGCCTGCCGCAAGGCCTTCGCCGACCTCGCCGCCCGCCGTCCCAACACGGTGCTGCTCGACTGGCGGATCGACCGGCCGGCCCTGCACGACCCGAATCTGTTCTTCGATTACGGCCATTACCGCCTGCCGATCGCCCGGCTCGTTGAGGCCGAGATAGCGGACGCGCTCGGCAAGCTCGCGAGATAAGCCACGAAACGTGTTTTTTCCTGCGTTTTCGAGCTCCCGGAGCGCCTCTTGCACGAAGTAGTTGAAGCCGTGTCGGAAGCGATTGTTCCGCTTGAAACGGATCGCTATAAGGGCGCGAAATCGGCTCACCCTCCCGCGGCATAGCCGATGGGCGCGTGAGCGGACAACTCAGAGAGCGCGCCCATGTCGAAGCAGATCATCCTCGATGCGGATTACAAGCCGAGCGATGACGAGCCGTTCATGAACGATCGTCAACGTGAGTATTTCCGCGGCAAGCTCCTCGCCTGGAAGGACGAGATCCTGAAGGAGGCGAAGGAAACCCTCGTCACCTTGCAGAGCGAGAGCGAGAACCACCCTGATATCGCCGACCGGGCCTCATCCGAGACCGACCGGGCCATCGAGCTGCGCGCCCGCGACCGCCAGCGCAAGCTCATTGCCAAGATCGACGCCGCCATTTCGCGCATCGACGACGGCTCCTACGGCTTTTGCGAGGAGACCGGCGAGCCGATCTCGCTGAAGCGCCTGGAAGCCCGCCCGATCGCGACCCTCTCGCTCGAAGCCCAGGAACGCCACGAGCGCAACGAGCGCGTGTTCAGGGACGATTGAGCCTCCGCCGATTGCTTCGCTGTCCAAAGGCCCCGTGTCAAAAACGCGGGGCCTTTTGCTCGAATTGGCGAGCGAGATGAATGGCTCAGGACCCAACTCGGACGTTCCTGCGGGTGCTGTTCGCGTTGTTCAAAGCAGCTTGCGCATCTCGAAAGGCGCTATAGGTGGGAAGTGGATGCAGTCGAGAGCGTCGAAGATCACATCAAACGCGCTGCCAGCTTCGCGGGTGAAGGCGAGCGCCGCCTCGCGCCGATCTTCTCTCACCTGGGTGCCTAGCGTGCAATGAGGTTTCCATGCCCCAGGCTGGTAGTGTGACCGACATAAGGCGGGGTTGATGGCACCGTGGATTGCCTTGTGGATGTCCCGCAAAACCGCACTGGGACGGGGCGACGCCCATAGAACCATCGGCGGTCCGTCAAAGCTGCAAATGGCATCAAAGGTCAGCGTCACCGCGCGCAGGTTCTTGCTGGCTCGGTCAAGCGCGACTCGAACCTCTGCCTCTCGCACCGCTTCATCGTCGTAGATGGCTAGAGTGACGTGGGGCGGGTAGCCAAGGAGGGTCATTGAAGGTCGATCCTCGAACCGCTGAACAGCACTCCATAGGTCGCGAACGCGGTCCGCGCTCGGATGATCGCTCCTGAGTGAAATAGCGAATCCCATGCTTCCGCTCCGCCCACCTTCATCTCTCATCGATCAGAGGTCAGTTTTCGACCGACTGTGTTGAAGAAGTCGAGGTTCCTTCAACACTAATGACCCGTTGCTGACCTTCCCGACCGACGAGAAAAGCCCCGCGTCGGGAGAACGCGGGGCTTCTGGCCGCCAGCCTTAAGAAAGCTTGGGGAGCGTGGCGGGCGGCCTGGGAAGTCGGCAGCTCGGGAGAGACCGCCGGCCGGAGCGGCGCGGAGACAAGGGGGAGCGTTCCGCGCCGTCCGGATTCGGAAACAGGGGTCAGAAGGGCAGCAGGATATCCATCACCTGCTGGCCGTAGCGCGGCTGCTGGACATCGGTGATCTGGCCGCGGCCGCCATAGGCGATGCGGGCCTGGGCGATCTTGGTCGAGTCGATCGTATTGTCCGATTCGATGTCTTCCGGCCGGATCACGCCGGCGACGATCAGTTCGCGAATCTCGAAGTTAACGCGGATCTCCTGCTTGCCCTCGATCACAAGATTCCCGTTGGGCAGGTTCTGGGTGACCACGGCCGCAACATTGGTGGCGAGTTGCTCGCTCCGGCGCACCGAGCCCGCACCCTCGCTCGAGCCTTCGGAATCGAGCTTCAGCAGCTCGCCCGCGTTCGACCCGTCCGGCAGGAACTTGTCGAGCTTGTTCTCGAAGCCCATGATCCTGGCGGCACCGAAATCCTCGCCGTTCTTGCGGGTGCGCTTGGTGGTGTTGTCGAGCTGCGCCCGATCGGTGAACTTCACCTTCACGGTGACGAGATCGCCGACATTGCGGGCGCGCTGGTCCTTGAAGAAGGCCCGCGAGCCGGTGCGCCAAAGCGAGTTCGGCGCGTAGGATGCATGCTCCATCGCCGGCATCGGCATCTGCACCGGCTTGTAGCCCTTGGCGGCCGTCGGATCCTCGACGGGCGAGAGCGTCGGCGCCTGGCCGACATTGGCAAGGCGGTCGCCAATGCCGCAGGCCCCGAGCGAGGCGGTGAGCATCAGCAGGCCGGAGAGCTTGGCGAGGCGGTTGGCGTACATGGCGGTTTCCATGGGGATCACTGCGCGCTGGCGATGCGGCCGTTCAGGGAGGGCTGGACGGAGACCCGCCCCGGCCCGCTGACCTTGCCCTGCAGCACGCGCTTGGATTGTGGATTGGTCACCGAGACGACATCGCCCATCGCGCCGGCCTCGTTGGCCTTGCCGCGCAGCGTGATCATCAGCCCCGGCGCCTCGTAGACGATGGTGACGAGGTCGCCCTTGCCGACGATCTCCTCGCGCTGGACGTCGCTGCCGCGCAGAGGCACGCCGGCGAGCAGGGCCCGGCGCGCGACCTTGTCGACCGCTGCGCGGGCGTCGCTGATGATCTCGCCGCCCTGCCCCTCGCGCGGGCGGCGCTCGACGATGACGTCGTCCTTGCCGAGCGTCTCGCCGCGGGCGATCAGCCGCTTCGGCACCACGACCTCCATCGTCTCGACGAGCTGTCCGGAGATGCGCAGCGGCTTCAGCCGCATCGCCGTGCTGCCGGGCACCGCAAGCCGGGCCAGCAGGCGGCGCGAGCGGGAATCGAAGGAGAGGTCGAGGACGCCGACATCGCCGGTGAGTTCGGGCTCGACCGCAACGGCCGGCGCCCCGCCGTCGATCGCCAGCGCGAAGATGCGGGCATCGACGCCGAAGCGCTCCTGCAGCCCGACCTTCACCGCGATCTCGATGTCCGCGGCCGTGATCCGGCGCGCGGTGCGCGTGACGACCACCTGGGCGAAGCCCTGGCTGTCGAGGTCCGAAGCCTCGCGGATGATGCCGGCCGCCCGCGCGCCCTCGACGACACGCGCGACCTGGATCGTGCCGGTCTCGCCGAGGGCAGGCGCGCGGAATGCGGCAGTAGCCGCGGCTTCGCCCGGGAGCCCGGGGATGAGATCGCCGAAGGTGACGAGATCGCGCGAAAGGCTGAGCTCGGAACGCAGCTGCAGCTTGCGCGGCAGCGCGGCGGCAGGCGCCGTGGCCGCCGAGGCGGAGGCGATCGTGGCCGGCAGCTGCGGATGATGCTGGCCCTGCTGCGGCGCAGCCAGAGCGGCGGAGCCGGAGAGCAGGAGAGCGATCAGGGAAACGCGGATCATGATGACGAGCCCCCGATCAGCCGCGGAACATCTGGGTCGTCGCCGACATCATCTGGTCGGCGGCGGTGATGACCTTGGAGTTCATCTCATAGGCGCGCTGCGCCGCGATCAGAGAGGAGAGCTCCGTGACCGCCTGAACGTTGCCTTCTTCGAGATAGTTCTGCTGCAGCGTGCCGAAGCCCTCGCCGCCGCCGAAGCCGTCGATCGGCTGCCCCGAGGCAGCCGTCTCGATGAACAGGTTGTCGCCGATCGATTCGAGACCGACCTTGTTGACGAAGCGGGTGAGCTGGATCTGGCCAAGCTGCTGCGGCGCGGTCTGGCCGGGGATCGTCGCCTCGACGATGCCCTGGGAGTTGATGCTCACCGCCGAGGCGTTGTTCGGCACGGTGATGCCGGGCTCGACCAGGTAGCCGTCGCGCGTGACGATCTGGCCTTGCGAATCGAGGTCGAAGGAACCGTCGCGCGAATAGGTGGTGCGCCCGTCGGGCATGCGGACCTTGAAGAAGCCCTCACCGCGGATGGCGAGGTCGTAGGGCTTCTCGGTCGGGCTGATATTGCCCTGCGTCATGACGCGGCCGGTCGAGACCGTCTTGACGCCCGAGCCGATGAAGGTGCCGGCTGGAACCTGCGTGTTCTGGTCGGAAGTGGCCGAGCCGGCGCGGCGGAAATTCTCGTAGAGCAGATCCTGGAAATGGACCTGCTGGCGCTTGTAGCCGGTGGTCCGGACGTTGGCGATGTTGTTGGAGATGACCTGGACGTTCATCTCCTGGGCGATCATGCCGGTCGCGGCTGTCTGCATGGCGCGCATGGGAGTCGCTCCTTTCCGCTATCAGGCCTGCTGGTCCGCCAGGCGCGAGATCGCCCGGGTGCGCAGCTCGTCGGATTTGGTGATCATGTTGGCGACGCTCTGGTAGTTGCGCTGCACCTCCATGAGCCGGGTCAGCTCGACCACGGCCTTGACGTTCGAGCGCTCGACCGCGCCGGGTTCGAGGCGTGCCTCCGGGCCGGCGGGCTGGGCGGCAGCCGTCGCCGAGAACAGGTTGGTGCCCTCGCTGACGAGCTTGGTCGGGTCGGCAAAGCGGACCTGGCGCAGCTTGCCGCGCGTGCCCTGATCGCTGCTCACCGTGCCGTCGGCAGCGATGCGCATCGCAAATTCGCTGGAGCCGAAAGTGATCGGGCCGGAATCGCCCATTACGGGCAATCCGGTCTGGGTCACGAGGCGGCCCTGCCGGTCGATGGTCAGCGATCCCGCTCGGGTGTAGCGCTCGCCGCTCGGCGTCTGCACGACGAGGTAGTTGTCGCCTTTCAGCGCCACGTCCAGCGGATTGCCGGTCATCTCGACCGCGCCCTGCGACAGGTCGATCGGCGTGCCATTGTCGATGACATAGGATAGCGGCCGATCGGTCGGCTTGAAGGCGTCGGCCTTGGCGACCGGCATGATGAATTCGTTGAAGCGCGCGCTGCGCGCCTTGAATCCATTGGTGCCGACATTCGCCATGTTGTTGGCGATGACGTCCAGCTCGCGCGCCAGTGCAACCTGGCGCGACAGGCCGATGAGAAGCGCGTTCTCCACGGCTCAACTCCCGATCATGTCCCGCGGCGACCTCGACGCTCCCCAGCGCAGTCACCACGGATCACTACCGGCAATCGACATGCCAACATGGTTAATTCACTTAACGAATTGATATAATTGAATTTACACTCCAAATCACGGCTTGCCGCAGCCCGGCATGAACCGCAAAAGCGGCAAGAACGACCCGGCAAATTCTGCCGTCCTTAACGGCACGTTAACCGTAATTGGCGAAGGTGCGTCCATGGGCGGCAGAACGCGGCCCGGCGTCCGGGGCGAAGACGAGATGGCGAAGAAGGCCAAGACGGAAGAGGCAGGCGCGTCGGGTGCAGATGCGCCGAAGAGCAAGAAGAAGCTCTTCATCATCATCGGCGGCGTCGTGCTGCTGGCTGCTGCGGGCGCCGGCGGCTGGTTCTTCCTGAAGAAGCCGACGCCGGAGCAGATCGCCGCGGCCGAGGCGGCCAAGCCGAAGAAGCCCTCCACCTTCCTGGAAATGAAGGACATGATGATCGGCATGTCCAATGGCGGCCAGCAGGACCGTCAGCCCATCATGAAGATTAAGGTCGTGCTCGAGATCGCCGATGCGAAGGTCTCGGAAGAGGTGAAGCCGCTGCTGCCGCGCGTCGAGGACGCCTTCCAGGTCTTCATGCGTGAGCTGCGCCCCTCCGACCTTGAAGGCTCGGCCGGCATGTATCGGCTGAAGGAGGAGCTTCTGCGCCGCGTCAACCTGACGGTCTACCCGGCCAAGGTCGATGCGGTGCTGTTCAAGGAACTACTGGTGCAGTGAGCCGGGATATCCCTGAATCCCAAAAAAAGATGACGGCGGAACGATGAGCACCGAGCGCGACAATGCCGCACCGACCGACGAGCCGCTGACGCCGGAAGGCATGGCGGCCGGCTGGGCCGCGATGCCGGACATCATCGAGGAGGACGGCGAATCGGAGGGCGGCGTAGACCGCCTGATGTCGCAGGACGAAATCGACACGATGCTCGGTTTCTCCAGCGGCGACGACGGTGCGTCCCGCAACGGCATCCAGGCGATCGTCGATTCCGGCTCGGTCGCCTATGAACGCCTGCCGATGCTCGAGATCATCTTCGAGCGTCTCGTGCGCCTGCTTTCCACCAGCCTGCGCAACTTCTTCACCGACAATGTCGAGGTCACGCTCGAGAGCATCCGCTCGGTGCGCTTCGGCGACTATATCAACTCGATCTCGCAGCCGGCGCTGCTCTCGGTGTTCAAGGCCGAGGAATGGGACAATTTCGGGCTCATCACCATCGAGTCGGCACTGACCTATTCGGTGCTCGACGCCATGTTCGGCGGCAAGCGCGGCCAGCCCGCCCCGCGCATCGACGGCCGCCCCTTCACCTCGATCGAAATCCGCATGGTCCGCCGTGTCATCGAGCTGGTGCTGGGCGACGCCGAGGCGGCGTTCAAGCCGCTTTCGCCGGTGACCTTCACGGTCGACCGCGTCGAGTCCAACCCGCGCTTCGTCTCAATCTCGCGCCCGGCCAACGCCGCGATCCGCGTCGAGCTCAAATTCGACATGGAGGGCCGCGGCGGCGCGCTGCATATCCTCCTGCCCTACGCCTCTATCGAGCCGATCCGTGAATTGCTGCTCGAAAGCTTCATGGGCGAGAAGCTCGGGCGTGACCCGATCTGGGAGAACCACCTCGCCACCGAAGTCTGGCAGGCCGATGTCGACGTCACCTGCGTGCTCCACGAAACGCAGATGCCGCTGAAGCGCGTCATGAAGCTCGAGATCGGCGACACGCTGATGTTCGACACCCGCCCCGACTCTTCCGTCTCTCTGCGCTGCGGCGACTTCATCGTTACCGAAGGGCGGATCGGCCGCGTCGACGACAAGATCGCTGTCCAGGTGGTCGCACCGCTCCGCCGTTCGAAGACCACGCTCGCCGCTTTCGACAGCCTTGCCAGCCATCTCGGCGCCACCAACTGAGCAGGACAACCATGACGATCAATCTCATCGCCGACGTGCTTGTCGCAAGCCTGCTGGTCGCCACCATCATCACCTGCTTCATCCTGACCAAGCGCATCGAGCGCCTCAAGGCCGACGAGGTCGGTATGCGCCAGACGGTCGGCGTGCTCATCACAGCGACCGACAATGCCGAACGTGCCATCGCCGGCCTCAAGCACACGCTCGGCGATTGCGACCGCACGCTGGAAGAGCGCCTGCGCACCGCCGAGCGCTACGCCGCCGATCTCGCCGCCCAGGTCGAGGCCGGCCAAGCCGTTATGGAGCGCATCGGCCAGATCGTCAGCGCCGCCACCCTCGTCGGCGCCAAGCCGGCGGACGAACCTGTGTCGACTCTGGAGCCTGCTCCGGTGTCCCGCCTTGAGAGCGCCGCCCAGTCGGCCGCCGCAATCCGCGCCCGCGCCGCCCGCCGCCTCGAGGGACAGGCTGCGTGATCGAAAGGCCCCGCCTCCTGCCGGCAGTTATCCTCGGCGCCATGGGTCTCCTGGCGCTGAAGCTGCTCGCCTGGACGGCGGATACCGCCCCCGGCAAGATTCCGCCCGACCCGCCGGTCTTCGCGAACAACCCCGCCGGCAAGGCCGCTGCCGAGAAGGAAGTCTGGGGCCTCGCGAAGATCGTCGCGCGCGCCCATGCGCCGGATTTCTTCGACCCCGAGACCACCGGCTCGGTGCCCGCTCCCGATCCGAAGAAGGAGCAGGAGAAGAAGGAAGCCGAGGCGAAGGCCGAGGCCGCCCGCGCCGCCAACCCCAACAACAAGGCCGGCGTGATGAACGGCACGGCCAAGCCGCTCTCGACGGCGGAGAAGGCCATCCTCGAACGCCTCGGCGAACGCCGCGAGGAGCTCGAGGGCCGTATGCGCGAATTAGAAATGCGCGAGCGCCTGCTGGATTCGGCCGAAAAGAAGCTGGATGGCCGCGTCGGCGATCTCAAGACCCTGGAGGAGAAGGTCAACCCGGCCGCCAAGGCCTCCGCCGACGAGGCGAAGGCAATCAAGAACCTCGTCATCATGTACGAGGCGATGAAGCCCAAGGACGCCGCCCGCGTCTTCGACCGCCTCGGCCTCGACGTGTTGGTGCCGGTGGTGCAGCAGATGAATCCGCGCAAGATGTCTGAGGTGCTCGCAGCCATGGCGCCGGAGCGCGCCGAAAAGCTGACTGTCGCGCTGGCAACAAGCGGCCGCACGGCGGGCTTCGAGCGGGTGGCGAACGAAGCGCCGTTGCCCGGCAACGAACTGCCCGCGATCGCGCCTGCCTCGCAGCGCTGAGCCCGCGAAGGCGGATCGCCGGCACTGCCCCGTTAAGACGGCATTACCGAAAATCCACGAAAAGCCCGCGCAGCACGGCTTTCTGTTTTGCACCCCGCACTGGAACAAAGCGGGACGCAACCGGAACGAACCGTAGCCAGTGCAAAACGGTTTCGCCCCTCCCCTCCCCCGCGAGGAGGGACGGCCGTGGGTGAGAACAGCAAGATCGAATGGACGCAGCACACGTTCAACCCGTGGATAGGCTGCACCAAAGTCTCGCCGGCATGCGACCATTGCTATGCCGAGGCGATGATGGACGCGCGCTACGGTCGCGTTCGCTGGGGCGCTGGCGAAGATAGGTCGCGGACTTCGGCCGCCAGCTGGCGCCTGCCTATTCGTTGGGATCGAGATGCCGCCTCGTCCGGCGCCCGGCCCTTCGTGTTCTGCGCGTCGCTGGCGGACGTCTTCGACAACGAGGTTGATCCGCTCTGGCGCAGCGACCTCATGGCGCTGATCGAGAAGACACCGAACCTCGTTTGGCTGCTGCTGACGAAGCGCATCGGCAACGTCCTCAAGATGACTGACCCGGCGCGCGGCAAACGCATGCTCCCGCCGAACACCGCGCTCGGGGCTACGCTGCCCAACCAGGCTGAATACGACCGCGACCGCATCAAGCTTCGCGAAGCAGGCGCGGCAAACGGCGTGCTGTTCACGTTCGGCAGCTTTGAACCGATGCTTGGTCCGGTCATCCTCGACAGCAACGCCCCGGACTGGATCATCTGCGGAGGCGAAAGCGGCCCCGGCGCGCGTGAGATGGACCCGCGATGGGCGCGCTCGCTTCGCGATGGTAGCGGCCGGTTCAAGCGCGCCTTCTTCATGAAGCAGATGACCGGCAAGCGTCCGATCCCCGACGACTTGATGGTGCGCGAGTTGCCCGGCTTCGCCCCCGCCCCCACCGGGGAGGCCTCCGATGTCTGAGCAGGCACAGCAGGCTTTCGAGGCAACCGTTCCTCCGCACTTGCAGGAGGATGTCATGCAGATGATCGCCGAAGCGGCAGGCGGCTGGTGTGATCATGCATCTGTCACGATCTTGGACCGTGATCGGCATGACGCCATCAATGTCACCGCCCATGGCATCGTCATGGTCGAGGGTGTTGAGCATCGGTTCATCGTCGATGACGGGAACTGGAACGGTACGGTCCTGCGCGACTGGGACGGCGACACCGTGTTCGAGCATCACAAGCCGACCGTCTACGCCTTGCAGCCTGAGCGGAGGCTGATCGACCAAGCCATCATGTCGGGCAAGGGTCCGTTCCTGCTGATGAAGTGGGGTGCAGTCCTTCGCAATCTGCCCGATCTGGCCGCTATACCCGGCAAGTACGCATACGATCGGCACTTCCAGCCTGGCATCAAGGGCGAGGATCATTGGCGGAAAGCGGCCGCCAAGCATCACTTCGTCATCGTGGATGAAGAGACCGCGCAGGAAACGCGCGCTGCTCTCTCCAAGGCTACGGAGGCCGCCGCATGACCGCCCCCCTCAACACAGCATCGCTGGTGTCGGAGCTCGCGCGAGAGAGCGACGCGCACGTCATCGCCAAGCTGATCTGCGAGGCGCTCGCTGAACGTGACCGCGCCCTGAGCGAGAAGGAGGGGGAGGTCGCAAAGCTGATAGCCCGCGCCGAAGATGCCGAGTTCGCCATATCGCGGCTCGAAAAGGACATCGCTGTAAAGGCGAGGCTCCTGACCACGATGGCAAAGGACGCGACCGCTCTCACCCGCCAGCGCGACGAAGCCCTAGCCGCCCTCAAAGCCTCCGAAGAGAGGGTGCAGGCGCTTTCTCGGGAGTTGGCATCCGCGAGACTCCGGCCAGAACCGAATAACCAAACAACTCAGACTGCAACCTAGGAGAAGAGAAATGCGTACGATCAACGATCACGTCGTCAACCCGGCTAACGACAAGCTGACGATCACTGTCGAGGATAATCCGGGGGCTGGCGGCGCCAACCACCTTTACATGGTTCGCGGCTTCAACACCGGGACCAATACATCATGCCCGTTCACCGAACGACATGGCCAGCCCTCCGAGCATGCGACGATCCTCTTCCAGAACGGGCCGATCAACGAGGTCGGCGTCAATGGCGTGACGCAGGAGGTCTTGCTCGCCATCGTCGCTGATAGGCTCCGCAGCTTTCAGGCTGGGCCGTTTTCGTGCCGCGAGAACGCGCTGGCGCTGACGAAGATCGAAGAAGCTCAGCACTGGCTTCAGCAGCGGACCATCGCTCGCATGCGTCGGGGCGTTGAAGGCACCCACACGGTCTAACTGGAGGCGCGCCCATGATCGACTACGCAACCATCTTTCCCGGCGACAAGCTCCGCATTGTCGGTATGGGCGCGCCCGGCTTCGCTAAGCTAGGCGACATCGTAGAGGTCGTCGCCTGCAACCTGATGAACCGTTGCCACGTGAAGCGGGAAGACGGCGAGACGGCATACTTCGCGCTCACCTGCGGCGCCCAGAGGCTCGAACGTGTCGAGAGTTCTGGCAGTCGGCTCGCGGATGCCACAAATAATCCCCCCTCCGATCCAGGGACGGAACAGAGGGAGGCGGGCTTCGCCGGTCTCGCGCCTGCTTCTGCGCCATGTCCGCACGCACCGACATACGACGCAGGTCTTTGCTGCGGTCATCCTGACGACTGCACGTTCGTCAGCCCTTCAAACCTTTCGAAGGAGGAGAGCGATGCCTGACACGCTTTGCCCATTCTGTGGGGCTTACTCCACGCGCCAGTGCGAGCTTGAGGAGGAAATGCCCGGCTGCTCGTGTCCTTGGGAAGATCAGCTTGCCGATGAGCGGGAGCGTGATCCCGACCGCATGCGTGAGGATCGAGACGAGATTCGCCGCGTAGATCGAGACTTCTTCGAAAGGCACCGCCCATGACCCCTCTCTCAACCCCCGCCGCGCAGGGGACGGTGGCGCAGTGGCGCAAAAAGCCTGTCGTGATTGAGGCGGTCCGGTGGGACGGCGATCAATCAACGTTCGACACCATCGAGCGGTGGGCCGGGAAGCCCGTCAACGACCTTGACGGCTACACGCTCCTAATCCCGACGCTTGAAGGCGAGATGCAAGCCAGCCTCAACGACTGGATCATCAAAGGCGTCAAGGGCGAAATCTACCCCTGCAAGCCCGATATCTTCGCCGCCACATACGAGCCCGCCTCCCCATCCCCTGAAGCCTTGCCGGCGAGCGGGGTGGATGTGCAAATCAATGAGAAGGCGCTTCTGGCTGCCGAGAACGCCATGAAGGAATGTCGGCTTGACCTGATCCATTCCGCCTTGGCTCGGATTTGGCCTCAACTCGCAGAGGCCGCCGTATCCGCATACCTCGCCGCCCTCACCTCTGCCCCAGCGCCGGAGGATCGGACGTGAGCGGGTTGCTGGTGAAGCCGCTTGAGTTTCGCGAGTGCAGATCGTGGGGCAATTCGACGAAGCTGATCGCGACGGATTGCTTCGGTAATGAGTTCGCTCGCCTCGATTTGAAAGGGCAGCCAGATGCCGAGATTTCAGAGTTCAAGGCTGCAGCTCAGTCCAGATACGAGCGCCGCATCCTGAGTGCCCTCGCCAGCGACGCCAGCCCGAGGGGTGAGGCGAGCGAGATCGACATTCGGCACGAAGCATATTTGCAAGGATGGCGCACTGCGTTGGCCGCCCACCCCTCGGCCGCCACGGTGGAGATGCGGGAGGCTTTGAACTGGGCGATGGACGAGATCGACACGCTCTCGAACAAACTCTGCCAGTTCGCTTATCCGCAGGGCATGGCGATGCTGAACCGGGCCGAGCAGCTTCCGAACTATGAAGCCGCCGTTCGTGAGCGCGCCGCCCTAGCGCCCGCCACCCCCGCAACCTCTGCGGAGACCGGGGCGAGCGTGGGGGTGAAGGTCAAGGCGCTGGAGTGGCATGCGGTCGAGCGCGCCCGGTCAGATGAAGACCCGCGCACCGAAGCGACCGGCGATCACACGGCAACCACGCCCTTCGGCTGCTACTACATCGAAATGTATTTCGGCAGCGACAGCTATGGCTGGGAGGCTTCCTTCAACGGCATCCCGATCGCTGACAAGGACGACCCGGAAGCTGCCAAAGCCGCCGCCCAGCAGGATTACGAGACCCGCATCCTCTCTGCGCTCGCCTCTGCCACCGACGCGGAGGGGCGGGCATGAGTGGATCTGATGTGGCATCCGCGAGTGTCCGGCCAGAGCGTAGCAGCGCGGAGAGATTGCACTGGCGGCAGGACAACGAGGGAAGCTGGTTCGCCAGTTTCGGCGGCCGTGTCTATCACGTCCATGGGGCTCTCAGCGGCAGTGAAATCCTCTGGGCAGCCGGGTCGGATGGCGCAGAGGACGATTGGGTCCGATGCCAAACGGCGGCTGACGGCCTGAACCACTGCCAAAACCTTCACGCCCAGCGTGCCACCTCTGCTCAGGTGGCGCGTCCGATGACACACGCACGCCTCCTCACTTCCGCAAAGCTCCTCTATGCGCATGCCGTGCACGGGCTTCCCGATGGCACCAACGTCCCCGGTTGGCTGGCAGATTGCGGGAAAGACATTGACGCCTCCGCCGTTGCCGATGACGGCCTTGCGCCAGCGGCTCAGGCTGCGCTCTCCGTTCTTGGGGACATTGATTGCGATGGCTCGATCACCGGTGGCGCCCCTGATGCGTGGGAACGTGTCTCGGTAGCTCGGGTGATGCTGCGTGCCGCTCTCTCGGCTCTGGAGAACAGTCCCGCAGGTCTCGCGGATGCGTACTCAAAAGCCCCCTCCCGCGCCGCCATGCCGAAGGAGGGAGACACCCATGGCTAAGCTGACGAAGGCCGAACGGGATGAGCGCGAGCACCTGTACGGTTGCGTCGTTGATCTAGCACCCGACGAAGAGCCGGATGGCTGTGTGCTGGACTACGGCGCGCCTTCCGACTGCATGTACGCGAAGAGCCGCCGGACGAAATGGACCTGCCCGATGTGGCGACTCAAGTCCAAGTTCGTCTCCTCCCGCCCCGCCAAGGAGAACGAAGGCCATGGCTGAGAAGCTGAACGCTGACGAGCGCGACTTTCTGGAGCGCGTGCATGGCGGTAAAAGTTTGAAGCCTGCTGACCGATATGAGGATCGGTTGCGTCAACGGATGCGCCGTTTCGGCCTTGTCGAGGTACTGATGAAGCCGCGCCGCTGGTCCCTGACCCCCGCCGGCCGCGACGCCTTGGAGCCCCGCGATGAGCTACGCTAGCTACTGGCGCGACAAGGCCGACCAACTCCAGGCCGCACTCAACGCCGAACGAACCCGCGCCCTAGCCGCCGAAGCCGCGCTCGCTGCGGAGAGGGAGCGGGCGGCGAAGGTGGCGGACGACTTTGATGGCGAGGCTAGTCAGTGCTCAGATGGGGCAGAGGTCGCGCGCTGCATCGCCGCAGCCATCCGGGCGCAGGGAGAGTGAGATGGGGGTTCATAGCAGCTTCCCCGCATCCTCCGCAGCTGCGATGAAAGCCTCCCGCGCTTGGCTGGCTGTGCCGGCGCCGCTGATCGCGTCCATGCAGGCTTGCACAGCGATCCGCCATCTTGCCCCATGCTCTCGCCAGGATAGGAGCTGCTCGGCGGCACGCTCAACCGAGCTGACCGCGATCACGACACCGGGCCGATCGCTCAGCACGGAAACCGGAGGATCGAACCATAGGCGCGCCATGATGGCTGCTCCTAACCCACACCACATCACCTTACGTCACAACTCGACAAACGAGAACAGACGGGGAATCGTGAGGGATGAAGCTGCCCCTCAAAATCAGCCGCTACGAAGAGAGCTACATCGTCCGTGATGCGCACGAGATATCGCTGTTCGCGATCTACTTCGACGATGAGCCGGGCGTGAGGCGTCAGGTTCGAAAGAGGCTTTCCATGGAAGAGGCCGAAGCCCTCGCAAAACGGATTGCGCGGTGGCTGACGGATCAGGAGGAGACAGAACGCGCCATCAGTTTGGGGCAAGCCGAGTTGTCCAACCCGAGTTCGTACGCCTACCACAAGCAGAACGGCTGAAGAGCCGACGCAGGAGGCGCCAATGATCAACACTGAGGCGGAATACGAAAGGGCGATGGAGAAGATTCAGGAGCTCTCAGGAGCCCTGGAAGACACGCCAGAGGAGAAGCTTTTGATCGCGCTTGTATTCGACGTTGAGGTCTGGCTGTCGAAGCACAGGCTCTGACCTCACGCTGGTATCTCATAGACTCCAGCTTCGTCCGCATCGTCGCGCAACCCCTTGAACGACGCGTGACGCAACTTGCCGTCGTCTGTCCAGGCGCGGAACTCGATTTCGGCGACGAGCGCAGGGCAGAGCCACCGGGCCTTTTTGCGCCGGCGCGCCATGTCGGCAGCCGGCTTCTCAACGATCAACGTGTCCATCAGCTTGCGCAGCGCTGGTCCGCTGGCATAGCTGAAGCCGGTACCGACGCCGCCGACATAGACCAAATCATCGCCGCGGCGCGCCGCAAGCAGCAACCGGCCGATTCCGCCGAGTGCTGCGGTCGAGGGCTCATAGCCGACGATGGCAAAGCTCTCCGACTGGATGCACTTGACCTTAAGCCAGTCGCCGCCGCGGCCGGAACGATACGGAGCCGATCGGCGCTTGGCGATGATCCCTTCCAGCCCCAACTCGCAGGCGAGCTTCAGGAAAGCCGCGCCTTCGGAGTCGATCTCCTCACTGAGCCGGATCGAACAGTGGGGCCGGCGGGCGAGGACATTCTCTAACATCTCCCGCCGTTCCCTCAGCGGCAGAGCGCGCAGATCCTGGCCGTTGAGATAGAGCAGGTCGAAGGCGTAGAGCATCGCGCTCGCCGCCGAACGCTTGCCGCCTCTCCCCCCCAGCGCCTTTTGCAACGCACCGAAATCAGAGGCGCCGCGCTCATCGAGCACGACAGCCTCGCCATCGAGGATTGCGCTGTCCAAACCGAACTCGAGCACGTCATGCGATATGGTCGGGAAGCGGCTGGTCCAATCGTGGCCGCCGCGGGTGATGAGCCGGACCATCTTCCCCGGCTCGATATGCACCGCGAGGCGGTAGCCGTCCCACTTCACCTCGAATGCCCAGTCGTCGCCGATCGGCGCCTTTCCACTCAGGAGCGATAAGCAGGGCTCAACGCGCACAGGCATTGGATCGCTGAACAGGTTGCGCTCGATCTTTTGCCGCCGGGTGACTGGCCCTTTGACCGTATCGACGCCAAGCCCGGCCCTGAGAACCCGACGAGCACACATTGAACGCAACTCCAACCAGGCGATTGGCGCCAGCTACTTCTTCATTTGACCGTACGCGTCGTCTGCTTGTTCTCCGATCGGGTCGCGCTCCTCGATCTCGAACTCCCGGCACTCGAAAAGGGGGATATCCATCCACGGCCCCGTCGCCTGAAGGCCGCGAGATTCAGCATTGCTGACCACAGCGGAGATGAGGTCGTCGGCCGCCCTGGCGATCGAAGCGATGTTTGCGTTGACCTTGGCCGCGTCAGTATCGTCCAGTTCGCCCAGGCTCCGGATGCTCGTGACGTCCGAGAGCCGATCGGCAAAGGCGCTGGCGAGCAACTGGACCTCGTCGACCTTGTCGCCCCATCCTCGGGTTGCGCTGTAGGCGCGATAAGTTGGCAGAACGCGGAGATCGAGGACGCCTTGACGCTCATCGTCGCGCGGCATCGGCCGGCCGCTGATGGTATCCGAGGGTAGGCCCGATCGAAGGATTCGCTGGGCACACATGACGCAACTCCCACTCGACGGAGTCGAGAACGGGATCACGGTGGAATCGTTCCTTGGTGGGCTCTGCTGGTCTACCCCGGGGCGAAGACTAACCGCGATTGAGCAGATGCCCTTCCCGCCTGACAACCCGCCCATGAAGTTCTCCGTCCTCTTCGGCCGCGAGGTGTCCACCTGGTCCGAGGAATGGAAGCATGAGTGCGAGATCCGCTACCTCGCTGGCATGAAGCTCGGCGACCGCAACGAAGCTCTGGACGGCGTGAAGGATGGCATGAGGGGGATCAAGAGCATCCGCGGGGAGAAGGCCGTGGCGCATCTCCGTGCTGAGATCGATCGATATGCGGCGCTGAAGGCGAAGGCCGGGTAAAGCGCAACAACCATCGGCCGGTACTTCCTTCCTAATAGAAAGGAGGGAACCATGCTCACGATCAAGAACATGATCGAGCTGCTCTGGTTGACGCTGCAGGATGCGAGGTGAGTTGCGCGCGAACCTGACATCCCGGTGCCGACGAACGGGTAAGCGGGGGCTTGTCGATAATGGGCTGCATTAGTTCGCCTCGTCGTGGCGTCTCTGCCTTCGACTTCACACCCTCAGGATCGACCAGGACGCTTAGGTCGGAACGTTGGTCGATCCCTTTCGTTCTCCTGCAAGGAGGATCGACCGATGAAGGTGAAGGCAATCCATCATCCGGATCAGAGGCCAAGTGAGCCAAATTCGAAATTCGAGATCGAATCGCGGGAGGATTATGCTCTCGCTCTCGATCGACTGAAGGCTTTGGAGGCTGGCGAGCGCTCTGACGACGAGGAGGCTGAAGTGAGTGCGCTCAAGAAGGCGGTAAGGGCTTGGGACCGCTGGCATGACCGGAAACTCGCGTGAAGCGCTGCTGGGGCGATGGTTGGCTTTCGCGAGCACATGCGCCGCATTGAGCCTAGCGGCGGGAAGAAGCGGTCCTGAACCGCGCTCGGAACCGTTGATCGAACAAGGGGTTGAATCCCTCATCAGTGCATTGCTGCGTGAGGTGCGAGATGGTTGCGTTGCGAAGGCCTGCCGGGCCGCCAGCACGACACCCCGTTCGCCCGCCCGTGCCTCGGAAGCGAGAGCTCTACCGGGAGCGCTGCAAGGACGAATTCGACAATCACTACGTCGTCATCGTCTGGAGAGATTGGCTGGGCGTAGCAATGACGTCCTACACCCTCAAGGACGGCACGCCGGTTCACTACGAAGATGAGCGCCGCTTCTCGCTTTCGTCGGGAAAAATACTAATCCGCCAGGGCCTCTAGCAAGCGCGCAATCCGGCGCTCGGCGACCTCGATCTGGAGCGGCGTCTGACTCCGGCGGGCCAAGTTAAGGAAAATAGGCTCCTTCCGACCAAAGAAGCAGCCTTAGGAAAGAACTCCCCAAGCGGCAGATTGTTGCGGAGGTCGGCAGTCGGCGACAAAAAGCCCGGCGCCGCATAGCGAGACCGGGCAAATCGTCACCCTTGCCCTTACCGCGCTCGTGTTCGCGTCAAGGCACGACGCTCACCAACCTTTAAACGGGCATTGGTGAGGGCCGCCAATTGGCACAACCACGCACTGATGATAGTTGCACGGCTTCAACTTGGTCGATTGGGGCACCAAATGAGTTTTCTCCGCGGGCTCGGATTGCGCGAGCGGGTACTGAGCAACATTGGCCTGAGCGATCTATACGGCAAACTTCGCGAAGCTCAATCCGCCGCAAAAAGCGCCAAGATTCGAGAAGGCCAATTGGAAGCGGCGCTTGCTGAGGCCACAAGCCACATTGAACGCCTGGCTGAGGTGGAACGTCAGGCTTCGCACGCCCGCGAGCGCTTGACTCATTACGAAGGCCTCAAGGGCGCCGATCGCCTGATCGAATTGGACTTCGCGATAAAGCCGAAGGTTCGCCACGGCTGGGGGCAGGATTCAAATCCGTCGCTTCTTCCAATCATCAGCCAACATGAAGATCGCTACGTGGAGGCAATTTCCTCGTTCAAACCCTATATCGCCTCGGCAAGTAAGATCGAGCCGCATGCAGTCGACGAAGATTCTCCTCACTGGATCAACGATTGGCTGCCTGCCTTCGACGCGTTCTCAATCTACAGCTACCTCGCCAAGAGGAACCCCGCGACATATCTCGAAGTGGGGTCCGGCACCTCAACTAAATTTGCCCGTCAGGCTATCACCGACTTCAATCTGCGCACGAAAATAATTTCGATTGACCCTTATCCGCGCAGCGGCATCGACAAAATCTGCGATAAAGTCATCAGAGCAAAGCTCGAAGATGCCGACCTGGCAATATTTGAGACGCTGTCTGATGATGACGTGCTTTTTTTCGACGGGAGCCACCGCTCATTCCAGAACTCGGATGTGACCGTATTTTTTACGGAGATATTGCCCCTTGTTCCGGCATCCGTTCTCGTGGGCGTGCATGACATCTTTCTGCCCGACGACTACCCTCCTGAGTGGCTCCCTCGCTTCTACAGCGAGCAATATCTGTTGGCATGCTGGCTTCTCGCCGGAAAATCGATCAATATTGAGCTTCCAATCTGGTATTGTTCCAAACACGACAAGTTGAGACTTCTGCTTCAAGAACTGTGGGGCGCCCCGAAACTGGACAAGGCGAACATCCACGGCGGGATCTTCTGGTTTACGATGAACAAGACGGCGGCCTAAATGAAGTCGACGCGCGTCTCGATCATCATCCCCGTCTACAACGGGGCAAATTACATGCGACACGCGATTGATTCCGCGCTCGCTCAGACATGGGACAATACGGAAGTCGTCGTCGTCAACGATGGCTCGCGCGATGACGGAGAAACAGACCGCATCGCGAAGTCTTATGGCGATCGCATCAGATACGTAGCAAAGCCGAATGGCGGCGTCGCCTCTGCTCTCAACGCAGGCGTCAAGGCCATGACAGGCGACGTTTTCTGCTGGTTGTCCCATGATGATGGGCACTTACCGGAGAAAACCGCCAGGCAGGTGGCCTACTGGGAGGAGATCGGCCGGCCGGATGTCGTGCTCATCAGCGACTATCGGCTGATTGATGCTGACGGTGCCACGATCACGGATGTGAAACTGGATCACGCCATGCTGGCAGCAAAGCCGAGCTACGCGTTGCTTCGGGGTTGCATTCACGGGTGCTCAATTTTCGCCCCGAAGGCGCTCTTTGATCGCGTGGGCCTTTTCGATGAGGGATTGCCGACGACGCAGGATTACGATCTGTGGCTGAGATCGTTCCGCGAGTTTCCATTCGTGCATATGCCCGAGGTTCTGATCGAAAGCCGCTGGCATGATGAACAGGGCTCGAAGAAGATCGATCACGTGGTCGAGGCGACGGCATTCTGGAAACGAGTGATCGAAAGCGTTTCCGAATCCGAGCAGAACCAATGGGAAGGATCAACGTTCCGTTTTCTCACCGGCATGGCTGAGTTCCTGCGTACCAACAATCTGCCGGACGCAGCCGACGAAATCGACAGGCGCGCCAAAGCGGCGTTGGATGCAACTCTCGTCTCTGTGGTCATCCCTCTTTACGATCGGATGGACATGGCAATCAGCGCGATCGAAAGCGTTGCCCGTCAGACGCACCCCGCCGTAGAGATCATCGTGGTTGACGATGGCAGCCGCGAAAACATCGGAGAAGTCGAGGCCGTTCTCAAACGACATCCGAACGCCCGATTGATACGCCAGAGCAACGCCGGCCCGGCGAACGCTCGAAACAATGGCTGGCGTGCAGCCCGAGGCGCGTACGTTGCGTTCCTCGATGCCGATGACCTGTTTGTGCCCACCAAGATCGCTGAGCAGTTGCACGCGATGGAAGCGGCTGGCAAAGCGTTCAGTCATACGGACTATTTTCGCGTGCTCGATGGCACAATGACCTTGTTCGGGGCCGGCGCAGGCAACACCTTTCCCGAGATCATCGGGAGCTGCGGCATTGCCACGCCAACCGTGATGCTGAAGCGCGGGCTAATCGACGAAGGGTATGAATTCCCTGAACGGATCAGAACCGGCGAAGACGTCGTGCTCTGGCTGCGGATAGCGGCCGCATACGGAACAATGGGACTGCGCCGCCCACTCACTTTGGTTCGGGCCAGCAGCAGTTCCACAGCATATGACCCTCGCAAACAGCTCGAGGGCGTCGAAAACATTTTCCTTGCCGTCATGAGCTCACCCGAACTCTACCGGCATTCGGTTCAGGCGACGCAGATAGCGCAGCTAAGGGCCAAACTCCAGGAAGCCGCCGATCGTGTCTGAAATCAGCCTAAAGTCCCGCCTACTCAGCAAGATCCCGCCTTTCAGCCGGTTCTACGCTGCCATCGCACAGCAGAATGCCGAGCGGATCGAAGCCCTGAAACGGGTTGAGGCTGCGGAGGTCGTGAACCAAGAACTACGGCAGCTTGTCGCGGACACGAACGCTCGCGCTACGGCCGCAGCCGCAGAGGCTCACGCAGCCGCCGGCCGGGATCAATTCACAGCTCTCACGGCCTTGAACAACGCCCTGATGCGTGAGCGTGATTTGGCAGCAGCCAGACTCCCGGATCTGGAGCTCCTGAAGTCGAGCCTCGATAAGATCCTGGCGGCGGCATGCCTCGCCGACCAGAAAGGACTCGCAACGGCAAGGGGACCGAGCGGGCTAAGTGGGCCGGAAGCAGCCGATCTCTATCTCGACCTTATCGAGTCCGAATTGACCGGGACTTTGAGAGAAGATCCGTCGATCGACCCGTGGACATCCGGGTATGACCCCGCTCGGCGGGCGATTGGTCGAGACTGGCCCTCGACTGCTGAAACCATGATCGGTAGCGCCAGGATGCGAAACATCCGCACGCTTCTCCAGCGCGCGCTTGCAGATGGAGTGCCTGGAGACGTTATCGAAACAGGGGTCTGGCGCGGTGGGGCATGCATTTACATGCGGGCCATTCTGGCGGCGGCTGGCGATAAAGCACGTCGTGTTTTCGTCGCCGATAGCTTCAAGGGGCTGCCAGAGCCAAGCGGCGACTTCGCTGCCGACACCGGCGACCAACATTCGACCTACGAAGAGCTGGCCGTTTCGCGGGACATGGTCGCAGCGAACTTCAAGCGCTACGGCATGCTGGATGATCGCGTCGTGTTCCTGGAAGGCTGGTTCAAGGATACTCTTCCGGCAGCCCCGATCGAGAAGCTCGCAGTTCTACGGCTCGATGGCGACATGTACGAGAGCACCATCCAGGCGCTTGAAGCACTCTACGACAAGGTCAGCCCAGGCGGGTACGTCATTATCGACGACTACATTCTCAAGCCATGCGCCGAGGCAGTGAATGATTTTCGCGCGGCACGGAGCATCGACGCCCCGATGAGCGACGTCGACGGCGCGGCTGTGTGGTGGCAAGTCCCCCGGATCTCATAACCAAAAATGGCCCGGCCCCCTTTCGGAGACCGGGCCAAGTTTAGGGAGGAAGCCGGTTAGGCCGGCCAGTCCATCTTGCGGCGTCAGCCGGTGCGCCGCCCCTCGATCACCCGATCAAGCCGCTCATTGATGCTACCGACATCGCTCTGCACATCGCGGACAAGGTCGAGCACCTGCCCGACCTGTTCGCGCAGGCCCGCCTTGCTGACATAGTGCTCGGCGACATGCAGGCGATGCGCTGCGAGATCGCTCGAGACGACATCAGCCTTGCTCGAGGCGCCGGTCGCGGCGGCTAGCGCCTCTGTCCGGGCACGGCTGACGATGGCCTCGATCCGTGCCCAGATGGCCCCGAGCGCGCCGAGAACCGTGATGATGAAGACGACGAGCTCCGAGGTGATCGTCATCTTCACCTCAAGCCGCCCGCTTACGGTTCCAGTAGGCCCACCACACCACGCCGGCCAGCGAAAGAACCGCACCGGTCGCAGTCGCGGCCATCTCCTCTGTGAGGATGCCCTTCGAGACCAGCGCGCCGGCGCCGACCTGCAGGAGGATACGCAGAAGCTGCTGTGCAGAATCCCAGTTCATGTCGATCTCCGTGGTTCTGAGAATGGCTCAGCCGCGCTTGGCGGCCTCGATCGCCTGCACCGCCTTGATCGTCTCGCCGATGGCGATGGCGAGATCAGCAGCGGTGCGGGGTGGCTTGGCGCAGAACTGCGAGAGCACGACCTGCCCCTGCTGTGCCGCGGCGCGCACCTTCTCCGGCGCGAACAGGTCGACGGCGAGCGCAGCCGTCTGGAGATCTGCGCAGCGCGCCGACAGGCGGTCGCTGGCTTCGGCGATGCGGCTGTCGATGGCGGTGGTCTGGCAGCCGGCGAGCGCCAGCGCGCCCAAGGCGCCGAGCGCCAGGACGATACGTTTCATGATGATGCTCCGATGTGAGGAACGGCAGGCCCGGCCGCTACGGGATCGTCAGGCGCGCGCGGCTGCTATCGCCGCCATGAACTGGCGATAGAAGTCCGCGACCTCCTGCCAGTGATCGGTGATGTTGACCGTGCGCCGGGCGTTCTTCAGGTCGTCCGGGCCGCCCGTAGGCAGGTAGAAGGCCAGCCCTTTGCCCTTCCCGTTCCAACGGCCATCGAGCAGGGCTTTGAACAGCAACTCGGCGGCGAACTCGGGATCGAGCGCGCGGTCAGGATCGGCGGCGATCCCCTCAGCGTCGTAGTTGTCGAACCAAGTCAGCTGCCCGTAGCCGCGCCCGTAGTAGACGTGGCCCCATGGCCCGGCCGGCTTGCTATAGCCCTTGTTCGGATAGTGCTCGGCGACGTAGGCGCGCGCCGCGGCGTCCGTTTTGCTGAATCCCTCGCGGACCGGGACCATGCCGGCGCCGACTTCCCGCCGGGCGGTGGCGAGGCCGTAGGCGAGCGTCTTGTCGCGGCCATCGCCCGCCTTCGCGAAGCCGTCGAGAATTCCTTCCATGCCCGTGACCTGACCGGTGGACAGCGACGTGCCGAACATCGGCGCCTTGCCGGAGCGCAGGAAGGCGAAGAACTTCGCGCGGTCGAGGCCGACCTGTTGCGGCTGGGGCTTATCGGCGACCGCCGCCCTCAGCGCCGCCTCCGTCCTCGCCCCAACGATGCCGTCAACATGCAGGCCATGCGAGATCTGGAACGCCTGGACGGCCGCCTTCGTCTTCTGTCCTGGCTTGCCATCGACGACAAGCGAATAGCCGAGCGCGACCAGCGCCCGCTGAATTGCGGTCGTGTCCATGGAATGCTCCGGATGTGATGCGGAACCCCAACCCGACGCGGGGGGTTTAAGTTGAAGACACTTCGATGATCGCAGCGGAGATCCGCAATGCTGATCCCAGTGACGCTAATCGCGACGCTTCTGATCGCAGCGACAGTCTGCTTCGTGATCCTGGCCATTTCGACCGGAACGAACCGCCGCTGGCCTCGCTAGGTCTGGCCCTCCGGCCCTCCCCTCGAAGTGCCCATGAAGCGGCCAAAGCGCCGACTTCGGAGAGCACCAGAGACCTGGCGGGATGTCAGCTCACGACCCCTTGCGGGCTTGGCGCTATTGCTTCTGCCGGATAATTCAATGCCAAGGGCATTGTACAACTGCCTGAGCATTTGGATTGGAGGCAAATTTAGGGATCAGGCGCTGCGAAATAGATGCGATTCGTGAAAGCCTAGATGGCGCCATCGGCTTCATTGAGTTCGGGCCTATGCCTCGCGACAGGTCTGTTCCTGGATGAACGGCGCGAGCTGCTTGAAGAGCAAGCGCCTTTACGCGAGAAGGTCAGACGGAACCGTGAGGGCTGATGAAGATGGCTGCTACAAACGCGCGGCGCTCCTACGAGCGCTATATACACGCCCTCAAAGTTGCCTATCGCCTTATTGCTGAAAGAGATTGTTCCGAGACGCTCCCTTCATTCGAAGAGATGTCTGGCGGCGATGACAGCGCCATGCAGGCCGCAGCTCGAAGCATGCGAGTGCGCTTGACGGCTCTGAGCCAAGACCTCTGCGCAGAACTTCTCCCAACACCATACTTCCAACACATGCAGTTCGGCACGCATTGCATGAAGGTTCCGATCATGAATCGGGAAGGGCAGGATTGGTATACCGTCCCGAACGTCATGAATTTCGACTTTCTGACCGAGACGTTCGCCGGCCTCCATCACAATGCCCGCGTAATTTATGATATCGGCGGACACCAGGGCGTTTTCGCGCTTTATTATTCCGGATTAATCGAGGCGTCAGGCCGCGTCTATACGTTCGAGCCGTCAATCATCAACATAGAGATTGCCGCGCTCTCCTTTTTCGTCAACGGCGCCGACAATATCGTCATTGTACCGATGGGCGTCGGGCCGAGAAACGACACCATCCGCACCGATGCGGAGGGCCTGCTAATCGCAGGGGCACCAACAAATATGCTCTTGGTTCGGCCTGACTGGATGCTTCTCGAACGGCCCGACTTTATCAAGATCGACATCGAAGGGTATGAGTACGAACTGATCAAGGCCATGCCCTGGCTGTTCGACCTCAGCGATAACATCCACTTCGAAATCCATGTTCCACACCTCATCAATCGAGGCGTGAACTACCGCGAGATCTACGAAGCCATTCCTTTCGACAGGTTTAGGGTCCGACGGGCTGCATGGGGGCAGCTCACTGAACTCAATGCGGATTCGGAGATCGAGGGCTTCGCCGCCCTTTTTCTGACCGCTAAGCGATAAGCAAGGGGCGCCACGATCAGAAGTTATCCTGGTAGACCTTCCCCACTCTTACGGTTCAACATGCTGGCTCCAATAAAAAACCCGCCAGCTAGGGCGGCTTGTGTAATCGTTTAGAGATGGGGGACCGGCTATCCGCGCACGGCATTCTGGGTTGCGATCCGCGCCTCAGTGTAGGCGTCGGGCTTGAACGGTTGGTTCATCGACAGATCCCCGCGCGCCTTCTGGCCTTCGATCGCCTTGCGGAGTTCCGCCATCTGTTCGGCTGTCGGCTGGGGAGATGCCACCGCAGCAGCGATCTCTGCGGGAAGATTCTTAAAACCTGGAATGCTCATAGAGGCCCCTCCGATGCGGACGTGGGTCAGGCGGGTTCGCGAGACGTGATTGAATAACTGCGCTTTGCCGTTCTACTCGATCCGATCTTTGATCGTCTCAAAATATTTGAAGCCCAAACCAGTCGATACAATAGCGCAGAACCAAGCATAGCTAGGGTCTGCGTAAGTCACGATGCTTGGGCCGAAGAAACCCGATCGAAACAACTCGAAAGCGTGAACGAGCGGGACCCAGACGAGAACATCACGGGCGCTATCTGGCATCCACGATAGAAGGAAAAACGTTCCGGAAATTGGCAGAGTGACGTACTGTATCGGAGCAACAAACTTTTCAACGACCTTGATATGCTCACTGGCCGCAGCGAGCATGGTTGCGAACCCGAATGCCATCGCCGCCATTAAGAACCAGCCATGCAAAACGTTTGCAAGATCATATATTGGGGGCAGAAGTTCGAAGGTCGAAAGACCGGCGTAGATCATAAGAGTAGCAGCAGTGACAGAGATAAACTCCATTCCTACTTTGGTGAAAAATACATCTAGATACGTCACATTCTTGTGAATCAGAATTTCCTTCGCCGACCTGAAAATGTGCCCACCAGAATTGGAAACGTGACGCCACAATGTTAGCGGCATGTAGCCTGTGAAGACCATGGATACTAGGCCGACCCCATGGCTATCGTGGCCGCCAGCATAAGACCACATAATCATAACGCCGACGCAAAGAAGCGCCGGCTCTATGAACATCCAAACGAAGCCCATGTTCTCACGGCCATAACGGCCGATGATGAACCGCGTTGCGAGAGCGGACATCGTACGCGCATTTACCCGCAATGCAGTAGCAAAGCCTACAGGCATGGCACGAATTGCTCAGACCAATGGCGGTGGCGCTAGATTGGGAAAGGCCGCGACGATCTGCTCTGCCGTGATACCGACCTTCGGAGAGATGAAGACATCTTCCAAGAACCCCCTCTTCGTCAGGTTCTCGAAAGTGAACAGCCGGGCATCCGCGACGCCGTGCTCAGATCCATCCGGCGCCAACGCCTTCACGTCAAAGACGCTCCACATCGCCTCTGCGAAAGCCAGGGGGCTCACTCGCGCTTCCATAATCATTGTAATCGAGTTGAACTCGACGAACATTTTCGGGCGGCATGTCGCGATGAGCTCTGCACCGCCCTTGATGACGTCAGTCTCGAAGCCTTCGACATCGATCTTGATGAAGCTGATATGCGGCTTCCCGTTCTCATGCCACCACTTGTCGAGTTTCGTGAGCTTGACCTTGGCGAAATTTTCCCCCGAGACGGCGCTGCGCCATACGGTTGAATTCCCCAGGTTGTTGGGGATCGAGAACATCACATGCCCTTCGTCGAAGCCAAGCGCCGCTTCAACGATCGAAATGTTCCTGATGTTGTTCTGCTCGATATTCTGCCGCAGGAAGCCCAGATTCCGAGGCGACGGCTCAAACGCGTAGACCGTTCCATCGACGCAGTGGCTCGCGACCGTCACGGCGGTCAGGCCAAGGTTCGCGCCGATATCCAAGCAATTCGCGTTGCGGGGAAGATTACCGAATACCCAATTCCGCATGCCGGAATTATCGACGAAAAACCCGTCAAGATTTCCGTAAAAATCATCATTCTCGCTGCCGATAAAAGAATAATCAGACCCAGCGATCTCAATATGTTTCACGCGACCCCCAAATATTACACAAGCGACAGTGGCTCAACCTACCTTCAGGGCAGCACTTCTTGTCGCTAGCCGCGCGTGCACATAGTCGCAGTAGACGAAACTTTGATCGTGAGAATTTGAGGGCAGGTGAGGCTTCGATGACACTGCCTGCCCCTGCGCACCGACCGGATGTTGAGCGGTATGAGGAGACTGCGGAGCGGAGGCGTCATAGCTGCCTGCGCTCCCCAACAATCTATAATCATGCATACCGACTGACCCCCGATCGCGCAGTGATCCGACGTGGTAGCATATCAGAATGCCACCGGAAATGCCGGTTGAGAGCGGAAGTCAGAAGTTGTCGCGATAGACCTCTGTGGCCCCGGCCGCTACACCTTGATAGACTGCCCCGTTGAGGTTGGCGTAATCCGAAACACCCTGCACCAAGAAGTGGTCGCACCCCGCCTGCACGCCCACGGTGTAGGATTGCTGGCCGGCCGGCCACGGACCATAGGCGCTGACAATCCCGTTACCGCCTCGGAGACCATGGACGCCGAAGTACTTGGTCCCGTTGAAGTTCACGCCAATCGAGCCAGGAGCCGTCTTGCCGTTGTCCCAGGCCCGGCCACCGTGGACGGAGACGTTAAGCGCTGACGGCCCGACGAGCATCCCATCCCGACCGCAGTTCACCCACTCGCAGCCCGTGTAGCCGACGCCGTTTCCGCTCACCAGCCGTACGCCGGCAGTGTCGCCCTCGCGTCCACCAGAGAACCAGCACGAAGCGAACTCGGTCAGGTAGAGGTACTCCAGGTACGAGCCTTCCGCCGCCCCGTCGAAGAAGACCGTTGAGAACCTGTTGGCCACGGGGCGCTGACCTAGCTCGGGCGCACTGGCGGCGGAGGTCATGGAGTATTTGCCGGATAGGACCTCGCCAAACTGAAAGTTGACGCTTTCCACTTGGTTGATTAACCGGATGCCTCCAGACAAACCACGGGCAACACTGCCGGCATTCAACTTGAACTTGCTGAACCAGCCCCCAATCGCTCCAGCGGCGGTGATGCCGGTGTTCTCGTAGTTGAAGTTCTGAAGGTTGTCGGACTGGTGGCCGTGGCCTGCCTGACGCCATCCATCGTAGCTATTCAGGATCGTGATATTTCGCGACTTCCCCTCGTCGCCTGTCCAGTCCACCGCAAGGGCGCCGGCAACCGGGGCGACGGCGTAGTAAGTCGCAAGGTTCTCCAGGCGGCACTTGGCACCGGAGATGACCAGTATCTTGATGTTCGGCAACAGACTGGTGAAGGCAGAGCGCCACCCGGAGACGCCCTCGATCACGAGGTTTTCCGAGAGCATCAAGACGGGGCTGGCGATCTTGACCTCGCCCTCAACGATGATGCGGAACTTGGCGTTGGTGTTGACGTTGGCGAGCGCGGCGTTGACCTTGGCGCTTTCGTCAGTCCCATTATAAGTGATGCCGAATTCCTTGATGTTTACCCAATCTTGGGACACTTCGACGAGCGTGCGGGAAACAGTGTCGGTGCCAACTAATGCACGGACCTTCGGCGCCGCGTTCGCATCCAAACTCTGCTTTGTCCGCCGCGCTGTCATTGGCAAGCGGTAGTCCAATCCAGCGATCGCGGTCGGCTCGTCGGGCTCCTTCACTAACGGGTTGATCTCTACCCAGTACGCGCCGTCGAGGGACTGGATCAATGTCGGCGCAACAGAGCGTCTGTAGGTTCCGCCCAGGCCGTCGCCGTCGACCGCGCCGGAAAGCAGCGTGACGGACTGCACGCTTGCCGGGATAAGACTCGCCTCAAGCGTACCGATATTGGCAAGGGCCATCGACTCGGGGGTGCTTGCGACGGATTCGAGATAGTCGAGCCGGCTCCCTGCATCGACGCTTTCCACCGCCGCAAGGCGGCCATCGAGATCCGTGACCTCAGGAGACCATAAAGATGCATCGGTGATGTCGACGAAGTCGATCACCTCGATGTCAGTGACCGAGCCGAGCCCGAAGGTTTGGATGAAAGGCCGGCCATAGCGCGTGCCAGCAGGCGCAACCAGATCGACACTCGCGCCAGGTTCGCGCGAGAAGACGACGGTCACGTTCTGCCGGCCCGAGCCTGTCGTGAGGGTGACGACATCCTGGATGATCGTGGTTCCCGCTGGCTCGGCGAGTGGCGTCTTCGACTGATCGAACCATCGGACGGCCAGCCGCACCGCGTCATTTGCAGGATCAGGGGAGTTGGTCCGGCGGCGGAAGGCAAAGCGAGCCTTGTATTTGCGTGTGGGCTCGATCCGAACCAGCGCGATAGGCCCCAGCTTCGTCGCAGCCGAGACCCGGATCACGCGCCCGTCGCTGTCGTTCGCGGCCAGGCTTGGCGGCAGAGCTGTCGGAGAGACTGCTGTCTCGACATCCACCGTCCAGAAGGTCGGATATTCGCCCGGACCGATCTGCGCGTCCGCTGCAGCCTCGCGCGTCGCCTTGCGCAATTCGAGGTCCATGACATCGGCCTGGCGCGCCGTGGTTTCGGAGCCGAGCGCCGCGGCGTCGGCTTTGCCGTCGACCAGATTCGCTTTCTCGATCGCCGCATTGATCTTGGCGCGCGCGCTCGTATCCCCAAGCGCGATCGGGGCAATGGCCATGGCAGAATCTCCGGTGGAGGGGGCGGACGGCGGAGCCGTCAGAAGTCTTCGACGAAGGCCAGGGACGGATTGCCGAGGCGGCCTAGATCGAGATCAACGTCACCGTCGGTGGCGGCTGCATCCTTAATGACGCAGCGCAGCGTTAGGTCGCTGAAGCGGATAGCCGCACCGGCCGCGACCGCGGTGCGCAGAGGTGGACGGAACTTGATCTGATACTGCGCAGACGCCGCGGCGCCGTCATCAGTCCAAGGCTCATCGAGCCATTCTGTATCGGTGATCACGGGGTTGATGAGCGGTGGGTCTGTCGGGCCCGCCACGATCTGGGTGATGAGATGGAGACGATCACCGATGCTGAAATGGTGCCCGTCTTCGACATCAATTCCGGTGACCTGGATTGTTGCCTCGGTGGCCCGCAATGCTGCAGAAGAAACGAAGATCGCCGATGCGGCGCTGCTCTCGGCCCCGACAGGCACATAAGCGTCGAAGATGGCGAGCTCGATCGCCTCTCCATCCCTCAATCGAGCAAGCATCCCGCGATAGGCGCGTGCCTCGTCGCGCTCCTGGATCATGATCTCCGCGATCGCGACTTCCCAATAGGCCGCGTCGCTCACCACGCGGGGTTCGATGCCGGAAATGCTCCGGCCACCGCTCTTGAACGAGTTGCGCAGGTTCGGATTGCAGCGCCTCACTTCAAGCACTGCTGGCCAGGTGATGGTCATGGGCGCCTCAAGTCACGGTGCCAGATGCTGGCCCAACGGGGGCGGATTCCGCTCCAGAACGGTTCGTCGAGACAACCCACCAGTAGTAGGTTCCCGCCGATGCGGAATCGCTGAGCTGCGCCAACTGGCCGGGGGCGCCGTAGACTTGGCCGACCACACTCGCCAAGGAGAAGTTGTTCACCGAGCCGCGGTAGACGATGACGCTGTAGAAGTTCGCGGAGGTTGGGTTGAACCAACTCACCGTCGCGGCGCCACTGCCTGTCGAGACACCCAGCGAGCTTGGGAGATCAGGCGCGGTCGGGTCCGCAACGGTCGAGATTGTCTCGGTATCGGACCACGGCCCGATCGTTCCAGATGCCGCCCCACCATAGCCTGAGTGAGCGAGTTCGGCCTCGTAACTACCGCCGTCATCGACGATGTCCGAAATGGCCGCCCAGTCGCCGTCCGGCGACATATCGATCCATGCGGTGTCGCCAACCTTGCGATAGCGGCCGATCGTCTGCCAAGGCGTCCCGGCCAGCGCGTCAGCTGCAGCCCGAATTTTGACGACATACATTCCGGCCGTCGCTTCCGTCCGGACAAGGCTCAACGCAACACCGGTTGGCTTCGGCGGCGTCGACGTCGTGTCCGTGGTCTGCGGGACGGTCGGAGGCGTGCCCTCCTCCGTCGCCGGGTTCCACGCGTATGCAGACGAATCCAGCGATGCGAGCGTCAGATCTCCGGTCAGGTCGCCAGCGAGCTCAAACTTCTCGACGAAAAAGTCATGGTCGATGAGAAGCTCAGCGATCTTGATGTGAACGCAGCGCTCGCCCAACGCCAGGATGCCGGCGGCATTGGTCCGAAGCGTGAGGCGGTGTCGCGGGTTGCTCCGGGCCGAGAAGATCTTCCCGAGGCGGCGGGCCTGCGTCCAACTCGGAACTTGCTGAAGCGTCAGATCCTGCTGAAGGACGCCGACCTCGGCCTGGGTCGCCAGATCCTCCCATGGGTCGATCTCGACCGGCTGATAGTCCGCCTCTCGATGGGTGAACGTCAGTTTGAGGCGATTGAAGGCCGCAAGCTTATCGTTCCCCTGCTCATACTGATACGAGAGGATGTGGTCCTCGTTTAGCGTGACCGTCGGCGCTTCCCACTTGCCGCCACGGATGCCGACTTTCCCGTCAGCCGTCGGGTAGATCTCAGCGTCGCAGCTTTGCAGGAGCCCCCGCAGAACCTCACGAGGCTCCTGCGTCATGTCATAAGTCAGCGCGACCCGATATCGCGCCTCCGTGCCGCCCGCGGACAGTGCGACTGGTTCATCACACACGTTTGCGAAGGCCGAGAACGATGCGTCGTCGATCTGAGTGCCGCTGATCTTGAAGCCGCGCGGATGGGTGAGGTAGTCGCGAATGCACAGCGCCGGATTTTCGCTGAACGCCGTCGAGCTGCTGCGGGGATCGAAGACCTTGGCAGTCCGGGCGACCACGCGCAGCGCCGGCGGGCCGTTCGGGTATACCTTGGGGAAGACCTTCTCCTGGACCCAAGCCAACTGCATAACGGAATAGGCCAGGCCGCGCAGGCGATGGTCGCTTGTCCAAATGCCAACGAAGGCCGATGTGAGCTTCGCCGAGGCAGCCTGGCCGGCAGAGCCAAGATTGCTTTCGATCGTGATGTTTGAGCCCCATGGCAGAACCGTCACCGCCCCACCGGAGAGGTGAGCGTTCTGGTCGTTAAGCCACCACTCCTCGATCGCGTCCCATTCGCCCTCGCCGTGCACGATGGCTTGGAACAATGCGCCGATCCCGCCGGTCTCCATGAAAACCAGGGCGCCGCCGACTTTCACCCGGCCATAGGAGCGGGTCCGCGCCGGGATCGCTTGCTTGACGGTGACCTGCTGCGGGTCGCCCTTCGGCTTCTTCTGCTGGGAAAGCAGGAACGACGCGCCGACCGTGATCGCCGTGACCGCGACATAGGCAATGATGGTTCCTAGTGTGGTCGCGGTGGTCGCGGCTACGCCTCCAGCAACCAACGCGCTAGCGATGAGCGGCGCAAGGACGGGAGGCATGTCAGACCGCCCAAGCCTTCACGACTATGAATTGTGCCGCGCTGATGCCCAAGGGCGCCTTAGCCACCCACCCCACGCGAGAGCGGATTGCGAGCGCCTGGCCCTGATCCGTCACGACTACTCCGACGTCGCCCGGCAGAGGGTCCGAGGTTTCGACCAATCCCGCCGCGGCCATCTCGGCTTCGATCAATCGGACAAATCCGCCAGCACGGCGAATGATGCGGTGGGCTTGGCGTTCGGTGCCATAAGCGGCTCTGAACCGTGCCGCCGGGTCGACGCCGCGCTGCGACAGAACCCAATCGCAGGCGAACAGACAGCAGTCTTCCTTCCCCCACTCGAATGGCGTCTTGGCGCCTGCGGCGAGGAATTCGGAGAGGCCGGTATTCATTATTTGAACACCGGCCAATAGACCGACTTGTTCTGCATCGCGACGATCTGCTCGAGCCCGCGGTCACCGGGAAACAGGCTCTTCTGGTCACGGTCGGACATAAAGCCGTACGGCGGAATGGAGCGGCGGGTGAACAGCCACTCCGCGGTGAGCTCGATCGTGCGCGTCGTCGGGCCGTCGGCTCGGATCGACATCTTGTCCATCGTGCCAGACATGACCGCATACGGGCTGTCGAGGGTCTGCCAATCCTCGTCGAAGACCTGGATGTAAATGGTCACGGGGCGGTTCTTCACCTCCGCAGAGGAGTTGAGCGCCTTCGGAACCAGATCGGGTTCGACGCCTGACAAACCAAGCGTCGTGACTGGCGCGGTGCCGCCTAATGGGGATTCGATGCCGGAGATGGAGGCCCACTCGCCCAGGCCGGCCCAATCCTGGCCGCCCGCATGAAGCATGCCGCGACCCAGCCAAAGCCTCATCGGCTGGGATGCAAATTCCAGGAGCGCAAGATGCGTGGCGCGAACCTGCCTCCCACGAAGAGCGGCAGCAGCGGCCTCGGAGAAGATCGGCATCGAATCCGCTACCGATCAAACCGCGAGTTAGCGACCTTGAGCCGCGTCACCATGTTCCGCTGGCTGTCCTCGTCATAGCGCTTGAGCGCCGCGACCATCTGTTCAGGCGTCACGCCGTTGGCGGGCGTGATATTGATCTTGCGGTTATCCTTGAACGTGACCGGCGCCGCATTGCTGTTCGCCGGTGCGTCATGGATGTACGGCGCCGGCATTGCATAGGCTGCGGCCGGAGTAACCAAGCCGCCGACCTCGTAACCCTTGAGCGCCCCACGATGTAGACGATCGAGGTTCCCCGCGCCGAGCCGTTGCGTGGCTTCCTTGCTGAAGACGAATTCGTCGCGGTGCACGAACCCGGCAACGTCATACTTTCCACCGCCCCCGGTGTAACCGCCAGTCGCGAAGCCCGGGCCGAATAACGCCAGGCCATTCGAGGCTACTTGCTCGCCACCGCCCCCAAGGCCGAACCCCTTCGACAGGAGCCCAAAGAGGCCGCCGCTGCTGCCGCCGGCGTTGCCGAGGATGCCCTTGCCGAACATCCCGTCGATCAGCGTGTCGAGCATCTTGTCGGCGATGCGGTTGAGCGCGTTTGCGAAAGCTTCAGCACCGGACTTGCCCGCTCGCAGATCGCTGATGAACCCCTTCAGAGCCGAGGCGCCGATGTCCTGCGTATCCTTCAGCACGTTGTTCACGAGCTGGAACTGATCGGCAGCGCCGGACAACTGACCGAACCTCTTTGCATAGTCGTCGATACCGGCTGCCAGTGAGGCTGTGATCGGGATGCCCTGCGCCATATACTCGTTGATGAGGCGCTGCTTCTCCGCCGCCTCGGCAACCTGCGCCGTGGTCCCGAACATCGTCTCCTTCTGGCGGTTCAGAAGTTCGGTATTCGCTTCAAGCTGGCGATTGGCGTTTGCGAGCGGAGTGTTCCAGCCCTCATAGGCCTCCTTCACCGTGTTGGCGTTGCGCGCCGCATTGTTGTCGTTCGCGCCTTGGACGCCCTGCCCGGCGAGCGCGCCACGCAGGCTGGCGTTATACGGCGCCCACGGCGAGACGCCGCGGCTGTCGTAGAGCGCGCCGGCCACCTTGCGCTGCGTCTCATACGGCGCTGACATTGCGTTCGGGAACTGGCTGAGATCGACGCCAGCCATCCTCGCCCCGTCGCGCCATGTCGGGTTCGTGATCTGGAAGAACCCCTGCGCCGAAGACGGCCCGGTGATCGTCCCGGTCGATGGGTTGTAGTCGCCATTCGGCCCGACGACGTTCTGATGGATGTTTCGGCCGCCGCTCTCGTGCTTCTCGATCAGATCAAGGACCTGGTCGCGCGAAAGCGATCCATTGAGGGCGCCAATCGTCGGAGCCGTGCCCCCGAACGGGTTCCGATAGCTGCTCGTCGAGCCGTTCACGGTGAGCGTCTCGCGCTCGCGCCGGCTAGCGTTGCGGTTCTCCTGCAGGCTGCGCTGGAACGGCGAGAGGCCGATCAGGCTGCCGGCATCCTTCAGGTCTCGTGCGGCGTCTCGAAGCTGACGGTTCGCCTCGATGATGACCCGCGTCCGCGCCTGCTCCGCCTCGACACCCGCCTGGATCTCACCGCGTCCGGCACGGATCGCTTCGACGCGGGCGCGCTCAGCCTCCACTGCGGCCTTCTGCGTGAGCGTATAGGCATCGATCTGTTGGGTTTGGAGCTGGAAGTCGCGTGCGATGCGTTCGTTCTCGGTCTCGAAATTTTCGATGCTGCTCTTGAGCCGCTCGATGCCCTCAGAGACCTTCCCGGACAATGGGCCAAGCTTCGCCATCGCGGACGAGTCGCCGAACGTCTTCTCGAGGAGAGCCTGCTGATCCTTCAGGTTCCGAAGGCGGGACTCATCACCGAAGAGGCCGCGCAGAGCTTCGCCGGCCCGACCTGAAAGGTCGTTGGACTGAGCATCGGCAGTTCGGAAGTCGCGAGACTCATTGTTCCTGCGGCGCTCGCGGAGCAGCGCGTCGAGGTCGCCTTGCAACTGAGGGATAGAGCCAGACCGATACCCGTACTTCTGCCGGTTCTCGATGATCTTCTGCATCTCGGCGATGCGCTGATCCAGGTCGCCGCCGGTGATCGCCTTGCCGATCTTGTCGCTTGCGTCCGAAACCGCCTTCGCGACAGCCTCCCAGGCCCTGGCGAGAATGCTCGTCTTGGTGGCGGCCTCCTGAAGCGTTGGGTTGTAGGCGTCGAATAGAGCCTTCTGAGCGGCAGTGCGATTCCCAGATGCCTCAGCGCTGCGGATGAACTGCATCTGCGCGTCGCTGAGGCTGCCGAGACGCTTCTGCAGCTCCGCCGCGCCGGCGGTCGGGCTCGCCAGTGCCTGCGCCAATTCCTGCGCGGCCTCCTTCTGGCTCTTTCCCGTCAGATTGCCATAGCCCCTCGTCCCCCTGTCGACGAGGTTCGAAGTGATGAGGCTGCTATCGATCCGGCCCGTTCCTGCGAAGATCGAGGCGATGTCGCGAGCCGCAGAGCGGCTGACCTCGCCCGACTGAGCGGCGGCCTCCGCAACGCGGTTGATGCTGCTGACGGTCTGCCCAGAAGCTCGTCCGACGCCCATCAGGGCTAGCTCGACGTTCTTCTGGCTCTCGGCATACCGATACGCAGACGCGATCGCCGCCGCGCCGACCAACGCGCCACCGGTGAGGAGGCCAGCGCCAGACATGGCAAAGCCTGCGACGCCACGCACCGCCTGCGCGAAGAAGCCAGAGAGAGAAGCCCGCGAGGAGGCGAACACATCCGCGATCTGCGTGCCCTGCTGGATCAGCACGGTAAGCGGCGACTGCCCGGAGGCGAGCGAGACGCCGACGTCCTGCATCTGCCTGGACAGGTTGATGAGCTCGTGGCGCGCCAGGCCGGCGCCGGATGCATATTTGCCTTGCGCGACAAAGGCGCCGTTGTACGCCTTCGTGGTGTCTTCCAGCACCTTCCGGGCATTCGTGGTGATCGTGAGATGCTGCGTCTCGCTGATCTGCCCCGCCTGCAGGAGCTTATTGGTCTCATCGATCGCGCTGGCGTAGCGATCCTGCGCCACACCGAGCGGGTCGTACTGCTGGCGGAGCTTCTGGAGCGTCTGAGCCTGCTTGTCTTGCTCGGCGAACATCTCCTGGAAGACAGAAGCCGAGGAGGAGGCCGACTTGCCAGAGCCGCCAACGAGGCGTTCGTTCAGGGCGCGCTGGAACTCCTGGCCGGTCTGGGCCGCACGCTGCCGGGCGATATCATCCAGCCGGCCCAGTTCAGCTTCGAAGATCGCTGCGGAATCGCGCGCCGACTTGCCGGTCGAGGATGTGAGCTGCTCGGAGAGCTCCCTGCCGAAGTTCGCACCGATCTGTGCAGCTCGTTGTTGCGCGATCGTGTCTAGGCGCAGGAGATCCTCTTCGAAGACGCTGGCCGCCTCGCGCGCCGACTTCGCGACGCTGTCGACGTTGAGCAGGCGATCGAGCCCGCCGCTACCGGTCGCCATCCGGCCGCCGACATCCTGCAGGGTCTGGCGGATCTGAAGGAGCTCGCTGTTGAAGCGAGCAGCGGCCTCAGCGCCCTTCCCCATGAAGCCGGCATCGAACGCTCCCGAGAGCGTCCGCGTGTCGGTCTGAAGCTGGCGATAAATGCGAGCGGTCGAATCCAGCCGCTCAGTCAGGGACCGATACGCGCGCTCGGTCGTATTGAGCTTGCGCGCGCTCGTCTCTGTTTCTGATCCAGACGCAGCCGCAGCCGAGCCGACGCCCGAATAGGCTTTCTCGGCGCGCTGAAGCTGGCTCGTCAGGTTCTCCAGGCCCTCGGGAACACCGCGGACCCGGATTGTCCTGACGACTTCGTTCTCTGCCATGTCGGGATATCCAGACGTGCAAGACTACTCGGAAGGCCGCTTGGCCGCCCGGCTGAGGACGTTCTTCACGCCCTCGATGTCATCACCGCGCACGGTGTTCGGCTGCTTGGGATTTTTCGGGGCGAGAAGGCGCAAATACTCGGCGTCTACCGCCCGGATGATGACCTTGAGGGAATCGAGGTGGTCACCGACAACCTGATGGTCACGAGCGAACGATTGGATTGCCGAGTGCGGGATCGGGCCAAGTCCCATCCCGATCTGGCGCTCGGTGCTCAATTCCCAGAATGCAGACCAGACGAACAGCAGGCCCGTCTCAATCTCGGGCGCCTCGCCAGCCCCGCTGAGGCTGTTTCCCTGCGCCAATTGCCAGCGCAGGGCCTCAATCAGTTTTTTGCGGCGACCTCGTTGTCGGACGCGCGCTGCTCGCCGACCTGATTGGCCGCCCAAGACACCGCGTGCTTGAACGGCGCCATGTCAGGATTCAGCATGATCTTGAGGGCCACGTCCTGCGAGAACGTGATCTGAGATCCATCGTCATCCTCCACGCCCGTCCAGTCCATCAGAACCGTATGGGCAAGGCACTCGATGACGACCCGGTCATTCGCCTGGGGTGAGAGCTTGCCGGCGGTGCGCTGCGAGCGCGGAACAGCGTCAACCAGCTTCGCCATCAGCGCGCGGTAATCGGAGTTTCCGATGCCGCGCACTTTCAGGCAGAGATCGCCCATGTCGGGGATCGGCGTGCCGTGCGCCGCGCCGATCCATTCACCCTGCTCGATCGCGGCAGAATTGATCTTGATGTCTGAGAGCTTCACGAAGCGCCCCTGTGTTGCGTGGATGAAGAGAGGGATGAGGAGGCTCACGCCTCCCCTTAGACGCCGGCGGTCGGAGCGACGGTCACGATCTCGGAGTTGACGCCGAGGTTGAACGTCCGGCGCACGACATTGTCGTTGTTGCCGATGTTCTGGCGCTTCGACATGACGAGGCCGCGGAAGTACTGGATCTCGTCGGTGCCCGTGGCATTCAGCCGGTTGGGCAGAACCACCTTGAACGCATAGTTGCTGTAGGTGGCCTCGGCCGCGATCATCGCCTGCTGGCCGGTATCGTCCGAGGCATGAGCCACGGTGATAGCCAGGGTGCCGGCGTTGCGGGCGCCCTTGGCCTTGCGGATGCGGCCGTCACCAAGGACCGCGAAGGTCACCTCGTTGGACTCGTCGCCGAATTCGCCGAGCGTTTCGATCAAGCCGACCTCCGTCCAAGTCAGGGCGGCATACTCGGCGGCGGTGTCGGTCGTGTTGGTGACAGAGGGGCCAATGAAGAGCTTGGCCCCGGTTGCGGTGAAAATGTCGGACATCGCGATGTCTCCTGACTGTGCGCGAGTTGAAGGATTGCCGGACTAGCCGGCGTTCTCGGTCTTCGCGGTCGCGCGACGCGCCGGGGCTCCGATCTTGATGGCCTCGACGGCGAGGCGGCCTTTGACCGTCGCGCTGTTGAGGTCGATATCGAGCTCGCGGGTCTCGCCCGCCTTGAGGTGTTCCGTGACGGCCGCGCCGTCCTTCACGCCGACGATGAAATCCATGCCGGATCGCGTGAGATTGGTGACGCGGGCCATGGCCAGCCTCCTATCTGCTGAACGTGAAGTCGTAGGGAAAGGCGATGGATGCCCAGATCATGGGCCCCTCGACCGCGTCGTCGACATATGGCGAGCCGGGCGTGCGGCAGTTCACGCCGTCGAAAGTTTCGTCGCAGAATATCGCCGCAAGCTCTTCTCCAAGATCGCGAATTCGGCCCGTCCCTGTTCCAGTCGGGACATGGAGTACGATCCGAAAGCCGCCGACCTCGCGATACTTCCGCTGGTTGACCGTCCAGCGTCGGACATCTGCGACCGGGAATTGGAGTTCGAGGTATTCGCTTCCGTCTGCCGGCTGTTCGGCGACCGTGTTCGCGACGACGATCGTCGGCACAGGTGACAGAGCCCGGAGGCGAGCCTCCACGGCGATCTCGACATCACGATGTGCCACGGTTCTACCTGCGTCCGCCGCTGAAGGGCGTGATCACCACCGCCGGCTGTCGGGTCAGCCATTCATGGTGAGCCGCGGCATTCCCCTTGCGGATCGTCTTCGCCATTGCTCGAGCAGAGCCCGTCTTTGCCCAGGCGCCGACCGCGCCGGATGGAAACGAGCGGAAGCTGAAGCGGATATTCGCGATGTTGCCCCAGCGGCGCTTAGCGAGAGCGGCGACGACGTCGGCTACGCCCTCCGGCGCCTGCGGAGAGAGCCCACGCTCGATTTTCCGAGCGTAGGGCTGGCTGTTGATGAAAGCATACTCGTCAGCCGCCGATGGGATCTGACCGGGCTCAACCGCGACGCCGTCCGCGAACAGTATCCACGACGACTGGAACTGCCCCGATCGAACCGGGCTATGGCGTACCAGCATTTCGCCGATGACCGACAGCGCGGTTTCGATCAGTTGGAACTCAAAGACGATCGTCGAATCCGCCTTCGCGCTCTCGACCGCTGCGCCGCGAGACTGGTCGACGACGGTCACGTGCGGCGGCACATAGCCAAGAGCCGAACGGTTCCGGTCCTGGCCCTTTGCCAGCTCCTCGCGCGCCGCCTGCTGGAACATCTTCGCCTGCCCAGCCGGCGTGAGACCAGCAGCGACCAGCACGTCGCGAGACAAGTCGAACGGGTCGAGCTTGGCCGAGACAGCCATCAGCCGCTGACCCGCCCTTCGATCCGCACCAGCGCGTCGCCGATGCGGATGTTGTCGACCTGCTCAATCCGACGCAGACGGCCTTCGGCGAGGATGTAGTCGCCAATCTTCGGGTCCGTTCCGCCGCCGGCCGCCCCAGGCCAGGCCGCGCCTGCGGCCGTGATCGGCGTCGGGCTGGTGATGAACTTGCTGTCCGTGACCTTGATGCCGCTCGAAAGGTCCGCCGTGCCGTAGCCTGCGAGCCGCACGCGAATGGCGAGATCGACGAAGGAGTTGCCCATCCCGATGCGGCGCTTGAGCGTGGCCGCCTGCCCATGCGCAGCCAGCGAGGCGTCAAGCCGCGCGATGCGGGCGGCAGGCGTTTCGGCCAAGCTCATCACAGCCGCACGTTCACGAAGCGCGAGAGGGCCGCGGCAACGTTCGGCGGAATCGCGGCGCCCGATGCCGAAACCGAGCCGCTGGTGACGGAATTGACCCAATAGTCAGTCTGGACCTCGTCGACGCCGTCGACCTTGACGCGCTGCGAGCGGACGAGTGGATCGCGCTCCACCTCGGAGCGGCGGAATCGGATCAGGTCGGATGCGGCGCCGATCAGCGCCGGCGGGACAGTGGCGAAACCAGCCTTGTAGTCAACCGTGATCAGCGATCCGCGCCAGCACGACAGATGCTGGCCGACAATGCGATGGAGCAGCCCGCTCTCGGCCTCGACCTCATAGCCGACCGCATCCAGAGCCTCGCCATCGACCGTCACCGACACGATCTCGACGTTATGGCGCCGTGACAGGACCAGCGGGCCGTTCGACGGGCACCGGAACGTCTCGGTCAGCGTCTCCTGGCGAAGCGTCGGCTCATTGCCGCTGTCCGCGATCGCGATGCCCGCGAAGTCATAGACTTCCGCGCTGATCCTGGCGTTGAGCGGAGCCAGAGCCTCATCGTGCGAGACGTCGTCCGCAGCAAGGCCAGCGGCCGCACGCATCTGCTCCACCGTCATCAGAAGCGGGTCGGTCGCGGGCTCCGTCACGATCAGCATGGGTCAGCCCTGCTGAGCCTCGGTGGCGGCCTTCTCGGCGGCTTCCAGGACGACGATCGCCTCGTCCTTCCTGTTCACCGTCGGTTCGTATGCCCGCGCGAGGTGGAGCATTTTAAACCACGGGAGATCGCGCCAATCGGCGGGGATTTCCGGTTTCGCGACCGCCTCGTCGTCCGGGGATTCAGCCGTGTCATCAGCCAGTCCAGCATGCTCCATCGCGAAAGAGCGCGCCGCGGCGAGGTTCGGGATTTCGAGATCCGGCGTCAAATTGACACCGCCGGCGTCGATCACATTGTAGCCGCCGCCCTCAGCGACATCGACACGGTAGCCCTCCGGCATCTCATCCGGCTTGACCAGGACGATCGACGGCTCAGGATCAAGGCCGGCCTGCGCGATCTCTTCGTCGGTGACAGGCGCACAGGTGCCCATATCGAGAGCAGCCTGAGCGGCATGGTATGGCAGGGGGATGATCGATCCGGCCTCTCGGCCGATCAACTGACGAACGAACATTGCGGCGCTCCGACCGAGATTGGGGAATGGCCGCCGACCAAATGGCGGCGGCCTGTGGTCTTTCGACTATCAGTCGATGATCGCGCTCGGCGGGGTCCCCTGCGCGTAGCGGAGATCGGTCAGGATGAACGTGCCCTGGGTAATGTTCGCCACGTTCGATGCGCCCGTGGTCACATACAGGCAGTCGAAGCCGTTCTCGACATCGAGCAGTGCGGGATCGACCTCGAACACCACCTGCTTGTTCTTGACCGCGGCGTCCGTGATGTAGCTCACGGCATCGCTGCGGCGGACGAGGGTATCCGAAGCCGCAGTGTCCAGATTGGACCAGATCGGCACGGCGTTGGCCACGGCCTTGCCGCCGGTGCCAGCGACATCCTGCGCCTGCATCAGCGACAGCGCCACGGTAGCGGCATTGCCCTGAGTGAGCGCGACGAGGACGAACGCCTTTCCAGCGTTCTTCAGGCTGACGATGTCAGAGGAGCGGCCAGCAGCATCCGCCGCGGGGGCAAGAGCCTCCACGATCTTCGTCTGCTGAGCGAGGGAAAACTTGGTCATGAGTGGGGTCCTTCAACCGCGAGATGAGGAGGCAGGCCGGACGACGCCCGGCCTGTAGGTTGTCAGCGCAAAGGCGCCGCCCGCGGTTAGCGGGTCTGCAGGACGATGAAGGGGCTCTGCGTCGCGGTGCCCTTGTACGGCGTCATCGGCGCGGCCCAGATGGGCTGGCCGTTGAAGCGGTAGACGAAGCGGAACGCCGTCTCGTTGTAGAGGAAGCGAACGTGGATCGAGGAGGCCTCCTCGACCGCGCCCTTCTCGATCGCGAGGTACTGCGACAGATCCGCCAGGGTGATGTCGCCGGCGGTGCCGAGCGTGGCGGCATACTCGACCGGAACGACGGGGCGGCCCATGAGGGTGCCGAGCGTGTTGCCGTTCGAGCCCGGGGGCGTGTAGATCACCTGAGGCGCGGCGATGCCGCCAATGTTCTCGGTGCCGGCGACGTTCTTCACCTTGATGTTGAACTGGTAGAGCTGCGGCTCGACGTCCTGGTTCACGTACCAGACCGCATTCTTGCGGAGGCGGGCCGGCATGCGGGCCCACATCTTCAGAATGTTCTCCGCGGCGATCGTCCCGGCGGGCTGGCTGGCCTCCTTCGGCACCGTGATGGTGGCACCGCTGTTCAAGAAGCCGAGGGGCATGCCCGAGCCGTTGCCGTTCATGACCGCGTCTTCGATCTTGAACAGGAACTCGTCTCGGAACGCCTGGCGCAGCCAGCTCTGCAGGGCCGTCGCGTCCTGAAGGAGCTCGTCGGTGACGTAGCAAAGGCCCGTCAGCTTATCGAGCTCCATCTTGATGCGCTTGAACTTGGGCTGGCTGGCAGTCATCAGCTGCGCTTCGCCGGTCCAGAACGAACGGATGCCGCCCCAGCGCGACCCGTTGGCCCGGCTCGACTCGTCGATGCCGTTTGCCGCAAGGCCGTTGGCATTGACGCCGATCGGGATGCGGCGAATGCGGCTGGCGATCTCGCCGCCCTCGTAGGTGTTTTGAAGCAGCTCGTTGGAGAAGTCGGTCTGCACCAGGAAGCCGCCATCCGCGGCGACACCTTCGGATGCGCCGGTCGGCCCGGACCAGACCAGGCGCGGATCGGGGCCTGCGCGGAAGTCGGGGTTTCCAGCGCGGGCGATGGCCATCATCTGCTCGCCGAGCGAACGGAACCGGACCTGGTCGCCACGACCGGAGCGGTCCTGGCCATCCTGCTGATCGTTGGCATCGGCCGCGCCGCCGATCGCGCGCTGACGCTCCATCTGGCGCTCGGTGCGTTCGATTTGGCTGTCGAGCGATGCGAGCTCGGCTGTGATGGCGTCGTCGCGCGCGGCCTCGACGTCAGTCAGATTGCGGTTCTCGGCGGACGCGCCGTCGAAGATTCCCTGCGCCTCACGAACGAGGTCGGCGCGCTTCTGGCGAAGAGCCTTGATGCTCATGGTGATCTGCTCCTGGAGATGAGCCGGGCGAAAACGGGCGCGAGTATCCTGCCCATGTGCCCGGCGGCTCATGGGGCGCTTAACTGGAAGGCGGGTGGTCAGGCCGTGCGCTGGCGGTGCGCGTGGCGACGGCGGCGGAAGGCGTCGCGCTCGGCCGTCTCAGCCGCGGCGACAGCGGCGGCATCAGGGGCGGACGGCAACGCAGGCGGAGCGGACCATTCACGCGATTGCAGGTCCATGACGCGGGCGCCCTTCGCCGGCCACGGGCGCATGGTGTAAACGGCATGGCCGTTCGCGAAGGTCAGCGTCACCTGGTCCCCATCTACGGCCACCATGTCTTCTGCGAGCACCGCCTCATCGATGGCGGTGCAGGCGGGGAAATCCTCCGAAGCGTACAGAAAAAACCCACCATCGCCAGCAGCGCGCTGCTCGATCGTGATCGCCTGCGGCTCCGCGGCAAGCTCCGACAGATCGGCGCGAGTCCCGGTCGACGACTTGGCGCTGGCGAGACGCCGCAGGGTTTCGTCCATCGTGGCGATGCTGTCGGCCATGCCAGCCTTCACCGCGTTTCGGTCCTTCTCCATGCGGCCCTCGCCGAACCCGCCACGGACATCCGCGACCTTCACGCCGCGGAAACGGGCGACGTCGGCGGTGAAGTCAGCGTAATAGGCGTCGACGGTGCCTTGAACGGCCGCGCGAGCCTCATCGCCGAGCGGCTCGAACTGATTACCCTCGACCTTGAACTTGCCGGCCGAGACGAAAGTGAACTTCACGCCTTCCTGCTCTGCAGCGACAGAGACGTCCTTGTGGAGCGCATAGACGCCAATTGAACCGGCCACGGCGCCTGGCGACATCACGATCTCGTCCGCGGCGGCGCCGAGCCAATAGGCGGCGCTGGCCATCGTGCTGTTGACCTGGGCGACGATCGGCTTGCGGCCCCGCGCCTTGAAGATCTCGTTCGCCAGGGCCTGCACGCCGTGGACATTGCCGCCAGGGCTGTCGACGTTCAGCACGATCGCCTTGACGGCGGGATCGGCCATGGCAGCGCGGAAGCTGTTTGTCACCCGCTCGCAGGATGTCCCGCCCGGGCCAGAGATGTTGTCGACTTGGTGCGCGTGCTGGGCGATAACGCCCATGACGTTGATCACCGCGATGACGGTGCCCTGATCCTCCTGAGACTGGCCGCGAGCAGCCAAGTATTCGGTCTGCGCGAGGAGACCCATGTTTCCTGCGACGTCCAGCGCGTAATGGCTGACAGAACCGTTCGGGTCGCGCTCGCCCTTGATCGCCGCGATCTCTTCCTCCGAGAGCCGCACGCCGTCGAAGCGGCGCTCGATCACCTCGGCGATCGCCTCGAGCCGGTCCGGCAGGATGGCCCACGGCGTCCGAACGATCGCCGCGCGCAGGTGCGGAAACCTGGTCGTCATGGTTCTTGCTCCATTTCGGATGGTGCTTCGCTGAGAGGTGGGCCGCCGTTGTGCCCCATGAGTGCGGAGCCAGGCGGCGGGTCGCTGGCGTTGTCGGCCGGCTTCGCGTTGCTGTTCGGGACGAGAGGCTCGTCGAGCCCGCCCAGAGGGTTGTAGCCGAGTGCCGCGCGAGCCTCGTTTCTGGTCAGGATGCCCGCGATGACGAGCTTGTTGAAGAATTCGGCCTGGGCCTTGGAGTCGCCGCGCTGCAGCTCCTCGACGTCGAAGCGGGCCTCGTAATAGTTCGGCGCGATGATGAGGTCGCGGCGAATGGCGCTGGTCCAGCTCGACAACCACGGCATCAGGTTGTTGCGGACGAACGCCAGCATGATCGCCTCGACGCCGGTTCCCCACGACGACGTCTTCGTCATGTGGTGCAGCATCACCAGCGGCACATCGAACCAGCGCGCGATCTCCTCAATCTGGAATTCGCGAGTGCCCAAGAACTGGGCGTCTTCCGAGGTCAAGGCGATCGACTTGAACTCGGCCCCCTCTTCAAGGATCGGCGTTGAGCCGGCATTGTGCAGGCCGTTGTACATCTGGCGCCACTGCGCCTTGAAGCGCTCGAACGCCGGGTCCGACATCCGCTTCGACATCTGGACCACGCCAGATGGGCGGGCTCCATTCGAAAATAGCCGCGCGCCATGTTCTTCGGTAGCGAGGCCCAGCCCAATCGTTTCGCGGGCATAGGAGACTGGGCTGATGCCGACGAGACCAGGAGCGATCGCGCTGCGCAGGTGGAGCATTTCGTCCTGCAGGCGCACGACACGCTGATTGTTTTCGTCGGTGAAGGTGTAGCGCAAGGTGCCATCGGGCAGCCGCTCGACCTTGTTCATGCGATCCGGATGGATCGGCTCAAGCCGGTCGGCGAACCCACGCGGCCCGGAGATGATCTCTGCATAGGCGTTGCCGCGCAGCGAGAGGTGCATCTGAAGCATCGCCCGGAAATCCCAAGCGGTCTGCCAGCGATTGGGCTGGTGCTCGAGGAGATCGTTCAGCGGGTGCTCGGGCGCCTCATAGCTCTTCGACGTCCCTGAACCGGTCGTGCCGCGCTCGATGCGGTACATCCGCAGCGGCAGCGATGCCACCGTCTTCGACAGGAGGTTGACGCAGGCATAGACAGCCGAGAGCCGGAGTGCGAGATCCGGCGAGACCCGGCGCCCGGAGTTACTCATCGCTCCGACATCCACGCCGAACCAGCGGTCAGCGGGATCGGTCAGCGTGAGAGTTTCCGATCCTGATGCCGCCTGGACGGCCAGCATCGATCCGAAGAGGCCGCGCATCTGCGCTTACCGCGCCTTCATGCTGAGCAGGATCACTCCGATCAGCGCCAGCACGCCAGCGGTGATGAAACCCGCTGGCGGATAGATCTGCCACGCGCCATAGGAGATCAGCCCGACGGCGAAGATCCCGACCAGATCGCGGAGCAAAGCGGGGACGTACCCGGCCGCGTAGAGCAGGCCAAAGCCGATGTTTCTCAGCATGAGGTGATCCTTACGCGACGCGCAGGTCGCGATCTTCGTAGACGGAGCGGCCGGCAGCTTCTGGGTTGAGCGCCATCAGCGAGACCGCGTTGAAGAAGGCCATGCCCGGGTCGATCTTGGCGGTGCCGGCAGCGGCTTTCGTGATCATCAGGGCATTGCCCTTCTGCTCGGCCTTCATGTTGCCGACGACCCAGGTCATGAGATCCGACCCGTTGTGGGTGAGCTGGTTGTGAGCGACCTTGCGCTCGGCAACTTTGATCGCATTCTGCAGCTTGTAGCCCTGCGACACCGGGACGATCTCACCGATCTCGCCATCCTTGCCGACCGAGAAGTCTCGACGCTCGAGCTCATCGACGATGTCGTTGACGCCGGCCGGGTCAGCGCCGATCGCGGCCTCTTCGGGCAGCAGGCCGGCGTCGCGAACCGTCTCGACGATATCGGCGAGAGCCTCGACGTCTCGCGGCGACTCGTTCTCGACGATCTCGAAATACTCGGTCTTGTCGAGGTCGATCAGCCGCGGCGCGATCTCCATGCGGCGCTCGAGCACGATCTCATGTGCCCAGCCGTAGCAGATGCAGAGCCACCGCCTGGTTTCCTTTTCCCGCCCGAGCACGCAGAGGCCGAGCAAATCGTCCAGTCCGCCGCCGTCGACGCCGATCGTCACCACTTCGGAACGCGCGATCAGCGTCTCTAGCGTCAGGGTTTTGTCGGCTCGCTTCGCCCAGAATTCCGCGCCAGCCCAACCATCGAACCGGATGATGCTCCCAATCGGCACATTTAGGTGCTTAGCGATGTGGACCGCCGTGGCCTGCTTGCCGTCGCGCTGCGCCTCCGCGAGCTTGTCTTCCAGCCATTCCCGGCTCACCGCCGACCCTATCGACGGGTTGGTGATGTACCAGTTGTCCGGGTTGAGGTAGCTCTCGTCCTTGAGCATGCGGTCCGGGAACTCGAACAGCATGCCGAACCGCTTTGGGGCGCTGACCTCGCCGTTACGGATCTTCCGATAGAGCTCCAGCTTTGCCTTGAACACGCCGGCGGGTGGTTCGTCCGCATGAGTCGACAGGAAGATGACGAAGCCTTCCTTCCTGCTGACCAGGCCGCCGGTTGCCTCACGGAGCATGGCGTCGGCGTGGGCGCGCTTGCCGAACACCCATAGCTCGTCGACGAGGACGAACGCCGCCTTCTTGCCTGACACCGTGTCCGAGTCCGCCGCGATCACCTTCAGGACCGCATTGGTCACCCGGTGCTTGATCTGCCGGATGTTCTCCTGGACGTGCAGCAGGTCGAGCAACTCCGGATCAGCGCGCACCATGTCGCGGGCTGGCTCAAACGAATTCTTCGCCACCTCGATGGTCGGGGCCAAGATCAGCAGTTCCGCCGAATGCCGCCAGTTGCGGATCAGCGCCGTGACCATGATCCCGGCCGCGATGGTCGACTTCCCGTTCTTCTTGCTGATCAGCAGGAAGAACTCATTGATCAGGCGGGACGCGTTCTCAGCATCGTAGGCCCCGAAGATCGCCCTGACGAAGTCGAATACCCATTCATCGCAGCACTCGCCGAAGGTCGGAGACCCCGGCAGGTCGACCACATGCAGGGACTTGAACACCGCGAGCGCCGCTTCGGCCTCGTCAGGAAACAGTGGATCGAACGGGACAAGCGTCTGGCCCGCAACGATCCGATGCTCCCAATCAGGGCATGACGTCGTCCAGTGCCTCACGACTTGTTATTGACCACCAGCTTGGGCGGTGCCGGCGGCGCGAACTTGCCGCCAACGCGCTCCGCCGCCGCCTGCTGCTGCTCCTTCTTGCCGAGCTCCGGCGGCTTTACTTCTCGACGGGCAACAGCCTCCGCCGCGCCGGCCGCACGCTGCATCTCCTCGATCTTCTTGATGCACGAGGCGTTGCCCTTGCGAGCGCCCTTCCAGAGGAGGGAGAGCAGCTCCTGCCGCTTCTTCGCGCCGCCGGTCTCAAGCTCGACGGCGAAGTGCTTGTTGAGCGTCGCCTCATCGATGCCGAGCGCCAGGAAGACGCTCCGCTTCGTCTCGCCACAGGAGATCATCTCCTGAACCGTGCGCCGTTGAGACGCCGTCGGCACGAATGCCGGGCGTCCGCGGCCTCGCTTCTCACTCATGAGCGCTCACCGATTAAATCCGGTCATCAGCGGGTTCGGCCCGAAATTCCGACCGCCCAGAAAAAATTGTGCGGATGCGACCCTAGGCGGTGGCGGCCCCTACCCGGCCCAGACATTCGAGCCCCCCTACCCCTTCGAGGGCTTGCCGAATGCCTCTAGGGTCGCCTCGTGGCCACTGGCAGGCATCAGCCCTGAAGCCTCGACACCCTAGCCAAGTGCGTCTTCACGCCATGGCATGCGAAGCAAAGGGCCTTGCCGTTCACTGGGTCGAGCGGGTCGCCGCCGTCGCTGATCTCGTGCACATGGTCAGCAATGAGCCTGACACCTGATGCGCCGCATGACTGGCACTTGAAGGCGGCGCGTTCCTTTACGGCTTGCGCCCATGCTCGATGGGCAGCAGTGCCATAGTGTGGCGCTGTCTGCTTCTGTGCCGTTGGCCACCTCGAGGGCGCCTTGCCCAGGCGGGGCGGTAGGGAGCGGAGGCGTGGCATAGGCTTGCGCTCTACGTCTCAACCATCCCGGCTGTATGCCTCACCATCAAGGGAGGGCACCATGCAGGATCTGGTTTCGATTGGTTCGGTCGGCGGCAAGCCATGCGTCGCGGTTCGAGAGCGCGGGCGATGGCTGCCTTTGACTAGGGTAGCGAGCTGGGCCGAGGCACAGCGCCTGGCCGGCGACGAATGCGCAAGGCTTGGCTTGCCGCGCTGCTATCGGGGCGTCCGGGCAAGTTGCTGAAACACGGCGGCCCGGCGGTTACTCCCTAAGAGATAACAACCCAAAACAGAAGGAGCCGACCATGTCGGACGATGAACGAGAACAGCGGCTTCGCCGCGCTGCGAAGCGGATGGGGCTGAATCCTGACCGCTGGGAAGAACTTGCGCCGATCTTAGAGCCCGATTCTCAGAACGACGAAGCCCGACCACAAGGGCCGGGCTCGCTGGCGGCGGGTCTCAACTCCGTACATCCGGGAGGAGACGATTCGCCGTTGTGATTCGATATCTGAATCATTCGCGATCGAACGTCAATGCATTTTTGCAATTCCATTTGAGTCTCTAGCAAAACGTTATTGTTATTTCGCATCGTCGAGAGCAAGAGAAAGCCCGCAGGGCGGACCGTGCGGGCTTCGGCAAACCATCGTCAGTGGCGCGGTTCTGGGTCTTCCAGTCCGAAATCGGCGATGATGACATATCCCGAGTTGACCGACTTAGTTGTCCCGCTGAGCGTTACCTGCCTGGCTGGCTGCCAGAGGGCGCTGACCACGACGCCCTCGTCTTCGCTGATCTGGTCCAACGCCTCTTGCAAGAGCTTAGGGTCGTCTTCGACCGAGATCACCTTGTATCCATCGTCGCTCATATCAGGCTCCTGTCGTGAGCCCGGACCATAGGTCGGAAGGGACAAGCAAGATAGCGATGGGCTATGCGGTCAAACGTCCGGCTTCGCCATGCGGGCGCCCTCGCCTTTCGCGTCGTCAGCGTAGATGACTTCGACGCCGGCCGACTTGAACGCGCGTTCGATCTTGTCGAGCGTATCAGCTCGCCCGCGAACCTTGCCCGTCTCAATGCGAGTGTAGACGGGCCGAGCAATGCCCGCGAGCGCTGCGGCTTCGACCTGGCCAATGCCGAGCAAGGCGCGTGCGGCCCTGATCTGGCGGGCGGTGATCGCGGGCAATGTCTGCTTCTCCGGTTCGCGCAGCTTGGCCGGCCGCCCTCGCCTTCGAGCAGGCGCCGCTTCGACCTTAGCGGCGAGATTCGCCATCCATCCCATGCGTTACACCATGTGCGTTTTTTTCTCAAAAATCTTTGTCAAATCCATTGACCGGCCAGATAAAGGCACATAGTGTAACTTACATGGAACAGCAAGTGCTGTTCCCGGCCGATTGTGGCCTTCCGATACGGAGACCGTCAGATGAACGCTTTCGGGCACCTCTCCTCAGTTCTGATTGTGGCGCTGCCGTTGGTCGCGCTCGCCGTTGCCAGCCTTTCGCTGGCGTTCCCTCGCAGCTGACGTTTCCGCCTTGCCCGGGTCTACCCCGAGCAATGGGAAGCGCCATCGCTTCAACCCGGCCGATCGTGGCCTTCCTTACGGAGAACAAGGGTTATGACGAAGAACATCAACAAGGGTGTTTCTGCTTCCCCGGCTCGCCCCGCTGGCGATTATGCGGATCGTGTTGAGGGCCGGGACCGTCGGCGCGTTCGGCGCGCTGTGCGAGCCGCCAAGTCCGCTTGGCTGGAGTCGTAACGATGGCGCTCGCCCTCACCATCGAGGCGCGCAGGGCCGCCCCGCGCCATCTGCTGAACCGGCAGGACATCGACGCCAAGCGCTATAGCCATCTTGAGATGGAAGCCGCTCTGAACGTCTGGGAATGCCTGACTGAGGCCGTGGGGATGTGCCGGACCGGATGGATCGGCCCGGCCGATTCCGACGAATGGGCGCATGCCGTGCAACGGTTCCGGGAGGATCATGGAACGGTCGACTTGCGATCCCGTGCGGTGACAATCGGCGCATGGTGCCTTCGCGTCTTTGAGGCGATGACGCCCAATGAAGTCGAGGGCCATGCATATGACTGGGAAGTCATCCCGGCGATGTGCCGCCGCGTGAAGTTTGATCGATCGGCCGGCCCGCTCCTGCCAGACATCGTCGCGACGGCGCAGGCCGTGGCGGAAGAGCTCAACCCGCCGCGCCCCGATACCCCGGACGCCTGACATGATCCGGCGCGACCTGGCCCGGTCTCGCCCCCCCCCAACACCCCGCACCCCACCACAACGCGCTCGCCCATGGCTTGAGCGCGAACCCTGGAGCTTTGTCTGATGTCCAATGAATTGGTTCCCCGCTCGACGGTCGAAGATATCGTGAGCTTTCGAAACGAGGCGCTGCGCCTCTATGGGATCGCCTTCGACAAGATCGAAGAGGCGCACGAGTCCCTACAGGCTGCGCAGAAGATGGCGGACCGGGCGCACCCCGGCGTCACCTCCTACAATTACGACAAGGCCGAAGAGCTTCGCGAGTTCAAGGAAGCGATCAACCTGCCGCGCAAGGACCGTTATCTGCGCACGGCGCGGCGCCTGATGGACATCAACGCTTGGTCGTGGATCATCCAGCGGACCGATCTTGAGCGGCTGATGGACAAGGAGGCCAAGGACAAGCTGCGCCAGCAGATGCGGTTTGTCCCGGAACGCTCCGGGCGCGACGGCGAACTGATCAATCAGGATGAAATCGCCAAAGGCCTGCCGGAGCTGACGGTCGAAAACATCATGGCGACGCTGGAGCGGTTCGCAGGTGATGCCGGCATGATCTTCCGGCGCGGTATAGCAAATGCCTTTTCCAAGCTGGACCGGCGTTTCCGCTCGCATGACGGGTTCAAGATCGGCACTCGCGTCATTCTGACATGTGCCTTCAATGACTGGGGGAGCCTGCGATACGGGCCCACCCGTGACACGCTGATTGATATCGAGCGCGTCTTTTCGGTGCTGGACGGCCACCCCGAGGATAGTTTCACCTCAGCGCTGACCGCCGTTGAGAACAGCAGGCGCGGAGCGAACGGCCCGCGCCAATCGGAAGCCGAGACTCCATATTTCCGGATCAAGGGGTACAAGAACGGCAACGCGCATCTGTGGTTCACCCGCGACGATCTCGTCGAGAAGGTCAACAAGCTGCTGGCGGAGCATTACGGCGAAGTCGTCGGCGACGGCATGCAAGCCGAGGACGACCCGCTCCAGAACATCAAGACCACGCCGGCCAAGCGGTACGGGTTCTATCCGACCCCAGATGACGCGGCGGTGAGGTTGCTTGATGGCGTCCCGCTGGCGCGTGCGAAGGACAATCCAGCGCTGCGGGTTCTGGAACCGAGCGCCGGAACCGGCAACCTCGCGCGGCGATGCGTGCGGACCAAGGATGAGGTTTCAGAGCGCTACCGGCATGAGTACCGCTTCGACAACCAGGTCGATTGCGTCGAGCTGCAGCCCCATCTCGCGAACGCTCTGCAAGCGGAGGGTATCTATAGCCGCGTTTGGTGCCGTGACTTCCTGACGCTGACGCCGGAGCAAACGGGCCTCTATGACCTGATCGTCATGAACCCGCCTTTCGACCGCGAGCGGGATATCGACCACGTCAACCACGCCCTGCGCTTCCTGAAGCCGGACGGCCAGCTCGTCGCGATCATGTCGGCCGGCACGGAATTCCGGGAAACCCGCAAGTCCGTCGCCTTCCGGGCGAAGATTGAGAACATGGGCGGCAAATATCGCGACTTGCCGGCCGGCTCGTTCTCTGAGGTCGGAACCTACGTCAACACGGTGATGCTGCGGGTCCGCAAGGACGGCCCGGTGCGGTGGTGGTGATCATGCACGCCCTCCGCTCCTCGCTCTTCCTTGCCGCGCGCCTGGCTCAGGCCGGCGCCGCCGCCAGCTGCCTCTATGCGTTCGCAGAAGGCTTCCCCCTGCTTCTCGCTCTCCTATTTGGGAAGGTCTGAGCCGTGACCGCCGCACCCCGCACTCCCCTGACGCGCGACGTTGCGCTGATGATCGCGCTCCGCCTGGAAGATCAGCCGATGGCGCTCCACGACTTCGACGAGGACGCCGCCACGGTCGAGGCCGTCGACCAGATCGAATGCGTCGACGTCTCCGACCCCGATAACCCGATCATCTACACCGCCAGCGGCGCACGTTTCGTCGTCCGCATCTTCAAGGAGGGCTGATGAAGCGCCCACGCAAGCCGGAAGCGCCCGGCCCACCACGCCCCTGCGTTCACTTCGTCGGCTTCTGCGATGACCGATGGTGGAACGCGATCAAGGTCTTCGGCAGGCCCGACTTCGTCCACCCGAGATGGGACCAGCGGGCGCGCTGAGAGATCGCGGACGGGGATACGATAATTTTTTCGGCTGGTGATGAGGCGCAGCCGGTTGCGAAGTTCAACGCCCCAGACTTCATTGAGCCCGATGAATGCGCTGCGGGGGAACGATGAAGGATTTCTTCGATGCGGCGATGGCGCTCATAGATCGGAGCTGGCACATCGCTCTCGGCGTCGCGATTGCTTGCGGGGCTGTGCTCGCAGGTAATGCATATGGTCTTTGGCCTCTGGCCAGTATTGAACCGGCCACATTGCCCTGGATTGGCATTGCCGGTCTGGTTTGCACCGGTCTGGTTGTCGGCCACCTCGTTCGGTGGGGCTTGTCACTGCTCACCAAATGGCAGGCCGAACGGTCCCGCCAGGCCAAGCGCAAGATTGGCGAGCATGCCATCCGTGACGCCGTCACCTACGCTACTGGCGACGAGAAAGCGCTGCTGCGTTGGATAATGGTCAGAGATAGAGACCACATCGAGTCCGAGCCGTATATCGAACCGTTGCATGGGCTCGTAAGGAAGGGCGTTTTCATCCAGACCGACCGCGATAACGCACGCCAAGTGTACAGAGTTCACGCGGCGGCGCTCAGCATGAAACCTGTGTTGTTGCGCGATTTGACACCGGAGCGGCGCGAGCGGTTGCTGCGCATTGAGGCACCGCTAAAGACCGGGCGTATACGGATTTAGCGGCGGCGCCGAACTACACTCATCGGCTTCCCAACCGCTGCCCTGCCCTCGCTTAAATGGAGACCCGATGACGCTGACGCACGAGGAAATGCAGGCCGCGCTGCGCGAGGCACAGAACGTCGCGAAGGGGACGGGACGTGCCGTCGCCATCGTCGCCAACGACCAGCGCAGCCTGTTCTTTGGCCGCAACCGGAAATGGCGCATCGAGCCGAACCCGACGAGCGATCATCGAGTGATCGTCTCAGGCGTGCGCCCGGTATTCCCCACTCCTGAGATGATCGAAGCGACCTGTGCGGCTCGCGCGGAGTTGCCAGAGGCTATGGAAGCGCTACGCGTTCTCATGAACCGCTGCATCAAGACGCCCGCCGGCACTCCACGCACGCCGGAGGATATCGAGGTGACACTTGCCGACCTTGCGTCAGCCATCGTGTCGCGAGAGGAGCTTCGCGAGCCGGCAGGCTATACTACGCTGCGAAGCAACCTCCCCGGCTACCAAGAGCCCCGCTGACACGCCGCGCCTTTCCACGAACGCCTAAATCGCGCAGATAGAGGAGACCCCATTGCTGGACACCGTGAAGCCCGTGGCGAAGCGATACGAATACGAGCGGATGACGGCTGAGCAGTTCCGGCAGGCGCTCGAGCAAGTCGGGCTATCCGAAGGACGCTTCGCGAGGCTCTTCGGCACGATTCCGAAGCGGGTTCGATCCTGGGCGGCTGGGGAGGAGGATATCCCGCACGCCGCGCTTGTGATGCTGGCGCTTATGACGATGCCCGGCGCCGTGGATATGGCCGAGCGCGTGACCGATTCCGTGATCAGCGATACGCGGACGCCGGACCGGGATTAGGCCGCGCCCCGCTTCTCCTGCGCCCTTAGCACGTAGTGAGCGCTAACCGCATCGCGCTCGGCTCTCGTGGCCGCTTCATAGGCGACGTCGAGCTCTCCACCTGGGCGCCGAGACCTGATCCCCGACGGCGCCATGTTCCGGCAGATGGCGACCTCCTCCAGGGCCTCGTTGAGGAACCTCGACGGCGAGCCGATGCCGGCAGGCAGACCAAGGTTGGCGAGCGGCCGATCCAGCCTGATGACGTGTTCCAAGGCGCGCCACCTCCATTCCGCTGTCCCGTCAGGTCGAAACGCGGCGATTACGTGGTCGCGAACCATCGATTCGATCTTAATCGCATCGACGGACGATTCCGCCATTCCATCGGCACTGGAGCCGTCCACGAATTCGCGCGTCGGATCGAAGCCGCGCACGCCGCCGGAGCCGATGCGACCGAACAGGACGGAGAGCCATACCCCGGCTTGCAGGCAGTATTCCGCGATTCCGCCGGCGCTCGCCTCGGCATGAAGCGCGGAGGCGTTCGGGTTCCAAATGCGCTCTCCTCCACCCCGCAGCTTCTGCGTCATGGGCTGGAACTCTGGCTTGATCTCCATGAGATGCTGCAGCTCGCGATGAAGGCCACGCGGCTTGCCGCGCGACGCCCAGAACATGGCGAAGCCTTCCATGCCGTGCGGCGCCTTCGCAGCCAGGTCGGCGAGGCGCTTGATCCACTGTGAGCTTTGGCGGATCGCCTCAAGCTTGCCCGCAGTGACAACGCGGTTGATGGGGCCCCGCCGCGCATTCCCGCCGATGTTCGTGTTGATCTCGTCCACGGTGAAGCCGCAGAGGTACATCACGGACGTCTGCCAGCGCTCGAGGTCGCGCAGCTTCGATTTTCTGGCCTTTACCTCAAACTGAATCGCGGCGAGCTCAGCGTCATGTGCCGCCGCCTGTGCGGCCGTAGAATTGGCCAGCGACGACTCGCGCGCCTTCCGGGCCCGCTCTCGCTTGGCCTTCTTCGCCTTGGCGATCTTCCGTTCGGTCGACGCGCGCCGGCAGCCCTTGGTGCACCCGCCAAGGCATGGGAGCTTGTAGACGCCGGCACACTTGGACTGACGGGCCTCAAGCTTATCGGCGCGCGCCTGTTCCTTGGCGAGCTTCTCAGCCTCGATCTCTTCCTTGCTGCGATGCTGGCCCACGGCCGCCCTCCTGATGCGACTACGGCCGGTAGCGGTATGCCACCGGCCGAGGGGTACTTCTCGCTTCCGCCGATCAGGCGACAGCGTCGGCCAGCGACTTCACCGGCTTGAACTTCACGACGTTCTTCGCGGCGACCTGCACAGTCTGGCCAGTCGCCGGGCTGCGGGCTTCACGCGCCTCGCGGCGGGCAATCTTCAGCTTGGCGATGTCGCCGAGGACGACTTCCTGGCCGGATTTGAGATGGGCCGTCACGATCTCGCCTGCAGCCGCCAGAATGGCGCCGACGTCAGACTTGGACTTGCCGGTCTTCTCGGCGATCGCAGCGATCAGTTCATTCTTCGTAGTCACTTCGGTCTTCTCCAGTGTGGGGCACTTGGCCCGAGGTATCCCGCGGTGCGGGAATGGGGTTCGGCCATGGGTGGCCCGAAAGCGGTTGCGCGCTTCCCTCATGATTGCGGCAATGAAATGGTGCGGACGTTCCGCCCATTCCTCGCCACGGCGAATGTTTTGGCACCCGACGAGCGCGGGCGAGGATTGGCGACGAGGTGCTTGATCAGCGCCTTCTGAGCCGCAACGACCGCCTCTTGCTCAGAACCGAAGATCAGCGCAGAGCGGCGGGCCCAGCGGCCGGTGACCGTCTTCACGCCCTTGTCGGTTTGGAACCTTCCGAGCCAGCCGCGACGGTGCGGATCGGGATCTGCCCAGGCTTCGTGATTGCCGGTCGTCATCAGTTCTTGGCCTCCGTCAGCCAAACGTAAGGGGCCTCTGACGAGCCGCCGCGGCCGATCAGCGGCGGATGACCACTCGAAGGCGCGCGGAGATCCTTGACGATCTTCTCCATGAGGGCGGCAGCGGCCTTCTCGCCTCGGTCGCTATCCAACAGCACCTCGGCGCATTTCTCGCGCCATAGCGTGTAGGAGACGAGCTTGGCGCCCTTCGCGGCCTTGTCGACGTGGCCTTCGTTCGCGATCGAGGCCGTGATCATCAGGTTCTTGAGGATGCCGAAAGCTTCTGTTGCTTCCTTGATCAGCGTCAGCTTCTTCTCGCGCTCGCGCTTCTGTCGCTGTTGTGATGGCGCGACGTCATCTGGAAGCTCGTCCTTGAACTGCGTCAGCGTGGCGTCGAAGCCGACGTGGATGGTGTCTTCTGGGCCGTGCCGGTTCTTGGCGATGATGATGTCGGCGCGGCCATGGGCTCGCTCCATGGCGAGCGTCCAGTCGTTGTGAGCCTCGCTGCCTTGCTTCGGCTCAGCCTTCTTGAGGTAGTATTCCTCGCGGTAGACGAAGAGGACGACGTCGGCGTCCATTTCGATCGAGCCGGATTCGCGGAGATCAGAGAGCATCGGCCGCTTGTCCTCGCGCTTGCCGATATCTCGCGCGACCTGGGACAGGGCTATGACCGGAACATCCAGCTCCTTCGCCAGCATCTTGAGCCCGGCGGTGATCTCAGCGACCTCTTGCACGCGGCTGGATTCGCGCCGACGCTCCGTCCCTTTCAACAGCTGCAGATAATCGACGACGAGCAGGTCGATGCCACGCCGCTTCTTCAACGCACGAGCCCGCATCATCAGCTGGGCGATCGTCAGGCCGCCGGTCGCGTCGATCTCAATCGGCAGTGACTGCAAGGTGGATGCCGCATCCGCGAACGTGGAAAACTCCGTCTCGCTGACCCGCCCCTTCCGCAGCCGCCAACCCGATATCCGGGAATGCTCAGCGAGGATGCGCTGCGCGATCTGGTCGGATGGCATCTCAAGCGAGAAGAACGCCACGACACCGGTCTTTTCCCCTTCCCGCTGGCGCTCCATGAGACCACGCGCCACGGCGTAGGTGATGTTGATCGCGAGGGCCGACTTACCAGCGCCGGTGGCACCGGCGAGGATGACCATGTCCGAACGGTGCAACCCCCCGAGTGCGTCATCGAGGCGCTGCAGTCCGGTCGAAAGCCCCGCAAGCACCCCTCCCCGCTGGTAGGCCCGCGCCGCGATGTCCACGGCTCGCGCCGCGGCCTTGTCGAACCGCTCGAATCCGCTCTGCGACGTCAACGGTGGCCGCAGGTCATTGATGAGCGTCTCGACCCGATCCAGGCGCTTGGCCGCCGCCACTGGCTTGCCGGCCAGGATATCCGCCATCTCCTCTTCGAAGATGACGTAGATCGAGCGCTGGATCGCAGCGTCCTTGATGATCTTGGCGTATTCGATCGCGTTCGCGAGCGCGCTGCTTCCCTTCGGCGCCTCATTGAACAAGCGCATTAGGTATTCGAACCCGCGCAGATCGCCGACCGCGATCTTGTCGACATATGGCTTCATCGAAACTGGCGAGACAGCGTGGCCAGCTTCAATCAGGCCGGACATCATGTCGAAGATCTGCCCGTGAACCGGGTCGTAGAAGTCCTCTGGCTTCAGGTGCTGGCCGACCTTGGCGAACCAGTCGTTTTCCTTGATCAAGGCGCCAAGCACAGCCTGCTCAGCGTCGATGTTATGAGGCAGCTTGCTCTGGTCGAGCGGCGTGCCGTCCATCTTCATGACAGCGCCCATCAGGCGCCCCCGTCGCGGTGAAGCCAACGAGTGACCGGCTCGCCCTCAAAGTTCTTGATGAAGACGGCGATGGCGTAGTCCTTGGTGTCGCCGCTTGGCTCCTTCCCGGCCGCAATCATCGCCCGATAGATGTGCCCAGGCGGCATGCTCGGTCTGGGAGTTAAGAAGTAGACGCGGGCAAGCGGTAGATCGCGAAGCCACGCGCCAGCGGCGTTCAGCCGGCGGGCCGGGAAAACCACAGCAACCTTGTGCTCGGCGAGCCGGACAGCGTGCTCGGTGAACTCCTGGATGCGGTTGAACGGCGGGTTCATGGCGAAGCACGAGAACCGATCGCCGCTCAGCAGGAAGTCGCGCGCCCCGATCAGGTGCTCATAGCCCCGATCGACAATGTCGTAGGGGCGGATCTGAAGCCCGGCCGCTCTGGCCCCTTCCATCATGTTGCCGAGGCCGCAGCATGGGTCACAGACTTCGCCGTCGAAGCGCTCGACCTGGAACAGACGACGGCCGACCCAAGCGCTTTCCACGTAGTGGTCGTGCTCCTCGCGCTCGTAGATGTGAGAGGCCCGAGCGCGGCGGTTTTCGATCGCGTCGCTCATGCCGCGCCACCGAAGTAGCTTTCGACCGCCAGAGCCACTGCGCTCTCCCGGTCGACCCGATTCCGCTGGCAATAGGCCGTGATGTGGATCTCGGCAGCGCTCGAGTATCGGGCTCGCGGCGCAACGACCTCAATGGCCCTAGCGCGGTTAGGGATGCGCCGGATAAACCCGCGCTCCTCCAACGCCAGGATTAGGCGGTGGATACCAGAGCGAGACGCAAGCACCATGGCCTGCCGCATCTGCTCATAGGAAGGCGCGTGCCCCTTCCGCTCAGAGAATGCCTGGATGTATTCCAGAAGCTCGGACTGCTTGACGGTCAGCGCGGTCCTCATGCTGATGCAAACTCCACCAGTTCGTCGGAAAGTTCGGTGATGCCGGCGTGCGGCGGGAAGTCGGCGGGGTCGACCTGGAGACGCTCGCCGAAGACGCCCGGCCAATGGATGAGGCCGAGAGACTTCAGCCCGCCGATAAGGAGATCCGGGTCGGCGCGTCGGAGCTCGAGGTCTTCGAGATCGCGGCGGACAGGGACGGCATCGTCGAGGATGGCGAGGCGGCGGCACGCTCTTGCCTGGTCCGCGCCGGCGGTGATGCTGGCGCGCAGTGCCGGCTGCGCGATCTCGGCGGCACCGGCGATAATCGCATCAAGGCTGCCGAACCGCTCCAAGAGCGCCGCCGCCTTCTTGGGGCCCACATTGCGGATGCCGGAGAACCCGTCGACGCTGTCGCCCATCATGCCCTGAAGGCACGGGATTTGGGCTGGACGCACCATGACGTGGTCCTTCTCCGATCCAAACGGGAAGAACTCTTCGTGGCCGTGCGCGAGGCGTCGACGCATCGGGTTGTAGATCGACACGCCTGGCCGGAGCAACTGCCCGATATCCTTGTCGATCGACACGACGCAGGTCGACATCCCCTGCTCTTCCGCGAGCCGGGCATAGGTCGCGATCAGGTCGTCAGCCTCGTAACCCCGCTGCTGGACCGACGAGATGCCGAGCCCCTTCACGAGATCGCGGCAGAGACGGAGCTGCGGGTGAAAGTCTGGATCGTGGCTGCGGCCGGACTTGTAGGTTGGGGCAATGTCGTGCCTCCAGTTGGGGCCCGGAGCGTCGAAGATGGCAGCGGCGTGCGTCGCGCACTGCGGACGGCCAACATCGATCAGCGCTTCATAGACGAGATCGAGGAAGCGACCGATCGCCGTCACCGGCAGGGTGTCGTCCCGGTACTGCGGGTTGGCCTTCGTAGAATGATGGGCCCGGTGCATGAGGCCGTTCGCGTCTAAGAGAAGCAGCGTCATTGCTGATCCACCTCGATCCTGCATCCGACGCCCTTGGTATGGACGAACGTGATGCCGCGCTTGGCGAGTTCTTCGGTCCAGCGCTTGCGGCTCTCGCGGAAGGAGTCGGTGCTCATGCTGCCGAGCGTCGCGAGCACATCGTCGGCGAACGTCTCGCCGTTGCGCATGCGCTCCATGATCAGCGCCACGGGCCTGGCGACTGGCCAATCACCGTTTGGGCAGGCGACGATGAGGTTGGCCATGTCGAGGGAGACGACAGAGCCAGGCATGTCGACGACGACGCCGGCAACCCGGCCTGGGCGCGGATCGAGCGGCTTGGATGCCACCTTCGGCTTTGGCCTGACGATCTCGGCGAATATCGCCCCCTGCGGCGCCGGCTGGGGCTGGGAGGCGGATGGCGCGGCAGGGGGCTCAGCCGTCACGACGCTTGGAGGTGCGACATCGATCGGCTGATCTGCATTAGTTGCCACTGTTCCCTGTGGTCCCGCTACGCCGGCTTCGGCAGAAGAGGGTGTTTCCTCCACAGGTGAGGCTTCGGGGCATTCTCCGGTTCTCCGGCTTGTCCTCTCGTGGCTCTCCTCGGGGGAATTCGGAATGTTGGCTTCGATGCGCGCCAGAAGGGCGATGACGTCGCCGATGATGCGAACAACGTCATGGCGCAGCGAAGCGTGAAGATCGTCAGGACGCATCATTGTGCGGCTCCCGGTCGCTTGAGATGGTCGGGGGCATGGCGGCGGCAGAACGTCTCTCCGTTCCAGCCCCACCACGGGCCTATGATGTTGCCGCACTCGACGCAGGGCTCGACGTGCGGGCCTGGCGCGGACTTGTGGCTGGCCTTGGCCGCGGGGCTCTGCGCCTGCCGCATCGCGTCGATCTTGGTCGGGTCGTAGGTGTCGAACTGGAAGCCTCTAGCCATGGCGGAGGCGCCCTTCGTCGAAGAGATGGAACGGCTGAGAAGCGCGGCCATGGACGGCAGACGCCCAGTCGTGAATTCCGGCGGCGTCCGCTTGGTTGTCGTCTTTGCAGGTCGCCGGCAGGTATCCGAGGAGATGGCACCGCGCGAGCGTCTGCCGCTTCGTCTCATCCCGGCTGCCGAAGTTCGAGCGGCCGAGGAAGTGCTTGCGCCAGGTCGCGGGATAAACCTGGACGACCTGAATGCCGTAGCAGGCGGCGATGCCGCGTACTGCTCCCATGATCAGTGGCGGAACGAGCATGGATGCAGCGCTGCGCTGAATCTGTCGGTCGCGATCGTCACCGCTGTTGAAGTTGGGCATAAGGGCTTCGATCGCGATCAGGTCAGGCCGCGTGCTTTCGATGAAGCAGATGTCGCGGATGAAGCGAGCGGCGCCGTCGGCCACCAGCCATGTATCCTCGCTCGGCTTCTTCAGCCGCTGCAGGCCGACGCGAACCGCTGGGATATTGCCCGGGGCGCCGAGCGCCCAGCCTGAGGCCGTGGCGCCGTCTATTGCGAGGATCATGGTGGCGGTCATGACGGCGAAGCCTCAGTGGATACCGTCGGCCCCGAGGCCCTTGTTGCCCTGCTTTGCGAAGACCTCATCCGCGATCTTCTTCGCGTGAGCGCGCTTCTGGGCCGGCGTCATGTTCTCCGTGGCCGCCGCATCGGTCTTGGCCTTCTTGGCCTCAGCCTCGCTAGCGCGCTGGGCTTCCGCCTCCTTCAGCGCGCGCGGCCGCACATCCTTGCCGTCCTCGAAGTCGTCCTTGGCCTTGGTCTCGGGAGGAGCCGGCGGGCCGCCACGCTTGGCGCGACGCTCGTCGCCTGCAGCCTTGTTCGCCTCGAACTTGGCGCGGGCTTCATCGAGCGAGATGGCAGCCGACGGAGCGGGCGGCGCAGGCGGCGCGATGGTGCTCTTGCGAGCCCGGCCGGGGTCATCGCCGCGCTCGGCTGATACAGTCTCGCCGGAATGGCTGGCGTCGAATACCGAGCCCTGATCCTCGGCAACGCCTTTGCCGGGCTCGAGCTTCATCGAAAGCTGGATCGGACGGTTCGTGTCCTGCATGAAGAGCTGGATCTGCTCGACCGTCGCCTCGTATTCGCCGGCGCGGCACTTGTTCAGGATCGCGCGGATCTGCATCGCAGCCTTCGTGATGCCGAACACCTCGGTCATCCGCTTCTTCTGAGCCGAGATCGAACCGGACACGCCAGACGCCTCGCTCTTCAGGGCGTCGAGCTCCTGCCAGAGTTCGTCTCGCTTCTCCTTCTCGGCGGGCAGCTTCGCCAGCGCGTTCTGTGCGAGCGCAGAAGCCTTGTCGGCTTCGGCGCGCTCCTTCTTGGCGGACTTCGCTTCTGGGGAAAGGCGTGGGCGTCCTCGGGCCATGGTCATTCTCCGTTTGGCGCGGCGGAAAGGGAGATCGAACGCGAGCTGCACCACTCGGCGGCATTGGCCAGCCAACGGGATGGGAACAGCGTCAGCCACGACAGGACCTTCAGCAGGACAGCCGCAGCGGCGAAGAAAATGGCCAGAAGCCCGCGCATGGCGGTTCCAATCAGATGGCGGGTTCGAGAGCCCGCAGTTGTTTGGTGATGCGCTCCTGCTCAGCACGGAGCGCGCGGATCTGTTCGTCACGAGCCGCGGCAGACACCCACGCGGGCGGGCTCTCCAGGGCCGCGCAGAGGAAGGCCGGCCCATAGGCGCAAACGAGGCGCCCATAGGTGAGCGCGTTCGGCGTCGTCATCCGATCCATCATTTTCTGAATGGTCTCGGCCGAACCGCCGATATCTGCGGCGACGTTCTCTGCGGTCTTCACCGGATACAGCCGACGCAGGAACGCGATGATGCGCTCAGCGGCAGATGTCCTCTCGGCGACGGACAAATGTCCGGACGCGACGGGCGAATGTCTCATCTGCATCTCCGATATTGGGGACACAGACGGAGCGGCGACACGCTGGGGAGCGAGAGCAGCTTCGGGAGATGCGGATTTTCGGGGAGAGCGGGCTGCAACCCGCGCCCCACCAGAGACGGAGAGCGAAGATGAAGACGAAAGCGCGAGGGCCACCATGGATCAGCGGACCTCAGCCGCCGACGAAGCTTCTGGAACAAGCTTCAGATCGGTGAAGAACAGCGCGTCATCCCACTCGATCCCGCGGCGGACAGCCTCCCCGCGGATCGCGCGCATTTCCAAAAGGCCCGGGGCAAGCTCGCCCCGCTCCCACTTCGAAACGGTGCCCTGCGAAACGGAGCAGAGCCGAGCGAGATCAGCCTGGGTGATCCCGAGCACGTTCTTTCGGATGTTTTGGATCGCGAGCATATGCGATCCATATTCTAGAACGCATTTATTCGCAAGCGCAATTTATGCGTTCGAGATTTCGTCTATTGCTTCCAGCATGTTATTCGCAATCGCATGTCATCCCTTGGCCAAAAAATCCGCGAGATCCGACAGGGACTGAAGCTCAATCAGGCTCAGTTCGCTGATGAGGTTGGCGTTAGCCAGGGCACCGTTTCGAAATGGGAGAAGGGTGAGCAGGTTCCCGAGACTGGACCGCTGATTGAAATCGCGCGGCTCGGCGAGACAGATGCCTTCACCCTGATGGAATTTGATCAGGCCGATCGCGGGAAGGGCCCCGCACCCCAACGCTCGACACCCTCTGAACCGAATGCTGTCGTCGCCACCGATCTGCCTCCGCCCTCGGCTCGTGGAGGCACTCGGGATCTTCCGATGCGCGGCATTGCCGTAATGGGCGACGACGGCGACTTCAGCTTCAACGGCGACGTCGCCGACTACATCCCTCGACCGCCTTCCCTGCTTCATAAGCGTAAGGCATTTGGGGTCTACGCCACCAACGACAGCATGGAGCCGGCTTATTCGGACGGCGACCCGGTCGTGATCGATCCTGATCGACCGCCGGCCATCGGCGACGATGTCGTGATCGAGATGAAGCCGGGCCCGAACGGCGAGCCGGGAGCCTGCTACCTGAAGCGCCTGGTGAAACGCGGACCGCCGACGATTGTCGTGAAGCAGTTCAACCCGCCGAAGGACATCCCGTTTCAGTCGAACGAGGTGCTCCACGTTTACCGGGTCGTCCCCCGGCGGGAACTGCTGGGCCTTTAGCTGAGGCTGGCGGGAGCGAGATCGAACGCCTTCAGTGCGCGCTCGATCTCGCGAATCTTCAGCTCAGACGGCGGCGCCAGCACACGGCTGTTCGGACCGCCAACGGAGCCGCAGATCGGCAAAACACTCACGTCCTCGTACAGGCCAATGACCGCGACCTCGAATTCATGGTCCGGGAACGCCCCACGCAAGTGCGCGCTGATACGCTCTTTCGAGGCCGCGAATGCACCCTCTTGCCCCAGAGGCGGGAACACAACGAAGCGCTTCGTCTCAGGCAAACCGTCATGCCATGGCTTCATCGGTCATCTCGCTTGATCGGGTAAAGACTGATGTTCTTGCTGAGCCCGCCGCGGCTCCGGCAGACGGAGCAGTAGAGCTTGCTGTGGAGCCCGATGAGGCTGTGCCTGCCAGCACGGATATGCTCGTCGATTTCGCGCGGCTGCATCCTCTTCGTCCGACCGCAGTCGTCGCACCTGATGTCGATCGCCCGAAAAAGCGACAGTTCAGGCCGATAAATTCCCTCAGTGAAGGCCAAGCTCATTCCGACGCCACCCAGCTTTTGTTCTCATTACGTTCTCAAGATAGACAGAGCAAATTCGAGGAGTCGAGCCTCCTGACAGCGCTACTGACTCCCGATGTCAGTCATGCCTAACGGCTGATGGACACGTCAGAGCGAATTGGTTGATTGACCGAATTGAGCCCTACCTCAGATTTTTCACCGGGAACGTCCGGGGAAAAATCTCGCGGAAACACTGCCCTGATCCACAGCAAATCGTAGAGCTCGAGCTCCACGACTGAGGCTGCCTGCCCTGATCGTAGAGCTCGACGCCTCCGGCCCCGCTCCAAGAGCGTCAGCGAAAAGAAAATCCTTGAGGAAGCACCTCGGATTCCGGCTCAAGGCGTAGCGCTAAACGAGCCTTATCCTCCGATTCAGGAACCACCTAATCCCGCGACGCGGCCGCTGCGCTTGTACGCGCAGGGGTTATGGGTCGTCAAGAAATTTTATTCGTGATCGCATTTTGCGCTTGCCTTAGAATTCGTTCGAGCATACGAATATCGGCATTCCTCCTCATCCGGAGAGCGAGATGCCGGTCAGTTCAGGCCTCCCACCATTTCCCGCGCACGGCGCCTTCAACGTACTGCGTGAACACATCGAGCAAGCCAAGCGAGAGGTCAGTGATCGCGCCTTCCTGAAGGCCCTCGCTGAGCAGGCGCAATACTGGCGCGGCTGTCGCGTGTTGATCGCCGGCGACGATGGTTTTCCAGCCAAGAAGCTATCGGTCGAGCAGAAGCGCCAACAGCGCGCGTTGGTCACCGAAGGCGTCACCCCTTCCGACATCGACGCCCTGCTCCGCTGGTTCGATGACGCGATCCAGGCTGTTCGCCGCCATGCGCGCGCGGCCTGACATGCGTAACAAGACAGTCCCAGCCTCTGTGATCAAATACACTCCGCCCGCTCCCGCGGCGATGGCGCGCAGGGTCTATGTTCTGCCAGTCAGCCTTGTTGAGCGTATCCACGCATTCGGGCGATCGACCGGCGCTCGCTCTGAGGTTGAGGCGGTTCGGAACCTTCTGGAAGCTGCTCTCGCTGCCTTCGGCTCAACGGGGGCGCGGCCATGACGCTCTCGCCGCACCAGCACGCCTACGATGTCGTCATTCGGATGATGGCCGAGACGCTGATCCTGCCGCCGGCTGTCGAGCCCTATCGCCTCGCCGACTGCGTCAATCGCTGGCGGGAACAGAGGGTCGCAGAGATCTGCATCAACGAATTCGGAGACGATGCACGGGCTGAAGCTCGCCGTCTCCTCCAGGTTGCCGAGGAAGCGCAGAGTGCCCCGACAGGCACTTATGCCGGCGATCGGCGTGGCAATCGTGCCGCGCGCTCCCTCGGCTCACCCCTTGCCGGAGATGTGGGGCTGACGGGGGCGACGCTAGCCCACCCATCAGTTTCGATGATCGAGCGCCGCGATGGCGCCCGCGTCTCCGGCAACACCATGGAGGCGCACCATGCGGCCTGATCCGCTGTTCGAAGCGTTCGATGCCGGCTGGGTTCTGCTGATCGTCGCTGCGGCATGCGCCCTAGCCTACGCGCTGGTCTGGCTGGGCAGTGACGGGCCGCCCGCCTCCGAAATCGAAGCCGACCCGGTCGAGCACGATACGACGGCCGATCGCCACTCACCGGAAGACGACGCGAGAAGGAGCCCGTTCTGATGGCCGAGCACCAGCGCTTCTACGCCGTCATGGAGGCCGGTGTTCCGGCCCCAATCGCTCGGGTCTTCGACGACAAGATCGAGGCCGACAAAGCGGCCCAAGAACTGGCCGTCGCGCACCAGGGCAAGACCTTCGTCGTGTTCGTTCCAGACGAAGCTTACCGCTCCACCGAGCCGCGTGCCGAGAAGGTCTACCTCGCATGGCCGGCGCGCGATCTGGCCGCGCTGGAGCCGCCACCAGCTTCACCTGAAATCTGACCTCCCACTGAAAGAACCGCCATGAGCGATACTGCAGAAGCCGAGAACGACTGGTCTGCCTGGCAGGCTCTCGTCGAGAAGAAGGGATCGCCGAAGCCCGATAGCGATATCGTCGCCGGCTTCTGGAAACTGCCCAACGGGATCGCTGGCACGGCCCTGCCCGTCGCGACCTGGAAAGACGGCGCGTGGCTCGCCTCGATCAATGGCGCCGACGCGATCGACCGAGATTGCGGCTCGGAGTGGAGCGAGTTTCTGGCCCGCACCTGGCCGAAGCTCGTCGCAGTTTCCCATGTTGCCTACCTGGCTGCGATTGAAAACGGCGAATGGCCCGACGGCACGCCGCTCAAGAAGGATCGCGGCGGCATGGGCGACAACGCCCCGCCGGAAGGTAGCGTCGAGGCGCTCCTGGCCGAAGCCGCAGGCCATCTCGAATCCGCGCGCAATCTGGTGAAGGCCGGCGGCGCGAAGACAGAGCAGGATGCGGATATCGCGTCGAACCTCGCAAAGACGCTCACCGAGACGAAGGCCAAGGTCATCGCGGCTCACAAGGTCGAGAAGCAGCCGTGGCTCGATGGCGGGCGCGAGGTCGACAACAAGTTCTTCCTGACCCGCGACGGGCTGGATACCGCAGCGAAGACGATCAAGGATCGGGTCATTAATCCGTTCCAGGTCGAGCAGCGCCGCATCAGGGACGAAGAGGTCGCGAAGAAAAAGGCCGAGGCTGAAGCTCTTGCCGCCGCGGCCGGGCGTGAGGCCGAGACGCCACCACCACCATCCGAGCCCGAGAAGGTGTCGAGCGGATCGCGCGGCCGGAAGACCTCGCTGGTCGAGCGGAAGTTCGCGGAGATCACGGACTACGAAGCCTTCGGCGCGTGGCTCGGCAAGCACAAGCACGCGACGATCATCTCCGGGATGGAGAGCGCCGCGAATGCGCTGGCGCGCAATCCCGAGTTCGCCGTCGGTTCTGAGCCCGCTCCCGGCGTCGTCGTCCGATCCAAAATGGTCACCGTCTGAGGTCCGCTCCCATGAACGCTATCGCCGAACTGCAGCCGCCACGTCTGCCCTATCACAACGCCGTCCAGGAACGCTTCAACGTCGACAAGAGCGGCTGGAAGGCGCTCGTCGAGGCCGTCTATCCGCTCGCGAAGACGCCCGACTCCGTCATCATGGCGCTGTCCTATTGCAAGGCGCGCAAGCTCGACCCCTTCAAGAAGCCGGTCCACATCGTGCCCATGTGGGACTCGAAGAAGAAGGGCTACGTCGAGACGATCTGGCCGGGTATCTCCGAGGTTCGCACCACTGCGTTCCGCACTGGGCAGTATGCCGGGTGCGATGAAGCCGAGTTCGGCCCGACCATCGAAAAGACCTTCACCGGCAAGGTGAAGAAGGGCGACAACTGGGTCGATCAGACTGTCACAGTCGAGTTCCCCGAGTGGTGCCGCATGACCGTCTATCGGGTTCTCGGCGACCGCGTTTGCCGGTTCGTTGGCCCGAAGGTGAAATGGCTGGAGAGCTACGCGACCATCGGCAGCACCGATCTGCCGAACGATATGTGGCAGAGCCGCCCGGAAGGGCAGATCGAGAAATGCGCCGAGGCCGCGGCTCTCCGCAAGTCGTTCCCGGAAGAGCTCGGCAATCAGCTCACCGCCGAAGAGATGGAAGGCAGGCGCGTCGAGGGCGATGTAGCCGTCGCTGAGGTAGCTGAGGTTGCGCAGCGGCGTCTGCCACCCGCACCGCCTGCGGCTCGCCAGATCGCCCATGTTGAGACGGTCGACCCCGACTCCGGCGAGGTTCTGCAGAATGAGCCGGCTCGAAGGGAGCCGCAGCAGGAAGCCGCGCCCGCACGCCGTGAGGCGTCGAAGACCGCCGAGCCCAAGGCCGAAAAGGCGAAGGTCACCCGCGGCCGGCAGAAGGCCGAGCAGCAGGATCAGACGCCCGAGTCCGGCGCCTACGACCCCGCGCAGATTATCGCGAAGATCCAAGAGCACCTCGACAGCTGCAAGGACGACGACACGCTCGAGGCGGTCCGCGCCAAGCACATCATGCCGCTCTACGATCAGCTTCAACCTATCGACAGCGAGAAGGCCAAGGCTGCCTATCTCGCGGCGCGCGATCGGATCGCTGATGCGGCCGAGGAGGAAGAGCGCGCCGCCAATGAGGCTGCCGCGGCTGAAGCCGGCGACCCTGCAGGTCCCGACGAGCGCGACTCGCCGCCTGCCGAGGCTGACGAGTTCCCCGGCGACAAGCCGTCAGCACTCCCGCCGGCGGACAAACAGCCTGAAAAGATGAATGCCGCCGAGCTCGAGGCTCACATCCGCGGCTACATCGGAACCATGACCGATGCCGAAGCGCTGAAAAAGCGCTGGTACATGGACGACGAGCTTCGCGAGATCCTCGGCGACAAGGTCCGGCAGGAGCTTCGCGCGCTCTGGAAGGCTCGCATGGACGAGCTCCGCGCCGCGGAAGGTCAGGGCTGAGCCATGACCAAGCGCGCCAAGGACAAGCCGGTGACGATTCTGCGCGTGGTGCGCGGCGGGTACGAGCCCGTCGCCGCCTACGATGCAGAGTTCCACGCCGCTCTGCCCCTTGGCGCCCTGGTCACCGCGACCGTCGAACGCGAGAAGAGCAACGATCAGCTCCGTCTCTACTGGGGCTTCCTGGGCTTCGTCGTCGAGAACCGCAACGAGTTCGGCTCTTCCCGCTCCCTCTCAAACGCACTGCTGGTCGAGCTCGGCTACGCCGACAGCTTCCGACTGATGGGAGGCAGCATGCAGGTCTATCCGCTGTCGATCGGCGGAATGGACGACGCCGAATTCCAGAAGTTCTGCACCAAGGCGTTCGACCGAATCTATGGCGAGTTCGGGCTGGACGTCGAGGATTACAAGCGCGAGCAGCGCGCCAAGGCCGGAGGCCGCCGCTGATGCGCGCCTCGGATCATCGCCGCCACATTCCCATCGGCGTGAAGCTGCACGCGGCGTTGCTGCTGCTCGGCTTCAGTGACGAAGAGATCGCTGGCGGCCTGCAGTGGGACCATCAGCCTGCTCTGGCGCTCCGAGTCTTCGATCCTGAGACCGGCGAGCTAACGCCTCACCCGAACGACCCGCACTACCTGCGCCCGCTGCGCACCGCGGATCACGACGTCAAGACGCGCGGCTCCGGCGCGACCACCGCCGGAACCGATGTCGGCAACGCCGCCAAAGTGAAGCGAATCGAGAAAGACCCGCCAGGCGGGGAGGATTTCCGCCGGCGCATCCTCGCAATCAAGCGCGGCGACGAACCACCACCACCATCGAAGCGGAAGCGGGCACTGCCCTCCCGCCCCTTCCCGAATCGCAAGAGGAGCAAGCCATGACGCAACTGCCTCGCACTTTCTGGATGGTCTACGGCGCCGGCCAGGGCGCGCCGACCGCCCGCCACAAGACGCAGGAGAGCGCGATCTTTGAGGCCAAGCGCCTCGCGCGGACCGCCCCCGACGTCGAGTTCTTCGTCCTGCAGACGGTCGCCCACGTGGTGAAGCGCGACGTTGAGATCACGCCGATGCAGGGCGCCAACGACTTCCAAGACATGCCGTTCTGAGCCGCGCCATGACTGACCAGCCCAAAACCGCGCTCGACCAGTTCCTCGCCGCTGCGAAGCGGATCGAAGGCATCCGTGGCGAATCGAATAGCGCACGCGCCCTGATCAACATCGCCATCAGGGACGTGGAGTGCGTCACCATCAGAGCGGACAGCCAGTTTTACAACCGCACCCCGGCTGCAGATACCGAGGCGGCGGCGAAGCGCATTAGGGAGATGGTGAAGGCTGAAGCAGTCGCCAGCGCCGAGCGTGAGCGCGACGCCAAGCTCTCGGCCCTCGCGGCAGAGCTCCAAGCGATCCGCGCCACCCTGTCCTCGCTCGCTGCTCAAGCCGCCATAGAACTCGGCCACCAGGCACGCATGCTCGCCTATGAGGCGAATGGAGCGGCGCCGTGAGCTATCAGGTCAAGTTCGCTCGCATGATCTGTATGGTCGTGCCGCCCCTATGCACCCCGATCCGGAGCAGGCGCGTGGCGGCGGCGGCAATCCGGCCGCGATTACGGGAAAACCGATTCAGGCACTCTTCGTCGGTTTCGATACGCTCGGGTTCGAGCTCATTCAGAGTCGCGCGCCCGATCTGGCAGGTCGCCCGCTCGTTGCCTCTCACCATGCAGAACCGAATGCTCTGCCCCTCGTGCTCAAAATCGGGGCAGGTTCGTTCGTCGAAGATGAAAGTCATGGTAAGCCTCATCGTCTCGAATACGGTGATTTTCCTCGAATGGTGCGCCGGAACAGGCGTTTTATGGGCCGGCGTCCTAAGGCCGTGTTCGCGAGATTTGGCGAAACCCACCCTGCGACGCAATTGTCGAAAAATTACCCAACCGCGACCCGATCCCAGGCTAGGCCGCAGAGGACTAAGCCGGGAGGTTGCTGTGATGCCTGCCCTCCAAATGAAGGACAACACGATCCCGATTTTGCCTCATGCTCCACTCGCCATCCGATGCGTAGCGTTGGCGGGTGCGCGGGCTGCCGACGTTCGCCTAGCCCCCCAGCCCCGAGCGTCGGCAGCCAATTCCGATCGAACTTACATCTATCGCTGGGATCGCTGCGGCCGAAAGGGCCAACGCTGCCGTGTGTTCGCACGCGGGACCATGAACTCCGTCGGCGTCGAATTCGAAGACCGCTTCCGCATGGTCTCCTCCGGCAACGCTCTGAGGAGGGCGTAGCCATGGCGCGCGCGACACTCCAGCCCGTCTTCGTCGACCGCAAGACGGCCGCCGAGATGCTGATGATCAGCGTCGACACGTTCGATACTTGGCTGCGCGCCGGCTTCATCCCCGGCCCGCAGATCGACCGCGGCCAGATCGTCCGCTGGCACTGGCCTACCTTGGAGCAGCACCTTGCCGGCGAGACGCACGCGAAGCACCATGACCCTTTCATGGAGGGCTTGAAGAATGTCCAGAAGGGCCGTCGTCATGCCGCTGCCTAAAGGCGTCACTCGCGTCATCGGGCGTAACGGCGTCGTCTACTGGTATCACCAGGATCGGCGCGGGAAGGAGAATGCTGGACCGCGCACGCGGCTCCCGGAGTTCGGCACACCTGATTTCTGGGCTGCAATCGCCAAAATCACAGGCGAGTCGAAGCAGCCTTCCGGCGATACGATCAAGGCGCTGATCGACGACTATAAGCTGCAGCCGGAATGGCAGAAGCACCGGCCCAACACCGTCTCAGCCTATGAGCGGGCTCTCGCGGTGATTGATGCTGCCTGGGGGCCGCACGATCCCGCCGCCCTGACCGTCGCACATATCATCGCCATGCGGACGCAGTTCAGCGATAGGCCGGCGATGGGCAATCTCGTGCTGTCGCAGATCCGCGCGCTGATGAAGCTCGCTGTCCAGACGGGCAAGCGGAAGGACAATCCTGCCCGCGAAGTCGACGGGTTCGAGGAGGAGCCYGACGAAGCCAAGCCGCTTACCGTCGAGGCATGGCAGGCTCTCACATCCGACGATGCCCCCGAATTTCTTCGCCGCTACGCTGTGCTAGCCCGCACCATCGGACAGCGGATCTCGGACGTGCTGCCGCTTCGGCCCGCCAACCGGGACGAGGACGGGATCATGCTGACGATCACCAAACTGCGCGACAAGCCGCACTGGTGCCCGCTGCGGCCGGAAGAGGCCGCGACGATCGATGGCTGGCCGGTGTTCAAGGCAGCGCTCTATGTCGCGCGCAAGAATGGCCGGGCTTTCTCGCCGCACAGCTTCCGCGACGAGTGGAACGCTTATGCCGCGACGGAAGCCGGCTCGGCGCTACGCGGCTTCACCCCGCACGACCTGCGCGCGACCAAAGTTTGCGACGAGCGGATCAGGGGCCGTACGCACCAGCAGATCGCGGCAATCGTCGGCATGTCGGTCGAGATGGTGATGAAATACAGCCGCCATATCGACCAGCGTTTGGCCGCACGCGGAACGCCTGCAGAACAGCCGAATGCAAAAAACGCTACCGAGTGAAAAACATTTCCGCCAAAAACCCCGCAAATATTGAGGTTTTGAAGATGGCTCCGTTAAGACGGCATTATGGTTGACGCGCTAGCGTGCCCGAGGGTCCCCGCATCGGCGCGATGCGAAGGCCCGCTGTCGCGTTGGGTCGAGTACTCCGTTTGCCTCTGTCGCGTTCCCTCGCCTTCGGTATCGGGCTGGCCGCTCTCGCGCTCGCCGCCGGCCTGAACGCGCCTGCGCTCGCGGCCAGCGCCACGATGCGCGGCGAGGCCATGGCGGCCGGCTTCGGCCGCGTCTCGCTCACCTTCGACGAAGCGATCCAGACCCGTATCCGCGTCGCGAATGGCGTGCTGATCGTCGCCTTCGGCAGCCCGGTCCGCGTCGACATCGCGCGCATCACCCGCGAGTTGCCCAATTACGTTTCGGTTGCACGCACTGACCCCGACGGGCGCGGCATGCGCTTCGCCCTGACCCAACCTTACAAGGCGAATCTGATCGAAGCCGGCGACAAAGCCTTCATCGATCTTCTGCCGCAGAATTGGGCCGGCGTGATGCCCGGCCCGCCGCCGGAAGCCATTGCAGAGCTGACCGAGCGACTGCGCGTCGCCGAGGCGAAGGCCCGCGAAGCCGCCCGCCAGCCGGCCGCGCCGCCAGCGGTGCTGACGATGCGCTCGGCCAGTCTTCCAACCTTGGAACGCCTGATCTTCAAGACCCCGGCCGGGACGAAGCTCGCCAGCCACCTCTCGGACGGCACGCTCAAGCTCGTCTTCGACAAGCCCATGAACGCCGAGGCGGCCGAAATCCGCAACGCGCTCCCGGCCGATGTCGCGCTGTCCTCGCTCGACTCCGGCAAGGACGCTCTCAGCCTGACGCTCTCCCTGCCGAATGACTGGCAGTCCCGCAGCTTCAACGACGAGACGGGGCTCGTTGTCGACCTGCTGCGGCCCGCCAAGATCGGCGCGCTCTCCCTGCCCGATATCGACAAGCCGCAGCCGCCCGCAACACCGACACCGGCACCTGCCGTCGAGCCGGCGAAGCCCGCCGTCGCTCAACCAGCCGTGCAGCCGGCCACGCCCGCGCCCCAGCCTGCCGCGGTCGCCCCCGAACCGCCACCCGGCCCGGTCGCGATCGCCGCGGGCGACACGCGCCTCGATTTCCGCTTCCCGCGCCGGACCGGTGCCGCCGCCTTCCTGGACGCCGGTGTGATGACGCTGGTCTTCGATACGCGCGACACCATCGATCCCGCCCGCCTCTCCGGCCTGCTGCCGAAGCTGATCGAGGAGAGTTCGGTGACGCGCGAGGGCCGCGTGACGCTGGTGCGCCTGCGTCTGGCCGGCCAGCCGCTCGCCCGTTTCTTCGACGACGGCACCAGCTGGTCCCTCGATCTCGGCGAGGATGCGGGCAAGCCTGCCGCCGTGATCGCGCCGCAGCGCAGCATGGACGAGCGCGGCCAGACCATCCTAGGCGTTCCGCTCGCCGGGCTAACCGGCATCCACTGGCTGGAATCGGGGCCTGCAGGGCTGCCTATCGCGATCGCCACCGCGACCGGGCCGGTGCTTCTCACGCCCAAGCCCTATCAGTTCGTCGAGTTCGGCCTGCTTCAGACCGCACAAGGTCTGGCCGTCCAGCCGCGCTCGGACGACATCGCGGTGCGTGCGGGCACCGAGCAGGTTCGCATCGGCCGCGCCGGCGGCCTCACCGTTTCCCTTGATGTCGCCGAGCCGAACAAGCAGGCGGAAGCGCAGGCCGAGAAGACCGAGTCTCCGCTGCTGCTTGACGGCGATGCGTGGGCGGAGCTCAGGCTCGGCAATCCACGCGACCGGGCCCGCGCGCTGATGCTCGACGTGGCCGACGCCTCACGCGGCCGCAAATCGGACGCGCGCCTGGCGCTCGCCCGCTTCTACGCCGCCAACGGCCTGATGCCGGAAGCCGCCGGTCCCCTCGGCGCGATGATGGCGGACGACCCCGCCATGCGCGGCAACCGGGAGGCACTCTTCCTGAAAGGCGTCATCGCCGCGCAGATGCACCGCGATCAGGATGCGATCAACGCCTTCGGCGCCGAAGCCATCAAGGATGATGTCGAGACGGGTCTGTGGCGCGCCCTCGTCGAACAGCGTTTGAACCGGAACGCCCAGGCGATGGTCGGCTTCCGCCGCGCCGAAGCGGTGCTCGACCGCTACCCCATCGATCTCCAGGGCGAGTTCCGGGAGGCTATCGCGCGTACCGCGTTCGCGATGCAGGATATGGGCGTCGCCGAGCGGCAGGTGCAGGCGCTCGCGGACCTGCCGCGCGGCAGCTTCGACCAGGAGCGCCTCGCCCTGCTGCAGGCACGGCTCGACGATACCAGCGGCCGCCCCGAAGCCGCGATGAACGGCTACAAGGCGCTGTTCGAAGCCAACAGCCGCCCCGTCGCGGCCGAGGCGCAGCTGCGCGCCGTCAGACTCGCCGATGCCGAGAAGCGCACCGACCTCAAGCCGGAGGAAGCCATCGCCCGTCTGGAGACGGTGTCGGTCATCTGGCGCGGAGGGCGGCTGGAGATCGAGGCGTTGGCCGAGCTCGGCCGGCTCTATGCCGACCAGCAGCGCTGGCGCGACGCTTTCATGATCGCGCGCCGGGCCAATGAGAGCTTCCCGGACGATCCGCTGACGCAGCGCATGCATGACGAGACGGCTCAGCGTTTCGCCGAGCTGTTCAGCGGCTCCGGCCTCGGCAATCTGCCGCGGATAGAGACGCTGGCGCTGTTCTACGACTTCAAGGAATTCCTGCCGATCGGCCGGCGCGGCGACGAGATCACCCGCCTCCTTGCCGACCGGCTGGTCGAACTCGACCTGCTGGACCAAAGCGCCGAGATCCTGCGCTATCAGATGGATCGCCGCCTCACCGGCGCGGCCCGCTCCACTGTCGCCGCCCGCCTTGCCATGATCGAGCTGATGAACGGCAAGCCGGCAGAGGCGATCCGGGCGATCAGCGCGACGCGGCTGGTCGAATTGCCGGCGGACGTCAAGCGCGCGCGGCTGCTGCTGGAGGCCAAGGCGCTCTCCGATCTCTCACGCACCGACCAGGCATTGGAAATGCTGGAAGGCGAAGGCGGCGCGGAGGTCGACCGGTTGCGCGCCGACATCTACTGGACCGGGCGACGCTGGCGCGAGGCGGGCGAGGCTTATGAGCGCATGCTCGACGAGAGTTGGCGCGGCGACACGGCCCTGACCGATGTCGAGCGCGCCGATGTCATGCGCGCCGGCGTCTCCTATGTGATGGCGAACGAGGCCCTCTCGCTCGACCGGCTGCGCAGCAAATTCGCGCCGAAGATGGCGCGTAGCGCCGATGCCCGGACCTTCACCTTCATTACCGGCGCAAACCGCGCCCGCGCGGCGGATATACGCGAGATGGCACGCGCGACCGCGAATGCCGACAGCGTCTCTGAGTTCCTGAAGGCCTATCGGGAGCGCTATCCCGGCCTTTCCCCCGCCATGCGCAAGCCCCAGCAGGCGGCGGAGCCCCTGCCCTCGCCGGCGCAGGGGGCCACGGCCGATCCGTCGACGCCGCAGCGCAGCTGACCCTCCCGTCATGCTCGGGCTTGACCCGAGCATCTCGTGACAAGGAGGCCCCTGCTCCTCGTCCCGCCGGAGATTCTCGGGTCAAGCCCGAGAATGGCGCCTTTTTCCTAACCCGGCCCGGAATTCGTATCCTCGCCGCGCGCCTTGGCCCGCAGCACGAATTGCAGGTTGCGGACATAGACGAAGACGCCGAAGCCCTGCCCGAGGATGAAGACCGGGTCGCGCCGGTAGAGCGCATACATCAGGAGCAGCGCGCCGCCGCCGATCGAGAACCACCAGAAGGTCATCGGCACGACAGAACGACCGGCCTTCTCGCTCGCCCACCACTGCACGACGAAGCGCATGGTGAAGAGCCCTTGCGCGACCACGCCGAGCAGCACCCACCAATCGATGTTGTTGACGAAGACTTCGTGGAAATAGTTGCCGATGGTCTGCTGCAGATCGATCAGCATCACATCGTCTCCGAAACGATCTGGGGCACCCGCTTGCGCCGCCGGATCAGCCACCAGACGCCGGCGAGATCGAGGATACCGACCCAGAGACGGTCGAAGAAGCCGTAGTTCGAGACGCCGGTCAGACGCGGCCGGTCACGCACATCGGCATGCAGCACCGTGTAGCCCTCGCGAGCCATCAACGCGGGCATGAAGCGATGCAACGCGTCGAAATAGGGCAGCGCCAGATACGCCTCGCGGCGGAAGCATTTCAACCCGCAGCCGGTGTCGCGCGTATCGTCCTTCAGCACGCGGCCGCGCACGCCATTGGCGATCTTCGACTGCCAGCGCTTGAAGCCGGTGTCCTTGCGCCCGACACGCTGGCCCTGCACGAGCCCGGCATGGAGACCGCCCTTTTGCAGCGTCGTCACCATCTCCGGCAGGAAGGCCGGGTCGTTCTGGCCGTCGCCGTCGAGCGTCGCGACGATTGCGGAGCGCGCATGGCGCACGCCGCTGCGCACCGCCGCGCTCTGCCCGCAGGATTGGGCATGGGTCACGATCCGCAGCCAGGGCCGCGTCGCCGCCAGCTCCGCAAGCTTCCCGGCGGTGCCATCGGTCGAACCGTCATTGACGTAGACCACCTCGAAGGGACCGATCGTCGCGCAGGCCTTCTCGATATCGGCGACGAGCGGAGCGATGTTGCCGACCTCGTTGCGCACGGGCACGACGACGCTGAGCAGGGGATGGGAGGAAATTTCGGTCAAAGCGGCATCATCCGGCAAAACGGCCCGCGAACTGCATCGGCACAGCCCATAGAGCATCGCGCGAAACAATGGGAACCGGTTTTCGCCTGGAGCGACGCCCCCGGCGATAAGGAACGATCACGCTTTTTCGCATTTTGACGCTTCTGTCAAAATGCGACGTGACCGAGGGCGAGCATTTTTCAACCCGGCTCCCTGACGAAGACGGCGATTTCGAGAAGGCGTCCGCCATTGAGGTTGAAGCCGCGGATCGTCGTGAACAGGCGCGGTTTGACCGGCTGATTCGCGAGCGCAGCCTGGAACTGGTCGGCGAAACGCTTCTCGACGAAGGCGACGCGGCAGCCGGGCTGGCCGAGGAAGTCCGCAGCCTGCTGGCCGCTCGCGGCCATGCCGAGATTGGTGCCGGTCAGGAAGACCAGGCTCGGTTCGCGATAACCCAGCGTCTGCACGGCAGGATCGGAACAGGCCGCCCGCGCCGCTTCGGCCAGCCGCGGCGAGAGCTTCAAGGAGCGCAGGCTCTCGATGGCGAAGGGATAGACCGAGGCGGTCAGCAGCAGGCTCGCCAACACGCAGCGCCAGAGCGCGCCTTCGAGATCCTGACGCCGGAAGGCCCCGATGACGCCGGCCGCGACCAGGAGCACCAGCGCGAAGCCGGGCAGAGCCAGCCAGGGCAGCGTCCGATCCAGCGTCCAGTTGCCGAAGAGGATCACGCCCATCAGCGCGAGCGGTACGATCAGCACCAGGCAGGCTGTCGCGACCGCCCCGCGCCRGTTGCGGTCGATGCCGCCATTGATCATCGCCAGCAAGAGCAGCGCGGTAATCGCCGGATAGAGCGGCAATACGTAATGCGGCAACTTGGTCGGCACCGCCTCGAAGACGAGCCAGCTCGGCACGATCCAGGCGATCAGGAACAGGATCTGCGGCTCCTTGCGCCTGATCCAGGCGAAGGGCACCGCCATCGCGGCGAAGGCCGCCGCCGGCCAGTAGGTCGCGAAGAAGACCACAAGGTAGAAGCCCGGCGGCCCCCAATGCTTCTCCTGCCCCTCCGCGACCTTGCCGAGCATGTCCTGGCCGACGCTCTCGCTGAAGAAGCTTCCGCCGGTCTTGAGCATGATCGCGACGAACCAGGGCAGCGCGACGACGAGGCAGAGCAGCAGCCCCGGCCCGAAACGCAGCGGCTTCAGCCAGCGGAAGGAACGCTGGTTCGCGCTCAGCACCAGAATGGCGAGGCCCCAGACCATCGGCACGATCGGGCCCTTGATCAAAAGGCCGATCGCCGTCGCGGCCCAGAACACCAGCCAGTTGCGCCGGTCCGGCACGAAGGCGAGCGAGCGCGTCCAGTCGAGCCAGGCGCGGGCCAATGCTCCCATGCTGGCGACCGCGCAGGCGGCGAGCACGGCATCGGTCTTGGCGATCCGGGCCTCGACGCCGAGCAGCACCGCCGCCGCCATCAGCGATGCCCCGAGCAGCGCATAGCGCCGCGCCAGAAAGGCCAGCAGCGCCCAGTAGGTCAGCAGCACCGTCGCTATCGCACCGAGCAGCGAGGGGATGCGGTAGAGCCAGATCTGCGTGCGCGCCTGCGGCACGCCGAGCGCCTCGCCGGCCTTCACCGCCGCGCTTTGCAGCCAGTAGATGCCGACCGGCTTCTTGTGACGCGCTTCATCCTGGAAACGGATATCGACGAAATCGCCGCTCTCCAGCATTTGCTTGCTGGCCTGGGCGAAGCGCGGCTCGTCGCGGTCGAGCGGCTGCAGCGTGCTGAAGCCGGGCAGAAAAGCAGCAAGCGAGAGCAGCAGCAGGAAGGCGCAAGCGCGCGCATGGCTGACGGCCAGGAAACTCGTCAGCCTGTCGATCGCTGGCGTGAGCGAAAACATCATCCATCCTCGCGACCGCCGGGCCGCGCCTGTGCTGAAAGCCGGTCGCGCTGGAACACCGTCCGCTTGCCGGGCCTTTCGGGCACGATCAAGGCGAAGCCGCGCGCGGTTTACGCTGCGAGGCGCGAGCGGGCAAGGCCGAGCGCGACGCATGCTTTCCACTCGATCAGCGAAACGACAGAATCCCCGACCTCTCCCGCGTGACATCGGTCACAGACGGGACGGACCGAAATCGGCCCGATACGCCGCCGGCAGCCAAGAGCCGGAAGGTAATCGGGGAGAGCAGAATGACCGCTCTGAGCCACGACGACGGCCGCGACGACGATGAAACGTGCGTGAGCCGTCCCATCCTCAAGCCTTCCCTGAAGAGCTTGCTGGCTCGCCTCGCAATCGGGCAGATCCTGCGAGAGGAATACGTCTACGAGGTTCACGGCCCGTTCGTCGCCGAGCTGCCCGCGACGCCTCAGCCGCGGCTTGCGGCCTGGATGATCGCCAAGCTGACGCGCTGACCGGCGCCCACGCCATCGTCGAGCACATCGGGAAGGCCAACACCAACGACAGGAGCGGTGAAGCTCCCGCCCCGCAATTTCACCAACGCTGCGCGGCCCCGCCGGAGCAGGCACGCGAGCGCGGCAGGCTACTCGCCTGCGGCCGTCGCTCGGCGGCGGAATATTACGACATTCGAGGGAGGAGCGGCATTCTCCACGCTGTCGACTGCGTCCAGAACGAGTTCAATGGCCTTGCGCAGGCGTTCGTCGTCCGCCTGAGTGCCGGTGACGCAGAGAAATGCATTTTTGAGAAAAGCACGACAGCGCTTATAGTCGGAGGCGACGATGTACTGTGTCATATTCATAGGCTGATCCTGCCTCGGCAACCGCTTACGCGAATAGCCTACATCAAATTTGATGCAGCGCCGTTGTATATTCGTGACCTTACGAGGCCGCCCCAGGCAACGGCTTGGACGAGACCAGGCGCAGAATCGGCTTGTTGCTTGCGGCGGCCAATTTTTCCTGCCGAAGCTTTTTCTTCGCCAACGCGATGGTCGAAATGAAACGCAGCTGGTTTCGCTTTGACTTCATGGGCGCCCCAAACGGTTCATTCTGGGCCAATTTGGCCGCAGTCGTGGAGAGCACCGCAAGGATGAGGCCGATATCGCGGAGATCTGGCAGCTCGCCGACAAACCCGGCGTAAGCGGGCGGTGAGGGCAGCGATGGGCCAATCGGCCGCGGCTTCCCGGCGAGGAATCGACCGACCCGCACCCTGTTGGTCGAATCGGGAATGCCAACCCTCTGCGCGGAAAGGGTGTTCTGAAACGATGGCGAGCCCGGCTGGATTCGAACCAGCGACCAGCAGCTTAGAAGGCTGCTGCTCTATCCATCTGAGCTACGGGCCCAAAAGCGAAGGGAAGGCCCCTCGCCTGTCGTTATCGCGTCAATGCGTCCACTGGCCGACGCGCGTGTACTTGAAATTGTCCGAGTAGGAGACCGAGCGGCGCTTCGCCTCATTCGGCTTCTCGACACGGAACGGAATGCCGTTGCGCGTGGCATAGGCGACGGCCTCCGCCTCGCTGTCGAACCAGAGCTTGAGCTGACTCTTCATATCCGACGAGGAAGTCCAGCCCATCAGGGGCTCGATCTCGCGCGGCCGCTCCGGCTCGTATTCGAGGAGCCAGCGCTCGGTCTTGGCAGTGCCGGACTGCATGGCCGTGCGGGCCGGTCGGTAGATGCGTGCGGTCATGAATAGCGCTCGGCCGTCACCAGATTTGCTCCGGCCCGGGAGCCGGGCCGTCTTGTACCGGTCTGGAATGGTCGGGGCACCAGGATTCGAACCTGGGACCCTCTGCTCCCAAAGCAGATGCGCTACCGGGCTGCGCTATACCCCGACAGTCCGCAAGTGTATCGGATCACTCGCAAAACCATCACGGCAGTTCCAAAACAACCTGCCGCAACGCGGAACGAAATAGCATCGTCGGAACGGTTTGGGAACAGGAACTTCCCACTAACTACCAGCGATGTTTTCCAGCCGCCTGTCCCGCCTCTCCGTCGCGCCCGGGAAGGGCGCCGCCGCCGCCCGATGCGACGCAACGCCGACGCAATCGCTGTTCGAAGCGTTGCTCGCCTGTTGTGGAAGGCGGCGGAACTCCTTGGGCTCCGGTGGCGCACTCCTTGAAGCGCTCGGCTCCACGCCGCAAGGAACGCGTCGATATGAAACAGGTCGAACCGTTCCGGCACAGCCGGGGCCCTGCCGAAGCCTTACCGATCGCCGTCTGGATCAGAGTGCTCCTTATGCTCGTCCTGGCTGCCTACATCGCGCGCGCAGCCCTGCAACTGCATCAGCTTCTCATAGCTGCAGCGCCCTGAAGGAACGCGCCATGAAACGAGGAAATCAGCTCTCCCGCGCTGCGCGCCTGGCAAAGACGAGGCGCGAGCAGGGCGAGGCCAGAAAGGAGCGCGAGAAGCACTTCCCCAAGCCGCACCTTGTGCCGGAGACGGATCGGGCGAACAGCGACGAGAACGACGAGTCGGAGAAACCGCGGCAGGCCCTGGCCGCGGCGGCAGACGGATCGCATGCCCGCCCGAAGTTAACAGCCGAATTGCGCTTGAGCGTGCCGGCTGCCGTATCCGCCTCGCCCTCGGCGAACATCATCTTCGCTTTCGCCCCCGCACGGTAGCGCGACCCGAAGCTCGACCGGTTCGCACCCCGCCTGTCGCGTCTCTCAGCGCTTGAAAAGCGGATGCTCGACCTTGTCGCCGGGCTTGATTCCGAGCTGCTTGCTGACGCCGCCATTGATCTCGAGCACCGAGAGCACCGGCTCGCCGGAGGGAATCGTGCGCGTGGAAAGCGGCTCGGTCCGCTCGGCAATGCGCGCGATGGTGCCGTCCGCCCGGATGAACAGCATGTCGAGCGAGATGTAGGTGTTCTGCATCCACATCGCGACAGACTCGCTGGCGCCGAAGTCGAACAGCATGCCGCGGTCCGCCGGCATGTAGTTGCGGAACATCAGCCCCTTCGCGCGCTGGTCGGGCGTGCGCATCACCTCGACCTGGAATGTGTGCCGGCTACCGCCGCTCACGATGACCAGTGGCTCGAGCCCGGCACCGGCTGCGGCGGGCTGGCTCTGCGCCGCGGCCGGCATCAGCGCCATCAGGACGAGTACGATTGCGGCGAAAGCGGTCTTGAAGGCGTGCATCGCTTCCCAACTCCATGGCGGCCATCGCCGTTCTCATGCATTAGAAACGGTGGATGGCGAATCTTCGGCAGATGGCCGTGTCCGCCATCTTCCGGTCAAGCCTTTCCTCGTCATATGAATGCAGGACGCTGCCTCCTAAAGTTCGGCGGCTTTCTTTCGCTATCCGCTCGCGGCAGTTTCGCCCGGCCAATGAAGCAGGAGCCCCTTATGACGATCGCGCGCCTTCGTCGGCCGACGCACCTTACCGGCACGGCCCTGACGGCCGTCCTCATTGTCTTTGCGTCGCCCGTCTGGGCTGCCGATTTCCAGATCGACAACGTCAAGATCGATCTCGGCCGGATGGTGATCAACGCGCCGAAGATCACCGTCAAAGGCTCGACGCTGGAGAAGGACGCCTTCCTCGCCCTGTTCACCAGCACCGCCGGTGATTCGGCCGCGGCGCGTGCGGGACGGCTGAATGCGACCGAGATCAGCGCCCCGGAGCTGACGATGGTGCAGAATTTCGGCGAGCAGAAGCAGACCACGACCTATCGCGACATCCGCCTCACGGACATCCGCGAGGGCAGGATCGGCCACGGCGAATCCGCGAGCGGCACGATCGTCGGCGACGGCGGCGCCACCGGCCCGCTCAAGGGTGAGCTGAAGCGCACGGCCTTCGACGCCTTCGATCTTCGCCAGAGCGCACGGGTGCTGACCGAGAAGGCCGCGCCGGGCGTCGACGAGAAGATGCTGCCGTTGATCGGCAGCTTCGAGCAGGAGGGTTATGCCCTCGACATGGGCAAGGCCGGCAAGGCGTCACTCGGCAAGACCACGTTGCGCGGCTTCGCCGCCAAGGTCGGCCCCGAGCCATTGCTCGACGTCATCAACCAACTCGCCGCCGCCTCCGACGAGGTCGAGAAGAAGGATCTCGCCAAGAAGGACGACAAGTCCGAGGCGAAGCCCGCAGAGAAGAGCGACGCCGAGAAGCGGCTCGGCCTGTCCATGCTCTCGCTCTTCGACATGTTCGAATATGGCAGCGGCGAGGCTCGGGACTTCGCGATGACCGTTTCCGCTCCCCCCGCGTCGGGAGCCAAGTCGGACAACGTCGACATCAAGATCGCCCGCATGGCCTTCGGCGAGGATACGCCGGCCAAGTCCGGCTTCGCGCTCGAAGGCTTCCGCTTCAGCTCCGGCCCTGCCAGGGGCGGCGTCGACGCGATCAGCTATTCCGGCTTCTCCTTCGCGCCGGTCCTGCGCGAATTGCGCGCGGCCCTGACCGAGCCCGACAAGCCCATCGAGGAGCTCGATTTCCGTCGCTTCATCCCGACCATCGGCACGGTGCGCCTTGCCGGGATCTCGATCGACGCGCCGCCCGCCGTCACCGGCAAGGACGCGATCAAGATCGCGCTGGGCACCTTCGAGCTCAAGGCCGGCGAGCAGCTCAACGGCATTCCGACCAGCCTCGCGCTGACCATCGACAAGCTGGTGACCCCGATCGTCGACACGGCCGGCAACCCGGCCGCCAAGGACATGATCGCGATGGGCATTCGCTCGCTCGATCTTTCGGCCAAGCTCGACCTGGCCTGGGAGGCAGCGAAGAACGAGCTCGCCATCCGCAGGCTGTCGCTGGGCAGCGCCGGCCTCGTCCAGCTCGACGCCTCCGGGACGCTCGGGAACGTCACGAAGGACCTGTTCTCCAGCGATCTCGCCCTCGCCCAGGTCTCCGCGCTCGGCGCCACCGCGCGCAATCTGCAGATCAAGCTGCAGAACTTCGGCCTGGTCGAGAAGATGATCGAGAACGAGGCCCGCAAATCGAAGCGCAAGGTCGAGGAGGTCCGCCAGCAATATGCCATGGTCGCGAGCCTCGGCCTCGCCGCGATCCTCGGCCCCTCCGACGCCGCCAAGACCCTGACGGCCGCTGTCTCGCGCTTCGTCGCCAAGCCCGGCACGCTCAACGTCCAGGCCAGCGCCAAGTCGCAGACCGGCCTCGGTCTCGCCGACGTCATCACCATGACCGAGCCGACCGAGATCTTCGACAAGATCGACCTCAAGGCCGATGCCCTCTGATCTGGAGGGCGTCATCGCTCCCGAGGATCGCGACTGGCGCCCTTCGCGCCTGCAGGGATGGTGGGCAGGACTGCCCGCCATCACGCGCGGCTGGCTGCGCAAGCGGCTGAACCCGAGCAACCAGACCCGGCTACATCTGGCGCATCTGGTCAGCCGGCGGCCGGGCCAATTCGTCTTCGGCCCCTATACCTATGGCCGGCCGAAGGTCCGCTTCCCAGAAAGCGGGGCGAAGCTCGCCATCGGCCGCTACGGCTCTATCGCGGATGGCGTCGAGATCCTGCTCGGCGGCAATCACCGGCTGGACTGGGTGACGACCTATCCCTTCCCCGCCCTGCCCCGCCTCTGGCCGGAGACGGCGGGCATGAGTGGCCACGACACCACGCGCGGCGACGTCGTCATCGGCCACGATGTCTGGCTCGGCTCGCAATGCATGATCCTGTCCGGCCTCCGCATCGGCCATGGCGCGGTGGTGGCGGCCCGGGCCGTGGTGACGCGCGACGTGCCGCCCTATTCGATCGTCGCGGGCAATCCGGCCCGCATCGTCAGGCTGCGCTTCGACGAGGCGACGGTCGCCGCACTTCTCGAAAGCCGCTGGTGGCAGCTTCCGCGCGAACGGCTCGCCCCCCTCCTGCCACTCCTCATGAGCGAGCGGATCGGGGAGTTCCTCGCCGCGGTCAGGACGCGCGCAGCAACCGGCGCTTGAGGTTGAGCGCCGGCTTCTCGACCAGGAACCAGGACAAGGCCGCGATCACGAAGGTCGCAACCATCGAGGGCCAGAGCAGCGCAACCGCGCCAAGGGCCGGAAACAGCGCGTGCAGAGCCTGCTGCACCGGCCAGCCATAGAGATAGACGCCGTAGGACAGGTCTGCCGGCGGCTCGACCGAGCGGCGCGTCAGCGCCGGGGCGAGCGCGATCACGAGAACGCCCCAGGCCGTGACGAGATAAAGCGCCGCCCTGTAGAGCGGCGTGTAAGCGAGCGGCACCAACGCGAGCAGCGCGAGCGCCAGCAGCGGCAGCGAGAGCGTCACCCGCTCGCGATAGAGATAGATGACGCCGCCGGCGAGGAAGATCAGCGGCAAGCGCAGGGCCGTCTCCGTGCCCTTCGGTCCGTGGGGCATCAGCAGCTCGCGCAGGACCACCGCCAGAGTGAGCGCCGCCAGCGCGGCCAGGGCCAGCCGCGGCCTGGCGAGCAGGCCGGCGAGGCCCGCGACCAGAACGCCGAGATAGCAGAGCGTCTCGTATTTCAGCGTCCAGACCGTCCCCATCGGGAATTGCAGCGGATTGCCCTCGAACACGCCCGGCAGGGCGGCTGCGCTCTTGAAGCTGGTCAGCGTCGCGCCGATGAAGCGCCACAGCCGCGGATCGCGGAAATAGGCGGCGAGATCGAGATTCGTCATCGCCCCGCCGATCAGCAGGGCGACGACCAGCGTCGCAGCGATCAGGCCGGGCGCGATCCGCAGCACCCGCGCCAGCACGTAGTCGCGCCAGCCGCGCCGCATAAAGCTCATCGTGACGAGGAAGCCGGAGATCGCGAAGAAGCCGTTGACGGCATGTTCGCCGAGCGTGAAGCCCGTCGTCGCGAACCAGGGCTCCTGCTCGAGCCGCCCGTCGGTGACGCTGAACGCGTGCGAGATCACGACGGCCACGGCCATGACCAGACGTAGCACGCCGAAATTATTGTGCGGATTGGCGAGCGCTTTCGCGACGCGCGGCGCACGCCCGATCATGGCGAAACCTCCAGCCCCTCATGCGCCAGCGCCGTCTGGCCGCGTCGCCAGGCCTGCGCCCCCGCGACCGAGCCGGCATGGGCGCTCATCTTCTCGCGGTTGAGCAGCAGGCCGTAGCCGATCGCCTTGCCGAAATTCTCGAGCGTGCGGATCGGACCCGGCTCCGGCAGGCCGTATTTGCGCGAGATATATCGTTCCGACCAGGCGAGATGCCAGCGCGCCCTGAAGCGCCGCCGCGGGGACGGCGCGGTCGAGCGCCCGCGCCCATGCCTTGCCTCGGCGTCATGGACGTGGATCAGCGCATGGCCGGCATCGCGCATGCGCCGGCACAGATCGTCGTCCTCGTAGAACAGGAAGATCGCCGGGTCGAAGCCGCCGATCGCCAGAAACAGCTCGCGCCGGATCAGCAGGCACGCGCCGGAGAGGAAGGGCAGACAGGCATCGCCTTCCGGCACGACCATGCCGCCGCTGCGGTTGAGATGATCAGGCGAGAGCAGCGAGCGTGGCTGCAAAAAAATGCGGCCCGAAGGCTCGACGATGCGGGGCGCCAGCATGCCGGCATCGGGATACCGCCCCGCCGCCTCCAGCAGTGCCGCAACCGCCCCCGGCCGGACCTCCAGATCGGGATTGACGATCAGAACATAGGGCGTATCGGCAGCAGCGATGCCGATATTGTTGCCGCGTCCATAGCCCTCGTTGCGGGCGTTCGCGATGACCCTTGCGCCCTTCGCGGCAGCGATGCTGCGGCTCTCATCCCCGCTGGCATTGTCGACGACGATCGCCGGCACGCCCTCGGCCGCCAGCGCATCGAGGCAGGCGGGCAGAACCTCGGCGCTGTCGTAGCTGACGACGATGGCGGTGATGGCGGCGGCGGGCATCGCGGCCTTGTGGCCTCGACACAGCGCCGGACGCAAGCGAATTCAGCGCCGGGCGAGCGCGCCGATCTCGCCTTGCACGCGCTCGCGCTCCGCTGCGTCGCAGCGATGCGGCGCCTTGTAGGATTTCACGGCATAGCCGGCATTGGCCGCGATGAAGCGCTGGCGGTCCTGCCGGTCGAGCCGGGCGATGATGCGGCCGCGATCGACCCTCAAGCCGCAATCATAGGCGCGCGAAACCGTCGCGGCAGCATACTCCACGGTGCCGGCCGGCGGACCGGCAATGCTGGTGCACCCGGCAATCGCGAGGAGCATCAGCCCCGCGGCGAATGGTTTGGCAGAGGTCATGAAATCGGCAGCCGTTCAGGAGGCGTCGAAGTTCCCGCCGCGGATGCGGCCCATGCGTTCCTTGAGCTGCCCCCGCTCCTCGACCGTGCAAGGCTCAGGACGAATACCCTGATTGACGGTCTCTGCCTCGGACACGCCGACATAGGCAGAACGGGCAGCGGCGATCTGCTCGTCGCTTGCCCCACGCGCCTTCTCGGAGGCGAGGAAGCGATCGAGCGTGCCGCGCTGCGGCCTACCCGCCTTGCAGGCGGTCGCGCGCGAGATGGTCGTGGCCAGAACCGAGGCACGCCCGGCGCTGGTATCGGCCTCACCGGCGACGCAGGCGCCAAGCGGCAGCGTGAGAAGGCAGGCGAGCGACAGGGCTCGCCCGGCAGGCAGCGAAGGCATGGTGGTCAGCCGTTCTTCTCGGGCAGGTTGACCCGCAGATGCGCCTCGCGCAGCTGCTTCGGCGTCGCCTCGGCCGGTGCTCCCATCAGCAGATCGACGGCTTGCTGGTTCATCGGGAACAGCGCGACCTCGCGCAGATTCGTCGCCCCCGCCAGCAGCATGATGATGCGGTCGACGCCGGCCGCCATGCCGCCATGCGGCGGCGCGCCGTACTGGAAGGCGCGGTACATGCCGCCGAAGCGCTCGATCACGGTCTCCTCGCCATATCCGGCGATCTCGAAGGCCTTCACCATCGCCTCGGGGCGGTGGTTGCGGATACCGCCGGAGGCGAGCTCGTAGCCATTGCAGGCGATGTCGTACTGGAACGCCTTGAGCGAGAGCGGGTCTTCCTCGGTCAGCGCCTTCAGGCCGCCCTGCGGCATCGAGAAGGGGTTGTGCGAGAAATCGACCTTCTTCTCGTCCTCGTTGTACTCGAACATCGGGAAATCGACGATCCAGGCGAAGGCATAGGCGTTCTCGTCGATCAGGTTGAGCTCCTGACCGACCTTGTTGCGGGCCGAGCCTGCGAACTTCACGAACTTGTCGGGGTCGCCTGCGACGAAGAAGCAGGCATCGCCGCCCTTCAGGCCCATCTGCGCGATGATGCCGGCGACGCGCTCCGGTCCGATGTTGTTAGCGATCGGCCCCTGCCCTTCGCCGTCCTCCTTGACCATCAGGTAGCCGAGGCCGGGCTGCCCCTCGCCCTGCGCCCAGGAGTTAATGCGGTCGCAGAAGGCGCGGCTGCCGCCGCCCGGCGCCGGAATGGCCCAGACGCGGTTCTTCTCGCCCTCGAGGATGCGCGCGAAGACCTTGAAGCCCGAGCCGCGGAAATGCTCGGAAACATCCTGCATGATGAGCGGGTTGCGCAGGTCGGGCTTGTCGGAGCCGTACTTCGCCATCGCCTCGGCATAGGGAATGCGCGGCCAGTCGCGCGCGACTTTCTTACCTTCGGCGAACTCCTCGAAGACGCCGGTGATCACCGGCTCCATCGTCGCGAACACGTCCTCCTGCTCGACGAAGCTCATCTCGACGTCGAGCTGGTAGAACTCGCCCGGCAGCCGGTCGGCGCGCGGGTCCTCATCGCGGAAGCAGGGCGCGATCTGGAAGTAGCGGTCGAAGCCCGCCATCATCAGGAGCTGCTTGTACTGCTGCGGCGCCTGCGGCAGCGCGTAGAACTTGCCCGGATGCAGGCGGCTAGGCACGAGGAAGTCGCGCGCGCCTTCCGGCGAGGACGCCGTCAGGATCGGCGTCTGGAACTCGGAGAAGCCCGACTCCTTCATGCGGCGGCGCATGGAGTCGATGACCTTGGTGCGCAGCATGATGTTGTTGTGCAGCTTCTCGCGACGCAGATCGAGGAAGCGGTATTTCAGGCGCGTGTCTTCCGGGTATTCGAGATCGCCGAAGACCGGCAGCGGCAGCTCGGCCGAGGGGCCGAGCACCTCGATACCCGTCGCGAAGACCTCAACCGCGCCGGTCGGCAGGTTGGCGTTCTCGGTGCCGGCGAGGCGGGCCTTGACCTTGCCGTCGATGCGCACGACCCATTCCGAGCGCAACGTTTCGGCATCGGCAAAGGCTGGAGAATCCGGATCGATCACGACCTGCGTCATGCCGTAATGGTCGCGCAGGTCGATGAAGAGCACGCCGCCATGGTCGCGGATGCGATGGCACCAGCCGGAAAGCCGCACGGTCTGGCCGATGTCGCTCTCGCGGAGCGCGCCGCAGGTGTGGGAACGATAGCGATGCAGGGTCACGGGATCGGTCTTTCGGAAAGGCAATGGAAGCCGGCCAAATGGCGCCGGCCGCAGCTTGCGGGCTAACCACACGCGCGCGCCCGAAATGTCAAGAACGGCCGCGACATCCGGCCCCGGACTCTGCTAAGAGCCGAAGGCCATGCATCTGATCACTGATACCGCTGCCCTCGCCGCCGCCTGCGACCGCCTCGCCGCCCACCCTTTCGTGACGGTCGATACCGAGTTCCTGCGCGAGACGACCTATTATCCGAAGCTGTGCCTGATCCAGCTCGCGTCGCCGGAGGAAGCCGTTCTGGTCGATCCGCTGGCGCCCGATCTCGACCTCGCCCCGTTCTTCGGGCTGATGGTCAACGCGTCCGTGGTGAAAGTCTTCCACGCTGCCCGGCAGGACCTGGAAATCGTCTGGCTGCTCGGGCGCGTGCTGCCGGCACCGCTTTTCGACACGCAGGTCGCCGCCATGGTCTGCGGCTACGGCGACTCGGTCGGCTACGAGCAGCTCGCCAACGATCTCGCCAAGGCCCGCATCGACAAGTCCTCCCGCTTCACCGACTGGTCGCGCCGCCCGCTCACCGAGGCGCAGCTCGCCTATGCGGAGTCGGATGTCACCTATCTGCGCCAGATCTATCTCGCGCTGAAGGCCGATCTCGATGCGAGCGGCCGCGAGAGCTGGGTCGCCGAGGAGATGGCGGTGCTGACCTCGCCCGGGACCTACGAGGTCAAGCCCGAGAACGCCTGGCTGCGGCTGAAGGGGCGCGTCCGCAAGCCGCGCGAATTGCCGATCCTGATGGAAGTCGCCGCCTGGCGCGAGCGTGAGGCTCAGGGCCGTGACGTGCCGCGTCAGCGCGTTCTCAAGGACGATGCGCTGATGGACATCGTCCAGCGCGGCCCACGCACGGTCGAAGCCCTTGCTGAGTTGCGCTCCGTCCCCAATGGCTTCGAGCGCTCGCGCAACGGTGCCGAGGTTCTCGCGGCGATCGAGCGCTCGGCCGCGATCGATCCCAAGACCTTACCCAGGCTGGAGCGCGAACGCGGCCGGCCGGCGAACGGCGCCGTGCTCGACCTGCTCAAGGTCCTGCTCAAGGCGGTGGCCGATGCCGAGCGCGTCGCGCCGAAGATCATCGCCTCGAGCGACGACCTCGAAGCCATCGCGTCGGATGAGCTTTCGGATGTTCCCGCGCTCAAGGGTTGGCGCCGCGAGGTCTTCGGCGAGAAGGCCCTGGCTTTGAAGAACGGCTCGCTCAGCCTGCGTATCCAGCGCGGCCGGGTCGTGGTGAGCTAGCAGGCCCGGCAGCCTAGCCGCCGACGCCGTAGCTCTTCACCAGCGAGCCCGTCACCAGTCCCCAGCCGTCGACCAGGACGAAGAAGATCAGCTTGAACGGCAGCGCCACCGTCACCGGCGGCAGCATCATCATGCCCACCGACATCAGGATCGAGGCCACCACGAGGTCGATAATCAGGAAGGGCACGAACAGCAGGAATCCGATCTCGAAGGCGCGCCGGAGTTCCGAGATCATGAAGGCGGGGACGAGCACCTCGACGCCGACATCCTGCGGCTGCTGCGGGCGCGGCCCCTGCGACATGTCGAGGAAGAGCGCGAGATCCTTCTCGCGGACATGCCTGAGCATGAACGTCTTGAAGGGCACGACGCCGCGGTTATAGGCCTCCTGCGGCTGAATCTGCCCTGCGACCAGCGGCTGGATGGCGTTGGTGTAGGCCTCCCGCAGCGTCGGCGCCATGACGAATCCGGTGAGGAACAGTGAGAGCCCGATGATGACGGCGTTGGGCGGCGCCGTCTGCGTGCCCAGCGCCGAGCGCAGCAGCGACAGCACCACCACGATCCGGGTGAACGAGGTCACCATGATCAGGATCGACGGCGCCAGCGACAGCACCGTGATGACGGCGATGAGTTGCAGCGCCCGTTCGGCGACGCCACCGCCCTGCCCCAGATCGAGCGACAGGGTCTGCGGCAGCGCCGGCGTGGCCTGCAGCGCAAGCAGCAGGGCGGCGGCCAGCAGGGCGCGCCCGAAACGATAGCGTCTCGCTGGTCTGAAACTCGGTGTCACACGCGGCTGCCGCTACGCCCGACTCACGCGATCGGACGGGAGGAGGCTAGCCACGGCAAAACGCCGCGCAACACATGCGCGGCGTCCCGGGGCCCGAGGGCCGACATTCCTGTTGATGGCCGCGGGTGTGGGCCGGCGGCGCGATAGCCGAGATCGTCTTAGGACTTCGCCTTGGGGTCGCGCCCGAGCAGGCGGGCGAACTCGGCCTCGATGGCATCGACCGAGAACGGATCGAGCTCCTTCGACTCGGGCTCGGCCGGCTTGTCTGCCTTGGGGGCAGCTTCGGGCTCGGGCTTGGCTTGGGGCTTCGCCTCTGGCTCGGGCGTGGCTTCTTGCCGAGGCTCCGGCTTCGCGACGGCCGCGAAAGCCTCCTCGAACTCGTCCTCAATGATCACCGGCGTGGGCTCGCTCGGCTTGGGAGGAACAACAGGCGGCGGCGGCTCCGGCGCCTTCGTCTCGACCGGCTTAGGTTCGGGAGCCTTAACCGCAGGCGCAGGAGCAGGCACCGCGGGAGCGGGCTTGGGAGCCGCGCGCTCCGGTGTCAGCCCCAGCGCGGCCGCAAGTTCCGCCTCGACATCGCTCGGCAGCACCGGCTGTCGCATCGGCGCGGCCGGGATCGGAGCCGGTTCAGGCTTCGGAACAACCTTCGGCTCGGGCACAGGCGGCGGCTCGACGGCCGGCTTCGGCGCTTCGGTAACCGGCTTCTCGAAGGGCCTGACCGGCGGCACCGGCGGCTTCACCGGCGGGGCAGCGCTCTCCTGCGAGGCTTCGCCCGGCAGATTGGCTGGGCGCACAGCCGAGAAGGGGCGCTTCAGCGCCTCTTCGAGCTGGCGCGTCATGTCGTCGAGCTCGCCCGCGCTGACCGCCGGCGGCGGCGCATGTTCGCGCGCGAAACTCGGGGCCGGACCTGTCGTCAGCGGCGGGATCGGTGCCGGCGGCGCGGGAGGTACGAAAGGCTTCGGCGCCGGCTGCGTCTCGCCGCCGGCGAGGCCGAGGGCAGCTGCAACCCCCGCGCTCGCGGCGGCAGTGGCCGCGATATCGCCATGCGCCGGCCCCGAACGCGTCGGCAGCGGCGGCAGAACATCGGGGGCCTCGGTGACGGCAGGCGTCCTGCGCGGTTCGTCGCCGGCGCGCGCGGGCGGTTCGGCCGGCGGAACCAGCGTCTCGAACGGCGGCAGCGGACGGTCGGGCAGCGCCGTCTCATTGTAGTTCGGCGCGGCCGCGCGGCCCCCGCTTCGCAGGATATTGGCTTCGACCACGACGTCGGAGGCACCGCCGATCATGACGAGATGCTCGACATTGTCGCGCCTGATGAGAACGAGCTGGCGCTGGCGGTCGAGATCGTAGCTGTCGACGACACCGAGACGCGGCTGGCGCTGGCGACCGCCGGCATGGCCGCGCAGCCGCAACCGGCCGCCCTGGATCTGCCGCACGAACAGTCCGAGCAGGGCGAGAAGCACAAGGATGACGACAGAGGCGACGATCACCTTCTGCGCGGTCGAGAGTTCCAATCCGAACAAGCTCTGCAAGGTCTGCCTCATCTGCGAAGACGGCCCCGAGCGGCCGAAGTTCCGCACGAGGTTCAACACCTTAGCTATAGCATAACGCTTTCACCATCGGGAAACATGGTGAATGCGTGGTTAACGCGACCTGTGAAATGCCGCAGATTTAACTGCCTGTTAACCATGAGCCCGGCAGGATTTGCCTAGTATCGGGCAATGCAGCGAGGAGCTGGGCCATGGCTAATGACGGCTTGAGCATCGGCGGCGGCCTGATGCAGGCGCTGAAACTGCGCATGCAGTACCAGCAGTCGCGCCAGAAGATTCTGGCCGAGAACGTCGCCAATGCCGACAGCCCCGGCTTCCGCCCGGTCGACCTGAAGCCGCCAAGTGTCGACCCCGCTCGCGCCGGTGTGGCTCTCGCCCAGACCAGCGCCGGCCATATGAGCCTGTCCGCCGGCAATGGCGGCTTCGACGGCACCGGCGCCCCGCGCTTCGAGACCACGCCGAACGGCAATGCGGTGAACCTCGAGGACGAGATGCTCAAGGTCGCGCAGAACCAGTCCGACTATCAGCTGGCCGCCTCGCTCTACAGCAAGGGGCTCGGCCTGATGAAAATCGCCATCGGCAAGGGACGCTAAAGGTTGGGACGCCGATCATGGATCTGATCAAGAGCATCGCCGTCGCCGCTTCGGGCCTGCGCAGCCAGTCCGGCCGCATGCGCGTCATTTCGGAGAACATCGCCAACGCCGATTCCGGCCCCGAGCGCGCGGGGGCCGATCCCTATCGCCGCAAGGTTCCCACCTTCCAGCGCCATTTCGACCGCGAGCTCGATGCCCAGCTTGTCGCGCTCGGGAAGGTCCAGCGCGACCAGAGCGCTTTCAAGGTCAAGCACGAGCCGGGCAATCCGGTCGCCGACGCCAACGGCGACGTGAAGATGCCCAACGTCAATTCGCTGGTCGAGATGGTCGACATGCGCGAGGCCCAGCGCAGCTACGAGGCCAATCTCAACCTGATCTCTTCGACGCGCCGGATGATCCAGCGCACCATCGACATCCTGCGCGCCTGAACCGCGCGGCTCCAGAAGGGGACTGAACCGCCATGGCTACTCCGGGTTTCGCCGCGGGCGCCTACGCCTCCATCCAGGGGATGGGCGCCGGAAATCTGATGCGCAAGCCGCTCGTCACGGGCGCGTCGGAAACGGGCGGACCGGATTTCTCCGCCCTGCTTGGCAAGGCGCTCGACGCGACCGCCGAGGCCGGCCGCAAGGCCGATACCCAGACCGCCACCGTTGCCGGCGGCCGGGCCGACATCGTCAATGTCGTCACAGCAGTGGCCGAGAGCGAGGCTGCGATCGAGACGCTGGTCGCAGTGCGCGACCGCGTGATCGCGGCCTATGAAGAAATCATGCGGATGCCGGTCTGACGGCCAAGGGATCGGGAAAAACCATGACCTCCGGAGCCATTCTCGACATCGCGCGCGACGGCATCGTCGTCTTCCTCAAGGTCGGTGGACCGCTGATGGTGATCGCGCTCGTCGTCGGCCTCGCCGTCTCGCTGGTGCAGGCGCTGACCCAGATCCAGGAACAGACTCTCGTCTTCGTCCCGAAGATCGTCGCCGTCTTTGCCGCGCTGATGCTGTTTCTGCCATTCATGGGTGACGCGCTGGCGGGTTATATGGGGCGAGTCGCCGCCCGAATCGCCACGGGCGGATGATCCTGTCGCGACTGCAGCCGGCCCGCGCCGGCGTGCAGTTCTTGGCGTAAAGGTGCCCGCGGCACGATGCAGATCGCGATCCTGCCCGAGATCAGCGCCCTTTTCGTGCTCGTCTTCGCGCGCGTCGGCACGCTCGTCATGCTGATGCCCGGCATCGGCGAGCGCTTCATCTTTTCGCGCTCGCGGCTGTCGCTCGCCTTCTTCATCGCCCTGATGATCGTGCCCGTGGCCCGCCCCTCCCTGCGCATCCCGCCCGACGTCTCCGGCATCGTCGCGCTGCTCATCGGCGAATTGCTCATCGGCCTGATCATCGGCGTCTGCGCGCGACTGGTGATGGCCTGCCTACAGACGGCCGGCACGCTCGTAGCCCAGAGCATGGGCCTGGGCTTCGCGATGACGGTCGATCCGACCGGCGGCCTGCAGAACCCATCGATCGGCAACTTCCTGACCATGCTCGGGACCACGCTGATCCTGACGACCGATCTGCACCACATCGCCATCGCGGCGATCCATGAAAGCTATCGCCTGCTGCCGCCGGGCGGCGTGCCCGAGATGCCGGATATCCTGACGCTCGCGGTTCAGTCGGCGGCGCGCGGCTTCTCGCTCGCCGTGCAGATCTCCGCGCCCTTCCTCGTCTTCGGCCTGCTGTTCAATCTAGGGCTCGGCGTGCTCGCACGGATGATGCCGCAGCTTCAGGTCTTCTTTCTCGCCGTGCCGGCCTCGATCCTCGGCGGAATGCTTGTCCTGCTCGTCGTCGTCGGCGTGATGATGAGCGTCTTCCTCAACGATCTCGGCGCGTTCCTGCGCCAGTTCACGGGAGGCTGACGCGCGATGGCCGAAGATACCGAGAACGAGGACAGGACAGAGGACCCGACCCAGCGCAAGCTGGACGAGGCCACCGAGAAAGGCGACATACCCCGATCGCAGGAGATCGGCACCTTCTTCGTGCTCAGCGGCTTCACGCTGGCCCTGCTGGTCGCGGCCGGCTGGTCGGCCCGCGACGCGATGTTGTCACTGCGTTCCTTCCTGATGAATGCCCATCAGGTGCCGCCGGACGGCGCTGCCTTCATGCAGGTCACGCGGCAGGGCGTGTTAACCGGCTTCATGGCGCTCGGCCTGCCTTTCGCCTTCATCCTTTGCGCCGGGCTCGCTGGCGCCGTGCTGCAGCACAAGCCGCTCTGGACCTTCGAGCCGCTGATGCCGAAATTCAATCGCATCTCCCCGATGGCGGGCGCCAAGCGCATGTTCGGCAAGGAGGCCTGGATCAATTTCGCCAAGGGCCTCGCCAAGACCACGCTGATCGGCACCGTGGTCTGGATCACGCTCTGGAATCAGCACGACAGGCTCGAGGCCTTCGTGCAGATGAATGTGTCGGCCCTGATGCCCGCGACGCTCTCGCTCGCCATCAAGCTGATGGGCGCGGTGCTCGCCCTCTTCGCCATCGTCGCCATCGGCGATTTCGCCTGGCAGCGCTTCAGCTGGTACCAGCGCCAGAAGATGACGAAGCAGGAGATCAAGGAGGAGTTCAAGAACTCCGAAGGCAATCCCGAGGTCAAGGCGAAGCTGCGCCAGATCCGCGCCCAGCGCGTGCGCAAGCGCATGATGGCCGCAGTACCGAAGGCGACGGTGATCATCACGAACCCGACCCACTTCGCCGTAGCCCTGCAATACGAGCCCGGCATGGCTGCGCCGCTCTGCCTGGCGAAAGGCGTCGACACCATGGCCCTCAAGATCCGCGAAGTCGCCGGCGAACACCGCGTGCCGATCATCGAGAACCCGCCGCTGGCGCGCGCGCTTTACGCGACGGTCGACATCGACCAAGAAATTCCTGTCGAACACTATCAGGCGGTCGCCGAAGTCATCGGTTACGTCTTGCGCCTGAAGGGCCGGCGCGCCTAACTCGGCGACGATGCGAAGAAGGATGGCCGCAGCGTTCCCGGTGCGGCCCAGCAGCGAACGGACTTCACCGCATGAGCGGCACCACGGCGACCACGATCGATCGCTCCGACAAGCCCGGCCATATCGGCATCATCCTGCTGGTTGCGGGCCTGCTCGTCGGCGCCGCCATCGCGCTCGGCTTCCTCGCCAATGAATGGGCGCAGCCGCTCATCCTCGGATTGCTGGCCCTGCTCTCGGTCGTGGGCGTCTTCGGCCTCTTCGCCTTCGCCATCGGCCTCGTCCAGTTCTCCGGCCGTGCCGCCCGCAACGACCTCACCAAGACGATCGTCGACGGCGCCGATGAGGGCATCGTCGTCACGGAGGGCGAGAACGAGATCGTCTACGCCAACGAGGCCTATCTGGTGCTGGCGGGCGCCACGGGCGCGAACGACCTCAAGCCGGTCGGGCGTCTGTTGACCGGCCGCGCCGACGTCTCGGAGGCGATCTACCGGCTCGCCGCGGCCGCCCGCGAGAACCGCCGCCTGGTCGAGGAGGTGCGTCTCGAACCGGCGCTGAGCGGGCGCGGTGCGGTCGGCTGGTACCGCGTGCGGGTCACGCCGGTGCGGCGCGAGACCGGCAATGCCACGCTCTGGTCGGTCGCCGACATCACGCCCGAGCGCGAGCGGCAGGAGAACGCCTTCCAGGAGCTGCAGCACGCGATCGACTATCTCGACCACGCACCGGCCGGCTTCATCTCGATCGACGCCGACGGCGAGGTCTCCTATCTCAACGCCACGCTGTCGAGCTGGCTCGATTTCGACCTTGCCCGCTTCGGCTCCGGCGGCCTGCAACTCGACGACATCTGCACGCCCGCCGCCGCCGCGCTGATCCAGGCCATCCGCGGCCAGCCCGGCGATGTCCGCGTCGAGGTCCTCGACGTCGATCTGAAGCGCCGCAACGGCAATCCGCTGCCGGTGCGGCTGCATCATCAGGTCGCTTTCGGGCAGGACGGCCGCGCCGGCCCCTCCCGCACGCTGGTCCTCAACCGTGCCCCAGGCGAAGCCGGCGCCGATCGCGGCAGCGATGCCGAGGTCCGCTTCGCCCGCTTCTTCCACTCGACGCCGATGGCGATCGCCACCGTCGACAAGAGCGGCGCCATCCTGCGCTCGAACGCCGCCTTCGCCCGGCTTGCCCCATCCGGCACGCAGCCCCGCACGATCCACGATCTCGTCACGCCCGATTCCGGTCTGGATCGCTCCCTGGCCGAGGTTGTTGAGGGCAGCGCCACGGTGAGCCCGCTGGATCTCTCCCTCTCCGGCGAGGATGGCCGCTCGGCCAAGCTCTACCTCACCCCGGTTTCGGCCTCAGAGGACGGCGACGGCGAGCGTGCCATCGTCTATGCGCTGGAGACCACGGCCGAGCGCAAGCTGCGCGACAACATGGACCAGGCGGGCAAGATGCAGGCCGTCGGCCAGCTCGCCGGCGGCATCGCGCACGACTTCAACAACGTGCTGCAGGTCATCATCAACGCCTCCGAGTTCCTCCTCGCGAGCCATCGGCCGACCGACCCGTCCTTCCCGGACATCATGCAGATCAAGCAGAACGCCTACCGCGCCGCCGCGCTGGTCCGGCAACTGCTCGCCTTCTCGCGCCGCCAGACCCTGCGTCCGCAGGTGCTGGAACTCGGCGAGGTGCTCTCCGACCTGTCGCTGATGCTGAAGCGCGTCGTCGCCGACAAGGTGACGCTCGACGTGCGGCAGGGCCGCGACCTCTGGCCGGTCAAGGCCGATCTTGGCCAGCTCGAGCAGGTCATCGTCAACCTCGCCGTCAACGCCCGCGACGCCATGCCGGACGGCGGCAAGCTGACGGTGCGAACCCGCAACGTTGCCCGCGAGGACTGCGTGAGCTTCAGCCACGCCGCCCTGCCCGCCGACGACTACGTGCTGCTCGAAGTCGAGGACAGCGGAACCGGCATCCCGCAGGAGCATCTCGACAAGATCTTCGAGCCCTTCTTCACCACCAAGGAGGTCGGCAAGGGCACCGGCCTCGGCCTCTCGATGGTCTACGGCATCGTCAAGCAGACCGGCGGCTATGTCTTCGTCGATTCCACCGTCGGCAAGGGCACGGCCTTCCAGATCTTCCTGCCGCGCCATGTCCCGAGCCAGGAGGAAATCGCCGCCGAGGCCGCGGCCAAGGAAGCGCCCAAGAAGCTCGCCGCCGACCACACCGGCGCCGGCATCATTCTGCTGGTAGAGGACGAGGACGCGGTGCGCGCGCTGAACGCGCGCATGCTGGTTTCGCGCGGCTACACCGTCCACGAAGCCGCCTCCGGCGTCGAGGCGCTCGATCTCTTCCTCAAGAACGACGGCCAGATCGACCTCGTCGTTTCCGACGTGGTCATGCCCGAGATGGATGGCCCGACCTTGCTGGGCGAGTTGCGCAAGCGCAACCCGAACACCAAGGTCGTCTTCGTCTCCGGCTATGCCGAGGAGGCTTTCCGCAAGAACCTGCCCGAGGGCGAGGACTTTCACTTCCTGCCCAAGCCCTTCACGATGAAGCAGCTCGTCGAGACGGTGAAGGCGGCGATGGGCTGAAGGAGCCGTGTCGTCATCTCCGGAGCAGGCCGGTGGCCTGAGCCCAGGATCGACGAGCGCGACGATGTTCCGGACGTCGTCATCCTCGCCCTTGTGGAGAGCATCCACGTCTTGAACACGACGCTTGCCCAGCGCAGACGTGGATGGTCGGGACAAGCCCGACCATGACGCAAAGCCCCCCCTCAGCGCGCCGCAGCCGCGCCGACATCCCCGCCCTCCCGCGAAACCAGCGCGCTCACCCCGATCAGTGCCAGGATCGTGATCGCGGCCGAGAGGCTGAGATAATAGCCGACGAAGGGCAGGCCCTTCTCGGTCGCGAGCCAGGTCGCGACGTAAGGAGCGAGCGAGGCGCCGACGATCCCGCCGAGATTGAAGGTGAGTGAGGCGCCGGTATAGCGAACGGAGGTCGGGAACATCTCCGCCAGCGCCGTGCCCAGCGGCCCGTAGGTGAAGCCCATCAGCGACAGCCCGACGACGAAGAAGGCGAGCACGCCGAGGGTGCTGCCCGAGCCGAAGAGTGGCGCCAGCACGAAGCCGAAAACGGCAATGCCCAGCGTCGTCGCCAACAGGGTCTGCCGGCGCCCGAAGCGATCGGCCAGCACGGCCGAGACCGGAATGGTCAGGCCGAAGAACACGACCCCGATCATCTGCAGCGGCAGGAACTGATCGCGCGAAAAACCGAGCTTCGTCGTGCCCCAGCTCAGCGAGAACACGGTCATCAGGTAGAACAGCGCGAAGGTCGCGAGCGCCGCGAAAGTGCCGCAGAGCAGCGCGAGCTTGTGCTCGGCGAAGACGCTGACGAAGGGCACGCGCACCCGTTCGTGCTTCTCCATCGCCTTGCGGAAAGCAGGAGTTTCGCTGATCCGGAGGCGGACATAGAGCCCCATGAAGACGAGCAATGCGCTGGCGATGAACGGGATGCGCCAGCCGAAGCTGAAGAACTGCTCATCGGTCAGCAGCGCGTCGAGCGCGAGGAAGCTGCCGGTCGCGAGGATGAAGCCCACAGGCGCGCCGAGTTGCGGGAACATGCCGTACCAGGCCGATTTGCCGGGAGGGGCATTCTCAGTCGCGAGCAGCACCGCCCCGCCCCACTCGCCCCCGAGGCCGAGCCCCTGCCCAAGCCGGCAGAGCGCCAGCAGCAGCGGCGCGAGCACGCCGACCGCGGCATAGGTTGGCAGCAGGCCGATGGCCACGGTCGAGAGCCCCATCGTAATCAGCGCGGCGACGAGCGTCGCCTTGCGGCCGATGCGATCGCCGAAATGGCCGAAGATGGCGGCGCCGATCGGCCGCGCGAAGAAGGCGATCGCGAAGGTCGCGAAGGACTGGAGCATGGCGGTGGTCGGATCGCCGCCCGGGAAGAACAGCTTCGGGAACACGATCACCGCGGCCGTCGCATAGATATAGAAGTCGAAGAACTCGATCGTCGTGCCGATCAGGCTCGCCAGCAGGATGCGTCGCGGCGAGTTCGGGGCCGTTTGGGCGGGGGCGGAGGACACGTTGGCAACTTTCGAAAACAAATGGAGATTCCCCGCGCAATAACAGGAAACGGCAGGCGCCGGGATGGGAAACGCAGCGGCCAGCCATGCACCAATCGCATACGATGAGGGCCACAAGAAATACCGCATGATAAAATGGCATGACGGGAGGCTCAAATTGCCTCTCCTGACACAAGCTGACATACAGAACAAAAAAAGAACTTGCTGGCGGGAACAAAGAGTGATCATTCTGCTGTCAAGACTGATTGAGATGTCCCCTTGGCCCTGCCATAAGGAGCCCGAACTGTGAATCAGGCAAACCTCAGACTTGTGGAAGGCTCCTCGATGGACAAGGCCAAGGCGCTCGATGCAGCGCTCTCCCAGATCGAACGCGCCTTCGGCAAGGGTTCGATCATGCGGCTCGGCAAGAACCCGCAGGCGATCGAGATCGAGACGATCTCGACGGGCTCGCTTGGCCTCGACATCGCGCTGGGTGTCGGCGGCCTGCCCAAGGGCCGCGTCATCGAGATCTACGGGCCTGAATCCTCGGGCAAGACGACGCTGGCGCTGCACACCATCGCCGAGGCGCAGAAGAAGGGCGGCGTCTGCGCCTTCGTCGATGCCGAACATGCGCTCGATCCGGTCTATGCCCGCAAGCTCGGCGTCAATCTCGACGACCTGCTGATCTCCCAGCCCGACACCGGCGAACAGGCGCTCGAGATCACCGACACCCTCGTCCGCTCCGGGGCGATCGATGTGCTCGTGGTCGATTCCGTCGCAGCGCTCACGCCCCGCGCCGAAATCGAAGGCGAGATGGGCGATGTCCAACCTGGCCTGCAGGCTCGCCTGATGAGCCAGGCGCTGCGCAAGCTCACGGCCTCGATCTCGCGCTCGAATTGCATGGTGATCTTCATCAACCAGATCCGCATGAAGATCGGCGTGATGTACGGCTCGCCTGAGACCACCACCGGCGGCAACGCGCTCAAGTTCTACGCCTCCGTGCGCCTCGACATCCGCCGCGTCTCGACGCTGAAGGAGCGGGACGAGGCGACCGGCAACCAGGTCCGCGTCAAGGTCGTGAAGAACAAGGTCGCGCCGCCCTTCAAGCAGGTCGAGTTCGACATCATGTTCGGCGAGGGCATCTCGAAGGTCGGCGAGCTGATCGACCTCGGCGTCAAGGCAGGCATGGTCGAGAAGTCGGGCGCCTGGTTCTCCTTCGACAGCCAGCGTCTTGGCCAGGGCCGCGAGAACGCCAAGACCTTCCTCAAGAACAACCCCGATCTCGCCGCGAAGATCGAGGCCACGATCCGGCAGAACTCCGGCCTCGTCGCCGACCGCATCCTCGACCAGGCGAACCCGACCGACGACGATCTCGACGAGGGCGAGGCCTGAGCCGGACTGCTCTGGCGCGGAACGATGCAAGGGCGGCCTTCGGGCCGCCCTTTTCGTTTGAGAATAAAGCCTTGCAGGGTGTGCGCTGCGTCAAGCTTTCTGGACAGGGGCGGGCCGCCTGACTAGAACCGGACCTTCCTGCCGGACCTGCCCGGCCCCTGCCCGAGTTGAGAAGCGCAAACAGCGATGAGCGGCGTCAACGATATCCGGTCGACCTTCCTCGACTACTTCAAGTCCAACGGCCATGAAGTCGTGCCGTCGAGCCCGCTCGTACCGCGCAACGACCCAACGCTGATGTTCGCCAATTCGGGCATGGTGCAGTTCAAGAACGTCTTCACCGGGCAGGAGAAGCGTCCCTATTCGCGCGCCACCACCTCCCAGAAATGCGTGCGCGCCGGCGGCAAGCACAACGACCTCGACAATGTCGGCTACACCGCGCGCCACCACACCTTCTTCGAGATGCTGGGGAACTTCTCCTTCGGCGACTATTTCAAGGAACAGGCGATCCATCACGCCTGGACGCTGGTCACGCGCGAATTCGGCCTGCCGAAGGATAAGCTCCTCGTTACCGTCTATTCCGAGGACGACGAGGCCCATGGCCTGTGGAAGAAGATCGCCGGCCTGACCGACGACAAGATCATCCGCATCCCGACCTCGGCGAATTTCTGGCGCATGGGCGACACCGGCCCCTGCGGCCCTTGCTCCGAGATCTTCTTCGATCACGGCGACCATATCTGGGGCGGCCCGCCCGGCTCTCCCGAGGAAGACGGCGACCGCTTCATCGAGATCTGGAACCTCGTGTTCATGCAATACGAGGAGGCTGCAGGTGGCATCCGCACCAATCTGCCCCGCCCCTCGATCGACACCGGCATGGGGCTGGAGCGCATCGCCGCCGTGCTCCAGGGCACGCATGACAACTACAATATCGATTTGTTCCGCGCCCTGATCAGCGCCATCGCCGACCTGACCTCCGTCGATGCAGATGGGCCGATGAAGGCGAGCCACCGCGTCATCGCCGACCATCTGCGCTGCTCCGCCTTCCTGATCGCCGACGGCGTGCTGCCCTCCAACGAGGGCCGCGGCTACGTCCTGCGCCGGATCATGCGCCGTGGCATGCGCCATGCGCAGCTCCTCGGCGCCAAGGAGCCGCTGCTCTACAAGCTCGTCCCGGCTCTGACCCGCGAGATGGGCCGCGCCTATCCCGAATTGCTGCGCGCTGAGGCGCTGATCACCGAGACGCTGAAGCTCGAGGAAACCCGCTTCCGCACCACGCTGGCGCGCGGCCTCACCCTGCTCGACGACGCCTCGAAGGATCTTACTGCCGGCCAGAGCCTCAAGGGCGACGTCGCCTTCACGCTCTACGACACCTACGGCTTCCCGCTCGACCTGACGCAGGACGCGCTGCGCGCCCGCGAGATCACAGTCGATACCGAGGGCTTCGATGCCGCCATGCAGCAGCAGAAGGCCAAGGCGCGTGCCGCCTGGTCCGGCTCCGGCGAGGCTGCGACCGAGACGCTCTGGTTCCCATTGCGCGACAAGCTCGGAGCCACCGAGTTCCTCGGCTACGACACCGAGACGGCCGAGGGCGTGGTCACCGCCCTGATCCGCGACAACGCCGAAGTCCCGTCGCTGAAGGCCGGCGAGAGCGGCTTCATGCTGGTCAACCAGACGCCGTTCTACGGCGAGTCCGGCGGCCAGGTCGGCGATGCCGGTCTCGTCCGCGGCGCCGACACGGTCGCCGAGGTCACGGACGTCCAGAAGAAGCTCGGCGATGTCTTCGCCCATGCCGTCACGGTCAAGGAAGGCGAATTGCAGCTCGGCCAACCGGTCGAGCTGATCGTCGACCGCGAGCGCCGCACCGCGATCCGCGCCAACCATTCGGCGACCCACCTGCTGCACGAGGCGCTGCGCCTCGTCCTCGGCGACCACGTCGCGCAGAAGGGCTCACTGGTCTCGCCCGATCGTCTGCGCTTCGACTTCTCGCATCCCAAGCCGATCAGCGAGGAGGAACTGCGCGAGGTCGAGGAGATCGCCAACGCCATCGTGCTGAAGAACGAGCCGGTGACGACCCGCCTGATGAGCGTCGACGAGGCCATCGCCTCCGGCGCCCGCGCCCTCTTCGGCGAGAAGTACGGTGACGAAGTCCGCGTCGTCGCGATGGGCACGAATCCCGCCGGACGCGCCTATTCGGTCGAGCTTTGCGGCGGCACCCACGCTGCCCGCACGGGCGATATCGGCCTTGTCAGCATTGTCGGCGAGGGCGCCGTCGCGGCCGGCGTGCGCCGTCTCGAAGCGATGACCGGCAACGGAGCCCGGCTGCGCCTCAACGAGGAATCGCGCTTGCTCGAAGGGTTGGCGAGCCTCCTCAAGGTGCCGGCAACCGAGGCCGGCAACCGCCTCGCCGCGCTCATCGAAGAGCGCCGCAAGCTCGACCGCGAGCTCACCGAAGCCCGCAAGAAGCTCGCCATGGGCGGCGGCGGCGCGGCCGAGGATCCGGTGCGTGAGATCGCCGGCGCCAAGCTGCTGGCGCGCGCCGTTACCGGCATCGAGATGAAGGATTTGAAGAGCCTCGCCGACGAAGCCAAGGCGCGCGTCGGCTCCGGCGTCGTCGCCATCGTCGGCGTCGCCGATGACGGCAAGGCCGGCGTCGTCGTCGGCGTCACGCCCGATCTGACCGAGCGTTTCGACGCGGTCGCGCTGGTCCGCGCGGCCTCCGAGCAGCTTGGCGGCAAGGGCGGCGGCGGTCGCCGCGACATGGCCCAGGCCGGCGGGCCGGACGGCAGCAAGGCGCAGGCCGCGCTCGACGCCGTCGCGGCTGCGATGGGCTGAATGACGGTCGGCGGGACAGGCCAGGCGCTCTCCCGCCGCGGCCTCCTCCTGGCTGTCGGCTTCTGGCCGGCGGCCGCTTTGGCGCAGAAGAAGCCGGCTCCTCCGACCGAGCCCGGCATGTCGGCCGCGCGGACGATCATGGCCGGCGCGCCGCTGAGTGTCTTCCTCACCCGGGCGCCGCAGGGTGCGCGCCTCGCGATCGCCCGGCCCGATGATGCCGCCAGCAGCGCCATCGTCGTCGTCGAGCCGCGCAACACGGTTCCCGCCCTGCCGACTCCCGGCCTCGCCGGAATCTATGAGCTGCGCCTCACCGTCGCGAAGGACGGCGCTCCTGCGATCCTGCTGCGCCAGCCGCTTGTCACCACCGAGCCCAGCGCGACGCTAGCCGCGCCCGCCCGCGTCGGCCGCGGCCAGGCGCTGCCGGTGCGCGGCATCGGGCCGAACGGTGATCAGGATCGTGTCGTGCTGGTTCCGGCCGACTCCCCCGTCGAGGCCGAAGGCCCGCGGTTCTTTCCGGCGGAGAATGTCGAAGCCGTGCTCGAAGCGCCGGAACAATCCGGCCCATACGAGCTCCGCTATGTCATGAACGCGCCTGTCAGCGGGCTGCGCATTCTCGCCCGCCATCCCGTCGTCGTGGAGTGATCGGGACGACCGCCGCGCACCTGCGAGCAGGAATGCGCGGCGAACGTCTCAGCCCATCGCTTCGCGTTTCTTGAGCAGTTCGTTGAGCAGATCCTGCTGCTCATTGAGCCGCGTCGCCAGACGCTCCTCGGCGGCGGCGCCCGACACGCCCGTCGCCTGTTCCATCAACTCGGCGATGTTCCTCCGAGCAATGGCAATCCGCTCATCAAGCTCCATCTGCGAAGCGTTCTCAGGCATCCCAGCTCTCCGTATCGGCCAGTCTTCTTACAACGACAGTCCGCGCCCCTAGCCTGCGGGATAGGGGTCGCCATTCTCGTGGACGAAGCGCCCATCCGCATTGGCGCTCATCATATCGATATCGGAGCAAGTGGTCACGTCGGCTGGCCAGCGCCAGCCCATCTCGAGATAAACCGCCATCGCATCCGTACGATTGATCAGATGGTGGCCATCACCGCTGTTCTTGGGAAAGGCGGCGCACTCGCCGGCACGCAGCAGTGTCTCGCCCGCATCCTCGACGAGCACGAGCTCGCCCGCCACCACATAGACGAACTCGTCCTCATGCGAGTGCCAATGTCGCTGCGAGGACCAGCCGCCCGGCGGCACACGCATCAGATTGACCCCGAAATCCTTCAAGCCTCCGGCCTCGCCGAGCCGCTGCCGCAGGCGCCCGGCGCAGGGCGCATTGAACGGCGCCGGATAGCCCGAGCCCCGGACCTCCGGAACAACGGCGAGATCGATCTTTGGCATGGATGACCTCCGGCGGCGCGGGCGCATCGCGCCGGCGATCAACAACGTCCGATGAACTGGGCCGTTCCATCTGTCGCGCAAAGCTTTCAACGAAGGGGACAAAGGACACCAAGGGACAATAGCCAGCGTCCTTTGCGGCGGATTAGGCTGCACAGGCGGGGGAATCTCCGGAAGCCCCGCAGAGGCGACCGCAATCGAATCGATGTCGGAAATGGGTCAGATCGCGAGCAGGCGACGGTGGTGGATCGTCCTGGCAGGTGCGCTCGTCGCCTACCTGCTTCTTGCTTATCTCATACTGCCCCTTCTGTGGCGTCACCATGAGCATGAGCCGGGCCTCGCCTCCTTGCCCATGGTAACACGTACCGCGAGCGGTATCCCCGGCGACGCGCTCAATGTTGGCTTCGTCGGCAGCAGGGACGACGCTCTGCGTGCCATGCATGCGGCCGGCTGGTATCCGGCCGACCCGATTACCTTGCGGACGAGCATCGAGATTGTAGGCAGCGTGGCGCTCGACCGGCCCTATCACGACGCGCCTGTCAGTCCGCTGTACTATGAGGGCAAAAAAGAGCAGCTTGCATTCGAAAAGCCGGAGGGTACGAGCGCCGACCGCCGACACCACGTCCGGTTCTGGATGGTCCTCGAGAAGGGAAGTGATGGGCGGCCGGTCTGGCTGGGCTCCGTCACTTTCGACCGGGGCGTCGGCTTCAGCCACGATACCGGCCAGGTGACGCACCACATTGCACCCAACATCGACGCCGAGCGTGACATGCTGATGCGTGATCTCGGCAAGGCCGGCATGGTCCAGAACTTCTTCCAGATTTCCGGGGTGGGCCCGACCTTGTTCGGCCGGAATGGTGAAGGCGACCCCTATTACACCGATGGGGAGATCTACATCGCCACTTTGGTAATCGATGGCACCAGGCGAATGGAGCCGCCTGTGAGGATTCCCGCGCCCCCGCTCATCGCGCTCAAGGATCAAATCTGGCACGGCGTCGGCGACGCAATCGCAGATTGATCCCGGGCTTCACGCTGAGAGACGACCTCGTGGGCGCGCGCCCGCTGCCGGATCGGAACCTGCGAGGCCGGCGAATCCAGCCATCCCAAAACATGTGCGGCGACGGACTCGTTTCGTGCCGCCAATGGAAAAAGCCCGGCCTTTCGGCCGGGCTTCGCGACTTTCGCGGGAGGGCGCGCCTCAGGCGGCCATCGCCTTTTTCATGTTCTCGCTGACCTTCTCGAGGAAGCCGGTGGTCGAGAGCCACTTCTGCTCGGCGCCGACCAGCAGCGCGAGGTCCTTGGTCATGTCGCCGGCCTCGACGGTGTCGACCGTGACCTTCTCGAGCAGCGAGGCGAACTTCGCGAGCTCGGCGTTGTTGTCGAGCTTGGCACGGTGGGCGAGGCCACGCGTCCAGGCGAAGATCGAGGCGATCGAGTTGGTCGAGGTCTCCCGGCCCTTCTGATGCTCGCGGTAGTGGCGGGTCACCGTGCCGTGGGCGGCCTCGGCCTCGACGGTCTTGCCGTCCGGCGTCATCAGCACGGAGGTCATCAGGCCGAGCGAGCCGAAGCCCTGCGCCACGGTGTCGGACTGCACGTCGCCATCGTAGTTCTTGCAGGCCCAGACATAGCCGCCCGACCACTTCATTGCCGAGGCGACCATGTCGTCGATCAGGCGGTGCTCGTAGGTGATGCCGAGCTTGTCGAATTCGGCCTTGAACTCCTTCTCGTAGATCTCCTGGAAGATGTCCTTGAAGCGGCCGTCATAGGTCTTGAGGATGGTGTTCTTGGTCGAAAGATAGACCGGATACTTGCGCATCAGGCCATAGTTCAGCGAGGCGCGGGCGAAGTCGCGGATCGACTCGTCGAGATTGTACATCGCCATGGCGACGCCGGCCTCGGGGGCCTTGAAGACCTCCTTCTCGATGACGTTGCCGTCCTCGCCGACGAATTTGATCGAGAGAGTGCCCTTGCCCGGGAACTTGAAATCGGTCGCGCGATATTGGTCGCCATAGGCATGGCGGCCGATGACGATCGGCTGGGTCCAGCCCGGCACGAGGCGCGGCACGTTCTTGCAGATGATCGGCTCGCGGAAGATCACGCCGCCGAGGATGTTGCGGATCGTGCCGTTCGGCGACTTCCACATCTCCTTGAGGTTGAACTCCTTCACGCGGGCCTCGTCCGGCGTGATGGTCGCGCACTTCACGGCGACGCCATGCTTCTTCGTGGCGTTGGCCGCGTCGATCGTGACCTGGTCGTTGGTGGCGTCGCGGTTCTCGACGGAGAGGTCGTAATAGTCGAGCTCGAGGTCGAGATAGGGGAAGATCAGCGTGTCCTTGATCTTCTGCCAGATGATCCGGGTCATCTCGTCGCCGTCCATGTCGACGATCGGGTTGGCGACCTTGATCTTGCTCATGCGATAACCCCTGCTCTCTCCAGATAGAACGATCCGAAACTGCGGCTTTCCGCCACCGTCCGCGGCTGGGTCGCTTCCTAGCGGGTTCGGAGCGGCGGGGGAAGCGCGGCTTTCGGGCAACCGGGCAACGGCGCGATTATGTTGCATTGCCGCAAAATCGGCACCTTCCCCACCTAGCCTGACCTGCCGCTCGTCATAGCGACAGGACGAACGACGTGTTCCGCTTCAATTTCAACGGTACTGCCGCGGCACCGGCGGCGCTCCTTCTTGCCGCATCTCTTTCTCCCGCGCCCGCCGCGGCCCAGGAGGTGATGCCGGAGGGTGCCATCCAACTGCCCATCCCGCGCGCGGCTCTGCAGGACCCGGATGCCGCGGAGATGGAAGCTCTGCTGCCGGCCGGCGACAATGCCGACGCAGTCGTGTTCAATCCGACGCTCGCGGCGATCGGCCGTGCCAATGCCGCATCGGGCGCCCATCTGCGCGCCAGGGCGCCGATACCCGTCGACATCATCCGCGACGGCTTCGCCGCACGGCAGGACATGATGAGTGCCGCCCAGGACCGCGCGGTCGGCTTCAAGCTGGGCAAGGAGGTCTTCTCGCTCTCGACCACGCTCTCCGACCCCGCCAGCGCCGGCGCGACGCGCGACGCCCGGGTCAACTGGCGGCTCGCCCAGCCCGTATCCGCCGGAACGGGCTTCATCTGGGGCCTTTCCACCGGCGGCGGCGGCTCGCTCTACGGCAACCCCGAGCAGACCGGCGAGGCCCTCATCGGCTATCGCCAGGAACTGCTGCCGCATCTGACGCTGACTTCCCAGCTCGCCATGGCCGGCAACTACGTGTTTGCGCCGGGCGATGGCCTTCATACCGCCCTGACGCCGGAGATGAAGCTCTCGGTGGATCTCGCCAAATTCGCCGACCTGCCCTGGCAGACATCCTTTGACGTGACGCTGGCGCGCAAGCTGCCGCTGGTCGCCTCCGACTACGAGACGCTCGGACGGGCCATGCTCTCCCTCAAATACCAGCTGCAGTAACCGATCCGACCGTCATTGCATGGCGGCCCGCGCCGGGCCGCCTTTCCCCTTGCCGAAGGCCGCACTAGCCTTCGGCTCATGACACAATCGACTTCGACCAAATTCGCTCTTGTCACCGGCGGCACGCGCGGCATCGGCGCTGGCGCCGCCCTCGCCTTGGCCCAGGCCGGCTATGAGGTTCTCGCCACCGGCCTGACCGACGAGGAGGTCGCGGCGGCGTCGGGCCATCCCGCCATCCGCCATGCCCGGCTCGACGTCACCCGCGACGATCAGGTCGCGGCCATTGTCGCGACCTGCCCGCGCCTCGACGCGCTGGTGAACTGCGCCGGCATGATCCAGCGCGGCGGCAAGGAATTCGAGATCGACGCCTTCCGCCTGACCATCGAGGTGAATCTCACCGGCACGATGCGGATGTGCCTCGCCGCCAGGGACAAGCTCGCCGCCAAGGGCGCGGACAAGGCCGGCGGCGCCATCGTCAACATCGCCTCGATGCTGACTTTCCACGGCTCGCCCTTCGCCCCGGGCTATGCGGCCTCCAAGGGCGGCATCGGCCAGCTCACCAAATCGCTCGGAGCCGCCTGGGCGCCGGACGGCATCCGCGTCAACGCCGTCGCACCGGGCTGGATCGAGACGGAACTGACGCGCCCGCTGGTCGAGGATGCCGAGCGCTCGGCGCCGATCCTCGCCCGCACGCCAATGGGCCGCTGGGGCAAGCCCGGCGATGTCGGCGGCGCCATCGCCTTCCTGCTGTCCGATGCGGCGCAGTTCGTCACCGGCGCCATCCTGCCTGTCGATGGCGGCTACCTTGCCGTCTAGAAAAGCGATTCCGGTTCAGCAACTTGGGCCGGAAACCTGAATCAGATTGCGCACCACTTGAATCAGAACATCAGCACGGGAGAGACGCCATGAACACGACGAGCCCGATCCCCGTTGCGGCCACGCAGGAAGAGCGCTGGACGCCCTATCGCCACCCGCAACCGAAGGAATCGCCGCCGGAGCTGATCGTCCCTAATGTGATCCCCACCGACGAGCGCGTCTGGGTGCCGGTGGACGACAATGTCTGGTTCCGCCCCCTGCTCCTTTGCACCTCGCGCGGCTACTGGATGAACCTGCTCAAGGTCCGCCGCGCCGGCGTGCTCTCGCGCCACCGCCACCCCCTGCCCGTCCATGGCTACGTGCTCAAGGGCAAGTGGCGCTATCTCGAGCATGACTGGGTCGCGACCGAAGGCGCCTATGTCTACGAGGCTCCCGGCGAAACCCATACGCTGGTGGTCGATCCCGATGTCGAGGAGATGATCACGATGTTCCAGGTGAACGGCGCGATGATCTATGTCGATCCGGACGGCAAATGCCTCGGCTACGACGACGTCTTCACCCGCATCGACAAATGCAGGGCGCATTATGCGGGCAATGGGCTGGGCGCTGAATACGTGGACCAGTTCATCCGGTAACGGGGCCGGGCGCCGATCTGAGCTCCCCGCAGAAGCAATTGCTAAACGATATCTGGGCTAGTCACCGGACGCTGAAGTCTGCGCCTGCTCCCCGGAGAAACACTTATGCGGCTCGTCATCACCCTGCTGATCTGGATGTCGGCTGCCTTCTCCACCTCTCCGGCCGGGGCACAATCGGATTTCTACACGCCGACGACCGCCGAAATCGCCGGAGGGCGCCCCGGAACGGTGATACGTACGGAAATCCTCAAAGGAACGCCGGAGGGCGCGACCGCCTATCGGATGCTCTATCGCTCGCTCGGGCTCGACGGAAAGCCGATCGCCGTGTCCGGCGTTGCGATCGTCCCGTCAGGCCCCGTTCCGCCGGGAGGCCGTCCGATCGTGGCCTGGGCGCATCCGACGACCGGCGTCCAGCCGCAATGCGGGCCGTCGCGCGCCGGCGATATCTTCCAGTCCATCCAGGGCCTGCGTGCGATGATTGCGCGCGGATACATCGTCGCGGCGACGGACTATCCGGGCCTCGGCGCGCCGGGGACGTATCCCTATCTGGTCGGTGAGAGCGAGGGCCGGTCCGTGATCGACTCGGTGCGGGCAGCCCGTCAACTTGCCGGCGCCTCCGCCGGGCGACGCTTCGCCGTCTGGGGTCATTCGCAGGGGGGACACGCGGCGCTGTTCACCGGCATTCTGGCGAAACGCCTGGCCCCCGAACTCAATCTGGTCGGCGTCGCTGCCGCCGCGCCTGCGACCGAGCTCGGCCCGCTCCTGGCCGACGACATCGACACCGATGGCGGCCGCAATCTGACCGCGATGACCCTCTGGTCGTGGACACGCGTCTACAAGGCCCCTCTGACGAAGATCATCTACGAGCAGGCGATCCCGGTCGTCGACGTGCTCGCCGCGGACTGCATCGAAAGCCTGCCCGACATCCTGAGCCGGTTGCGCCCGACCAAGGCGCTGGAGCGCAAATTCCTCATCGACGAAGACTTTGCCGCCCGCCAGCCCTGGCATTCGCTGCTCGACCGGAACTCGCCCGGTCTCGTGCCGCGCGGCATCCCGGTCTTTCTGGCGCAGGGCACGGAGGACACGCTGGTCAGACCGCAGGTCACGCGCAACTATGCAGACAAGCTTTGCGCTGCCGGGAGTGCGGTGCGGTTCGAGGCACTACAGGGGGTAGGCCACCTACCGGCCGCCGAGGACAGTGCCGCAGCGGCGGTCGACTGGATGGAACAGCGCTTCAACGGCGCACCGCCACCGAACGACTGCACCCAGCCGAAATAAGGATTTGCGTTCCGCCGCGATGGCCCGTCTCGGGCGATCCGGCGGAGCCCGCTACCGGCCGAGCTTGGCGAGTTCCACAGCGGCACGCAGCTCGATATGAGCGAGCACCTCGTCCAGGCGCGGATCGTCGGTCGTCTCGCGCCGAAGCGCCAGCATCGTGCGCAGCCGCTCCAGCTCGGAAGGCAGCACCCGGCCGGCGAGCAGCGCGGCCTTCAGCCGGTCGAGCCCGTCAAGCAGGTCATGTCCGCGCCGCGCCTGCCGGCGTTTGCGGTCCTGGGTATCTTCCTCCGCTTGCACCGCCAGCAGCGTATCGAGCGGGCCGGTCGACCCGACGCCGCCGCTGCGGGCGGTGGAGGCGGAATCCTGTGTTGGAAGCGCGAAGGAAGCGCCGCTCGAGCGCCTCGCGGAACTGGCCGGGCCGGCATTCGAAACGGGCGCGCGCTGGTCGATCCTGATCATCGGCGGCCTCGCTAGCATCGGGCCGAAAAGTGGAAGCCGCTTTTCGGGCGAATCCGATGCAACAAACGGATGGATCGCCACCATGCGCCCGATCAGGGCGCGCGGCGAACCAGAGTGACCTGAAACTCGCCCGGCGTGGTTAACAACCGGTAAACTACCCGGCAGAAACTGCCGCCCCGGCAGGAACCGCAGCCTCCATGGACCGTGACCGAGGATGGCGCATAGCTCCAAATGGCTGACAAACAAGGCTTTTCGATTTCAGTCCGGCTGGCACGCCCCTCGCAAGGGCCTGTGGACTTGAAACTGCCCCCTGGTGCCGCAGCATGTTCCGCAACTCCGCCCTGACGATGCTGCTGAAGCCGCTGGCCGCTCTGCTGGCCGTGGCGATCGGCTTGTCGTCACAGCCGGTGTTCGCGCTCTCGCGCATCAAGGATCTCGCCGCGATCGAGGGCGTGCGCACCAACCAGCTGCTCGGCTACGGCATCGTCGTCGGCCTCAACGGCACCGGCGACACGCTGAACAACACGCCCTTCACCAAGCAGTCTCTGCAGGCGATGCTCGAGCGCCTCGGCGTCAACACGCGCGGCGCCAATATGCGCACCGCCAACGTCGCCGCGGTGATGGTGACCGCCAACCTGCCGCCCTTCTCCACGCAGGGCACCCGCGTCGACGTCACCGTTTCCGCCATGGGCGACTCCAAATCGCTCCAGGGCGGCACGCTGCTCGTCACCCCGCTCCTCGGCGCCGATGGCGAGGTCTATGCCGTCTCGCAGGGACCGGTCGCGATCTCCGGCTTTTCGGCCGAGGGCGAGGCGAGCAAGATCACCCGCGGCGTGCCGACCGTCGGCCGCATCGCCAATGGCGGTGTCGTCGAGCGCGAGATCGACTTCGCGCTGAACAAGCTCTCGACCCTGCGGCTGTCGCTGCGCAATCCCGACCTGACGACCGCGCGTCGCATGGCCGCAGCGATCAACGACTTCGTCGGTGGCGACTCCGCCGAGCCCACCGATCCCTCGACCGTCGTGCTGCAGATTCCGCCGCGCTTCAAGGGCAACATGATCCGGCTGCTGACCGATATCGAGCAGCTGCGCGTCGAGCCCGACCAGCTTGCCCGCATCGTCATCGACGAGCGCTCCGGCATCATCGTGATGGGCAAGGATGTGCGCGTCTCCACCGTCGCGGTGGCGCAGGGCAACCTCACGGTCACGATCAGCGAGACGCCGCAGGTCAGCCAGCCCAATGAATTCGCCCGCGGTCGGACCGTGGTGACACCGCAGACCAGCGTCAAGGTCGACACCGGCGGCGGCAACAAGCTCGCTCTGGTCAAGGAAAGCGTGACCCTGGCCGAGCTCGTCGACGGGCTCAACGCGCTCGGCATCGGGCCGCGCGACCTGATCTCCATTCTCCAGGCCATCAAGTCGGCAGGCGCCCTGCAGGCCGAAATCGAGGTGATGTGATGACCGCCGCTCTCGCCCTCCCCGCAGCCAATCTGGCGCTCGGCATCGCCGGCAAGGTCGCCAGTGGCATCGCCGAGGCGCTCGATCCAGCCAAGGCCAAGCTCAAGAAGCAGGCCGATGACTTCGAGACGATGTTTCTCGAGCAGATGACCGATCGCCTGACCGCGAGCGAAGGCACCGAAGGCCCGCTCGGCGAGAACGGCACCGGCGGCGGCATCTGGCGCTCTCAGCTCAGCCAGCAATACGCCAAGCAGATCCAGAAGGCGGGCGGCGTCGGCCTCTCCGACCAGATCCTGCGCGATCTGATCAGCCTTCAGGAGCAGTCCGCGTCCGGAGCGACGAATGTCGGCGGCTAATCTGATCCTGGACGAGCGGCCGCGCGTCGCCGATGCGCTGACGGCGCGTGCGCTGATCGAGGCCGTGCTGGAAGCTCTCGGTGCGCTGTCGCATCTCGTCGGCGAGGAGACCGAACTCGTCCGCGCCGGCCGCCTGCCGGAGGCGATGAGCCGCGAGCCCCGCAAGACCGAGCTCGCCGGCATCTATATGCGCGGCGTCGAACAGGTGAAGCTCAACGCCGTCGCGCTCGCGCGCTTCGTGCCCGATCAGGTCAAGCGCCTGAAGGACGCCCATCTCGCCTTTCAGAACCTGATCGAGACCAACCAGATCGTGCTGGCGACAGCTCGCGCCGTCTCGGAATCCGTCATCCGCGACCTCGCCGCCGACGCCAACAGGCCGATGCGCGCGAATGGTTACGGGCCCGCGGCCTCCGTCGGCGCCGGCGCCTTCGCCCGGCCCAACTCCGGCCCGCTCGTCGTTTCGCGGAGCCTGTGAGCGGCGGTCCGCTCAAGGCGGCGGCCTGTCTTGCAAATCCGGCGCGGCTGCGCCGGAAACCCTCAATATTTACCTAAATCCCTAACGGCAGATTCAATCTTTTCTGTCATCTTGGGCAGAGTCGGCCAGGTGTGCCCTGCCCCCGGCAATCGGCGAGACCGGCGCAACGGCGCCGCGAACAGCTCCAGAAGGAGTGGTCATGGAATTCGGCAACGCACCCAGGATCGTGGCGCCGACCGCCGCACCGGTCACCCGCGCCGACGTCACCGCCCAGCCGGGCAGCGTCGCGGTCGACCTGCCGCCCGAGAAGACCGTCCAATCCGCCTCCGCCGGCGCAGCGGTGAATGTCGAGGTCCGTGCGGAAGCCCGCGACGCGCAGAGCCGCGCAAACGGCGAACGTCGTGCCTTCGTCAATGACCGGAACGGCCGCACCGCCAATCGCACGGTCGACGAAACCGTGGAGCGCAGGCTCGTCATCGACCCGAAGACCCGGGCGATCGTTCTGCAGAAGAAGGATCGCGAGACCGGCGAGACGGTCTCCCAGCTACCCGACGAAACACTTCTGAAGCTGCGGGCCTATTCGCGCGAACTCACCGAGCGGGCACGCGAGGCCGAAGAAGAGCGTCATCAGGTCGAGCGCACTGCCTGACGGCTCTGCCCTTCCGTTCCAGCAGCAATCTGCATCCCGCCCGCGCTCCGTGCGGGCGTTCTTTTTGCGTCGGCCATGTCGCCCACGTCAAAGGCCGCGTGGCCGTTAGCAGGCGCTTAACCATGGCCCGACGAGCGCTGCCTTGCGCTCAATTTGCCGAGGGAAATTTACCGGTTGTTACGGGCTGGCGCGCCAGGGTCGCCTCGTCCTGGCCAGAACGGCCCGGGCGCCAGAAGGCATCCTACCAGAAGGTAAAAACAGATGGCCGTCTCTCTCAATGCGGGTGTGCGCAACGCGCTCTCGTCGCTGCAGTCGATCACCGCCCAGGCCCAGGCTTCCCAGTTCAAGCTGGCGACCGGCAAGAAGGTCAACTCGGCAGTCGACAACCCCGTCAATTACTTCACCGCCGCCTCGCTCAATGACCGTTCCAGCCAGCTCACCGGCTTGCTCGACGGCATGTCCAACGGCATCCAGACCATCCAGGCCGCCTCCAAGGGCATCGACGGCATCACCAAGCTGGTGAGCTCCCTGCAGTCGACCATCAAGCAGGCACAGTCGGACGCGGCCCAGAACCGCCCGACCAAGGCCGGCACGGCTCTCGCCACTGCGGCGGAGCAGGTCGCGACCTCGAAGAGCCTGAAGGACGTTGCGCTCGACAAGAAGCTCGTCGACGTGACCGGCGGTACTGCCGCCACCGCCGACGCGGCTACCGCGACCAGCTCCGGTGACGTCGGCATTGCCGCCGACACCGACGGTGTGCGCGCTGCGATCTCGATTAAAGCTGGTTCGACGACCTATACGGCCTCGTTCGACGCCACGAACGCTTCGGTTCGCGATGTCGTCAACGAGATCAACAAGTCGGGCGTCGCCACCGCCTTCGTCGACGAGAAGGGCCAGCTCAACGTCAAGGGCACCGGTTCGGACGATGTCGAGTTCGGCTTCGGCACCGCCGCCGTGACGGCGGCTTCCGCTGGTAATCCCACCTCGACGGAAATCGATACGGCCAACACCGCCGCGGTCACCGCTGCCGGCACCGGCACGAGCAACACCGCGATCGGCTTCCTCGCGGCCGATGCCACCGCCGGTGGCGCGATCAAGGGTCAGAGCATCACCTCGGCGACGCGCTCGAACCTGATCGACCAGTACAACGACCTGCGCGGCAAGATCGACGATCTCGCCAAGGACGCGAGCTTCAACGGCATCAACCTGCTGAAGGGCGACCGTCTCTCGATCCAGTTCAACGAGAAGGCCGGCAAGAACCAGACCAAGCTCGACATTCAGGGATCGGACGTCACCTCCGACAACCTGGGTATCGCCCAGGCTGGCAACACCCAGCTCGCCGGCCAGGTCAATTTCCAGAACGACACCGACCTTGAATCCGCGACCAAGGCCCTCACCGGCGCCCTGACCTCGCTGAAGTCGCTGTCGTCCAGCCTCGGCGCCAGCCTTTCGGTCGCCCAGACCCGTCAGGACTTCACCAAGGACATGGCGGACGTGCTGAGCACCGGCGCCTCCAACCTGGTGAACGTCGACGCCAACTCGGAAGCCGCCAACCTGCTCGCGCTGCAGACCCGTCAGCAGCTCTCGCAGACGGCGCTGTCGCTCTCGAACCAGAGCGACCAGGCGGTCCTGCGTCTGTTCTGATCTTCGGTCCGCAGAAGCGGATCAGCCCGCAGAACGCGGGACGAAGTCAAAGAGCGGCGGAGCTTCGGCTCCGCCGCTTTTCGTTTGGGCGACGCAGCCGGAACAACGCCTCGATTAACCTTTTGTTATCCCTAACGAGTGATGATCACCCCTGAAATCAGGTTGCATCGCGCCGGAGTCGCGCGTTCAGGGGACCGAAGATGGCCAGCACGATCCTTTCCAGCGGTGTCCGCAACAACCTGCTGACGCTGCAGCAGACGACGGCCCAGCAGAGTGTCATCCAGAACCGCCTCGCCACCGGCAAGAAGGTCAACTCCGCGATCGACAACCCGGTGAACTACTTCACTGCGCTCTCGCTGAACGACCGATCCAGCCAGCTCACCGGCCTGCTTGACGGCATCTCGAACGGCATCCAGACCATCCAGACCGCCTCGAAGGGCATCGACGGCATCACCAAGCTCGTCCAGTCGCTGCAGTCGACGGTCAAACAGGCCCAGGCCGATGCGGCTCAAAATCGTCCGACCAAGGCCGGCACGGCTCTCTCCACCGCGACGGAAGCGGCGGTGACGAGCAAGAGCCTCAAGGATATCGCCCTCGACAAGCGCGTGGTCGACGACAACGGCGCCGGCGCCAATGCCGCAACCGCTACGTATTCCGGCAATGTCGGCGGCCCGGTTCTCGCCGCGGGCGACGAGGCGACGACCTCGATCACGCTGACCTCGGGTTCGACGACCTATACCGCCAGCTTCCTCAGCACGAACTCGACGGTTCGCGACGTCGTCAACGAGATCAACAAGTCGGGCATCGCCACCGCCTTCGTCGACGAGAAGGGCCAGCTCAACGTCAAGGGCATCGGCTCCGAGAAGGTGCAGTTCGGTATCGGGACCACGACCTTCACTCCGGCCGCGCCTGGCGCGCCGACCCCGGCCGAGATCGCGGCGGCAGGCGCCACGGCCTTGACTACTGCGGCCGGCGCCACCAGCGACAACACCGATTTCGGCTTCGCACTCACCGACAACTCGGCCGCCGGCACGACGATCACCGGATCGAGCATCACCTCGGCGGTACGCTCGAACTTGATCGATCAGTTCAACGACCTGCGCAACAAGATCGACGATCTCGCCAAGGACTCCAGCTACAACGGCATCAACCTGCTCGCTGGCGACCGTCTGACGATCCAGTTCAACGAGAAGACCGGCAAGAACCAGACCAAGCTCGACATCCAGGGCTCGAACCTGACATCGGACAATCTCGGCATTCCGAAGGCCGTCAACACGCAGCTCACCGGCTTCATCAACTTCCAAAACGACGCCGACCTCGACAAGGCCACCCAGTCGCTGACCGGCGCTCTCACCTCGCTGAAGTCGCTCTCCTCGACGCTGGGCTCCAACCTCTCGGTCGCCCAGACCCGGCAGGACTTCACCAAGGAACTGGCGAACGTCCTGACGACCGGCGCTGGCAACCTCGTCCTGGCCGATCCGAACGAGGAAGGCGCGAGCCTGCTCGCCCTCAACACCCGCCAGCAGCTCTCGCAGACCGCGCTCTCACTGGCGAACCAGGCCGACCAGGGCGTCCTGCGCCTCTTCGGCTGACGCCTCCGGGTCCAGTCCGCCGCCCTTCCCTCCGCCAGAAGGCTCAGACAGACATGGCTCTCAAGGTCGAGCTCAAGCCGCGCGAACGGATCATCATCGGCCAGGTGGTGATCCGCAACGACGAGCAGCGCACGCGCTTCTTCATCGAAGGCGACGCCCCGATCCTGCGCGAGAAAGACATTCTCACGGCCACGACCGCAGACAGCCCGGCCAAGAAGATCTATTTCGCGATCCAGTTGATGTATCTGGCCCAGGATCCCACGCTTCAGCACGAGGTGTTTTTCCAGCTCGTGCGAGATTTCGTCCAGGCCGCTCCCAGCGCTCTGCCGCATGTTCACGAGATCAATAACCGCATCTTAAGCGGGGATCTGTACAAAGCCCTCAAGGCAGCCAAGAAGCTGATCGCCTACGAAGCGGAACTGATCGAGCATGCAAAACGGGTTTAACGCCTACGCCGCCGCCGCCAAGACAGCCCAGTCCGTCGTTTCACCCCGCGAGCTCGAAGCCTCCCTCCTGATCAAGGCCGCCACCCGCCTCCAGATCGTCGCCGACGACTGGGCCGCGCGCGAGCGCGAGCTCGACGAAGCCCTGACCTATAACCGCAGGCTCTGGACCCTGCTCGTCTCGGCCGTGATCGCCGAGGACAATCCGCTGCCGGTCGGCATCAAGACCAACATCCTCGGCCTCGGCAATTTCATCTTCAACCATACCTTCAAGCTCGCAGCCGATCCGCAGCCGCAGGGACTTGGCATTCTCGTCAATATCAACCGCGACATCGCGGCCGGGCTGCGCGGGCGCTGATACGCCCGCTCCGAGCAAGTTCTCCAGCTTCCGAAAAGGAAACGCCGCCCGAATGGGCGGCGTTTCATTTTGAGGCGGGAGTGAGCGGAAAGCTCAGAGGAAGTTCGTCAGCGACAGCTTCGAGAGCATCGAGGTCACCTGATAGCTTGCCTGCAGCTGCGTCTGCAGCGACAGGATCTGAGTCGCGACTTCCTCGGTCGAGACGTTTTCGATGCCCGACAGCGTCGTCGTCAGGTAGTCCTTGGTGCCCTGATGGCGCTCCTTGGCGCTGGCGAGCGCCGTCTGGGCGGAGCCGAGCTCGGTGATGATCTCGGCCGGCTTCTGGGTGCTGCCGCCGAAACCGAGCTTCTCGCTGACGCGCGACGTCATCGCCTCGTAGCGCGCCTGCGAATTGGCGTCGCCGGCCGGGAAGTTCTCGACCGCCATGATCGCGAACTGCGCGAGGCCGACGCGGAACGCCTCCTCGTTCGCCCGCGCGCCCGTCCCCACGATCTGGCCCTGGTCGATCTGGACCGTCGAGGTGCTGCGCGCCGGATCGGAGCCGTCATCGCCGCGATACCAGATCACCGTCGTCGCAGCGGCGCCCGCATTGGTCGGCGGTGCGGTAGCCGTGTCGAAGGGTGGTCCGGGAACGCGCTTCGGAGGATTGCTGAGGCTGCCCGCGAAGAAATCCTGGGCTGCGACCTGCGAGGACGCGGCCGAAAGCGTCGTCTTCGCCTCCTGACCGAGCGCCGCATTGATCGAGTTGCGCAGATTGGCCGCCGTGGCGTTGGGGTCGGCGCCGATCTCGAAGGAATCGGTGTCCGATCCGGTCGTTCCAGTGGCCCGGGCGGTGAGGACGATTTCCTCCTGCGTCCCGTCCGGCAGGTTGAGCTTGAGCCGAACCGTGTCGCCTGCCGCCGGCTGCGACGCGACATTGACGGAAACATCCGCCGGCGGCCCGGGATTGAACGTCGTCGCCAGCGCGGCCGAGCTGCCGGAAATTCCGGCGATCTTGAAGCCATAAGGATGAACGGTCGCCTCTTCGGCGATGGTCGCCGTCGTGCCGGCGCCCCCGGCCGTCAGCCGTCCCAGCCCGGAACCGAGATCGGCCTGCCGGCGTTCGTCGATCAGCTGCTTCAGTCCCGCCTTGCCGGCGCCGTCGCCATTGATGATCTCGTCGAAGCCGGCCGCGGGCTGGGTATCCGAGGTCTTCCCGGAGAAGAGATAGCGGCCATTGACCGCGATATTCAGCAGGTCGAGGGACTGCTTGAATTTTTCCTCCGCCAGAACCTGCGGCGAGGACCGGCCGCTGGCACTCGGCACATAGCTGTTGGAGCGCGTGTCGTTGCGCGTCTCGCTGGTGAGCTTCGCGAAGTTCTCGACCGACGTCGTCTGCAGCTTCAGGTTCACATTACTGAGGTCGATGCCGCTCAGCCAGGAATCAAGCGTTGAGATCTTGGCGTTGAGATCGAGGCTGACGCGCCGGTCGATGCCGAGATCGCCATAGCTGGTGCTGCGCTGCTTGGTATCGAGCTKACGCTGGAGATCGTCGAACTGCGCGCGGGTCGAAACGAATTCGTTGGGCTTGGCCGCGCGATAGGCACCGGTTCCATAGGCGGTGATGGTCATGGTGGGCTCACACTCTCAGCAGCACGTCCATCATCTCCTTGACGGTGGAGATGATGCGAGCATTGGCGGCATAGGCGTTCTGAAGCTCGATCAGCATCGACATTTCCTGGTCGACATTGACCTGCGCGGTTTCCTGGAAGCGGCTCTGGATCGAGGCGAGCGCGACCTGCTGGCCTTCGTCGAGACGCTTGGCGGCTTCGACCGCCTGTCCTTGGGAAGAGACCACGCGCTGGACGAAGTTGCCGATCGTCGTGTTCGAGGTCGCGCTGTTGCCGTCGAGGCCGACGGCGTTGGTGAAGGAGCGCTGGCTCTGCGTCAGCCGGTCCAGCATCAGCTTCGGACGGGTGACGTCGCCCTGCGCCGTGGCGGGCGAGGTGTTGTACACCGCGAGCAGCGAGCGATCCGCGACCAGCGCCGGATTGACCGTGATCCGCGCGGCGTAGCCGACGCTCTGCGACCCACCGTCATAGGAACCGGTGAAGGGGACGCCCGCCGAGCCATCGACGAAGAAGGGCAATTCCGGGGTACCGCCGGCCGCGGACAACGCCGTGTTGGTCGGCCGCGACGTCAGGCCGATCACGTCGCGCGTCCCGGCAGCGCCGTCGTCGACGATGCTCAGCACCGAGCCCGTGTTGGAGACCGTGAAGCCCGGGCCGACGGCCGCCTGGATCTGCGCCGCGACGGAAGCCGGGCCGCCGGAGAAATCGATGCCGATCACGCGGTTATTGGCATCGCCGCTTGCCGAGGCCGGCAAAGGCAGCGAGGCGGCGGAATCGACGCGGACGAAAGTGAAGCGCTGGGTCTGGCCGCCCGGCGTCACCTTGTAGTCGAGCGTCATCGTATTGCCGGACTGCAGCCCGGCCGTGTCGACCTCGAAGCCGGAGGCCGCGCCCGCCGTCACGGGAGTGCCCGCGATCTCGCGGTCCGAGAGCGCCTTCGACATCTGCGCAGCGATTTCGTCGAGCTGGGCCTGCGCCTGCACCAGCGTCTTGTCGCGCAGCTCGATGTTGGCGGCGATCTCGCCCGAGCGGAAGACGCGGTTCGCGATGGCGTCCGAGACGTTCCCGGACGAATCCTTCATCGTGATGGTGCCGACGCCCCGCTTCGCCGGGTCGGCGTTCCACTGATCGTCGGGGCCGAGCCCGCTATGCTCGTCGAAGCCGAAGGTGACGGAGGGCCGGCCGTCGAAGAGCTGCGTGCCCGATCCGGTGACGACCGAGACCGAGCCCCGCGAATCCTCGCTCGTCTTGATGTCGACATACTGCGAGAGCTCGGACAGGATCAGGTCGCGCTGATCCCTCAGGGTCGCCGTCGAACTGTCGTTCGGCGCCGCCACGATGCGGGAATTGACCTTGGTCAGCGCACCCAGCAGGTCGTTGACCTTGGTGACGGCGTTGGCGATGCTGTTTTCGGACTGAGCGCGCAGAGCCTGCACGCCATTCGAGAGCGTGTTGAGCTGCCGGGCCAGCTGCGTCGCATTGTCGATGACCTGCGAGCGCAGGCTGTACGAGGACGGGTCGTTCTGCAGCGACTGCAGAGCGCCGGTGAATTTGCTGAAGATCGTGTCGAGTGCGGTCGCGCTGCCCGGCGCACCATAGAGCTTGTCGAGGTTCGAAAGCGCGCTCGCCCGCGTCGAGGTATAGGCGGCGCCGGAGGTCTCCTGCCAGAGCTGGTGCTGGACGATCTTGTCGAGCAGCCGCTGGACCTGCGAACTCTTCACGCCGATCGTCAGCCCGGAAAGGCTGTCGGCAGTCGAGACCTGCCGCCGGACATAGCCCGTCGTCCCCGCATTGGCGACGTTCTGCGAAACGACGCCGATGCCGAGTTGCGTGGCGTTGAGCCCGCCGATCGCCGTGTTGAGGGAAGTACTCAGACCCATCGCCAACTCCTGTCGCTAGCACCGGCCCTTCTGGGCCGCACACATTCGCGCCGCTCAGCGGATGATGTTGAACACGGAGGTCAGCATCTCCTGCGCGGTGGTGATGACCTTGGTGTTGGCCGAGTAGGCCTGCTGGGTGACGATCATCTTCGAGAATTCGTCGGCGATGTCCGTGTTCGACTGCTCGACCGAGCCGCCGACCAACTGCGAGGTGCCCAGCCCGATGATCGGCGGGCCGGATTCGATCGTCTCCTCGAAGGCGCCGCCGTCGAGCCGCTTCAGCGAATTGTCGGCGTTGAAGCGCGCCACCGAGAGCTGGGCGAGCGCGACGACCTGACCGTTGCTGAAGGTGCCGATCACCTGCCCCTCGGCCGAGACCGAGACGCGATCCAGCGTGCCGGCCGTGTAGCCGTCCTGGCGGATGCTGCGCGCATCGATCTGGCCGCTGACGTCGCCGTTCTGGGTCAAGCCGTTGCCGCCGGTGGTGAGGTTGATGCCAGTGACCGTCGTCCCGCCGATCGTCATCGTCGGCAGCGCGATATTGCCGCCAGCAGGGTTCGTCATCTGCCCGGTGGCATCGAAGGTGATCGAGCTGTTGACATTGCGATAGGCGACGGCGCCGCCGGTCGCACCGGTGTTCTCGGCGACGAACAGGTTCCAGGTGTCGGTCGTCGGCGGCGGGCCGGCCGATGCGTTGGTCGTCTTGGCCCAGCGCAGCTCCACGCTGGTCGCCTTGCCGAGCGTATCGTAGACCGTCACCGACCCGCCCGGGATCGACTGGCTCAGGAAGCTCGTCATGTCGCTGCCGACGACCACGCCGGTGCCGCCCTGGGTGGTCGAGAGCGGATTGGAAGCAAAGCCCGTCGAGCTCAGCAGCTCCGAGCCCGCAACCGCGCTGTCGGCATTGTTCGTCTTCGGATAGGCCGGGATGTTGGCGCGATACTCGATAGAGGTCGTCGCCTTGGCCGGGAACTGCTCCTTGGTGATGCGCAATACGTCGGGCTGGGTGCCGATAAGCTGGCCCGTCACCTGGTCGATCTTCAGGCCCTTGAGATAGTAGCCGGCGCCGTTGACGAGATAGCCGTTCGCGTCGAAGTCGAAATCGCCGCGGCGGGTATAGAGGTTCTTGTTGGCGAACTGCGTGTTGGCGCCGACGCCGCTCGAACGCTGATCGACCACGAAGAAGCCGTCGCCGTTGATGGCGACGTTGGTGTCGATGCGGGTCGGATTGAGGTCGCCCTGAATCGAATTGGTCGATTGGCTGTAGGCGGCGACAGAGCCGGCGATCTGCCGGTTGAGCGCCGCATCCGGCACCAGATCGGCGAAGGTGGTATCGACGCGCTTGTAGCCGGCCGTCCGCGAATTCGCGATGTTTCCGGAGATGTTCTCGAGCGCATAGGACTGCGCCGTCATACCCGAAACCGCTGTCGTCAGCGCACTGAAAACACCCATGGAACCCTCACCTCGACCGGCGCCCCCCAAGGGCTGCCCACAACTCGAGGTTTGATCTGCATGGCGCATGCCATACGGGTGTTCGTTTTATTTCAGAGGGTTACATCGTTTACGAAGGGTTTTCCGGCAGTCCTGACCGGGCAGATTCGCCTGCGGCCGGCAGAATCTGCCGGGCTCAGCTCCCGGAGGCCTTGTCCGCGCGCCAGGAAGCCAGATCGCCAGCCACCTCCGCAAGAGTGGGCGGCTTCGCCTCGACGAAAGGCAGCGGCCGGCAGACCTCCAGCGCCGCAAGACCGATGCGGGCCGTCAGCATGCCGTTGATCACGCCCTCGCCGAGCTTGGCCGAGAGCCGGGCCGCGAGCCCCTGTCCCACCAGCTGCTGAATCACCGCATCGCCCGCCGCGATGCCGCCGGTCAGGACGAGATGGTTCATCACCTGCCGCGYCAGCCGGAGCAGGCCCAGCGTGCCGGGCCGCCCCGCATAGATGCCGGCGATCGAACGCAGCAAGCGGGCGCAGGCGACCAGCACGAAGACGACATCGACCAGCGCGCGCGGGCTGACCGCAGTGACCAGCGACACCCGCCGCGCCGCCTGCGCGATCTGCGCTTGTGCAATCGCGTCGAGCGGCACGAGCAGGCTGCGCTCTGCCACCGTCAGCATGTCGCGCGCCGCGTAGAGCTGCGGCAGCGCCTCCTGCAGCGCCGCACGGCCTTGCGCCGTCTGCGCCCGGCTCTTGTAAAGGCCGACGAGTTCCTCCGCGATCGCCCTGCCTTCATCCGGCGTTCCGCCTGCGAGCGCCAGCGTCGCGCGCTCGCGCAAGGCCTCGACCTTCCGTTCGCGCAGGATGTCGCGCAGCACCCGCGCCAGCATGACGAGCAGCGCCAGCGCGGCAACGGCGGCGCAGACCAGCGCCGCATAGCCGAGCATCGGATTCTGGCTCATCAGCGCGGAGATCGTGTTCTCGACCCAGACGCCGGCCGCCAGTGCCAGGAACCCGGAAAGCCCCGCGACGAACAGCGAACCCCAGGAGAAGCCGCGCCGGGCTGCCGGGGCGGCGGCCGGGGCAATGGCGTCGATCGGCTCGCTCTCGGGCAGGATCGCGACATCGCCGCGCCGAATGGTGCTCTCGCCGACGATCTCCTCCTGCCCCGGTTGGTCGAGGCGAACCGCTCGCGGTGCCTTGGTCATGGCCGGAATCTGCTCATGACAGCCTCCTCATGCCAGCCTGTCGCCGATGAGGAATTCCAGCGCACGGTCGAGGCGGATCTGCGGCGGCGGCTTCGAACGCCCGCCCGCATCCGGCTCGACCAGCGGCGGCCGGAAGCGCGGCGCCCTCACCAGCCAATGCGCCTTCGGGTCGAAGATCGCCTCAGGCCGCTCCGGCAGCTCGCCCGGGAAGATCGCCGCTTCCGCTATGCCATCGAAGATCTGCCCGTCGATCTCCTCGCCTGCCTCCGGCACGCCGGCGATGGCCGGGAATTCCTCGCGCCCCTGCTTGATTCTGACTTCATGCGTCGCGCGCACCGCCGCGAGCGCCATCGACTCCACCTTTGCCCCGGCCCCCTGCGCCCGCGAAGCCGCCCGCCCGACGAGATGCGACATCACCGCCGCCAGCCGGTCATGGCTGCTATGGTGGATATGGTCGGCCTTGGTGGCGGCGAAGAGCACACGCTCGATGCGCGGCGCGAACAGGCTCGAAAGCCAGGAATTGCGGCCGACCGAGAAGGCGGCGAGCGCCTGCCCCAGCGCGGTCTCGAGATCGGCCAGTGCCGGAGCCCCGGCATCGAGCGCAGCCAGCACGTCGACCAGCACGATCTGCCGGTCGAGCCGTGCGAAATGATCGCGGAAGAACGGGGTGACGACGACGCGCTTATAGGCTTCGAAACGCTCGGCCATCAGCGCGGCGAGCGTGCCCGGCCTGGGCTCGCGATCATGGCCGAGATCGAGCGGCGCGAAGGTCAGCGCCGGCGAGCCTTCAAGGTCGCCCGGCATCAGGAAGCGCCCCGGTGGGGTCACCGCCACCGCCTCGGGATCGGCCCGCAGACGCGCCAGATAGTCCTTGAACAGGTCGCTGGCCGCCTCGGCCACGAGCTCGTCCGGTGCCCCGTCCGGATCGCGCGCCGGCAGATCCGCGAGCCAGGCCTCGGCGGAAGCGCGCCGATGGGCCTTGCGGGCATCGGCCACCGCCTGCGCCGACCAGGTCTTGTAGTCCTGCCCGATCAAGGCGAGGTCGAGCAGCCATTCGCCGGGATAGTCGACGATGTCGAGCGTCAACGTCGCCGGCCCCTTGAACCAGCCAGCCGCGCGCTCGTAATCGATCTCGACCCGGAGTTCCGCGATGCGCTTCGTCGAGTCCGGCCAGCGCCTGTCGGCCCCGGTCATCGCAGCGCGATGCGCCTCGTAAGGGAAGCGCGGCACCTCGGGGTCGGGCTGCGGCACCAGGCGCACGCGGGCGATCCGCCCTTCGGACGCCGCCTTCAGCACCGGCAGCCTCGCCCCTTCCATCAAATTCTGGATCAGAGCCGTCGTGAAAACCGTCTTGCCGGAGCGCGCCAGCCCGGTGACGCCGATCCGCAGACGCGGGCGCGCCAGCCCGAGGAGGCTGTCGCCGAAAGCCAGGGCAGCGCTGCGGGCGCTGTCGAGATAGGAAGTGTCGCTCACGACGACGCCGGCATCACTCGTCCGGTCCCTCACCCAGCGAGCCGGGGGTGACGAAGCGGTCGAGCCTTCCGCCCCGCTCGGCCACATCGCGCCAGTCGTCGACGGCGAAGTCGAGCACGGCAAGGCCGCAGGTCGGGTATTTCTGGTTCATCCGCGCCGCCGCATAGCGGTCGCCATGGCCGGTCAGCAGATGCGCCAGCTCCTCGAAGCCGGGATTGTGTCCGATCATCAGCAAGGTGCGGACGTCGCCCTCGATATCCTGCACCACGACGAGGAGGCGCCCGACCTTGGCTTCGTAGATCCGCGGCTCGTACTGTGTTGCGGGCTTTTCAGGCAGCATCGGCGCCACCAGCTCCCAAGTCTCCACAGTGCGCTTGGCCGGCGAAATCAGCACCAGATCCGGCAGCAGCAGCTCATCGGCGAGGTAGCGCCCCATAACGGGCGCAGCTTCCCGGCCGCGCGTGGCCAGCGGTCGGTCCCGGTCGGCCACACCGGCGGGCCAGTGGGACTTGGCGTGGCGCAGAAGCATGAGGCGTCTCATCGGAAGAACGTAGCGATGACGCCGATGATTTGCGAGGGCTCAATCGCCCTCGGCTTCCTCTCCGGCCTCATAGCGCAGCAGATCGCCGGGCTGGCACTGCAGCACGGCACAGATCCGCGACAGCGTATCGAAGCGCATGCCGCGCACCTTGCCCGATTTCAGCTGCGAGACCTGCTGCTCGGTCAGGCCGATTCGCTGTGCGAGCTCCTTCGAGCGCATCTTGCGACGCGCCAGCATGACATCAAGTTCGACGACGATGGGCATGGCGTCGGCTTACACGAAACTTTGATTCTCGTCCGACAGCCGGATCGCTTCCCGCAGCACGTGGCCGAAGGCGATCAACGTGGCGCCGGCAGCCAGTGCCGCGAAGATGCCGGGATCGAGCATGATCGCGATCTGCCTATGGCCCGCGGGGTTGTCGAAGGTCAGCGCCATGCTTTGCACCGCGCGCACGATCGGCGTCGCGGCGCCGAAGCCAGCAAGAAGCCAGCCGACGCGCAGCAGGCCCGAGGCGTTCTCCTCGACGAGAACCCTGCCCTCTCCGAACGCCCGAAACAGGCCCCCCAGCCGCAGCATCGCCAGAATGAAAAGCCCCGCCGGGATCCAGGCGAGAGCGAACGCTGCCCAGTAGCCTCTCGCCGAAGGGGCGACAGGGGCATTGTCGATCCCGATCCCGATCCCGATCGTGCTCCGGGCATGGCGAGCGAGCGCTTCCGCATCGGTCCACAGCCAGATGAGGCCGAAGAGCATGAGCAGTCCTGCGGCATAGCTGAAGGCGCGTGCCCATCGGCTGACGCTGCGCAGGCGGCTGGCCGCCTCCCGCGAAAACGCGCTCGCAGAAAGGGGTGGAGCTGGCATGACTATTCCCTTGGTTGACAAAATTAATCTAATAGCTTCATTTTTTAATGTCAAAGCCAATATCTGAAGAGCCCTCATGCGTATCCCCCCACCCGCCTGCCTCGTCCTTGCCGGCCTGCTCGCCGCCTGCGGCCATGTCCCGCTGACCTCGCTGCCCAAGCTGTCGAAGATCGATATCCGGACGACGCAGCTCGCCGATCTGCGGGCCGGCATCAGTCTGCCCGCCGACATCCGCCCTCTCCCGGGCGGCGTCACCATGACGATTGTCGCCCTGCCCAAGGATGGCGGCCGCCACGAGCGCAAGGTCGTGCTGGAGGAGGTGCGCGACGCAAGCGAGCTCGCCAAGCTGCCTGTCCTGGCGGCGCCCGGTCGCCGCTTCACCGTGTTCAGGCTGAGCGACGGCGATGCCGCGCGCGTCAGCGCGTTCCGGGAGGAGATGTTCGTCGGGCCGCAGAACAGCGGCAATCGCGGCAGCCTTGTCATGGCGGCCGAAAAGGCCTGCCGGCTCGGCGACCTCTCGGGCAAGCCGATCCCGATGACGAGCTATCTCAAGACGTCGGAGACGCAGGATTATGTGCTGCTGACCCGCGATGTCGATCTGGGCGAGGCCGTCCGTTCCGTCGACCCCAAGCTCGATCTGGCGACGGCGATCCCGCCCTGCGACGCGGTCAGCGGCCTCAGCGGCTCTCGCGCCGCGCCATGAAGGCGAGCTTCTCGAACAGCGAGACGTCCTGCTCGTTCTTGAGGAGCGCTCCGTGCAGCGGCGGGATCAGCTTGCGCGGATCGCGCTCGCGCAGCACCTCCGGCCCGATATCCTCGGCGACGAGCAGCTTGAGCCAGTCGAGCAGCTCCGAGGTCGAGGGCTTCTTCTTGATGCCGGGCACCTCGCGCACCTCGAAGAACAGCCGCAGCGCCTCCTCCATCAACCGCTTCTTGATGCCGGGGAAATGCACCTCGACGATCGCCTGCATCGTCTCGGCATCGGGGAAGCGGATGTAGTGGAAGAAGCAGCGCCGCAGGAAGGCGTCCGGCAACTCCTTCTCGTTGTTGGAGGTGATGATCATCACCGGCCGCTGCGCCGCCTTGATCCTCTCGCCCGTCTCGTAGACGTGGAACTCCATGCGATCGAGCTCGAGCAGCAGGTCGTTCGGGAATTCGATATCGGCCTTGTCGATCTCGTCGATCAGCAGCACGGGCCGGACCGGCGAGGCAAAGGCCTCCCAGAGCTTGCCGCGCTTGATGTAGTTGGCGATGTCCGAGACCCTGCTGTCGCCGAGCTGGCTGTCGCGCAGGCGGCTGACCGCATCGTATTCGTAGAGGCCCTGCTGCGCCTTGGTCGTCGACTTGATGTGCCAGGTGATGAGCGGTGCGCCGAGCGCCGCCGCCACCTCCTCCGCCAGCACCGTCTTGCCGGTTCCCGGCTCGCCCTTCACCAGCAGCGGGCGCTCCAGCCGGATCGCTGCATTCACCGCGACGGTGAGATCCTCGGTCGCGACGTAATTCTCGGTGCCGGCAAAGCGCATGGACAGTCCTTCTGATCGAGCCGCGGACGCTAGCGCATCCCGGCCGATAGCGGAAACCGCTATTCTTTTGGCGATATCGGCCCATTTGCCTAAAGGCTCGACAGGTAAGGCAAATTTCTCTCGGCCACCGCGATTCCAAGGTTGTGTTGCGCCGCCGCGAAACGCAAGAATTGCCGGACCATTTCTGCTCGTTCGAATCGCAGGGTCACCCTTTGGCCGGAACCGTCGATCCCTCCGTCTATAAGGACGCCGTCGTCGTGCTCGCGACGGCGGGCGTGATCGTGCCGCTCGCCAAGAGCCTCCGGGTCAACTCGATCATCGCCTTCGTCGCCTGCGGCGCGTTGCTCGGCCCCTATGGGCTGGGCGGCCTCGCGGCCAAGCTTCCGCTGCTGAGCAAGGTCACAGTCTCGAACGCGGAGGCGCTGGCCGGCCCGGCCGAGCTCGGCGTCGCCTTCCTGCTCTTCGTCATCGGGCTGGAGCTTTCCTTCGAGCGCCTGATGACGATGAGGCGCCTCGTCTTCGGGCTCGGCCTCGGCCAGGTCGGCCTCAGCGCGGCGGTCATCGGCCTCGTCGCCTATGCGTTCGGCCAGCCTGCCGCCGCGGCCCTCATCATCGGCTTCGGCCTCGCCCTCTCCTCGACAGCGATGGTCGTCGAGTTGCTCGCCGCCAAGAGGCGGATGACGACCTCGGCCGGCCGCACCAGCTTCGCGATCCTGCTCTGCCAGGACCTCGCGGTCATCCCGCTGCTTTTCTTGATCAGCGTGCTCGACGCGCAGAACGGCTCAGGCTCGTTGCTTGTGGGCTTGGCGCAGGCCTTCGTCCAGGCCTTCGCCGCCATCGCCACCATCATCGTCATCGGCCGGCTGGCGCTGCGCCCGCTTTTCCGCCTCGTCGCCTCGACCGAGTCGACCGAGAGCTTCATGGCAGCGACGCTGTTGACCGCGCTCGGCACCGGGTTGATCGCTGCGGCGGCCGGCCTCTCGATGGGGCTCGGCGCCTTCATCGCCGGTCTTCTGCTCGCCGAGACGGAGTTCCGCCGCGCCATCGAAGTCACGATCGACCCGTTCAAATCGCTGCTGATCGGCGTCTTCTTCCTCACCGTCGGCATGAGCGTGAACCCGGCCGAGATCGCGGCCAATCCCGGCGCCATCCTGGCGATTGCCGCCGGCCTCGTGCTGGCCAAGGCCGCAATCATCTTCCTCCTCGCCCGCCGCTTCCGGCTGTCGGCGGCGACGGCGCTCGAGACCGCGATCATGGTCGCGCCGGGCGGTGAATTCGCCTTCGTCCTGCTCAATGCGGCGACCGGCACGGGGCTCATCGACCATCGGGCAACCAGCATAGCGCTCGCCGCCGTGTCGCTGACCATGATCGCGCTGCCGCTGCTTGCCCGGATGGCCCGCCATCTCGCGCAGAAGCTGGCCCCTCCCGTCATCCTGCCCGACGAGGCGACGGTGCTGCCTCCCACCGACCATGCGCCGCGCGCGATCGTCGTCGGCGGCGGACGCGTCGGCCGGCTCGTCGCCTCGATGCTCGATGAGCACGGCAAGTCCCACATCGTCGTCGATTCGGACGCCGCGCTGATCACCGCGCAACGCCGCGCCGGCCGGCCCGCCTTCTATGGCGATGCAAGCAAGCCGGAATTCCTGCGCCTCTGCGGCCTGGAGGAAGCGACGGCCCTGATCGTGACGATCGACAATGCGCGCGCCGTCGACGCCATCGTGCAGGCCGCCCGCATGCTGAGTCCCGACATCGTCATCGTCGCCCGGGCTCGCGATGCGACCCACGCCCGCCATCTCTACGAGATCGGCGTGAACGATGCCGTGCCTGAGACGATCGAGGCGAGCCTGCAATTGTCTGAAGCGGCGCTGGTCGGTCTTGGCGTGCCGATGGGCCTCGTCATCGCCTCGGTCCACGAGCGGCGTGACGGGTTCCGTGCCCAGCTCAAGCCGGCAGGCGCCGCGAAAGCCCCCGCCGTTCCGCGCCACGCCCGCTCGCGAAGGCTGTGAAGTTGGCAGCGCCCGCCTCGCGCGGCAGATAGCCGGCCTGCTGCGCCACGCGCCTGATATGGCCGTAGAACTGCGCCGCGCTGTTCGCCCAGCTGTATCGGGCGGCCAGCTCGAGGCAGGTCTCGTGCGGCACCCTGAGCGCCTGCATCGCAGCGCTTCGCAGATCTTCGTCGAGCACGGCCGCGCCGCTGCCGGCGAAGACGTCGCGCGGCCCCTGAACCGGGAAGGCGGCGACCGGCAAGCCGCTCGCCGCCGCTTCCAGCAGCACGATGCCGAAGGTGTCGGTCAGGCTCGGGAAGACGAAGACGTCCGACGAGGCGTAGATCGCCGCCAGCTCCTCGCCTTCCTTCACGCCGAGAAAATGCACGTCGGGATAGGCGCGCTGGAGATCGCCCCGCGCCGGCCCATCGCCGACCACGACCTTGCTGCCCGGCAGCCGCAACGACAGGAAGGCGTCGAGATTCTTCTCAACCGCCACCCGCCCGACGCTGAGAAAGATCGGCCGCGGCAGATCGAGCACGCTCTGCGGGCGCGGATGAAACAGGCCGAGGTCGACACCGCGCCCCCAGCGCACCAGATTCTGGAAGCCGTGCAGGCGCAGTTCGTCCTCCACCGTCGCCGTCGAGACCATCACCGCGGCAGCAGGATCATGAAAGCGGCGCAGCAGCCGGTAGCTCCAGCTCTCCGGAATCGGCCAGCGGGCGGCGATGTATTGCGGGAAGCGCGTATGATAGCTGGTCGTGAACGGGCGCTTCTGGGCAAGGCAGACCGCCCGCGTCAGCCAGCCGATCGGCCCTTCCGTCGCGATATGGATATGGTCGGGCCCGAATTCGGCGACCCGCGCCGCGAGCGCCCGCCGCGTTGCCAGCGCCAGCCGAATGTCGGGATAGCTCGGCAGGCCGATCTGGTGGAACCCCTCCGGCGTCAGGGCCTGCGCGGTCACGCCGAAATCCGGCGCCGCCGCGATCATCCGCTCCAGCGAGCGCACGACCCCGTTGATCTGCGGGCGCCAGGCGTCGGTCGCGACGAGGACGCGCATCAGCGCGCTTTCCGCTCGGCCGTTTCCGGCTGAACGCCAAGAATGCGCGCCAGCTCGAAAGGCTGGAGCTTGCTCCGGGCGGCCTCGGCGAGCTCCGGCACGCCGACAGGGCGGGTCGGCACGACGACCGGCACTGCCGTTTCGCCCTTCAGACGGCCTTGCGGCCAGCGGATCAGCTCGAAATGTCCGTCATGATGCTCGACGAAGGCCGTGCAGCTTTCGACCCAGTCGCCGGTGTTGATGTAGGTCAGCCCCTCGATCGCGCGATAGGCGGCGTGATGGATATGGCCGCAGATCACGCCATCGGCATTGTGGCGGCGCGCTTCGCTGGCGAGGCAGGTCTCGAACTCGCCGATATAGTTCACGGCGTTCTTGACCTTGTGCTTGGCCCAGGCCGAGAGCGACCAATGCGGCAGGCGCAGGACGCGCCGAACCTTGTTGATCACCATGTTGAGGCCGAGCGCGACCGTATAGGCCCAGTCGCCGAGCAGGGCGAGCCATTTGGCGTTGCGCACCACGAGGTCGAACAGGTCGCCATGGATGACGAGCAGTCGCTTGCCGTCCGCAGTTTCATGGACGATCTCGTCGACGAGGGTGATGCCACCGAACTGCAGCCCGGTGAAATCGCGCAGGAAATCGTCGTGATTGCCGGTGACGTAGATCAGCTTCGAGCCCTTGCGCACCTTGCGCAGCAGCTTCTGGACCACATCGTTATGCGCCTGCGGAAAGTACCAGCCGCTCTTCAGCCGCCAGCCGTCGATGATATCGCCGACGAGATAGATGGTCGGCGCATCGTAGGCGCGCAGGAACTCCAGGACGAGATCGGCCTGCGCTCCGCGCGTCCCCAGATGCAGATCCGAGATGAAGATGCTGCGAACCTGCTTCGCGTCGTCCTCGTCGGCCATTCCGGAGAGCCCCCGCTGTTGCGATGCTCCGGGCGTGTGTCTGATTTGCGTTGCGCTTTGATGACGGCGCGTCCAATCCATGGTCAGGCTTGCCGACCAGCGGCCGCGTGACGGCAGCCTGCCGAGCTTACGGAGGAATCTGATGGATCTTGGAATTTCGGGCCGCACGGCCATCGTCTGCGCCTCCAGCAAGGGGCTCGGCCGCGGCTGCGCCGAAGCTCTCGCCGACGCCGGCTGCACGGTCGTGATCAACGGCCGCGACGCAGCAACCCTGGAAGCGACCGCGAGCGAGATCCGTGCCAGGACTGGTGCGACGGTCATCGCCGTTGTCGCCGACGTCTCGACCAAGGCCGGCCAGGATGCCCTGCTGGCAGCCGCTCCCAACCCCGACATCCTCGTCAACAACAATGGCGGCCCGCCGCCGAAGCCCTTCCGCCAGGTGACGCGCGAGGGCCTGCTCGAAGGCGTCGTGCAGAACATGGCGACGCCGCTGGAGCTGGTTCAGCGCGTCATCGACGGCATGATCGAGCGGCGCTTCGGCCGCATCGTCAACATCACCTCGGCGAGCGTCGTCACGCCTCTGACCGGTCTCGACGTCTCCTCCGCCGCCCGCGCCGGCCTCACCGCCTTTCTCTCCGGCGTCGCGCGCGAGGTCGCGCATGCCAATGTCACCATCAACAACATCCTGCCGGGCGTTTTCGACACCGACCGGATCAAGACCGCGACCAACAAGGTCGCCGAGATGCAGGGCATCAGCATCGAGGAAGCCACCAAGAGACGCCTTGCCGCGGTCCCGGCCGGGCGCCTGGGCACGCCGGACGAGTTCGGCAAGCTCTGCGCCTTTCTCGCCAGTACCAACGCCGGCTACATCACAGGCCAGAATTTCCTGATCGACGGCGGCGCCTTCCGCGGCACGTTCTGAGCCGCACCGCCGGGCTCCGTCATGCTCGGGCTTGACCCGGGCATCTCGTGACACGAAGTCTCTTGCACCTCTTCCGGCGAGAGGTTCTCGGGTCGAAGCTTCGCTTCGCCCCGAGAATGACGCCTGTCCCGTTCGGACTCCGGACCGAAGCGTCGTGCGCCAAGCACCGGGCCGGGCTGCAGAGTTCACGCTTCGCTTCCCGGCTTCGACATGGTCTAAGGAGGAACGGTTTCGACCGAAACTGTTCCTGCCCTCCCGCCGCGCGCTCCGTTGTCTCCTTTTCTCGGCATCACCCTCAAGCTGATCTCGGCGCTGGCGTTCACGCTGATGTCTGCCGGCATCAAGTCGATCTCGACGCGTTATCCGACGGGCGAGATCGTCTTCATCCGCTCCTTCTTCGCGATGATTCCGCTGCTCATCTGGCTCGCCTGGCGATCCGAGCTGCCGGCGGCGCTGAAGACCGGCAATCTGCGCGGCCATCTCAAGCGCGGCATCATGGGCTCCACCGGCATGTTCTGCGGCTTCGCGGCCCTGCAGTTCCTGCCCCTCTCCGAGGCGGTCGCCATCGGCTATGCCGCGCCGCTCGCCGTGGTCGTGCTCGCCGCGCTCGTGCTCAAGGAAAAGGTGCGCATCTATCGCTGGACGGCGGTGACGATCGGCTTCGTCGGCGTCGTCATCATGCTCTCGCCGCATCTCGGCGCCGGCAGCCACCCGGTCGGCGGCAATGCTGCGATCGGCGCCGCGCTCGGCCTCGCCGGCGCCTTCTGCTCGGCCTTTGCCTCGGTAGAGGTCCGGCTCCTCACGCAGACCGAGCGCACGGGCGCCATCGTCTTCTACTTCATGCTGCTGACCAGCCTGCTCGGCCTCTCCACCATCCTGCTCGGCTGGAACCTGCCCGATCTCAAGGACGCGGCCATGATGGTCCTCATCGGCATCCTCGGCGGGCTCGGCCAGATCCTGATCGTGCAGGCCTATCGCTACGGCGACGCCTCGCTGATCGCGCCCTTCGAATACTCGACCATGCTCTGGGCGGTGGCGATCGGCTGGTTCTGGTTCGGCGAATGGCCGGCGATGGCGATCGTGATCGGCGCCTTCATCGTCATCAGTTCCGGCATCTATGTGATCCTGCGCGAGCGTCAGCTCGGCCTCGCCCGACGCGAGCAGCGCGAGGTCGGCCCCAGCCGCATCACCTGAGCGTCGAACGCTGCCTCCATCCCCCGCAATCCGGCCCGAAGGCAGTCTTCGGCATTGTTCGCTTGTTCAAACGATCGTCCGCCGTTACAAACGGCCTCACAGTCGAAAGGGGCCGAATTCATGGGAATCGAGACGAAAGAGCGCGGCGGGCGGGAGCTTGAATCCGGGGCTCAGGTGATCTCGGGCCAGCTCGGCAAAACGATCCAGCGCCTGCGCAAGGCCTATAACTTCTCGCTCTCGGACCTCGCCGAGCAGTCCGGCGTCGCCAAGTCGATCATCAGCCAGATCGAGCGCAACGAGACCAACCCGACGCTCGCGACGATCTGGCGGCTGTCGCAGGCGCTCGACATCTCGATCGAACGCGTCCTCTCCAGCGGGGAGGAAGAGCCCTTCATCGAGAAGACCACCCGCGCCGACACGCCCATCCTCGTTTCCGAGGATGGCAAGCTCCGTCTCGCCATTGTCGGCTGGATCAAGACCGTCGAATGGCTGCAATGGTACGAGGTCACTGCCGAGCCCGGCGGCGAGCTCGATTCGGAGGGCCACCAGCGCGGCTCGATCGAGTCGCTCTCGGTGACGTCAGGCGAATTCGAGGTCGAGGTCGGCGACATCGTCCAGCGCGCCAAGGCCGGCGAAACCTTGCGCTATCGCTGCGACCGCCGCCACGTCGTCCGCTGCGTCGGCAACGAGCCGGGCAATGCCCTGATGGTCTGCATCCTCAAGGCTGCGGTGATGGAGTAGCACGCGGCGGCCTGAGCAGGCCGTGGCTGGCCATCGGCCCCCTTGCGCAGAAACGCCGGTGAATGACGTGACCGGTGAACGGTTTCCTCGGCGTTCCCACAAGCTGTAATTAACTTATCTGCCCCAGATTGCCCGGGCTGGGGAGCTGGGAGCGTTCGATCATGACTGAAACCGAACGCAGGTGCTGCTGACGGCGATACCGATGGATCTTGCAACCCTCTGGTATCTGACGACCGGCACGCTGCTCGTCGCCGCCGCGATGACCCTTTGGGAGCGCAAGGCGCATGCGCAGCGCTCGCGCGAACTCGGGCTTTGGGCCGCGGCCTATGCCGTGTTCGCCGCTGGCGGCATCCTGGCGATGAACCGCAACGCCCTTCCCGGCGTATCCGGCCCTGCCCTGACCAATATCGTGATGATGTTCGGCTACCTGCTGGTGCTCCAGGGAATCCTGGCGCTCGATGGCCGGAAACTGCATCCCGTCTTCATCGCCAGCCTGCTAGCGGCCGTCGGCGCTGCCTGGTTCGCCGCCGGGACTGGCGCGGCAGCCTTGCTCTGGAACCATGTCAGTGCATTTCCCATCGCAGTCGTCTGCGCGGTCAACGCGCTCGCACTGCTTCGTAGCCGGACTGCCAGAAGACTGCGCTCTCGCCCGATCGTAATCGCGGTCTTCGCCGGCCACAGCCTGTTCTATCTCGGCCGCACCTTCGTCGTTCCGGTCCAGGCGGCGATCCATGGCGACAATATCCTGGCCACCGTCGCGGCGGTCACGATGTATGAGGCCGTGCTCTTTGCCGTGGCGATGTCGATGTCGCTGCTGGCGCTCGTGCGCGAAGAGGATCGCGCGCGCCTTCTCGCGACGACCCGCACCGACTTCCTCACAGGGCTCAACAACCGCCAGGGTTTCTTCGAACTCGCGCCCAGAAGCCTCAGCCGTCACGACACGGGCGCCGCGCACTCCCTGCTTGCCATCGATCTCGACCACTTCAAAGCCATCAACGACCGCTACGGGCACGAGGCGGGCGACCGCGTTCTGAGACTCTTCGCCAGCACCGCCAAAGACATCGCCGGACCCGAGGCGATCAGCGCACGCCTCGGCGGCGAGGAATTCGCGATCCTGCTGCCGAACAGGAACGGCGAGGAGGCGCGCGTGATCGCGCAGGGCATCGCACAGCGGTTCGCCGAAAAAGCGGCGCAGAGCGATGGACTGGGAATTCCTGCGACGGTCAGCATCGGCCTTGCCGAGGCCAAGGCGCAGCAGGCCGATCTGGTCGCGTTGCTCGCCGCCGCCGACCACGCGCTCTACCGGGCCAAGACGCAGGGCCGCAACCGCATCGAGAGCGCCAAGCCCGGGCAGGCCGCCAAAGCCGCCTAGGGTCTCGCCCTCGCTATGAGCGCTCCGCCGCTTCCGCCATCAGGTAGGCGAGCAGCCGGCTCCCGTCCCACAGAGCTGCGCTCCATCCCCACCGCCGAGCCGCGTCGACATTTGCCTGCTTGTCGTCGATGAAGAACACCTCGTCGGCCCGGAAGCCGCTCCCTGCTTCGACTGCCGCAAAGAACCGGGCATCCGGCTTGGCCGCGCCGAGCGCCACCGCATAATGCATCCCGTCGAAACGGTCTCTCAGCGCGAGCTCCCCCCAGATGTGCCGCGCCCGCTCATGCTCCTGCACCGTGGCGAGGTGAAGCTCCACCCCGCCAGCCCTGATCGGTTTCAGCTGCTCCAGCAGCCGGATCGCCGCTACTTCGTCTGCGGTCGCGGCGGGCCTTCGACCGCCGGCAGCGACTTCAGGTACTCCGCCATCGCCATGCGGTCGGCGTCGGGAAGCTGCGCCATGTTGCGCACCACCGCGCCCATCGAGCCGCCGACGCTGTCGAAGCTCGGGGTGAAGCCGGTCTTGAGCAGCTCCGCGATCTCCTCCTTCGACCACTTCGCCAGCCCGTTCTCGGACTGGGTGATGTTCGGCACCCAGCCCTTGCCCTCCGGGTCCGGACCGCCGGCGAAGCGGGTCGCCGGCACGATCGCGCCGAGCACATTGCGGGCCGAATGGCATTCGGCGCAGTGGCCGGGACCATTGACGAGATAGGCGCCGCGATTCCAGGCCTCGCTCTTCGACGGATCGGGCCGGAAGGGCGCGCCTTCGAAGAATAGCAGCTTCCAGCCGCCGACCATGCGGCGGATGTTGAAGGGGAACGGCAGCTCATGCGGCGGCGCCCTGCCCTCCACCGGAGCCAGCGTGCGGATATAGGCGAAGAGATCGGCCAGCGCCCTCGGCGGAATCAGCCGATAAGACGTGTAGGGAAAAGCCGGGTAGAGATGCTGGCCGCGCGGCGAGACGCCCACCGCCATCGCATCGACGAAGTCCTGCACGCCCCAGTTTCCAATGCCGTCGCGCGTATGCGGCGAGATATTGGGCGCATGGAAAGTGCCGAAGGGGGAGGTCAGCGCCAATCCGCCGCCGAGCTTCAGCTTGTTGTCCTGGCCGGGCGTGGCATGGCAGGAGGCGCAGCCGCCCGCCGAAAACAGCAGTTTGCCGTTCTCGATATCCGCGGCCGGCAGCGCGCCGATCTCCGGCGAAGGCGAGACCACGCGCGGGTCGGTGAGGACGTAGAAGCCGGCGAAAGCGAGCGCCGCCAGCACGACGAGGGTGACGAATAGGCGGCGCAGCATCAGCATCGGCATCTCCAAGGCGCAATCAGCAGGGCGGTTCGGTCGGCCCGGGCGGCCGCCAGCTTCGAACCGCGACAGTTGTAACGTGGCGCAAGCGCGACGGCTGCCGCAAGCCGGGAAACGAGGTCATGAAAAAGCGGGCGGCCAATTTTGGCGCCCGCTTCCGGCTCTCCGCACGGGCAGAGGCCTCACTTCTTGATGCGATAGGCCTCGTGGCAGGCGCCGCAATTCTTGGTCGCCGCGCCGAAGGCGGTGAGGAAGCCGTCGAGGCTGGCCACATTCGCGCCGGCTGCGGCATCGCTCTCGAACTTCACGAAGGCCGCCTTGAAGCCGGCCTGGTCCTCCCAGATCTTCGGCGAAGCAGTGGTCTCGCCGCCGGTCTTGGAACTGTCGGGGAAGAGGGTCGGCACCTTCTTCGCGGTGTCGGCATAGGTCTTGAAGACGGCCTGCGCCTTGGTGGCGTCAAAGGGGGCTTCGCCCTTGGCCATGGCTGCGCCTTCGCGCGTGGCAGCGCCGAGCGCCTTCATCGCCTGCTGGCGCTCCGCGATGGGATTTGATTGCGCCAGGACGGCGGTGATGCCAAGCCCAAGGCCGGCGAGCACAAAAGCGGTGCGGATCATTCAGTTTCCCTTTGAGACGAGCCAGGGCCGAGTGGCGCGGCTTAGAACGCGTCCAAATCAAACGATGATCACAACACATCCAAATAGCTTTTGCGTGAGCGAGCTTGCAAAATCGCAAGTTAATCCTTGCATCAAAGTCGGTAGCCAGCTTCTTTCAGCGCAGTGAACACCTTGAGCGGCGTCGCCGGCATGTCCATGGCCTTGATGCCGGCGGCACGGTCGAGCGCGTCGACCATGGCGTTCATCACGGCCGGGCAGGCGCCGATCGCGCCGGCCTCGCCCGCGCCTTTCACGCCGATGGCGTTGGTGATGCAGCGGACATTGCGCGTCTCGAAATGGAAGTTCGGGATGTCGACCGCTCGCGGCAAGGCGTAGTCCATGAAGGTCGCGGTCAGCATCTGGCCCTCGGGATCGAAGCGGATTTCCTCCATCAGCGCCTGGCCGATGCCCTGGGCCGAGCCGCCATGCACTTGCCCCTGCAGCATCAGCGGGTTCAGCGTCACGCCGAAATCATCGACCACGACGTAGTTCAGGATCTCGGTGCCCCCGGTCCCCGGATCGATTTCCAGCTCGCAGACATGCGTGCCGTTCGGATAGGTCGCCTCCGGCGGCGTCCAGCTCTGATGGACCTTGAGCATGGCCGGCGTCGCGCCCGGCAGAGCCGCGATGGCGGCGAGGTCGAGCGACTTGTCGGTGCCGACGATGCGGACGGCGCCGTTGGCGACCTCGAGATCGCCCAAGGCGGCCTCGAGCTTCTCGGAAGCGAGTTGCTTGAGGTTGTCTGTGAGAATCTCCGTCGCCTTGTTCAGCGCCGCGCCGCCGACGGGGATCGAGCGAGAACCGCCGGTGCCGGAGCCTGTCTCGACGCGGTCGGTATCGCCCTGCACCACACGGATGCGATCCATCGGGATGTCGAGATGCTGCGAGACCAGCTGCGAATAGGCCGTTTCATGCCCCTGCCCGTTCGACTGGGTGCCGATCAGCACCGTGACGGTGCCGTCCTTCTCCAGGATCACGGTCGAGCTTTCCGGGCCGCCGCCGCCGCAGGCTTCGATATAGCTGGCCATGCCGATGCCGCGGATCTTGCCGGCCTTGGCCGAAGCCTTCTGGCGGGTCTTGAAGCCCGTCCAATCGGCCACCTCCATGGCCCTGCGCATATGGCCCTCGAATTCGCCGGAATCGTAGACCGGGCCGGTCTGCGTCTTGTGCGGCATCTCCGAAGGCTTGACGAAGTTCTGCGCCCGCACCGCATCCGGCGTCTTGCCGGTTTCGCGCGCGATGGCATCGACCAGGCGCTCGATCAGATAGGCCGCCTCGGGCCGCCCGGCGCCGCGATAGGCATCGACGGGGGTCGTGTTGGTCAGCACGCCGCGGAAGACGACATGCACGGCCGGGATGTTGTAGCAGCCCGGCGTCATCGTCGTGCCGACCCAAGGGATGAAGGGCCCATATTGCGAGAGCCAGGCGCCCATCTCGGCCGAGAGATCGACCTTGAGACCGATGAACCGGCCCTTGGCGTCGAGCGCCATCGTCGCCGTCGAAAGATTGGCGCGGCCATGGGTGTCGGCCAGGAAATGCTCGGTGCGATCGGAGACCCAGCGCACCGGACGCTTCAGCTTCTCGGCCGCGATCATCGCCAGCGGATATTCGCGGTAGAGGAAGATCTTGGTGCCGAACCCGCCGCCGACATCCGGCGTCACCACGCGGATGCGCTTCGGGTCGACCTTGAGCACATAATTCGCGATCAGGTCGCGCATGCCGTGGCTGCCCTGGCTCCCCAACGTCAGCGTCCAGCGCTTATCGGCCTTGTCGTATTCGGCGATGCAGGCGCGCGTCTCCATGTAGTTGGAGGCGAGCCGGTTGTTGACGATGGTGAGCGAGACCGTGCGCGCTGCCTTGGCGAAGGCCTTCTCGGTCCTCTCACGATCGCCCTGCTCGGCGACGAAGGCGACATTGCCCGCCCGGTCAGGCCACACCTGCGGCGCGCCATGCTCCAAGGCCTCCGCAATGCCGGTCACGGCCGGCAACGGATCCCAGTCGATCTCGATCGCCTCGGCCGCGTCACGCGCCTGCGCCAGCGTTTCGGCGACGATGAAGGCGACGGCCTCCCCGACATGACGGACCGTGTCGGCCGGCAGCACCGGAACCGGGAGAGATTGCGACATCTCGCCCGAGACGGTCGTGACATGCCCCTTGCAGGGCAGATCGCCATACCCGGCGACATCCTTCCCGGTCAGGATCAGCTTCACGCCCTTCAGCTTCCGGGCGGTCTCGGTGTCACCGATCGCAAAGCGGGCATGAGCATAGGGCGCGCGCAGCACGAAGGCGTGCAGCGCGCCCTCTGCGGCGATGTCGTCAGTATACCGGCCTGTCCCGGTCGTCAGGCGTTGATCCTCGACCCGCCGCACAGGCTGGCCGAAACCGAATTTCATGGGACGCATGAGGCATATCCTCAGTTAGGTCTGATGAAAGACTGAAACAGAAACGCGGCCGCGTCAGCCCCCGGCGCATGGTCGGGAGCTGCGTTGAGCGCAAGGCGCCTCAGCGCGCCGTACGGATCGCCGCCTCCGAGAGCGAGACCATCGTCTTGTAGTTGTTGACGATCCAGTTCGCGTCGTTGGCCGCGCCGGGGCGGACATCGCCCTTGCTCTGGGCGAGCTTCTCGCTGAAATCGCGCAGCTTGCCGAGCCAGGAATTCGCCTGACTCTCGATAAAAGGCACGCCGCCCGGGCTCTTCTCGGTGAAGGCGCCCATTTCGCGGACCGCTCCGGCATGGTCGGCAATCGCGGCGTTGAACGCCTTGAGATCGACGATCGGATGCTCGCTGCTCGGCATCAGATCGATTGACAGCGGACAGGGCCGAAGCCTCAGTCCTCCGCGACCGGTTCGCCATGCGTCAGCCAATCCTTGAAGCCCCCGGCATAGTGGCTGTCGATGTCGAGACCAGCCGACTGCGCGAATTCGAGCGCCCGCCGCGAGCGCACGCCGGCGGCGCAGGACAGTACGACTCGCTTGCCCGGCTCGTTTGGCAGGTCCGCCGGATCGAACTGCGAGAGCGGCCGCGAGACCGAGCCCGGAATATGTCCTGCCGCGAATTCATGCGGCTCGCGCACGTCGACGAGCAGGATGGAGCCGTCGCTCAGACCCGCCTTGACGGCGTCGATATCGAGGTCGTTCACGATCATGGGCAGCATCTCCCGCTCAGTCCTGTTACTCCGTCCAGATAGGGCGGCGCGGCAGGATATGCCAGCGGATGGGTGGCGGAGCCAGCCGAAAGGTCGCAGCGGCGGACCGCCGGTCCGCCGCTCATTGCCTTCGGAACCCTTAGCCCTGCGGCGGGATGCGCAGCACCCAGCCCGGCTGGATCAGGTCGGGGTTCTTCACCGGCGGCGTATTGGCCTTGACGATCTCGGGATACTTCGCGCCCTGGCCCTTGCCGTAATGCTCCTCGGCGATCTTCCAGAGCGTGTCGCCCTTCTTCACCGTGTAGAACACGGCAGCAGGCGCCTCCTTCGTGACGGCGAGGTCCGATTCGACCTGCGCCACGCCAGTGGTGTTGCCGAGCGCCAGGATGATTTTCTCCGCCTGCTCTGTCGACATGGCGTTGCCGGAGACCTTCACCTTGTCGCCATCGATCTGGATGTTGACGTCGGACGGCAATCCGTGCCCCGCCAGCTCCTTCTGCAGATCATCGGCGGTCGCAGCCTTGGCCGAGCCCGAACCGAAGATCTTGGCGCCCGCTTCCTTGATGAAACTGAACAAACCCATGGAATGCCTCCTTGTGTCGGGTGGCTATCAAGCCCTGTCGCAGCCCTATGTGCAAGCTGCGGAGGAAAAGGTGTTTTTTCGGAACCTGACCACTGATCGCGCGTGAAGGGCCGGAAGGCCCTTTCCTGCTTGCCACGCGGCTGGCAAGAACGCCTTACCCCAACCGGAGTTCCCCATGCTCTCACTCGCTCAGGCCCAGACCATCCTCGCGACGGCGCTCGCCCATGCCGAGGCCAATGGCTTCAAGCCGCTCGCCATCGCCGTCCTCGACGCGCGCGGCGCACAGAAGGCCTTTGCGGCCCAGGACGGCACCAGCCTGAAGCGCGGCGAGATCGCCCTCGGCAAGGCGCATGGCGTCATCGCGCTCGGTGTCGGCTCGCGCGCACTGCACAAGATGGCACTGGATCGCCCTTATTTCGTCGAGGCTGCGACCCATGCGGTCGGCGGCTCGCTGGTGCCGGTGCCCGGCGGCGTGCTGATCCGCTCGCCCGAAGGCCCGGTTCTCGGCGCCATCGGCATCTCCGGCGACACCTCCGACAATGACGAGGCTGCGGCTTGCGCCGGCATCGCCGCGGCGGGCCTCACCGCCGAAACCGGGGCCTGATCCCGCGCTTTTTGCACTTGCCATTCGACTGCTGAGGCCTCATGTCCTCCGGTAATCTGGGTTCTTTAAACCGTACAGTTTGGACCGGATCGAAGGTAGGATTATGAGCGAAGCGGCAGCAGCCAACGAAAACGAAGTCATCACCACCGACGTCGTCATCGTCGGTGCCGGCCCTTGCGGCCTCTTCGCGGTCTTCGAACTCGGCCTGCTCGACATCCGCGCGCATCTCGTCGACATCCTGCCGAAGGTCGGCGGGCAGTGCGCGGAGCTCTATCCGGAGAAGCCGATCTACGACATTCCCGGATTTCCAATGGTCACCGGCCAGGCGCTGGTCGACAATCTGCTCGAGCAGATCAAGCCCTTCGGGCCCACCTTCCACCTCAACCAGATGATCGAGTCGGTCGAGCCATGCGGCACCGCCGAGGCGCCGCGCTTCCGCGTCACCACCGACGCCGGTACGGTTTTCGACACCAAGACGGTCGTCATCGCGGCCGGCGGAGGTTCTTTCCAGCCGAAGAAGCCGCCGATTCCCGGCATCGAGGCCTATGAGCACGGCTCCGTCTTCTACGCCGTGCGCAAGATGGAGGCCTTCCGCGGCCGCAACATCCTGATCATCGGCGGCGGCGACTCCGCCCTCGACTGGACGCTGAACCTGCAACCTATCGCCAACCGCGTCACGCTGATGCATCGCCGCGACGATTTCCGCGCCGCGCCGCACTCGGTCGAGCAGATGCGCGCCCTGGTCGCCGACGGCAAGATGGATATGAAGCTCGGCCAGGTCACGGGGCTCAAGGGCGAGAACGGCAAGCTCGAGGCCGTTCTCTGCCGCGGCACCGACAATGCACCCTTCGAGATCGCCTGCGATACGATGCTGCCCTTCTTCGGGCTGACGATGAAGCTCGGCCCGATCGCGGACTGGGGCCTGAATCTGCACGAAAACCTGATCCCGGTCGACACCGAGAAGTTCGAGACCAGCGTGCCCGGCATCTTCGCCGTCGGCGACATCAACGCCTATCCAGGCAAGCTCAAGCTCATCCTCTCGGGCTTCCACGAAGCTGCGCTGTGCGCGCAGAAGGTTCACCGCTACGTCTATCCAGAGAAGCGGCTGACCTTCCAGTACACGACCTCGTCGACGAGCCTGCAGAAGAAGCTCGGCGTCGCCTGAGCGGGCAGCAAGCCGAAACAGCTGAATGCTGGAAGCCGCGGCCAGGGCCGCGGCTTTTTCAATGCGCCATCGTCTCGCGCTGAACCTGGGCGGCGGCAGCACCACTATGGGCCGCACTCTGCGCCAGGCCGAGGCCGAGCGATTGGCGCACGCTCTCGGAGGGGCCGGCCAGCACAGGCGCTTTGCCCTGCGGGGCGCTGACGACCTGCGGCGCGTCGCGCTCATCCATCGGCGGCAGCGGCAGATGATCCTCCGGCTCCTCCGGCTCGATCCGCGCCTTGAGCTCGGCGAGCGCGCCCCAGAGCGGCTGGAAGGAGAACCTGATCTTGTGCGTGCCGGCTGGCACCTGCACCGCGCGGAACAGCACATTGGCCTTCAGGATCTCGGTCTCGACCCCGTCGACCTCGACCTTCCACCAGGGATGCCAGATGTCGTTGAGCACGACGAATCCGGCCGCAGGCGTCCTCACCTCGATCTCGACATGCGCGTTGCGATACTGCGTCAGCTTGATATCGGCCTGCACCGCGACCGGCCCTTCCGCGGTCGCGACGGGCGGCTCGACATCGAGCAGAACGGCCTGCTGCGGATCGGTGTCCGGCCAGCGGCCCGAGAGTTTCATGCTCTCGAAATCGGCGAACTGCCAGCCGCCCACGAACTGCACCCGCGGCAGCGCATGCGGGTTCTCGTAGACATAGCCTTCCTTGGTTCGCGCAACCAGGTTGAGATCGCCGCTGCGCAGCGAGTGATCGACTTGGTCGATCGGCACCGGCGAGGCGATGTAGCGCAGCCCAAGCAGGTTGGCGAGCCGGCAGCGATAGGATGGGAAGAGCGGCGTGAACTTGCGGTCCGCCGGCTTTGCGATGCCGTCGCCCGTACCCACGGCCTCGGAGAAATCCTCCAGCCGCAGCGGATTGTAGCCGAGCGTGTGGTCGAACCCATGGACCATGCCGGCATTCGGCCATTCGAAGCCCATGCCGAGCAGCTCGACCCGGTCGCGGCGCGGCGAGCCGGCGGGCTGCGACGTCAGGTGCTTCAGCACCGCGATCGTCTCGTTCTTCGTGCCCGGCTCCAGCACATCGTACATCTGCGGCGGCAACGCCGTGGACTCGTTCGGGCCGTTGTTGACGCCCAGATCCGCTGCTACCACGCCCGTGACCAGAACCGCGGCGGCGGCAGTGCCGAGCGCTCCGCGCCAGCGCTGCAGGGCGAAGAAGGCGCCGCCCGCGACGGCGAACCAGACCAGAGCCAGCGCAACCGGCTTCCAGGCATCGGCGAGATGGCCCGCGCCGCGCGAGACGATGAGCGCGAGGATGACCGTCGCCATGACCACGCCTGCGCCGATCATGAGATCGCGGCGGAAGGAGGTCCCCTCTTCCGCGGTCAGGATGCGGTGCAGCACATAGCCGGAGAGCACCGCCGCCAGCCCGCCGATCAGGAAGGTTGCGTCGGCCGGCCGGCGGAACTGCTTCACGCCCGGCATATATTCGTAAGCGAAGTGGAACAGCGGCGTGTAGCGCCCGAGTGCGAACAGCACCATGAAGGCGAACATCAGCGTCAGCGGCCGGATCGACTTGTCCCAGAGCCAGCCGCGAGTCAGGCCCGGCGCCAGCAGCAGCAGCATCGGCAGCGCGCCGAAATAGACCTGCGCCATATTCTGCGACAGGTAGAGGACCTGGGGGTCGCTATAGGGTCCCCAGAACTCGACATTGGGATCCTTGGCGCCGAACAGGTCCCCGATGAATGCGGTGAGCAGCGACACAGGGTGCAGCGAGCCGCGAGCCGCCACGCCGAAATCGATCTCGGGCCGTGTCGTCGCCTCGGCGAAGAGCCAGGTCCAGAGCAGCGGCAGGACGATGACGGCCAGCCCGACCACGCTGGCGGCCGCGATCGGCAGCAGGCTCGCGCGAAAAGCCGGCCAGCCGCCGGAGGCCCAATGCGCCACGACCATGCCGAACAGCACATAGCCGCCGAGCAGGGCGACCTGATCCGGCTCCAGCACCATCAGCCCGGCCGCCAGGCCAGCGAAGACACCGGAGAGAACCGAGGAACGCTGCAGCATCCGCGCCGTCAGCCAGAAGGCGATGGCGAAGAAGGCGAGGCTCGCGATCTGGCCGACATGCTGCACCCGCCACGCAGCCGAGGCCCCGAAGGCGAAGACCAGCGCCGCCATCAGGCCGCCGGCCGGATGCCAGCCGCGATCGCGGAAGAACATGATGAGCGCGAGGCCGCCGGCGAGCAGATGCGCCAGCACATAGGCGTCGACATCGCGGAAGCTTGGAGCCGGCGACAGCAGGGCGAGCAGGATCGCAGGCGAGAAGATCAGCGACTGCGGATCGGCGATCTGCGGCGAGCCGGCGAAAACGTTGTGGTTCCAGAAGGGCGACTGACCGGAATGGAGCGCGTTCGCGAGGAACTGAACCTGCGCCTGGAAATGCGCCTTCGCGTCGAACGGAATCGTCACCGACCCCGAAAGCCAGGGCCAGCACAGGATGCCCCATGCCACGACGAAACCGATGGCCGCCAGCAGGTAGCCGGCGCCCCTTGCATCCACGCGTCTCAAATGGACCCCCACGGTCCTCGGCACGAACGGTCCCGTTCTGGGATCCTGTCTCCAGCCCTGTCAGTGAGTGGACCTTGCTGTCGCGCACCTGAACCGAATCTGAACGCAATCACGCAGCCGTGAGCGAAGCTCCGGACAATCTGAAGAAAGCGGAAATCCGGGTGACTATGTCGCTGTCACGGCTCCCCAAAGCGCCATCCCCGTCATGGTCGGGCTCGTCCCGACCATCCACGTCTTCGTTGGTCAAAGGCCGTGTTCAAGACGTGGAGGCTCGCCACGCGGGCGAGCATGACGGCGGCGGCAGATCAGCGCGCGGCAGCGGCAAGCCAGCCTGCCAATGCCTGACGCTCGGCCGGCGTCATGCCGGAAAGATTGTTCGGCGGCATCGCATGGGTCATCACGGCCTGCGTGCGGATGGCGCGGGCGTGGACGGCGATCTGCTCGGGCTCGTGCAGCAACACACCCTTCGGCGCGATCTGGATGCCGGGCCAGGATGGCTCGGGCGCATGGCACATGGCGCAACGCCCGGTCACGATGTTGGAGACCTCGGCCGGCGGCAGCGTCATGCCGGCCATCAGGACAGGTTTCGGCACCTCCCGCGGCTTCAGGCCGAGCTGCTCGCGCCCGCCAGGCGAGGACGACATCGCCACCCAGAAAGCGAGCCAGAGCGCCAGGATCGCCACTGCCCAGCACCACCAGGGCGATTTCGCATGGTCGCCGTGCCGGACATTGAAGAAATGCCGTATCAGCGCGCCGGCGACGATCACCAGCGCCACCAGCAGCGGGATCACCGCCGAATTGGCATAGGTCACCGGATAGTGGTTCGACAGCATCAGGAACAGCACCGGCAGGGTGATGTAGTTGTTATGCGTCGAGCGCTGCTTGGCGGCCTTGCCGTATTTCGGATCGGGCGTCTGCCCGGCGACCAGCGCCGCGATGACCTTCCGCTGCCCCGGCATGATGTTGAAGAAGACGTTGGCGGTCATGATCGTCGCCATCAGCGCGCCGGTATGGATGAGCGCGCCGCGCCCGGAGAAGACGTTGGCGAAGGCCCAGCTCGCCGCGACGACATAGCCGAAGCCGATGAGCCCGAGCAGGACGTCATGCCGGCCGAGCGGCGACCTGCACATCAGGTCGTAGATCACCCAGCCGGCGACGAGCGCGGCGATGCCGATGGCGCCGGCAGCGAAGGGCGAAAGCTGCATCACCGCCGGATCGATCAGATAGAGCTCCGACTGCGCGTAATAGACCCAGACCAACAGGAAGAAGCCGGAGATCCAGGTCCAGTAGCTCTGCCATTTGTGCCAGGTCAGCTCGGCCGGCATCACGGCCGGCGCCACCATGTATTTGCGCATCTCGTAGAAGCCGCCGCCATGGACCTGCCAGGCGCGCCCGCCTGTGCCGACCGGAATGTCCGCAGCCGGCTTCAGCGAGGCGTCGAGATGGATGAAGAAGAAGGAGGCACCGATCCAGGCGATCGCCGTGATGACATGGAGCCAGCGCAGCATCATGCCGCCCCATTCCATCAGATAGGCTTCGAGCATGGCGCTGCGCTCCGCGAGGGTTGGTGGTGATCCCGAATCCGGAGGATGCCGCTCCGGCACCACCAAGCTAACCCGCTTTCGCCGGGTCCGAAATCGCCCGAGATTTGACATCCGGGAACATGATCTTATCGCAAAAGCCGATATCGATTTTCCCGCATGGCGCTCTACAGTTGCGCAGAACGACAGGGTTCCGGAATCGATGCGCGCCGGACGGCGGTGCTTTCAGGAGAACGGCAGGGAATGGGACGCCTCTCGACGCATGTGCTCGACACGGTCAATGGCCGCCCTGCCGCCGGTGTCGCGATCACGCTGGAACGGCTGCATCCCGACGGCTCGCGCGAGCGGCTGGCCCAGGCCGTGACCAATTCCGACGGCCGCACCGATGGCCCGCTGCTCTCCGGGACGCTCCAGCCGGGCAGCTATGAACTGAGCTTCGCGGTCGGCGCCTATTTCCGCGATCTGGGCAGCGCCCTGCCCGAGCCCGCCTTTCTCGATCTCGTCCCAATCCGCTTCGGCATCGCCGAGCCGGAAGGGCACTATCACGTCCCGCTCCTGGCCTCGCCCTGGAGCTACTCCACCTATCGCGGCAGCTAGACCTCATGACCCAGACGACCTATCCGCGCGACATGAAGGGCTATGGCCGCAATGCCCCTCACCCGCATTGGCCGGGCGAGGCGCGCATCGCCGTCCAGTTCGTGATCAACTACGAGGAAGGCGGCGAGAACTGCATCCTCCACGGCGACGCCGCCTCGGAAGCCTTCCTGTCCGAGATCGTCGGCGCGGCCCCTTGGCCGGGCCAGCGCCATATGAACATGGAGTCGATCTATGAATACGGCTCGCGCGCCGGCTACTGGCGGCTCTGGCGCATGTTCACGGAGCGCAACCTGCCGGTCACCGTTTTCGCCGTCGCCAGCGCGCTGGCGCGCTATCCCGAGATCGTCGACTCGATGCAGGAGGCCGGCTGGGAGATCGCGACCCACGGCCTGAAATGGATCGACTATCGCGACACTCCCAGGGAGCGCGAACGCGCCGACATTCTTGAGGCGATCCGCATCCAGACCGAGCTTACCGGGGAACGGCCGCTCGGCTGCTATCAGGGCCGCACGTCCGAGAACACGATCCCCCTGACGATGGAGGAAGGCGGCTTCCTCTACACCGCAGATGTCTATTCCGACGAATTGCCCTACTGGCTCGCGGGTCAAAAGGGTCCGCAGCTGGCCGTGCCCTATACGCTCGACGCCAACGACATGCGCTTCGCCACGCCGCAGGGCTTCAACACCGGCGAGCAGTTCTTCACCTACCTCAAGGACTCTTTCGACACGCTTTATGCCGAGGGCGAGACGGCTCCGAAGATGATGTCGATCGGCCTCCATTGCCGCCTCGTGGGCCGTCCGGGCCGGGCCGCGGCACTCGCCCGCTTTCTCGACTACGTGAAGAGCCATGACCGGGTCTGGGTCGCGACCCGACTCGACATCGCCCGCCACTGGGTCAGGACGCACCCCCCGGCGGGCGGCTATATGCCCTCGAAGCTGCCCAAGGCACTCTTCGTCGAAGTCTTCGGCCGCGTCTGGGAGAATTCGCCCTGGATCGCCGAGGCGACCTACGACACCGGGCTCGGCGCGGCGCAGGATACCGCGGAGGGCCTGCATGCCGCGATGGTCGCGGCGATGCGCAAGGCCTTGCCCGAGCGGCAGAAGATTCTGCTCAACGCCCATCCCGATCTCGCCGGGAAGCTTGCTGCGGCCGGAGAGATGACGGAGGAATCGACGCAGGAACAGTCTTCGGCGGGGCTTGATCGATTGACCAGCGACGAGCGCGTGCGCTTCACCGCCCTGAACGAGGCCTATAAGGCCCGCTTCGGCATTCCCTTCATCATGGCAGTGAAGGGCGCCACCAAGGCTCAGATTCTGGCGGCTTTCGAAGAGAGGCTGAAGAACACGCCCGCGCAGGAATTCGCAACGGCACTGGCGCAGGTCGAGAAGATCACGCTGCTGCGTCTCAAGGAATTGCTGCCGGCAGGCTGAGCACGGCTCACTGCGGCGCCCTCAGCTCGGGCTTGACCCGAGCATCTCGGAAACCAGCTCCCTCCGGTCCTGAGATTCTCGGATCTACGCTGCGCTGCGCCCGAGAATGGCGCGTTCCCCGGAACCTCCGCTCCTCCCGCCACGTTGATGAGCGGGGAAAGGGAGGCCCATCCGTGTTCCGCCTGTTGCTGATCATACTCGTGCTGGTCATCGGCTATGATGCCGTGGCGCATCAGGGCGCCTATACGCGCGAAGCCTGGAACGCCGTCACCCGGCTGGCCGGCTCGACCATCGAGGGTGCGAAGGGGCTGGGCGAGCGCGCGCGGGACGACGCCAACGCACCCCGCAACTGAGCCGTTTCTTCAGGCCGCCGTGCGCGCCTCGACGATGCCCGCGATCGCCTCGAGCATCCGCGTGTCGTCTCCCGCCAGCCCCTCCATCGCCGCCATGCGCTGGATCACCGTGCCGGCGATCGCTTCCTCCACCGTATCCTCGGCATAGGTGTAGAAGATCGTCGCGTGCTGGCCGTCGCGATGGCAGCGACCCTCGATCTGCTGCAGCTGGATGGCGCTGTGGCGCATGTCGTGGACCACCAGCGCCCGCTCCCGCTCGCCGCCCGGCATTTCGCCGCGATGCAGCGAGATCGACTCGGTGACGGTGAAGATCACGGCGTCGAGCGCGCCGGTCTGGAAGGCGATGCGGGTCTCTTCGTTCTGCGCGCCCGAGCGCTCGCCATTGATTTCGCCGACTCGCCAGCCGCGCCCTCTCAGCGTCTCGGCCAAAATCGCGCTGGTCTCAAGGAAGGCGACCGAGATCGCCACCTGCTCGTCATTCCCGAGCAAATCCTCGCAGAAATCCGCCGTGCCGGCGATGCGGAGCAAACTGGCTTTCTGCCGGAAGCGCAGATCGGCGGCCCAGCCCTGCGGCTTGCGCGTCGAGCCGCCGGCCAAGCCCAGCTCCTTGCGGAACTCCCGCCAGGTCGCCTCGTAGAGCTTGCGCGCGGCACTATCCAACGCGACGGGGGCGAGCTCGCGCTGCACTTCCGGCCAGCCGGCGATCTCCTCGGGCCGGCGGCGCAGGCCGATGGCGTTCGCGCCGCGATAGAGCAGATCGGCCATCACCTTGCGGTCGGTCTCGTTCGGCTCCCAGCTCCAGTTCTTCCAGCGGCCCTTGGCCCTGCCGATCTTCAGCCGCTTCATCAGGGTGCGGAAGCCGTCGAGATCGGCGGTCGGCATGCCGGCCGCCTTCGCCAGCAACGGCGCGAGATAGGACAGCTCGTGCGGCGACTGGCCTGCCGTCGCGCTCATATAGATGGTGAAATCGGCCGCTTCGGCCATCTGCCGGCAGACCAGCCCCTGCTGCGAATTGGGATTGCGGATGCGGTGGGCTTCGTCGATCACGACAAGCGGCCAGACTCGCTTCGGCCGGCCATGCTTCGCGAGTTCATTGTTCTTCGCCCGCGCCGAGCGTTTCCGGCTGTCAGCGACTGGGGCGAGCAACGACTTCGTCTTCTCGAAATTCATCAGCGTCACGCGCTTCGCCGGCAGGCCTGACAGCGCCATGGTCCGCCGCCATTGCGGGATCGCCCCTTTCGGGCAGATCACCAGCACGTCCTCCTCCGGCATCGCCGAGAGCGCGAGCCAGGCCGAGAGCGTCTTGCCGAGGCCGGTGAGGTCGCCGAGCAGGAAGCCGGCGGCCCCCTTCCCTCGCGCGGCCAGGATCGCATCGCGGGCGACGAGCTGGTGCGGATGCGGGGTGAACGTCATGCGGAAAGGAAGATCCTCATCGGTGTCTGGGCGCCCCGCCCTGCCCGGCGGGCATGGCGCGCCCGGCTCTCTTGGCACTGGCGCAACCGCGCGTCCACCGGCACTGTGCCGGCCATAAATCCGGGAGACCTTACGACCATGACCCGCGCGCAAGCGATCGCGAAAGCTCAGGACTATTTCGATTCAGGCCGAATGAAGAGTGACCTCGGCCGCCTCGTCGCGATCCCCACCGAAAGCCAGAACCCGGACCGCGCCCCCGTCCTCGGCGAATATCTCGAGCAGGAGATGCAGCCCCTGCTCGAATCGCTCGGCTTCACCTGCCGCACCCTGACCCATCCGAAGGCGCGCGGCCCCTTCCTCTATGCCGAGCGCATCGAGGACCCGGCCCTGCCGACCATCCTCGGCTACGGCCATGGCGATGTGATCCGCGGCCTCGACGCGCAATGGAGTGAGGGCCTCTCGCCCTGGAAGCTCGTCGAGCGCGAAGGCCGCTGGTATGGCCGCGGCGTCGTCGACAACAAGGGCCAACACCTGATCAACCTCAGCGCGCTCAGCGCCGTTCTGGAGACGCGCGGCAAACTCGGCTTCAATGCCAAATACCTGATCGAGATGGGCGAGGAGTCCGGCTCGCCGGGCCTGCGCGAGCTCTGCAGCGAAGAGAAGGATCTGTTCAAGGCCGACGTCCTGATCGCCTCGGATGGGCCGCGGCTCAATGCCGAGCGCCCGACCGTCTTTCTCGGCGCGCGCGGCGGCGTCACCTTCGACCTCTCGATCAATGCCCGCGAGGGCGGGCATCACTCTGGCAACTGGGGCGGCATCCTCTCCGACCCTGCGATCCAGCTCGCCCACGCCATTGCCTCGATCACCTCGCCGAGCGGACAGATCCGTATTCATGAATGGGTGCCCAAGGAACTGCCGCCGGCGGTGCGCAAGGCGCTGATCGGCTGCGAGATCGACGGTGGGCCGGACGGCCCGGCGATCGATCCGAACTGGGGCGAGCCCGGTCTGACGCCGGCCGAGCAGGTCTTCGGCTGGTGCTCCTTCGACGTGCTGGCGATGAAGTCCGGCGTGCCCGAGACGCCGGTCAACGCCGTGCCGCCGAGCGCCTGGGCGCGCTGCCAATTGCGCTTCGTCGTCGGCATCGACCAGAATGATGTCGTGCCGGCGCTGAAGCGGCATCTGCAGCGCCACAACTTCCCCATGGTCGAGGTTTCGCTCAGCCGCTCCGAGATCTTCGGCGCGACGCGCCTCGACCCGGAAGATCCCTGGGTCGATTTCGCCCTGGCCTCGATCGCCGAAAGCACCGGCAAGAAGCCGGCCCTGCTGCCCAATCTCGGCGGATCGCTGCCGAACGACATCTTCGCGGATATCCTGGCGCTGCGTACCATCTGGGTGCCGCATTCCTATCCCGGCTGTTCGCAGCACGCGCCGGATGAGCATCTGCCGGTCGCCATCGCCCGCGAGGGCCTGACCGCCATGGCCGGTCTCTACTGGGATATCGGCTCGGGCGACGCACCGGCGGTCTAGTACTCGCCCTTGAGGCCTACTCCTGCGGCTGACGCGGATCGCGCCCCGGTGGGAGATCGATGGGTGTCGCCGGAGGTGCTTCCGGCGGCGCGTTAGGCGGAAACTCCGGCGGCGGTTCGGTCGGGATGCCCTGGGGTTCCTCGTCCGGCGGCGACTCGACCGGCGGTGCCGGCGGAACATTGCCGGGCGTCAACGGTGGCGCCTCCGGAGGCGGATCGGGGATGGCCGGGGTATTGCCGGGTGCGGCCTTCAGGCCGTTGTTGAACTGCATCATGCGAAACCTGTCCTTTTCAGACAGAAACGCCCGAGCCGCCGAAAGGCTCCGCGGTGCAGCGATGGGGCAGGCGTAGCCGCCCACTCAGTCCGGCGAGGGACCTCCGTCCCCGTTACGCTCGGGCGGCGTAGCGCGACCCTGGAGCCTACGTTCCAGCGAATGATCGAGGGCCAGCAGGACGAGTGCCAGAGCCGTCGCTGTCAGCGTCACCGGCCACTTCCCCAGCCCGGCTGAGCACCCCAGCGCCGCCGTCACCCAGATCGCCGCCGCCGTGGTCAGCCCGTGCGGCGTCATCTCGCGATCGCGGTGGATGATAAGGCCGGCGCCGAGAAAGCCGATGCCGGTCAGCACACCCTGAACCACGCGGCTCGCCGCATCGGGATGGAGCGTCTCGCTGAACAGGCTCGCAGCCGCTGCCGTACCGATTCCCACCAGGCCGAAGGTGCGCAGCCCCGCACTCTTGCGGTGAAGGGTCCTCTGCCAGCCGACCGCCACGCCCGCGACGAGGCCGGCCAGCAGCCGAAGCATCAATTCGAGTTCGTCCAAGATGCCGTTCGCTCCGCAGGCGCCGTGACGCGACGATAGCACAGCCGCGAATCCGGCGAAGCAACCGCATGGCTGCTCGGCCCGCGAAGTGGCTATCCAACGATGTCCAGGAAAACCGTGGTGGGTGATGTAGGGCTCGAACCTACGACCCGCTGATTAAGAGTCAGCTGCTCTACCAACTGAGCTAATCACCCATACGCCACGAAGCGTTGCCGTTCGGCGGCGTCAGCCGCGTCAGGCAGGGGGCGTGTAGCAAAGGCCCCGCCCCCTGTCCACCCGTCTGTGACAGATTTTTCAAACTCGGCGGGAAAGGTCCCACCGAGCTGTGGATTATCACGCCGCGCGGCGGTTCAGCAGGTGGTAGAGCACGATCGCGCCGAAGGTCGCGGTGCCGATTCCGCCGAGCTCGTAGCCGAAGATCGGCAGCTTCAGATCGCCGGCGCCCAGAATCAGAGCCGTCGCGACGGTGATCAGATTCTTCGGCTCGGAGAAGTCGACCTTGTTCTCCACCCAGATGCGGCCGGCGGTGGCGGCGATGAGGCCGAAGACCACGACCGCGAGGCCGCCAAGCACCGCGACGGGAATCGTGCCGATCACCGCGCCGAACTTCGGCGAGAAACCGAGAGCCAGCGCAATGATGCCGGCGGCGACGAACACCAGCGTCGAATAGACTCGCGTCACCGCCATCACGCCCATGTTCTCGGCATAGGTGGTCACGCCCGTGCCGCCGCCCGAGCCGGCGATCATCGTGCCCAGCCCGTCGGCGAAGAAGCCACGGCCAATCAGGTGGTCGAAATTGCGCCCGGTCATCACCGAGATGCCCTTGATGTGGCCGAGATTCTCCGCGACCAGGATGATCGCGACCGGCACGATCAGCGTCATCGCCTTCATGTCGAAGACCGGCGCCACGAAATGCGGCAGGCCGAACCAAGCGGCCGCGCCGATCTTGCCGAAGTCGATCGGCGGTGCGCCGAAGCTCGGCGCCGTCAGCGCATAGAGGATATAGGCAGCGAGCCCGCCGATGAGGATGGGCAGGCGCTGCGGCAATCCCCGGCCGTAGACCGCGACCAGCGCCACCGCGACCACCGTGAACAGCGCGAGCCATTTGGTGTAGGGGCTCGCCGAGATCATATTGATCGCGACCGAGGTCAGGTTGAGGCCGATCGCCGCCACGACCGCACCGGTCACCACCGGCGGCAGCAGCTTCTCGATCCAGTTCGTTCCGACGCCCTGCACGATCAGGCCGATCAGCGCATAGACCGCGCCGCAGGCGATGATGCCGCCGAGCGCGACGCCGATGTTCGGATTGGGACCGGAGCCGGCATAGCCCGTCGCCGCGATGACGACGCCGATGAAGGCGAAGGAGGAGCCGAGATAGCTCGGCAGCTGCCCGCGCGTGATGACGAAGAACAGCAGCGTCGCGATGCCCGAGAAGAAGATCGCGACATTCGGGTCGAAGCCCATCAGCACCGGTGCCAGCACCGTCGAGCCGAACATGGCGACGACATGCTGCAAGCCGGCGATGATCGTCTGCCCTGTCGGCAGCCGCTCGTCCGGCATCACTGCGCCGGAAGTCTTCAGGGTCCAGTTCGGAAAATAGCCCATCGGCATCGCTCCCCAGGGTCGCCGGGGGGCGACCGCACCGGAAGAGCAGATGAGGGCAAGAGGCAGGCCAGCGCCAGATCGCGCTGGCGTCATCCACCGGAATCCAGAGGCGGCCGACGTCATGCCAGGGCTTGACGCGAGGGTCCCCTGCGGAGCGAGGCTCCGGAATTCTTCGCCTCCGGAGATTCTCGGGCCGGCACTTCGTGCCGCCCGAGAACGACGTTCTTGAACTTACTCCGCCGCCTGCGCGTGCAGGCGCCCGCCGCGGGCGATCAGCTTGTTGAGCGCAGCCAGATAGGCCTTGGCCGAAGCCACCAGGGTATCGGGATCAGCGCCGCGCCCGCTGACGGAAGAGCCGTCGCGCGAGAGGCGCACCGTCACCTCGGCCTGGGCGTCCGTGCCCTCGGTCACCGCGTGGACGTCGTAGAGCTCCAGCCCGGCCTCATGCGGCACGATCGCCTTGATCGCGTTGAAGATGGCGTCGATCGGGCCGTTGCCCTCAACCTCCTCGGTAACATGCCGGCCTTCGACATCGAGCTTCATGGTCGCACGCTGCGGGCCGCGCGTGCCCGCGATCACCGTGAGCGATTCCAGCTTGATGCGGTCATGGGCGGTTGCGATGTTCTCGTCGACCAGCGCCTCGATATCCTCGTCATAGACATGCTTCTTGCGGTCGGCCAGGGCCTTGAAGCGGGTGAAGGCGTCTTCCAGCTGATTGTCGCCGAGATCGTAGCCCATCTCCTTCAGCTTGGAGCGGAAGGCGGCGCGGCCGGAATGCTTGCCCATCACCAGCGAGGTCTTGGTCACGCCGACCGAGGCCGGCGTCATGATCTCGTAGGTGGTGTTGTTCTTCAGCATGCCGTCCTGGTGGATGCCGCTCTCATGGGCGAAGGCGTTCCGGCCGACGATCGCCTTGTTGTACTGCACCGGGAAGGAGCAGGCGCTCGATACCGCCTTCGAGACGCGCATCAACTGCGTCGCGTCGATGCCGGTGTCGTAGGGCAGCACGTCGCCTCGTACGCGCAGCGCCATCACGACCTCCTCCAGCGCGGCATTGCCGGCGCGCTCGCCGATGCCGTTGACCGTGCACTCGACCTGCCGGACGCCGCCCTCGATCGCCGCCAGCGAATTGGCGACGGCCAGGCCCAGGTCATTATGGCAATGCGCCGAGAAGATCGCCTTGTCCGCGTTCGGCACGCGCTCGCGCACCGCCTTGAACATGGCGCGATACTCGTCCGGCGTCGCGTAGCCGACCGTGTCGGGCAGATTGATCGTGGTCGCACCGGCCCGGATCGCAGCTTCGACCGTGCGGCAGAGATAGTCGATCGGCGTGCGTGTGGCATCCATCGCCGACCACTCGATATCGTCGACCAGATTGCGCGCCTGCGTCACGGTCGCGGTGATGATCTCCAGCACCTGCTCCTGGCTCTTGCGCATCTGGTGCTCCAGATGGATCGGCGAAGTCGAGACGAAGGTGTGGATGCGCGGCTTCACCGCATGGCGCACCGCCTCGCCGGCGCGGGCGATGTCGGTGCTGATGGCCCGGGCGAGGCCGGCGACCGTGGCGCGCTTCAACCTGCGAGCGATCTCCGAGACGGCCTCGAAATCACCGTTCGAGGCGATCGGGAAGCCGGCCTCGATGATGTCGACGCCCATCACGTCGAGCGCCTCGGCGATCTCCAGCTTCTCCTCGAAGGTCATGGTGGCGCCGGGGCACTGTTCGCCGTCGCGCAAGGTGGTGTCGAAAATCAGCACGCGCTCTTTGGAGGAGCTGTTCTGGGTCGGATTGGTCATGGTCTGCTTCCGGTTTCGGTGCGCCGCGAGATCGGAAAAGGCGGGCGCTGGGTTTGCTGTCGGCGTTTCTCGTCACTCCCCTGAGCGCCCAGGCAGCATGCCCGGCCGGCCCTCAGGGGCAGCTAAGGAGAAGGAGGCCAGGAAGCGAGAACGAAGCGCGTGCGAGGGGAGCGCGTGCGCACATGCTGACAGCCTGCGCAGTGGCGCAGTCCTTCGTCAGGTCATGGCGGGCGGTCGAAACCACGGGCGTTCCTCAAATCGACGGGACAGGATGTAACCGAAAGCAGGTGTCGAGCGCAAGCATGTGTCTTATGCACGCGCGTCAAATGACAGAGGCGATCTGTGGATTATGCTGGCGCGGCGCGATTCGGCCGGCGGTCGCGCCATGCTGGAAACCGGCCTCTTGCTGCCGGAGACCCGCGCCGATGATGCGCTATGACCGCCCCGCCATCGGGCTCGCCTTCGGCCTCACCGGCCTCGCCGGTTTCGTCGATGCGCTCGGCTTCCTCAGCCTCAGTGGCTTCTTCGTCTCCTTCATGACCGGCAACACCACCCGCCTTGGCATCGAACTGGCCGGGCGCCATGCCGGCGGCATCGTTCTGGCCGCGACGATCCTCGGCCTCTTCGTCCTCGGCGTGGTCTGCGGCTCGCTCATCGGCCATTTCGGCAGGCAACAGCGAAAGGCGGCGGTGCTCGCCTTCGTCACCGCGGTCCTGATCTTCGCAGCCAGCCTCGACACCATCGGGCTCAGTACGGCCGCGGCCGGCATGCTCGCCTTGGCGATGGGCGCGGAGAATTCGGTCTTCCAGCGCGACGGCGAGGTCACGATCGGCCTGACCTACATGACCGGCACGCTGGTGAAGATGGGGCAGCGCCTCGCCGGCGCCCTGCTCGGCGGGCCGAAGCTCGCTTTCCTGCGCCATCTCGTGCTCTGGCTCGGCCTGCTCAGCGGCGCGGTCGTCGGAGCCGCCGCCCATAGCCGCATCGGCCTCGACGCGATCTGGCTGGCGGCCGGAGCGGCTGCCGGATTCACGGTGCTGGCGTTCTTCATGCCGGAGCGCGCATAGGCCCAACTTCGCCGAGTCTTTGGTCCTTTCTCCGACATGAGAGCAATGCTAAGCATTCCCTAACGTCACGCACTACAACGATGACCGACTGCTCGAACAGATCGGTGCAGCGGGAACGGCCGCACGAAACGTCAGGGAGGCAATCATGCAGCAGACGATCTTCGGCGTGCTCATCGTCATCGGTCTTTCGGTGCCCACAGCGCTCACAGCGCAAACGGCACCGTCGCAGGAGAAGCTGCGGCGCGGCGAATACCTGGCGAGCATCATGGACTGCGCCGGCTGCCATACGCCGGGCATCTTTCTCGGTAAGCCCGATATGCAACGGCGGCTCGCGGGGTCCGAGGTAGGCTTTCACATTCCGGGCCTCGGCACCTTCTTTCCGCCCAATCTCACGCCGGACAAGGAAACGGGGTTGGGCTCCTGGTCCGAGGCCGACATCGTCAAGGCTGTCCGTCAGGGAGCCCGGCCCGACGGCCGCGTCCTCGCGCCGGCCATGCCCTATCAGAGCTACGCCAAGCTCACCGAAGCGGATGCTTCAGCCTTGGCCGCCTATCTCAAGAGTCTGAAGCCCGTCTCCCATAAGGTCCCGGCGATCGTCGGCCCCAACGAGAAGGCCACCGCGCCCTATCTTACCGTCAACATGCCGCAATAGGCGGCCGATCGGACGGCGCGATTTCACTGCTCCCGAGAATCAGACATCGTCGGGCGGTCTTGTTTCCGCGGAGCTTTCCGATGCGTCATCTGCCCGTCCTTGCACTCTCCGCCGTCCTGCTATCGGCCTGCCAGACTTCGACGGTCAGCGCGCCCCCTGCCCCGCCGCCGGAACAGGCTGCGCCGGGCGTGACGCCCAGCAGCTTCCGCATGCCGACGGGCACGGGCTGTTCTGGCGAGGTCGAGCGCTTCCAGGCGGTGATGGACAACGATCTCGCCACTGGGCATACGACCAAGGGCGTGCATGACCGGGTCAGCGGCGAGATTTCGCGCGCCCGCTCGACCTGCGCGGCGGGCAACGACGCCGGCGCAATCAGTCAGATCCATGCGACGAAAGCGAGATTCGGCTATCCTGGCTGAGACAGCAGCTCAGGCCTGACTGAAGGGACACGGCCATGAAACGCCTGCTAGCAACTGCCGCCGTCGCAGCAGCCATGCTCGGCGTTCCGGCATCCGCCTTCGCCTTCTCCGCCTCATTTTCCTGGAAGGGAATAGGCGCCTGCGGCGGAATCTCGCCAGCCTTCACGGTCCGTAACGCTCCGAAGGGCACGACGAGCCTGCGCTTTGCCATGCGCGACACCGACGCGCCCAATTTCCGGCATGGCGGCTCGACGGTCGCCTATGACGGCAAGGGGCGCGTGGCGCAGGGGGCTGTCCGCTATGTCGGCCCCTGCCCTCCAACGGGGCAGAAACATCGCTACGTCTGGACGATCGAGGCGCTCGACAAAAGTGCTGCAGTCCTTGTCCAGACCGAGGCTCAGGGCTCGTTTCCGCCCTGAGCGCGCCGGTTCGAGATGCTCCCGCTCAGGCCGCCAGCCCCCGCTTCTCCAGCAGCGCATCCGGAGTCGGCAGCCGGCCGCGGAAGAGCGTATAAGCCTCGGCCGCATCGCGCGTATCGCCCGCCGAATAGATGTAGCGCTTCAGCTTTTCGGCGACCTGGGCCGAGAACACATCGCCCGTTTCGATGAAGGCGTTGAAGGCGTCGGCGTCCATCACCTCCGACCAGAGATAGCTGTAGTAGCCGGCCGAATAGCCATCGCCCGAGAAGACATGGGTGAAGTGCGGCGTGCGGTGGCGCATCATGATCTCGTTGGGCATGCCGATGCGCGCGAGTTCCGCCGCCTCGAAGGCGAGCGGATCGACCTCCGCCGGCTCCTCCAGCGAGTGGAAGGCGAGATCGACCAGCGCCGAGGAGGTGTATTCCACGGTGGAGAACCCTTGATTGAACGTCTGCGCCTTCTCGATCTTCTCGATCAGGGCCTCCGGGATCGGCTCGCCGGTCTCCGCATGCAGGCAATAGTCCCGCATCACCTCGCGCGTCAGGAACCAGTGCTCGTAGAGCTGCGACGGCAACTCGACGAAATCGCGCGCCACCGCCGTGCCGGCGAGTGAGCCATAGGTTACATCCGAGAGCAGCCCGTGCAGCGCATGGCCGAACTCGTGGAAGAGCGTGCGCGCATCGTCGAGCGAGAGCAACGCGGGCTTGCCCTCCGCCGGCTTGGCGAAATTGCAGACATTGACGATGATCGGCCGGGTCTCGCCGTCGAGCTTGCGCTGGCCGCGGAAGGCGCTCATCCAGGCGCCGGAGCGCTTCGAGGAACGGGCGAAGTAGTCGCCGATGAACAGGCCGATATGGCGCCCGGTCGCGGCTTCCGTCACCTCGAAGATGCGGACATCCGGGTGATAGCCGGCGAGTTCCGGCCGCTCGGCGAAGGAAAGCCCAAAGAGCTTGCCGGCAACGTCGAAGGCAGCCTGCCTGATGCGGTCGAGCTGTAGATAGGGCTTCAGCACGGTTTCATCGAGCGCATAGGTCTTCTGCCTGACCTTCTCGGCATAGTGGCGCCAGTCCCAGGGGCGGATCGGACCGTTCTCGCCCTCATCCTGGGCGAGAGCCGCGAGATCGGCCGCCTCGCGCGCGGCGCGCGCCTTGGCCGGATTCCAGACCAGTTCCAGAAGGCCGCGGACATGCTCAGGCGTCTTCGCCATGGCGTCGTCGAGCTTGAAATGCGCGAAGGTCGGATAGCCCAGCAGCTTCGCCTTCTCGGCTCTGAGCTTCACCATCTCGGAGACAATGGCGCGGTTGTCGCTCTCGCCGCCATTCTCGCCGCGCTTGCTCCAGGCGATGAAGGCTTCCTCGCGCAGGTCGCGGCGGGTCGAGAAGGTCAGGAAGGGCTCGATGATCGAGCGCGACAGCGTCACCGCGTGCTGGCCGGGCTTGCCGCGATCGGCCGCCGCGCGCGCCATCGCCGCCTTCAGGAACTCCGGCAGGCCGGCGAGCCCGGCCTCGTCCTCGATAAACAGCGCATAGGAGGATTCGTCCTTCAGCACGTTCTGGCTGAACTGCGTGCCGAGCGCCGCCAGCCGCTCATTGATGGCGGCGAGCCGCTTCTTGTCCTCAGGCGCAAGCTTGGCACCCGAGCGGATGAAGCCCTTATAGGTCCGTTCCAAGAGCCGCGCCTGCTCGGCGCCGAGGCCGAGCGTATCGCGCTTGGCGTTGACGGCATCGACGCGGGCGAAGAGCCCCTCATCCATCATGATCGCCGACCAGTGCCGCGCGGAGATCGGCGACATCTCGCGCTCGATCGCCTGCAGCGCCTCGTTCGTATCGGCACCGGTCAGGTTGTAGAACACGCCGCCGACGCGGCTGAGCGCACGCCCTGCCCGTTCCAGCGCTTCGATGGTGTTGGCGAAGTCGGGCTCAGCCTCGTCTCCGACGATCGCCGCGACCTCCGCCTTGTGCTTGTCGAGCGCCGCATCGAAAGCCGGGCGAATATGCTCCGGCTTGATCGCGGCGAAAGGCGGCAGCCGAAACGGCGTTTCCCAGCGCGTGGCGAAGGGGTTCTCCGCCGGCAGTGACAGGGTTTCCGGATAGGCGGTGTCGGCAGAGCTCATCGGGTTACTTTCGCAGGGCGGGCGGGATCAGTCGCCGTCGAAGATATGTGCGAGATAGCGGCGCATGAAGGGCGGCATGTCGTGCTTTTCGGTCTCGGCGAGATCGCGCACGATCACGATGTCGGAGAGCTCTTCCTCCACGAGGTGCTTCATCCGCCCCAGCATCAGCGCGCGCGCTGCATCCGCTGGCAGGTCGATTCCGACCTCGCGCATGAAGGCGATGCGCCCCTGTTCGATCAGCGCCGTCCAACCCTCACCCACGCTGAGCTCCTCGACGCTCAAGCCCGTTTCCTCCGCGAGTTCGCGGGTGACGCTGCCGGCGAGGTCGAGCCTGCCGTCGGGGCGTGTATCCTCGCGGTCGGGCGTGCCGGCGGCGAAATAGACCTTGCCGGCATTGGCGGTGTGCTCGCCCATTTTCCCGCAGAGGAAGGCGCCATCGTTGGCCCGAAGCGCCGCCATGGCAAAGCCGTTGCGGATCACAGGGCCGGGATAGCCAACATCGCGCCAGGTCATGAAGGCGGCATAGTCGGTCTCGAAATAACCGGCCTCGAACACGCCGTCGCGGATGGCGGCGCGGTGCTGGAGCATGATGCGGCCGTTGAACATCGCGGGCTTCCCGGCGCTTATCTTCGCCCAATGCGCCTCGATATTCCCGGCATTTTCGCGGGCAAAGCCCCAGTCATAAGGCTCGACCTTGGCATCGACCCTCGACAGCCGGACGATCGTGCCGTTCTCGACGCCGTCGTTCACAGCAATACGCCCTCGCTGACCACGACGGCCGAACCGCCGATGCGCGCCGAGACGAGTGCGCCGTTCCGGACGCTCAGTTCCAGCGCGATCTGCGAGGGCCGGCCCATCTCGTAGCCCTGTTCGACGACGAAGCGATGGTCGCCGTCATCCGGCTTGCCATAGGCCATGACGGCACCAGCGAACGCCGCGACCGCGCCGCCCGTCGCCGGGTCCTCGCCGATCCCGGTCCCCGGCCAGAACATGCGGGCATGGAAGGCATTCCCCGCCTCGGCCGTCTCGGCGCTGTAGAGGAAGGCGCCGCCCGTGCCGACCGCCGCTTGCCAATGCGCGGCTTCCGGCCTAGCCCGGCCTACGGCCTCCCGCGTCGAGACGGGCACGCAGAGAAAGGGCACACCGGCGGAATAGACCGCCGGCCGATAGGCTAGGAAGCCGAGATCGCTGGACTGAAGCCCGAGTGCTGCCGCGATCGCGCCGGCAGTCGCCGCCTCCCCCACCTGCTCGGGCAGACGCGGCAGGGTGAAGATGGCATGGCCGGCATGGCTGCCGGTGACCTCGACTGCGCAGGAAACCGGTCCGATCGTTTCCTCCAGTACCAGCATATCGGCAGGCACGCCCGCGGCATGGTCGGTGAGCGCAAGCCAGACCGCGGTGCCGACCGTCGGATGGCCGGCGAAGGGCAGTTCCGAACCTGGCGTGAAGATGCGCACCGAGGCACGGTGCCCCGGCCGTTCGGGCGGCGAGACGAAGACCGTCTCCGACAGGTTGAATTCCTTGGCGATGGCCTGCATCGCGTCCGTATCCAATCCCTCGGACTGAAGCACCACCGCCAGCGGATTGCCGGCATGGCGATGCGTGGTGAAGACGTCGAGTGTGACGAAGCGGCGTTTCATCCGTGCCTCCTTGGGGTCACCCTGCCGGGATGTCGAGGTCGATGGTGAGCGGACAATGGTCGGACGCCTTGGGCCGGTCCCAGCCAACGCGCGGATAGCGATCGGCGCAGGTCGCCAGCCGCGCCATCGAGCGGTCCGGCTCGCGCGGGTCGAGCGGCACGCGGTACGGCAGGCCGCGCCGGATCATCTGCATGGCGGGCGTCGAATTGGCCGCCGCCAGAGCCGGGGACAGCAGGATGTGGTCGAGCGGCATATGGCTGTCGACGAGCTTCTCCTGGCCCTCTGACCAGTAGCGCCTGAAATGCGTCCAGCGCTCATGCGCCGGCAGCGCATCCAGCGGATCGACGGCAAAATCATCCAGCAAGGGCTCGATGCCGCTGGCGCCCTCATCGACTCGCTCGGCCAGCGGCCCGAGGCCGTAGCGGTAGCCGTTGAGATCGCCCAGCACGATCCAGTTCGTCTCGCGCCAGCCGCCGCCGAAGCGTTGCTGGATCAGCCATCGGACCGCCCGCGCCTCGGCACGGCGCACCGGCAGCGTCACCTCGCGCCCGTCCTCGCGGCCATTGTTCATCGACTTGAAGTGGCAACCGAACAAGCTGAGCCGCCTTCCGTCGACGGCCAGTTCGACCTCCAGGCAGTCGCGCGCGAAGACCTTCCCGTGTGGCCCGATGCCGAGCATGGCGAGTTCGCGATCATGCACGCCGGCCTCGGCGAAGGTCAGGTCCTTGTGCGAGCGCACCGTCACCTGCCCCGGCCCGAACAGGTCGCGCCGCGCCGCAAAGCCGATATCGATGCCTCGCCGGTCATTGCCGTCGATCAGCGTGAAATGGCCGTAGCGGTGGTCGGCGATGCGATGGACATAGTTCGCGAAGAAGGCCTGCAGGCTCGCGAGCGAGTCGACCTCCTGCAGCATCCATAGATCGGCCTGCGCTTCGGCGATGGCGAGCGCCGTCATCTGGCGCTTGTCGTCCTCCAGCGCCACCGCGAGAGAACGCTCGACCGCGTCGCGCTCGTCGGAGCGTGGAAAGTGGAACAGCGACATCGCCGCCGCCGTTTCGGTACGCCCGCCCGGCTCGAAGCGGTGGCGCGTCAGCAGGTTCTCGACATTGAAAGTCCCGACACGCAGCTTCATCGGAGGACCTTCTCCCAGCCCTCATCCTGAGGAGCCGCGAAGCGGCGTCTCGAAGGATGCTCCAGATGGTTCCAGAGCCTCCTCAAGCATCCTTCGAGACGCGCCTGGCGGCGCTCCTCAGGATGAGGGCTAAGGGAAATCCGCTCCATCGGCGTCAGATCGCCTGCGGCTCGAAGACCTGCGAGGGCGTCACGAATTCATCCTGCGCCGCCACGGTCAGGATCTCGCGTGAGCCCGCCTCCTTGGTGCGCTTCAGCAGGCCGTAGATCGAGGACGACGCCTTCGACAATGCCGCAGCAGCCGAGTCCTCGCGCAGGTAATGGGTGAAGAACAGCGCCGCGATCGCATCGCCCGCGCCGTTGACGCTGACATCGAGCTTCGGCGTGCGCACCCGCCAGCTGCCCTTCGCATCCGCCGCCATCAAGTCGATCGAGTCGGCCGGTGTCTCCTCGGTGACGAGCGAGGTCACCATCACCACCCTCGGCCCGGCATCGCGCAGCGCCTCCACGGCGCGATGCGCATCGGCAATGCTCTTGATCTCGATATCGGTCAGAAGCTCCAGCTCGAACTGGTTGGGCGTCACGATATCGGCGGCCGGAACGGCCTGCTCGCGCATGAATTCAGGGATTCCGGGCCGCACGAAGACACCGCGGCCGACATCGCCGATCACCGGGTCACAGCAATAGAGCGCCTTGGGATTGGCTGCCCGCACCCTCTCGACCGCGGAGAGGATCGCATGGCCGATATCGGCGGAGCCCATATAGCCGGAAATCACGCCGTCGCAGCTGGCGAGCACATTGCGCTCGGCAATGCCTTCCATCACCTCGTCGATCATGCCGCCATCGAAGACCCGACCCTTCCAGTTGCCGTAGCCGGTGTGATTCGAGAACTGCACCGTATGAATCGGCCAGACATCGACACCGAGCCGCTGCATCGGAAAGGTCGCGGAGGCGTTGCCCACATGGCCATAGGCGACGTGGGACTGGATCGAGAGAATGTTCATGGTCCGAAGCGATACCCCGTTCGCGTGTGGGCGCGAACCTAACGGCTCCGGCGCGAGGCGCAAATCGAAAGCGGTGATGTCCCCGATCAGCGTAGGCTAGGGCATCGACAGCCGCGCCACACCGGCCGTGTCGGTGAACTGCGTCACGCTCTTCACCTTGCCGTCGGCAATGGTGAAGGCATCCATGATCTCGAAGGAGCCGGTGCGGCCAGTCGGCTTGCATTCGACATCGGCGCGCCAGTGGAACGTCGCCTTGTCGCCATCGACCGTCAGCGACAACTCCTCGATATTGCTGAAGACATAGGTGGCCATCAGCCCCGCCATCTGGTCGCGCACGGCGGAATGCCCGTCCGGCTCGGCAAAGACCTCGGCCGCCTGCGGTCCACCGGCGAGCCGATAGCTACAATCGGGGTGGAGGTATTCCATCAGGGCATCGAGATCGCCACGATGGCGGGCAGCATAAGCATCGCGGATCAAGGCTTCGACGGCGGCGCGTTCTGTCATGTCGCCTCTCCTTACGTCAGAGCCCCAGTTTCGCGCCGAGCTGGCCGCAAGTCCAGCGTGCAGTAGCGAGCCTTGCATCAGGAAGAGGACCGGCCGCCGCCAAGCGCGGGGCACATGTCGTCACGACGGCGCGGAGCGGAGCATCGCCCTCCGAGGCGATCACTCATGTGGCGCTACGTGTACCATCGTCGTGGCCAGCACGTAACGGAGGCCCTCCTGCCGGTAGTCGAGCTCGACCTCGCCGTGGAATTTCTGAGCCATCACGCGCTCGACCAGCCGCGAGCCGAACCCCTGACGTCTGGGCTTGACGACGGGCGGCCCGCACTTCTCCACCCATTCGAAGCGGAACGCGTCCTCGCTCTGCGGCCGGCCGGTCGACCAGCCGATCGCAACCTCCCCTGCCTCCACCGAGAGCGCGCCATATTTCACCGCGTTGGTCGCGAGTTCGTTGACGGCGAGTGCCAGGGTCATCGCCTGATCGGCCGGCAGTCGCAACAGCGGTCCCTCGATGCGGACCGTGCCAAGGCCGGGGCGATGCGGCGCCAGCGCCCCTTCGACGACCGCGCGGATCGGCGCACTGCTCCAGCTCGATTGGGTCAGAATGGAATGCGCCTCGCCGAGCGTGGCGATGCGCTCGCTCAGGACAGACTGCGCCTCTTCGAGGGTCTCCGCCGAGCGGAAGGTCTGGTTGGCGATTGCCGCGATCATCGCCAGCGTGTTCTTCATGCGATGGGCGAGCTCGGCATTGAGCAGCCGGCCATTGCGCTCGGCCTGCACCTTGGCGGTCGTTTCCATGACTGTATCGATCATGCCGAGGACTTGGCCGTTCTCGTCGCGGATCGGACTGATACAGGCCGTGAACCAGGCCTCCTCGGGATGGCCGTAGCGGTTGATCGTCAGAGGGAAGTCTTCGACGAAGGTCGCCTCGCCGGCGAACGCCCTGGCGACCATCGGGCTGATCTCGTCCCAGACTTCCAGCCAGACATCGCGGAAGGAGCGTCCGAGCGCCGGGGGCTTGTTGCCAAGGATAAAACCGAACGCATCGTTGTGGATGGTGATCAGATCCGCGCCGCAGGCGATGCATTTCGGGAAGCGCGAGTTGACCATCATGGCGACGGCGGTCTTCAGGGCGGAAGGCCAGCAACCGATCGGCCCGAGCGGGCTCGCCGCCCAGTCATATGCGCGGATGGCGGCGGCCATGTCGCCACCGCCATCGAGAAATGCTGTCTCGCCGCTCATATGCCCCCCAAGGCGCGAACTCCCACAGCATGCAATGGATAGAGGTCGCGAGCGACGTCGAATGACAGTTCTAGATCAGACGCATCGCGTCAAGAGCCGGATGCCGCCTTCTTGGCAAAGCTATCGATGAAGGTCTTCGACAGATCGACATTGGAATTAGTCAACTCAGGATCGAGCAATTTGAGCGAATCGTACATGCTCTTCATGCCGTCTGGCGTGGAGATGCCGGTGCGCGAATAGCTTTCCTGCGAGTTCTTCACCGCACGGATGTAGAGCGGCTTGTCGCCAAGCAGGAACTCTTCCGGCACGAGATCCGCGACCTCTTCAGGCTTCGCAGTTTCCAGCCATTTCAGCGACTTCATCAAGGCGTTGACCAGCTTCTGTGTCGTGACCGGGTTCTTCTCGGCGAAATCGTTCTTGAGATAGAGCACCGCAGCCGGGTTGGACCCGCCGAACAGCGCCTTGGTGCCGGCCTCGGTGCGGGTGTCGATCAGCGACACGATGTCGCCGTCGGCCTCGAGCTTCGATGTCACGGGGTCGAGATGCGAGATCACGTCGACCTGCTTCTGCTTGATCGCCGCGACGGCGCTCGCGCCGGCACCGACGCCGATGATCGGGGCATCCGTCGCCTTCAGCCCCGCCTTCACCATGGCGTACTGCGCGGTCAGTGCCGTCGAGGAGCCCGGCGCCGTCACACCGATCTTGAGGCCCTTGAAATCGGCCGCCGACTTCACCTTGTCGGCCAGATCCTTGCGCACGGCGATGGTGATCGCCGGGAAGCGGCCGAGCTCGATCACCGCGCGGATGTCCTGGCCCTTCGCCTGCATGCGGATGGTGTGCTCATAAGCGCCGGTCACGACATCGACCGAGCCACCGACGAGCGCCTGAAGCGACTTGGCGCCGCCGCCGAAATCATTGATCTCGACGTCGAGGCCCTGCTCCTTGAAGAAGCCCTTCTTCTCCGCGACGGTGAGCGGCAGATAGTAGAGCAGTTGCTTGCCGCCGACACCGAGCGTCAGCTTCGGCTTCTCGGCATTCTGGGCGAGCGCATTTGACGCCGCGCCGAGCGCGGTCGAAAGGGCGAGCGCGGCCAGCGCGCTGCGGCGGGACAAGAGCATGGATTTTCCTCCGGTTTGGATCCTGCTGGCGCTTCTGACGGGCGCGCATTCCCGTCGAACATAGGCTAGATTGAACAATGGGAGCAAGAATCCCGAGCCAGCCGACAAGGCGGTGCCGTCTGGCTTGTCCACGCATGTCTACCCGTTGCAATTGCAAGACGAGGGCCGGCCATGAACGAGGCGCGCATCGCCATATTCGTGTTTGTCTGCCTGACCACAGCCTCGCTGGGCGCGTTGTTCTGCTACCAGCGTCTCCCGGAGCACCAAAGGCTGGACGATACGCAGAAGGTCCTGCACCTCATCGCCAACATCTTCGTCGTGATGACGTCCCTGGTGCTCGGCCTCATGATCACCTCGGCCAAGAGCAGGTTCGATGGCGTCAACCAGGACGTTCACCGCTACGCCACCGAGCTGATTCTACTCGACCGGATGTTGTTCCTCTATGGTCCGGAAGCCAGCGAAACCCGCCAGAGGCTTCTCGCCTATACCGAGCGCGCCGCGAACGGCCGCTGGACTGCTGAAGGCGGGCTTTCGGACAAGACCTCCGAACAATTGCTCGAGGACGTCGGAACCCGCCTGCGCGCCCTCGAACCGAGCCACGATCCCCAGCTCTCGATCTGGAACGACATGCGCGAGCAGTACCGCAAGGCGCTCGAGTTGCGCTGGAGCCTGGTGGAACAGGCCGAGGGCTCGCTGCCCCGATCGCTGATGCTGATGGTCGTCGCGTGGCTGGTCCTGATCTTCGCAATCTTCGGTTTCCGGGCACCGCGGAACCCCGTGGTCATGACGGGCTTCATCGCGGCTGCGGCTCTGATCGGCGGAGCGATCTACCTGATCGTGGACATGGACGCGCCCTTCGACGGGCCTATCCAGATCTCGCCCGCTCCCTTGCAGAGGGCGCTGACGGAAATGCGCCGGTAGAACGGCCAAAAGGCCACCGGCCGGAACAGCGGCGTGCCCGCCGCGTCGACCCGCATGGCCTTGGCCGTCCGTCGCTCAGCCCGCCGTCACTGCGGGAACGAGGCCGTGGCGGAGCATGACCTCCTTCACCGCGGCGGGATCGGGCGGCCCGCCACCGACCAGCAAACCGGCGATCTCACGAAAATATCCGGCCCCCAGTACGCCGGGCGACAGGATGCAGAGGCAACTCGCCGCCCGATCGCTGTCGTTCCGGAAGCCGTGGACGACGCCGCGCCGAATGAAGGCCGACTGGCCGGGTTGCAAGGCGATGTCGCGACCATCGATCGTGAACGTCAAGGTTCCGTCGAGACCGTAGAGCGTCTCGTCCCAGCTCTCGTGGTGGTGAGGCACGGGAACCTTCCCCTTGGGAGCCACGGTCATCCGAAAGACGTCGACGCTGCCTTCGGTTTCGTCCTTGTCGTGCAGGAACTCCAGGAGCAGCCCACCGATGCTGATCGTTTCGGCCACCGGAACCTCCCCAATCTTGCCCGCGATGCCCCGATCCTAGCGATCTGACGAAGAGGAAGCCACGGTTTCCGCCACGGGCTTGGCCGCCATCAGGCCACCGTCGTCGTGCTCTGCGCCGGCCGCCAGACCAGGAGCCGCTTCTCGATCATCGTCACCAGCGCGTCGATGGCGATGACGAAGATCGCCAGGATCAGCATGCCCGAGAACACGCCGGTCACGTCGAAGACGCTCTCTGCCTCGTGGATCTTGTAGCCGAGCCCGGCCGAGGATCCGAGATATTCGCCCACGACAGCGCCGACCAGCGCGAAGCCGACCGAGGTGTGCAGCGAGGAGAACATCCAGGTCAGCGCCGAAGGCCAGTAGACATGCTTGAAGAGCTGGCGCTCGTTCATCCCGAGCATGCGCGCATTGGCCAGGATCGTCGGCGAGACCTCGCGCACGCCCTGGTAGACGTTGAAGAACACTATGAAGAAGACGAGCGTGAAGCCCAGCGCCACCTTCGACCAGATGCCCAGCCCGAACCAGAGCGCGAAGATCGGCGCCAGCACCACGCGCGGCAGGGCGTTCGCCGCCTTGATATAGGGATCGAACACAGCCGAGAGCAGCTCGCGGCGCGCGAAGGCGAAGCCGAACAGGATGCCGGCGAGCGAACCGATGACGAAGGCGAGCACCGTCTCGGTCAGCGTGATGCCGAGATGCCAGTAGATGTCGGCGCTGGTGAGCTGCTTGAAGGTCCGCGTCAGCACCGCAACCGGCGTCGAGAAGAAGAACTGGATCGTCTTGACGTCGCCGAACAGGCTCGTGGTCGTCGCAACATGCCAGAACAGCAGGAATGAGATCATCACCAGGATCTGGAGCGAGATGAGCTTCAGCCGCCTCACGATGCGTCTCCTCCGACGAGTTCGCGGCCCTCGCCCATCGCATAAGCCTTCTGCACCTCGACGCGGAGCGAGGTCCAAATGTCGCGATGGATCTCGTGGAAGGCCTTCTCCAGCCGGATGTCTGCGATATCGCGCGGACGCGGCAGGTCGACCTTGTAGTCCGCGACGATCCCCGCCGCCGGCCCTGCCGACATCACCACGACGCGGTCGGACAGCGCGATCGCCTCTTCGAGGTCGTGCGTCACGAACATCAGCGCCTTGCGGTCGCGGGACCAGAGGTCGAGCAGGAGATTGCCCATGATCTGCCGCGTCTGCGCGTCGAGCGGCCCGAAGGGCTCGTCCATCAGCAGGATCTCGGGGTTGCGGATCAGCATCTGCGCCAGGCTGACGCGCTTGCGCTGCCCGCCCGAGAGCATGTGCGGGTAGCGGTCGACGAAGGTCCGCAGGCCTACGCGGCCCAGCCATTCGCGCGCGCGCTGGTCCGCCTCGCTATCGGGCACGCCCATCGGCTCCAGCGCGACCTTGACGTTGTCCAGCGCCGTTTTCCACGGCATCAGCGCGTCCTGCTGGAAGAGATAGCCGGCGCGGCGGTTCAAGCCCACGAGCGGCTTGCCGAATATGCCGACAGAACCTGCCGACGGCGACAGCAGCCCCGCCGCCGCGTTGAGCAGCGTGGACTTGCCGCAACCGGTCGGCCCGACGATCGAGACGAACTCGCCGGGATGGACCTTGAGGTCGACGCCCTTGACCGCCTGATAGCGCCCGCCATCGGCGAGATGGAAAGTGATGTCGATGCCGCCGAGCGCCACCGCCGGATCCCCCGACGAAACCGGCGCTGCCCCCGCATGAGCATGCGGGCGATCCTGCAACTCCATGAAATCCGTTTCCTCGTCGGCCGCCTTGCGCGGCGCCGTCAGCTTTTCTGTGTCGCCGAAATTAATAGGCGATCGTTCCGGGAAGGCAACGCCGCCACGCCATGCGGCTGCCCGCCGCTTGCATCGATCCGCTGACGCAGCCATATGGCTGAGCCGACCCGACCCCGCAGGAGCCGAGCCGAACGCCATGGCCGACATCGAACAAGCCATGAAGGCGCTCGTCGAGTTCATGCAGGCCAATCAGCAATGGGCGATACCGATCGTGTTCGCGGTCGCCTTCGCCGAATGCGTCGCGATTCTCTCCTGGCTCGTGCCGGCCACGGTGTTCTTCACCACCTTCGGCGCCGTCGCGGGGGCCTCGGGCCTCAACCTCGTGCCGCTCGCGCTGGCGGCCTCGCTCGGCGCCGGTGCCGGCTTCTGGGTGTCCTACTGGGCGGGGCTCGTCCTCGGCCCGCGCGTCCACGACTACTGGCCCTTCACCAAGAACCCCGAACTGCTGGACCGCGGCCACGCCTTCTTCGAGAAATGGGGCATTGCCAGCATCCTGATCGGACACTTCTTCGGGCCGCTGCGGGCGGTGATCGCGATCGTCGCCGGCCTCGTCGCCATGCCGTTCTGGGCCTTCCAGCTCGCGAACTGGGCCGCCTCCTTCGCCTGGGGCTTCGGATTGCTCTACGGCGTCGGCCGCATCAGCGAATTCCTCGCGCGCTGAAGCCGCCAGTAAGCTGACTGCCGGGTGAACGCGGCATTCGGCATCGGTTCAATTCGAAAAGCGCCTATTCACGTCGTCGCATCGCGGCACGCCACCATCTCGGCGAGCGCGGCGCGGCACGCTGAACGGCTCCAAGCCGCCAGCGTCGTCTGGCGGCGGGACCCGGCCCCCGTCGGATGCGACGATCCGGGCCGACCCAACGAGGTCCCTGCCATGACGATGTCCCGTTTCTTGCTTCCCCTCGTCGCCCTTGCCGCCATGGGCGGCCAGGCTTTCGCCCAGACCGCGACGCAGCCAGCCCCCGCCGCGAAGCCAGCCGCGCCTGTCACGGCGCCCGCCGCCCCGGCAACGCAGGCGGCCCCTGCGACCAAGCCGGCGACACCTGCTGCCGCCCAGCCCGCTGCCACCCAGACCAAGAAGATCAATATCAACACGGCCACCGCCACCGAGCTCGACACCCTCAAGGGCATCGGCGAGGCCCGTTCCAAGAAGATCATCGAGGAGCGGAGCAAAGCGAAATTCAAGGATTTCGCCGATCTGGTGAAACGCGGGACCCTGCCCTCAAACGTCGAGGCCGAGATCAAGGACAAGGTCACCTTCTGATCGACGAAAGGCCTCCGGCGCCCTGCGCCGGAGGCCTTCGCCAATCACGGCATCGATCCCGGCGACCTCAGCTAAAGCAGGCCGAGAACGATCGCCAGCATCATCGCCAGAGACAGCGCCAGCACAATCCGGATGACAATGGGCGCTTCGAGAATCCGCAAGAGTTCCATCGCAGCCTCCCCAGGCAGCAGGCAAACACGATCCGTCTTAAGCAAGAAACTCAGTAGACGAGCAGTTCGACCGCGATCCACGCGATCACGGCCAAGGCGAGCCCCGCTATCAGCACGACCAGCACCGGCCGCCCCAGGAAACCCTGCCGCGCCTCGACGGGCGTCTCCACCGCCGGGTCGGCATCGCTGTGATCGTCGGCCCGCAGCGGCGCCAACGGGTCGCCGCCACGCAGCTTTTCCAGATCCTGCACGGGCACTCTGGGCCGGGCATCGACAGGCATGTCCGTCTCCTTGGTGTTTCGCCGGCCTTTCGGCCGCGCACCACAAGGGAAACGCCTGTCGGCCCATGGTGTTCCTGAACCACCCAAACGGAGCGGGCGGCGGCCTTTCGACCGCCGCCCGCAAATGATCAAAGACCTTCGATATCAATCGGTTACGAGGGAAACCAGAATCGATCCCGCAACCGTTTGAATCAATCTCTCAAGCCAGGCTCAGTTCTTGGTCTTGTCGACCAGGGCCTTGGCCTTGATCCACGGCATCATGTCGCGGAGCTTGGCGCCGACTTCCTCGATCGGATGGGCGGCATAGCGGGCGCGGGTCGCCTTGAACGAGGTCTGGTTGACCTTGTTCTCGAGCATCCAGTCGCGGGTGAACTTGCCCGACTGGATGTCGGTGAGGACGCGCTTCATCTCGGCCTTGGTCTCGGCCGTGATGATCCGCGGGCCGGTGACGTACTCGCCGTACTCTGCGGTGTTCGAGATCGAGTAGTTCATGTTGGCGATGCCGCCCTCATAGATGAGGTCGACGATCAGCTTCACTTCGTGGAGGCACTCGAAATAGGCCATCTCGGGAGCATAGCCCGCCTCGGTCAGCGTCTCGTAGCCAGCCTTGATCAGCTCGACCAGGCCGCCGCAGAGCACGACCTGCTCGCCGAAGAGATCGGTCTCGCACTCTTCCTTGAAGGTGGTCTCGATGATGCCGGCGCGGCCGCCGCCATTGGCCGAGGCGTAGGAGAGGCCGAGGTCATGGGCGTTGCCGGTCGCGTCCTGATGGATCGCGATCAGGGTCGGCACGCCGCCGCCGCGCTGATACTCCGAGCGCACGGTGTGGCCGGGGCCCTTCGGGGCGACCATCAGCACGTCGAGGTCCTTGCGCGGCTCGATCAGGTTGAAATGCACATTGAGGCCGTGCGCGAACAGGAGAGCGGCGCCCTCCTTCATGTTCGCGTGCAGCTCGTCGCGATAGATGTCGCCCTGCAACTCGTCCGGGGTCAGCATCATCATGATGTCCGACACCTTGGCGGCCTCGGCCGGCGTCATCACCTTGAAGCCGGCATCCTCGGCCTTCTTGCGCGTGGCCGAACCGGCCTTGAGCGCGATGATGATATCCTTGACGCCGGAATCGCGCAGGTTCAGCGCATGGGCATGGCCCTGCGAGCCATAGCCGACGATGCAGACCTTCTTGCCCTTGATCAGGTTGATGTCGGCATCACGATCGTAATAGACGCGCATGGGTGTCTCCTTTGTCACGCGTTGTTCGTCTTCCGGCCCGGATCGTTCTGTGCCGCGCCGTAGAGGGTGAGAAACTGCTCGGTCGCGCGCTCCGCATCGCGCGCGATTTCGGCCCTGCTCAGGGTCAGCGTATCGCCGAGCAGCAGCCGGATCTGGACGTCGCGGCCCGCGAGGCCGAAGAAAGTGCGGAAAGCCGTCTCGGTATCATCGAAGGCGATGAGGCCCGCCTCCCGGCCGGCATCGAGCACCGGCTTCAGCCGCTCGCCGATGGCGAAGCGGCCGTTCGCCAGCACGATCGAGCCGAGATTGCCGTCGCGGGACGCCGCCTGGCTGACGGCGACGCGGTTGAGCGCGATCGAGGTCGGGCTTGAAATCACGTCGAGCCAGTTCGCAGCGAAGCCCTTCAGGCTCTCGCGCAGGGTGCCGGCGTCGAGATTCTGCCGGTCGTAATTGCCTGCCCTCACCTTCGAGGCCTGCCATTGCACCGTCGCGGTCAGCAGACCGTCGCGGTCGCCGAACCACTTGTAGAGCGTTTCCTTGGAGCAGCTGGCGCGCCGCGCCACCGCGGTCATCGTGAGCCCGCTGCCCTTCTCGACCATCAGGCTCAGCACGGCGTCGAGCACGGCCTGCTGGCGCGCGGTCAGCGCCTCGCCTTGCGTCTCTGCCTGAGCCTGCGTCATGGTCTCGGAAAAATCCAGTACCGTACGTTACGGTTCAGTCCTCTAGCGCAGCCGCTGCCCGTGGGCAAGCGTTTTTCAGGACTGGCGGCGGGCCGTGGAAGAATTATCTCTGGAGCTCGATCGCCTGAAGAACGGAGCCTTGCATGAGCCTGCCCAACGCCGCCGATATCGTCGCATTCTGGCGCGAGGCCGGTCCCGAAAATTGGTTCGCCAAGGACGATGCCTTCGATGCCGAGATCATCCGGCGCTTCCTGCCCGTTCATGAGGCTGCAGCGGCCGGAAAGCTCGGCACCTGGGAGGCGACGCCCGAAGGTGTCTATGCACTGGTGATCTTGCTCGATCAGTTCCCGCGCAACATGTTCCGCAACAGCCCGCGCGCCTTCGCCACCGACCAGCAGGCGCTCGCCATTGCGGAGCGCGCCATCGCGCGCGGCTTCGACGACGCCTACGAGGCACCCGAGAAGCGCTTCTTCTACATGCCTTTCATGCACTCCGAAGAGCTGGCGGATCAGGAGCGCTGCATCGCGCTCTGCGCCGCCGCCGAGGATCCCGAGGGCGTGAAATACGCCGAGGTTCATCGCGACATCATCCGCGATTTCGGACGCTTCCCCCATCGCAACCCGGTGCTCGGGCGCGCGACCACGGCACCGGAGAGAGCTTTCCTCGACGAGGGCGGCTTCAGCGGCTGAAACTCAGCCGCCCTGCTGGCTCGCCATCCGCTGCAGGAAGATCGCGGCGATCGTCAGGATAAACCCCGCCCACCACAGCGGCGAGCGCAGGCTCTTGCCGCTGCCTAGCGGTTCGGCCGGCGCCCGGCCGAACAGGCGCATCAGCACCGGCCCGGCAAGGCAGGCAAAACCGACGAGGCCGAGCCCCAGCGCGACCAGGCTGAGCACCTCTGGCGTCAGCGCCATGCTCACATCGCCTCTGGGCCGCGGCTCATCGCGGCGATGCCGGTGCGGGAGACTTCCGTAAGGCCGACCACCGTCATCATCTTGATGAAGCGCTCGATCTCCTCGGTCGAGCCGGTCAGCTCGAAGACGAAGGAGGTCAGCGAAGCGTCGAGGGTGCGTGCGCCGAAGGCTGACGCCAGCCGCATCGCCTCGACCCGGTACTCGCCCTTGCCGACGACCTTGACCAGGGCGAGCTCGCGCTCCAGCGCCTCGCCCTGCTCGGTCAGGTCGACGACGCGGTGAACCGGGACGAGCCGGTCGAGATGCGCCTTGATCTGGTCGATGACGCTGGCGGTGCCGGAAGTCACGACCGTGATGCGCGAGAGATGCTTCTCATGCTCGGTTTCGGAGACGGTGAGGCTCTCGATATTGTAGCCGCGTCCAGAGAATAGCCCGGCGATGCGGGCAAGAACGCCCGGTTCGTTGTCGACGATCACCGCCAAAGTGTGGCGCGCGACCGGCTGGGACTTCGGGGCGTTCGGATAGTGGGTGGCGGGCTTCGACATGACGGACCTGTAGGCGGGTTGGAGCGAAAGATGGGCTGAGAGGAAGGCTCAGGATTGGCGGAGATCGACGAGGGCGGGTTCGTCCACCTCGTCCTGCTCGACGATCCAGGGCTCGTCGAGCGCAGCGGCAAGCCATTCACGATAGGCCGGTAGCGCGAGCACCGCCCGCATATAGTCCTGCGAGGCCGGATCGACGGCGATGGCGTAGGTGTCGAGGCGGGTGACGACCGGAGCGTACATCGCATCCGCCGCCGAGAACGCGCCATAGAGGAACGGGCCTTCTCCGCCGAAGCGCTCGCGCGCCTGCCGCCACAGCGCGGTGATGCGCTCGACGTCGCGGGCAACGCCCGGCCCGAGGTCGCGGGCCGGGAAGCGCTTGCCGAGATTCATCGGGCAGGCACCGCGCAGCGCCGTGAAGCCGGCATGCATCTCGCTCGAGATGGCGCGCGCATGAGCGCGGGCTTTCGGTTCGCGCGGCCAGATCCCGGCCTCAGGATGCCTGTCGTGCAGATATTCGCATATGGCCAGCGTCTCCCAGACGGCGACATCGCCATCGACCAGCGTCGGCACGGTGCCGCCGCTGCCGCGAGCCTCAGCGAAGATCGCTTCCTTGAAGCCGGGCTCGTCGAGCGGGATCAGCTTTTCGGTGAAGGCTATCCCCTTGGCGCGCATCAGCAGCCAGGCTCTCAGGGACCATGACGAATAGCATTTGTTGCCGATCAGCAGCTTCATGCGGCCACGCTCTCGGCTTCGCCGACGAAATCAAGCGCCGCCGCGACATGCAGCGCGGTGGTGTCGAAAACCGGAACCGGAAAATCCGCCTGCGAGACCAGGAGCGTGATCTCGGTGCAGCCGAGGATCACGCCGTCGGCGCCCTCCTCTCGCACCGCCCGCTCGACGATGGCACGATAGCGCTCGCGCGAGGCCGCCTCGACACGGCCGCGGCACAGCTCTTCATAGATGATGCGGTGAACCTCGTCGCGTTCCTGCGGCTGCGGCACCAGCGACTCGACACCGAAAGCCTTCAGCCGGTCGCGATAGAAGTTCTGCTCCATGGTGAAGCGCGTCGCCAGCAGCAGCGGCTGGCGGGACGGTGTGGCGCGGATCGCCCGCGCCGTCACATCCGCCAGATGCAGGAAGGGCAGCTTGGTCGCGCCCGTGATCCGGTCGGCCACCTTATGCATGGTGTTGGTGCAGAGCACGAGGCAGGAGGCGCCGGCGCGTTCCAGCCGGCGCGCGCTCTCGGCCAGCGCCGCGCCCGCAGCTGCCCAATCGCCCTGCGCCTGCATCTCGGCGATGCCAGCGAAATCGACCGAATGCAGCAATACGTCGGCCGAGTGCAGCCCGCCAGCGCGCGCCCGCACGCCCTCGTTGAGCAGCCGGTAGTAGACCGCGGTCGACTCCCAGCTCATCCCGCCGATCAGACCGATGGTGGCCATGGTGTTTTCCTTCTCGGACCGCTGCCGTCATTCTCGGGCGAAGCAGGGCTTCGACCCGAAAACCTCCTGACGGAAGGGCGCCGGCCGGCGCCTCGCTCCGCCTGAGATGCTCGGGTCAAGCCCGAGCATGACGATGCTTCGTCAAACGAGCTGCTTGCCCTTGGCGTCGATGATCTGGCCGGTATCGCCTTCGAAATCGGGCAGGATCATCTCGTTATGCGCCTTGCCCGACGGGATCATCGGGAAGCAGTTCTCTTCCTTGGCGACGTGGCAGTCGAAGATCACCGGGCCGGGCGTCTCGATCATCTCCATGATCGCGGCGTCGAGCTTTGCGGGATCGTCGCAGCGGATGCCGTGGCCGCCATAGGCCTCGGCGAGCTTCACGAAGTCCGGCAGGGACTGCGAATAGCTCTCCGAATAGCGCCCGCCATGCAGCAGCTCCTGCCACTGGCGCACCATGCCCATATACTCGTTGTTGAGGATGAAGATCTTGACCGGCAGCCGGTACTGCACCGCGGTCGACATCTCCTGCATGTTCATCAGGATCGAGGCCTCTCCCGCGACATCGATGACCAGCGCCTTGGGATGCTTCATCTGCACGCCGATCGCCGCCGGCAGGCCGTAGCCCATCGTGCCAAGCCCGCCCGAAGTCATCCAGCGGTTCGGCTCCTGGAAATGCAGATACTGCGCCGCCCACATCTGGTGCTGGCCGACCTCGGTCGTGATGTAGGTGTCGCGATCCTTGGTCAGCGCATGGAGCCGCTCCAGCGCGTATTGCGGCTTGATGATCGTATCGGACTGCTTGTAGGCGAGGCTTTTGCGGCCGCGCCAGCCTTCGATCTGCGTCCACCAGGTGGCGAGCGCCGTCTTGTCGATCTGCGGGCTGCTCTCGCGCCAGATCCGGACCATGTCTTCGAGGACATGGGCGCAATCGCCGACGATGCCGATATCGGCCTTGACCGTCTTGTTGATCGAGGACGGGTCGATGTCGATATGGATCTTCTTCGAGCGCGGCGAGAAGCCGTCGATCCGCCCGGTGATGCGGTCGTCGAAGCGCGCGCCGATATTGATCATGACGTCGCAATCATGCATCGCCAGATTGGCCTCGTAGGTGCCGTGCATGCCGAGCATCCCGAGCCACTGCTTGTCCGCCGCCGGGAAAGCGCCGAGCCCCATCAGCGTCGAGGTGACCGGATAGCCTGTCAGCCGCGCCAGCTCGCGCAGCAGCGCCGAAGCGTGCGGCCCGGAATTGATCACGCCGCCGCCCGTATAGAAGACCGGCTTCTTCGCGCCGGCGATCAGTTCGACCGCCGCCTTGATCTTGGCGAGGTCGCCCTTGACCACCGGGCGGTAGGTCTTGTGCTGGTTGTCGCGCGGGCGGCTATAGGTGCCGGTCGCGAACTGGATGTCCTTCGGGATGTCGATGACGACCGGGCCCGGGCGGCCGTTCGCCGCGACATAGAAGGCCTCGTGCAGCACCCGCGGCAGATCGTGGATGCTCTTCACCAGATAATTGTGCTTGGTGCAGGAGCGGGTGATGCCGACGGTATCGCATTCCTGGAAGGCGTCGGAGCCGATCAGATGCGTCGGAACCTGGCCGGTAATGACGACGAGCGGGATCGAGTCGAGCAGCGCATCGGTCAGGCCGGTGACGGCGTTGGTCGCGCCGGGGCCGGAGGTGACGAGCACGCAGCCCACCTTGCCAGGGCCGGAGCGGGCATAGCCCTCGGCGGCATGGACCGCGCCCTGCTCGTGCCGGACGAGGACATGCTTGACCTTGTCCTGCTGGAAGATGGCGTCGTAGATCGGGAGTACGGCGCCGCCGGGATAACCGAACAGGTGCTCGACACCCTGGTCCTGAAGCGCGCGGACGACCATCTCGGCGCCGGTCATCATCTCGCTCATTACGCTCTCCTGAGGCTGATCTTCTGGTCTGGGAATTCAGGCAATAAAAAAGGCCCTCGGAGGGGCCTGGGCGTGCGCTGGCGTCGGGGACGCCCGGTTGTGAAACCGGCCCCTACCAGCGCACCTCTACGATAATAAGCTTGCGCATCGCGCTCATGGTCCTTGGCAGAAGTTGCGCGAACGCTAGCGGAGAGCGCCCTCTCGGTCAAGCGTCAACAACATGGTTACCGGCGGGTCTGCGGCACTCGCGAAAATCCGGTGACGCTACGGAACGATTTCTCAATCCGTCCTTCGTAGTATCCGCGCGCTCAAACCGGGACGGACATGTACTACGAAGTCCACAGCGAGAACATCGCGGCGCGCAGCCATGCGCCGCAGATCGCCAAGATCCTGCGCCGCTTCGCGTTGCATGAGCGCGAGGGCGCCCCGGTCGCCTATGAGGAGTTCGCGGCGGAAATCCTGCCCCTTTTCGGCGAAGATCTGATGATCCTCGAGCCCGCGGGAGACGGCGACTATCGCTGGCTGCATTTCGGGCGCGAGATCGTGCGCTATTCCGGCGCCACCCGCCTAGGGCAGTGCGTCTCGGGCATGCGCCCGCAGGTCGCGCGCTTTACTATCGACAGCCTTGACCAGGCTCTGGCCGAAGACCGGCCGCTCTACACCGTGCATCGCTCGAGTAGTACGGTGCGCGTCGCGCTCTGGGAGCGACTGTTGCTGCCGACGATCGCCCGGGACGGTCGCCGCTTCGTGCTCGCCTTCGGGCGGCCGCTGCAGTTCCGCGAGGATTTGCTCAACGCCGTGCTCGACACCTCACCGAGCGGCATTGTGGCGCTGCGCGCGATCCGGGACGACCTTGGCGGCATCGAGCAAGCTGTCGTTGTCACCGCCAATCGCCGCGCGGCCGAGCTCAGCGGGCGCCCCGACACCGATCTCCTCGACACCGACGGGCGCGAGAGCCTGCCCTTCCTCTCCGACCCGTCGATCTGGCAACGCTGCGTCTACGCGGTTGAGCTCCAGCGCGCCGATACGCTGGAGACGTCCTTCACGCAGCAGGGCAAGACGCTCTGGCTGCGCATCGCCATCGCCCCGCTGGGGGACGGCCTGCTGCTGACCCTCACCGACATCACCGACCTCACCGTCGCCAACCAGACGCTGCAACTGCGCGCCGCCACGCTCGCGCTGGAGATCGGCCGCGAACGGGCGACGCGGCGGGCGCTGTCCGAGGAGATCGGCCAGCGCGAGGAGCGCGAGCGCGAGCTCAGACGCCTGGCCGAAACCGATCCGCTCACGGCGCTGCTCAACCGCCGCTCCTTCACCGAGAAGGCCAACGCGGCCATCGCGGCGAGCGAGATGGACGGGTCCGAGATGTCGCTGATCATCGTCGACCTCGATCATTTCAAGCTGGTCAACGACAGCTACGGCCATCCGGCTGGCGATGCCGTGATCCGCGCCTTCGCCGATCTTCTGCTCGGGCAGTTTCGCAACGAGCGCAATCTCGTCGGGCGTTTCGGCGGCGAGGAGTTCGGCATCCTGCTGAGGGATTGCAACCTATCGGCCGCGGCTTCGAGTGCGCGCCAGATTCAGGATGCTCTGCTGAACCGCTCCATGCCGGTTTCCGAGACCCTGGCACTGCACGTCACGGCAAGCCTCGGCATCGCCTCGCTTCACGCCGGCGAAGGGCTCGCCTCGCTGACCGCGCGGGCGGATCAGGCGCTCTACCGCGCCAAGAACGAAGGCCGCAATCGCCTCGGCCTCGCCGCGCCGCCTGATGCCGTGGCGGCCGCCGCCTGATCAGCTAGCGAGAGCTTCCAGGGCAACGTCGAGCGCCTCGTCCGGCACGACCGCGCGCCACCCCGCCATCTGATGCCGGAACCATGTCACCTGCCGCTTGGCATAGGCGCGCGTATCAGCCTGCCCACGCCGGATCGCCTCGTCCAGCGTGATCTCGCCGTCGAGATGGGCGATCAGCCCGGGCACGCCATGGGCGCGCATGATCGGTAGCAGCGGATCGAGCCCGCGCCCTTTCAGCCGCTCGACCTCGTCGAGCGCGCCGGCCGCGATCATCGTCTCGAAACGCCGGTCGATCTGCTGGCGCACGGCTTCGCGCTCGGGATGGAGGAAAAGCCGCAGCAGCCCCTCCTCGCCGAGCGGTCCTTGCTCTCGCCCGCCCTGGAAGCTTGCCAGCGAGCGCCCGGTCGCGCGGAAGATTTCGAGCGCCCGCATGATCCGCATGCGGTCGGTCGGCCGTAATCGCTCCCCCATCAGCGGATCGCAGGCCGCCAGCTCGGCATGGAGCGCCGCCGTATCGAGTCCATCGGCATGGGCGCGAAAGGCGGTCCGCACACTCTCGGGAACCGCCGGCATGGCCGAGAACCCCTCGGTCACCGCCTTGAAATAGAGGCCGGTGCCGCCGACCAGGATCGGCAGCGAGCGCTGCCTCTGCAAATCCGCCAGCAGCGTCGCCAGATCCTCGGCATAGCGCATCGCCGAATAATTCACGGCGCCGTCGACATGGCCGTAAAGACGGTGCGGCGCCATGGCTTCCTCCGCCTCGCTCGGCCGGGCGGTCAGGATCCGCAGATCGCCATAGACCTGCATGGAATCGGCGTTGACGACGGTTCCCCCGGTGCGGCGCGCGATCTCGATCGCCAGCGCGGACTTGCCGCTGGCGGTCGGACCTGCGATGAGCACCGCCCTGAGCTGTCTTTCCGCCTGTCCCACCGGTCCTCGCATGCTTGTCGCCACACTCGTATCCGCCCACGGCCAGGCGCTGGTCGGCGATGCGCTTCTCGCCCGCCTCACCCGCACCGTTCCGGGAGTGGTCCGCACCGCTGCGCTCGACCCCATGATCGCCGCCGATCTCTTCGCGGAAGCTGCCGATGCGCGCAAGCTCGAAGCTGATATCCGTACGGCGCTGGAGGGCGCTGCGATCGACGTCATCGTCCAGCCGGCCGCGGCGCGCCGCAAGGCACTGTTCCTCGCCGATATGGATTCGACCATGATCGGGCAGGAATGCATCGACGAGCTCGCGGCCGTCGTCGGCCTCAAGGAGCATGTCGCGGCGATCACCGAACGGGCGATGCGCGGCGAGATCGAGTTCGAGCCCGCGCTGCGAGAGCGCGTCGCGCTGCTCAAGGGCGTGCCGCTCTCGGTCGTCGACGAGATCATCCGCGACCGCATCACCCTGACGCCCGGCGGACGAGAACTCGTCCATACCATGCGCGCCAACGGCGCCTATGCCGCACTCGTCTCGGGCGGCTTCACGGTATTCACCGGCCCGATCAGCGCGACGATCGGCTTCGACGAGCATCGCTCCAACACGCTGCTGGCCGATGACGGCATCCTGCGCGGCGAGGTCGCAGATCCCATCCTCGGCAAGCAGGCCAAGCTCGATGCCCTCATCGAGCTGCGTGCACGGTTCGGACTGTCAACGGAAGCGACGCTGGCCGTCGGCGACGGCGCCAATGACCTGGCCATGCTCGGTGAAGCCGGGCTGGGTGCAGCCTTCCGCGCCAAGCCGGCCGTCGCCGCGGCCGCCGACGCCAGGCTCGACCACGCCGACCTCACCGCCCTGCTCTACGCCCAGGGCTATACCGGAAGCGAGATCGTCCGGGTCTGAGCCAGGAGCGGCAAGCGCGTCCCTTCCCGGGTGAAGCGAAGCAAAGACCCGGGCTGCTTCTCCCCGAAAAGCCTGCTCAGTCGACGATGAAGAGCTTCGCCCCGGTCGTTGTCGCCGAGCGATGGGCTTCGGCGCCGTCGGCGACCTGATAGCTCATGCCGGCTTTGAGCGGCATCACGCGCCCATCCGCGAGCGTGGTCTCCATCTCGCCCTCCAGGCACAGGATGATGTGGCCCTTGGAGCACCAGTGATCGGCGACATAGCCGGGCGAGTACTCGACCATGCGGACGCGGATGCGGTTCTCCTCCGGTCCGAAATACTGGACGCGCCAGATCGCTTCGCCGCTGTCGCCGGCATGGTGCTCAGGCGGGATCGTCGACCAGTCGGTGGTGACGAAGGGGATTTCGCTGATCTTCATCTGGCCTCTCCCGGCGCACCCGGATTTCCGGGGCCGCGTCGCGAAGCTCTAGCCATGTTCCGACATGCCGCGCCAGCGCGCTTCCCTCGCCGCCGGTCTGCAATCACGGCATGAACAGCGCAGCCAGGGCCACGCTCGCAGCCGCGATCCACCTCGGCCTCACGATTATGGAATGCCACCCTTGCCGAGCGAGGGGACACGGAATGTGCTTCGATCGAGCGGAGATAGGCCCTGAACGGTCAGCCCCTTGTCGGCTGCGATCCCCGGCTGCTGTTGCGTGCGCGTGCCGCTATTGGGCGCCGCCGGGACAAGTTTCGACGATGACAGCACGCATTCCGGATAGGGCTCGCAGGGCCGTGGGGTAGCCGGCTTGTCCTCCGCGATGGCCATCGAGCCGGCAGAGATCGTCAACAACGCGATGGACACAAGGCGTATCATCATCTCCGTCCCTCCCCGGGTATTGACGGCACGATTGATGTCGAAACGGCCCTGAAGCCGAACACCACCGGCCGCTCCAGAAGCTGCTTGAGGGCGACCTCGTTGCTATCGGCCCGGCTGTAAGTTCCCCCTGGCGCACCGCCCAGCAGCGCCGAGACGCGATCCTCCAGGCCTTTGATACGCGCTTCGCTCGGGGGTGTAGCTCCGGCTCCCGCCGGCTCGGCCTCGGCAGTCGAAGTCGCCGCGCGGGCGGCTGCGCTGAGCGCGAAGTCACGGCTCCTGCGATGCTCGATCTCGCGGGTCATGAAGACGCGGTTGACCAACCTGAGCTGAATCTTGGCCGTGTAGGCTCCATCCTTCGTGGCGAGAACGCGTTCGTTGACGGCGAACGCCATGACACGCCGAAGAAAATCGTCTCTGCAATAGAGCTGCGTCGCAGGATCCTTGCACCAGATATCGAGACGGGCCGCCGCAGTCCCTGCAGAAACGCCATATGTCTCCGACACCGGGATCTTGATTTCTTCAGTGTCGTTGCGACCGCTGGAGAGGCCGAAATTCAAGCCGACATTATCGATAAGGCTCGAAGACTTGACCGCTTTGTTGATCGTAATGCCCGGAAACAGCGCCAGAGACAGCTTGATTTTATCACCGACGTCTCCGGCATCGATCTCGTAGTTGCTTTGCTTTCTGATCTTCTTGCCGCTCTCCAGCTCGGCTGTCGCGCTGAATGTCGGTCGCTTCAGATTTGCCTCCCGCTTCAGGTCTTCGCGGAGGCTAATATGTGCAATTCTGACCGCCTTGCCTAAAATCGCCTGGCTTTCATCGACATCTTCGATCACGGCCCAGACATCGCCGACATGGAGATCTTCCTCCGGCGGAAAGACCGGAATGATCCCCAGCTTGGCGATACTGTTGTTCCACGAAGCGGCGATCGACTCGGCAGTAATCGGCTCTTCCGCTCGAAAACTCAGATACTGCCAGATGACGATGACGCCCGCGAACAGGCCGATGCCCATGAGGTTCACCGGCGTGGAGGCGAGCCTCTTGATGCGGTCCCAGATGGCGACCTTGTCCAGAAATGCTTTGGCTGCGTTTACCCTGCCGCCGGACGGCGGCTCCGGCGACGGCGCTGGATTTTCTGCCGGTGGCTGCTGATCGGACATGCGCCGCATCCAGGCTGCGTAAAACAACCTATGGATGAATAATACAACCCATCGATCTGTCAACCAGCCTTGTGTCAACAAAAAAGGAGCCCCGTGAAGGGCTCCTTTCGAGATGGTCGATCGCAGCGCCGGCCAAGATTGCCGACGCGGAATCTCAGTTCATCGAGACGGCGACGAAGCGGACCTCACCCTGCCCGTTCGAGACCAGCAGAAGGGCCGACTTCTTGCCCTCCTTCTTCAGCGCGTCGAGCCGCTTGGTCACGTCCTGCGGAGCGTTCACCGGCTCCTGACCGACCTCGACGATCAGCTCGCCGACGAGGATGCGCTTGTCGGCGGCATTCGAGTTGGCGTCCACCTTGGTGATGAGCACACCCTTGAGGCCGTCCTTGATCGAGTAGCGCTTCCGCAGCTCGTCGGTCTGCGCCGAGAGCTCCAGGCCGAGCGCGCTCGTCACCGCGGGCTTCGGCGCCTCGGCGGCCGGCTTGTTCGCCGACGCCACCTGGACCTTCTCGCCATCCTCGAGGCGGCCGAGCTTGACCGTCTTGACCTCTTCCTTGCCCTTGCGGATCACCGTGATCGGCACATCCTTTCCGACCGGCGTCGCCGCGACGATGCGCGGCAGATCGCGCGAATCCTTCACGTCCTTGCCATCGAACTTGACGATGACGTCGCCGGTCTCGATCCCGGCGGGCTTGGCTGGGCCCTTGTCGTCGACGCCGGCGACGAGCGCGCCGCGCGCCGTGCCCAGGCCGAGGGCTTCGGCGGTGGCGTCATCGACAGTCTGGATGCGCACGCCAAGCCAGCCGCGCCGCGTCTCGCCGAACTCCTTGAGCTGATCGACGACGTTGGTCGCCAGCGTCGAGGGCACCGCGAAACCGATACCGACCGAACCGCCGGTCGGCGACAGGATCGCCGTGTTGATGCCGATCACCTCGCCCGCCATGTTGAACAGCGGGCCGCCCGAGTTGCCCTTGTTGATGGCCGCGTCGGTCTGGATATAGGTGTCGTACGGCCCCTGGCTGATGTCGCGGTTGCGGGCGGACACGATGCCCGAGGAGACCGAGCCGCCGAGGCCGAACGGGTTGCCGATCGCCATCACCGGATCGCCGATCCGCATCTTGTCGGAATCGCCGAACTTGACGGCCGGCAGCGGCTTGTCGTGCTTCACGCGGAGCACGGCGAGGTCGACCTTGGTATCCTTGCCGATGACCTCGGCCTTGAGCCTGAGTCCGTCGTTGAAGATCACCGTGATCTCGTTGGCATCACCGATGACGTGGTTGTTGGTGACGACGATGCCGGACGGATCGACCACGAAACCGGAACCGGCCGATTGCGAGCGGCGCTGCTGCGGCGCCTGGCGCTCGCCCTGCTGGTTGCGGCGGTTGAAGAATTCCTCGAACAGGTCGCCAAAGGGTGTGTCCGGACCGAGCTGCGGCAGCTGCGGCAGGTTGCGGCCCTTCTGGTCGTTGGTGGTCACCGCCGAGATGTTGACCACTGCCGGCATGACCTTGTCGACGAGATCGGCAAGGGAAGTTTGCCCTTGCAGCAGCGGAGTGTTGGCCTGCGCGTGCCCCGGCGTCAGAACCGGCGACGCCAACAACGCCAGGCCAGCGACGCCGGCAGCAAGAGCGATGCGGGCGGACCGGACTGCGGGAACGGATTTCGATGCCATATGAATCCTCATGTCGGAAAGATGCGGGCCGATCGATCCAGGCAGGCGCGCCCGTTGATTGAACTCCAAAATGCGGCGGAAGGGCGACGCACGATCATGTCATTGAACACGATCATGTGCCCTGCACCCTCATTCTACCAGCTACCGCGCGCGAACCATACCAGGAACACGCCCAGCACCGCCGAGCCGAGGCCGATGACCCGCATCCGGTCCGGCGGGGTTTCCGCCGCGCTCCGGAGGGCATCCTTCGCCAGATGCGGGATCGCGGCGAAAAGGATGCCCTCGATAGCGAAGACCAGGCCGAGCGCCGCGATGAAATCAAGCATTCGCGTCGCTCGCCATGATCAGGGCCGGGCCGTCGCGGGCGCGGCAGGTGCAGCAGGCGTCGCGGAGGCTCCGGCCTGACTATCCTGACGCTGCGCGTTCGGTCCGTTGAAGTAACGGAAGAACGGCGAATCCGGCGTCAGCACCATCCGGGTATCTCCAGGCTTGATGCTGGCTTCATAGGCCTGCATCGAGCGGTAGAAGGAGAAGAACTCCGGATCCTTGCCGAAGACTTCGGCGAAGACCTTGTTGCGTTCGGCCTCGCCCTCGCCCCGGATCACGTCCGAGTTCTGTTGAGCCTCGGCGACGATGACGGTGGCGTCCCGGTCGGCCCGCGCCTTGATCTCCTGCGACTGCTGGCCGCCGAGCGCGCGGGCTTCCGCGGCCTCGCGCTGACGTTCCGTCTGCATCCGCTGGAACACCGCCGCAGAGTTTGCCGCCGGCAGGTCGACACGCCGCAGCCGGACATCGACCACCGTCATGCCGAAGCGCGCGGCTTCACGGTTCACGTCGTCGCGGATGCGGTTCATCAGCCGCGAGCGCTCGGTCCGCACCACGGCGGTGAAGGTCGCCTCCGCCAGCACCGAGCGGACATTGCCGTTCACGATCGAAGCGAGCTGCGAGTTCGCACGGGGGATGTTGTTGACCGCCTGGTAGAAGCGCAGCGGATCGGAGATGCGATAGCGCGAGAAGGCATCCACCACGAGACGCTTCTGGTCCGAGGCGATGATTTCCTGCGCCGGCAGGTCGAGATCGAGGATGCGATTATCGAGCAGCGTCACCGTCTCGATCGGCGCGAACCACTTGAAGTAGAGGCCGGGCGCGGTCTTGACGGCGCGGACGGCGCCGAGACGGAGCACGATAGCCGACTGCGTCTGCGAGACCACGAAGGTGCAGGCATAAAGCACGACGGCGACGGCGGCGACGACGACCAGCAGGGCCGCGCGAAGGAAGGAGCCGTTCATCGGTTGGCCCCTCCCTGCAGACGGGAGCCCTGGACCTGTCGGCCCGCATTGAGCTGGTCGAGCGGCAGGTAGGGCACCACGCCCTGGCCGCCGGCGGGGTTGTCGAGGATGATCTTGTCAGTCCCGCCCATCACGCGTTCCATCGTCTCCAGGAAGAGCCGCTCGCGCGTCACCCCCGGAGCATTCTTGTACTGTTCGTAGACCGCGTTGAAACGGCTGGCCTGGCCGCGCGCTTCCGCCACGGTCTGCTCCTTGAAGGCCTCGGCCGACTGCACGAGCTGGGCAGCGCGGCCGCGCGCCTCAGGCACCACGCGGTTGGCGTAGGTCTGCGCCTCGTTGCGCAGGCGTTCCTGGTCGGCGCGCGCCGCCTGGACGTCGCGGAAGGCGTCGATGACCTGCTGCGGCGGGTCGACCTTCTGGAGCTGGACGAGGCGAATCTGCACGCCGGCATTGTAGCTGTTGAGCGTCTCCTGCATCAGCTGGCGCACCTCGGTCTCGATCGCACCGCGATCGGTGGTCAGCACCGGCTGAATGTTGCGGCGGCCGATGATCTCGCGCATCGCGCTCTCGGCCACGGCCTTCACCGTGCCCGGCGGATCCTGGATGTTGAAGACGTAGTTCTCGGGCGCGGCCGGATCGATCTGCCATTGCACGATGAAATCGATGTCGACGATGTTCTCATCGCCGGTGAGCATCAGGCTTTCCTCGATCACGTCGGTCTGGCGCGAGGTGCGCACCGATTCGACCGTGCGGAAGCCGACCTCGGTCGTGATGACGTTCGTCACCTGCGGCTTGATCACGCTGCCGATCGGATAGGGCCAGTTCCAGTTGGCGCCCTCGCCCGTCTTGCCGACGAAGCGTCCGAACACGACGTTGAGGCCGACCTCGTTGGGCCGCACGAAATATACGCCGGATCCGAGCCAGATCAGCACAAGCAACAGAAGACCGAGCACGAGCCCGCGCCCGCCGATATTGCCGCCCGGTATCAGGTTCTTCAGCCGATCCTGGCTACGCCGCAGGATTTCCTCGAGATCGGGCGGATTGCCGTTGCCTCCGCCTGAGCCGCCCCCCCATGGGCCGCCGCCACCGCTACCTCCGCGCTGGCCCCAGGGTCCACCCCCGCCGCTGCCACCGCCGCTCTGATTGCTCCAAGGCATCCCCGAGCCGATCCCTTCCGTTCTGTCGGCCGAGCCATAGGCGAATAGCGGCCGCTTGTCAGCGTCTTCGGCTGAAGACGCTGGGCTGAGTTGGTCATGGGCCACGGATTCGTCAACGGCGCAAGCCATTCATCGTGAATGGAAAGCGGCGATCAGCCGCGCCTGCGGTAGGTGACGAAGGTATAAGGATACTCGTTGTCGGCATCGACGTGGTGACGTTCCTTTGCTCCCGCGTCGAAGGCGCCAGGCTCCCAATCCGGGAAAAGCGCGTCGCCCGCCGGCTTGGCATGGACGAGCGTCAGCTCCAGCCGATCCGCGAAGGGCAGTGCCTGCCGATAGACCTCGGCGCCACCGGCGACCGTGACGGAATCCGCATCGCTCGCCGCGGCCACCGCCTGCCCCATCGCCAGCGCCTCGTCGAGCGAATGCGCGACTCTGACGCCATCGGGCGCGAAGCCCTCATCGCGGGTCAACACGATGATCTCGCGCCCCGGGAGGGGCTTGCCGATGGATAGGAAGGTCTTGCGCCCCATCAGCACGGGGCGACCCATCGTCAGGCTGCGAAACCGCTGCAGATCTCGCTTGAGCCGCCAGATCAGGCGATTGTCGTCGCCGATCACGCCATTGTCGGCGACGGCCGCGATCAGCACGATCGGGCGCTTCTCCATGCTTCAATCCTCCGCGCCCAATCTCCTGAGCGCCTCGCCCTCCAGCCGCTTCACCGTCCACTCGTCCTGCGCCTTGGCGCCGATCGAACGGTAGAAAACGCGCGACGGCTCGTTCCAGTTCAGCACCCACCAGGCGAGGCGAGGCAGATCTTCCGCGACGCAGCGACGCGCCAAGCCCGCGATCAATCCCTTACCGATGCCGCGCCCGCGCTGGTCCGGCCGAACGTAGAGGTCTTCCAGCCAGATGCCGTGGCGGCCGGCGAAGGTAGAATAGGTATAGAACCAGACGGCGAAGCCGACCGGCTCGCCATTCCATTCGGCGATGTCGCAGAAGACCTTCGGATTCGCGCCGAACAGCGCCTCAGCGATCTCCGCCTCGGTCGCGACCACCTCGTGGAGCAATTTCTCGTATTCGGCCAGTTCCTTGATGAAGGCGAGCACGAGCCCGGCCTCGCCGGGGCGGACGGAGCGAATGTTGAGAGTCATACTGCGATCGGCGCCTTGATGGAGGGGTGGGGGTCGTAGTCCGAGATCGCGACGTCCCCGAACTGGAAATCCTCCAGCCGCGTCACGGCCGGATTGAGCGAGAGCTTCGGCAGCGCGCGCGGCTCGCGCGAAAGCTGCAGCCGGGCCTGATCGAGATGATTCACATAGAGGTGAGTATCGCCGAAGGAATGGACGAACTCGCCGACGCCCAGCCCGGTCACCTGCGCTACCATATGGGTCAGCAGCGCATAGCTCGCGACGTTGAACGGCACGCCCAGGAAGACGTCGGCCGAGCGCTGGTAGAGCTGGCAGGACAGCTTGCCGCGCCCGTCTTCGGAAGGCTGGACGAAGAACTGGAACAGGCAATGGCAGGGCGCCAGCGCCATCTTCGGAATGTCGGCGGGGTTCCAGGCCGAGACGATGAGGCGGCGCGAATCCGGATTGCGGCGGATCTCGTTCACCACCCAGGCCATCTGGTCGATCACCTGCCCGTCCGGGGCCGCCCAGGAACGCCATTGCCTGCCGTAGACCGGCCCGAGATCGCCATTCGCATCGGCCCACTCGTCCCAGATCGTAACGCCGTTCTCCTGCAGGTAGCGCACATTGGTGTCGCCGCGCAGGAACCAGATCAGCTCATGGATGATCGATTTCAGATGCAGCTTCTTGGTCGTGACCAGCGGAAACCCCTCCGACAGGTCGAAACGCATCTGATGGCCGAAGACGGCGAGCGTGCCGGTGCCGGTGCGGTCGTCCTTGCGGACGCCCTCGGTCAGAACACGTTGAAGCAGGTCATGGTACTGGCGCATGGCGACTCTCTGGAGGCACAGGAACATAGCGGCTCTGGCGCGCCTTGGCCCCCCTCGCCGCGGCAGACATCCCCAGCCTTTGCACGCACTCCTGCCAGCCGACGGCCGGAACTATGGCGCAAACCAGTCGTCGCCTGTTCCGCGCCTCAGGAGGCAGGCATTTCCACGTACGGCATAGCCATGCTGTCGCGCAGACCACTCCTCCGCGCGGCCCCCGCCTCGGCCTCCTGCAATGGCGGGCCGAGGCGGGCGAGGACTCACGCCATTGCGACCACCTGTGAATACCCGCATCCGCAAACCCGCCTCAATCCGGGTCGCTCATCGCAGCCTGATTCGTGGGGATACGTTGATGTGGATGAAGACCACCGGAGCCGGCTTGCTGATCGCGCTCGCGCTCAATGGTTTTGCACTGCCGGCCGCCCATGCCTGTGAAGCGGAAATCACCGTTTCGGAGAGCGAGGCCCGGAACATCGCCTGGAACGCCGGCCTCGTCCATGTCGAGGAGATCACCCGGGGTGACGACCGCTGGGAGATTGCCGGCCGCGACGCCAACGACGACGAGATGATCCTCGACATCGACATTAGAAATGGTCGCATTCTCGATTGAGGCGCGAATGCTGCATTACCTGTCGAAATCGGCTCAGCACTCTTTCCCCGCGCCGTTGCAGCGCCTATATTCGTGAGTGCCACTCGCAAGAGCGGCTATGGCGATAAACGGATTTCGGAATAAGCCTTTCGGACCCGGGGGCGGTACCCGGCGCCTCCACCAAAGCCCTGATCTTTCAGGGTTTTGGCGGGGGCGAAATAGGATCGACGAGGGTGTAAAAGTTGTCCTTTTGCTCGGCATGGTTCCGCCGTTATCGGGCCAAAGCATAGTTGCCAACGACAACAATGCTCGGGTTGCTGTCGCCGCGTAAGCGGTGCTGGTTCCCAAACCAAAGCCCTTGCGTTTAGCCGCGTAAGGCGGGGCCCGGAGGCGCCTGGCAACAGAAGCCTCCACTTTCATTCTGGCCTGCCGGCTGTTCCCGCCGGAGCAGCAAGCGGAAAAACATACCCTATGTCCAAAGATGTTCTTCGTTACGATCTGATGGTGCAGGAAGCGCTGAAGGGCGTCGTCCGCAAGATCCTGACGGAGGCTGCGCGGGACGGGCTGCCGGGCGAGCATCATTTCTACGTCACCTTTCGGACGGGAGCGCCCGGTGTGCGTTTGTCGCAGCGCCTGCGCGAGAAGCACCCCGACGAGATGACGATCGTCCTTCAGCATCAGTTCTGGGACCTCAGCGTCAGCGACCACGCCTTCGAGGTCGGCCTGTCATTCTCCGGCGTGCCGGAGCGGCTTCTCATCCCATTCGATGCAATAACGACCTTCTTCGACCCCTCCGTGCAGTTCGGCCTGAAGTTCGAGACGCAGGGGGATCCGGAGGAAAGTGGCGCACCGCAGTCCGAGTCGGTTGTGGCCCCCGCGCCCGTTCCCACCAAGTCCATGCCCGCCGGTGTACCAGCGCTGAAGACGCGAGCGTCGGCGGCAGAGGACACGGACAAGAGCAGCGATGCACCGGCCAACGAAACCGAAGACGACGGCAAGAGCGGTGCCGAAGTCGTGAGCCTCGATTCCTTCCGCAAGAAGACCTGACGGACCTTCCATGACCGAGACGCGCACCGAAACCGATTCCTTCGGCCCCATCGCTGTGCCCGCGGACCGGTATTGGGGCGCACAGACGCAGCGCTCTCTGGAGAATTTCCGGATCGGCGGCGAGCGCGAGCGCATGCCGCTGCCGCTGGTTCATGCCCTCGTGCTGGTCAAGAAGGCGGCCGCTCACGTCAACTCTCGGCTCGGCCTGCTCGACCAGCGCGTTGCCGGCGCCATCGGCCAGGCGGCCGACGAAGCGCTCGCCGGGAAATTCGACGGGCATTTTCCGCTGGTGATCTGGCAAACCGGCTCGGGCACCCAGTCCAACATGAATGCCAATGAGGTGCTGGCGAACCGCGCGAACGAACTGCTCGGTGCCGGTCTCGGCGCCAAGAGCCCGGTCCACCCCAACGACCACGTCAATCGCGGCCAGTCCTCGAACGATTCCTTCCCGACCGCGATGCATATTGCGGCTGTCCTCGAGATCACCCGCAAGCTGCTCCCGGCCCTGCGCAATCTCGAAAAGGCGCTCAACGCCAAGGCCGATGCCTTCAAGCATCTCGTCAAGATCGGCCGTACCCATCTGCAGGACGCCACGCCCGTCACGCTCGGCCAGGAATTCTCCGGCTATGCGATGCAAATCCATCTCGGCATCGGCCGGATCGAGGCTGCGCTCGGCGGGCTCTATGCGCTGGCGCAGGGCGGCACGGCCGTCGGAACCGGCATCAACACCCATCCCGATTTCGCCGTGCTCTTCGCCAAGGAGGTCGCGACGCTGACCGGCCTGCCCTTCCGCACGGCCGAGAACAAATTCGAGGCTCTGGCGAGCCACGGCGCGCTCGCCGCCGCCCATGGCGCGCTGGCGGCGCTCGCGTCCGACCTGTTCAAGATCGCCAACGACATCCGCCTGATGGGCTCGGGCCCGCGTTCGGGCCTCGGCGAAATCAGCCTGCCGGAGAACGAGCCGGGATCCTCGATCATGCCCGGCAAAGTCAACCCGACCCAGGCCGAGGCGCTGACCATGGTCGCCACCCAGGTCCACGGCAACCAGGCGACGATCGGCTTCGCCGCGAGCCAGGGCCATTTCGAGCTCAACGTCTTCAAGCCGGTGATCGCTGCCGCCTTCCTGCAGTCGGTCCGTCTGCTGGCCGATGCGGCCGAGAGCTTCCGCGTCAATTGCGTCGAGGGCATCGAGGCCAATGAGGCGCAGCTGAAGGAGCTGCTGTCGCGCTCGCTCATGCTGGTGACGGCGCTCGCCCCGGCGATCGGCTACGACAAGGCCGCGAACATCGCCAAGTCCGCGCATCACAACGGCACGACGCTGCGCGAGGAAGCGCTCAAGGCCGGTGTCGACGCCGATCTCTTCGATAAGACGGTCAAGCCCGAGCAGATGCTCGGCCCGCGCTGACGGAGCCGCAACGATGGCCGAGATCATCAACCTCCGCCGCGCCCGCAAGCAGAAAGAGCGCGCGGAGGCGGATAAGACGGCCGAGCAGAACCGCATCAGCTTCGGCCGGACCAAGGCCGAGCGCATCCTCACCAACGCCGAGCGCGACAAGGCCGCCCGCCACATCGACGGGCACAGGCTCACGAGAGCATTTTCCAGCGAAGCGGAGGCCGGTTCGCGTGAAGAAAATGCGATAAAGCAAAGGGCTAGGGAACTTCAGCGCTTCGGAGAAACGCGGAAGTCCTCCCGCGACGACAGGGACCCGGAGCCGGCATGAGCGCGGAGCGCAAGCGCTCTCTCAGCATCGCCGGCCACCGCACCAGCATCTCGCTGGAAGACGAATTCTGGGAAGCGCTGAAGGAGATCGCTGCGCTACAAGGCCAGCCGGTTTCCGCCCTCGTCGTCGAAGTCGATTCGAGCCGGGGGGACCTCAACCTGTCATCGGCCCTGCGGCTTCACGCGCTCGCTCATTACCGGCAGCTCGCCGCCGGGCAGCGAACCGATGCAGAACCGTAATCATTTCAGCCGCCGGAAACGAACCCCGGAATAACCCGGGCGGGTTTGAAGCACGGCTTCAATTGCGCGGTTGTGCGCCCGGCAGAATCTGGAGAGGCGGCGCCGGCTGCTGAACCGCGCCTTCAGGAGAGCTGGAACGGGGCGCCCCCGGGAGGACGAGCGGTCCCGGTTGTGACAGTGACTGTGGCTGTGTCGGCGGCGGAGCCGATTGCATGGCTGCCCGCTCCGCCGCGGCTCGGGCGCGCTCCTCCAGCTCCGCCCGTCGGCGCGCCTCCTGCTCCGTCCGCGCCTGCTCCGCGCGGCGCAGTTCCTCGGCGCGCTTCTCCTCGGCTAGCCTGCGCTGCTCCTCGGCACGTCGCACCTCCTCCTGCCGCTTTTCCTCGGCGAGGCGGGCCTCTTCCTGCGCCTTCATGAACTCGTTGAGCTTGCGCTCGTTCTCGCGCATCTCGCGCTCCGCCCTCAGCCGCCGCGCATGCATCGCCCGCTCGCGCGCATCAGCCTCGAAGGCTTCGACGCGCTCGATCTCGCGCGCCAGAGCCCGCGCCGCCACCGTGTTCGAGAGGGCGCTGACATCGCTCTCCCGCCGCAGATTGGAGAGCGGTCCGCGCCAGGCGATCCCGATCTGCGGGGCATCTCCGGGCCAGCCCTTCGGCAGCGCCCCGACTGGCTTGAGACCGAGCCTGAGATCGGCATTGAGCGCACGCAGATCGACGACCCCGCTTGCCTCCGCCCGCAAGCCGTTGCGCTCGAAGCTCAAGGGCTGCAGCCGGATGAGGCCGCCTGCGAGCGTGAAGGGCAAGGTGATGTCACCAAGCGCCCAGGCATCGCGATCCAGCGCTTCCGCGAGCCGGTCCTGCAGGCGCGAGGCATCGCTTTCGGAGGCATCCTCGCCGGTATTGGCGATGATACGGGCGTAGGCGCCGGGATCGAAACGGGCGAGGCGAGCGCCGGTAAGCGACAGGTTCCCGGCCCCGCTGAGGCCAGCGATCAGGCGCGCCGGCGTCTCGCCCGATCCGCCGAACTCGACCTGCCCCGAAGCCTTGCCGCCGATAGCGCCCTTGGTCAGTTCGACGACGTCGATCGCCGTCAGGGCCAACCGTCCGTTGAGCTGAGCGAGCCCCCCGTCGCGACGCAGGCCGAGCCGACCGGCGACCTGCCCCCCGCCGAACGCTCCCTTGATATCCTCGACCCGCAACCCGTCCTGATCGGACCGCAAAGCGAAGCTCGCATTGCGGATCGTCGCACCGTCGAGAACCGCGAGCGAACCGGCCTCGACCGCAATGTCGAACTCCGGCAGCTCGCCGACGCGCCCGAACCGTGCCGTCGACCAGATCGACCCGGGCGCCGCCGGCGCCGGGCCCAGCGCCGTCGCGACCAGTTGGCGCAAATCCGCCGCAGGGATCGCGAAACGTCCGCTGTAGCGTCCCTCGCGCGGCAAGATGAGCGAGCCGCCGGCAGCGATGCCGCCGAGATTGGCTGCGATGCCGTCGAGCTGGACCGCCTCGCCCGTCAGCCGCAGTCGCGCATGGGCATCGAGAACGCCGTCGGGCAGCAGCCGCGCCGGCCCCTCCGCCAGAATCTGGGCCGGTCCTTCGGCCTGCAGCGAGACCTGCGCCGCGCCGGCGCCATCCTCGACGACGATGGACAGACCCGGCCCGGCCAGCGAGCCGACCACGCGCCCCTTGTCGATGTCGAGCGTCAGCCGGCCGGCGCCGCCCTGCACCGGCGCGGGCAGGCCAAGCGCCGTGAAGGCTTGGCGCCGGTCGGCAAGGTCGAAACCCAAACTGGCGCTGTTCCAGTTTCCGGCGCGGTCGAGCAGGCCCTTGATCGTCAGCTTCCCGGCCGCCGCATTGCCCTCGGCCGAGAGCGCGGTCTCGCCCGAAGCCGCCCGCGTCAGGCGGAAGCTGCTGTCGAGCCTCGCCAGCCCGTCGCTTGCCCGCGTCAACGCCTGCATCGCCGCCTCCGGCAGCAGCGGCCCGGCCAAAGCCGTCAGGGTCTCGATGCGCGGCGCGCGGACCCGCCYCGAAATCTCTCCGCCCTCGGCCAGCAGCGACCCGGCTCCGGTAACGTTGACGCCGCCGAAACCGTTGACCGAGAGGCGGCTCAGCCGCCAGACATCGCCCTCGCGGCGGATATCGAGGCTGGCCGAGCCTGGCGGAGCATTGCGGTAGCGCGCATTGGCGAGTGTCAGATCCAGCGCGATGTCAGGCTGCCGGAACAAGCCGCCGAGGCTCGTTCCCGGCGGCAAGGTATCGAGCGCTAGCCCGCTCACCGTGGCCTTGGCCGCGAGCCTGTTCGATCCGGCCTCGCCCGACGCGTCGAGCCGCACGCCGGACGATCCCGCAACCAGCAGCCGCTGGAACGCGATCCGCCCCGGCGCCCAGGAGCCGACCGCATCGGCATCGATGCGTCCGAGCCCCGCGATAAAATCGGCCATGGTCGGGTCGAGTCCGGCGCGGGCCAGCACCAGCGCAACGCGCCGCGCATCATCCGCCTTGAGATTGATGCGGCCCGTCGCTCCCTCCGAGCCCAGACCGCCGCTTGCCCCGATGAGCGCGCCGGCGACGCGAACCGAAGCCGAAGCATCGTTCAGCCCGCCATCATGCAGCCGGCCGCGGAGCGCCAATGTCGAAAAATCCTCGCCCCGCCAGATCACCTGGTCGAGGTCGAGACCGATGTCGAGAGTGCCCGGCAGACCGCTCAGCGCCCGCTCGAAGCCCTGGCGCTCCGCCAGCGCCGCGACCAGTGCATCGGCATCGAGCCGGCGCGCCCGCAACGCCAGAGAGCCGGCTCCGGTTCCCGGCAGATATTGCCCCTCCCCCTCCAGCCTCGCCGCACCGCCGGCGAGGTCGAGCGTGAGACCCGCAAGCTCGAGTTGGCGACCACCGCCCTTCACCTTGCCCGACAGCGAGACCGCCCCGCCCGGCGACAGGCCGAAGGCGCCGTCGAGCTCGACGGCGATCCGCCCTGGCGCCGCCGGCAGGATCAGGGAGCCGTCGAAATTGAGCTGCAGATCCTCTCCGGTGAGGAAGGCCTTGGCGCGCAGCCGGCCGCCCTCCTCGAGCTCGCCGGTCGTCACGCGCAGGGACGTGCCCGCCACCTCGCCTTCGAAACGCCAGGGCCCGGCGAAGCTGACGGCAGAAACCTCCGCGGCGATTGGCGTCAACATGACCGCCGGCTTGCCCGGCTCTCGCCAGATCAGGGCCGAGCGGCTGATCCGCAGCCTGTCGAGGCTCGCTTCGGCCGGCAGGCCCTTGCCAGTGCGCTCCGGCAGGCGGATCGCGCCGGTCTCGTCGAGGGAAAGCGTGACCGTGGCCCCGTCGATCTCGGCTTCCGAGAACCGGAACTCCCCGCGCGCCATGGCGGCGAGCGCCAGCTCGACCGTCGCATGTTCGACCGTCGCCGCGCTGGCGGTGCCGTCGCCGCTGCCGATCCGCACATTTTCGAGGGATATGCGCGGCGAGGGCAGCAGGCGCAGGCCGATCGCCCCGCCGATCTGCGTCTCCACGCCCAGCGCTTCGCTCAGCCTGGCCTCGATCTGCGGACGATAGGCGCGCCAATCGACGAAGCCGGGGCCAATCAGGGCCGCCAGCAGCGCCAATACCAGCAGGCCGGCCAGAACTGTCAGGCTTTCACGCAACGTCCGCTTTCTGTCCCTGTCGCCATGGTGTAGCGGCACCGGTCCAAAACCGGCGTCCGCCCGCGATCATGCCGGCAAGTCGCGGCAGGATCGCGACATTTCGCGAAGGGCGCCCGCAGCGCAAGCCGCGCCGATGTCACAGGACGACGATTTTTCCGGGATTGAGGATGTTCTGCGGATCGAGCCCACGCTTCAGCGTCCGCATTACCGCGAGTGCCTCCGCCCCGTGCTCCTGCTCGAGATACTTCATCTTCTTCTGGCCGACACCGTGTTCACCCGTGCAGGTTCCGCCCATGGCCAGCGCACGCTTCACCAGCCGGTCGATGAAGGTCTGGGCCCGCTCGACCTCGGCCTTGTCGTTAAGATCGACCAGCGGTTGCGTGTGGAAATTGCCGTCGCCGACATGGCCCGCGATCGGCGCGATCAGCCCGGAGGCCTCGATGTCGCGCTTGGTCTCCTCGACGCATTCGGCCAGCTGCGAGATCGGCACGCAGACATCGGTCGCGACCGAGTCGAAGCCGGGCCGCAGCGCCTTCGCCGCCCAATAGGCGTCATGGCGCGCCTGCCAGAGCTTGGAGCGGTCCTCCGCCTTGGTCGCCCATTCGAAGGGCCCGCCGCCATATTCCGCCGCGATCTCGCCGAAGCGCTGGGACTGCTCGGCAACGCCCGCTTCCGTTCCGTGGAACTCGACGAAGAGCATCGTCGTCTCCGGCAGGCCGAGCTTGGCATGCAGGTTGACGCCGCGGATCATCACGTCGTCGAGCAGCTCGATGCGCGCCACCGGCAAGCCGGTCTGGATGGTCAGGATCGTCGCATCGCAGGCGGCCTTCACCGAGGGGAAGGGGCAGACGCCGGCGGCGATCGCCTCGGGGATGCCATGCAGCTTTAGCGTGACCTCGGTGATGATGCCGAGCGTGCCTTCCGAGCCGACGAGCAGGCGGGTGAGATCGTAGCCGGCCGAGGTCTTGCGGGCGCGCGTCGAGGTCTTGACGATCGAGCCATCGGCCATCACCGCCTTCAGCGCCAGCACATTGTCCTTCATCGTGCCGTAGCGGACCGCATTGGTGCCGGAAGCGCGCGTCGCGGCCATGCCGCCGATCGAGGCATCGGCGCCCGGATCGATCGGGAACATCAGGCCCTGGTCGCGCAGATGCTCGTTGAGCTCCTTGCGGGTGACGCCGGCCTCGACCACCACGTCGAGATCCTCGGCGTGCACGGCGATGATGCGCTTCATCTGCGACATGTCGATGCAGACGCCACCGAAGGGCGCGTTGACATGCCCCTCCAGCGAGGTGCCGGTGCCGAAGGCAATGACCGGCACGCCATGCGCCGCGCAGAGCTTCACGATCTCGGAAACCTCTTCCGTGTTTTGCGGGAAAATCACCGCATCCGGCGGCTGATTGGGTATCCAGGTCAGGGTATGGCCGTGCTGCTGGCGCACCGCGAGGCTGATGACGAGCCGGTTTCCGAAGCGCGCGGCCAGCGCCTGGGTCACGGCTGCAATGGCATCGGGCGATGGCGGCAGCACTGCGGCGGAGGCAGGGCTGTCATGAGGGGCGGCAGCGGGCAGGCTCATTGTCAAGATCCGATTTTGGCGCTTAGACTTGGAACAGATCGGTTTCGCAATTGGTTACGGTCCGACATCATCCTGACCATCGTGGCCGGGGCGAGGTGCTGACGCTGATTGCGAACGATGCATACTAGATCATGGGACGACGAAATGGGCAGCCGCAATAATGCGACGGGCCCTTGAACGAGGCGCCTGACAGGGAGGGCGATCATGGCACACGATACACGCGCTCCGGCGCTCTTCTTCTCGCCCTTCGTCTCTTCGGCGATGCGGGTCGAGCCGCAATGGATCGACTACAACGGCCATCTCAACATGGCCTACTATCATGTCCTGTTCGACCGTGCGGTGGACGAAGTCTTCTCTCTTGTCGGCCTGACGCGGGACTATGTCGAGACACGCCACGCCTCGACCTTCACCGCGGAATGCCACATCCTCTACAAGCGTGAGCTGACCGATGGCGACCTCGTCCGCGTCACCGCCCAGCTCATCAGCTTCGACGACAAGCGCCTGCACTACTATCTCGAGATGCGCCACGCCCATGAAGGCTGGCTCGCCGCGACCAGCGAGAACCTGTCGCTGCACGTCGACATGGTCCATCGCAGGGTCACGCCCTTCCCTGCCGACATCCTCGCGAATCTTGCTTTGATGAAGGCAGCCCACAGCATGATGCCGCCGCCGGCTACGATCGGTCGCATCATCGGCATGCCGAAGAAGTCGGCGATCCGCGTCGATGAGGCGAAGGAAGTGCGCGAGCCCGAGGTCGAGACGCGGCACTGAGACTATTTTGCCGTCATGGTCGGGCTTGGCCCGACCATCTCTGAAACCAGCGCCTTCTTGTCAGGAGGTGCTCGGGTCAAGCCCGAGCATGACGCTAAGCTCCGCGCCTTCCCACCACCGCATGCATCGCATAGCCACGATACGGCGCGCCGAGCCGGCAGTCGGCCCCCGCCGCTTCCGCTAGCGCCCGCACCGTCTCCGGCAGATCCTCGCGTGGCGTGACATGGAACAGGGCGAGCCAGCGCAGCAGCACGGCCTTGAAGCTCGCCGGCAGCCCGCTCTGATCGCCGAAATCGACGATATGCAAAGAGCCGCCCATGTTGAGGCGGCGCAGCGCCTCCGCGACGACACCCTGCCAGGGCGGGATCATCGACAGCGCATAGGAGATCACGATCCGGTCGAAGCCCTGAAGGCCGAACAGTGCCTGCGGGTCGAAGCCGGTGGCATCAGCCTCGGCTAGCTGGATCCGATCGTCCAGCTCCGCCCGCGCCACCGCAGTGCGCGCCGTCGCCAGCATCTCGCTGGAGACGTCGAGCCCGTAGCAGGCGCTGGACGGGTAGCGCCGCGCGATCTGGATGAGGTTGCGCCCGGTGCCGCAGCCGATCTCCAGGACGGTGGCGCCGGGAGGCGGCTGCAACCCATCGATCAGCTGGTCACGGCCGAGCAGATAGAACTTCCGGCTGGCGTCGTAGATGTGCCGCTGACGCCGATAGATCCGGTCCATCAACCCGGCGGGCGAGCCGCCCGGCGCCTCGGCGGCGCTCACCGGACCTGCCCCTTCAGCACATAGAGGTGGAAGCCGCCATAGATCGCCGAGCGGTCCTGCCGGCAGAGATCGCGGCTGCGCTCCTCCTCGTAATGCCACTGGTCGAGGATCGCAGCGGGTATCCGGCCGGGCAGCAGCCGCTCGTCGGCCGCCGTGCGGAAGATCACCCGCGCGCCCGGCCGGGCGGCGCGCGTGATCTGCGACCACAGCGCCGTCAGATCGGCGTCGTTCATCCAATCCTGCGCATCGAGCAGCACATAGGCATCGCAACTCTCGGCCGGCTGCTGCTCCAGCAAGGCGGTGACCGCGCTCTGGTGATAGGAGACGTTCGCAGCGCGCTCCTTCACCGCCGCGAAATATTGCGGCTGCAGATAGGGCGGAAACGCCGCGTCGGCCCCCTCGCCATAGCGTCGGCCGAAAGCCTGCTGGGCGAAGTAGTTGTCCTTCAGATCGAAATCGCAGGCCAGACGCTCCAGCCGCAGCTTCAGCGCGCCGAGAATGCCCTCCTCGCCATCGGCCGCCAGCGCCTTGTACTGCGCCGGCGGGATGCCGAGCCCATAGAGCGAGGCCGGCTGGCGCACCAGCCACCGCACCAGCTTGCGCTCGAACACCGGCGCGAGATGCTGCTCGTAGAGCGCCCGCTGTTCGGCTAGGTCACGCGCTGCCAGCATCGTCAGCGGATTGCCGCCCAGCGCCCGCGCCAGCACATGGCCCGTGCCGATGAAGCGGCCGAGCAGGCCGTAGCGATAGAAGCCCTTGGCGAAGAGGTTGATCCGGCGCCGTCCATTGAGGCCCCGCCCCTCCCAGTAGCCGCGCGAGACGGCGTCGAGATGATCAGCGATCTCGCGATCGTAGACGCCGACATTCTCGCGCGCATTTGCCTGGCCGAAGAAGCGCAGGAAGTCCTCCTGCCGCTCCAACCGCGCCAGAGCCGCGAGCTTCAGCCGGCCGAGCGCGATATGCGCGGCGTTGAGATCGACAGCGCTGACACGGATCGGCGCGGCCGTGAGATAGGAAAGGATGTTGCAGGAGCCCGACGCGATCGCCACGACATGGTCCTCGGCCTTGAGCTGCAGCGCCGCCATGTCGACCACCGGGTCTTCCCAGATCTGCGGATAGACCAGTCCGGAGAAGGCGCGGGCGAACAGCCATTCCAGCATGCCCGCTTTGGACAGCGTCTTGCTGCGCCGGACGGCCAGTCCCAGGCCCGAGCTCGTCATGCGGCGGGCCGCGCGCGCCGTTTGCGTCGCCTGTTGCGTCACCGGTTTTCCTCCCTTTGCGGGTGGCGGGCCTGCTAGAGGAGTCGCGTGACGGTCCGGTGACGGAGCCTCGGCCCTTGCCGCGGCGTCGTGAAACCGCCGGTAATCTGTGGGGCTGAAATCCGGCGCCTGAGACGCCATATTGGCGGCACGAAAGCCGATGAGGCGCCCCGCCACCCCGCTGACAAGGAGATCGCAATGGGTCTGATGAGCATGTTCGGCGAGTCGAAGAAGCAGGACGAGACTTTCCCCTTCCAGCTGACCGACGCGCAGTGGCGCGAGCGGCTGACGCCGGAGCAGTATCAGGTCCTGCGTGGCCACGGCACGGAGCGTGCGGGTTCTTGCGCACTCAACTACGAGAAGCGCGCCGGCACCTTCTCCTGCGCCGGCTGCGGCCAGAAGCTGTTCAAGTCGGGCAAGAAGTTCGAGAGCGGCACGGGCTGGCCGAGTTTCGACCAGCCGCTGGAGGGCGCCGTCGGCGCCTCGGAGGATTTCAGCTACGGCATGCACCGTGTCGAGGCGCATTGCGCCAATTGCGGCGGCCATCTCGGCCACGTCTTCCCCGACGGCCCGCCGCCCACCGGCCTGCGCTACTGCATTAACGGCGTGGCGATGAATTTCGAGCCGGAAGCGGCTTGATCCCGCCGTGATGCTCGGGCTTGCCCCGAGCATCTCACGACGGAAAGGCGATAAAGAGATGCCCGGGTCAAGCCCGGGCATGACGCCTCACGCAACGGGCACCGCCCGTCGCGCCAGCACTCCGGCATCCACCGCCGGCGGCAGATCGCCGAACTGCCCCGACCAGCCATCCCCAAGCCGCATGGCAATGAACGCGTCCGCCACCGCAGAGGGCGCAAACTGCAACAGCAACGAGCCCTGCAACATGAGCGCCAAGCGCTCGGTGAGACGCCGCGCCTGCCCCTCATTGCGCATCATCCCGGGCAATTCGCCTTCCAAACGCCTCAGCGCCGCATCGTAGCGCTTGTCCGAGCCCGCAGCCACCATCAGCTCAGCCCTCAGCACGTCGATCGCCCCCTGCTCCCGCGCCAGCGAGCGCAGCACGTCCAGGCAGATGACATTGCCCGAGCCTTCCCAGATCGCGTTCAGCGGCGCCTCGCGATAGAGCCGCGCCATCGGGTTGTCCTCGATGAAGCCGTTGCCGCCATGGCACTCCAGCGCCTCGGTGACGACGGCAGGCGTCCGCCGCGTGATCCAGTATTTCGCGATCGGCGCGCCCACCCGCGCCAGCAGCCGCTCACTCTCCGATGCCTCCTGTCGATCCAGCGCCGCGAAAAGCCGGAAGGCGAGCCAGGCCGCGGCCTCAGCCTCGATCGCGATATCGGCCAGCACGTTCTGCATGATCGGCTGGTCGATCAGCGCCTTCTGGAATGCCCTCCGGTGCTGCGCGTGATGCGCCGCCAGCGAGACCGCCATCCGCATCAGCCCGGAGGAGGCGGCGGCAATGTCCAGCCGTGAATTGTGATTCATCGACAGTCCGGTGCGGATCCCGCGCCCCGGCTCCCCGATCAGATGGCCGATGGCGCCCCTGAACTCCACCTCGGAGGAGGCATTCGAGCGGTTTCCGACCTTGTCCTTGAGTCGCTGGATCGCGACGCCGTTGCGCGATCCGTCCAGCTGCCAGCCCGGCACGACGAAGCACGAGATCCCCTCGGCCGTCCGCGCCAGCGTCAGGAAGACGTCGGAATGCGGCACCGAGAAGAACCATTTCCGGCCATGGAGCGAATAGGTGCCGTCGCGATTGTCTTCGGCATATGTCTGCGTCTGACGCAGATCCGAGCCGCCTTGCGTCTCCGTCATCGCCGTGCCGACGGTCGCGCCGGTCTTGAGAGGCGCCGGCCCCTGCCGCGGATCGTAGCGATTGGAGGTGACGAGGTGGCCCCACTGCTCCCAGAGTGCCGCGTCCTGCTTCAGCACCGGCACGGCGGCATAGGTCATGCTGATCGGGCAGCAGATCCCGCTCTCGGCGCCGTACCAGAGATACTGCAAGGCGGCGCGGGCCACCTGCGCGCCGGGCTCCGGCCGGTTCCAGGCGAGCGCATGCGTCTCCTGCCCGATAGCAAGCCCCATCAGCTCGTGCCAGGCGGGATGGAAGGCGATCTCGTCGATGCGGTTGCCGAAGCGGTCGAAGGCCCTCAGTTCGGGCGTGTAGCGATTGGCGAGATAGGCCAGCTCCTGCACCCTTGCCGAGCCGACTGTCCGCCCGGCGTCATGCAAGCGGTCTCGCGCCCAATCGGCCCCGAACGCCGAGACGATGGCCGGCAGCACCGGATCGGCGGCGAAGGCATCGTATTCGGCCAGCACCGGCACCTGATTGGTGACCTCCCAGCGCCCTTCCCCGCTCTGCTCCGCCATTGCTGCCACCTCCCTGTGGAACGGGATATAAAATGATCCCTCCGGCAGGGCGCAATCCTGACACGAGCGCCCTATATTCGCCGGAGAACGAATCACGCACGAGCACACTGGTCCCTTGTCCGAGACTGACCCCTTTTCCGCTCCCCTGCCCCGCCCTGGAGGCCTCGCCGCGCGTGCCGCAGCGCAGCCGGCGGCCGGCTATCTTACGGGGCTGAACCCGGAGCAGCGCCAGGCGGTCGAGGCGACGGAAGGCCCCGTGTTGGTGCTGGCCGGCGCCGGCACCGGCAAAACCCGCGTGCTCACCACCCGCATCGGCCACCTGATTTCGACCAGCCGCGCCTACCCTTCCCAGATCCTCGCCGTCACCTTCACCAACAAGGCGGCGCGCGAGATGAAGGAGCGCGTCGCCCATCTCGTCGGACCGGTCGCCGAGGGCATGCCCTGGCTCGGCACCTTCCACTCGATCTCGGCCAAGCTGCTGCGCCGCCACGCCGAACTGCTCGACCTGCGCAGCGACTTCACCATTCTCGACACCGACGACCAGATCCGCCTGATGAAGCAGGTGATTCAGGCCGAGGGCATCGACGAGAAGCGCTGGCCCGGCCGCATGCTGGCGGGCTTCATCGATAGCTGGAAGAATCGCGGCCTCAGCCCCAAGGACGTGCCGCCCGGCGAGGCCGCCGTCTTCGCCAACGGCAAGGGCGGCAAGCTCTATGCTGCCTATCAGGAGCGGCTGAAGGCGCTGAACGCCGTTGATTTCGGCGACCTGCTGCTGCACTGCCTGACGCTGTTCCGCGACTATCCTGACGTGCTCCAGACCTATCACGATCGCTTCCGCTACATCCTCGTCGACGAGTACCAGGACACCAACACGGCGCAGTATCTCTGGCTTCGGCTTCTTGCCCAAGGACGCCGCAACATCTGCTGCGTCGGCGACGACGACCAGTCGATCTATGGCTGGCGCGGTGCCGAGGTCGACAACATCCTGCGCTTCGAGCACGATTTTCCTGGGGCGACCGTGATCCGGCTGGAGCGCAACTACCGCTCCACCGGCCATATCCTCGCCACCGCCTCCAAGCTGATCGCCCGCAACGAAGGCCGCCTCGGCAAGACGCTGCGCACCGAGGATGCGCTCGGCGAGAAGGTCACCATCACCGGCGCCTGGGACAGCCAAGAGGAAGCCCGCCTGATCTCCGACGAGATCGAGGCGATGCAGGCCAAGAAATACAATCTCGCCGAGGTCGCGGTTCTCGTCCGCATCTCCGCGCAGATGCGCGAGATCGAGGAGCGCTTCGTCCAGGCCGGCGTGCCCTATCGCGTCATCGGCGGCCCGCGCTTCTATGAGCGCGCCGAAATCCGCGATGCGCTGGCCTATCTGCGCTGCGTGGTATCGCCGACCGACGACCTCGCCTTCGAGCGGATCATCAATGTGCCCAAGCGCGGCCTCGGCGACGCCACCGTCCAGCTCCTGCACAACCATGCTCGCGCCACCGGCTTCTCTCTGATGCAATCGGCCCGTGCCGCGGTCGAGAGCGACGAGCTCAAGCCCAAGGCCCGCACCACGCTGCGCGAACTCGTCGATGCCTTCGGCCGCTGGTCGACCCGCGCCGAGCATATGCCGCAGGGCGAGCTGGCAGAGCTCGTGCTGGAGGAATCCGGCTACACCGAGATGTGGAAGAAGGACCGCTCGGCCGATGCCGCAGGGCGGCTGGAAAACCTCAAGGAGCTCGTCCGCTCGCTCGACGAATTCCCCGACCTGCCGGCCTTCCTCGAGCACGTCTCTTTGGTGATGGATGTCGCCGACGGCGAATCCGGCGCCCGCGTCTCGATCATGACGCTGCACGCCGCCAAGGGGCTGGAATTCGACACGGTCTTCCTGCCCGGCTGGGAGGAAGGGCTCTTCCCGAACCAGCGTGCGCTCGACGAGAGCGGCCGCGCAGGCCTCGAGGAAGAGCGCCGCCTCGCCCATGTCGGCCTGACCCGCGCCCGCAAGAAGCTGAAGCTCTATTTCGCCTCGAACCGACGCATCCACGGCCTCTGGCAGACCAGCCTGCCCTCCCGCTTCATCGACGAATTGCCGGAAGAACATGTCGAGGTCGAGCAGGCCCCGACGAGCTACTCGCAGGGCGGCTACGGCGCCTCGCGCTTCGACCGGATGGAGAGCTTCGGCTCCAGCTACAACACGCCGGGCTGGCAGCGCGCGCAGGAAAACCGCGCGAAGAACAGCGGCGGTGGCAGCGGCTTCTCCGAAAGCGGCCGTGGCTTCGGCTCGGGCGGTTTCGGAGGCAGCTCATCACGCCAGCGCGGCCCGCTGCTGATCGAAGGTGAGCTCACCGCCAAATCGACCGGCGAGTCTGCCTACGGCACCGGCGCCCGCGTCTTCCACGTCAAATTCGGCCCCGGCTCCGTCGCCAGCGTCGATGGCAACAAGCTCACCGTCGACTTCGACAAGGCGGGCCGGAAGATGGTGCTGGATAGCTTCGTGCAGAAGGCTGGTTGATCGACCCAACTTGTGGATTGGATAGTTTGACACTCTTTCCACACAGAACAGAAAATGAACATCGCTTACTATGTCAAACCCTTAGGATATATGGATTGGGTCCGATGCGAATCAGCAGGTCCCGATGCTCAAAAACAGCGCCGACATCATTCGCCGCCTCGAACGCGAAGGCTGGGAATGCGTGCGCGTCGCCGGCTCGCACCATGTCTTCAAAAAGCCCGGCGTCCGTGACACTATCGTGGTGCCGCATCCGAAGAAGAACTTCGGACCCGGCCTCGTATTGAAGATCTACAAGCAGGCAGGCTGGCCGCGCGACTGACATGACTTATTACGTCGCCATCATCGAGGATACGGGCTCCGACCATGCCGTCGGCGTCTGGTTTCCCGATCTCCCCGGTTGCTTTGCGGCCGGCGACACGCTGGATGAAGCCCTGCTCAACGCCCCGGAGGCCGTCGCGCTCTGGATCGAAGCTCAGGACGGCTCAGCGCCCCATGCTCGCACGCCAAGCGAATTACGGAGCGACCCCGAAACCTCCGCCGAGATGGCCGCACACGCCATCGCCTTGATCCCGGCGCCCGGTCTATCGTTGCAGCCAGCGGCGGAGTAGAAGCGGCGCCATACTGCCGACTCCCCGACGATACGACCGACTATGACTCCCCAGATCGCCCTGAACGATTCCGAAGACAAGCTCTTCGCGAAGTGCTCTCCAACGGCCTGAAGGCCTACAACGACGAGAAGATCGGCCTGCACGACCGGCAGGATCTTACGATCCGTGTCAGCGATCCCGAAACCGGCGAGCCGATCGGCGGGCTTGTCGGGCGCACCTCGCTCGGCATGCTCTTCATCGACCTCGTCTATCTGCCGAAAAGCCTGCGCGGCACCGGCACCGGCAGCCGCATTCTTGCCTTGGCGGAGGAGGAAGGCCGGCGGCGCGGTTGCAGCAAGGCGGTGCTCTTCACCATCAGTTTCCAGGCGCCGGACTTCTACAAAAAGCTGGGATGGCAGGTCTTCGGCGAGATCGCGCCGAAGCCGCCCGGCGCGACCCGCGTCTACCTGACCAAGGATCTGTGAGCGCTCAGGCGCCGCCTTCCCGCTCGCGAAACGCCTTCCGTGCCGCCGAGACTTGCCCATAATAGGTCTCGGCCCAGACCCAGACTCCGCAGAACGCTGCGCTGAGCTCGCGGCCGAGTTCGGTCAGCGTATAATCGACATGCGGCGGGATCACCGGATGGACGGTTCGGATGACAAGCCCATCGCGCTCCATTTCCCGCAGCGTCTTGGTCAGCATCTTCTGGCTGATGCCGCCGACCATGCGCCCGACTTCGGTGAAGCGCAGCGTGCCGTGCTCTTCCAGCGCCTCCAGCACCAGCATCGTCCATTTGTCGGCCACCTGCGCGATGACCTGCCGTACCAGCGATTCCACGGCAGGGCTGACCGGAGGTATGGCGTCGCTGCGCGCATGCATCGCTGCCATCGCAGTCCGGATCGTCCGCATCCGACACTCTCCTTTTGGTATGTATGGTACTTTTGGGAGCCTTCTTTCCTTTGAAGACTGACGATGCCACCTCCTGGGACGCAACCACAAGAGGGCTTCCAATGAACATCTCAGGCAACACCATCCTGATCACCGGCGGCGGCTCGGGCATTGGCCGGGCGCTCGCCGAGGCGCTTCACGCCAGGGGCAATCAGGTCATCATCGCCGGCCGGCGCGAGCGCGTCCTCGACGAGGTCACCGCCGCAAATCCCGGCATGGCCTCGATGCTGCTCGACATCCAGGACAAGGCCGATATCGAAGCCTTCGCCCGACAGGTCGTCGAGCGCTTTCCCAAGCTCAATGCCATCCTCAACAATGCGGGCATCATGAAGCCCGAGAATGTCCCGGCCGCCGATAACCTCGCCATCGCCGAGGAAACGATCACGACCAATCTGCTCGGCCCGATCCGCCTGACGGCCGCGCTCCTGCCGCATCTCATGAAGCGGCCCAGTGCCACGGTCCTGACCGTGTCCTCCGGCCTCGGCTTCGTGCCGCTGGCGGTTACGCCGACCTACAGCGCCACCAAGGCGGCGATCCATTCCTGGTCGATCAGCCTGCGCGAGCAGCTCAAGAATACCTCGGTCGGGGTCATCGAGATCGCGCCACCCTATGTGCAGACCGAACTGATGGGGGCGCAGCAGGCCGTCGATCCCGCCGCGATGCCGCTCGCCGATTTCATCGCAGAGGTGATGACGATCCTCGAAACCCGGCCTGATGCCGCCGAGGTGATCGTCGAGCGTTGCGAGCCGCTGCGCTACGCCGAAGCCACGGGCAATTTCGACCAAGTCTTCGCCGCGTTGAATGCACAGCACGCCTGACTCAGCCGTCATTCTCGGGCGCCGCGCAGCGGCGACCCGGGAATTTCTGACGAGTAGGTGCTGGATTCCGAGATGGTCGGGTCAAGCCCGACCATGACGACCCCGCATCGCACCGCATGACAACCTCGCCCCACGCTGCTAATGCCACCGCATGCGCGAAGGCCTCCTGCCAGCGACGGTTGCGACCGTCTTCGAACTCTCCACCTCGGGCGAAAAGGCCCGGGCCCTGACCGAATTGCTCGGCGAGATCTTCGACCCGACCGAAACCGCGATTTCGGCCTTCGAGATCGAGGACGGCGTCACCACGCTCTCGCTGAACGCGCCCTGGAAGGTCGAGATCTACTTCGCTCAGCATCCGAACGAGGAGGCGGTGCGCGACCTGCTCAGGCCGATCGTCGGCGATCTCGTCGACGCGACGCCTTTCACCACCGTGAACACGCGGGATTGGGTCGCGACGAGCCTCGACGGGCTGAAGCCCGTGCGCGCCGGCCGTGTCATCGTCCATGGCGCGCATGACCGGGATGTCGTGCGGATCAACGACGTCGCGATCGAGATCGAGGCGGCGCTGGCCTTCGGCACCGGCCATCACGGTACCACCTCGGGCTGCCTGCTGGCTCTGGACGCCGAGCTGAAGAAGCGCCGCCCGCGCCACGGGCTCGATGTCGGCACCGGCACGGGCATCCTCGCGCTGGCGCTGGCAAAGCAGATCAAGCGCAAGGTCGTCGCCGGAGACATCGACGCCATCGCGGTCGAGGTTTCCGCCCACAACGCCCGGCTGAATCACGCGCCCAACGCGCTCGACCTCTATGTCGCGCCGGGCCTGCGCCATGCCAAGGCCAAACGCCCCGGCCGCTTCGACCTCGTCTTCGCCAATATCCTGGCCGGGCCGCTGAGGCAGCTGGCGCCCTCGATCGCGCGCGTACTCTCGCGCGACGGGACACTGATCCTCTCCGGTCTGCTCGCGATGGATGTCGCCGGGGTGGCTTCGGCCTACCGGCACCACGGCATCTATCTCGTCAGCCAGTCGCTGCGCGAAGGCTGGGCTACGCTGGTCATGAAAAAAGGCGGCGCAGCCCCGAGGCTCCGCCGCCCTGCCTGACCTCCGGCGCCAGGGCAACGAACCGGAAAAGCGGAAGCCGCTTCCGATCCGATGCCGCTAGAAGCGCGAGGTCGTTACGCGTCCGGCTTCAGAAGCCGATATGTCCATACTTGCGCTCGGCCTCGGCCTGCAGGCTGCGGGCGTCGTGCCAGACGGCCGCAGCGAACTTCGCGGCGTCGGCGATCTGTTCGGCGACATGCTTGATGATGGCGATCATGTTTCTGATCCTCGATGTTATCGGCGCGCGCTCTGGCCGCAGCGGCCGGAAATTCAGCGGTTGAAGGGCAGCGAAGCGTCGCTCGACAGTGTCGCGGACGGATAGCCGCCCAGCACGATCTCGGCCTCGTTGACGAGAATGTTGCGGGCGCGCAGCTGGCGAGCGGCGGAGCGCTTGCGGCTCTCGATCAGCGCCGCATAGAGGCGCTGCATCACACCCGGCTGGTCCGCCTTGCGGGCCCTGGTTTCGGCCACCACTGCCACGGGCAGCACATCGGCATTGTCTAGCACATAGGTCATGGGTCTATCTCCGAAAAACGAAGGACAGTCCCGGTCGCTTCCTCGTTCTCTTATGCCACCAAAGTGGGATCATTTCGCAGTTGCGAGAAGTCATGCTCGCATATGCGAGATATGCATAGAACGCATGAAACACGTCCATATCCGTTAATATTTGCGTTTATTGCATAACCAATCGGCACAATGCGAACCGTCAAGGCAGCACGGCGTCAGGAAACGGGCATTGCCTGTCGGCGTATTTGCGCTGGCGCTTTAGCCAATGCAGCGCGACGATGCGCACGATCTCGCATCGGACCGATCGTGAAATCCATTTTTTGCAAGAATCCGGTGCGATAACGATTACATGGATCGCCGTTATCGTGCCCGACAGGGCGCGCGGCGACCGAAGCCGGACCATGTCATGACCGAATCGACCTTGCCCACTTGCCGCTTCCAGTCCTTCTCCGAGCCCAGCGACCCCATGCTGGTCGCCGGCCGCGTCGCCGCGCTGCGCATGGCGCTCGCAGCGCAAGGTCTCGACGGTTTCGTCATCCCGCGTGCCGACGAGCATCAGGGCGAATATGTGCCGGCCCATATGGCCCGCCTCGCCTGGCTGACTGGCTTCACCGGCTCGGCCGGCAACGCGGTGGTGCTGGCCGACAAGGCAGCGTTGATCGTCGATGGCCGCTATACCATCCAGGCGGCCGCGCAAACCGACACGACGGTCGTCACCCCCGTCCGCATGGAGGAGACGCCGCTGGAGCGCTGGATCGAGCAGAACCTGTCGGCCGGCGGCAAGCTCGGCTATGATCCCTGGCTGCACACGGTCGACGGCGTCGCAAAGCTGGAAAAAGCGGTCGCCGCAGCCGGTGGCAGCCTTGTCGCCGTCGCCGCCAACCCGATCGACACACTCTGGTCGGACCGTCCCGCCGCCCCCGCCGCGCCGGTCAAGGCTCACCCGGCCGTCTATGCGGGTGAGGATTCCGTCTCGAAGCTCGACCGCATCCGCAAGGCGCTGGCTGAAGCGAAGGTCGATGCCCTCGTCGTCTCCGATCCCCATGCGCTGGCCTGGGTCTTCAACATCCGCGGCGGCGATGTCGAGCACACGCCCCTGCCGCTCGGCTACGCCATCGTCCCGCGCGAGGGCCGCCCGACCGTGTTTCTCGCGCCCGAGAAGATCACCAACGAAGCCGGTGACGCCATCGGCGCGGTCGGCGAGATCGCGGCGCCGGCTGCGCTCGACGGCCAGTTGAAAAGGCTCGGCGCCGCGAAGGCCAAGGTTCGCCTTGATGCCACCACCGCCGCCTCGGCGCTGGCGACGCTGATCACCCAGGCAGGCGGCACGCCGGATGCCGGCACCGACCCGATCGCGCTGATGAAGGCGCGCAAGAACGCGGCCGAACTGAACGGCACCCGCGCCGCCCATCTGCGCGACGGCGCGGCGATGACGAGCTACCTCTCCTGGCTCGCGCGCGAGGCGCCGAAGGGCGATCTCACCGAGATCGACGCCGTCGCGGCGCTCGAAGCCGAACGGCTCAGGACCGGGCTGCTCAAGGACGTCTCCTTCACGACCATCGCCGGCGCCGGCCCCAACGCCGCCCTGCCGCATTACCGCGTCAGCGAGGCGACGAACCGCCGGCTGGAACCCGGGATCTTCCTGGTCGATTCAGGTGGTCAGTACGAGGACGGCACCACCGACATCACCCGCACCATCGTCATCGGCGCGCCCACGGCCGAGATGCGCGACCGCTACACCCGGGTGCTCAAGGGCCATGTCGCGATCTCGCGGCTGGTCTTCGTCAAGGGAACCTCCGGCGCGCAGCTCGACGCCTTCGCCCGGCTGCCGCTCTGGCAGGGCGGCTTCGACTTCGACCACGGCACCGGCCACGGCGTCGGCAGCTATCTGTCGGTGCATGAGGGGCCGCAGCGCCTCTCCAAGCTCGGCGTCACGCCGCTGGAGCCTGGCATGATCCTCTCCAACGAGCCCGGCTACTACAAGCAGGGCGAGTACGGCATCCGCATCGAGAACCTGATCGTCGTCGAGGAACGCCTGATCCCCGGCGCCGAACGCACCATCTACGGCTTCGAGACCATCACCTGGTGCCCCTATGAGCGGGCACTGATCGACAAGGACATGCTCGACGGCGGCGAGATCGCCTGGATCGACGCCTACCATGCGACGGTCTGGGAGAAATTGTCTCCGCTGGTCGCCGGGGAACCGAGGGCCTGGCTGGAGAAGGCGTGCCGGCCGCTGTGACGGCCGCCTTTCCAGCGAATACCGCCTTGCCGCGCGAAGTATTTTGGCGACCCACGCCGGAAATCATCCAGAATTCAAGCCAGAACGCTACGGCAACTGACGAAAAGCAATGGACGCGAATTCATGATGCGATAGTGTATTTCCGGATCAATCTGCCGCCATGTCGAAGCGAAACGAGGAGGGATGTGCCATGCCTCTGAAGCTTGTACTGGCCTTTGCGACCGTAGCCCTTTTGCCTCTTCCGGCGGAGGCTCAGGAGAGAACTGGCAGGGGCGGCAATGGCGTTCGCGACTCCTGCCGCGAAGAAGCCAGGCTGGCGTTCAAGAAAGACAGGACGAACAGGCTGGACCCGGCGCAGATGAAAGAACTGCGCCGCGAATACGCTCAGAATTGCCGCAAAAGAGCGAAGGCAGGCTGAAACCCGCAGGCACGGCCTCAGCGCGTGCGCTTCAAGCGGCGTGTAGGTTGCCTGGGCGCGTCATGCAGCGCACGTCACGGCCGGGCACGACCTGGCTCACATCACCATCCGGAACGCCACCACCGCGAGGACGCCCACGGCGACGACGCCCAACAGCGGCAGCCGCGTCGCAGCCAGTGCCGCAAGCGCGGCGGCAGCCGTCTCGGCCCAGCCTGTAGCGAGCGCGCTCGGCGCGATGACGGCGACCAGCACGGCGGGCGGGATCGCATCGAAGGCTGTCTGCGCGCGCGGCGAGAGGTTGAGACGCCCGGCGAGCGCAAGTCCCGCCACCCGCGTCGCATAGGTCACGACCGCCATGCCGAGAAAGGCGAGGAGGTTGATCGGATCGACGACGCTCACGCCTCGACCTCCTGCGCCGCGGGCCGCATCTCTGTGGCGGCCGCGAGCCATGCCGCGAGCAAACCGCAGAGCGCGCCGGCCGCGACATGCCAGGGCGGACCGGCAAGGCGATAGGTCACGGCCGATGCGAGTCCCGCTGCCACCACCGTCCAGAACGTCACCCGCCCCTTCCAGAGGGCGGCGACGAGCGCGATGAACAGCGCGGTGAAAGCGAAATCGGCGCCGAGCCGCTTCGGGTCGCCCAGCACGGCGCCGATGGTCGCGCCCAACGTCGAGTTGACCAGCCAGCCGGCGACGAAGGGAATGACCATCGCAAACCAATAGGCCGGAGTGAGGCGATGCGTACGGGCTCGTTTCTCGGCCAGCGCCCAGTTCTCGTCGGCCATGTAGTAGAGGCCGAGGAATTTCTGCCACCGGCTGAAGCCTTCCAGCTTCGGCGCCAGCGACGCCCCCATCAGCACATGGCGCGCATTGATCAAGAGCGTCGAGAAGACGATCGCAGCAACCGGTGCTGGCGTCGCCCACAACTCCACGGCGGCAAACTGAGCGCCGCCGGCGAACACCGTGGCGCTCATCAGAAGGATTTCCAAGGGAGAAAGCCCCTTGCTGGCAGCCACCGCGCCGAAGAGCAGGCCGATCGGCGCCGCAGCCACCGCAGCCGGCCAGATATCGCTCAGGCCGCGCCTGATGTCGTCACGCATCGTGGACATGGGTCTGATACTTTCGAAGCGGCGGTTCCGCCGGTATGCGCGGCGCGGAAGGCGCCGGGCGTCACGCCGAAGCGGGCCTTGAAGGCGCGCGTCAGATGCGGCTGGTCGCAGAAGCCGGTCGCCGCCGCGACGTCGCCGGGCATCTCGCCGCGCCGCAGCCGCTCGCGGGCGCGCCGGACGCGGACATCGACGAGATAGGCATGGGGCGTGAGCCCCGTCTCCTGCCGGAAGGCACGGATCAGGTGATGGCGCGGCAGGCCGGTGAGCCGGGCGAGATCGGCAAGCGACAGATCCTCTTCGTAGCGCGCCTCGAACAGCTCGCGCGCCTTGGCAACGGGTCCGCCCTCGGCCCCGACGGAGCGGACCGAGAGATCGGCATGGCGCGCCAGGCAGAGCGCATAGAAGCGCAGGAGCATCTCCTCGCCGGCCAGCAGATCCTCGCCATCCTCGATGGCGCGATGCGCGGCAGCGAAGAGCACAGCCCCCTTGGCGTCCTCGACCAGCGGCTGCGGAAAGAACGGCGTCCCGATCACGTCCCGGCCGCTCAGCGAAGCCGCGACCTCGCGGATCAGCCCGACCTCAGGATAGGTCATGCGGTAGCTGTAGCCCGGCCCGTAGGGCTCGCCGTCATGGGTCTCGAGCGGGTTGACGAAGGCGACATGGCCGGGACGGGCGTAGTGCCGCTCGCCCCGGATGCGGAAGGTCTCGCAGCCGGCCTCGATAATGCCGATCACGTAGCTCTCATGCTGGTGCGGCGTGTAGGCATGGCGGCGGAAGGTGGCGGCGAGGCAATCCAGCCCGTCGAAGCGCTCGGCCGGAAACAGCTTCGCCCGCTCGCCGGCGACGAGCGGCTCCAGGCCCAATGTCTCGCTCTGTGTGACTGCTTCCATGGCGCGAGCATAAACTCCCTCGCGGCGCGACTGTCTTGAAGAAAAGTGATCGGGCGCATCACGCGCCCGATATGCCCGGTCATTTCGGAATGGCGTCAGATCGCGTGAGCCGCACCGGCCGCGCCGGCCCGTTCCGGGCTCTTCGAACCGAGCAGAAATACGCCGAGCCCGCCGACCAGCGTCGCGACGGTGGCGTAGGCGATCACGCCCAGCGTCCCGAAGCCGTCGACGAGCAGGCCGCCGAAGATGGCCCCGCTCGCGATCGCGACCTGGAAGGCGGCGACGATCAGGCCCCCGGCCGACTCCTGCTCGTCTTCCGGCGCCACGCGCACCATCCAGGTCTGGAAGCCGACCGGCAGCGCGCCGAAGGCGAAGCCCCAGAGCCCGACGGCGATGGCCGAGGCGATCGGCGATCCACCGACCAGCAGCAGACTCACCCCCATCAGCGCGATCGTCAGCGCGCCGAAGATCACCGACGCCTTGGCGCTGCGCGCCGTGATCGCCCCGCCGACGAAGTTTCCGAAGAAGCCGCCGACGCCGTAGGCCAGCAGGACGAGCGAGATCGCCTCGACCGACAGCTTCGGAATCTGCTCCAGGAACGGGCGGACATAGGTAAAGCCGGCAAAATGCCCGGAGATCACGACGGCGATCCCCGCCAGCACCAGTGCGATGCTCGGCTGGCCGAGCAGGCGCAGCAGCGTGCGGATATCGGGCGCGCCGCGCGCCGGCAGGCGCGGCAGCACCGCCATCTGGATCACCAGCGTCGCGACGCCGATGAGAGCCGAGAGCCAGAACACGACGCGCCAGCCCATCAGGTTGCCGACATAGGCGCCGATCGGCGCCGCGCTGACCGTGGCGATTGAGACGCCGGTGAAGATCAGCGACATCGCCTTGGGCAAGGCGCTCGGCGGCACGAGCCGCATCGCGGTCGCCGCCACCATCGACCAGAAGGCTCCGAGCCCGATGCCGAGCAGGACGCGGGCGAAGAGCAGCGTCGGCAGATTGGTCGCGACGGCGGCGAGCGCGCTCGAGACGATCAGCAGGCTGGTCAGCGACCAGATGACGAGGCGCCGATCGATGCCGCGCGTCACGATGGCGGCGGCGAGGCCGGCAACGGCGCCGACCACCGCTGTGGCGGTCACGGCCTGTCCGGCGGCGCCGACGGAAACGCCGATATCGGCGGCCATCGGGGTCAACAGGCTGGCGGGCAGGAATTCGGCCGTGACGAGGCCGAAGACGCCGAAAGTCAACGAGACCACCGCCGCCCAGGCTGGTCTTTCGCGCGCGTCCTCGGCGGAATCATCGAGGTCGAGTGCTGTGGCAGAAAGAGAATCTGACATGGGTATCTCCATGAGGAGGCCGGAAGATGGGCGTGGCCTCGTGGAGTTTCCATGCTATATAATCCGTATCTCATGACCGTTCGTCCAGGATTGCGATGACAGCTTCGGCAGACCACCTGACCGAAATGCTCCGGGGACTGAGGCTCGACGGCGTCGATTACAGCCGCTGCCAGATGGCTACTCCGTGGGGCGTCGCCTTCCCGCAGAGCCGCGAAGCGTGTTTCCATTTCATCTCGCGCGGCAGTTGCTGGCTGAGGACGCCCGCTGGCGAGTGGCTGGAGCTCCGCGACGGCGACGCCGTGCTCCTGCCCCGCGGCGGCGGCCATGTGCTGGCGAGCGCGCCGGACGTCATCGCATCGCCTCCCTGCGATTGCCGGGTGCGCGAAGCCTATGGCAATGTCTTCGACGTCGAGGGCGGTGGCACTGGCGAGCATATGCTCGTCTTCACCGGGCGCATGACCTTCAATGTCGATCTCGACCACCCGCTGCTGCGGCTGATGCCGGATATGATGCGGATGAGCGATTTCATCGCCAACGAACCTGGCATTCCGCATCTGCTGGCGGCAATGGGCCAGGAGGTCGCGATGGACCGGGTCGGCGCCGGCGGCATCCTCGCGCGTCTCGCCGACGTGCTGGCCGCCGCGATCATCCGTTCCTGGGTCGAGCGCGGCTGTGGTGCCGCCAAGGGCTGGGTCGCGGCAGCGCGCTGCCCGCAGATCGGCAAGGTGCTCGCGGCCGTCCACGCCCATCCCGAGACCGCCTGGACCGTCGAAAGCCTGGCGGAGCTGATGGGCGCTTCCCGTTCCGGTTTCGCCGAGCGCTTCGCCGAGGTCGTCGGCGAGACCCCGGCCCGCTATGTCGCGCAGGTCCGGATGCATCAGGCCCGGCAATGGCTCGCCCGCGACAAGCTGCGGATCGCGGTGGTGGCGCAGCGCCTCGGCTACGAGTCGGAGGCCTCGTTCAGCCGCGCCTTCAAGCGCATCACCGGCATGGCGCCGGGTCAGGTGCGCGCGGCAGGTGAGGCACCGCCTGCGGCGATGTTCACGCCATCAGCAGGGGCTGCGGAGTAGCCAGAGCATTTCCGCGGGGGAAAGGCGTGCCGGAACAAAGCCCCGGAGCGCCGGTTGCATGTCGAACAGCCGGGCGCTGGAAGGCCGGCGCAGCGGTCCATGCGAACGGGATCACGATCATGACCATCCAATCTCTCGCTCTTAGCTGCGCTGCGGCGCTAGCGATCTTCAGCCTTGCAACGGTTGCGAACGCTCAGGGAATACCGCGCGGCGCCGCTCAAGGCGCCAGGGTCGGCAATGAGGCAGCCGGACCGATCGGCGGCGCGGCCGGAGCCGTCGTCGGCGGCGTCACCGGCGGCGTGGTCGGCGGCGTCAAGGGTGTCGTCGGCATTCCCCAGCGGACCGCGGTGCCGCGTGCCAGAACGCACGCTCATCGCCACTGATCGCGGCGTAGCGGCAGCTCATCCGCCGACCAGATCGAACCAGCCGGCCTCGTCGATCACCTCGACGCCGTGCTTGGCGGCATCCTTCAGCTTGGAGCCCGCCCCCGGCCCGGCGACCAGCAAATCCGTCTTCGACGAGACCGAGCCCGCAACCTTCGCGCCGAGCCGCTCGGCCATCGCCTTGGCCTCGTCGCGGGTCATCCGTTCCAGCGCGCCGGTGAAGACCACGATCTTGCCGGCGACAGGGCTCGCCGAGGCCATCGCTTCCAGCGGCTGCGGCGTGACCTGGGCGAGCAGCCGGTCGAGCAACTGCTCGTTATGCGGCTCGCCGAAGAATTCGATCAGCGCCTCGACCACGGTGGGCCCGACGCTGTCGATGGCGTCGAGCTCCTGCCGCTCGGGCGAGGCTTCGTCGGCAGCGGCGATACCCGCCGCGCGCAGTGCCTCGAACGAGCCGTAATGCCGCGCCAGCAGCCGCGCCGTCGTCTCGCCGATATGGCGGATGCCGAGCCCGAAGATGAAGCGGTTGAGCGGCGGCCGGCGCCGGTCTTCGATCGCATCGAACAGCTTCTTGGCGCTGACGGCGCCGAAGCCCTCCTTGTCCTTGAGCTTCTTGAGGTTGGCCGCATCGCGCTCAGCCAGTGTGAAGATGTCGGCCGGCTCCTTCACCGGAAGCTCGGGATCGCTGTGGAAGAACTCGATCTGCTTGTCGCCGAGCCCGTCGATATCCATCGCATCGCGCGAGACGAAGTGCTTGAGACGCTCGACCGACTGCGCCGGACAGATCAGGCCGCCGGTGCAGCGACGCACCGCATCCTCCTTGCCGGTGCGCGGATTGAGCTCCCGCGTCGCATGGCTGCCGCAGGCCGGGCAGAGCGTCGGGAATTCATAGGGCTTCGCGTCCGCTGGCCGCTTCGCGAGATCGACCGCCTCGACACGCGGGATGACGTCGCCCGCCCGCTTCACCGTCACCGTGTCGCCGATGCGGATATCGGTGCCGTCGCGGATCGGCAGCCCCTTGGAGTCGAAGCCGCGGATGTAGTCCTCATTGTGCAGCGTCGCATTGGTCACCACGACGCCGCCGACCGTCACCGGCTTCAGCCGCGCCACCGGCGAGAGCGCGCCCGTGCGCCCCACCTGAATGTCGATCGCTTCGAGAACGGTCGTCGCCAGCTCGGCCGGGAATTTATGCGCGATCGCCCAGCGCGGCGCCCGCGAGACAAATCCGAGCCTTGCCTGCAGCGCAAGATCGTCGACCTTGTAGACCACGCCGTCGATGTCGTAGCCGAGCGTGGCGCGCTGGCTCTCGATCAGCCGGTACTGCGCGATCAGCTCCTCGACGCTCTCGCAGCGCTTCATCAGCGGGTTGGTGCGGAAGCCCCAGCGCTTGAACGCCTCGACCACGCCCATCTGCGTCGGTGCCGGCAGCACCGGCATATCGCCCCAGGCATAGGCGAAGAAGCGCAACGGACGGGATGCTGTGATCGTCGCGTCGAGCTGGCGCAGCGAGCCCGCCGCAGCGTTGCGTGGATTGGCGAATTCGGTCAGTCCCTTCTCACGCTGGCGGTCGTTGATAGCAGCGAAATCGGCATGGCCGAGATACACCTCGCCGCGCACCTCGGCGATCTCCGGCACGTCCGGCCCGGCGAGCGTCCCTGGGATTTCGGAGATGGTGCGGGCGTTGACGGTAACGTCCTCGCCTTCCTCGCCGTCGCCGCGCGTCGCGGCTGAGACGAGCACGCCCTTCTCGTAGCGCAGCGAGAGCGACAGCCCGTCGATCTTGGGCTCGGCCGTGAAGGCGATGCCACCTTCCTCCTCCTTGCGACCGAGGAAGCGATAGACCCGGCCCGCGAACTCGGCGACGGCCTCATCGGAGAACGCGTTGTCGAGCGAGAGCATCGGCACGCGGTGCCGGATCTTGGCGAATTTGCCCGACGGCTTGGCTCCGACCTTGCCGCTGACGCCGCCGGTTTCCTTCAGCTCGGGAAAGGCCTCTTCGAGCGCGACCAGCCGCCGACGCTTCGCGTCATAGGCCGCGTCGTCCATGATCGGCTGATCGTCCTGGAAATAGGCGTCGTTGGCGGCCTGCACCTGCGCGGCGAGCTGCTTGTGCTCGGCCTTCGCCTTGCGCGGCGTCAGCTCGGCAACGGGCGTTTCGGAAAAGGCGGTGTCGTTGGCGTCGCTCATGGCACAGCATTAGGCGAGAAGGTCGTGACGAGGAAGGGCAGCAGCCGGATCGCTCAACCCGATGAAGCTCCTCGCCCCCATCCTGTCGGAGAGCGCTATCGGCAGCTCCTCAGGATGGGGTTCAGGTGTCCATTCCTCACATCAGCGAGAGGGCTTGCGACAAATCCGGCTTTCGCGCGTATAGTTTGGGGGCTGGAATTTGGAAGCTCGACGCCATCGGCCGTTGACGCCAAGGACAAGTTGACCGCCGTGGTGAACCGGGCCGGAACCGGGAGGCTCGCCATGGCCAATGTCGACGGCACCGTTCATGACATCGTCACGCTCTCGCAGCCACGCATCAAGACCATCACCACGATGGACCTGCGCGAAGCGCTGCGACGCGGCTGGGAGGATTTCATGGCGCAGCCGAGCCATCTCGTCTTCATCGCCGTGATCTATCCCATCGCCGGCATCCTGCTGGCGCAGCTCACCGTCAGCTACAACATCTTCCCCCTGCTTTTCCCGCTGCTCAGCGGCTTCGCGCTGATCGGCCCCTTCGCCGCGATCGGCCTCTATGAGGTGAGCCGCCGCCGCGAGAAGGGCCTCGACTCGTCCTGGAGCCATGTGTTCGAGCTGCTGCGCTCGCCCTCGATCGGACAGACCGTTCTGCTGGGCGCCATGCTGACCGGGCTCTTCCTCGCCTGGCTTTTTAGCGCCTGGTTCCTCTATCGCGGCATCCTTGGCCTGCCGGCCGACGTCTCGACCGCCGACTTCCTGCGCGCCGTCTTCACCACGGCCGATGGCTGGATCATGATCATTATCGGCAACTCGCTCGGGCTGCTCTTCGCGATCGCCGCCTTCGCGATCTCTGTGGTGTCGTTCCCGCTGATCATCGACCGGCACGTCGATGCCCCGACCGCGATCCGCACCTCGATCGCCGCCGTCGAGGCCAATCCGCGCGTGATGATGTATTGGGGCCTGATCGTGACCGGGCTTCTGGTGCTCGGTTGCCTGCCGGTGCTGGTCGGCCTGGTCGTGGTCATGCCGGTTCTAGGCCATGCCACCTGGCACCTCTACCGCAAGGTGGTGGGCTGACAGGACTGGGATCGAGCGCGCCACGGCCGCTCGCTCCTGCCGATGCGGGAACTTTTCGCCCCCAAATGGGGTTCACCCCCTGCCAGATCGAGCCTGACGGCTCCATTCAGTCAGGGGGTTTTTCATGAACAACATCATTTATCTCGTCGGCCTCGTGGTCGTTGTCCTCGCCATTCTCTCCTTCCTCGGCCTGCGTTGAGGCGGGAGAGCACGCGAGTGACCGACAGCAGCCGGGTAACGATGCTTAGCCGCGGCGCGGCGGCTTACCTTTTCCGAACGGCTTGCCGCCGCCGGCGGGGCGTCCGCCATCCTGCCCAGGCTTGCCGGCGAAAGGCTTCCCCTTCGCGGCGAACGGCTTCTTGAAGCCACCGCCGGGCTTGCCGTCCTCGCGGCGGGGACGATCATCGCTCCGCTGCGGCGCGCCTTCGGTGCGATAGGGCTTGCGATCATCCCCATGAGGTGCGCGATGCTCGCCGTCCCTGGACGGGAACGGCTTGCGCTGCGGCCTGTCGGCGCCTGTCTCGGGCCGGTCGCGGAACGCTCGCGGCGCGGCCGGGCGCTCGGCCTTGTCGGCGAAGGATTTCGCCGGACGCCGCTCGTCCGCTTCCGCCATCTCGATCACGATCTTGTCGCGATCCGGGATGCGCACGGATTCGTAGAAGCGCTCGGCCACCTCGGCATCGATCTCGACCTTGGTCTCGCGGTCGAAGATGCGGATTGCGCCGACCTCGTCGCGCGTGATCCGGCCGCGGCGGCACAGCATCGGCAGCAGCTGGCGCGGATCGGCGCCCTGCTTGCGGCCGATGTCGAGCCGGAACCACACGGTATCCCCGCGCGGCCCTGCCGGCTTGCGCGGCCGCTCGCCATCCTCGCCCTCATCGCGCCCGGCTCCGAAGGGCCGGCGCTTGGCGGCATAATCCTCATTCGCGCGGACCGGCCGGCGCTCGTCGCGGCCAAAGCCGGGATCGCCCACCTCTTCCGCCGCCGGCAGCCTTGCCCGGTACAGCCTGACCAGCGCCGCAGCGATGTCGCGCGCCTCGCGGCCAGCCATCAGCGCCTCGATCATCCCGGCATCGTCCTCGCCGGTCTCGCCGCTGAGCATCGGATCGGCCAGCAGGCGCTCCTGATCGAGCGTGCGGATCTCCTCCGGCGTCGGCGGGGCGATCCATTTGGCCTCGATCTTGCCTTCCATCAGCAGGCGCTCGGCCTTGCGCCGGCGTGACTGCGGCACGAGCAGGACGCTCGTGCCCTTGTTGCCGGCGCGGCCCGTGCGGCCCGAACGGTGCTGCATCACCTCGGAATCATTGGGCAATTCGGCGTGGATGACGAGGTCGAGCCCGGGCAGGTCGATGCCGCGTGCCGCGACATCGGTCGCGACGCAGACCCGCGCCCGGCCGTCCCGCAGTGCCTGCAGCGCGGCGTTGCGTTCGTTCTGGCCAAGCTCGCCCGAGAGCGCGACCGAGGTGAAGCCGCGCTCCAGCAGGATCGCCTCGAGATGGCGCACCGCATTGCGGGTGTTGCAGAAGACCAGCGCCACCGGCGCATTATGGAAGCGCAGCAGGTTGACGACCGCGAGCTCGGCTTCCTTCGGGAAAACGCGCACGGCCTTGTAGGCGATATCGGCATGTCCGCGACGAGTCGCTTCCACCTCGATGCGCAGCGCGTCGCGCTGGTAGCTCTGCGCAAGCTGGACGATGGCCTTCGGGAAAGTGGCCGAGAACAGCAGGCTGCGCCGCCCCTCGGGGGTCGTCTTCAGGATGTATTCGAGATCGTCGCGGAAGCCGAGGTCGAGCATCTCGTCCGCCTCGTCGAGCACGACCGCCTTGAGCGCGGAGACGTCGAGGCGGCGGCGCTCGATATGATCACGCAGGCGGCCGGGCGTGCCGACGACGATATGGGCGCCCTCATCGAGCAGCATCGCCTCGCGGCGCGGATCCATTCCGCCGACGCAGGAAATCACCCGCGCTCCCGTCTGGGCATAGAGCCAGGCGAGTTCGCGCTGCACCTGCAAGGCAAGCTCACGCGTCGGGGCGATGATCAGCGCGAGAGGCTCGGCGGCAGGGCCGAGGCGCTCCGCACCGCCCAGCAGCGTCTCGCCGATCGCGAGCCCATACGCGATGGTCTTGCCGGAGCCGGTCTGCGACGAGACCAGCAGGTCGCGCCCAGCGGCGGCGTCTTCGAGCACAGCGCTCTGCACCGGCGTCGGTTCGGAATAGTTGCGTTCGGCAAGCGCGCGCGCGAGCGGCGGGCTCGTGAGGGAAAAGGACATGCGATAAGGGCCTAGAGGTTTGCGGCGTAAAATGAATTAACGGCGCGAAGCGTGGCGATGGGTTCAGGCGGCATTCGGTAATCGGACCGAAAAGTGGGTCTCACTTCTCAGAAAATCCGATGCCAAAACAAATAATTAGGTCGCCCCCAGGGGCGTCCGGCAGGACGCATGGCGATCTAACGGGCAGCTGCACCATCGGATGACAGCAGCTCATAAAGCAAAGCGACACAAAAGGAAATGCGGCATTCCCGCGCCCCGCGCAGGACTGAGCCGGGCCGGATTCGCCTTGCCGGCATGGCAGCGGGCCCACTAGCTTCCGGGCTTCAGCGAACGTGCAAGATGCCGCAGCGGAGAACAGCCATGGTCCAGCAGTCCCGCCGCATCGGCGCCTATGAGGTTTCGATCCTGCATGACGGCGTCTTCGAGGCCCCGCTCGACGTCCTCATCCATGCCGGCGGCGCGGCTGCCCGCGACGCGGCGGTCGCGCGCTGGGGCAAGCCGAAAGTCAGCATCGTCGTCAATTGCTTCGCCTTGAAGGGCGCCGACGGCATCACCCTGGTCGATGCCGGCACCGGCCCCTCCTGGGGCGAGGCGATGGGCCACGCGCCTGCCGCCATGGTCGCTCGCGGGATCGCACCCGAACAGGTCGCGCGCGTCCTGATCACCCACCTGCACGGCGACCATGCTCTCGGCCTTTTCGATGGCGATCGCGCCCGTTTCCCAAACGCAGAGATCATCCTGCCCGAGGCGGATTTCGGCTTCTTCGGCGACGAGGCCAATCGCGGTCGCACCCCGGAGAAGAAGCAGGGCGGCTTCGCGATCGCCGCGGCGCTGAAGAGACATTACTCGGGCCGCATCCGCGGCGTGACCGGCGCGGCGCATCCCGGCATCGCGCTCATCGCCCTTCCCGGCCATACCTTCGGCCACAGCGGCTATCTGATCGAGGGCCAGGGTGAGAGCCTGCTGCTCTGGGGAGACGCGCTCCACCTTTCCGACCTGCAGGCTTCGGACCCCGAGATCGGCTTTGTCTATGATTTCGACGCAGCGACCGCGCTCGCCTCCCGCCGCGTCATCTTGGAGCGCGCCGAGCGCGAAGGCTGGCTCGTCTCGGGCGGCCATGTCGAGGGCTTCCGGCGCGTTGTCAAAAAGGGCGCGGGCTACGAGCTGATCCCGGCCTGATCGCCGTCAGCCGCGCAGTCCGGCCGCCTGCAGCAGGCGTCCGGCCGCGGCTCGCGCCTCCTCGGTGATCGAGGCGCCGGCCAGCATCCGCGCGATCTCCTCGCGCCGGGACTGCTCGGCCAGCGCCGTGACGCGCGTCACGGTGCGCGCGGCTTCGCCCTCCGCCGATTTGGCGATCAGGAAATGCTGCCCGGCCTTGGCCGCGACCTGCGGCGCATGCGTGACCGAGATCACCTGCACTTGGCCCGCGAGCCGTGCCAGCCGCTCGCCTATCGCATCGGCGACAGCGCCGCCGACGCCCGTGTCGATCTCATCGAAGACCAGCGTCGGGGCCKAGCCGCGCTCCGCCAGCACCACCTTCAGCGCCAGCATGAAGCGCGAGAGCTCGCCGCCCGAGGCAACCTTCATCATCGGCCCAGGCCGTGTGCCCGGATTGGTCTCGACCCAGAACTCGACTCGGTCGAAGCCCTCCGGCCCGCGCGCGGCCTCGTCGCTCTCGACCCGGGTGATGAAGCGCGCCCGCTCGAGCTTGAGCGGCGGCAACTCGGCCTTCACGGCGGCATCGAGCCGTGCCGCAGCGGCCTTGCGCGCCTCCGACAAGGCCTGCGCCCGCGCGACGAAAGCACCTTCCGCCTCGTTCAGATCGGCCTCCAGCCGCGCCAGTGACGATTCGCTCTCGTCGAGCGCCGCGAGATCGCTCGCCATCGTGGCGGCCAGGACTGGCAGGCCATCGACCGGCACGTCGTATTTGCGTCCCGCCGCGCGCAACGCGAAGAGCCGTTCCTCGATGCGCTCCTGCTCGCGCGGATCGTATTCGGCAGCGCGCATCGCGGCAGACAGCGTCTCCCCCGCCTCCTCCAGCGCAATGATGGCCGTGTTTAGCGCGGCGATCGACGGATCGACCAGCTCGGGTGCCTGCCCGGCCCGGCGCTCCAGCCGGCGCAGTACTGCGGCGAGCGTCGCGACCGGCGATGCCTGGCCGCCGACAGCCTCATGCGCATCGATCAGGTCGCGCGCGACCTTCTCGGCCTGCATCATCGACTGGCGCGTGGCGGCGAGCGCATCTTCCTCGCCCGGTTGCGGCGCGAGCTTGCCGAGCTCCTCGACGGCATGGCGCAGGAAATCGGCTTCCTTGCGTGCGGCTTCGACGCGCATGCGCTGGGACTGCAGCGCCTGCCGCGCCCGCTTCAGCGTGTCGCTGGCTTCGGCGACGGCTTCCGCCTGCCTCTCCAATCCACCGAAGCCGTCGAGAATAGCGCGGTGCTGAGCCGGATCGGTCAGCGCACGGTCATCATGCTGGCCGTGGATCTCGACGATCGCTGCGCCAACCATGCGCAGGATCTGCACCGAAACCGGCTGGTCGTTGATGAAGGCGCGCGTGCGCCCGTCGGCATATTGCACCCGGCGGAGGATCAGGTCGCCGTCGGTATCGATTTCCTGGGCATGGGCCAGCTTGCGCGCGGCGTGGTCGAGCGGCAAATCGAAAACGGCACTGACCTGCCCCTGCGCCTCGCCGTGGCGGACGAGCGAACCGTCGCCCCGCCCACCGAGCGCCAGCGCGAAGCCGTCGAGCAGAATGGATTTGCCGGCGCCGGTCTCGCCCGTGAGGACGCTCAAGCCCTCGCGGAAGCCGAGATCGAGCCGGTCGATCAGAACGATGTCACGAATGGAGAGCTGCGCCAGCATCGATGCTCAGCTCGGTCTGCGGTGCCGGCAGGGTCGCCCGAGGCCCGTCATGCCGGCCTCGTCAGCGACCGCCGAACCCGAGGAGGCCGCCGACCGTGCGCTGGAAGCCGTCGAAGGCGCGGCTGATATAGGAGCCGCGATCCTCCCGCGGTTCCAGGCCGCCGCTCTGCAGCAGCTTGTAGGCGTCCTTGTACCAGGGGCTGTCCGGGAAGTTGTGACCGAGCACGGCGGCGGCGGTCTGAGCCTCGTTGGTGATGCCCATCGCCATATAGGCCTCGGTCAGGCGCATCAGCGCCTCCTCGACATGGCGCGTCGTCTGATACTTGATGATCACCTCGCGGAAGCGGTTCACCGCGCCGGTGTAGTTGCGCTTCTCGAGATAGTAGCGCCCCGCATTCATCTCCTTGCCGGCGAGCTGGTCGCGCGCCACCAGGAGCTTCTCCTTGGCGTCCAGCACGTATTCCGACTTCGGATAATTGGCGATGAGCTGTTCGAAAGCCTGGATCGCCTGAACCGTCCGCTCCTGGTCGCGCGTCGTGTCCGGGATTTGGTTATAATACGACATCGCCATGATGTACTGCGCATAGGCAGCATCGGGGCTGGCCGGGTTCTGGGCGATGAAGCGCTTGGAGGCGGTGATCGCCTCCTCCCACTTCGAGGCCTGGAAATTGGTGTAGGCCGTCATCAGCAGGCCCTTGCGGGCGTAGGGCGAGAACGGCGCCGCCTTGTCGATACCCTCGAACTTCTTGGTCGCGCCTTCGCTGTCGCCGTTCTGCAGGCGTGCGAGGCCTTCGTTGTAGAGCTTGTCGGCGGGCTCGGGCGGCGTGAGGTCCGGCTTGTAGACCTCGGGCTTGTCGAAGGGATTGAGTGACGACAGCGTATCGCAGCCGCCGAGCAGCATGGCGGCCCCCAGCGCCAGGGCGATGCCCTTGCGCGGATACTGGCCGCGATGGATTGCCGGAAGGCTATGCCGCGTCACGCTCACGTCGTCCGTCCTCTTTCGATCGTCCCTGCTGGCGGGAAGCATGCCTTACCTCAGACGCTTCCACCGCGCCACTGCCGAAAACCGGTCAGGGCACGATTCCGCCACCCTGCGGCATCTGGGACAAAAACCCGGCGAAGGAAAGGCGAAAAGCGCCGGCCTGCGACTTTTCAGTGCAGATCTGGCGCGTAGGCAGCCGGTGCGGCTGCGGCCATCTGCACGGCGCGCGGTGTGGCGAAAACCGGCTGGGCCTCGATGATCGCGAAATTGGCGCGGTCGGCGAAGAGCGCCTCGAGAATGCGGACATTCATGCGATGGCCGCCGCAATAGGAGCGGAACTCGCCAATGATCGGATAGCCGGCAAGCGCGAGATCGCCGATCGCGTCGAGCACCTTGTGGCGCACGAATTCGTCGCTGTAGCGCAGCCCCTCGGGGTTGATGACCTTGTCCTCGCCGATCGCCACGGTGTTCTCGAGCGAGGCGCCCTGCGCGAAGCCGGCCTTCCAGAGCTGCTCGACATCGCGCATGAAGCCGAAGGTGCGGGCCTTCGAGATCTCGCGGGCATAGGTCTCGGCGTCGAGATCGAAAATCTTGCGCTGGCGGCCGATCACGGCGCTGTCGAAATCGATTTCGACATCGAGGCGGAAGCCCTGCTCGGCCGGCATCAGCTCGGCGAAGGCGCGGCCGCTCTCGATCCGCACCGGCTGGAGAACCTTGAGGTAGCGGCGTGGCGCGGTGAGAGCGACCGTCCCGGTCGTCTGGATCGCGGTGACGAAGGCGGTGGCGCTGCCGTCCATGATCGGCATTTCCGGACCGTCGATCTCGATCAGGACGTTGTCGAGGCCGAGGCCGGCGCAGGCCGACATCAGATGCTCGATCGTCGAGACCGAGGCCGGGCCGCGATCGCCGATCACGGTGCACAGCTCGGTGGCGCTGACCTTGGTGTGCTTGGCGTGGATGAGCTGGGGCGGCATGCCCTCGATGCCGGTCCGCAGGAAGACGACGCCAGAATTCGCGCTGGAAGGCTTCAGGCAGATGCTCGCGGGGGCTCCGGAATGCACGCCGATTCCGGTCAGGGTCACTGCTGCCCGCAAAGTGGTCTGCCGATCGAAGCTCATTCCGCTATCCAATCCTGATCATCGAACTGCACCGAACCTGCTTAAGGCAGGGGCCGCCGCCGACGATGTCTTCCGAGGTTGACGTCAGGTCAGACCTAACGCGCTATCCTCTTGATGCAGCTGCAACATAAGCTTTTCGAGCAACCTCTCAAAATCACGCTTTCTTTCGCTGTGTTACAACCGAAAGCCCGCGGACAGGCGTATATAACACGCTGAAAGATAACGATTTTCTAACAAGGAAAATCCCGCCGCGGAAGGCCGCGGCGGGATTTGTTGCAGAACCGTCAAGAACGGCTGGAGCTCAGTTCGCCTGGCGACGCAGGAATGCGGGAATCTCCAGGTGGTCTTCCTCGCTGTTGCGAGTCGGCGCGACTCGGCCATGCGGGTCGAGCTGGCCCTGGGCCGGCCGCGAGGCCGGCTGCGGAGCCGGGCGGCGCATATACTCGGCATGGGCAGCGCTCGGCGCGGCCGCCTGCGGCATCGGGGCCTGCGGCGCCTGACGCACCGGTGCCGGAGCCGCCGGCTCAGCATATTCCTCGTCTTTACGGCCGAAGCCGACCGAGGCCAGCCGCTGCATCAGCGACATCCGCTTCTGCTCGATGGCATTCGGCGGCAGCGGGGCCGGCTGGGCGCCGCGCTGGGCGTTGAGCTGAGCCTGGCCGGGAACCGGCAAATCCTCGACGCGAGGCATGCGGGTCGGGCGGACGGCGCGCTCCGGCATCGGCGGGATGAAGCTGTCGTCGAGATGCAGGCTCGGCTCGGCATGCCGGACCGGCTCCGGAGCCGGGGCGACCATCACCGGACGGGGCTGGACGGGCTCGATATGAACGCCCTGCGCGATCGGGGCGGGCGGCGCCTGCTCCATGGCCGGGGCGATGCGGGTTGTGTCGATCGCCGGGATCGATGCCGGAGCCATCTGGGCGACGGGGCGCGGAGCAGCGGTGGGGTTGCTGCGCAGGCGCGCTTCCTGCTTCAGGCGTTCGGCGACCTGGGCGATGCGGGCTTCGGTCTCGTCGACCTCGCCATGCTGCGAGATCGGCTTGTCGATGCCGGTCGCGACCACCGAGACGCGGACCGTGCCCTCGAGCGATTCGTCGAAGGTGGCGCCGACGATGATGTTTGCCTCGGAATCGACCTCCTCGCGGATGCGGGTGGCGGCCTCGTCGACCTCGTAGAGCTTCATGTCGCGGCCGCCGGTGATCGAAATCAGCAGGCCGCGCGCGCCCTTCATCGAGACGTCGTCGAGCAGCGGGTTGTTGATCGCGGCCTGGGCGGCGGTCAGCGCGCGCTTCTCGCCCTGCGATTCGCCGGTGCCCATCATCGCCTTGCCCATGCCGCGCATCACGGCGCGAACGTCGGCGAAGTCGAGGTTGATCAGGCCGGGGCGGACCATCAGGTCGGTGATGCAGGCGACGCCGGAATAGAGCACCTGGTCGGCCATGCCGAAGGCGTCGGCGAAGCCGGTGGTCTCGTTGGCGACGCGGAACAGGTTCTGGTTCGGGATGACGATCAGGGTATCGACCGCCTCGTTCAGCTCGCCGATGCCCGCCTCGGCCATGCGCATGCGGCGCTGGCCTTCGAACTGGAACGGCTTGGTGACGACGCCGACGGTCAGGATGCCCATGTCGCGGGCGACGCGGGCGATGGCCGGAGCGGCGCCGGTGCCGGTGCCGCCGCCCATGCCGGCGGTGATGAAGACCATGTGTGCGCCCGCCAGGTGATCACGGATCTCGTCGATTACCTCCTCGGCCGCCGCGCGGCCGACTTCCGGCTGCGAGCCGGCGCCGAGACCTTCCGTGACCTGCAGGCCCATCTGGATGATGCGCGGCGCGCGCGAGAGCGCCAGAGCCTGGGCATCGGTGTTGGCGCAGACGAAATCGACCCCGTCGAGGCCGGCCTCGATCATGTTGTTCACGGCGTTGCCGCCGGCTCCGCCGACGCCGAAGACCGTGATCCGGGGCTTCAGTTCCCGGATGTCCGGGGCTTGCAGATTCATCGCCATGGTTGCCTCTTTTGATCCTGTGTCCGGCGCCTGGCGGGAGCCGTCCCGATTGCTACGTTTGACGCCGTGGCCCGCCCCTTCGAACGAGCCGAACTCACTAGAAACTGTCCTTCAGCCACCGCCCGACACGCGAGAAGTAGCCATCCGTCCCGGTCGCGAAATAGCGCGCGCCGGCAGTACGCGGCTCGAAATGCTCGACATGGGCGACCTGCGGGTAGACCAGCAGGCCGACCGCCGCCGAGAAGGCCGGGCCCTTGCCCGCTTCCGGCAACCCTTTGATCCCAAGCGGGCGGCCGGTACGGACCTGCCCCCCGAGGATGCGGCGGGCCACTTCCGGCAAGCCGGTGAGTTGGCAGGCGCCGCCGGTCAGCACGACGCGCCGCCCGGYCTGGGCCGAGAAGCCGGCATTGGTCAGCCGGTCGCGCACCAGTTCGAGGATCTCTTCGACGCGCGGCTTGATGATCCGCACGAGATGCGACTTGGCGAGGTGGTTCGGCATGTCGCGCTCGTCGTCGTCGACCTGCGGCACCGCGATCATGTCGCGCTCGTCGGAAGCGCTGGAGATGCAGGAGCCGTGCAGCGTCTTCAGCCGCTCGGCCGCCGAGACACGGGTGGAGAGGCCGCGCGCCACGTCCATGGTGATGTGGTTGCCGCCGACCGCGATCGCGTCGGCATGGACGAGATGTCCGCCGGAGAAGACGCCGAGGCTGGTGGTGCCGCCGCCGAGATCGACCACGACCACGCCCATCTCGGCCTCGTCGTCGACCAGAACCGAGAGGCCGGAGGCGTAGGGCGTCGCCACCACGGCCTCGACCTCGAGATGGCAGCGCTCGACCGCCAGCATGACGTTGCGCGCCGCCGCCGCTTCGCTGGCGACGACATGCATGTCGACCGAGAGCTTGCCGCCGATCAGCCCGCGCGGATCGAGCACGCCCGGCACGCCGTCGAGCGCATAGCCCGTCGGCAGCGCATGGAGAACGGCCTTGCCGGGGCGGATCGCATGGGTCGCGGCGGTGGCGAGCACGCGCTTGACGTCGCTGTCGCCGACCGACCCCGAGCGCAGATCGACGCTCGCGGCATAATGCTGCGAGCCGATGCGCCCGCCGGTCAGGTTGACGATGACCGACTGCACCTCGACTTTGGCCATGCGCTCGGCCGCGTCGACCGCGGCGCGGATCGCGCGCTCGGCGCTTTCGAGATCGATGATCGCGCCGCCCTTGAGGCCGAGTGAACGCTGATGCCCGATGCCGATGATGCGGGCGACATGGGTGCGCCCGCGCAGCCGCTCATTCGCCTCGGCCGGGTTCAATTCGGCGATCAGGCAGACGACCTTGCTCGTGCCGATGTCGAGAATCGACAAGGTCGCGCTCTTGCGCGACGACAGCGGACGCATGCGGGGGGTCAAACCCTGGGAGGTGACGTGGTTCATGCTTCGCCTCCCTTCTTCTTGGTCTTGCTCTTCAGCTGGTCGGCGCGGGCCGCAGCGGCTTCCTCGGAGAGGCGCATCACCACCCGGTCCGGCTGGCGCAGATCGATGGCGAGCACGTCCTTCTCGAGAACACGGAAGTCGCTTTCCAGCGAGACGAGGCGCTGCAGAGCCGCTTCCGGCTTGGTTTCCGGCAGGCGCACATCCATCCCGTTGTCGAGCTTGAGGTTCCAGCGGCGCCCGGAGATCAGGGTCGCGGCGCGGATATGCTGGGCGAAGGGACCCGCCTGGTTGCGCAGCGCCAGATATTCGCCGGCGCGGTTGTTGGCGTCCTTGCCGACGACCAGCGGCAGATAGGCGAAGCGGCCGTCATCCATCTTGTCGATCACCGTGCCGTCGGCCGCGATCACGAAAAGCTCCCCCTTGACCTGCCACAGCGCATAGGGATCGCGCTCGGTCAGCGCGATCGAGACTTCGCCCGGATAGAGCTTGCGCACCGCCGCCTCGCGAATCAGCGGCGTCGCCTCGAGCTGCTTGCGGGCTTCGTCGGCGTCGAAGAACACCAGCGAGGTCTTCGAATCGATGCCCGCGGCGACCAGCACCTCCTGCTCCGAGAGACCCGACAAGCCGGAGATGGTCACGCGGTCGATGCCGAAGCCGAGCACGCGGGCCAGCATGTGGCGCGGCTCGCCGTAATTGTCCTGGAGGTTCTGCCAGTGGCCACCCATGACGAAGCCGGCGCCGAGGCTGAGCGTCAGGAATCCCAGCGCGAGCCAGGTGCCGAGGCTGCTCGGCAGGCGCTGCGACAGCGGCACGGCGATGGCACTGCGGCGCGAGCGACGCATCCAGCGGCCCTGCCGCTCGCCGACGAGCAGCTGCGGCCCGGCATGCCGGACCGGCAGGCGCGCAGCCGGCACCGGTGCCGGGCTACGTCGCGTTGCGGAAACGGGTTTCGCCGTCATCGCTTTCACCGATCGAGGGAGGCGTCTGCCACCATCCATTTGACGAGCTCACCGAAATTCAGACCCGCATGGGCAGCCAGTTCGGGCACCAGGCTGGTTTCGGTCATCCCGGGCTGCGTGTTGACCTCCAGCCAGACGAGCGTGTCGGTCTCGTCGTCGTAGCGGAAGTCAGATCGGCTGACGCCCCGGCATCCGATTGCTTGATGCGCCGTTAACGCACACTCTTCGATCTGCTGGTAAATTTTCGGTAAAATTTGAGCCGGACAGATGTGGATCGAGCCGCCTTTCGCGTACTTCGCATCGTAGTCGTAGAAGTCGCCGGTCGCGGCCTTGATCTCGGTCACGCCGAGCGCCCGCTCGCCCATCACGGCGCAGGTCAGCTCCCGTCCGGCGATGAAGGTTTCAGCCAGCATCATCTCGCCGCAGGGCCAGTCCGGCCGGGCGATTTCCTGCGGCGGATGCTCCCTGCCCTTCTTCACGATCACGACCCCGACCGAAGAGCCTTCGTCGATCGGCTTGAGCACATAGGGCGGCGGCAGGACGTGGGCTTTCGCCGCCACAAAGCGCGAGACGTTGACGCCGTGGGCGACGGGAACGCCCGCCGCCTTCACCACCGTCTTCGCCCGGTCCTTGCGGATCGCGAGCGCCGAAGCGAGCACGCCCGAATGGGTATAGGGAATGCGCAGGATCTCCAGAACGCCCTGGATGGTGCCGTCCTCGCCGAAGCGCCCATGCAGGGCATTGAAGGCGACGTCCGGCTTCAGCTTCGCCAGCACCTCGGCGATGTCGCGCTGCACGTCGATGCGGGTGACGCGGAAGCCTTGCCCTTCCAGGGCCCGCGCGCAGGCCGCACCGCTGTTGAGGCTGACCTCCCGTTCAACGGACCATCCCCCCGTCAGCACTGCAACGTGTTTGCTCATGCCGGCCCTCGTTCGACGCGATGGCCATACCTCAGCCGGAGATGGTTAACAGCGCGTTAACCATCAGCTCGGGGTCGTTAACGGGTTCGAAATCAACCGATTTTGGCGAGCAACTGTCGCAACTGTGCACGCTCGCCCGAAGAGAGTGCACTCACCAGCCGCTCCTCGGCCGCGACATGTGAAACGACGATTCGGTCCGCCAGCGCGAAGCCCGTCGCGGTCAGCACGATGCGCAACGCCCTGCGATCCTCCGGATCGGCCTGCCGCTCGATCAACCCGCGCTTCTGCAGCCGGTCGAGCCGGTTCGTCATCGCCGAAGTCGAGATCATCATGTCCTGCGCGAGTTCGGATGGCGAAAGCGCCTGCCCCTTGCCTTGCCGCCGCAGGGTCAGCAGGACGTCGAAGCCGGCGAGATCGAGATGATCCGCTGCGACATTGGCGGCGACGCCCTCGCGGACCCGGTCGGCCGCCCGCCAGAGATCGCCGCATACCGCCATGACGCTCGTGTCGAGGTCGGGTCGCTCCCGCCGCCACTGCGCCAAGATCGAATCCATCGGCCCGCCCTGAACGCCGGCTCGCTCCTGACTCATTCCTGCTCCTTGCCAAGTAATTTGACGTAATATAATTCGATATCGAATTATATTACGTCAAATTAGACTAGCACCCGCGCCTTGGCGAGCCAAGGACGAGGCGCAGTAGGAGGCCGCCATGCCGCTGAACAAGGTCCTGCTGACCACGATTCTCGTGCCCTGCATCTGGGGCACCACCTACATCATCTTCACCCAGACGCTGCCGGTGGATCACCCGCTGCTCGTCGGCGCGTTGAGGGCGCTGCCCGCCGGCCTCCTGCTGATGGCGCTCGGCCCGGGCCTGCCGCCGCGGGACAAGCTCTTGCCGCTGGCGGCCCTCGGCCTCGCCAATATCGGCGTGTTCTTCGCTCTGCTCTTCGTCAGCGCCGCACGCCTGCCCGGTGGCCTCGCCGCCACGGTCGGCTCGACCCAGCCTCTGATCGTCGGCCTGCTGGCTTGGCCGCTGCTCGGCCGGCGCCCGGGCCGCGGGCAGATCATCGCCGCGCTCGCCGGCCTCGTCGGCGTCGCGTTGCTGGTGCTGGACCCGCATGCGAAACCCGATGCCATCGGCATCATCGCCGGGCTCGCCAGCGCCGCCTCGATGGCGACCGGAACCGTTCTGATCGAGCGCTGGGGCAAGATGGGTTCGCCGCTGGCGATCGCGGCCTGGCAGCTCACGCTCGGCGGGCTGATCCTGCTGCCGGTCGCCCTCATCGTCGAAGGTCCGCCGCCGGTCCCGAGCGCCTTGAATGGGCTCGGAATGACCTATCTCGTATTGGTCGGCACCGCGCTGACCTATTGGCTCTGGATCAGGGGCATCACCACACTGGGCGCGGGCGTTGCCTTCCTCGGATTGCTCAGCCCGACTATGGCGACGATTCTGGGAGCCGTGCTGCTGGGTGAATGGTTGAGCCCGCTTCAGGTCCTGGGCATCGCCATCGTTCTCAGCTCGACGATCGTCGGGATGATCCTCTCCCGCCGCCGCGCCTCGGCGGCGGCTGCTACGCCGCAACCCCGAGCCGCTTGATCTCCCACTGGAGCTCGAAGCCGGAATTCTCCTTGACCCGGCGGCGAACCTCCTCGCCGAGCCCCTCGACATCGGCGGCCGTGGCGCCGCCGGTGTTGATCAGGAAGTTGCAGTGCATCTCCGAGACCTGGGCCCCGCCGACGCGCAAACCGCGGCAGCCCGCGGCATCGATCAGCTTCCAGGCCTTGCCGCCATCCGGATTCTTGAAGGTCGAGCCGCCCGTGCGCTCCTTGATCGGCTGGGCCGCCTCGCGCGCCTGCGTCACCCGGTCCATCTCGGCCTGGATCACCGCCTGATCGCCCGGCCGGCCCTGGAACAGGGCGGAAGTGAAGATGATGTCGCGGGTCGATGCCGCGCTGTTGCGATAGGTGAAGCCCATCTCGGCGTGGGACAAGGTGACGATCTCGCCCTTGCGGGTGACGCCGCGCGCCTCGACCAGCACATCGGTGGTCTCGCCGCCATGAGCACCGGCATTCATGCGCAGCGCCCCGCCGATCGAGCCGGGAATACCGCGATAGAAGGCGAGCCCGTCGAGCGAGGCATCGGCCGCCGCACGCGCCACCTTGACGTCCGGCACCGCCGTTCCCGCCCGCAGCCGGTCACCGCCCTCCAGCTTGATCTCGCCGAAGCCCTTGCCGCCGAGCCTGACCACGACGCCGGGAATGCCGCCATCGCGCACGATCAGGTTCGAGCCCAGGCCGACCACGGTGACTGGAACGTCTTCCGGCAACTTCGAGAGCAGATAGGCGAGGTCCTCGTCATCGGCCGGCGTGAACAGGATCTGCGCGGCGCCGCCGACGCGGAACCATGTCAGCCCCGCGAGGTCCTGATTGGCGAGAAGCCGGCCCCGCAGATCGGGGGCCGAGGCGCGGATGTCGGAGGAGAGGTCTTCGAAAGCCATGGTGTCGCTTTAGAGCATGATGTTCCGGGACGGAACAGGTCGTCATGCTCGGGCTTGACCCGAGCATCTCTCGCGGAAGTAGGCTCCCTCACTCTTCTATTCGAGATTCTCGGGTCTGCGCGTCGCTTCGCCCGAGAATGACGGCGGAGAATGCGGGGCGAAGTTACCCGCTAAGCGCCTCGAGCTCTCCCGGCAGCGCATAGGCCCATTGCGTGATGTTACCGGCGCCGAGGCAGACGACGTAATCGCCTGGGCCCGCCAACTCCGCCACCATGCCGGCAAGCTTCTCCGGCCCCTCCAGCGCCATCGCATGGCGATGGCCGCGCGCCTTGATGCCGGCGACGAGCGAATCGCGGTCCGCGCCGGGGATGGGTGCCTCGCCGGCCGCATAGGTATCGGCGACGATCACCGTGTCCGCGTCGTTGAAGCAGGCGGCGAAATCGTCGAAGAGGCTGGCAAGCCGGGTGTAGCGATGCGGCTGCACCACGGCGACGACCTTGCCCTTGGTCGAGGCGCGGGCAGCCTTGAGCACGGCGGCGATCTCGACCGGGTGATGGCCGTAATCGTCGAAGATCAGCGCGCCGTTCCACTCGCCGGTCTTGGTGAAGCGGCGCTTCACGCCGCCGAAGCCGGCGAGCGCCTCGCGGATGCGCTCGACGGGAATGCCGAGGTCGTAGGCGACGGCGATCGCGGCGGTGGCGTTCAGCGCGTTGTGGTGGCCCGGCATCGGCATGACGAGATCGCGGATCACCTCGTCGCGTCCGTTCTTGCGGTCGCGGACCAGCAGGGTGAAGCGCGCCTGCCCGCCCGAGAGGTCGATGTCGAGCAGGCGGAAATCGGCCTGCGGGTTTTCGCCATAGGTGATGACGCGCCGGTCGGTGATCTGGCCGACGAGGCCCTGCACCGTCGGATGGTCGATGCACATCACCGCGAAGCCGTAGAAGGGCAGGTTCTCGACGAAGGAGCGGAACGCCGCCTTGATCGCGTCGAAGGTGCCGAAATGGTCGAGATGCTCGGGATCGATATTGGTGACGACCGCGACGTCCGCCGGCAGCTTCAGGAAGGTGCCGTCCGACTCGTCGGCCTCGACCACCATCCAGTCGCTCTCGCCCATGCGGGCATTGGTGCCGTAGGCGTTGATGATGCCGCCATTGATGACGGTCGGGTCGAGCTCGCCCTTCTCCAGCAGCGTCGCGACCAGCGAGGTCGTCGTCGTCTTGCCATGGGTGCCGGCGATGGCGACGCAGGTCTTGAGCCGCATCAGCTCGGCCAGCATCTCGGCGCGGCGCACCACCGGCAGGCGCTTCTCGCGGGCGGCCAGCAATTCGGGATTGTCGCCCTTGATCGCGGTCGAGATCACGACGACCTCGGCCTCACCGAGATTCTCGGCCTTGTGGCCGACGAAGGTGGTGATGCCCTTCTCGGCAAGGCGCTTGACGTTGGCACCATCAGACGCATCCGAGCCCTGCACCTTGTAGCCGAGATTGTGCAGGACTTCGGCGATGCCGGACATGCCGATGCCGCCAATGCCGACGAAATGGATGGAGCCGAGCTTCGGCGGCAGCTTCATGGTGGGCGAATCCTGTCAGTTCGAAGAATGGGCCGTGGCGATCACGAGATCGGCCAGGCGGTCGGCAGCGTCGGGGATACCCGCGCTCTTCGCGTTTGCGGCCATGCTCGTCAAGTGCGCGGGCCGCGCGATGAGCTGCGACAACTCGCTGGCGAGGCGCCGCGGCGTGAGTTCCGGCTGGAGAATACGGATCGCTCCACCCGCCTCTTCGAGGAAGGCGGCGTTGGCCGCCTGGTCCTGATCGAGCGAGCCCGGCAGCGGCACCAGAATGGCGGGCCGGCCGATCACCGACAGCTCGGCGACGGTGGAAGCGCCGGAACGGGCGATGACCAGTTGCGACGCGGCCATCTGCGCGGGCAAATCCTTGAAGAAGGGCGCGATCGTCGCCTTTACGCCAAGCTTGTCATAGATGCCGCGCACCCGTTCCTCGTCCTCGGCACGCGCCTGCTGGACGATGGTCAGCCGCGCCCGCTCGGCGTCGCTGAGGAGCTGGATCGCAGCCGGCACGATGTCGGCCATGATGCGGGCGCCCTGGCTGCCGCCGAAGACGAGGAGCCTGATCTTGCCCTCGCCCGGCCAGTCATACTCGCGGCCGGCGACCTCGATCACGGCGGGGCGGACGGGGTTGCCGACATGGCGGCATTTCGCCTGCTGCACCGGGGTCAATCCGCCGACCTTGGCGAAACCCGTGGCGATGACGTCGGCGCGTCCGGCGAGGAAGCGGTTGGCGCGGCCGATCACAGCGTTCTGCTCGTGGATCAGCGTGCGCACGCCTGCAAGGGAGGCACCGAGCACCGGAGGGACGGTCGGATAGCCGCCGAAACCGACGACGACATCGGGCCGGACCTGCTTGATGATCCGCCGTGCCGCAAAGGTGCCCTTGACGATGTGGAACAGCGCCATTGCCTTCTGCAGGGGCGAGCGGCCGGAGGGCGTCGCCGCCGGCACGGCATGGACCGCTTCGGCCGGAAAATTGCCGGCATATTCGGCGGCGCGCGTATCGGTCATCAGCACGACGCGCAGGCCCTTGGCGTGCAGCGCGTGGCTCAGCGCCTCGGCCGGAAAGAGATGGCCGCCGGTCCCGCCGGCCGCCAGCATGATGAGCTTGCCCGTGGCCATGCTTCAGCGCCCGTAGGAGCCGAAATCGACCGAGCGCGGTCGCCGCCGCGTCAGCGCCAGCAGGAAGCCGGTACCGACTGCCAGCGAAAGCAGCGACGAGCCGCCATATGAGATGAAGGGCAGCGTCATGCCCTTGGCCGGCATCATGTGCAGATTGACCATCATGTTGATCGCCGCCTGGATGCCGAAGAGCAGCGCGAGCCCAGTCACGGCCAGGCGGATGAACGGATCCTCCGCCTTCTGCGCCACGAACAGCGAGCGCAGCACGATCACCGCGAAGAGCATGACCAGCAGCATGCAGACGACCACGCCGAACTCTTCGGCGGTGACCGCGAAGATGAAGTCGGTATGCGCGTCGGGCAGGATGCGCTTCACCGTGCCCTCGCCCGGCCCCTTCCCGAGCCAGCCGCCCTGCGCGAAGCTCTCCAGCGCCGTATCGACCTGGAAAGTATCGCCCGAACCCTTGTCCATGAAGCGCTCGATGCGGGCGCGCACATGCGGCACCAGTTCGTAGGCGACGAGGATACCGACGGCGCCGACGCCGCCGAGCCCGATCACCCAGAACCAGTGCAGTCCGGCGACGAAGAACAGCCCCGCCCAGACCAGGCTGACCAGCATGGTCTGACCGAAGTCGGGTTGCAGCACCAGCGGCACGATCGTGACCGGCAGCAGCAGCAGCGCCAGGATCGTGCCCGGCAGGTCCGGCCGGCGCGTGCCTTCGGCGAAGGCCCAGGCAGCCATCACGACGAAGGCGGGCTTCAGGAACTCGGACGGCTGCACAGAGCCCAACGGCCCGAGCGTCAGCCAGCGCTTGGCGCCCTTCACCTCGACGCCGAAATAGAGCGTCGCCACGACCATGGCGAGCGAGACCACGTAGATGATCAGCGCCGCGCGCCGCACCTGCCTGGGCGTCATCAGCGAGACGCCGAGGAAAATCACCATCGCGACGGCGAGATAGGCGGCCTGACGGTTGACGAAATGAAAGGTCGAGAGGCCGAGCCGCTCGGCCACCGGCGGTCCGCCGGCCATCAGCAGCACGACGCCCGAGACCATCAGGGCGACAAGCGCGGTGAGGATCAGGCGATCGATTGACCACCACCAGCGGCCGCTGAGAGAAGGTTCCGCGCGCGAGACCATGACGGGCATCCCATCGATAAATTCTGCGCGACTCTGGCCGCGCCTGCGTGACGAATCACTCTGTCAATGAATGGTTAACGTTTGATTCCGATGCGTCGGATCAGCAGTTTCGGGGCGCCGCCATCCACATCATCGCACAACCGCGGAACGGAACGCCGCCGCCATGCCGTTGAGCAGCGCAGCGGCCCGCGGCCGGCTCACAGCCGAGTGCAGGATGATCGGCCGTGTCGGCAACGGCGGCAGCTTGAAGCGCGCGCCGACATCGACCAGCCCTGCGGGAACGGCGCAATGCGCGAGCGGCGCGAGACCGAGGCCGGCGCTCGCAGCCGCGGCCACCGAAGCCGCCCCCTCCCCGACGAATGCCTCCCGCCAGGGCAGGCCCGCGACGGCAAGCGCCTCGACCGCCATCGCCCGGAGATTGCACGGCTGCCGCTGCACCGCGAGCGGCAGCGGCTCGCCTTGGAACGGCGAGAATGTCGGCGCAGCGAACCAGCCGAACCGCGACTCGGCCAGGGTTTCCCCGTCGCGCCGRCTGGCGTCATGGCGCAGGACGATGACCGCATCGAGCTCGCCGGCATCGAACATCTCAAGCAGCCCACGGGAGAGCCCCGTCCGCAGCGACAGCGTCACGCCGCCGCCCTGCTGGCCGGCGACTTGGATCGCCCGCGTCAGCTCGGGGCCGACGAGATGATGCGTGACGCCGAGGCTCAACGAGACGCTCTCCTGCATCAACGCCTCTGTGGCGCGCCGATGGGCGGCGAGGACATCCCGCGCCGGTCCGAGGAAACGTTCGCCCGCGGGAGTCAGGCCGATGCGGCGCGGCGTGCGTTCAAGCAGGCGCTGGCCGATCTGCGCCTCCAGCCGCTTCAGCCGCAGCGAGACCGCAGCCTGCGTCGTATTCAGCGCGGCAGCGGCCTTGGTGAAGGAGCGCAGATCGGCGGCGAGCACGAAGGTCTCGACGGCCTCGGGGTCGAGTGGGCGGCGGATATCCATAACAGAACGATATCATTGATATCCAGATCACAACAATTCCGATGAGATGAAAATTGACGTCTGGTCGTGGGCTCACCTCCCGGGATCAAGAGCCGATGACCAGAACCGCCCTCACCGCCCCGCCCGCGCCAAGCGGAGAGCCGGCACAGACCAGCATCTCCATCTGGACCGTCCTCACGGTCGCCGTGGGGACGCAGACCGCCGGCTCCGTGGTCTCGCAGGGCGTCTACATCCTCGGCCCCTTCTGGCGCGATGCCTTCGGCGTCTCGCTCGCCTCGGCTTCCCTGGCGGTCACGCTGATGAATGGCACGCAGATCGCGACGATCTACGCGATCGGCCGCGCCATAGACCGCTATGGCGAGCGCATCGTCGTGAGCCTCGCCATGTTGGGCATGGCGGCCGCGATGGCCGCTGCTTCCTTCGCGACGGAGCTGACCGGTCTTCTGATCAGCATGGTCTTTCTCGGCGGCACCTATGCGGCCGTGCAGCCGGGCGGCACCCGCGCCATCATGCGCTGGTTCCCGCCGCGCCATCGCGCCCTGGCGACCGGCTTCCGGCAGGCCGCCGTCCCGCTCGGCACGATGATCGCGGCGGCGCTCCTGCCCCTCATTGCCGCGCGGGCCGGCCTGTCTGCCGCCGCCTGGTTCAGCGCGGGCGTTTCCGTCCTCGGCAGCCTGCTGTTCCTGCTGTTCTATCGTGAGGGTGGGCAGGCCGCGCCGGGAGCAAAGCGCGAGGAGCCATTGCGGCTCGGCGCCCTGGTCCGCACCGTCGGAAAGAACCCGCAATTCTGGCCCGTCCTGCGGTTGGGCATCGCGATGTCGGCCTTCCAGTTCACCTTCACCGCCCACGCCATCGGTTACATGGCGGGCTCGCTCGGCTTCGGCATGGTCGGCGCCGCCGGCTTGTTCGCGCTCGCGCAGTTGGCCGGCATTCCCGGCCGCGTCGGACTGCCCTGGCTGAGCGACCGGCTCTGGCCCGGACACCGCCCGCGCTCCTTCGCAGCCATCGCCCTGATCGGGGCCGGGACCGCCGCCGTCTTCGCCCTCCTGCCGCTGGGCACGCCGGCATGGCTGGCGGCGACGATACTCGTCAGCTTCGGCCTGTTCGGCATCGGCTGGTTCCCGCTCTACCTGCTCCAGATCGCGGAAATGGCGCCGCCGAATTCCATCGCCTCGACCGTCAGCTTCGCCTCGACGCTCTGCCTCATCGTGATGGCTGCCGGCCCCTGGCTCTTCGGCCTGGTCGTCGACCAGTTCGGCTACTCCTGGGCCTGGGCGCTGCTGATCGCCCCCGTCGTCGTCACCGCCATTCCGCTCGCGGCGCATGGCAACCGGGCGGACAAATAGACCGCCCTCACSCCTTGCCCACCGCCGCCGCGAAGATGCGGGCGATACCGGCAAGCCGTTGCGCATAGATCTCGCAGCTGGGCGGCGTCCCTGTCTTCGCACCGGCTGCGGCGAACATGATCCCGGCAATCCAATCATCGACGGAGACGGAGGCGCTGGACATCACGATCTCGCCTTGGGCTTCCGCTTCCTGGAGCAGCAGGCGCGCACATCGGGCGAAGATCTGCTCGAAGGCCTGCAGCTCGCGCGTGGCGATGGTGTTCATCACCGCCTTCAGCTCGACGAGATGTTCGCCCGTGCCGAAGCTGGCATAGGCCTGCCCGTGATGAGCCTGAAGCAGGGCCGCAAGCCGTTGCGCAAACGCACCCTTCGTCGCGACAACCTCACGGCAACGTGCCTCGACGCGGCGTCCGAGCAGGTCCAGCATGGCCCGGAAGACATCGTCCTTGCCCTTGAAGTGCAGGTAGAGCGTCGCCTTGGCGAGCCCGGCCTCCCTGGCGATGTCGTCCATCGAGCTGCGCTTGTAGCCGTAGCGGGCGAACAGCCGCAGCGCCGCATCGGCAATCTGGTCGACGCGCGCATTCGCGTCATCGACAGGGATGGAGCTGGAACTTTCGCTTCTGTCCGGCATTGCAGCGTCAGTAGTCTTGACAAAATCCAAACTGCGCGCGACCATCCTAATTAGACTCAAATCGTCTAATTAGTCCAGTCGCGCGACCCAGGGCTACGGATGCATCGCCCGCCATCTGATATGTCAGATCGGGCCTTCGAGGGCGAGCCCTCGATCCGCACCATGGTGCCGCGCTGCGTCATGCCAGCATTCGGAGGCAGCCATGGTCTCTCTCAAGGTCAACGGGACGACGCATAGCGTCGACGTCGACGACGACACGCCCCTGCTCTGGGCGATCCGCGACAATATCGGCCTCACCGGCACCAAGTTCGGCTGCGGCGTCGCCCAATGCGGCGCCTGCACAGTCTATATCGATGGCCAGCCGCTGCGCTCCTGCGTGACGCCGGTCTCCGCGGTCGGCACCAGCGAGATCACCACTATCGAGGGCCTCACCGGCAAGGAGGCGGATGCCGTCCAGGCCGCCTGGATCGCCCGCGACGTGCCGCAATGCGGCTATTGCCAGTCCGGCCAGGTCATGAGCGCGATCGCCCTGCTCAAGGAAAACCGCAAGCCTACCGACCGTGACATCGACCTCGCGATGAACGGCAATATCTGCCGCTGCGCCACCTACGTCCGCATCCGCGCCGCGATTCATGACGCGGCCCGCGCGCTGGAGATCTGAGCCATGACCGCGCATGATCCCAAGCTCTCCCGCCGCGCCTTGCTGGCAGGCGCGGGCGCCCTCGTCATCGGCTTCAACCTGCCGCGCAATGCCCGCGCCCAGTCCGGCGCCGCCGCCGGCTTCAGGCCTGGCGGCAACGCAGCCTTTGCCCCCAACGCCTTCATCCGCGTCGCGCCGGACGACACCGTCACGGTGATCGTCAAGCATATCGAGTTCGGCCAGGGGCCGTTCACTGGCCTCGCCACCCTCGCCGCCGAGGAGATGGACGCCGCCTGGAGCCAGATGCGCGCCGAGCACGCGCCGGCTGACGTCAAGCTCTACGCCAATCTCGCGCTGGGCGTTCAAGGCACCGGCGGCTCGACCGCGATCGCCAATAGCTGGGAGCAGATGCGCAAGGCCGGCGCCGCGGCGCGTACTATGCTCGTGCAAGCCGCCGCCACCGCCTGGAAGGTTCCGGTCTCCGAGATCAAGGTCGAGGGCGGCGTGATCAGCCACGCCTCGGGCAAGCAGGGCCGCTTCGGCGAATTCGCCGAGGCCGCCGCCAAGTTGCCCGTGCCCGAGAACCCGCCGCTGAAGGCCGCCTCGGCCTACCGGCTGATCGGCAAGGAAGGCGCGGTGAAGCGGCTCGACACCGCCGATAAGACGCGCGGCAAGGCGCAGTTCACCATCGACATCCACACGCCGAACATGCTGACGGTGGTGGTCGCTCGCTCGCCGCGCTTCGGCGGCAAGGTCGCTAGCTTCGACGCCTCGCAGGCGCTCAAGGTCAAGGGCGTCGTCGACGTCAAGCAGATCGGCTCCGGCGTCGCTGTCTATGCCAACGGGACATGGCCGGCAGTGAAGGGACGCGAAGCCCTCAAGGTCACCTGGGACGATAGCGAGGCGGAGAAGCGCGGCAGCGCCGAATTGATCGCCGAATACCGCCGCCTCGCCCGGCAGCCCGGCACTGTCGCCGGCAGCCATGGCGACGCCGAGGCCGCGCTCGCCAAGGCCGATCGCGTCGTCGAGGCCGAGTTCGTCTTCCCCTATCTCGCGCATGCGCCGATGGAGCCGCTCGACGGCTATCTGGAATGGGATGGCGAGAAGGCGCATGCCCGCTTCGGCAGTCAGTTCCAGACCACCGAGCACCAGACCATTGCCACCATCCTCGGCCTGCCGCCGGAGAAGGTGAACCTCGAAACCATGCTCGCCGGCGGCAGCTTCGGCCGGCGCGCGCAGGTCAGCCAGCACCTCGCCGCCGAACTCGCCATGGCCGCCAAGGCGATCGGCCCGAACCGTCCGGTCAAGGTGATCTGGACCCGCGAGGACGACCTCACCGGCGGCTATTACCGGCCGCTCTTCGTGCATCGCCTCAGGGGCGCGGTGAAGGACGGCAAGATCACCGCCTGGTCGAACACGCTGGTCGGCCAATCCTTCTTCCTCGGAACGCCCTTCGAGTCCTTCGTGGTCAAGAACGGCATCGACGCGACCTCGGTCGAGGGCGCCAACGAGATCTTCTACGAGGCGCCCGATTTCCGCTGCGAGGTGCACAACCCCAAGGTCGGCGTGCCCACCCTATGGTGGCGCTCCGTCGGCCACACCCATACCGGCTATGCCGTCGAGTGCTTCGTCGACGAGCTGTTGCAGGCCGCAGGGCAGGACCCGCTGCAGGGCCGGCTCGCCATGATGGGCGACAGGCACCCGCGCGCCGCCGCGGTGCTCAAGGCCGTCGGCGAGATGGCGGGCTGGAAGGGCTCCGCGCCGGTCGATGGCCGCGCCCGCGGCGTCGCGGTGGTCGAGAGCTTCAGCTCCTACGTCGCCCAGATCGCCGAAGTCTCGATCGGGCCGGAGGGCGAGCCGAAGGTCCACAAGGTCTGGTGCGCCGTTGATTGCGGCGTTGCCGTCAATCCCGACATCATCCGCGCCCAGATGGAGGGCGGCATCGGCTTCGGCCTCGGCCACGCCCTCTATGGCCAGATCACCCTCGACGGCGGCCGTCCGGTCCAGACCAATTTCCACGAATATCGTTCGTTGCGCATCAACGAGATGCCGGACGTCGAGGTCAGGATCATCGCCTCCACCGAGAAGCCGACCGGCGTCGGCGAGCCCGGCGTGCCGCCGATCGGTCCTGCCGTCGCGAACGCGCTCGCCGCGCTCGGCCACGGCCGGCCCCGCCAGCTGCCGATGCAGGGAGGTTCCGTCTGATGAGCAGGAACCTGATCCTCGCCGCGGCGGCGGCCGTTGCCGTCTGCCTCACTGGCAGCGCCATGACGCGGGCGCAGAACGCCGGGCAGGCCCAGCCGGGCGGCGCCAGCTTGCGACCTGCTTCGAGCTTCTCCGCCATCGCCAACCAGCGCGACCGCTCGGTCGCGCTCTTCAACGAGATGGGCAAGGTGCTCACGCATCCGCGCTGCATGAACTGCCATCCGGCGACGGAGCGGCCCCGACAGGGCGATGCACGCAAGCTGCACGAGCCGGTGGTCGTACGCGGCAAGGATGGCCACGGCGCGACCGGCCTCCATTGCGCGACCTGCCATGGCAAGGAGAACTTCGACCCGGCCGGGGTTCCGGGCGACGGACATTGGGCCCTCGCCCCGGCCTCGATGGCCTGGGAAGGCAAGACGCTCGGTCAGATCTGCGAGCAGTTGAAGGACCAGAGCCGCAACGGCAGCCGCGACACCGCAGCGCTGATCAAGCATGTCACCACCGACAGCCTCGTGCTTTGGGGCTGGAATCCCGGCAAGGGGCGCACGCCCGCACCCGGCACGGCGGCCGAGTTCGGCGCGCTGATGCAGGCCTGGGCCGATAGCGGCGCCGCCTGCCCGGCGTCGTGAATTGTTGGATCAGCCCTTCGGGCTGGCCGGATTTCCTGCCGCCCCGAAGGGCACCAGGCCAGGCAGCTCCGCGACCAGCTTGCGGAACGCGTCGCCGCGCACCTCGAAATTCGGGAACTGGTCGAAGGAGGCGCAGGCCGGCGAGAGCAGCACCGCGATCTCGCCCTCGCCCGGCTTCGCCAACGCGTCGCGGGTGGCATCCGCAACGGCCTTGTCGAGCGTGACGCTGCGCTCATAGGCGACGCGCCCGTCATCGTCGAAGGTCGCGGCAAAGAGGTCGCTCGCCGCGCCGATCAGATAGGCCCTGGCGATGTTGGGGAAGTAGCGGCGCAGGGATTCGATGCCGCCCTCCTTGGCCTTGCCGCCGAGGATCCAGAAGATGTCGTGGAAGGAGGTCAGCGCCTTCTCGGTCGAGTCGGCATTGGTCGCCTTGGAATCGTTGATGAAGACGACGCGGCCGATGCGGCCGAGTTCTTCCATGCGATGCGCCAGTCCGGGATAGGTCTTGAAGCCAGCAGCGACTTCTTCTGCCGAAAGGCCCAGCGCGGAGCAGGCGGCGAAGGCCGCAGCCGCGTTCTGCGCATTGTGCGAGCCGCGCAACGAGCCGATACCGGCGAGATTGGCGACGACTCGCGGCTTGCCATCCTTGACCTCGACGATCCGAGTATCGAGCCGGCCCTGATTGGCGGTGACCCCGGCGAAGACGCCCTCGTCGAGCGGCTGCTCGCCGCTGATCTTCACGAGCGGCCGCCCCCCGGCGGCGCGCCGGCGCGCCATCTGCTTCGAGGCCTCGTCATCCACGCCGACCACGGCGATATCGGCGGCGGCGACCAGCCGTTCCTTGATCGCCGCATAGTTCTCCAGCGAGCCGTGCCGGTCGAGATGATCAGGCGTCAGGTTCATCTGGATGCCGACGGTCGGCGCCAGCGTCGGCGCGAGGTCGATCTGGTAGCTCGAGCATTCGATGACGTGGATGCGGTTCGCAGCCGGCGGCTCGAGCGCCAGCACGGCCGTACCGATATTCCCGCCCATCTGCACATGGCGGCCGGCTTCCTTCAGTACATGGGCGATCAGCGCGGTCGTGGTCGACTTGCCATTGGTGCCGGTGATGCAGACGACCGGCGAACCCGGCGCGATCTTCGCCCGCTCGCGGAAGAACAGCTCGACATCGCCGATGATCGCGACGCCCGCGGCCTTGGCCTTGCCGACCGTCCAGTGCGGCTCGGGATGCGTCAGCGGCACACCCGGCGAGAGCACGAAGGCGGCGAAGCCCGACCAGTCGGCACTTGCCAGATCGATGACGGCGATGCCTTCCGCCGCCGCCTTGTCGCGGCTGCCCTGATTGTCGTCCCAGGCGGCGACGTCGGCACCGCCCGCCTTCAGCGCACGCGCCGTGGCGAGGCCGGAGCCGCCGAGGCCGAAGAGGGCGACCTTGCGCCCGGCGAAGACCGTGACGGGCGTCATGCTCACGCTCTCAGCGCAGCTTGAGCGTGGAGAGGCCGACCAGCGCCAGCACCACGGAGATGATCCAGAAGCGAATCACCACCTGCGGCTCCGTCCAGCCCAGCTTCTCGAAATGGTGGTGGATCGGCGCCATCAGGAAGACGCGCTTGCCAGTGCGCTTGAACACGGCGACCTGAATGATCACCGAGAGCGCCTCGACGACGAAGAGACCGCCGACGATGGCGAGCACGATCTCATGCTTGGTCGCGACCGCGATGGTGCCGAGCAGGCCGCCCAGGCCGAGCGAACCGGTGTCGCCCATGAAGATCTGGGCCGGCGGCGCGTTGAACCAGAGGAAACCGAGGCCGGCGCCGATCACCGCGCCGCAGACGACGGCGAGCTCGCCTGCGCCGGGGATGTGATGGATCTGCAGGTAGTTGGCGAAGATCGCGTTGCCGACGAGATAGGAGATGAAGCCGAAGGTGCCGGCCGCGATCATCACCGGCACGATGGCGAGGCCGTCGAGCCCGTCGGTCAGGTTCACCGAATTGCCGGCGCCGACCACGACGAAGGCCGTGACCAGCGGGAACAGGATGCCGAGCGGGATGATCGCTTCCTTGAGGAAGGGCATCGCGAAACCCGAGCCGATCGCCGCGGGCTGCGTCTGCATGATGGCATAACAGGCGATCAGCGCGACCACGACCTCGATCGAGATGCGCGCCTTGCCCGAAAAGCCCTTATGCGACTGCTTGGTGACCTTGAGATAGTCGTCATAGAAGCCGATGGCGCCATAGGCGGCGGTTACGCCGAGCACAATCCAGACATAGGGATTGCGCAGATTGCCCCAGAGCAGCACGGCAGCGAACAGGCCGGACATGATCATCAGCCCGCCCATGGTCGGCGTGCCGCGCTTGGCGAGATGCGTCTCCGGCCCGTCGGTGCGGATCGGCTGGCCCTTGCCTTGCTTGATCCTGAGCCAGGAGATCGCAGCCGGGCCGAAGAAAAAGACGAAGAGCAGGGCCGTCGCCGTCGCCCCGCCTGCGCGGAAGGTGATGTAGCGAAAGACGTTCAGGATCGGGAAGGTGCCGGAGAGTTCGGCGAGCCAGACGAGCATGCTTGGGCGTTCTCTTAAGGGTCAGTCTTCGGCAGGCACGGCAGGAAAGCGCGCGAGGATCGCCTTGACGATCGGCCCCATGCGCGAGCCGAGCGACCCCTTGACCGTGATGACATCGCCGGCGCGGATCGCATCGAGCACGAGCGGCTCCAGTTCGCCCGCCCCGGGGGCATAAGCCCCCCGCATGGGCGAAGGCAAGCTTTCATAGAGCCCCTTCATCAGCGGCCCGCAGGCAAAGACCTTGTCGATCCTGTTGGCGACGAGCGGTTCGGACAGGCCCTTGTGCAGCTCCGCGCCGGTCGATCCGAGCTCCAGCATGTCGCCGAGCACGGCGATGCGGCGGCCCCTGCCCTCGACCGGCAGGCGGCCGAGATTTTCGATCGCAGCGCGCATCGAGGCGGGGTTGCCGTTGTAGCTCTCGTCGAGCAGCGTGAGCGCGCCGCCCGGCGCATGCAGGATCTGCCGCGCCCCTCGCCCGGCCGGGGGCTTCAGGTCGCCGAGCGCCAGCGCCGCAAGAGCAAGGTCGGCACCCAGTGCATGGACGACCGCGAGCACCCCGAGCGAGTTCAGCACGATATGCTTGCCCGGGCTGCCGAGGCGGTAGGTAACAGGCTCGCCGAAGACACGGGCCTCGACCGTCGACATGTCCGGCTTCAGCGCGCAGGAGACGAGCTTCACATCGGCATCGGGGCTTTCGCCGAAAGTGATGATCCGCCCGGCCGGGCCGGACTTGGCGATGTCGCGCAGCAATTCGGATTGCGGGATGTCGGCGTTGACGATCGCCGTGCCGCCCTTCTCCAGCTCCCAGAAGACACCGGCTTTCTCTTCCGCGATCCCTTCCACCGAGGCGAAAGCGGCGAGATGCACCGGCTGGATCGTGGTGATGATCGCAACCTGCGGGCGCACCATCCGCGCCAGCGGCACGATCTCGCCGGGGCTGTTCATCCCGATCTCGTAGACCGCATATGCCACGTCGCTGGGAGTGCGACACAATGTGAGCGGCACGCCCCAATGGTTGTTGTAGGAGGCGATCGGCGCATGCGTCCTGCCTTGCCGCGACAGCACGAGGCGCAGCGCCTCCTTGGTGCCGGTCTTGCCGACCGAGCCGGTGACAGCGATGACCTTCGCCTTCAGCTCGGCGCGCCGCGCCGTACCGGCCTGCTCCATCGCCCTGAGCACGTCGGGCACCACGGCGAGCGCGCCCGCGCCCGTGAATTCCGCCGCATGCGCCTCGTCGATCACGGCCAGCGCGGCGCCCTTCTGCAGCGCGGCCTTGACGAAGTCATGCCCATCCCGCGCCTCGCCCTTGATGGCGAAGAAGACATCGCCTGGCTCGAGCGTGCGGGTGTCGATCGAAGCGCCCGTCACGGCCGGCGGGACCGCTCCCTCGGCACGCGCGCCCAGCGCCGCGATCAGCTTATCTCCGGTCCAGAGCGGGGCGCTCATCCTGCAATCTCCGATAGCGCTTTCCGGACGACGTCGTGATCCGAGAAGGGCAATGTGCGGTCGCCTATGATCTGGCCGGTTTCATGGCCTTTTCCGGCGACGACCAGCAAATCCCCAGGCATCAGCATGCACACCGCGCTTCTGATCGCCTCCTCGCGGTCGCCGATCTCCAACAGCTTCGGCGAGGCGGCCATGACCTCGGCCCGGATCGTCGCCGGGTCCTCGCTGCGCGGATTGTCGTCGGTGACGATGGCGATGTCGGCCTTCTCGGCCGCAATCGCCCCCATCAGCGGGCGCTTGCCCTTGTCGCGGTCGCCGCCGCAGCCGAAGACGCAGATCAGCCGCCCGGTCGCATAGGGGCGCAGCGTCGTCAGCACGGCCGCGAGCGCATCGGGCTTATGGGCGTAGTCGACGACGACAAGCCCGCCGTTGGCCTCTCCAACGCGCTCCAACCGCCCGGCTACGCCCGTGAGCCCGGAAATCGCCCGCAGCGCCGCAGCCTTGTCCTCACCGGTCGCGATCGCGAGCCCGGCGGCGACCAACGCATTGCCCGCCATGAAATCGCCGACCAGAGGCAGGGCGACCGAGAACTGCTGCCCGTCGAAGCCGACCGTCAGGCGCTGCGAGAAGCCGTCGCGCTCATTGGCCAGCAGCGTGAGCGTCTCGCCCTTGCGGCCGATGCCGATGATCGGATGCCCGGCGATGGCTGCAGCCTGCGCCGCCTCTTCCGCAAAGGGCTCGTCGCGATTGATCACAACGGGCGCGCCCTCCGGCAACAACATCCAGAGCCGGAGCTTCGCGGCGAGGTAGTCCTCGAGGCTGGGATGATAATCGAGATGGTCCCGCCCGAGATTGAGGAAGGCGCCGGCCTTCAGCCGTACGCCGTCGAGACGACGCTGGTCGAGCCCGTGCGAGGAAGCTTCCATCGCGAGATGCGTGACGCCCTCGCCCGCCAGCATATCAAGCGAGGCATGCAGCGAGAGCGGATCGGGCGTGGTCAGCGAGCCGTAATCGGCCCCTTTGGCCGTCACGACACCAATCGTGCCGACGCTCGCGGCCTCATGACCAAGCGCCTGGAAGATCTGCCGGGTGAAATCCGCGACGGAGGATTTGCCGCTCGTCCCTGTCACGGCGACGATGGTCTCAGGCTGGCGCGGATGGATCTTCGCAGCGGCCAGCGCCAGTGCGAGCCGCGGATCGTCGACCTCAGCGAAGGCGACGCCCGCCGGCAGGTCGGCCGGGCGCGGGCCGCCGGAAATCACGGCGACCGCGCCGTGCCCCACCGCATCCATGATGAAGCGTGCGCCATCCGCCTTCGCGCCGGCGAGCGCGACGAAGACGTCGTCCCCCGTGACCTTGCGGCTGTCGAAGGCGACGCCATGCACCTGCTGGCTGGCGGCGTCGGCGTCGAAAGTCTCGGGGAAGAGGTCTCCGAGGCTGTATCCGGTCATCGTCATGGTCACCGTTATAGGCTGAGTTCAGCGCGAACCCCAGGCCCCGAGCTTGGCCATCAGCGGGAAGGGCGATGGCGGCGGTTCGAAGCGCGGGGACAGGCCGAGGATCGGCGCCGCACGCTCGATCACCTTGCCGGTCGTCACGCCCGCATTCCACGCGGCGGTCGAATAGCCGCCGCTCTCGGCATATCCCTTCGGCTCGTCATAGATCGCGAGGAAGAGATATTTCGGCTTGTCGGAGGGGGCGATCGCCGTGAAGGTCGTGAAGTTCTTGTTCTTGGCATAGCGGCCGTTGACCACCTTTTCGGCCGTCCCGGTCTTACCCCCGACGAAATAGCCGGGGATATCGGCCTTGCGTGCCGAGCCCTTTTCGCCGTTGAGCCTCATGATGAAGCGCATCGCCTCCGAGGTCTCCGGCTTGATCACGCGCGTCGCCACCTTGCGCGCATCCTCCTCGGAGCGCTTCAGGAAGGTCGGCTTCATCAGATAGCCGCCATTGACCAGCGCCGCGACGGCGGCGAGCGCCTGCAGCGGCGCCACCGCGAGGCCGTGGCCGAAGGCGATGGTCGCTGTATTGATCTCGCCCCAGCGCTGCGGAACGATCGGGGCGGCGCTTTCCGGCAGCTCCGTCGTCATCCGGTCGAGCTGCATCATCTTCTTGAGAAAGGCCTTGTGGCCCTCGACGCCGACGGCCAGCGCCATCTTGATCGAGCCCATGTTGGACGAGTGCAGGAAGACCTCCGGCACCGTCAGATTGCGGCCGGTGCCATGGTATTCCTTGATGACCTGGCGGCCGAACCGCATCATGCCGCCGGCGGTCGAAAAGCTCGAATTGATGTTGACCTTGCCGGAGTCGAGAGCCATCGCGATGGTCAGCGCCTTGAAGGTCGAGCCCATCTCGTAGACGCCGACATTCATCCGGTTGATCCGGTCCTTCTCCAGCGCGTCGACCGGGTTGTTCGGGTCGAAATCCGGCAGCGACGCCAGCGCGATCACCTCGCCGGTGTTCACGTCCATGATCGCGCCGGCCGCCGCGATGGCCTTGAAGCGCTCCATGCCTTTGAAAAGCTCGTCGCGCAGCAGGTGCTGGACGCGCAGGTCGATCGAGAGTTGAACCGGCTTGAGATCATTCGCCTCGGTCGCGAGGCCGGCACCGTTGAGGTCCTGCAGCCCCTGCGAGTCGATGTATTTCTCGATACCGGCGATGCCGACATTGTCGACACTCGCGAAGCCCAGCACGTGCGCCGCCGCCGTACCGTTGGGATAGACGCGCTTGTTCTCCGGCACGAAGCCGACGCCGGGGATGCCGAGCCGGTGCACCTCGGCCTGCTGGCGCGGCGTGATCTCGCGCTTGACCCAGACGAAGCCCTTCTTGGTGCCGAGCTTGTCGCGCAGATCCTTGGCGTCGAGATCCGGCAGCACGGCCGTCAGCAGTTCGGTCGCCTCGTCCTTGTCGAGGATCTTGCGCGGTTCGGCGAAGACCGAAACCGTGCGGATGTCGGTGGCCATCACCTCGCCGTTGCGGTCGGTGATGTCCGGCCGCGCGGCGGAGATGGCGTTCGAGGTGGCGCGGCGCAGGCCCACCTGCTCGTTCGGCAGCGTCGCCAGCATGACGAGCCGGCCGGTGATGGCGATGAACAGCGCGGAGAAACCGAGGATGACGAGGCCGACGCGCGGCTGGCTCTTCTCCCCGCTCATGCGGAAAACGTCGCGCAACCAGGCCAGGCGCCCGCGCTTGACCGCACCCTCGGCGGCCTCGTGCTGTTGCTCCATCGGCGCCTCGTTCTGCTTCGGCTCGGTCATGGCATCGCCCCCGGCGTCGTGGCGCTCGTCGTGCCGCCCGTCCTGGCGCTCCTCGGGGTTTCGGTGGGGAGGCCCAGGCCGAGATCCTCGAGCTTGCGGCCGATGGTATCGACCTTCGGCCCGCGATTGGGGATGTCGGAAGGCTTGACGACCTGCGTCACGACGAAGGGCTGCAGGTCGAGATGCCGCTCGGCCAGCGCCTGGACCCGGTCGGGCCTGTTCAGGAACTGCCATTCCGCCTTGAGCACCTGGATGGCGTCGCGCTCGCGCTGGGTCTTGCTCTTGAGCTTCTGGAGGTGTTCGGCCGCCAGCGTCGTCTCGTATTTGATCGAATAGGCATAGACCGCCGAGGAGACCAGTGCACCGATGGCGATGACATGCAGGAGCTTGATCACGCTCAGGATCTCCGGCGCGGCTGCGGATCGGGAACGGTCGAAAGCGCGACGAGCCCGGCATCGGCGCCGCGTGCAGGCGCCTCGTTGCGCTCGGCGGCGCGCAGCTTGGCCGAGCGCGCCCGCGGATTCGTCCGCATCTCCGCGTCGGACGGCGCAACCGCGCCCTTGGCGATCAGCCGGAAGGTCGGCTGCGCCGCCGCCACGGCCGGAGCATGGCGGGAGCCGGACGGCACGCGGCCAGAGCGCTCGGCGAAGAACTGCTTGACGATCCGGTCTTCCAGCGAATGGAAGGTTACGACGACCAGCCGGCCGCCGGGCTTCAGCACCGTCTCCGCCGCGTGCAGGGCTCTGACGAGCTCGCCGAGTTCGTCGTTGACGGCGATGCGCAGCGCCTGGAAGACGCGCGTCGCCGGATGCGCCCCACCCGGTTCCCCGCGCACGATGCCGGCGACAAGGTCTGCGAGCTGCTTGGTGGTGGTGAGCGGAACCTTGCGGCGAGCTTCGACGACGGCGCGGGCGACGGCGCGCGAGCGACGCTCCTCGCCATAGTGGTAGAAGATGTTGGCGAGGAGCCCTTCCTCAGACTGATTGATGATGTCGGCAGCGCTCTGCCCCTGCCCGCTCATCCGCATGTCGAGCGGTCCGTCGAAACGGAACGAGAAGCCGCGCTCCGCCTGGTCAATCTGCATCGACGAGACACCGATATCGAGCACGACGCCGTCGAGCGGCACCATTTTGAAGCGCTGCGCCTCCTCCGCGAGCTCGCCGAAGCAGGCCTGCGACAGCGTCAGCCGCCCGGCCATCGCCGCGACGAGGTCGGCCCCACCGGCGATTGCCGTCGGGTCGCGGTCGAGCCCAAGCAGGATCGCATCCGGCGCCGCATCGAGGATCGCTTTGGTGTAGCCGCCCGCGCCGAAGGTTCCATCGAGATAGCGCCCGCCCGGCCGCGGCGCGAGCGCCTCCAGCACCTCGGCGAGCAGGACCGGCACGTGACGGGCCGCTCCGCCCGCGGCCGCGTCCGAATGACCGGTCATGGACTTGTTCCTCCGGCCGGCCCGGCGAGGCCGCCCAGCGTGCGCTTGACGTCGCGCAGGCGCGTCCGCGCTGCCTCGAGATGGGCGCGGAAACGCTCCGGCTCCCAGATCTGGAATTTGTGGCCGTGGCCGACGAAGGTCACGGTGTCGCCGATCCCGGCATGCGCCTTCAGCGCCTCGCTCAGCACCATCCGCCCCTCCGTATCGACCTTCAGCACCTCGGAGGTGCCGTTGAGCGCCGTCGAAAGCAGCTCCCACTCGTCCGAGAACGGTGAGAAACGCGCCAGAATGTCGTCGATCGTGGCCCGCAGCGCGTTGCCGCCGGCGTCGAGCGCCGGCAGGTCGAGCGCCTGATGGACATAGAGCCCCTCGTAGCCGTCCTTCGCAAGGACCGCCCGGAAACTCGATGGAATGGAAACGCGCCCCTTGGCATCGAGTCGATTGGTGAAGTTCGAGACGAAGCGGTCCGTCAACGCCGCCTCCCGGCTTGCACCTCATGGCGCCGCAGCGCGGCGTGGCGGGCGGCGAAAAGACCCCCCGCCGAAGCAGGCAAGGCGCCTCCGACAGCCAAAATCCGCGCGGCACACGGACCTTGACCCTTGGATTGCCTGCCGGCTTCGACGGGATGATTTGGGATAGCATGGGCAATAATGGGCGTCAATGGAATCACAGGCGCGGAAGCACCCCTGCGAGGACTCCCCGCCATCACAGCTCGTTAAGGTTAAGTATCCGTAAGCGCGCAGAAATTGGCTTCGCCGAGCCGAGCGGCCCGGTGACGCGCGACATCGCCGCACCGAAAAATGTTTGCGGAAAAACGCGGTCATTCCGGGCGAGCCGCGAAGCAGCACCGATCCGGAATCCATCACAAGGCTCCGCCGCCCTGCGATGGATTCCGGGTCAAGCCCGGAATGACCGAGCGCTGCCAGTGAATGGCGGCATGCTCAAACGTCGCGGGACGCCGCCAGCAGCGCGTCACGGACGAGGTCGAGCTGGTCGCGCAGTTGCTCGGCGCCCTGCGCCGTCGCACCCAGAGCCTGCCCGATCAGACCCTGCACGCAGCGCCCCCTCTCCCGCATCTTCTCGCCCTTCTCGGCGAGCCGGACGCGAACCTGGCGCTCGTCGCGCTCGTCACGCTCGCGCCGGATGATGCCGGCGGCGTCGAGCCGTTTGAGCAGCGGCGTCAGCGTGCCGGAATCCAGCATCAGCTTCTCGCCGAGTTCCTTGACGGTGAGCCCATCCCGCTCCCACAGCGCGAGCATCACCAGATACTGCGGATAGGTCAGCCCGAGCTCGGCCAGGATCGGCCGGTAGGCCCGGTTGAAGGCATGGCCGACCTGATAGACGGCAAAGCAGAGCTGCTGCTCCAGCCGGGGCATCTTTTGTTCAGCCTCATCCCGATCAGCCATCTCACCCTCGCCCTTTCGCATTGAGGCAAACCCGAATTTGCTCGTGCGATCAACCGTCGCGAGGTTCGCGCAAATTAATTGTTGACAATCTAATTGTACACAATCTAAATAGCAAGCATCAGTTCACCGCAGAGAAGGAGCGTTCCGATGAAAATCCTCTACACCGCCCATGGTTCCGCCACTGGCGGCCGCGAAGGCCAGGCCGCAACCGATACCGGCAACGTCAAGCTCGTCCTGAACACCCCGAAGGAGCTTGGCGGCGGCGGCGGCGACGGCACCAACCCCGAGCAGCTCTTCTCGATGGGCTATTCGGCCTGCTTCCTCGGTGCGCTCAAATTCGTCGCCGGCAAGGAAGGCGTGAAGATCCCCGAGGACGCCCGCGTCAGCGCCGATGTCGGAATCGGCCCGCGCGATGACGGCACCGGCTTCGGCATTGCGGCCAAGCTGACGATCTCGGTCCCGGGCGTCGACAAGGCGGTGGTCGAGAGCCTCGTCCAGAAGGCCCATATCGTCTGCCCGTATTCCCACGCCACCCGCGGCAACATCGACGTCGAGTTGCAGGTGGCCTGAGCGGCCGCATGTGTCGAAATGCGAAAGGGCCGGGATCACTCCCGGCCCTTTTCGTATCTGGAGGTGCCAGTCGGCCTGTAAGCCGGGTTCTGGATGGCCGGAGGATCGCTCCCCCGACGTGACGGCCATTCCTCTGGGACGCGCATCGCTGCGCGCCTCGAGCAACCAACCCGGACGACGGGGCACAGAAACCTGCCCCTCCCCGCTTGCGCGGAAAGCATCGTCCCTATTCGGTTTTGCTCCCGGTGGGGCTTGCCATGCCGTCCCCGTTGCCGGGTCCGCGGTGCGCTCTTACCGCACCTTTTCACCCTTACCTCGCCAAGAAAGCCGAAGCTCTCAGCGCGAGGCGGTTCGATCTCTGTGGCGCTTTCCCTGGGGTCGCCCCCGCCGGACGTTATCCGGCACCGTGTTTCCGTGGAGCCCGGACTTTCCTCCCCCGCGAGCGGGAGCGGCCGTCCGGCCGACTGGCGAGGGGGAGATGCGCGCTGGCGCGGCCGGCGTCAAGCGCAGCCGCAACAAAGCTGTCAGTTGCGCGCCGAGATCGTGCGCACCTTCGCGCAATAGGTGCGGTTGGCGCCGCTCATATGCGTGGTCATATGGCCGCTCTGATATTTCATGATGGTGCGGCAGGTGTCGCCGCCGGCAAGCCGGTAGGCCATCGCGAGATACTTCATGCCGTAGCGCGCATTGGTCTCGGCATCGAGCAGGCCGCTCGCACTGCCCGAATAGCCCATGCCGCGCGCCGTCTGGTGGCGGATCTGCATCAAGCCGAAATTGCCGGCATGCGCTGCCCGCGGATTGTAGCGGCTCTCGACCCGGATGACAGCATCGGCGAGCGAGAACGGCACGCCATTGGCCGCGGCATGGCGCGCGACGATGGCCTTGATGCCCTCGGAACCGGCCGGCGCAGCCAATGCTCGGATCGCACGCGGCTCCGCCTCGGCAGCCGCGACTTCGGGATGGGCGGCTCGCGCCGCTTCGGCCTTGGCCATCCTCGCCGCCTTGCGCTCGGCCCTGCTGCCCGGCTTCGTGGTGACCGCTTCGGTCTGCGCCTCCCCGGCCTTCTCGCGGGCGATCTCAGCCTCGCGTACGATGAAGGCTCTGGCATCCGTTTCCGCGTTCACGAGTTCCTCCGCCGAAGCCAAGCCGGAGAGGCTAATCAGGCACACAGCCGCGAGACAACCAGAGATATATCGCATGTTGAACTGAACCCACCTTACGCCACGACTGGCTAATGGGGGCGTTCAATTGATGGTCGAATGTGTCGATAATCTGTCTCCAAATGAAGAAAAACGCACAATTAAATACGTAAACAGGAATTTATTCTATATTTATCTATTCAGTATTGATATGTATTGAGGTACCCCAAAAACTTAGCCGGCCCGCACCCACAAGAACGAATCAAGCAGGCCCCCGCGCCGCCCCATTCCCGCCCAATTTCCCGCTCGCGGAACTTTTTCGGCGCGGCAGCGGGCCGCAGCGGCTCCTCTTGCATTGGCAGCGGCGCTCCCCACATCATCCGCCCTTCGGATTCACCAGGGTCATCGTGTTCATGGCTTCCTCCTTTTGGGGTGCACTCGGCGGCGGCGGGCTCGGGCTCGTTCTCGGCGGCCCCCTCGGCGCCTTGCTCGGCGCGGTTGCGGGCCATGTGCTGGTCGACCGTGAAGGGGCACCTTTCGGCCCGGCACCGCGCGAACTCGTCTTCACCACCGGCCTCGTCGCACTTGCCGCCAAGATGGCGCGCTCGGACGGCGTCGTGACCTGCGACGAGGTCACGGCCTTCCGCCGCATCGTCGAGGTTCCTCCTGACCAGCAGCAGCGCATCGAGCACCTGTTCGATCTTGCGAAGCAGACCAGCGCCGGCTTCGAGGCCTATGCCTCGCAGATCGCTGGCGTCTTCAAGGACGAACCCGCCCTGCTGGAGGACGTCCTCGACGGGCTCTTCCTGATCGCGGCCGCCGACGGAGCGATCCATGAGGCTGAGCATGCCTATCTCTGCTCGGTCGCAGGCATCTTCGGCATCGAGGAGCGCGATTTCGCCCGCATCGAGGCGCGCCATGTCCGCCGCGCCGACGATCCCTATCTCGTCCTCGGTGCCAGCCGCGAGATGGACGACGCCGAGCTGAAGCGCCATTACCGCCGCCTTGTCGCCGAGACTCATCCCGACCGCGAGATCGCGCGCGGCCTCCCCGAGGAGGCGATCGCCATCGCGACGAAGCGCCTCTCGGCCATCAACGCCGCCTGGGACACGATCCGGAAAGAACGCGGCATGAGCCGCAATCTCACGCCTGAACCCGCATAAGCCTGCCCGCATGAACGATATCGTGAAGCCGGACGCGGCGACCCCGGACAGCCGTTTCGCCGCCAAGGTGTTCCCCTCGCCCAATCACGGCGAGCGCACGCAGCGGGACGGCGAGAATTCCGACGCCCTTCCCGGCCGCCGGCCGGACATGCTGATCCTGCACTACACCGGCATGCCCGTCGCGGGCGAAGCGCTGCAATGGCTGTGCAACCCGGTCTCGCAGGTCTCGTCGCATTACTTCGTCTTCGAGAACGGCCATACGCTCCAGCTCGTGCCGGAGGGTCGCCGCGCCTGGCATGCGGGCGCCTCGCACTGGGCCGGCGAGACCGACATCAACTCCAGCTCGATCGGGATCGAGATCGCCAATCCCGGCCATCCCGGTGGCCTGCCCGATTTCCCGGAAGAGCAGATCGCTGCGACTCTGAACCTCTGCCGCGACATCTGCGAGCGCTGGTCGATACCGCCCGAGCGCGTGCTCGCCCATTCCGATATCGCGCCCGGCCGCAAGATCGACCCCGGCGAGAAATTCCCCTGGCGGCGCTTTGCCGAGGCCGGCGTCGGCCTGTGGAGCGAACCTGCCCCGATCCGCGGCGGGCGGTTCTTCGCCCGCGGGGAGAGCGGCCAGCCGGTCGAGGCTCTGCAGGCGATGTTCGCCATGCTCGGCTATGGCGTCGCGGTCGACGGCCTCTTCGACGAGAAGCTCGAAGCGGTCGTCGCCGCCTTCCAGCGCCACTGGCGGCCGGAGAAGGTCGATGGCGTCGCCGATTCCTCGACGATCACGACCTTGCGGGACCTGCTCGCGGCAACGCAGGGCGCCCGCACCGCCTGAGCGGTCGCTAGCCCGAAGATTGCAGGAAGTTAACTCGCCCACCGTCCCGCTTTCTGGCAAAGTCGGCGCCAACTGCGCTCGCGCGCCGTGGGATGGGGAAGCGACCTTGCGCAAATGGCTGATTGGAACGGGGCTCGTCGTGCTCGCTGCAGCCGGCGGGTACTGGGCGTTGCGCCCGGCCGGCGGGGCCGCCAATGAGCCACCCTATCGCACCGCCGCGCTCGATCGTGGCCGCATCACGGCCGCCGTGCGCGCCACCGGCACGCTGACACCAGTCACCACTGTCCTCGTCGGCTCCCAGCTTTCCGGCCAGATCGTCGAGATCCTTGTCGACTACAATTCGCAGGTGAAGGCCGGGCAGATCGTCGCCCGCCTCAACAGCGACCAGATCAAGACGCGACGCGACGCAGCGCAGTCGGACCTCGAGCAGGCCAGGGCCGATCTCATCGTCAAGCGCGCTCAGCTGGACCGCGCGCGCACCGCCCGCACCAAGGCCGATTCGATCGTCCGCGATCTCGAAGCGCAGCGCGACCGCACCACCGCCCAGCTCGCCGACGCCAAGCGCACCTTCGAGCGCCAGGAGCAACTCTTCAACCGCAATACCGGCGCGCAGCAGAACCTCGACACTGCCCGCACCCAGGTCGAGATCCAGACCGCGACGCTCGCCTCGAACGAGGCCCAGCTCGCCTCGGCTCGCGCCGAGCTCAAGGGGCTGGACGCCGACATCCAGCTCGCCGAAGGCCAGGTCCAGTCCGGCACCGCCCTGATCGGCAGCCGGGAGGCCAAGCTCAAGGACGTCCTGATCGATCTCGAGCGCACGGACATCCGCTCGCCGGTCGATGGCGTCGTGGTGCAGCGCCAGGTCGATCTCGGCCAGACGGTCGCCGCCTCGCTCTCGACGCCGACGCTGTTCCAGATCGCGCAGGACCTGCGCACCATCGACATCTACTCCAATATCGACGAAGCCGATGTCGGCCGGCTGAGGCCAGGTCAGCCGGTCTCCTTCACCGTCAACGCCTATCCGAACCGCACCTTCCAGGGACGGGTCGAGATGGTCCGCCTCGGCGCTCAGACGATCCAGAACGTCGTCACCTATACCGGCGTCGTGCGCGTCGAAAACCGCGACATGGCGCTGCTGCCGGGCATGACCGCCAATCTCCAGGTCGTGACCGAGGACCGGTCCGAAGCGCTGCGCGTGCCCAATGCGGCTCTGCGTTTCCGCCCCGCCGGCGCTGTGCTCACGCCATCCACCCCCTCCGGCGCCGAGCCCGCTTCCGATGGCGCGGCAAGCGAGCGCGGCCCGCGCGCCGGAGCGGCCTTGCGCGAGCGGATCGAGACCGAGCTGCAGCCGACAATAGAGCAGAAGCAGGCCATCGCCGAAATTCTGAAGGAGCGCCGCGGCAACCGCGAGGCGATGGCTGGCCTCTCCCCGGAGGAGCGCCGCGCCGCCTTCCGCACGGCGCGCAACGAGCTCGCCGCGAAGATCGGCGCGGTTCTCGATCCCGAGCGCCGCGCCAAGTTCGAGGCGATCATGCAGGAAGGCCGCGCCGCCCCGCGCCAGGGCGTTCCGGGTCGGGTCTATGTGCTCGACGATGCCGGGCAGCCCAAGCCGGTGCCGGTCATGCTCGGCCCGACCGACGGCGCCTTCACCGAGCTGCTCGGTGGCGAGGTCAAGGAAGGCACGCAGGTCGTGACCGGCGGCGGCCCGCGCGCCACAGCGGCGCCCGAACCGCCCGCCTCCCGCCCGCGCGGGCCGCGGCTGTTCTGAGGGCGCCGCCATGCCCCTGATCGAAACCCGCGACCTCTCCCGTGTCTACGATCTCGATTCCGGCCGCGTCACCGCCCTGGACCGGGTCTCTCTCGCGATCGAGGCCGGCGACCTCGTCGCCGTGATGGGGCCGTCCGGCTCGGGTAAATCGACCTTCATGAACCTGATCGGCTGCCTCGACCGGCCGAGCGCGGGCCATTACGTGCTGGACGGCGTCGCCGTCGAGACGCTGTCGAGCGACGGCCTCGCCGAGCTGCGCAACCGCAAGCTCGGCTTCGTCTTCCAGCAGTTCAACCTGCTGCCGCGCATCGATGCCTGCGCCAATGTCGAGCTGCCGATGGTCTATGCCGGCGTGGCGCGGGCCGAGCGGCGCCGGCGCGCGCTCGCGGCGCTCGGGCGCGTCGGCCTCGCCGAGCGCGCCCATCATCGCCCGATGCAGCTCTCCGGCGGCCAGCAGCAGCGCGTCGCCATTGCGCGCGCGCTGGTCAACCAGCCGCGCCTCCTGCTCGCCGACGAGCCGACCGGCGCGCTCGACAGCCGCACCGCGCTCGAAATCCTCGCGCTCTTCCAGGATCTGAACCGCGAGGGCGTCACCGTCGTCCTCGTGACGCATGACGCCGAAGTCGCACGCCATGCGCGCCGGCTGATCCGCTTCCGCGACGGGCATCTGCTCAGCGATCTCAGGCAGGAGCCGGCCGACGCTCGCGCTGCGCTGGAAGCGCTCGATACTGGCCTCGTCTTGCCCGAGGTGGATGTGCCGGAGGCCGCCGCATGAGCCTCGTCGAGGCCCTCCGCTCAGCCCTCTCCGCCATCGGCGCCAATGCGTTGCGCTCGGCGCTGACCATGCTCGGCATCATCATCGGCGTCGCCGCCGTCATCGCCATGGTCGCGATCGGCTCGGGCGCGCGCGAGCGCGTCACCAGCCAGATCAAGTCGCTCGGCGCCAATCTCGCCATCATCCAGTCCGGCAACGTCACCCAGGGCGGCGTCAGGCTCGGCGCCGGTGCCTCCTCGACCCTGACCGACGAGGACGCCGCCGCGATCCTGAAGGAGGTCGAGGGCACCACCGCTGCCGCGCCGATCATCGTCACCCGCGCCCAGGCGGTCTATGCCGGTACGAACTGGTCGACGCAGATCACCGCGACCAATCTCGACTTCTTCGCCGCCCGCGAATGGGAGCTCGCCGACGGCCGGCTGTTCGAGCCCGAGGAGCTGCGCAAGGGCGAGATCGTCGCCGTGATCGGCCAGACCGTGGCGCGCAATCTCTTCGGCGAGGAGAACCCGCTCGACCAGCAGTTCCGCATCCGCAACGTGCCCTTCAAGGTCATCGGCGTGATGGCGCCCAAGGGCCAGTCGGCGCTCGGACAGGACCAGGACGACGTCATCTTCGTGCCGCTCGACACCGGCCGGCGCCGCATCGTCGGCCGCAACTATGCCCGCGACCGCTCGGTCCAGAGCATCATGGTGAAGTTCGCGAGCGAAGAGGCGATCAATCCGGGCATCGCCGACGTCACGGCCCTGCTGCGCCAGCGTCACCGGCTGATGGAGGATCAGGACGACGATTTCATCGTCCGCAACCTCACCGAGATCGCCAACACCGCGACGGCGGCCGCAACGACCCTGTCCTGGCTGCTTGCGGCGGTGGCCGCCGTGTCGTTGCTGGTCGGCGGCATCGGCATCATGAACATCATGCTGGTCTCGGTCACCGAGCGCACCCGCGAGATCGGTCTCAGGCTTGCTGTCGGCGCCCGCCAGAGCGCGGTGCTGATCCAGTTCCTGATCGAAGCGACGACTCTCGCGACCATCGGCGGCGCGGCCGGCGTCGCGCTCGGCATCGCGGCGGCGCTCACCATCGCCAATATCGCCGGCTGGCCCTCGGTGATCTCGATCGAGACGATCCTGATCGCGGTCGGCGTCTCCGGGCTGATCGGCGTCTTCTTCGGTTTCTATCCGGCGCAGCGCGCCGCGAGGCTCGATCCGATCGAGGCGTTGCGGCGCGAATGAAAATCCGGCATCCGCGCGGCAGCGCAAAGGTCCCTTAACGGACCGGGCCTAGGGTTGCCCCATCGGCACAGGAGGGCGCCTTGAACAGCCAGCAGCTCGTCGCGGCGACCCGTCCCCTCTATGATCGCGCCGTGGCGACGGCGGCCATCGGCGCCTGGGAATGCAACCTCGCCAATGAATCGCTGAGCTGGACCGACGGTGTCTACGACCTCTTCGGCCTGAAGCACGGCTCAGCCATCTACCGGAGCGCGACCCTGGATCTCTACGAGGACCAGTCGCGCCGCGAGATGAACCAGTTGCGCAGCACCGCCATCCGCACCGGCCAGGGCTTCGCGCTCGACTGCCGGATCAGGGCAGCGACCGGCGAGAAGCGCTGGATGCGCCTCGTCGTCGGCGTCGGCCATCAGCATGGCCGCCCGCTCCGCATCTTCGGCTCCAAGCAGGACGTCACCGCCGAAAAGGGGCTCTGGACCGAGCTTGCCGGCATGGCGCGCAGCGAACCGCTCACCGGCCATTCCGTGCCCCACAGCTTTTCCGACGCGCTGCGGCAGATCAGGCACGACCCGCGCTCCGGTCCCGACCGCCTGGCCCTCGCGATCTTCCAGATCGACCGTTTCCAGAACCTGACCGAAGATTTCGGCAAGGCGGCAACCGACACGCTCACACGCTGCATCGCCGAGCGGCTGAAGCGGCACTTCCCCGATGCCCTGGCGATCGACCCGGCTGGACCCGGCGCCTTCGCCCTGCTGCTGCAGATGCCGGGTGACCGGCGCTATCTGGGCACCGTGCTCGACGGCACGCGCCGGTTGCTCTGCCGCCCGGTCTCGCACGGCGCGCTGGTGCTCGATTTCAGGCTATCGATCGGGGCGGCGCTGGTGACGACGGACGGCTATCGCCAGCAGCAGGAAATTCTCGCCGAGGCGGAAGCCGCGCTCCATGTCGCCAACATGGCAGGCGGCGACTGCGTCCGCGTCTTCGACGGGCCGGTCACCGCGATCCGCGGCCGGGCCGCCTTGGCCTGATCGGAGCTTCGTCGCCGCTCAGTTGGCGTCCGTCTCCGCCAATGCCCGGATGAACACGATCTGCCCGTCGATCGACCGGCCCATCTCGCGCCAGCCATGGCGGCGATAGAAGCGCTCGGCCCGCGTGCCCGATCCCGTCGTCAGCCACGCCTGTGCATGTCCCCCCGCCGTCAATTCGGCGAGCGCCGCATCGAGCAGCGCCCGGCCATGGCCGCGCCCCTCATGCGCGGGATCGACGAACAGAGCCCAGATCAGCCCGGTCTGATGATTGGCGCAGGTGAAGGCCACGACCTCGCCTGCCTCCTCCGCGACGAAGAAGATGGCGTGCTCGCGATACCAGTCGACCTCCTCGGCCGTCACCAGCGACGGATCGCTGAGGACGTTCTCGCGCACGCCCATGCGGATGGCATGGATGCGCGCATGGTCGGCAAGGGTCGCTTTCCGGATCACCGAGCCCCGGCTTCAGCGCTTGCGAACGAATTCGGTGCGCAGCACGAGGCCCTTGATCGCGTCGTGGCGGCAGTCGATCTCTTCAGGATTGTCGGTCAGCCGGATCGAACGGATCACCGTGCCCTGTTTCAGGGTCTGGCCGGCACCCTTGACCTTCAGATCCTTGATCAGCACGACGGAATCGCCATCCGCCAGAATATTGCCGGCGGAATCACGCACTTCGACGCGCGCCGCGGCGGCAGAGGCGGCCGCCACCTCGGAAGCAGGGCGCCACTCGCCCGCCGCCTCGTCATAGACGTAATTGTCGTTGTCGTCGGTCATGACCGCTCAGTCCGCCATAGGGGTGCCGGACAGCCCGGCCCAGCTCGGTTATACGAGCAGGGCCGGAAATTCAACAAACGCCATCTGTAGAAATCGACGACCGCCGGCCTGGCCGCCCCTCCCTACTCCGCAGCCTGCAGCCGATAGGCGGCGGTGTCGTAGTTGAGGATCGGCGCGAGCCAGCGCTCGACCTCCTCCACGCTCATGCCCTTTCGCGCCGCGTAATCCTCGGCCTGATCGCGCTCGACCTTGGCGACGCCAAAATAATAGGCGTCGGGATGGGCGAGATAGAGGCCGGAGACCGAGGAGCCCGGCCACATCGCATAGCTCTCGGTCAGCTTCACGCCGACGCGCCGCTCCGCCTCCAGCAGCCGGAAGAGCGTCGCCTTCTCGGTGTGGTCGGGCTGGGCCGGATAGCCCGGCGCCGGGCGGATGCCGCGATATTCCTCGCGGATCAGATCCTCGTTGGTGAAGGCTTCGTCCGGAGCATAGCCCCAGAATTCCTTGCGCACGAGCTGGTGCATGCGCTCGGCGAAGGCTTCGGCGAAACGGTCGGCCAGCGCTTTGACCATGATCGAGCGGTAGTCGTCATTGTCGCGCGCGAATTTCTCGGAGATGCGCTCCTCCTCCGCGCCCGCCGTGACGACGAAGGCTCCGATGTAATCGGGAGCCCCACCCTCCGGCGCGACGAAGTCGGAGATGCACATGTTCGGCTTGCCGTCGCGCTTCGAGAGCTGCTGGCGCAGGCCGTGGAAGGTCGCGAGCTGCTCCTGCCGACTCTCGCCGGTATAGAGGCGGATGTCATCGCCCACGGCATTCGCCGGCCAGAAGCCGATCACCGCCTTCGGGTTGAACCAGCGCTCCTCGACGACGCGCTTCAGCATCGTCTGCGCATCGTCCCAGAGTGCGCGCGCTGCCTCGCCCTGCTTCTCATCCTGCAGGATCGCGGGGAAGCGGCCCTTCAGCTCCCAGGTCTGGAAGAAGGGCGTCCAGTCGATCACCGGCACGAGATCGGCGATGTCGTAAGTCCGGAAGACGCGCGTGCCGAGGAAGCTCGGCTTCGGCGGCACGTAACTCGCCCAATCCGGCTTGAAGGCGTTGGCGCGGGCTTTGGCCAGCGGCAGGCGCTGCTTGTCGGCCTCCGAGCGGCGATGCGCGTCGGCAACCTTGGCGTACTCAGCCTTGAGCCCGTCGACATAGGCCGGCTTCTGGTCCCGCGAGAGCAGGTTCGAAACCACGCCAACCGCGCGGGAGGCGTCTGTGACATAGACAGTCTGCCCCTTCTCGTACGCCGGATGGATCTTCACCGCCGTATGGACGCGGCTGGTGGTCGCCCCGCCGATCAACAGCGGGATGTCGAAGCCCTCGCGCTCCATCTCGGAGGCGACGGTGACCATCTCGTCGAGCGAGGGCGTGATCAGCCCGGAGAGGCCGATGATGTCGACATTCTCCTTGCGCGCGGTATCCAGGATCTTCTGCGTCGGCACCATCACGCCGAGGTCGATGACCTCGTAATTATTGCACTGGAGCACGACGCCGACGATGTTCTTGCCGATGTCGTGGACATCGCCCTTCACCGTCGCCATCAGCACCTTGCCGGCGGCCGAGCGCTCGGAGCCGCCGTTCAGGCGCTTCTCCTCCTCCATATAGGGCATGAGATAGGCCACGGCCTGCTTCATCACGCGGGCCGACTTCACCACCTGCGGCAGGAACATCTTGCCGGCGCCGAACAGGTCTCCGACCACGTTCATGCCGGCCATCAGCGGCCCTTCGATGACGTGCAGCGGCTTGTCGGCCTTGAGCCGGGCCTCTTCGGTATCGATATCGATGAACTCGGTGATGCCGGCGACGAGCGCATGTTCCAGCCGCTTCTCGACCGGCAGCTCGCGCCAGGCGAGATCCTTGCCTGACGCCGCGACGGAGCCGTCGCCCTTGAAGCGCGGCGCCGCCTCCAGCAGCCGCTCGGTCGAGTCCTTGCGGCGATTGAGGACGACATCCTCGCAGAGCTCGCGCAGCTCCGGGTCGAGATCGTCATAGGAGCCGAGCTGGCCGGCATTGACGATGCCCATATCCATCCCCGCCTTGATGGCGTGGTAGAGGAACACGGAGTGCATGGCTTCACGCACCTTCTCATTCCCCCGGAAGGAGAAGGACAGGTTCGAGACGCCGCCCGAGATGTGGGCATGCGGCAGCGTCTCGCGGATCGCGCGCGTCGCGTCGATGAAGTCGTTGCCGTAGTTGTCGTGCTCCTCGATGCCCGTCGCCACCGCGAAGATGTTCGGATCGAAGATGATGTCCTCCGGCGGAAAGCCGATCTCCTCGGTCAGGAGCTTGTAGGCCCGCGTGCAGATCTCGATCTTGCGGGCATAGGTGTCGGCTTGGCCGGTCTCGTCAAAGGCCATGACGACGACAGCCGCGCCATAATTGCGGCAGATGCGGGCATGGTCCAGGAAGGCGGCCTCGCCCTCCTTCATCGAGATCGAGTTGACAACCGGCTTGCCCTGGATCGTCTTCAGCCCGGCCTCGATGACATGGAATTTCGAGGAATCGACCATGATCGGCACGCGGCTGATATCCGGTTCCGAGGCGATCAGGTTGCAGAACTCGGTCATCGCCTTCTCGGAATCGAGCAGGCCCTCATCCATGTTGATGTCGATGACCTGCGCGCCATTGGCGACCTGATCGCGCGCCACGTCGAGCGCGGCGGCATAGTCGCCATTGGTGATGAGCTTCCGGAACTTGGCCGAGCCGGTGACGTTGGTGCGCTCGCCGACATTGACGAAGGGAATGGTCTCGTCGAGCGTAAACGGCTCCAGACCGGCGAGGCGCAGATAGGGCTTCGTCTCGGGAATCTGGCGCGGCGCCTTGCCGGCGACGGCCTGAGCGATCGCCTCGATATGGCCGGGCGTCGTGCCGCAGCAGCCGCCGACGACATTGACGAAACCGGCATCGGCGAATTCGGCCAGCATCTTGGCCGTGGCCTCCGGCCGTTCGTCATAGAGGCCGAATTCGTTGGGCAGGCCGGCATTCGGATAGGCGCAGATCAGCGTATCCGCGACGCGGGACATGTCCTTGATATGGGCCCGCATCTCGCGTGCCCCGAGCGCGCAATTGAGGCCGACGGTCAGCGGCGCCGCGTGGCGCACCGCGTTCCAGAACGCCTCGACCGTCTGGCCGGAGAGCGTGCGGCCAGAGAGATCGGTGATCGTGCCGGAGATCATCACCGGCAGGCGGATGCCCTTCTCGCGATAGACCTGCTCGATCGCGACGATCGCCGCCTTGGCGTTGAGCGTATCGAAGATCGTCTCGATCAGCAGCAGCTCCGAGCCGCCGTCGATCAGCCCCCTCACCTGCTCGGCATAGGAATCGCGCACCTGATCGAAGGTCACGGCGCGGAAGCCGGGATTGTTGACGTCGGGCGAGATCGAGAGCGTGCGGTTGGTCGGGCCGATGGCACCCGCGACATAGCGGCGGCGCCCGTCCTCTTTCTGCGCGATCGCGGCAGCATCGCGGGCGATGCGCGAGCATTCGACGTTCAGCTCGTAGACATACGCCTCCATGCCGTAATCGGCCTGGGCGATCGAGGTGCCGGAGAAGGTGTTGGTCTCGACGATATCGGCGCCAGCCCGGAAATAGGCGAGATGGATGTCGCGCAGCGCCTCGGGCTGGGTCAGCGCGATGATGTCGTTGTTGCCCTTGAGGTCGTGGTTGAAGCCCTTGAAGCGCTCGCCACGGAAATCCGCCTCGGAGAGTTTCAGATCCTGGATCTGCGTGCCCATCGCGCCGTCGAGCACGAGAATGCGCTCACGCGCGGCTTGGCGCAGCGAACGCTCGATCTCGGCGCCGTCGACGGGGGCTGGCTTGTAGTCGGACATCAGGCTCACTCCGCCGCCACGGCCTGCGCCGCCGGCTTCTCGGGCTTGAGGCCGACGAGATGGCAGATGGCGTAGACGAGGTCAGCCTTGTTCATCGTGTAGAAATGCAGATCGGTGGCGCCGCGGTCGATCAGGTCGAGCACCTGCTCGGCGCAGACAGCAGCGGCGACCAGACGGCGCGTCGCCACGTCGTCCTCCAGACCTTCGAAGCGGTCGGCCAGCCATTGCGGCACGCTGGCGCCGGTCTTGCGCGCGAAATTCGCAGTCTGCTTGAAGTTCTGCACCGGCACGATGCCCGGCAGGATCGGGATCTCGATCCCCCGCGCGCGGACCTTGTCGACATAGCGGAAATAGACGTCGTTATCGAAGAAGAACTGGGTGATCGCCCGCGTCGCGCCGGCATCGACCTTCTTCCAGAGCGCATCGATATCGGCATCGAGCGAGGCGGCTTCCGGATGCTTCTCCGGATAGGCCGAGACCGTCACCTCAAAATCGCCGATGCGCTTCAGGCCCGCGACGAGGTCCGAGGTCTGGTGATAGCCGTCCGGGTGGGGCTCATAGGTGGTGCCGAGGCCGCCGGCCGGATCCCCGCGCAGCGCCACGACATGGCGCACGCCGGCATCCCAATAGGAGCGGATGACCTCGTCGACCTCGGCCTTCGACGCCGAAACGCAGGTGAGGTGCGCGGCCGGCTTCAACGCGGTCTCCTCGACCATGCGCTTGACGGTCGCGTGGGTGCGCTCGCGCGTCGAGCCGCCAGCGCCATAGGTCACCGAGACGAAGCTGGGGCCGAGCGGCTCAAGCCGGCGCACGCTCTCCCACAGCGCGACCTCCATCTCCGCCGTCTTCGGCGGGAAGAACTCGAAGGAGACGCGGGGACGGCGCGAACCGTGCCGGCTGGGGCGAAAGGAATTCATCAGGCAACCTCGAGATTGATCGCACGGACCGGCAGATCGGACTGGACGCGCCGGTCGCGCCCGCGCCAGAGCATGACCGGCAACTGCCCGGAGCCGCCATCGGCCAGGGTGACTTCGCGGGAAAGATCGCAGGCGAGACCCGCCTCCGTGAACCAGCCGGCGATCTGCTGGCGGGAGAAGCCGAGCCGGCGATGGGCGTGCTCGGTCCGCAGGAATTCCATGTCGTGGGGGGCGAAGTCGACGACGATCAGCCGCCCGCCCGGCGCCAGCATCGCCGCGGCCTCGCGCACCGCCCGGCCGGGATCGTCGAGGAAATGCAGCACCTGATGGACGACGACGAGGTCGAAGGAATTGCGCGCGAAGGGCAGCGCATAGATATCGCCCTGGCGGAGCTCGACGCGCGACAGCCCCGCCCGCTCCAGATTGGCACGCGCCACCGCGAGCATCGCGTGGTTGGCGTCGACGCCCACGGCGCGGCCGTATTTCGGTGCGATTCGCTCCAGCATCCGGCCTGTGCCGGTGCCGAGATCAAGCATCGCGCCGGGCGTCCCCTCGCCGACGGCCTCTTCGACCGCCGCCTCGACGACATGGTCGGGCACATGCAGGCCGCGCAAACGGTCCCAGTCGCGCGCGACGCTCGCGAAATAGCTTTGTGCGGCCTCGGCGCGGTTAGCCCGCACGGCGGCCAGCCTCTCGCGGTCGGCCGCGAGGACCGGATCAGTGCGGTCGAGCCAGGCGGCAAGCGAAGCCGCGAAGGCCCCGCCCGGCCCGGTTTCGTCGAGCCGGAAAAAGGCCCAGGCGCCCTCGCGCGAGCGCCGGACCAACCCGGCCTCGGCTAGCAGCTTGAGATGGCGCGAGATGCGCGGCTGCGATTGGCCGAGAATATCGGTCAGGTCGGAAACGGAAAGCTCGCCCTCGGACAGCAGCGCCAGGATGCGCAGGCGCGTCTCCTCGCCCGCCGCCCTGAGGCCCGCGAGAAGCACCTCGGAAGACAATGCCGTCGGCTGTCGCACGCAAACGCCCTCCCGAAGCGCCGAAAAAAGATATAAAGATATCTTTATGTCAGAAACAGCGTTCGTGCAAGCGGATTGTCGTGCGGAAAACAGGACGGTGATCGAAACGCTCGATTGTCGGATCGTTTAGCGCTCATCGAAATGATCAAAATCATATCGATTGCTCTTGGAGAGCCGAAGCGCCATGGATCCCCCCGCATCTCCCTTGAGAATGAGTAGCCTAAGGCCGCTTGCTAGCAAGGCTAATGCTCTGATGCTGCTGGACGCTCGCATTTCAAGGAATGCTGCGGTTGGCATGAGTTGGCCCGCCCGCGGAATGTCCGCCTCCGGGCGGCGAGCCAAGTTCCGCTAATGGCGGCCCGTTACTGACGAAAAATCATATGAGTATCCAGCTCAAGCGTATTCGGGCCGGCGCGGCGTGAACACATCGAGATTGATCACCGGCTCGTCGCCGACGACCTCGCCCCAATGCTCGACATTCGACGGGATCACGACCAGCCCTCCAGGGCCGATCAGATGCTCCTCTCCGCCGATGACGAAGCGGATCGTGCCGCTGACGATATAGGCGATCTGCTCATGGGGATGGGTGTGCGGCTTCGGCTCGTGGCCAGGCATCAGCCGGTGCAGTGCCAGCGTGGCGGCACTGCCCGAAAACGCCTTTCGGTCCACACCCGGGCGCACCGGTGTCCAGGGAATCCCGCTCCAGTCGATCTTGTGAATGTCCATACCGGCTCTCCGATTGTCGCTTGGATCGTTACTTGGCCGCGCCGAGAATTCCCGAGGGCCGGATGAACAGAAACAGCAGCAGCACCGAAAGTGCCGCCACGTTCTTCAGCCCGGCACCGAAGCCGACGATGGCCAGCGCCTGCAGTAGCCCGAGCAGCAAGCCCCCGAGGAAGGCGCCGAAGGGACGCCCGAAGCCGCCGACGATCGCGGCGATGAAGCCGCTGATCGCGAAGGGCACGCCGACATTGAAGGCGGTGTACTGCGTCGGCGTGATCAGGATGCCCGCGATGGCTCCGAGCGCGGCACTGAGCGCGAAGGCGAGCGCCAGCATGCGCGAGACCGGGATGCCTTGCAGCGCCGCGGCCTCCCGGTTGATCGAGCAGGCACGCATCGCCTTGCCGGTGCGGGTCAGACCGAAGAAGGCGGCCAGCAGACCGACGATCGCGAGCGACCCGCCGACGATCCAGATGAGCTGGTAGCCAAGCGCGACGGAGCCGATCATCAGCGGCGGCCGGTCGGTGAAGACGGGCAATGTCTTGGGCTGGTCGCCGACCGCGATCAACGTCAGGCGTTCGATCACGATCTGGGCGGCAAGCGTCGCCAGTATCATGACGAACATAGTCGCCTTGCGGTTCCACAAGGGCCTGACGACGACGCGCTCGATCGCGACGCCGAGCATGGCGACCGCCGCTATCGCGATCAGCGCGGCGACCGGCAGCGGCACGCCGTTCCGCGCGAACAGCACCTGGGTGATCATGCCGCCGAGCATCACGAACGCGCCCTGAGCGAAGTTCACGATGCCGCTGGCGTTGTAGATGACGCAGAAGCCGATGCCGATCAGCCCATAGACGCAGCCGATGCCGAGCCCGCTGACGAGCACCTGCGGGATATAGGACCAGTCAGCCATTGGCCGCCTCCTGCGTGGCTGACTTGCCGGCAGCAGGCTTGCCCGTGCCGAGATAGGCCGCGATCACCGCGGGATCGGCGCGAACCTGCGCCGGCGTGCCCTGCGCGATCTTGCGGCCGAAATCGACCACGACGACGCGGTCGGCCGTGTTCATCACCAGCGTCATGTCGTGCTCGATCAGCAGCACGCTGGCGCCCTCTTCGGCGATACGCCGGATGATGCGCGACAAGGCGGCCGATTCATCGGTGTTGAGCCCCGCGGCGGGCTCGTCGAGCAGGATCAGGCGCGGCCCGGCCGCCATGGCCCGCGCCAGTTCGAGCATGCGCTGGCGGCCATAGGGCAAGCCGGAGGCCGGCTCGTCCGCGAAGGCGGAGAGGCCAGCGAAGACGAGGAGTTCGCGTGCGCGGGCTTCGACGGCAGCCTCCTCTCGGCGCGCCGACGCCGGCCGCAGCAGCGCCGAGAGCAGGCCGGCTCTGCCCTGCAGATGACATCCGACCTTGACGTTGTCGAGCACGCTCAGATCCTCGAACAGCTTCACGAGCTGGAAGGTCCGGACCAATCCCGCTTTGGCGATCTCGGCCGGCGGGCGCCCGGTGATGTCCTTGCCCTCGAAGGTGATGCGGCCAGCGCTCGGCGGTAGGAAGCCGGAGATCAGGTTGAAAAGCGTCGTCTTGCCCGCGCCATTGGGGCCGATCACGGCGGTGACGCCTTCGGCCGGCACGTCGAACGAGATGTCGTCGACGGCGACGAGCCCGCCGAAGCGTCGTGTCACACCATCGAGGCGCAGCCGGGTCATGACCGGCCTCGCGGGGCGAACAGGCTGGAAAGACCGCGCGGCGCGTAGATCAGCAGCAGGATCAGCGCCGCGCCATAGGCGAGGTCCTGATACTCCTTGAAGGCGCGGAAGGTCTCGGGCAGCAGGCTGACGATCAGCGCGCCGACGAGGGGCCCCGCGACAGTCCCGATGCCGCCGACATAGAGCATGGTGAAGGTGACGATCACCATGTGCAGTCCGAAGACCTCCGGGCTGACATAGCCGACGACGTGGACGAAGAGCGACCCGGCCAGAGCCGCGAAACCGGCCGAGAGCAGGAAAGCGGCGAGCTTGTAGCGGGAGACCTCGATGCCGAGCGCGGTCGCCGCCTCCTCGCTGCCGGCGACTGCCGAGAGGGCACGACCGAAGCGAGAGCGGCGGATGCGCGCGGCGGCAAAGGCGCAGGCGGCGACGACGAGCGAGAGCAGGATGAGCTGGCCCCTGTCGGAGCTGACCTCCCAGGAGCCGATACCGAAGGGCGGGATGCCGGAAATCCCCAGATAGCCCTGCGTCACGGACTGCCATTCGACCGTGATCTCGTAGGTGATCAGCCCGATCGCCAGCGTGCCCATGGCAAGGTAGTGGCCCTTCAGCCTGAGCGTCGGATAGCCGATGATCGCCGCGGCGAGCACGGCCGCTACCGTGCCGATCACCATGGCAGGCAAAGGGCCCCAGCCGTGGCTCGCCGTCAGCACGGCTGACGTATAGCCGCCGATCGCGGCGAAGGCGTTCTGGCCGAAGGAGACCTGGGCGGCGAAGCCCATGAACAGATTCAGTCCCGTGACGAACACGGCATAGATCAGCGCGAAGGAGACGACGGTGGCGGCATAGCCGCCCACGGCGATGGCGTAGCCGATCACCGCCGCGGCAAAGAGCCAGGGCAGCAGGCCGACCAGCCGGAGCGGGCGCCGTTCAGGCGAAGTAATGCTGGGCGAGATCGTCATGGGAGGTGATGTCACGCGGATCAAGTTCGGCGGCGATGCGCCCGAGCGAAAGCAGGTAGACGCGGCTGGCGAGTTCGAGCGCCAGCGGCGCCTTCTGCTCGACCAGCACGATCGCCAGGCCTTCGCGGTTCAGGAGGCCGAGCGTCTCCAGGATTTCTCCGGTGACGCGCGGTGCCAGGCCGAGCGAGGGCTCGTCCAGCAGCAAGAGCTTCGGCCCCGCCATCAGCGCCCGGCCGAGCGCGAGCATCTGCTGCTCGCCGCCGGACATCGAGCCCGCGGCCTGGCCGAGTCGTTCCTTCAGGCGTGGAAACAGGGTCAGCACGCGCTCGCGGCGGCGGGCGAACTCGGCCTTGTCGCGCAGGCGATAGGCGCCGAGTTCGAGATTGTCGGAGACGCTCATCGGCGCGAACAGGCCGCGCCCCTCCGGCACCAGCACGAGGCCGCGCGCGGCAACCGCGACCGGATCCTGCCTTGGCAGGGCCTCACCCCGGAAACGGACCTCGCCGCTATTGGCCGACAGCCCCATGATGGCGCGCAGCAGGGTCGACTTGCCGGCGCCGTTGGGGCCGAGCACGGCGACGAGCTCGCCTTCGCCGATGCGCAGATCGACCCCGTGCAGCGCCTGGATGTGGCCGTAGCGGGCCGAAAGGCCGGTCGCGGCCAAAATTGGACGTGCTGACCTCGGCGGAGCCGCGCCTGCCAATGGCGAGACAGCGCCGGCCTGCATCTTGGCCGCGACCGCCGAGATCATTGCACCACCTTGACCTTGCCGCCCTCGATCGTGGCGAGAACGAAGGGGTTTTCGGTGATGCCCTGATGGAGGTCCGGCCGGAAATTGTAGATGCTTGTTGTGCCCTGGAAGCCGGACAATTCCTCATAGGCCGCACGGACCTTCTCGCCCTCGAAGGACTTCGCCTTCTCGATCGCGGCGACCGTCAGCATGACACCGTCCCAGCCGCGCGAGGCCCAGTTGGGATCGCGATCCCGATACTTCTCGCGCCAGGGATCGAGGAAGGTCTTGATGCCGCTCTTGAGGGCGCCTTCGGGCAAAGCCTCGTAGACCTGCGAGGGCGAAGCGACGAAGAAGAACTTGTCGCCCAGCACCTCGGCGACGGGGCCGAACACGGCGAGATCCTCGAGGCTGGTCAGCAGCAGCATGTCGGCGCCGAGCTGCTTGATGTTCTTGGCCGCCGTCAGCGTCGTGCCGCCCAATCCGATCTTCAGGATCGCACCGGCGCCGGCCGAGCGGGCCTTGCTGATCTGCACGCTCAGATCGGCATCGTCCTGCTTGTACTGGTCGACCGAGACGACCTCGAGGCCGTATTTCGCGGCATTGCGCTCGGCCACGCTCTTCTGGAGGTTGGCGTAAGGGGTCGGGTCGTGCAGCACTGCGATCTTGCGGATTTGCGTCTTTTCCTTGAGGTATTCCAGTCGCTTGTCGATCTCGAAGCCGGCAGGCGGCAGCGTGGTGAAGGCCCAGGCCAGATGCTCGGGCTGCTGCGGCAGGATCGAGCACAGCATCATCGGCACCTTCGCGCGCAGCAGCAGGGCGGCGGCCGCGAAATTGCCGGCCGAGACGCAGCCGCTGACGAAGACGTCGACCTTGTCCGAGCTCAACATCTTCCGGTAGACGGTCACCGCTTCCTGAGGCTCCGAGCGGTTGTCCTCGACGACGACCTGGATCTTGCGACCCATCACGCCGCCCTTGGCGTTGACCGCGGCGGCTGCGAGCTCGACGCCGTCGCGCCAGGCACGGTCGACGGTCGCGGCATAGCCGGTCAAGCCGGCGGAGACGCCGATCTTGTAGGGTTCCTGGCTGCTGGCCGGCATCGCGCCGGCCAGCGCGATGCCCGCGGCAAGGCCGGCCGCAAAAAGGGTCTGCTTCATCATCGATCCTCCCGGTTTGTTCGATCCCGGCTGGTGACCCCCATGCGAGGTCCCGCCTTTTTCTGGATTTTGAGTTTGGCCGCGCTCGTCGTCAGGCCACGGGCTTGCCGTAGCCGCCGCCGCCGGGCGTCTCCAGCAGCACGACGTCGCCGGCCTGCATGGTCAGTTTCTTGGCTTCGCTGACGGGTTTGCCGTTCACGAGGAAGCGGCCGGGCGCGCCGGAGAGGCCGCCATCGATGCCGTCGGGACCGCGCTCGAGCCGGCTCGGCACGGCGTTGAGCAGCCAGGCGTGGTCGGTGCGCATATGGAACTGGATGATCTGGCCGTCCCCACCCGGCATCCGGCCCTTGCCGCCAGAGCCAGGCCGCAGTTCCTTGCGATCGAAGACGATCGGCATCGCCGCTTCCAGGATCTCGATCGGCACGGCCGCGACGCCGGTCGGGTAGCATGTCGCGCTCGGTCCCGGCTTGCCGGCGCGGGCGCCCATGCCGCCGGAATAGTTAAACATCGACGACGTGAAGGGCTCGCCGCTGGGCTTGCGCCCCTGGATCTGGATGGTCCAGACCGCGCCCGATCCTTCCGCGAGGACCCGCTCCGGCATCACCTGATGCAGTGCTTTCAGGATCGGCATCGGCACGTACATGCCGACGACGTGGCGCGCATTGACCGGCGCTGGGTAGGCGCAGTTGACGATCGAGCCGACGGGCGCGCGAACCTCGATCGGCGCCAGCGAACCGGTGTTGTTGGGCAGATCCGGATTGAGGCAGGAGCGGATCGCGAAGGTCGAATAGGCGTGGGTGTAATTCAGCACCACGTTGATGCCGGTCGTGGTCTGCGGCGAGGATCCCTCGAAATCGACGATGATCGACCCGGTCTCGGCATCGACCGTGACGGCAGTCTTGAGGGTGATGACCTCGCCGCCGGGCACGTCGAAGACCGCCTCGCCGTGATAGGTGCCCGGCTTCAGTTTGCGGATGGCGTTGCGGGTCGCCTCCTCGGAACGGTCGATGATTTCGTCCGACAAGGCCTCGATGTCGTCGATACCATAGCGCTCGCACAGCGTGATCAGGTGATCGGCTGCTGCCTCGCCGGACGAAACCTGCGCCGAGAGATCGCCGAAGACGGCATCGGGCGTGCGGACATTGCGGCGGATGATGTCGTGCAGCATTTCGCTGGGCTTGCCGCGCTCATAGAGCTTGAGCGGCGGAATCCAGAGGCCTTCCTCATGCACGTCGCGGGCGCCGGCGCCGATGCCGTAGCCACCGATATCGGTGTGGTGGATGGTCGAGCCGATATAGGCGAGCAGCTTCTTCCCGTCGAAGATCGGCGTCAGGATGGTGATGTCGAAGAAATGCCCGGCCGAGAGCCAGGGGTCGTTGGTGATCAGCACGTCGCCCGGCTCGCAGCGGCCTTCGAACAGGCGCACCAGATGCGCGCCGGCGAAGGCGAGCGAGTTGATATGGCCGGGCGTACCGGTATTGGCCTGCACAACCATGCGCCCGCGCTGATCGAACAGCGCGCAGGCAAGGTCGCCGGCCTCGCGCACGATCGGGCTGAAGGCGATGCGCTGCAGCGCCTTGGCCCGCTCTGTGACGATGCCGATCAGGTTCGACCAGAGAATTTCGAGCTCGACGCCATCCATCTCAGGTGACTTCGCCGTCGCAGGTGACTTTGCCATCGGACTTAACCTTTCGTGGCGACGATGCAGCCGAGCGCGTCGATCGTCGCGCTCCAGCCGGGGGGCAGCGCGGTCGTGGTTTCGCGCTCCTCGATGATGGCGGGGCCGGCGATGGACTGGCCGGTGGCGAGCGTCGAACGCTCATAGACGGGCACGGACTGGCCATCCTCCCAGGCATGGACGGGGCGGTGGCGCTTCGGCGCGCCGGCCGCGATCCGCGCGCGGGCCTGGCCGTCGAAATGCGGCAGGGGGCCCCGCGCGACGACACGCCAGGTCACGAGCTCGATCGGGACATGCGAGGGGTTGACGCCGTAGAGCGTGCGATAGGCCGCCTCGAACTGGGCCGTCAGCGCCGCGGCGTCGCGGCTCTGACGCGGATCGGTCTCGAAGATGATCGTGACCTCGTGCTGCTGGCCGACATAGCGCATGTCGGCGCCGACCAGGATCGTGACGTCGGCAGCCGCGCAGCCGGATTCGCCCAGCGCCGTCAGCCCTTCCTTCTCCAGGTCGCCGATAACGCGGTCGACGCGCTCCCAGTCGAGATGGTCGATCCGCGTCAGGTCGCTGCGCACGAGATCCAGCCGGACGGGGGTGACGAGCGTGCCGAAGGCCGAGAGCACGCTTGATTGCGGCGGTACGATCACGCTGGTGCTCTGCAGCAATTCGGCGACGCCGCAGGCATGGAGTGGTCCCGCACCACCAAAGGCGAAGAGCGGCAGGCCGCGATAATCGACGCCGCGATCGGTCGCATGGGTCCGCGCCGCCGAGGCCATGGCTTCCGTGACGATGCGGTAGATGCCGCGCGCGGCCTGGACGGCGCTGAGGCCGAGCGCCTCGCCGAGCCGCGTCATGGCGGCGTCGCAGGCCGGTTTGTCGAGCGACATGTCGCCGCCGAGGAAGTTCTCGGCATCAATCAGCCCGAGCACGAGGTCGGCATCGGTTACGGTCGCGTTGCGGCCGCCGCGACCGTAGCAGGCCGGGCCGGGGTTGGATCCGGCGCTTTCGGGGCCGACCTTGAGCAGGCCGAGATCGTCGACATGGGCGATGCTGCCGCCGCCGGCACCGATCTCGATCAGGTCGATCGAGGGCACAGTGACGGGCAGGCCGCTGCCCTCGCGGAAGCGGTAGCGCCGATCGACCTCGAACAGCCCGGTGATCAGCGGCGTTCGGTTTTCGATGAGGCAGGCCTTGGCGGTGGTGCCGCCCATGTCGAAGGACATCAGCCGGTCGATGCCGAGGAGTTCGGCATAGTGACAGGCCGCGAGCGCGCCCGCGGCAGGTCCGCTCTCGATCATGCGGACGGGGTTGCGGCCCGCCGTCTCGGCGCCGACGACGCCGCCCGAGGACAGCATGATCAGCGGGGTGTTGGCGAAGCCCTCGACACGCAGCCGGTCGCTCAGCCGCTTGAGATAGGGCTGCGAGATCGGCATCGCATAGGCGTTCACGGTCGCCGTCGATGCCCGCTGGTACTCGCGGATCTGCGGGGCGACCTCCGAGGAGGTGCAGATGAAGACGTCGTTGAGCTCGCGCGACAGGGCGGCCGCGACCAGTGCCTCGTTGTCGGGGTTGGCGAAGCTGTTGAGGAAGCAGATCGCAACGGCACGCGCGCCGCTGGCCCGGATATCGGCCGCGAGTCTCGCAATGTCCTGGGGGTTCGGCGCAAGCGTCACCGTGCCGTCCGCGAGGACACGCTCCTTCAGGCCGAAGGTCAGTTCGCGCGTGACCAACGGCTCGGGAAATTCGATCTGCGGGTCGTACATGTCGTAGCGGTGCTCGTTGCGGATCGAGAGCACGTCGCTGAAGCCCTCAGTGACGACGAGCGCCGTCGGCAGGCCCTTGCGTTCGATCAGCGCGTTGGTGACGACCGTCGTGGCATGGACCACCACGCCATCGACCGCGCCCGCGGCGATGCCGGCCTTGCCAAGAACGGAGTCGACGCCGCGGAAGAAACCTTCCAGCAGGTCGTGATGCGTGGTCAGTGTCTTGTCGACGCTGAGTCCGCCGCGGGAGTCCCGCAGGACGATATCGGTGAAGGTGCCGCCGATATCGACGGCCAGCGAATAGGTCATGCTCTCAGTCTTTCCAGGTCAAGCCACGCGAGATGCGTGCGGCGCTGCCGACGACCTCACGGATCTGTTCAGGATCGGGAACGGGCGGAATGAACTGCGTCGCACCGACGATGGCGATCGAGCCGACGAGAACCTTGCGGTGGTCGAAGACGGGGGCGGCGAGCGTGTTGACGCCGGTGATGACCTCGTTCGGCGCGGTGGCCCAGCCGCGCTCGCGAACGGCGTCGACCTCGGCGAGCAGCGCTTGCGTTGAAACGATGGTCGCCGGCGTCCAGGCTTCGAGCGGGCCGCTGGCGATCGCGGCGGTGCGCTCTTGCGCGCCGAAGGCGAGCCAGATCTTGCCGTGGGCGCTGGCGTGGAAGGCGAGCCGTGTGCCGGGCCGCGTGGAGAATTCGATGAGCGTGCGGCCTTGGATCAGTTCGAGGACGATCAGCTCGTCGTCGATCGCGGCGCAGACCGTGACCGCCTGGCCGGTGTGGTCGCGCAAGGTCATCAGCTCCTCGCGCGCGGCGCTGACGATATCGAAGCGCTGACGCAGGGCTTCGCCCAGCATCATCAGCTTGATCCCCGCCTCGTAACGGCCCGTCTCGGCCTCCTGGCGGACGAAGCCGTGACGCTGCAGCGTCACCAGATGCCGATAGATCGTCGCCTTCGACGCCGAGAGAGCATCCGCGATCTGGGCGAGCGAAGCCGGGCGGCTCTGCTGCACCAGGTAGTCGACCGCGTGAAGCGCGAGATCGAGCGTGCTGGTGCCGGCAGGCGCGGGCTTCCCCTTGGCTTTTGGCGGCTCTGTCGACAAAGGCGTTCCTCGCATTTCGTTTTGAATAATGAAATGCCATTTTATTATATGATATGCTATGGGTGAACCGAGTTGCCTGTCAAGGTGTCGGCCGAGACCGCGATGTCGGGGCGGCCAAACATCTGGGTTGGCGCGATGATCGGTCGATCTCCTCGCAGCCCACTTCTTTGGGAGAGGAGAAATACCTTTCTCATCGCTGAGCGACCCTGCCGATCTCGCCCGGGCCTTTGCTGCCTTCGAGGCCGTCTGGAGTGAGGTGAAGGCCTCCCTTGCGGGGCGCGATCAGGAACGTAAGCGAATGAATCTCGGGTACCTTGTTGCCCGATGCGCACCATTGGCGCTGGATGAAGAGGATCTGAAGCATGACGCCCTGCTTCAGACCGGCAGCGCCACCTGGTCGACAGTTGATGACAAAGCCCGCCAAAGCACTTTCTCGGCGGGTACAGCTCGCAGACTTCCGTCCTAAAACGATGGAACGTCACCGGCGGTCGGTCAGGGCGTGGAACCTCAACGATTCAGGAAAGAGCTCCACGACACCGCGCGTGAACCGTGGAACGCATCGCCGCCTGTTCTGTTGGTCTGGAAGTGCCCCAGGACAGGAGATTTCACATGGGTGCCCTAACAGGCAAAAATATCCTCATTCTCGCCACCAACGGCTTCGAGCAGTCCGAGCTCGAAGTGCCGCTCGCGAAGTTGAAGGAGGCTGGCGCAACGGTGCAGGTCGCCTCACCGGAGAGCGGCGAAATCAAGGGCTGGGACAAGAAGGACTGGGGGCGCGCGGTCAAGGTCGACAAGGCGCTCGATGCGATCGACGCCACTGCCTATGATGCGATCGTGCTCCCCGGCGGCCAGATGAACCCCGATACCTTGCGCGGCAACGACAAGGCGCTATCGCTGATCAAGACTTTCTTCGATCAGGGTAAGGTCGTCGCCGCAGTCTGCCACGGGCCGTGGCTCCTCATCGACACCGGCATAGCCAAGGGCCGGAAGGTAACCTCCTGGCCGACGCTGAAACAGGATCTCCTCAACGCGGGAGCCAATTGGCAGGACGCCGAGGTCATTACGGACGAGGGCATCGTAACCTCCCGCAAGCCGGATGATCTGCCGGCCTTCGTGGCCAAGATCATCGAGGAAGTCTGCGAAGGGCGGCATGACCGCAAGGCCGCATAGCATCCCGGCTCACCGACCCCAGGTGACGGACGAGCGCTCGCCCGTCCCGCCGTACCGATGCAGGTGGGAGCGCTGCGTGGTCTGGGCCGGTTTTAAGAGCTCGAGGCGCGAGCTTGACGCATCGCCACCGCGAGGATCCGCCTCGCGGGAAGGCTGGCCGCCAGGCTTTGTCGATAAAATCGTGCAGAAGCCGAAGGACTTCATCAAATCGGGCAGCGGCGATTTGGTCAGCTCCGCTTGCAGTCGTCGCGGAACCTCTTTCGGGCCTTGCCGTGAAGTCCCTTTTGATCAGCCTGCGCCGAGCACGCCTTCGACTTTGCGGTTCTTTCACTTGAGGTTGTCGTAGCCTTCTTGGCAGGCGCCGCGGGCGCAGGCGAGGTCACGGCCGGCTTGGTATCCGGGCTCATTTGCACCGGTGTTTGCGCGAAGCCGAAGCCTGTCATCATCGCGAGCGCGGCAAGCGGCAGCAGATTGCGTGAGAGGTTCATGGCGTTGTCCGTCAAACCCGGAGGATCGGGTCCAGGCAGTCGCCGGGTCGGCTGTCGGATCGTGAATGATCGCGCCGATTGAGTTGAACGGCTACTGAACAGCTCCCGCTTACTTGCTCGGCTTCGGCAGCACTGCTGCAGCAGCAGCCATATAGGTATCGGAAGCCGTCAGGGCGGTTTCCAAAATGGGCCTCACGAAGGTGCGGATACCCCCCTGGAATCACAAGCAGCCCTTCAGGGAAGCCGTATTTCGAGGTGCCCGAACGGCCTTCGCGATGAATTCTGGACGTCGTGGGAGCGAACATGCCTCGGCACGCCTTGCAGGATGAAGATGTCGATATTGTCGCTCTACAATTACTTCTTCGGCGGTATGTCGTTAGCTTCTACGGCTGGGAGAGCGCTGGGAATCTGCATTGAGAACGTGACTCTACAGCGAATACCTGCAGGCAGCGTCAAATGCGGGTTCGGCAAAGCCAAGCGTATCCCGAACGTACCGCTCGCGGCGTCGAGCACATGGTCGACCACGGAAACAAGCGCGGTATGGACACCGCCGATCGGCTGCTCCGGACGCACCTCGGCCTTGCTGCCGATACGAATTTGCCCGAAATATGCGGAGGGCACGAAGACTTCAACCCTCAACGGATCGATCTGCGCGAGCGTGAGAACCGGACTCTGGTCGTTACGGTACTCGCCTGGAACAAGGAGGCGCTCGACCACCACGCCGTCAATCGGGCTTCGCAGCGTTCGTTGATTCAATACTTCTTCCGCGTGGGCCACTTCGAGCCGAGCGATATTTAAGTTGAGCCGCGCCTCCTTAAGTTGCTGCTCAGCAACATCGACTTCAGCCTCCGTTTCCTGAAGAGAAGCAAGCGAACTAACCGCCCTACTGTGGAGCTTATCCAATCGATCGTACTTGCTGCGCAGAAATTGCACCCGCGCTTCCGCTGATTTAACTGCCGCATCATTGGTCGCGCGCGCGCGTGCGAGCGCCAGATTCGCCACCTCAATGCCATCCTCGATCTTGCCGACGACTTGGCCTTGCCGGACGATATCGCCCCGGTCGACATCAAGGCGTGCGATCAAGCCGACCACCGGGCTCGCGAGTTTGACGACCTGCTGCGGCTCGATCACACACTCGAACTCTTGTCCAGCGGCGGGCGGCACTGCCGGTGTCTGCGGCCTCGCTGGAGAAGCGGTCAGGAAGAAGGGCCCCAGCGGCCACAACGCACACCATGCGATGCAACGAAGCCACTGAATTCTATGGAATACCGTGCCATTTGATGCCGCCATACGTAATCCCGCCATGCAGCTTCTGACTGGCTTTGCACTTATAACACGCGACACCTCTCTTTGACTCATTGAAAGAAGCAGGCCTAAGATCAGCAGCTAAATTTGCTAGACACTGCATCGGGGATTGCAGGCGGGTCACAGTTTTCGAACTAAAACCAGGCTCAAGGTCAGCATCGTTACCCATCTTCGTCGGGCGACCCGGCAAAACGGCCGCTCCGTAGTGCAGGCAGTATCATTGTCGACGCGCTTTGGACGCCACGCATGTCTGAGCCAGACAGAGCCCGAGCGGTGAATGCGGACCCAACGCTCCCGTTGCATGTGGTACCGGCAGAGCCGTCCACAGCGGCGCACTGGCGCGGACTGCTGGATGCGAGCAATGAAGCGGCGTTTGGCTCAGCCTGGCTTGCTCTACAATGCAGCCGCATCGCGGGCGTTGCCGCCGGTCTCCTGCTCATCCGACCGGTCGCTTCCGACGCGCAATGCCTGTCCCTGACATGGCCCGCGCGTGACATTCAGGTCGGCGATCTTTCTCGGCTCGCCGAACAGGCTCTTGCGGAGCGCCGTGTCATCGTAGCCCACGGTCGCGTTGGCCCGGAAGCCAGTCCTGCGCAACATGTTGCCCTTGTCGTGGCCCTGCCGCTCGGCGCGACCACGCCAATCGCCGCCGCGGCCATAGCCTTGACGACAACCGCCGGCACATCCGCCGTCGCCCCAGAAACGGTTGCCGAACAATTGCGCTGGGGTGCGGGCTGGCTCGAGACCTTGCCTTGGGCGCGGCGCGCCAAGGATCTCTCGCTTGATGTTGCGCGGGCCGCAGCGTGCCTCGATCTCCTCGCGACCGTTGGGGCACGACCGCGACTGCCCGAGGCGGCGATCAGCATCGCCAATGAGCTTGCAACGCGCCTGCGATGCGATCGCGTATCGATGGGGGTGGTCAAGCGGGATGGCACAGTCCGCCTCCAGGCGATGTCGCATTCCGCCAGCTTCAAACATGAGAGCCGCGTGGCGGATGCAATCGAGAACGCGATGGATGAAGCGGTCGAGCAACGCCGTTGCGTCGCCTATCCGCTGCTGCCCGTGATGGACTACGCCGTGCACATTGCTCATCAGGCACTGGCGGAGGGCTCAAAAACCGTCGGCGCGACGACCATGTCGGTTGTGCTGAACGGCCACCACGGGGAGCCGATCGGCGCGCTCACATTCGAACGCCATCGCGCCGAGCCCTTCACCACGGATACATTGCAACTGGCGGAAACCGTCGCAGCTCTGTTGGGGCCGCAAATCGGGCTCCAGTTGCGATCGAACAGATGGGTCACGGGGCGTATAATCGATCGCCTTGGCGACGGGGTCGATGCGCTGTTCGGCCCACGGCGACCCGGTTTCAAGCTCGGCGCCATCGCTCTGGCTGCGCTGACGCTGACCGCAGCTTTCGCGCATGGCGAGCATCGCATCACCGCAAAATCGGTACTCGAAGCTGAGCTGCAACGCGCCGCCATAGCCCCCTTCGACGGATACATTCGGACCGCTCCCGTGCGCGCCGGCGATACCGTGCAGAGCGGTGATCTCCTGGTCGCGCTCGAGGACCGCGAGCTCGTTCTCGAGCGCCTGAAATGGCGTGCTGAGCGCGACAAGCTGCTGCAGCGGCATCGGGAAGCGCTCGCCAAGCACGATCGCAACAATTTTGTCCTGCTTGAGCCGCAGATTCGCCAAGCCGAGTCGCAGTTGGCACTCGCGGACGAGAAGCTCGTCCGAGCACGCATCCTTGCGCCCTTCGACGGCATCGTCGTGTCGGGAGATCTGACTCAGATGCTCGGCTCGCCGGTGGAAAAGGGGAAGGTTCTGTTCGAAGTCGCTCCGCTGTACGCTTATCGCCTGATCGTTCAGGTCGACGAGCGCGACGTGCGTTATGTCGCGGTCGGTCAGAGCGGCACCGTCGCCCTCGCTGGCCAACCCGGCAACCCGCTGCCGCTGATCTTGAGCAAGATCACGCCGGTGACGGTCGCCGAGGAGGGACGCAACTCCTTCCGGATCGAGGCGCGCCTGTCGGAACCTGGACTGCGTCTGCGCCCCGGGATGGAAGGCGTCGCCAAGATCGCAACCGGACGACGCTCGCTCGTCTGGATCTGGATGCACCCCGTTTTCGACTGGCTAAACCTAACTGCATGGAAGTACCTGCCCTGAGACGCCGACATGACCGTCGCCCCGTTCCTGAGCTCCTCCTGGTATCGCGTCGCGCTCCGCAAGCCAAAGCTGCGCGACCACACCTCGGTCCTACGCCACCGCTATCGCGGCAATGTCTGGTTTGTCGTGCACGATCATGCCAACGGCCGCGTACACCGCCTATCCCCGGCGAGCTGCATGATGATTGCCGCCATGGATGGAGTGCGCACTGTCGACCAGCTCTGGCATGAGATAGGAGCCAAGCTCGGAGAGGAGGCGCCGAGTCAGGACGACGTGATCCGGTTGTTGGCGGAACTCAATGCATCCGACTTGCTGCAGACCGAGGTAACACCCGATTCAAGCGCGCTGCTGGAGCGTGCCGCGCGAACAGGACGATCCCGGTGGCTGGGTAATGTGCTCTATCCGCTGGCTCTGAGAATACCGTGCTGGCACCCGGACAAGTTCTTCGAGCGCACGCTGCCAATCGCCCGGTGGCTGTTTGGCCGCCCGGGAGCCGCATTGTGGCTGCTCATGGTGCTGCCGGCGCTGCTGCTGGCCGCGCAGCACTGGCAAGACCTCAGTGCCGATGCCACCGACCGTATCCTCGCCACCGACAACATCGTACCGCTTACCCTGACCTATCTGCTGCTCAAGGTCATGCACGAATTCGGGCATGGATTTGCCGTCAAGGCATTCGGGGGAGCCGTGCACGAGTTCGGCGTCATGCTTCTGGTATTTGCACCGCTACCCTATGTCGACGCCTCGGCGGCATCGGGATTCCGCAGCAAATGGCAGCGCGCGCTTGTCGGCGCGGCCGGAATGATCGTCGAGGTGTTTATCGCCGCGCTTGCACTCTATGTCTGGCTTGCGGTCGAGCCTGGAATTGCTCGGGCACTGGCATTCAACGCCATGGTGGTCGCAGGTGTTTCCACCCTGGTGTTCAACGGCAATCCGCTCCTGCGCTATGACGGCTATTATATTCTTGCCGACTTGCTGGAAATTCCGAACCTTGCGCAGCGCGCTACCCGCTACTGGGGCTATCTGGTCGACCGATATGTGTTTCGCACCGATGGATTGAGAGAATTCGTTGCAACGGATGGCGAGCGCATCTGGTTCCTCATCTACGGACCCGCTGCCTTCCTCTACCGCCAAGCAGTCATGCTTGCGATCGCCGTATTCATCGCTTCCCAGTATTTCGCTGTGGGGATCGCGGTTGCGATCTGGAGTCTGTTGACGGGGATTGCATTGCCGATCGGCAAGGCTTTGTGGCTGGTGCTCACAAGCCCGCGCCTTCATCGCAATCGCAACCGCGCAATGACTGCGACCTTCGGCACAATCCTGGTCGTGGGGATCGTCCTGTTTCTGGTCCCGGCGCCGCTCTACTTCACGACTGAAGGTGTGGTCTGGCTGCCGGAACACGCAATAGTGCGCGCGGGAGCGGACGGTTTCGTGCACGGCTTCCTGATCGAGCCCGGCCAAAGGGTGGGCGTCGGCGATGCGTTGATCGAAAGCGAGGACCCCACATCCAGGACCGAACTCGAAATCCTGCGGGCGCGTGTCGCTGAACTCGAGATTCGTCTTGCCACTGAGCGCTTTGCCGATCGCATGCGGGCCGAGACGACAACCACGGAACTGGGGCAAGCGCGCGCCGAACTTGCGACGGCAACCAGCCGCGCGGCGCGGCTCATTGTACGCAGTCAAAGCGATGGCATCTTCGCGGTGATGAAATCGCAGGATCTGCCCGGGCGCTTTGTGCGAGAGGGTCTGCAGATCGGCTACGTGCTCCCCCATGACGCGCGCATCATCCGCGCAACGATCCGGCAGGACGATATTGATCTCCTTCGTCATCAATTGCGCGGCGTCACGGTCAAGCTCGCCGAGCGCCTCGATGAAACTCTGCCGGCGACAATCGTTCGCGAAGTTCCGGCGGGGCACAACAATCTCCCCAGCAGGGCCTTGGGGGGTGCGGGCGGCGGCGCGCTCACTGTCGATCCGGCAGACCAGCAAGGAACCAGGGCGCTGCAACGTGTTTTCCAGGTTGACGTCGAATTGTCCGCAGAAGCCACGCCACCGGCCGCATTTGGCAGCCGCGCCTATGTGCGCTTCGATCATGTCTGGGAGCCGATAGGCTGGCAGATGTGGCGTCGTGTGCGCCAATTGCTGCTGTCCCGGCTGCAGATCTGAGACAACGACATGTCGCATCCTCGCAGCCGGCGGCAGATCATGGATGCGGGCTCGCTCGCGATGGATGCGCCCTATGCTGAACGCGCCAGCCGCAAGGAGGGCCGCTTCGATGGCGCGCTGCTTGGTGGCTGGGGCCAGATCTCGCCCTATCTGCTGTTTACCATCAGGCAACACCGGCTCTCGCGCTTCGCGCGGCTGGTCGAATCCCTGGAGCCGCAGGTCATGAACCTGCCGGATCGCCGGCTGCGCGAGCGTGCGGATGAATTGCGCGCAGGATTGCTGTCAGCGCGCTTCCACTCGCGCGAACGGGCCCTTTCGTTCGCCCTTGCGCGCGAAGCGGCGCGTCGTCACGTCGGCATGCGCCACTTCCACGTTCAACTGCTGGGTGGCGCCGCCATGATGGGAGGGGCTATCGCCGAAATGGAAACCGGCGAAGGCAAAACCTTGACGGCGTTGCTGCCGGCGATCTCCGCCGCGCTCATGGGCCGTCCGGTTCATATCATCACCGTCAACGACTATCTCGCTCGCCGCGACGCCGAGCAACTCGGCCCGGTCTACAATGCGCTGGGCCTTACCGTCGGGCTCGCCGAGCACGGGCAATCGCCCCAGGAACGGCGGAGCGCCTATGCGAGCGACGTGACCTACTGCACCAACAAGGAGCTCGTGTTCGATTATCTCCGCGACCGGCTGGCGCTCGGCGCGCGCCGCGCGAGCACGCGGCTCCTTGTCGACCGCATATTCAAGGGCGGACACATCGGCAGCCATCAACCGCTGCTTCTCCGCGGCCTCCATTTTGCAATCGTGGACGAAGCCGACAGCGTGCTCATTGACGAAGCCCGCACGCCGTTGATCCTGTCCGGTGCGCAGGAAAACGCTGAGAACGCGGCCGGTCTCTACGAGGCCGCGCTCGAGATCGCGCGCCGTCTGAAGGCCGGCGAAGCATTTCAGATCCTGCAGAACGAAAAACGGATACGCCTCACCATGGACGGCGAAAGCGAGATCGCCAAGCTCTCGGCCGGGCTGCCGGGCTTATGGGCGATCCGGCGCGCCCGCGAGGAGCTCGTCCAGCATGCGCTTGCTGCCCAGCATCTGTACTGGCGCGACGTCCAGTACATCGTTGCCGATGGCAAAGTGCAGATCGTCGATGAGTATACCGGGCGCGTCATGCCCGACCGTTCTTGGGAAAGCGGGATTCATCAGCTGATCGAAGCGAAGGAACGCTGCGCCATCACGGAGCGGCGCAAGACGCTGGCACAGATCACATATCAGCGCTTTTTTCGCCGCTACATGCATCTCTGCGGCATGACCGGAACTGCGATCGAGCCGGCAGGCGAATTATACGCCGCCTACGGCCTGCCGATCGTTCGCATTCCAACGAACAAACCGTTGCGGCGTCTGAACGCCGGCACGCGCATGCTGCCGACCGCAGAGCAGAAATGGGACGTGGTCGTCCGCTCCGTTCGCGCGGCGACGCGGGCGGGCCGTGCCGTCCTGGTCGGAACGCGATCGGTGGAGGCATCCGAACATATCTCGCGGTTGCTGCACGAGGCAGGGCTCGACCCCATGGTCCTCAACGCGCGGCAGGATCGCGAGGAAGCGGATATCGTTGCGCGTGCGGGGCAACCGAACAGAGTCACGGTCGCGACCAACATGGCCGGGCGGGGCACCGACATCCAACTGCATGCGGTGGTGCGCGAGGCAGGCGGTCTGCATGTCATCCTGACGGAGTACCATGAATCCCGGCGCATCGACCGCCAGCTCTTCGGGCGCGCCGGCCGGCAAGGCGACCCGGGCAGCTACGAGGCCATCGTCGCTGTTGATGATGAACTCCTTCAACGCTTTTCCTCGCGCAGGCTGCTCCAACTGGTCACTCGAAGCCTGTCACCCGATCGACCTATTCCTGCCGCGATCGCACGCGCTCTACGTAACTGCAGTCAACGCGCGGCCGAACGTCTGCACCGGCGCGCTCGCCGAGCCGCTGTTGCTGAAGATCAGCGGGTCAGCAAAATTCTCGGCTTCGCGGGGACGGAATGACAAAGAAATTCACGAACAAACATCTATCGCGGCCAGATCGACCGCCTCTGCGCGCCCTCTTTCTGCACTAACGTCCTGATGGAATTAAACTAAAACCGCCCATACCGGCATGATTAACAAGCGCAGAACGGTGTGGTATTGAAGAGCGCATTGCATCGAACCCAAGAGTCCGTCGCTTGACGTTGGGAGTGCGCGATGTCGAGTTCTGTGAGCCTGTTCAACCGGGTGACGCGGCGACTTGTGAATCGGCGCCCCCGTCGCGGGAGCAGAGACAGCGAGCCTTCCTCTCCCCCTGCGCAGATTATCTTTGAAACGCTCGAACCGCGGCTGCTGCTGGCGGCAGATCCCCTCGGTATTACCGCCGGCTACGCCTTCGACGAAGTTTCCGGCACCGCAGCGGCGGATGCATCGGGCCACGGCATTACGGGTACGCTGACCAACGGTCCGACTTTCACGGCGGGCAAGTACGGAAACGCCGTGGCGCTCGATGGCGCGAATGATTTCGTGAATCTGGGCAACCCGACTGCGCTGCAATTCACCGGCAGCATGAGCGTCAGCGCCTGGGTCTATGTCAGCTCGTTTCCCTCCGATGACGCGGCGGTTGTATCAAAGCGCACCTCCGGCGAATCCGGATACCAGCTCGATCTCACCAAGGATACCGGCCCTCGCACCATCGGCTTCAAGCTCACGACCAACTCCGGCAGTGCGATGTTTCGCTACGGCGCGACGACGCTCCAGCTCAACACCTGGTATCATATCGCCGGCGTCTACAACGCCACCAACCAGACGCTGGATGTCTATCTCAACGGTAACCTCGACAACGGCCAGTTGAACGGCACCGTCAGCAATTCCCAGCAGAACTCGACAGCGAACGTGACCATTGGCCGTCGCTCCGGCAGTACCGGCTTCGAGTTCCCCGGACGGATAGACGATGTCCGCATCGCCGATCATGCGCTCACGCAGGCGCAGATCCAGACGGATATGACAACCCCGCTGGGGGGGACCACCCCGCCACCACCGGATACGGCCCCGCCGACCGTAGCGCTCACGCCGCCGGCATCGATCCTCTCGCAGACGGTCAACCTTGCAGCCACGGCCTCCGACAATGTCGGCGTGGTCGGCGTGAAGTTCTTGCTTGATGCTAACGCTACGATCGGATCCGAGGATACCACGTCGCCTTATGGCGTTTCCTGGAATACGACGACAGTATCGAACGGCCCCCACACGATTGCGGCCCAGGCGCGCGACGCTGCCGGCAACATCACCACATCGACTGCGGCTACGGTTACCATCGACAACCAGGCGCCGACCGGCACCGTCGTCATCAACGGAGGGGCGGCCGCGACCAACACCACGACCGTCACGCTTGCGCTGACCGCAACCGATGCGGTCACCTCGGTCACGCAAATGCGGTTCTCCAACAACGGCACCTCATTTTCGACCGCTGAGGCGTTCGCATCCTCCAAGACATGGACGCTCTCCAGTGGAGCCGGCGCCAAGACCGTCTATGTCCAGTTCAACGATGCCGCGGGCAACTGGTCCACAGCCGTCACCGATACCATCACCCTCGATACGACTGCCCCAACGATTTCGGCACGAACTGCCACCAACATCACCGGCAATTCGGCGCAAATCACCTGGACGAGCAACGAAGCAGCGACGTCACGCGTTGAATATGGACTCACGGCGAGTTACGGCACGACGACGACGCTTGACCCGACCTTGGTGACTGCGCACAGCGTCGCGCTCGCCGGTCTGGCCTCCAACACCACTTATAATTATCGCGTCCGCTCTATCGACGCCGCCGGCAACGAAGCGATCAGCGCGAACAGCACATTCAAGACCACCGCTGCGGCAGATACGACGCCCCCCTCCACCCCGACTGGCCTCGCTGCCACGGCCACTTCGCCGACGCAGATCAACCTCTCGTGGAATGCTTCGACGGACAATGTAGCGGTCACGGGCTATCAGGTCTTCCGCAACAACACGCAGGTTGGAACCTCGGCGACAACCACGTTCAACGACACCAGCTTAGCGTCCGGAACCACGTATAGCTACACTGTGCGCGCAGTGGATGCGGCCGCGAATCTTTCGGCACAATCGGCGCCTGCGAGCGCTACCACGCTCACACCCGACACGATTGCCCCTTCAGCGACCATCACCGCGCCGACCGGAACCGCGCCGCTCTCCGGCATGGTGACGATTAGTGCCAATGCAACCGACAACATTGGCGTCGGCGGCGTGACCTTCCTGGTCGACAATGTCGCGATCGGCGGAGGCGAGGACAAGACGGCTCCATATAGCGTCAGTTGGGACACAAGCACCGTTCCCAACGGTGTCCACACGATCGCCGCGCGCGCGCGCGACACCTCGAACAACACCGCGGATTCTCCACCTGTCACGGTGACAGTATCCAATACGCAAATTGTCGGCTTGGCCGCGGCCTACTCTTTCGATGAGGGAGTTGGCGCGACTGCCAGTGATTCCTCTGGCCAGGGAAATACAGCGACGCTGGTCAATGGCGTTGCCTGGGTGGCGGGCCAGCATGGCAAGGCCGCGAGCTTCGACGGCGTGAACGACTACATTACGATCCCGAATTCAACCTCGACCAATATTTCCGGCAATGCACTGACATTGTCGATGTGGATCAATCCCCAGCCACTGGCGAGCGGCGATTCGGTTGTTATCGGGAAATTCTGGAATACGACGATGTCCTCGCCCTACTATCAGTATGGCCTGGAACTCGGCGGCGGCAACAAGACCGACTTCTACATCGGGACAAGCAGCGGGCCGCGTGTCGCCACGGCGGGCACCACGCTGCCGTTCAACCAGTGGACCCATCTGGCCATCACCTTCGATGGCGCGCAGGTGCGAACCTATGTCAACGGCGCTCTCGTCAACACGCAGGCGCTCTCGGCATCGATTACGGCGCGCGGCAACGCCATGAATATCGGAGCGGATGCCTCGGGCAAACAATTCCAGAAGGGATTGCTGGATGACCTGCGCATCTACAGCCGCGTGCTCACCCAGGCACAGATCCAGTCGGATATGACCATAGCAGTCGGTGGTCCGGCCGCCGGATCGCCACAGGTTTCGATCGACGTCCCGGCCAACGGCGCGCAGGTCAGCGGCATCGTCAATGTAACGGCCACCGCAACCGACGACACCGGCGTCGCCACCGTCCAGTTCTATATCGACGGAGTCCTAGCAGGCGCCCCTGACGCCAGCGCCCCCTATGCGCTGGCCTGGGATACGCGAACCGTGAACAATGGCTCGCACACGATCACAGCGCTTGCGACCGATATCGACGGCCACACGGCAGTGTCGGCACCAATCGCTGTGAATGTGGCAAATGCCAGCAATTTTCAGAATGAAATTCTCGCCACCGGATTCGATCTCCCGACCGCGATCAAATTCCTTCCCGACGGGCGCATGCTGCTGGTGGAACTGGCCGGCACGATCAAGGTCTTGCCGGCGCCCTATACGACGCCTGATCCGACGCCGTTCCTGAAGCTTAGCAATATCGGCTCGGCCGGTGTTCAGCAGGGCATCTACGACGTCGCACTCGATCCCAACTTCAGCACCAACCACTATTATTACATCTTCTACACGCTGGGCTCGCCGAACGTCGATCGTTTCTCGCGGTTTACCGCAAATGCGACATTGACGGGGACCGTCGCCGGCAGCGAATTCGTCATCTACCAGGATTCGGAGATCGCCAATGCCGAACACCATGGCGGCGCGATCAACTTCAGCAATGACGGGAAGATCCTGATCACCACCGGCGAGCATTTCAACGCCGGCGAGGCGCAGGATCTCACCAAACCGCGCGGCAAGATCCTGCGCTTCAACATGGATGGCACGGTCCCGACCGACAATCCCTTCTATGACGGTGCGGGCCCCAACTTCGATGCGATATGGGCGCTCGGACTGCGCAATCCCTTCCGCGCCTATTACGACGCGCCGACCGGGCGCCTGATCATCGGCGACGTCGGCGGAAACACCTATTCCACGGCGATCGAAGAGATCGATATCGGCGCCAGGGGGGCCAATTACGGGTGGCCCAACGTCGAAACACCCAACGGCAATCCCGCCTACACCGCGCCGGCCTATTACTATCCGCATAATGGACGGGACGCCGCTGTCGTTGCGGGGTTCGTCTATCATGGCACGCAATTCCCCAGCGAGTACCAGGGCAGCTTCTTCTTTGCCGACTACACGCAAAATTGGATCAAGCGCCTGACATTCGACGCCAACGGCAAGGTTACCGGCGTCATCAACTTCGAGCCGCAGGATGGATCCGTCGATGGCCCCTATGGCGACATCGTCTATCTGACGGAGGGGCCCGAGGGGGCTCTCTACTATCTCGATCTCGGCTATTCCGATATCAGCGGCACATTCGGCGTGAGCAAGATCCGGCGCATCTCGTTCATCGATTCGAACCTGCCGCCGGTCGCGAGCGCTTCCGCATCGCCCGCGCAGGGGCCGACGCCTCTCGCCGTTAATTTCTCCAGCGCCGGCTCCTCCGATCCGGAGGGACAGCCCTTATCCTATTCCTGGAATTTCGGCGACGGCACGACATCGACCGAGGCCAACCCGTCGCACATCTATACGGTCGCCGGCCCGTATCAGGCCCGCCTCACGGTTTCCGACGGGGCCAATGCGACACTCTCGACGCCGATCGCGATCACCGTGGGCACCCGTCCAGTCGCGACCATAACCTCGCCGACCGATGGCGCGGTCTTCAGGGCAGGCGATGTCATTTCCTTCAGCGGGACCGCGACCGATGCCGAAGACGGCACACTGCCTGCCAGCGCCTACACCTGGAACATCGATTTCCTGCATGAGGGACATGTGCATCCGGGCATCCCGATCACCGGCGTGACCAGCGGAACCTTTACGATCCCGACCTCCGGGCATGACTTCAGCGGCTTCACGCGCTACCGGATCATGCTCACGGTCACGGACTCCAGCGGGCTGCAATCGAGCCAGGCTGTCACGATCTTCCCCGACAAGGTCAATCTCAACTTCGCCACGGCGCCCGCCGGTGTCACGCTGTATCTCGACGGCATCGCGCGCGCCACGCCGTTCACATACGACACGCTCATCGGCTTTCATCATGAAATCGAAGCGCGCAACGCGACAGTCGGGTCGACCACCTACAACTTCGTCTCATGGTCCGATGGCGGCGCGCAGGACCACATCCTCGTCGTGCCGGCCGGCGGCGCCACCTATACGGCGACCTACAACGCGGTCACCACATCCGCGCCACTTGGATTCGTGCAAGCCAATGCGGCCACGCCGCAAACCAACCAGACGCAGGTCCCGGTCACCTACGCCGCTGCGCAAGTGGCCGGGAATACCAATATTCTCGTCATCGGCTGGAACAACACGACATCCAACATTGCGTCCGTCACCGATTCTGCGGGCAACGTCTATGAACTCGCTGTCCCGACCGCGCGCGGAAGCGGCGTCAGTCAGGCCATCTATTACGCGAAGAACATCAAGGCCGCCGCCGCGGGGACCAACGCGGTGACGGTGACCTTCAATGCTCCCACGCAGTTCGTCGATCTCCGCGCTCTCGAATACAGCGGCCTTGATCCCGTCAACCCGTTCGACGCCGGCGCCTCGGCATCGGGCACCGGCAGTTCGGCAAACAGCGGCACGGTCAGCACGACGTCAGCACGAGAACTCATCTTCGGCGCAGGAACCACGGCGGGAGGATTCTCCGCAGCCGGCAGCAGCTTCACCACGCGTATCATCACGTCACCGGATCTCGACATTGCCGAAGACAGGTTCGTCACGACAACCGGAAGCTATGGCGCCACCGCATCGCTCTCAGGATCCGCAGCCTGGGTCATGCAAGTCGCGACGTTCAAGGCCGCGGGTTAGTTCGACCGCATCGAATGGCGAGTTCGGAGAGATCCCAGACCTACCGCGGCGGATGTTGGCGGCGGGTTCCAGATGGTCCGATACCAATCGACGATCGCATCGATGTTGCGCCATCGCGCGGGCCGTCCGATCACAGATCTGATTCCGCGCTGAGCCGAGCGTCACCACCAGGCGAGGGGCTGGTGATCTTCACTATCGGCAGTGCGATTGGCCCGGCGGGTAGCTTCGGCATGGCATGGATGCTGGTCAAGCTCCTGACCAGCGTTTGGATCAACCGCTGGAGCAACTCTCGACGCCGTGGCTCTATATCGTCGGTATTGTCTTCGCCGCTCGCGTATCCGTTGCAATTGCGGTGATCGGGGCGCAACGTGGCTCTTGAATCACCGCAGTTAAATGCCCCAGAGTGCCGCAGCAATATTAAGACGAATCTCGACTAATGATTGATAAAATGTCAGCGATTACGTTGTTTTCCTCTTCAAAAACGATCTCAAAACGATGATTTTCTCTCAAAAATCAGGTCATATGGTTGGCACTCGATCGAACGCTCCGATCTCCGTTCCTATATCTTGGATGCGTGGATTGACAGCCAAGACGATGATGTGCTGTTTCTCTACGTCAATTCGAGAGTCGACAACTGCGGGAACGTTCGCGGCGATCTGCTGAGCGTCCTGCCGCTCATTCAAGATCGCTTCTCCGATTAATGTTACTTTAATCGGGGACTTGTTGGACGCGAAGGCGAACTGTATGCTTGAAATTGGGAAGAAAAAGACTTGTGCGATTTTTCATCGTTCATGGCGTTGGCCTGTTGCGCGATCGTGACGAAATCAATTCGTCCGGCTAGGACAGTATCGCTGCACCGGATCGTCGCTTCGGGAGCGCTCCACTATGTCGACAGCCCGACCGGTGTCACCTGAGAGGCGCTTAACTGTCGCGAACGGCGATCCAAGCAGTGCGAACGAAGGTGCAGGCGGTCCAGCGAAACCCGTACCACTGTGCGTCGATCTCGACGGCACGCTCGTCAGGACCGACACATTGTTGGAGACGGCCCTCTCGTTGGGGGTGAAAGACCTTGCAACGGTCGTGCTGGGACAACTCGCAAAACCTAGCCGGGCCGGGCTCAAGCGCGACATTGCCATGCGGGCGGATTTTGCGCCGGAGCATCTCCCCTATAACTCCGATCTGCTGGACTATCTGGTCGAGGCCAAGAAATCGGAGCGAAAGATCGTTCTGGTTACCGCTGCGGACGATCGCATCGCCAGGGCCGTCGCCAACCATCTCGGCATATTCGACGAGGTCATCGCATCCGACGGCGTCCGCAATCTGAAGGGCACCGAGAAGGCACGTGAGCTTGTTCGGCGATACCGTCGCAAGGGCTTCGACTACGCCGCAAACAGCCGGTCCGATCTCGCCGTTTGGCGTGAAGCCGACCAAGCCATCCTGGTCGATGCACCAAGGTCGGTTGCCAGAACGCTGACCAGCGAGGGCCGCGTGCCGACCGTGTTCGAGCCCTCCCCTCCCTCGCGACTGAACGCTGTAGTACGTGCTTTGCGCCCCCACCAGTGGGTGAAAAACCTGCTCGTTTTCGTCCCACTCCTGACGTCCCACGATCTTGGCAACTGGCAGAGCGTATCCGGTGCCCTGCTGGTATTTGCGGCCCTGTGTGCGACGGCCTCCGCGATCTACATCGTCAATGACATCCTCGATCTCCGAGCGGACAGGAAGCACCCGCGCAAGCGTCTGCGGCCCTTTGCGAGCGGCAGCCTGCCGCTCCCCTTCGGCTTCGCGCTGTCCCTGCTGCTGCTGGCAACCGGCTTTACGCTGGCGACGTGGGCCAACTGCGCCATGATCCTGTCCGCTTATGCGGTTGTCTCGTTGAGCTATTCGCTCTCCTTCAAGCGATACCCGTTGGTCGATGTCTTCATCCTCGCCGCGCTCTATACGGTGCGGGTCCTCGCCGGAGGCATTGCCTCCGGTCACCACGTAACTCTCTGGTTGCTGGCATTTTCCGGGTTCGCGTTTCTGAGCCTCGCGCTGGTCAAGCGGTGCGCCGAGATTCCCACCCAGGCCATGGCCGATCAAATCCGCCAGAAGGTGGGAGGCCGCGGCTACTATCCATCGGATCGATCGCTACTCGTGATGTTTGGCGTCGGCTCGACGTTCGCATCCGGCGTCGTCCTGGCGCTTTTTGTCGGCAGTGAGGCAGCCCTGGAGCGCTATCGCTCACCCCAACTGCTTTGGGCTCTCGTTCCACTAATGGTATTTTGGCAGTGCCGGCTCTGGTTAGCGACCGAGCGCAGCTATATGCACGACGATCCGATCGTCTACTCCGCGCGCGATTGGGTTTCATGGCTGGTCGCAGCCGCGACCGTGGCGGTCGTGCTGGCTGCAGCCTCGGTTCAGCACGTCGCTCGATAGGGGACACGGATCGCTATGTCCTCGACCTCGATCGCGCTGCTGCTGGTGAGCGTTACGCTGTCCGCGGTTGCACAGGTGGCATTCAAGTTCGGCGTCTCCTCGGAGCCGGCCGCCGCCGCCCGCATGCTCCTGGGTCCTCTAGCGATCATCGCCACGCCGGGCGTGGCAATCGGGCTGGCGCTCTACGGCGTGGGCACGATCCTCTGGCTTCGGGCGCTTGCGGGGATCGATCTCTCCCAGGCTTACCCGTTCGTCGGTGTCGGGTTTGCGCTGACGACCTTCGCCGGCTGGTGGCTGTTCGCAGATCAGATCACCTATCAGCGGTTGGGCGGCATCGTGCTGATCGTCTTCGGCATCGTGATGGTCGCGCGAAGCTGACGCAGCGCTGGTTGTATCGTGCGAAGAGTCTCGGGGGATGGACTTTCGATGCTGAACCGTCACGATCGGCCGATGCGGCGGCTTGCCTCAACCGTCCTCCAAGACCGGCGCACACTGCTAGTGATCTTTGCAACGGCTTTGATCCTGCGGGCCCTGTGCGCCATATTCTTCAGCGGCGAGATCGAGGGAGAGGGCGCCGAATACGCCCGGATCGCCGAAAACATTCGCGGCGGCATGGGCTACAAGGGGATTGCGACGGCGGGTGACCAGCTCTTCTTCCCTCCCCTCTTTTCTCTCCTCATTGCCGACATCTCAATGCTTGGATTCACCGCGGAAGCGGCCGGGCGCCTCGTCAACATCCTGTCTGGGGCTCTACTCGTGCTGCCGGTGTTCGGCATCGCGAAGCGGATGTTCGGCCGGACTATCGGGCTCGGCGCGGCTGCGATTGTCGCCCTGCATCCGTTCCTCGTCACCTTCTCGACAACGGTCTACTGCGAGCCCCTGTTTCTGGCGCTTATTCTCGCCGCCGTCTTGACGGGGATGCGGGCGGCGGATCGCTCCGACCTGCGTCCTGCCGCTGCGGCGGGATTGCTCTATGGTTTGGCGTATCTCGTGCGGCCCGAAGCGATGATTTTCATGCTGGTCGGCCTCGCATTCCTCATCCTTCAGCGCGGCATGACCGATCGCCTGCCTTTCGTGCGGACTGTATTGCGAGATGTCCCGCGCGCAGCGTTGATGGTCGGCTGCTTTGCATTATTCATTCTACCGTATGTCACCTGGCTTTCGCGGCAGACTGGAGAATTGACCCTGCAGACCAAGAGCATACTCAACATGGCGACGGAACTCCGCATGCGGTCCGGAATGTCGACATATGAGGCTAGCTTCGCGGTCAATCCGGAGATGAAAGCCGAAGGCACTTATAACCGGCCCAACATAGACGTCATCAAGAATGGCCGCCCCGATTTCAGGCAATATCTCAAGATCGTCCCGAAGAAGACGATCGATGTCCTTCGGAGCGCGGCCGCTTTCACCGGCGGCGCTGTAGAGTTCGGTTCACCGGCACTCTTCGGTCTTGCGATGCTAGGTCTGTTTGGACGGCCGTGGGGGCCCCGTCAGTTCGTGGATGAGGTGCATCTCATCGCGCTCCTCGCGCTCACTTCGTTTGCTCTCTTCTTCATCTACTACACGTCTCACCCTCGGTTCTTCGTGTTGTTTCTCGCCGTTTCCTGCATCTGGGCGAGCGCCGGCCTGTGGCACTTCGCCGAATGGGCGCGCCTGACATTGTCGCCGCACCTGCGATCCGAGCGATGGCTGGCATGCGTGGCACCCGCCAGCATCGCCCTCGGGCTCGCGGCCATGATGCTGCCTGCGGCGCTGTTCGCGATCAAGGAACTGACCTCGATGCACGGGCTCCGACCGGTCAAGGCCCTTGCCATGAGCTTGGCAAGCAAATCCGAACCGATCACCATTGCCGATACGATGACCCCATTCGCGTTCCACGCGAAGGCAGACTTTGTCTGGCTTCCCCATAGCGATGAGGCGACCGCGCTCAGGTATCTCGCGCTGAAGGGGGTGACGCACGTGATCGCGCGCAGCGACGGACTGGATGAGGTGCCATACCTGAGGTCATGGTCGCGCAACGGCGTGCCTGATGGTGAACTGGTAGCGCAGGTCCCATACTCCAACGGGAAACTCGTTCAGCTTTTTCGGCTGCAGCGACCTGACTGATGTGGCGCCCCCTTTGGGCAATCCAATGATCCGCTGAGATCCGACTTTGTAGCGGTCCCAGCTTGAACGGAGAACAGCGAAACCCGGAGTCTGCCGCACATCGAAGTGCTCAGGAATTGCGCCCGCTCGATGCTCGCGTTTGGTCCACTCCGTTCTTAGCGGCCGCTTCCGAGCGGCCTGCTCTCGCCCCGCGGCGCCCTTTACGACCAGACCGGGTCCCGCATGCGAATGCCGATGGCATGTGCATGCTGCGCGACACGCGCGGCAATCCGGTCCTGCACGGCATCGTCAGCGGCAATTGTCGGGAATGACAGGCAGAGCCCCATGATCTCATCGCGGCCGGGATCTGCAATCGCTGCCCCGATCGAGGAAATACCCGGCGTGATAAGGCTCGATGAGCGAGCGATCCGATTTTTCCGGATGGCCGCGAACTCCGCCCTGACCTCCTGATCGCTCATCATCGCGCGCAAACCCAGCTTGCCCTGCGCATCGAGTTGCGACAGGGCGCGATCGTCATCCAAACGCGCCAGGATCGCCCTGCCGATGATCGAGTCGAAGGCCGGCTTGCGCTCAGCCACAGCGCCGGTGTGTTGCAAAGCATAGGTGCCCTGCTGGGCGACTAGCAGCACGCGCTCGTGGCCTGACACGATTCCTGCATGTCCGGTGAAACCGAATTCGCGAACAAGGTCGTCGATTGCAACGCGAACCAGATCCAGGAGGCTGTGACGAGCGAGATAGAGAGCAGCGAGGTCCAGCGCGCGGCCTCCGGCGACATATCCTTGATCACGGTCTTCGCGCTCTAGAAGCCCCGCTTCCGACAGTGTTTTCAGAAGTCGGGACACCGATGCCTTGGGCATGTCGAGCTCGCGGCATACTTCCCCAACCCGCAGGACCGTCCGTTCTTCGGTGAGAAGCGAAAGGATGCGCAATCCATTTTCGAGCGAGCTCATGGCCGTTCCATATGCGATAACGGTGTTGACATATATGGTACCTCGGGCTCTCTTATAGCAGCAGCGAGAGCCGCTGCACGATAGCAACGAGAGCGCGCAGCAGATGATGATCGGCACCGCCAAGCCTGCCAAAGGGCAGATCACCAAGGGCCATGTCGAGCTCGGCTCCTATCCCGACGGGCCCATCTATTCTCCGGTGCTGATTGCCGAGGGAGAGAAGGACGGCCCGACGCTCTGGCTGCAGGCCTGCATCCACGGCCCGGAGGTGGTCGGCCCGCTGGCGATCCAGCGCTTCCTGAAGACGGTCGATCTCAGCCAGCTTTCGGGGCGGGTCATCTGCCTGATGCTCGCCAATCCGCTCGGCTTCCGCGGCTACAATCGCCTGACCCCGCAGGACGGCTACAATCTCAACCGCGTTTTCCCGGGCGACCGCCAGGGCCATCACACCTACCAGCTCGCCCATCGTTTGCTTGAGCTGTCGCTCGCGAACTCGGATGCGATGCTGGATCTGCATTCCGGCGGCGACCTCACCATCACCTGCCATTACACGCTGTTCCACAACAACGGGACCGCTGAAGGCGTGGAATCCGAGCGGCTCGGACGCGCCTGCGGCGCTCCGAATGTCTGGAACTCGCTGGAAGAGGGCCTCTCCGGCTGCCATTTCACCCATTACACGAAGAGCGGCAAGCCTTCGCTGATCGTCGAGAGCGGCGGCGGTGCACGGGTCACGGCGGAAGACCTGGACCGGCTGACGCTCGCGATCTTCAATGTCTGCAAGGCCCGTGGCATGCTGCCCGGCGAGCCGGTCGTTCCGGCGCAATTCCGTCTCGGCGGCGATGCAATCCATCACAAGGCCACTCATGGCGGCCTGTTCATCCCTAAGGTCAGCCCCGGGGACGACGTCGTGAAAGGACAGCATCTCGCCGATATCGTCGATCTCTTCGGCGATGTGGTCGAGGAGGTTCACTGCCCGGTCGAGAAGGCCTGGATCGGATCGATCCGCCGACCACATATGCCGATTTACAACGGCGATCAGGTCTTCGAGCTGGTCGGCACCAAGGGATACGACGCGGCCTAGATCTGCAGGCGAACTCGGTAACATGGCCGGGTTTCGATACCCGGCCCAACAACAGGGGACCATCATGGGTATCAGCCACGTCAGCCGACGCCAGGCGATGGCGGCGCTCGCCGCCTCCGCCGCTCTCCCGTGGGTGCCGAGTGCGGCAAAGGCGCAATCATTCGCCGGCCGCAAGCTCGTAAGCTCGGGCTTCGGCGGCTCGACCATGGACATCATTCAGGCGGCCGTCTTCACGCCCTTCGACAGGGAAAGCGGGGCGTCATCGACCCAGGTGCCGATGCAGTCGGCCGCCGCCCTCGCCCGCATGAAGGCGGAGGCCGGAAATCCTCAGATCGACATGTTCCAGTTCTCCGGCGGCCAGGAAGCCTTCGCCAAGAGCGAGGGTCTCAGCCAGCCGATGACCGGCGTCTCGCGCCTGAGCCGGATCCCGTCCGCCCTGAAGGACCCCGAGGGGCACTGGGTGACCTGGGCCGTCATCGCCGAGGGCATTGTCTACAACAAGGACAAGGTCAAGACGCCGCCGACGAGCTACAAGGATTTCCTGAAGCCCGAATACAAGGGCCATATCGCCTTCCCGGCAATCACCAACGGTTACGGCGTCGACTTTCTGGTGATGCTCGCCAAGGCTTTCGGCGGCAGCGAAGACAATATCGAACCCGGCTTCGAGGCGATGAAGAAGATCAAGGGCGAGACGATCTTCAAGGCGGCTTCCGATCTTCCCACCCTGTTCGGGCAGGGCGACATCTGGATCATGCCCTACGACACCGGCAACACCTTCAAGCTGCAGCAGGCCGGCCTGCCCGTCGCCTTCGCCACTCCGGTCGAGGGCAGCCCCGCCGTCAACATCACCGCCTGCGTCGCCAAGGGCACCAAGAACGCGGATGTAGCCGGTGCGGCGATCGACGCGATGCTGAAGCCGGAAGCTCAGATCGAGATCGCTCGGACGATGCGCTGGACCGCCTCCAATCCCGACACCAAGCTGCCTGCGGATCTGGCGGCCGAAGTTCCCGCGGTGGACAAGCTCGTCCAGCTCGACCGCGACAAGATCAACGCCAAGCGCGCTGGCTGGATCGAACGCTGGAACCGCGAGATCGCACGGTGACGACAGCCGCTTCAGGCTCGGGCGTGGCGCGCTTCGCGCCCGTCCTCCTCTTTGCTCCCTGCGCGTTTGCCTATGCGGTCTTCTTCATCTGGCCGCAGGCATCGCTGCTCGCGATGAGCGCCACCGAGAAGGCTGGCTTCACGCTCGCGCAGTACGAGCGCTTCATCTTCGATTCCTATTACTGGGAAATGCTGGGCCGCACGCTCTGGCTCGGCTTCGCCGTCACGGCCATCACCCTCCTGCTGGGTGTTCCGACGGCCTATCTGCTGGCGCGCTCCCAATCGCGCTGGGCGAGCTTTCTCCTGCTGCTGACGACCTTTCCGCTACTGGTCAGCGCCGTCGTGCGCTCCTTCGGCTGGATGGTGCTGTTCTTTCGCGACGGGCTGCTGAGCCGGACTTTGCTGGCACTGGGGCTCGTCAACCAGCCGGTGCAGACCATGTACACGATGGCCGGCGTGATCATCGCCCTCGCGCAGGTTCTGCTGCCACTGATGATCCTGACGCTGCACGGGGTCTTCAAATCGATCGATCGCGATCTCGAATATGCCGCGATGAGCCTGGGCGCGCGCCCGAGCGTCGCGCTCGGGCTGGTCACCTTCCGGCTCGCAAGCGGCGGCATCGTCGCAGGCTCGCTTCTCGTCTTCTCCCTGGCCATCAGCGCCTTCGCGACCCCGAGCCTGGTCGGCGGCGCGCGCGCCAACGTCATGGCCACGGCGATCTACGAGCAGGCTGTCGAACTGCTGGACTGGCCGTTCGCAGCGGCTCTCGCGACCATCCTGCTCGTCGTGGTCCTAGCGGTGTCGCTGGCCTATGGCGCCTTGCTCGAAGGCCGCGGTGAAAAGGAGCCATCGCGATGACGATCTCCCTGCGTTCTCCGCTCGGCATCGCCATGCTGGTCCTGACGGTCCTGGCCTTCGGATACCTGCTGCTTCCGATCCTCGTCGTCGTCGCTGCTCCGCTGGGCGACACCGGCTATTTAGCGTTCCCGCCACAGGGGCTGACGCTGAAATGGTATGGGGCTGCGCTGCATGACACGCGCTATCTGACGGCGCTGATGGTCAGCCTCCGGATTGCCGTGGTCAGCGCGATCATCGCCTGCACGTTGGGGGTATCGGCGGCCTATGCGCTGACGCGCTTCGACTTTCCGGGCCGACGGCTGCTGGAAGCGGTGTTCCTGTCGCCGCTGATCCTGCCTACGCTCGTGCTTGCCGTTGGATTGACGCTGTTCTTCACCCGCACCGGGCTTCTGGTTGGTTCGTGGAAGCTCGTCGCCGGGCATGTCATCGTCTGCACGCCCTATGTGCTGCGCGTCTCCCTGCCGGTGCTGCGCCGCTTCGACCGCAGCCTGGAGGAAGCCGCTCGCAATCTCGGAGCCTCGCCGGTCGTCGCCTTCTTCCTCGTCGTCCTGCCGGTCGTTCGGCCGGGCATCGTCGCCGGAACGGTCCTCGCCTTCATCACCTCCTTCGACGAGGTGGTGCTCGCGCTGTTCCTGGCCGAGCCGGGCGCTCCGACGCTCCCCGTGACCATCTATTCCGCGGTGCAACTCGGCTTCGAGCCCTCGGTTGCGGCGGTCTCCGGCCTCCTCGTGCTCGCCACGCTTGGCTTCATGCTTCTCTACCATTTGTCGAGCTCCCTCGGGCGCTCCCGGACCTGATCATGGACATCGAGATCAATCACCTGCGCAAGACCTATGGCTCCGCGGTCGCGGTCGCCGATCTGAGCGCGAAGGTTCCGCAGGGCCAGATGCTGGCGTTGCTGGGCCCCTCGGGCTGCGGAAAGACAACGACCCTGCGCATGGTCGCAGGCTTCATCGAGCCGACGTCCGGCTCGATCCGGGCCGGCGGTTCCGACATCACCCGGATGCCGGCCCACAAGCGCGATACGGGATTGGTTTTCCAGAACTACGCGCTGTTTCCCCATATGAGCGCGGCCGAGAACATCGCCTTCGGGCTGCGCAGGCGTGGTGTGGCGCGGGCGGAGCGTGAGCAGCGGATCGGCGTCATGCTCGACAAGCTCAAGCTTTCAGGGCTTGCGGACCGGCTCCCCCGGCAGCTTTCCGGCGGCCAGCAGCAGCGGGTCGCGGTGGCGCGCGCGCTGGTAATCAACCCCTCGATCCTGCTGCTCGACGAACCGTTCTCAAATCTCGACGCCAAGCTGCGTGAAAGCACCGGCCTTGAAATGTCGCGGCTGCAGCGCGAGTTCGGCCTGACGTCGATCTTCGTCACCCACGATCAAACCGAAGCAATGAGCATCGCTGATACCATCGCCGTCATGAAGGATGGCGAACTCCAGCAACTCGGCAATGCGAGCGAGATCTACCAAAAGCCAGCGAACCGCTTCGTCGCCGATTTCATCGGTCGAGCGAATTTTCTCCCCGGCCATATCGCCGACCGGAAGGAGGCGCATGTATCGATTGTCCTCACCGCCGGCCTCACAGTCGAATTGCAGGCCGATGGCGTGGGCGGCTCTCCTGGAGACGAAGGGGAGGTCCTGCTTCGTCCCGAGGCCATTTCGGTCACGGATGCCGGCCAGGCCAACACACTCAAGGCGACGGTCGAGCAAATTTCCTATCAAGGCTCCATCGCCAATCTGCATGGCAGATTGCCTGACGGTAGTGCGATCGTTGCCTCCGTGCCGCCGGACACGCTCCGCGGCTTGGCTCCGGGCGATGCCGCGAGCCTCGTGATTAGGGCGAATGCAATGCGTTGGTTCGGTCGACGCTAACAAGCCCAGCGCGATCAGACAGCTGATATGAGCTCGGACCGCCAACACGTGGAGCGATTAGTCGATCGCTCTGAACGCCAGGAGCAAGCTCATGCAGAAGGTCGATCATCGTGATCCTGACCAGCGCGCTGGCGAGATTGCGCGCGGCCTCGAGACCACACCGAAGCCGGCGCCGACGATGACGACGTGATGGTCGTCCGTGGGCGTCATGGGTTCGGCTGGATCAGCGCGACAGCGGCCTCGGATGTGAGCACGCGGAAGGTGAAGCTCTCCTGCAGGTAGAGTTCGACCGTCTTGGCATCGTGGCCGAGATAGCCGATCGCGATATCCTGGCCGAGATCGAGCTCGAAATCGCCGCCGCGCGTGGTTACGAGAAAGCCGCCTTCGATCGCCGGCGCCCAGATCACCCCGCCACCGACGATGCGCTCGAGATGGTGGAAGATCGGGTACCCCTCCTCGTTGCCCCCGCTCGCCGCGCGATAGGCCTCGCCGCCCAGCACCAGCGCATAGGGGCCGTTGCAGCCGGCGAGCTTGAGTTCGTTCAGCGCCCTGGCGACCGCCTCGGGATAATCGTCGAGAGCGGCCGGCAGGGGCACCGCGGCGTTGCTGCTGCCCTTGCGGATGCCCGTGATCCCGGCTGCGGCATAGCCTTCGAAGACGGCGCGGTCTTCGGCGAAGGCGATCGTCTTCGCGGCATCCTTGACCGGCTGCCAGTCCGAATCGTCGGAGCCGCGCTCGACATCGTCGATCGCATCCCGCGTCAGCGTGAACGGCACGCGCAACTCGACCAGCGGCTGAGCTTCGCGCAGAAGCGAGCGGATGCCCGCACCCGGCGCCTCGATCGCGCGGGTGTGCCCCGTCCCGGCGGCTGCATAGGCCGTGCCCTTCGGGCCGTCGACATCGACGACGCGGCGCGCCGCGAGATAACGCTTCAAGGTGCGCGACGCCTCCTCCTCGATCTCAGCCCAGGCGGCGTCCGAGATGGGAGCGAGCTCCCGGTGCAGATTATTCATGGCCTGCCTCTTCCTTCAGGGAACCGATGCCAAGCGAGCCGTCGCCGGGAAGTTTGGGTGGAGATACGGCCGCAGACGGCTCGGACGACACGGGGGCCGGTGCCGGCTCGGCCTTCTCCGGCGTGACGCCGTCCAGGAAGGTCGCGGTCGGCACGAAGAAGAGCGAGCCGGTGACGGCGCGGCTGAAATCGAGCAGGCGGTCGTAATTGCCCGGCGGCGCGCCCACGAACATGTTCTCCAGCATGCGCTCGATCCGCCGCGGCGTGCGCGCATAGCCGATGAAATAGGTCCCCGCCTCGCCCGTTCCGGCCTGGCCGAAAGGCATGTTGTCGCGGAGGATGTCGACCGGCTCGCCATCCTCGGTGATGCTGGTCAGGACGTTGTGGGCATAGGGCTTCTTCAGCGCCTCCGGCTGCTCGATATCCGAGAGCTTGTGGCGACCGACGATGTTCTCCTGCTCCTCGACAGGCACCTTCTCCCAGCCGGCGAGGTCATGCAGGTATTTCTGGACGATGACATAGCTGCCGCCAACGAAGCCCGCATCATCGTCGCCGATCAGCGTGGCCGCGGCAGCATCCGGCCCGCTCGGGTTTTCCGTGCCGTCGACGAATCCGATCAGGTCGCGATCGTCGAAATAGTTGAAGCCGTGGACCTCGTCGACGGCCGTGACCGCGCCGTCGAGCCGGATCATGATCTGCCGGGCCAATTCGAAGCATAGGTCCATCCGCCTGGTCGAGCGGATATGGAACAGGATGTCGCCCGGCGTCGAGACCGCGTGGTGCACGCCGCGAATCTCCTTGAACGGATGTAGCTCCCTCGGCCGCGGCCCGTCGAAGAGCCGGTCCCAGGCCTGCGAGCCGATCCCCATGACGCAGGACAGGTTGCCCTGGAGATCGCGGAAACCGACCGCTCGCAGCAGCCCGGACAAATCGGCGCAGAGGCCGCGCACGGCGACCTCCGCCTCGCTACCCGGATTGATCGTCACGACCAGGAAGATCGCCGAGCGCGTCAGCGTCGCAAATACCGGTTGCGACACCACTGTGGGAAGACCTGTGTCCATGGACGACCGTTCGATAGGCTGGATGCGGGCGCGTCCCGGTCGTCCGGGCCGGGGTAGTTATGAAGCAGAGACTGTCCAAGCCTGCGGCAAATCTCAATCCATGTCGCGGAAAGCATGGCCGGCGCCGGCGACGCCTTCGATCACGCTTGGCGGCAACAGGTCGGCGGCAGCAGTCCCGTCGAAAAGCCATTCCTTGGGGCCGACAAAGTCCGGCAGTTGCGCGCCGCTGGCAACGCAGAACCCGATCGCAGGCTTCTTGGCGTTTAGGTAGAGATCGCATCGCTGCATCGGAGCTATCCATTTCCCGGACAAGACGACCGCGATCACCCGCGCGCGAGGATCGCGGCCGGAAGCGTCAGAGGTTCACTGGCTTGCCGGAGGGCTCTTCCTCAAGCGTCACGGCGATGTCCGCATTGGCGGACAAGCGCACATTGTTGCCTTCGACGCCCGCGACGAAGCCCAGCTCGATATAGTGATGATGGCCTTCATGCCGCCCATAAGAATCGCTCTTCTTGAGCTTGATGCGCTCGCCCTCGACGCGGTCGACCGAACCGACATGAACACCGTCGGCCCCGATGACCTCCATGCCTTCCTTGATCCTGTCCTTCATCGCCTTCCTCCTGGGTTGAAACCTGTCCATCGTCGAGTCCCGTGCCGAGTGATCGGGGCCCCGCCCGCCACAGCGGGTCGGAGCGATAACCGCCGGGCGCTCAGGCCAGTTCCAGATCGTCCTCGTCGACCGTGACGCGCCAGCCAGCGATGGGCCGAATTCGGCATCGGCGGCGGGCTCCATGCCAGCCTGGTTTCGATCAACGGACATACCCGCCCTTCCAGTTCATCGCATCCGAGGGCAGCGGCCCGAGCCACGCCATCAGGCAGCGCTATCGCCACGTCGAAAACCCAGCGGAGCGTGGCGCCTAAGACGGCCCCAGGAAGGCCGGCGCCAGATCCTCGTTGACCATGTTCCGGGCCTCCAGATCGGTCTGCTCGCTGCCGACTTCGTTCATCCGCTTCGCCACGTCGAAAAGCAGCGCGCGGACATCGTCCTCGCTCAGCAGGCCCTTCGCGACCAGCTTGCGAACCAGCGCCCGTAGGACGAGAGCGTCGATATTGCCGCGCTCCTGATGGGCTATCAGAGCTTCGTTCATCCCAGACCTCCCCGGCGCACCAACAAGCGCTGTCCTGCCCCTCACCGCCCCTTGATCTCCTCGCGCAGCTCGCCGAGCACACGCCGCAGCCCGTGAATCTGGTCGACGAGATGCAGGATCACGTCGATGCCCTCGTCATTGGCGCCGAGATCGTCCTTGAGCTGCCGGATCAGATGCGCGCGCGCCAACTCGATCTCGCTGAAGAGCAGCCCCGCTTCGGCCTCCTCCGGGATCAGCCAGCGCTGCTCCAGCCAGAGCTCCAGCACCTGGACCTGGATTCCCGCCGAGGAGAGAAATTCCTGCTTGGTCATCCTCATCACGCCCTGCCCTCACGCGGATCATAATCCTTATCCTTCCAGCCCGACACGAAGCTCTCCAGCTCCGGATCGGGCGATTTCGGCAGGACCACCTTGAGCTGGACGAACTGGTCGCCCTGGCCTCCCTCGCGCCGCGGCACGCCCCTGCCGCGCAACCTGAGCTTCGTGCCAGTGTTCGAGCCCTTGGGCACCGACATCGTCACGTCGCCTGTCGGCGTCGGGACCCGGACCTGTCCCCCGAGGACCGCCTCCGTCAGCGAGATCGGCAGCTCCAGCGTGATGTCGTCGCCGTCCCGGGTGAAGCGGCGATCGGGCCGGACCTCGACCTCGATCAGGGCATCCCCCGGCCCACCCTTGCCGGACCCGGGAGCGCCCTTGCCCTTGAGGCGCAGCGTCTGGCCGTCGACCAGGCCGGCCGGGATCTTCACATCGATCGTGCCGCCATCCGGCAGCGTCAGTCGCTTGGTCGCGCCGGTGATCGAATCCACCAGGTCGACCGCCAAATGGTAGTGCAGGTCCTGCCCGCGGCGGTTCGCCCGCGCCTGCTGGCTGCGGCGCAGCAGCTCGGCGAAGGCGTCGTCCTGATCCATGAAATCGGAAAAGCCGGCGGCGTCCGCATAACGATCGCCCTGGTCCGAGGTCGCGTAGTCCCGGTAGTAGTGGTGCTGCGGCCGCTCGGCGCCGGATTCGTCGATTTCGCCGGCATCGAAGCGCTTGCGCTTGTCGGCGTCGCTGAGCAGGTCATTGGCGGCCGCAACCTCCTTGAACTTCTCCTCGGCCGCCTTGTCACCGGGATTGAGATCCGGGTGCAGCTTCTTCGCCAGCTTGCGATAGGCGCTCTGGATCTCGGCGGCGGAGGCCGTCGCGGCGACACCCAGAACCTCGTAGGGATTTTTCACGGGCTACTCCGAAAGCCTGTACGACGGCGAAGCTTGCACAGACTGCCATCACTTCGCATGGAATTTGATAGCGGCATGCGTCCCGTCGCAGAAGGGCTTGTTTCGCGAGCGCCCCGCAACGGCCGCAGCCTCCCACCTTCCCGACATTCCGCTTCATTAGCGGCCCCGGCGCTCACCGGGGCCTTTTTTTGCCCGAGGCACCGATCGCGGGTGACAGTTTCAACGCTCCACCGTGACGGACTACGATGCCCCGTCTCGTCTAAGTAATTGAATTATTTAATTGCGCGGTGACAAACTCAGGCTCTCATGACAACATCTCAAGCCGCAATTCGGCGTCGCAACGAAGCAGCAGCCGCGCGCAGGGCACTCTCCTGCGACGGCGTCGAGAAAGGCCCGCTTGGCTCCGCCCCCTCTCGAAGCGCCGGTAGAGATGGGATCAGAGCAGCCTCGCGATCTGTTGTTGACGCTCCCCCGGTTTTTATCCAGCGTTGAGTGCCTCTGGGCCGTTCCGGATTGGAGAAGCGACCGGCTTCGGGCGCTGGGATTGGCGGATGCGAACGGCTCTGGACTCTGCCGTATCCGAGCTGCCGGTGAAGGCGCGCTGTGCCAGCAGCACGCCAGCCAACCGGTGCAATGAGCGCCGGTGTGAGATCGCGCTTCGGAGGTGATCGATGAAAGCACCTTTCGACCGTCCGGATATTGAAAAGCTCATCGGCGCCATGACGCTGAAGGAGAAGGTCGGGCAACTCACCATGCTCAGCGGGGAATTGGTTCAGACAGGCCCCGCATCCGCTCCCGTCACCTCCGATGCCATCAAGAACGGCGAGGTCGGCAGCCTTCTGAACCTCGTCGGGCCAGACCGCATCCGGGACGCGCAGCGGCAAGCCGTCGAAGGCTCGCGCCTCAAGATCCCGCTCTTGTTTTCGCTCGACGTTCTCTTCGGGCTGAGGACGATCTTCCCCATCCCTCTCGGCGAGTCGGCCGCCTTCGATCCGGCGCTCTGGGAAGCAACGGCGCGCGTCGCCGCGCAGGAATGCGCCGTAGAGGGTATCGACCTGACTTTCGCACCTATGATCGACATCGCCCGCGATCCGCGCTGGGGCCGCACCCTCGAGGGGCCGGGCGAAGATCCTCTCGTCGGCCGGCGGGTCGCGCAGGCGAAGGTACGCGGCTACCAGATGACCGACCTTGCCGCGCCGACGGCGATCGCCGCGACGGCAAAGCACCTGGCCGGTTATGGAGCTGTCCGCGCCGGGCGGGAATACGCCTCCGTCGATATGTCGGAACGGCTGCTGCACGAAGTCTACCTGCCCCCTTTCAAGGCAGCGGTCGAGGCCGGCGTCGCCTGCATCATGCCGGCCTTCATCGACCTCAACGGGACACCGATGTCGATCCACACGCGGCTCCTGCGGCGGCTGGTTCGCGAGCGCTGGGGCTTCGAAGGGGTGATGGTCAGCGATTGGAGCTCGGTTGCCGAGCTGCTGGTGCATGGTGTAGCGGCAGATCTGGCCGAGGCTGCGGCGCTTGCGCTGAACGCCGGCGTCGACATCGACATGATGGGCAAGGGCGCGTATTTCGACGGCCTGCCCGAAGCGCTCGATCGCGGCCTCGTCACCATGACGACGATCGACGAATCCGTACGGCGCGTGCTGCTGCTCAAGCTGCGCCTTGGCCTGTTCGACAATCCCTATCGTCGATGTGGCTCGCCCGAGGCAGTCGCGGCAGTCCGCGTCCAAACCGCCAGACGCGCGCTGGCGCGGGAAGCCGCGCGCAAGTCGATCGTTCTCCTGACTAACCTGGAGAACACGCTGCCGCTCAAGAAAAGCCTCAGGTCGCTGGCGATCATCGGCCCGTTCGGGGATCTCGCGGGAGGAACCTCAGGGCCGGATGCCGTCCAGCGCATCGCCACCTTCGTCGATCAGGTGAAGGCGGCCTTCCCCAAGGCCGCGATCTCGGTCGCGGCCGGCAGCGAAGTCGAACGACTGAGCGCAACCGGTCTGGAAGTCGCTCGGCAGGATGCACGGCGCAGCGAGGTTCTCCTCCTTTGCCTCGGCGAAACCATGGAAATGGCCGGCGAAGCCAGCAGTCGGGACTACCCCGGAATACCCGAGCCCCAGCAGGACCTGGCGCGCGCGCTCCTTGGAACCGGCAAGCCGGTCGTCGTCCTGCTGTTTTCGGGTCGGCCGCTGATCCTGCCGAGTTGGCTGGCGGAGCGGGCAAAGGCCATTCTCGCGGTCTGGCATCCCGGCTGCGAAGCCGCTGGCGCCATCGTGGACGTTTTGAGCGGCTCGCATAACCCTGACGGTCGGCTCTCGATGTCATGGCCGGCCGATGTCGGACAGATTCCGATCTTCTTTGCCGAACGCCCGACAGGCCGACCAAGGCTGGAGAACGAGCATTTTTCCAGCAAGTATCTCGATGTGCCGAATGAGCCCCGCTTCTCGTTCGGCCACGGCCTCTCCTACACCACCTTCCTGCTGACCAATCCGCGCGCGACCAAATGGACGATCGCGCCGGGCGAGAGCACCGAGATCCTGGTCGACATCAAGAATACGGGAGCGATGGCCGGCGAGAGCACGGTGTTCCTCTTCATTCGCGACGTGGTTTCATCGATCACGCGGCCCTCGCTCGAATTGAAGGATTTCACGAAGGTGGCGCTCGCCCCGGGTGAGACGAAGACGGTGCGCTTCATCCTCTCCACCGACCAGCTTTGCTTTCTTGGCCCCGATCTCGAACCGCTTCTCGAGCCCGGCGCCTTCAACATCTATGTCGGGCCCAGCGCCAGCCCGGACCGGCTCCAGATGCTCGCGCTGCGCGTGCGCCCGGCTTCAATCGAAACCGCGCAGAACAGGGCATGAGCGCTCGCTTGGCGCAGACGAGAGCTTGCGGCCGATCCGAGAGTGCGATGCCGCAATGGGACCTGCGCATGGCCCCCGACCGCCGCGGCGCTGGATCGCCCCGCCGGAGGACCGGATTGCCAGTGCCCCGCTTCATCGCCGGCGTCACAAGATCGAGAGCGCATTCGGCCGGACAAAAGGCCGGCGGCGAATTGGGCAGCGTTGCAATCGCTACGTTCACGCTGCCTTTACAGCATTTTATGGCGCTCCGCGCCGCTTTCCGGCTCTGCGCCGGAATCTCCGTCTCGAGCGGTCACGGATTGGTGCGCAGATTGGCCCTGTAATCCCGGACCCGCCGGCCGCCGCCGCGTTGTTCCCGCGCAGTCGCGAGGGGCATCGCTGCGGCGCCACGGGGGTGACGCTTTCGTCTTTCGGCGGATGCGAGCATGGTCGAGAACTGGAAGAATGGGCGCAAGCGACCCCGCGGTGCGTGGTTGCTTGTCGCCCTGCTGGCGATTGCGATCCTTGGCTATCAGGGCTGGCGCGAATTGAGAGGCCACGCCTCGACCGGCGGCGCCGGGATGGGGACGGCCGCGGCGCAGCGAGTGCCCGTCACCTACGCCGATGTCGGCGAAGCGGACTATCCTGTCTATGTCCGCGGCATCGGCACGGTTTCGGCCTTCAAGACCGTGACGGTCAAGAGCCGGGTGGACGGCGCGATCACCAAGGTACTGTTCAGGCAAGGCCAGATCGTTCGCGAGGGCGATCCTCTGGTCGAAATCGATCGGCGCCCCTACCAGGCTGCTTTCGACCAGGCCGTCGCCAAGAAGGCCCAGGATCAGGCCAATCTGAAGAATAACCAGCTCATTCTCGAGCGTTACCAATCACTCGCCGCAAAGGACTTCCAGTCGCGCGAGAATCTCGACACGCAGCAGGCGCAAGTCGAACAGCTCAGGGCGCAAATCCAGGGCGACCAGGCTGCCATCGATAGCGCCAAGGTCAATCTGGACTATACGACGATCAGCTCGCCGATCACCGGCCGGGTCGGGTTTCGACTGATCGATCCCGGCAACATCGTCCATGCCGCCGATTCGACCGGAATCGTCACCATCGCCCAGTTGCAGCCGATCGCGGTCGAATTCACCGCGCCGCAGGACCGTCTCCAGGCGATCGCCAAGGCCTTCGACGGCGGACAGGTCCCGGTCGACGCGATCTCCTCGGATGGCAGGCGGACGCTGGCGCGCGGCCAGCTCGTCGCCATCAACAACACCGTCGATCTCGCCAGCGGCACGATCGGCCTGAAAGCCCGCTTCGACAACCAGGACAACGCACTCTGGCCGGGGCTTTCGGTCGACACGCGGATGCGGATCGATACGCTCAAGCGGGTAGTCCTCATTCCCATGAATGGGGTGATGCACGGCCCCGACGGCCTGTTCGCCTATGTCATCGGCGACGACGGCAAGGTGAGCGCCCGGCCGATCCAACTGGGTGCCAGCGACGATGAGCGTGCGGTGGTCGTGTCCGGGCTCGGCGTCGGGCAGAGGGTCGTGGTCGCCGGCCAGTCCCGCCTGCAGGAAGGCACCCTGGTCGATGCCAGGCCGATGCGTCCCGAGACTCAAGCGCCAACCGCCTCGAACGCGTCTGCAGAAATATCCCCGGCCTCAGCCAAGAAGGCGGACTGAGCTATGGCCAGCAGAATCTCCACGCCCTTCATCCGTTTCCCGGTCGCCACTTCGCTGCTGATGGCCGGCCTCTTGCTCGTCGGGGTCGTCGCCTATCCGCAACTGCCGGTCGCGCCATTGCCGGAGGTGGATTTCCCGACGATCCAGGTCTCGGCCAACCTGCCCGGCGCAGATCCCGCAACCATGGCCGCAACCGTCGCGCAACCGCTGGAATCCCAGTTCGCTCTGATCCCGGGCGTCGCGGAGATGACCTCGTCGAGCCAGGCCAACTCGACCCAGATCACTCTTCAGTTCGATCTCTCGCGCAATATCGACGGCGCCGGCGCGGATGTGCTCGCCGCCATCAATGCGGCCTCCGGCCAATTGCCCAAAAACCTGCCGAGTCCGCCGACTTATCGCAAGGTCAATCCGGCCGACTCGCCGATCCTGCTGCTCAGCGCCACATCCGATACCTTGCCGCTCACTCAGGTCTCCGACGAGGCTCTCACCAAGCTCGCCCAGGCGATCAGCCAGATCGGAGGCGTGGGCCAGGTCAATGTCGGCGGCCAGCGGACGCCTTCGATCCGCATCCAGGTCGAACCGGCGAAGCTGGTCGCGCGCGGGCTATCCCTGGAAGACATACGCACACCGCTCTCCGTCACCACGGTCAATAGCCCGAAAGGCACCATCAACGGCAGCGCCCGCGCCTACACGATCTACGCCAACGACCAGCTCACCGACGCCAAGAACTGGAACGACGTGATCATCGCCTATCGCGACGGCAACCCCGTGCGCGTGCGCGACATCGGCCAGGCGGTCAGCGCTCCGCTCGACGATACGCAAGCCGGCTGGGCCGACGGCAAGCCCGGCGTGTTCCTGGTGATCTTCAAGCAGCCGGGGGCCAATGTCATCGCCACCGTCGACAAGGTCATGGAAGCTCTGCCGCACCTGACTGCCGGCATCTCGCCCGGCATCAAGATCGGCGTGCTGTCCGACCGGACGCAGACGATCCGCGCGGCGGTCAAGGACGTCCAGTTTACGCTGCTGGTCACGATCGCCCTGGTTGTTCTGGTGATCTTCGTCTTCCTGCGCAGCCTCTGGGCCACCATCATCCCGTCTTTGACGGTGCCGCTCGCGCTGCTCGGCGCCTGCGCCCTGATGTGGTTCGCCGGCTACAGCCTCGACAACCTCTCGCTGATGGCGCTGACCATCGCTGTCGGCTTCGTGGTCGACGACGCCATCGTGATGCTGGAGAACATCACGCGCCATATCGAGGACGGCGAGGAGCCGATGGCCGCCGCCATCAAGGGCGCGAGCGAGATCGGCTTCACCATCCTGTCGATCTCGATCTCCCTGGTGGCCGTGCTGATCCCGCTGCTGCTGATGGGCGGTATCATCGGCCGGCTCTTCCGCGAATTCTCGGTCACGCTGGCGATGGCCATCATGGCTTCCGCGGTGATCTCGCTGACGCTGACGCCGATGATGGCGTCGCGCTTCATGAAGCCGCTCCGCGAAGTGCATCACGGCCGAATCTATCAGGCCAGCGACAGAATGTTCCGGGCGCTTGCCGGCGCTTACGAGCGCAGCCTCGACGTTGCGTTGCGCTTCCGATTTGCCACGCTGATGGTGTTCTTCGCGACGCTCGCGCTGACCGTCTACCTGTTCGTCATCATTCCGAAGGGCTTCTTTCCGCAGCAGGATACAGGTCTGATCACCGGTGTGATCGAGACCGCGCAGGACACCTCCATCGCGGCCATGGCCGGCCATATGGAGGAGGTCGGCGCCATCGTGCTCAAGGACCCCGCTGTCGACCATATGGCGATGCGCATGGGCGGATCCGGGGGCACCCTCAATGACGGCCTGATGTACATCACGCTGAAGCCGCGCGAGGCGCGTACCGACTCGGCCGACGAGGTGATCCGCCGGCTGCGCGCGCAGACCGGCGGGCTGGAAGGCGCAAGCCTCTACCTTCAGGCGGCGCAGGATGTGCGCGTCGGCGGCCGGCCCTCGCGCACGCAATTCCAGTTCACCCTCCAGGGGACCGACGTCGCCCAGCTCGACGAATGGGCTCCCAAGCTGCTCGCCAGGATGAAGGCGATGCCGGAGCTGCGCGACATAGCCTCCGACCAGCAGGCATCGGGCTCCACCCTGACCCTGACGATCGATCGCGACCAGGCCGCGCGCTATGGCCTGACGCCGGACGTCATCGACGCCACGCTCTACGACGCCTTCGGGCAACGCCAGATCGCCAGCTACGCGACGCAGCTCTCAACCTACTATGTGGTTCTCGAGGTGCTGCCCGCGCTGCAGCAGAAAATCGCGACGCTCGATCAGATCTATCTGCGCTCCGCGACCACGGGCGCCAACGTACCGCTCGCAGCCATCGCCACATGGAGCACGGTCCCGGCGCAGCCGCTGGCGATCAACCACCAGGGCCAGTTCCCGGCGGTGACCATCTCCTTCAACCTGGCGCCGGGCATCGCGCTCGGGCAGGCGACGGCTGCCATCAGCAGCCTGGAAAATGCGATGGATTTACCTGCCACGATCACCACGTCGTTCCAGGGCACGGCGCAGGCCTTCCAGGACTCGCTCTCCTCGGTGCCGCTGCTGATCGCTGCGGCGCTGGTCGTGGTCTATCTGATCCTCGGAATCCTCTACGAGAGCTACATTCACCCCCTTACCATCCTCTCGACCCTGCCTTCGGCCGGTGTCGGCGCTCTTGCGACCTTGCTGCTCTTCGGCTTCGATTTCAGCCTAATCGCGCTGATCGGCCTCATCCTGCTGATCGGCATCGTGAAGAAGAACGGCATCATGATGGTCGACTTCGCGATCGCCGCCGAGCGCGAGCAAGGCTTGTCCTCGCTGGAGGCTATCCGCCGCGCCTGCCTGCTCCGTTTCCGCCCGATCCTCATGACGACCATGGCTGCCCTTCTTGGTGGCGTGCCGCTGATGCTCGGCCACGGCACGGGCTCGGAGATCCGCCAGCCGCTCGGCTACGCCATGGTCGGCGGTCTCTTCGTCAGCCAGTTGCTGACCCTGTTCACGACGCCGGTGATCTATCTTTATCTGGACGCGTTCTCGAACTGGCTCGTCCCGGCGCATAGCGCGACAGCTGTCGGGATCGAAGAAGGGCATGGGGTGGTCCCCAACACCGATGGCTGACAGTGGCCGAGCTAAAGAGAGAGCTTCCCTGCCGAGGGCTCAGGGACGACGGCCCGGGTCAAAGGACGGGCCGCCGGGCATCTGGGCGAGAAGGTCCTGTTCAGGATCATGCCCGAAGGCCTCATCGTTCCAGCCAACGCCGAACCGACGCGGCCATCGCAGCCATGTGGTCGCTCGCCGAAAATCCGGAGGCCTTGCGTGGCTTCAGATCGTGATCGCCGTCTTCCAGCCAGACGATCTCAATGTTCGGCGACAGCTGATATCCGCTGACCTCGTCACGGCTGCCGAACGCGTCGCGCGCGCCCTGCACGATGAATGCCGGTGTCGCCAGGCTTGCGAGATGCTGCGTTCTCAGTTGCTCCGGCTTTCCAGGCGGATGGAAAGGATATCCGAGACACAATAGGCCGGTGATGGCACCCGCCGCATACAGCTCATCGGCCACCATGCTGGCGACACGACCACCCATCGATTTACCGCCGATAATCAGCGGCCCGGTCCGCCCCAGCGCCGCCAGTGCCGCGCGATATTCCGGTATCAGTTTCTCGGCGCGCGGCGGCGGCTTGCGCCCGGCTTCGCTGCGACGGCTGGCCATATAGCTGAACTCGAAGCGAACAACACGAAAGCCTTCAGCGGCCAGCGCGGCCGACGCCGCTTCCATCGATGGCGAATCCATCGGCGCGCCCGCGCCATGGGCCAACAGGATCGTGCACCTCCCTTGCTCGGGCCCTTCGGTGAGAAAGTTCACGATCGTCGACTCCATTCGAAGACTGCGGCAGGAAAGCCCTGGGCTTGAGTAAGAGCATATGCTTGATCCATGGAGCGCTCCGAATCCTCGCCACCTGAGACCGCCGCGGTTCTCCCCACGGTTGCGGTCCCGGCACGATCGTTTCACCATCCCGGCTTGCCCCACGACCGGATCGCATCTTGGCCCGTACCGACCTGCGCAATTCGTCCCGCTATTGGCGCGACCCTCGGGTTCCGGGCCTGAGCTGCCTCGTCGCCGACTTCACGAGCCATGATTACGCCCCCCACAGCCACGAGGCCTTCGTCGTCGCGATGACGGAGGTCGGCGGCGCCGAATTCAAGAGCCGCGGACGGAACGACGAAGCCAGGACTTCGACGCTGCTCGTATTCAACCCCGACGAGCCGCATTCCGGGCGCATGGGTTGGAGCGAACGCTGGCGTTATCGCGGGCTCTATCTGACCCCCTGCGCGATCGAGGCCCTCAATTCCGCGCTCGGTTTGGAAACGACGGCGTATTTCTGCCGAAATACCTTTCATGATGCCGATCTGATCGAGGCCTTCCTCGAGCTGCACCGCATCCTCGACGCCGGAAACGACCCTTTCGAGGAGCGCGAGCTGCTGGTGCGCAGCTTCGGAACCCTGATCCGGCGCCATGCCTCCGGCAAGGCGGATCTGATGCTGCCCCGGCGCGATGCCACCAAGGCTGCCCGTGTCCGCGAGATCATGCGCGAACGCCACGCAGAGGAACTCACGCTTGACGAGCTCGGCGCCGCGGTTGGGCTCACGGCGTTCCAATTGATCGCTCTGTTCAGACGCAGCACAGGCCTGACGCCGCACGCCTATCTCACGCAGTTGCGCCTGAAGGCCGCGATCGCCTGCCTCGGCCGCGGCACAAGCATCGCCGCAGCCGCCCTCGACGCCGGCTTCTACGATCAGAGCGCGCTGACGCGGCATTTCAAGCGCAGCTACGGCATCACCCCGCTGCAATGGGTGCGCGCGACCGCCGGCTGATCCGCTTTTTCAATTTCCGCCAATAGCCCCGCGGCCTGGCGCGCCAATCTCGTCCCCATGCGGATGCCCTCTCGGCATCGCGGAAAGGATGAGATGAATGTCCCGCTATTTCTGCCTCGACAATCCCGAGGTCATGACGCTCGCGACGCAGGTCGTCGAAGCCGGGCCGGGCTGGGTCGTTCTCGCGGAAAGCCCCTTCTATCCGGGTGGCGGCGGGCAATTGCCCGATCGCGGCTCATTGGAATGGGCTGGCGGCGAGATATCGGTCGCGGGCTTCGAGAATGAGGCGGGCCGGCTTCGGCATCTGCTGGCCGCGCCCGTCGAACTCCCAGCCGACCGGGTGGAGGCCCGGGTCGACCCGACCTTCCGCAGGCGCATGCGTGCGCTCCACACCGATCTGCACATCGTCAATGCCGTCGTCTTCCAGGGTTTCGACGGGGCGCTCGTCACCGGCGTCCAGATGAATGAGGACGGCACCGCGCGCATCGACTTCGACCTGCCGGATGCCGACAACGACCGCCTGCGCGCGATCGAGGAGCCGGTGAACGCGCTCATCGGGCAAGACCTCGCTGTCCGGCAGGACTATCTCCCGGAGCAGGCGGCCTTCGCGGAGCCGGGCCTGATCCGCTCGCGCTCGGTCGCTCCGCCGCCGACTGCGGACGGGCAGGTACGCATCGTCGAGATCGTCGGCCTCGACCGTCAGGCCTGCGGCGGCACCCATCTCGCCTCCACCGGAGGCTCGCCGCCGATCCGCATCCTGAAGATCGACAACAAGGGCCGGCACAACCGCCGCCTGCGGATCGGCCTCGCGAGCGTGCTGTGATGCCGCCGGTAACGCTCCTGCGGCGTCTCTGGAACCAGCCACTGCTGCTGCTTCCCCTGCCGCCCCTGTTGTGGGCCGGGAACCTCGTCCTCGGGCGGGCATTGGCCGGCTCGTTCCCGCCGGTCTCGCTCGCGGTCGGGCGCTGGCTGGTCGCGCTGGCCTGCCTTGCGCCCTTCGTGCTCGGTACGATCCGTGCGCAGCGCCAGGCGCTCTTTCGCGCCCGCTGGCTCATCCTCGCCTGCGGAGCCTTCGGCATCGCAGGCTATAATGCGCTCGGCTACGTCGCCCTGCAGAGCGCGCCGGCGGCCAGCGTCGCCTTCCTCAACTCGACGCTGCCCCTGATGGTGCCGCTCGCGGCCTTCCTGCTCGGGGTCGAGCGCGTCTCGGCGCGCACGCTCGCGGGCATCGCCATCTCCTTCCTGGGCGTGGCCTGGATCGTCGCGCGCGGCGAGCCGTCGACGCTGTCGCGTCTGGGCTTCGGCGGCGGCGAGCCCTTGGTGCTGGTCGCCGTCGCCAACTACGCCGTCTATTCGGTGCTGCTGCGCCGCCGCCCCGCCGATCTCGATCCGCTCGCCTTCCTGGCAGCGACGATGGTGGCGGGACTTTTCGTGCTGCTGCCGTTCTGGGTCTGGGAGCTGGCGCAGGGCGCCACGATCCCCACCGCGTCCGGCCCGCTCGCCGCCGTGCTCTACATCGGCATCTTCGCCTCGCTGCTGGCCTTCGTCATCTGGAACCGCTGCGTCGCGACGCTGGGGCCGAGCGTCACTGGCGCCTCCTTCCATCTCGTCGCCCTATTCACCGCGGTGCTCGCCTTCCTCCTGCTGGGCGAGCCGGTGCGCCCGTTCCATCTCGCTGGTGCGGCGCTGATCCTCTGCGGTTTCGGCCTCGCGGCCTTCAGCGGGCGCCCTTCCGTCTCCCGTTCCTCCGGAGCTCTCAAGCCATGACCGTGTTTTCGCATGAAGCCTTCGCCGATCACGAGCAGGTGGTGTTCGTCTGCGACGCAGCAACCGGGTTGAAGGCGCTGATCGCGATCCACGACACCTCGCTCGGCCCTGCGCTCGGCGGCTGCCGCATGTATCCCTATGCCGACGAGCAGGCGGCCTTGCGCGACGTGCTGAGGCTCTCGCACGGAATGACCTACAAGGCCGCGGCCGCGGGGCTCGATCTCGGCGGCGGCAAGGCGGTCATCATCGGCGATCCGCGCCGGCAGAAGACGCCCGAGCTCCTGCAGGCCATGGGCCGGGCGGTCGAGCGGCTCGGCGGGCGCTACATCACGGCCGAGGATGTCGGCACCTCGGTGGCCGATTTCGCCGAGGTTCGCAGGACGACCGGCCATGTCGTCGGCCTGCCCACCGAACTCGGCGGCAGCGGAGACCCGTCGCCGACCACCGCGCTTGGCGTCTTCCACGGCCTGAACACGGCCGCGCGGCACCGTTGGGGCGCGACGCGCCTGTCCGGCTGCGCGGTCGCCGTCCAGGGGTTGGGCAATGTCGGCTGGCATCTCTGCCAGTTACTGCATGAGGCAGGGGCGTCGCTCACGATCAGCGACCTCGATGAGAGCCGCGTTGCGAAGGCCGTCGCGGCATTCGCGGCCTGCGCCGTGGCCCCCGAGGCGATCTATGCGGCTGAGGTCGACATATTCGCCCCTTGCGCGATGGGCGCCGTGCTGGACGATACGAGCATCGCCCGGCTGCGCTGCGGCATTGTCGGTGGCGCTGCGAACAACCAGCTCGCCCGCGAGGACCATGGCGAGCAGTTGCGCGCCCGCGGCATCCTTTATGCACCCGATTTCGTGATCAATGCCGGTGGCATGATCCGCGTTGCCTCGGAGCGCACGGGCTACGACCAGGATTTCGTCGATCGCGGCGTCGAGGGTATCGGCCGCACGCTGCAGGCGATATTCGAGAGCGCGGAGGCTGCCGGCGTGCCCACCCAGACGGCCGCCCTGCGCCATGCGCGAGCCCGGCTCGCCCGCGCCCGTGGCGGGCATGCTTTGGCAGCCTGAGCCGATGAGCGCGACCGTCTCACTGCTGGAAGAGCTGGTCGGCTTCGACACCACGTCGAGCCGATCGAACCTGGCTCTCGTCGGCCGCGTCGCCGACCGCTTCGACGGCCTCGGCGCCCGCATCCGGCTCAGCCATGACGACGACCGCACCAAGGCGAACATCCTCGCCAGCTTCGGGCCGCAGGTGCCGGGCGGTATCGTGCTGTCCGGGCATACCGACGTCGTTCCGGTCGCCGACCAGGCTTGGTCATCCGATCCGTTTCGCCTGATCGAGCGCGACGGCAGGTTGTACGGCCGCGGAGCCACCGACATGAAAGGCTTCGTCGCAGCTTGCCTGTCGGCGGCCGGCGGTCTGGCGGCGTCCGGTCTTGCCCGGCCGGTCCATATCGCCTTGTCCTATGACGAGGAGGTCGGCTGCCTCGGGGTTCCGCGCCTCATCGACGATCTGTTGGCCCATGAGGAGAAGCCGGCGCTCGCGATCATCGGCGAGCCGACCGGCATGCGGATCGGCGACCGCCACCGCGGCTTCCTCGGCTTCCGCGTGCGTTTCGAAGGGCGAGCCGCGCACTCCAGCGACCCCGGCGCCGGCGCGAGCGCGATCTATCCCGCAGCCGACTTCATCCGCTTCCTGCGGACCATCGGGCATCGCACGGGCGTCGGCGTCGATGGGACGACGATCAATGTCGGCCGGATCGAGGGGGGCACGGCGATCAACATCGTGCCATCCGCCTGCGAGGTGGTCTGGGAATTCCGGCCGGTCACGGCGACCGACGCCGCCGAGGTCGAAGCCCTTGTCCGCGCCTATCTCATGCGTGCGGTGCCGGACGATGTCCGCCTGTCGATAGCGCGGGACATCCACGTGCCGCCGCTGTCGACGCAGAACGAAGGGGCCGCGCTTGCGGTCGCGACAGCACTGGGGGGAATCGCCCCGCCCTTCCCGATGCCTTTCGGCACGGAGGCCGGCTTCTTCCAGTCGGCCGGCATCCCGGCCGTCGTGTGCGGCCCAGGCTCGATCGAACAAGCACATCAGCCCGACGAATGGATAGCGCAGGCCGAACTCGATGCAGCCGACTCCTTTCTCGCCCGCCTTATCGACTGGGCTAGCCGACGAGAAGCCTGAAAGCCCGTGGCCTCGACGCCAGGGCCTGTTCCAACGAGGGGATCACCATGACAGAGCTTGCAGCCACCCATACCGTTTCCGAACGAGACGCAGCCGCCAGAACTGACACGTTTTCGAGCCTGCGAGCCGTGATCGCCGCGGTCGTCGGCAACACGCTGGAGTGGTACGACTTCGCAGTCTACGGCTTCTTCGCGCTCACGCTCGCCAAACTGTTCTTTCCTGCAGGCGACGCGACGGTTTCGCTGCTGCTGACCGTCGCCACCTTTGGCGTCGGCTTCGTGATGCGCCCGGTCGGCGCGCTCGTGCTGGGAACGCTCGCCGACCGGCGCGGCCGCAAGGCCGCGCTCTCGCTGACGATCCTGCTGATGGCACTGGGCACGGCCATGATCGGCTTCGCGCCGACCTATGCGACGGCCGGAGCCTGGGCACCGGCCATCATCGTGCTCGCGCGGCTGGTCCAGGGCTTCTCCGCCGGCGGCGAGATCGGCGGCGCGACCGCCTTCCTGGTCGAGCATGCACCTCCGGAACGCCGCGGCCTCTATGCGAGCTGGCAGCAGGCGAGCCAGGCCGGTGCCCTGCTGCTGGGCTCCTTGACCGGCGCGCTGCTCACCGGCCTCCTCCCGCAAGCGGAGCTTGAGGCCTGGGGCTGGCGCGTGCCGTTCCTGATGGGGCTGCTGATCGCGCCGGTCGGTCTCTATATCCGCTCCCGCGTCGACGAGACTGAGGCCTTCAAGGCGATCCTGCGCGAGCGCGCCGCGCGGCCCGAGGCCACCTTCTCACCGCTGCGCGACACGCTCGGGCAGCACCGCGCCGCGGTGATCACCGGGATTGGCATCACCATCGCCTGGACGGTCTGCACGTACTTCTTCCTGGTCACCATGCCGACCTATGCGGTGCGCCAGCTCGGCGTGCCGCAAAGCGCGAGCCTTCTCGCCAACAGCGTCGGCCTCGTCGTGATCGTCATGCTGGCCCCGGTGTTCGGCGCCTGGTCGGACAGGATCGGCAGGCGCCCGATCATGCTGGGATCCGCGCTGGGGCTGCTTCTGCTGAGTTGGCCGCTGCTACTTTGGCTGACGAGCCAGCCCGGAGCGCTCAACCTCATGCTCGCGCAGATCGTCTTTGCCCTCCTGATCGCAGGCTTCAGCGGCCCCGCGCCGGCTGCGATGGCGGAGCTCTACCCACCCGCCATGCGCTCGACCGGCCTGTCCATCGCCTACAATCTCGCGGTTACCGTCTTCGGCGGCTTCGCGCCCTTCATCACGACCTGGCTGATCGCCCGGACTGGCAGCGCTCTCGCACCGGCCTGGTACGTGATGCTGGCGGCAGCCATGAGCCTCACAGCCTTGATCGCAGGCCGCAACCTGCTGAAGGCGGCCTTCGGCCGGTGATCGGAACCGGCGCTGCCAGTCCCACGGCAGTTGACGGAGGCAGCAGCGCCGCAAGCCCGGTAGCCAATCGCAGCAAGATTGCCGGCGGGAGGCAGAGCATATGACAGCGTGTGACTCAGCCGAGATGGCTGCTCGCCAAGAGCGCAAAACCCGGGGAACGCCGCAGACTGGGCCCGGACCGGCCTTTTCGCGCGGCGCTCCTGAAGGATCGACAAGCCGCAATACCGGAAACACGGCGCGTCAACGTCGATCCGGTCCTTCGATGTCAGCAAACGCCCGCCGCGGCCTCGGCCGCGCGCGGCAGGCGGTTCTTCCTGCAGCAGGAAACGTTCAGAGCAATTTAAGATCGCCGGCTGCGGTCTTGCCGCGTTCGGTCTTCAGCTCGAAAGAAACCTTCTGCCCTTCCGTCAGCGTCATCATACCGGCTTCCTTCACGGCAGTAATATGGACGAACACGTCCTTGCCGCCTTCCTCCGGTTGAATGAAGCCATACCCCTTTTCAGTATTGAACCATTTTACGGTTCCGGTCGCCATCGCCACATCCCTCGAAGCCGCGCCCACCGCCCTCCGCGCCATGTCGCGGAAGCCGGCAACAGAAGGATTCACCGAAAACCGAAACTTGTCGAGATTAAACACGGTTCAGACGAATCAAATAATCATTCAAGACCTGACCACGACGAATTGTGTCGTTGCTGCAGCACGGGACGATCCACCGAGGTAAATTTCCACCTCGCCCGGGTCGACGACGTAACGTCCCTGTTCGTCATGGGCCCCGAGGTCCGAGATCTCCAGCTTGAATCGCACGGTTTTCGTCTCTCCGGCCGCAATCATGACCTTCTCGAAGCCTTTGAGCTCGCGCACCGGCCGCGAAAGGCTCGCGACGGGCTGGCGGATATAGAGCTGCACCACTTCCTGCCCGTCGCGCGCACCCGTATTGGTGACGTCGACGGCGACCTCGACGGAGCCGCCGAGCCGCACCGACGAGGCCGAAACGCGCGGATTGGTATAGGCGAAGTGGCTGTAGGAAAGCCCATAGCCGAAGGGGTAGAGCGGCTCGGCGCGCTCGTCCATGTAGATGGACGCGTAACGCTCGCCCGGTTTTTCCGGCCGGCCGGTCGGAAGCTGCCCGTAATAGACCGGGATCTGGCCGACCGAGCGCGGGAAGCTCATCGGCACCCGCCCCGACGGATTGTAGCGGCCGGTCAGGATGTCCGCTATCGCGGTCCGCCCCTCCGTGCTGCCATGGAAGGTCTGCAGGATCGCGCCGACATGCTCGCTCGCCCAGGTCAGGATGAGCGGCCGGGCCGTCGCCAGCACCAGAACCACCGGCTTGCCGGTCTTGACCAGCGCCTCGAGCAGTTCCTGCTGCACCCCCGGCAGCCCAAGCTTGGTGCGTGAGGCCGCCTCGCCGATGAATTCGCAATCTTCCCCGAGCATCGCGAGCACGAGATCGCTTTCGGCGGCGGCGCGGATCGCAGCCTCCTTGTCGGCGAATTCCGTGCCGCAATTCTTGGTGAAGGCAGGCTGATAGGTAACCGAGACCTCCTTCGGCAACCGCTCGCGCAGTGCGTCCGGCAGAGGCGTGATGACCCGCCGGCCCAGTCCGGCGGGATCGGTCCAGACCCGCTCGTCTTCCGGCACCGCCATCGCACCGATAACCGCGACCGACTTCACCGTGTCGCGAACCGGCAGCGTCTCGTCGGCGTTCTTGAGCAGGATCGCGCCTTCGCGTGCCGCCTGCAGTGCGACCTCACGGGCGGCCGGCATCTGCATCTGGCGCGGTGCGGCGGCCGGATCGACATCGGGCCTCTCGAACAGGCCGAGATGGAACTTGACGCGCAGCACCCGCCGCACCGCCTCGTTCACCGCCTTCATCGGCACGCGGCCGGCACGTACCTCGTCGGCGAGGTGCTTGTGGTAGACGTCGCCCATCATGTCCATGTCGATTCCCGCCAGGAGCGCCTTGCGGGCCGCCTCGGCATCGTCGCGCGCGATGCCGTGCAGCCGGAGCTCGGAGATCGAGCCGAAATCGGAGGTGACGAAGCCGCGGAAACCCCAGCGACCGCGCAGCAGGTCGGTCAGCATGGCGCGATGCGCCGTCGTCGGCATGCCGTTCAGCGCCGTGAAAGCCGCCATCGCCGTCATGGCTCCGGCCTCGAAGGCAGCCTTGAACGGCGGCAGATGCAGGTCGAAGAGCTGGCTCGTCGGAATCCAGGTCGCGTTGTAGTCGCGCCCCGCCTCGACGGCGCCATAGCCGACGAAGTGCTTCGGCGTCGTCGCCACCCCTCCGCGCTGGTAGCCGCGCGTACGCGCAGCCGCGACGACGGCACCGAGATAGGCGTCCTCGCCCGCTCCCTCGAGAGCACGGCCCCAGCGCGGATCGCGCGAGATGTCGACCATCGGCGCGAAGGTCCAGTTGATGCCGGCGGCCGAGGCCTCCCGCCCCGTCCAGTAGGCCGCCTGCTCGATCAATTCCGGATTCCAGCTCGAAGCCTGTCCGAGCGGCAACGGAAAATAGGTCGAGAAGCCATGGACCGCGTCGAGCCCGATGATCAGCGGGATCTTCAACCGGCTCTCGCGCGCGGCCTTCTGCACCGCCAGAACCTCGGCCGGCACGACGAAGTTCATCACCGCGCCCATGTCGCCGCTGCGGACCTGGTTGATGTCGAAGCCTTCGCCCCGCCCCGACAGGTGGAGCTGGCCGACCTTCTCCTCAAGCGTCATTCGCGCAATCAGCGCATCGACCTTGCGTTCGATCGCGCGCGCCTCGCGTCCGGTTTTCCAGGCGACGGGCTGCTGTGCCCATGCGGTGCCGGCCGGGATCAGCAGCAACAGGGCGGCGAGGAGCCGCAGAAGCATCGGGGGCATCTCTCCGAAGAATACGGGAAGTAGGAGAAGTCCGCGCCTCACTGAATGGTTCCCCGCCTCCTGGCTCGTCCATTGCATAGCCTCTGGCGCTCGCAGCCTCCAGCCGATACAGGGCTCGCCATGTCCCAGACCGCCGTCGCCGCCATGCCGCAGCAGCACCGTCTCTACGAAGATCTGCTCGCCCTTCCTCTGGGCACGCTCATGATCAGCATCGGCATCGTGCTCTTTGCCAAGGCGACGCTGCTGACGGGCGGCGCGGCCGGGCTCGCCCTGCTGCTGCAATTCGCCACGGGCGCCGATTTCAGCCTGGTCTTCTTCGTCATCAATCTGCCCTTCTACTGGCTCGCCTTCCGGCGGATGGGCTTTGCCTTCACGCTGCGTACGATCGCTGCCGTTGCGCTGATCTCGCTCTTCGTCTGGGCGACCCCGGGCTGGTTCCGGATCGAGGCGGTAGCGCCGCTCTATGCAGCCATCGCCGGTGGCGTCGCGATGGGGCTCGGCCTGCTGGCATTGGCGCGCCACCGCACCGCCATCGGCGGGGTCAACATCCTCGCGCTCTACATGCAGGAGCGCCATGGCCTGCGCGCCGGCTTGGTCCAGCTCGGCATCGACGCGGGGATCTTCGCGGCCGCCCTTTTCGTGCTTCCGCCGGACAAGGTCGCCCTGTCGCTGGTCGGCACGCTCGTGCTCAACGCCATCCTGGCGATGAATCACAAGCCGGGCCGCTACATGGCGATCTCCTGATGGAAGGCCCTCCTACTGCTCGGAGAGGTTGCGCCCTGACCATCGGCATGCGAGTCAGCCGAAGCAGCTGACGGGAAGCGAACGGCGAGACGAGACCATGGCCCAGCCTCTGACCATCGAAGACCTGCGCCTCCTGGCCAAGCGCCGCGTCCCGCGCATGTTCTACGACTACGCCGATTCCGGCGCCTGGACCGAGAGCACCTATCGCGCGAACGAGACCGACTTCGCCAAGATCAAGCTGCGCCAGCGCGTCGCCGTCGACATGACCAATCGCTCGCTGGCATCCGAGATGATCGGCCAGCCGGTCTCGATGCCGGTCGCGCTCGCCCCCACCGGCCTCACCGGCATGCAGCACGCTGATGGCGAGATCCTCGCGGCCCGCGCCGCTGCCAAGGCCGGCGTGCCCTTCACCCTCTCGACCATGAGCATCTGCTCGATCGAGGACGTGGCGAACCACACCCAGGCGCCGTTCTGGTTCCAGCTTTATGTGATGAAGGACCGCGACTTCATCTCCCGCCTGATCCAGCGTGCCAAGGCCGCCGGCTGTTCGGCGCTGGTCCTGACGCTCGACCTGCAGATCCTCGGCCAGCGCCACAAGGACATCCGCAACGGCCTCTCCGCCCCGCCGAAGCCGACCATCGCCAACCTGATCAACCTCGCCTTCAAGCCGCTCTGGTGCCTGAAGATGCTGGACACGCCGCGCCGGCAGTTCGGCAACATCGTCGGCCACGTCACCGGCGTCGCCGACATGTCCTCGCTCTCCAACTGGACCGCCAGCCAGTTCGATCCGAAGCTCAACTGGGACGACGTCCAGTGGATCAAGGATCAATGGGGCGGCAAGCTGATCCTCAAGGGCATCCTCGACCCGGAGGACGCCGAGATGGCGGCCAAGAGCGGCGCCGATGCGCTGATCGTCTCGAACCATGGCGGCCGCCAGTTGGACGGCGCCCTGTCCTCGATAGAAGCCCTCCCCGGCATCGTCGAGCAGGTCGGCAACCGCATCGAAGTTCTGTTCGACGGCGGCATCCGCTCGGGTCAGGACGTACTGAAGGCGGTCGCGCTCGGCGCCAAGGGCACCTTCATCGGCCGCGCCTTCCTCTACGGGCTCGGCGCCATGGGCGAGCAGGGCGTCACCGCCGCGCTCGACATCATCCGCAAGGAACTCGACGTCACCATGGCCCTTTGCGGCAAGCGTGACATCAGGGATGTCGATGCGAGCATCCTTGTCGGCGGCAAGCCGACAGTTTGATCTACCGCGCGGAGACCCTACCCTGAGACCCCTGGCCTACAACCCGGGCGGGACCGCGCCGGCGGACCTGCCCGCAGCGCCTCGCTCGAGCCTCCCGCAGCGACTATTCGCCGGCCCATCCTTCGCAGACCGTCTGGCGGCCGCTGGTAACCGGCCGGCCGGCTTCGACTATCTGCGCCTCCTGCTCTCGACGCTCGTCATCGTCACCCATGCGGTGGGTGTGGCCTACGGCGTCGGCGAAACGTTTCGGATTTTCGGCGGAGCGCTGCGTCCGGCGGTGGCCCTGATCCTGCCGATGTTCTTCGCATTGAGCGGCTTTCTCGTCGCCGGCAGCCTCGAACGCTGCCGGTCGCTGATCTCGTTCCTCGGGCTGCGGCTGCTCCGGCTGGTCCCGGCCCTTGCCGTGGAGACCTTTGCGGCAGCCATCGTCATCGGCGCGATCTTCACGACGCTGCCGCTGAAGGAGTATTTCGCCAGCCCGCTCTTCCGGCAGTATTTCCTGAACATCCTCGGCGTCGTCCAGTTTCTCCTGCCGGGCGTGTTTCTGGACAATCCGTGGCCGGGACTGGTCAACGGCCAGCTCTGGACCCTGCCATGGGAGCTGTACTGCTACCTGATCATCGCCGGCATCACGGCAATCGKGCTGTCGCGCCGGGAGGATCGCGCTCTTGCAACGATCCTCGTCGTCCACGCCGTCATTTTCGTCATCTATGTCCTGATCAGGCGTCAACAGCCGGGCGTCACCGTCTCGGGGCCCGTGCTGATCCTCTGTTTTCTCTACGGCATCGGCTTCTATCTGTTCCGGAACCGGATCGTGTGGAGCAAGGCGCTGTTCGCGCTGTCCCTCGCAGCGACGCTGCTGGGGTTGAGCTTCCCGGGCGGCGACTATCTGATCGCCCTGCCCTGCGCCTATCTGACTGCCTTCATCGGGCTGACCCGGCCGCGCCGCGTCTGGCTGGTCTCGTCGGGCGACTATTCCTATGGCCTGTTCCTCTACGGCTTCCCGATCCAGCAGGCCGTGGTCGCCAGCTTCGGCGCGGGAGGACAGTCCTGGTGGGCCAATGCTGCCATCTCCTGGTGCCTGGCATTCGCCCTCGCCTTCCTCTCCTGGCACCTCGTCGAAAAAAACGCGATGAAGCTGCGCCCGCGGCTCCTCGCCACCGAAACAAATCTGCTCGCGCGCCTGCCGGGGCCCGATGTCTTCGCCGGATGGCTCCGCTCTCGCCGCGTCATCACCGCCTTTGCCGTAGTGCTCATCGCCGCCGCGGCAGCCGGCACCTATCTCGCGTTGCGCAAACCGGCCGAGAACTTCCCGCTTCTGGCGAGGCTCGCGGTCATCAACGCCCAGATCGGCGAAGCCGACGCGGATTATGTTTTCATAGCCGGCGACTCCAACGCCGAGATGATCAACTCCACCCATCGCCTCTGCGGCCGCAACGTCGTCAACGCCGGTATCAGCGGCGCCAAGATGACGGATATGAACGGCCATTGGGCGAAGTTCGCTTTTACGAAGAAGCCAAGCAAAATCGTCATCCTAGTCGGCACCAACGACCTGCATCGCAAGCGTAATCCCACTCAGCCGAAGTACCTCGACGCATTCGAACGCAACACAGACCGGCTCATCGCCAGCGCGGCCGCGCTGTCCGCGAAGGTCTTCGTCGCCGCCGTTCCCCCCGCCGAGCCCTCGATGATCAAATATTATGAGCCGGCGGCGGTCGTCGCCCTGTCGGAGCGGCTGAAGCGGGCCTGCGGTCGCAACGCCTGCACCTTCATCGACCCCTTCGCCGGCACCCGCGACGGAGCCGTGGGCCTCGCCAAGCCGGACAGCACCCATGACGGCATTCACGTGCGGTCGTACCGGGAGGCCATGACGTCGGTCGAAGCCGAAATCTGCGGCTGATCGCCCGCTTTCGAAGCAGGCCCAAAAGCCTCGGATGGCCCCTCCTTCGAGGAGCCGGCCAGTCGGCGCCGCGCCGCCTCCCCAAAAGCAAAGCCCGCCGGCGACCGGAGGCGCATCGGCGGGCTCGACGGAAGGCAGCGGCAGGACGAGAGCGCCGCATCGCGCGGCGCCCTCGCGAAAGCTCAGCGCGTGAACTTCTTGTACTGGATGCGCTTCGGAATGGTGGAGTCGATGCCGAGGCGGCGCTTCTTGTCCTCCTCGTACTCGGCGAAATTGCCCTCGAACCACTCGACATGGCTGTCGCCCTCGAAGGCGAGGATGTGGGTCGCGATGCGGTCGAGGAACCAGCGATCGTGGCTGATGATCACGGCGCRGCCGGCGTAGTCCTCCAGCGCCTCTTCCAGCGCCCGCAGCGTATCGACGTCGAGGTCGTTGGTCGGCTCGTCGAGCAGGAGGACGTTGGCGCCCGATTTCAGCATCTTGGCGAGGTGGACGCGGTTGCGCTCGCCGCCCGAGAGCGAGCCGACCTTCTTCTGCTGGTCGCCGCCCTTGAAGTTGAAGGCCGAGCAATAGGCCCGCGAATTGATCTCTTTCTTGCCGAGATAGATGATGTCGTTGCCGCCCGAGATTTCCTCCCAGACGTTCTTCTTGTCGTCGAGCGAGTCGCGGCTCTGGTCGACATAGCCGAGCTGGACGCTCTCGCCGATCTTGATCGTGCCGGCATCGGGCTTCTCGACCCCGGTGATCATCTTGAACAGCGTCGTCTTGCCGGCGCCGTTGGGACCGATGACGCCGACGATGCCGCCCGGCGGCAGCTTGAAGGATAGGCCGTCGATCAGGAGCTTGTCCTGGAAGCCCTTCGACAGGTCCTCGAAATCAACGACGTTGTTGCCGAGCCGCTCGGCGATCGGGATGATGATCTGGGCGGTGTCCGGCCCCTTGTTCGAGGCCTTCTGCACCAGTTCGTCATAGCGCTGGATGCGGGCCTTGCTCTTGGCCTGCCGCGCCTTCGGCGAGGCCGCCATCCACTCAGCCTCGCGCTCCAGGGTCTTCTGGCGCGACACGTCCTCGCGGCCTTCCTGGGCGAGGCGCTTCTGCTTCTGCACCGACCAGGCCGAGTAATTGCCCTCATAGGGAATGCCCTGGCCGCGATCGAGCTCAAGAATCCAGCTCGTGACGTTGTCGAGGAAGTAGCGATCGTGAGTGACGATCAGAATCGCGCCCGGATACGTCCGCAGGTGGCCTTCGAGCCAGGCGGTGGTCTCGGCATCGAGATGGTTGGTCGGCTCGTCGAGCAGCAGCAGTTCCGGCTGCTCCAGCAGGAGCTTGCACATGGCGACGCGGCGGCGCTCGCCGCCCGAGAGCTTGTCGACCTGCCAGTCATCCGGCGGGCAGCGCAGCGCGTCCATCGCCTGGTCGACCTTGGAATCGAGATCCCATAGGCCCTTGGCCTCGATCTCGTCCTGGAGATTGGTCATCTCGTCGGCGGTCTCGTCCGAATAATTCATGGCGAGTTCGTTGTAGCGATCGAGGATCGCCTTCTGCGGCGCGACGCCGAGCATGACGTTCTCGCGGACGGTCAGCTCCTCAGCCAGCTTCGGCTCCTGCGGCAGGTAGCCGACGCGCGCGCCCTCGGCGACCCAGGCCTCGCCGGTCCACTCCTTGTCGAAGCCCGCCATAATCTTGAGCAGGGTCGACTTACCGGCGCCGTTGACGCCGAGCACGCCGATCTTGGCGTCCGGGTAAAAGGACAGGTGGATGTCCTTCAGCACCTGCTTGCCGCCCGGATAGGTCTTGGACAGGCCACGCATATGGTAGATGAACTGGCGGGACATGAGGCGAGCGGGCTCCGCTTTCAGGCGCTTGGCGACGGGATGTCGGGAAATCTGGCCGCTATGTAGCGAGCGGCCGCGCCCGCCGCAACCGCATCGGGCGATTGCGGCGGCTGCGCGTGTCCTGAACAATGGACCGACTGCGGCCGGGACTCGATCCGAGATGTCAGATTACGATGGCAAGGCGATGATCGAGCTGCGGCTGCGCGACGGCGCGCAGCTCTTCAACAGCCTCGACCCTTTCCCCTTTCGCGAGGGCGACCTCGCGGCCGAGGCCGAGGGGTATATTCTCGATTGGGCGCGCGACCTGCCAAAGGACAAGCCGATCGCAATCGTGATCCATCTCGAAAAGCCCGATGCTCCCGACAAGCCGCTGCCGGACCTCGCCACCGCCATCACCCGCTGGTTCGCAGGCCGGGCGAGCGCCGAAACCCGCGCATTGCACGAGCTTTTCCACGACGGCCGCCTCGCCTTGATGATTGGTTTTGCCGGGCTCGCCGCCTGCCTGTCCCTCAGCTGGCTGCTGACCCAGGACAGTGAAGGCCCGTTCGCGCGCGTCTTCCGGGAAAGCCTGATCATCATCGGCTGGGTGGTGATCTGGCGCCCGGCCGAAATGTTTCTCTACGACTGGGTGCCGATCCTGCGCCGCAGAAAGCTCTACCGCCGCCTCGCCGAGGCGAATGTCGAAGTCAGATTGCCCGAGCAGTGAAATGCGTATGGCGGGCCGCGTCTCGGCGCCAGTTCACAAAACCGCCAGAGCGCTTCCAACGGCCCGCCATTTGCCTGATCGTCGCCGGAAAAGGGAAAGCAGGAGCGTGCGATGAATCTGTCGAGCCCCTTCGCAGCACTGGCATTCGTTGTCGCCGCTCTAGCCGGTTTCATCTCCTCGCCCACCCGCGCCCAATCCGGCGAGCCGGGCTGCCGCCCGGAGATGGCGCGCCTTGGCCTGCCGATCCAGCGCGTGCAACTGGCCAAGGACGAGGTGCGGCTGACCTTCGTCGGCCATGCCACCTTCCTGATCGAGACGCCCGGCGGGGTGAAGATCGCGACCGACTACAACGACTATGTCCGTCCGCCGGTGACGCCCGACATCGCCACGATGAACAAGGCGCATGCAACCCACTACTCGAACCATCCCGACCCCGGCATCAAGCAGGTGCTGCGCGGCTGGGACCCGGACGGCAAGGGCGCCGCTCATCATGACGTTACGCTGGGCGACGTCCGCGTGCGCRATGTGCCGACCAATATCAGGACCTATGACGGCGGCACCGATTACGACGGCAACTCGATCTTCGTCTTCGAGATCGGCGATCTCTGCATCGCCCATCTCGGCCATCTGCATCACCCGCTCGAACCCGGTCATCTGCGCGCGCTCGGCCGGGTCGATGTCGTGCTCTTCCCGGTCGATGGCAGCTATACACTTGACCAGGAGGGCATGATCGAGGTGTTGAAATCCCTGCAGGCCAAGGTCATGATCCCGATGCATTTCTTCGGCGGCGGTACGCTGAACCGCTTCCTTGCCCGCACGCAGGATCTCTGGCCGGCCGAGCGGCGCGAGCAGCCGGCGATCACGTTGAGCAAGGCCACATTGCCGGCGACGCCCACCGTGATCGTCCTGCCCGGACATTAGCTCTGGGCGTCAGGTGTTCACGCCACCATCCACTGCAAAGCCCGCGCCGGTGATGAAGCGCCCTTCCTCGCTGGCGAGATAGGCCACGGCTCCGGCGATATCCTCCGGCCTGCCATAAGCGGGAATGGCCATGCGCGCGAGCTGCGCCTCGGCACGCGGGCCGCTGGCCGGATTCATGTCGGTATCGGTCGAGCCGGGATGGACGATATTGACGGTGATACCGCGCGGGCCGAGATCGCGCGCCAGGCCCTTGGTGAAGCCGATCAGCGCCGCCTTGCTCATCGCGTAGAGCGTCACGTTGGGTTCGACCACTCTATCGGCGAGGCAGGAGCCGATCGAGATGATCCGGCCGCCCTTGCCGAGATGCGCGGCCGCGGCCTGCGAGGCCAGCACCACCGAGCGGATATTGACCGCAAGGGTCGCGTCGATGTCGGCAAGGCTCCATTCCGCGACCGGGCCGCCGCGATAGATGCCGGCATTGTTGACGAGGATGTCGAGGCCGCCCAGCGCCTTCGCCGCCTCGTCGACCGAGCGCTTCACGGCGGCGGGATCGGCACTGTCTGCGGCGATGGCGACGCCCCTGCGCCCGAGCGCCTCGACCGCCTTTACGACCTCGGCCGCCTTGTCGGCGGAACGTTCATAGGTCAGCGCGACATCGGCCCCCTCGCTTGCCAGCCGCCGGGCGATGGCGGCGCCAATTCCACGGCTGCCACCGGTGACGAGGGCGCGCTTTCCAGCAAGGCGGGACATGGCAAACTCCATTTATGTGATGATCGATACATAAATAGGTGACGCGCTTGCCTCATGACGTCAAGAGAAATATATAACGACCGACACAGAAATTTCGGAGATGGAATGGCGATGGCGGAGCGAGGGCGCCCGCGCAGCTTCGACCGGCAGTTCGCGCTGCAGCGCGCCATGGAGGTGTTCTGGGATCGCGGCTATCAGGCGGCGTCGATGAGCGACCTCACCGGGGCGATGGGCATCAATTCGCCGAGTCTCTACGCCGCTTTCGGCAGCAAGGAAGAGCTCTATCGCGAGGCCATCGCCCATTTCGCCGCGACGGAGAGCGACGACATTCTCAGCCCTTTGCAGCACGCGCCGACCGCGCGTGCGGCGATAGAGGGTTATCTCATGGCCAGCGCCGCGACCTTCACCCGCCCCGGCCGTCCACCCGGCTGCATGGTCGTGCTCTCGGCGGTCAACGCGGTCGGCGTCGGCGAGGAAACCAGCCGCATTCTGCGGGAAATGCGGGCCGGCAGCGTCACCATGATCGAGGAGCGGCTGATCCGTGCGGTCGCGGAAGGCGAGTTGCCCGCTTCGCTCGATCTGCGGGCCCTTGCCAGCTACTACGTCACCGTCCAGCAGGGCATGTCGATCCAGGCCCGCGACGGCGCCTCGCGCGCGATGCTGGAAGCGATCGTGCAGGGCGCCATGGCGGCATGGGACAGCCTGACGCGGCCGCGTGCTGCTGCCTCAGCATTCGCGTTAACGCCTCGCTGAGGCTGATCCGAAGCTTCGCTTGCCCTTGCGGCAGATCGCGACATCCTGCCGGCAACCGGGAGATCGCCCATGCGCCGCGTCGCCGCCGCCGCCTGCCTGTTCGCCGCCGCCACCTTCCTGCCCGTTCAGGCGGAAGCCGCCGGGTTCCGCGGCGGGCGCGGCAGCGCCGCCACCAAGACCAGCCGCAGCGTTGTCATCGTCCCTGGTGCAGCCGCCGCCAATCGCGCTCAGGCTGCGGAGACCGGAAAGCCCGAGCGGGTGCCCTTCCCGCCTTCCGACACGCCGCGCGAGGAACCCGTTCTGCTGCGCCTGACCGCCAATGAAGGCAACCAGAAGCCCTGGTGCCGGACCGAGGTGGTCGTCGGCGGCTTCTGCATCCTGAACTGAGCCCCGCCCTCAGGACTCCCCACCGATATCGTCGGGCAGATTCGCCGGGATCTGGCCGGGCCGCTTCGGCTTGGTCAGCGGCGTCGGGACTGGCGCGTTGTTCCTGAGCAACTCCCGTCCGGAGTAGAGATCGCCTGCCAACTGCAGGTCGAAACGCTCATCGTCGCGCCGGCGCACATCAGCCTCGATCGCCTCGGCCTCGTCTTCGGGAACGCCGAGGCATTTCAGCAGGGCCGTGCCGAAGACCATCGCCGATTCGAAGGTTTCCCGTATCTGATACTCGACGCCGGCATGGACAAGATCGAGCGCGTGCCCCCGATCATAGGCCCGCACGAACAACTTGGCGTGCCCGAACTCGGCCTGCGCCAGCCGCACGATCGCATCCGTAGTCTGCTGCCGGTCGACGCAGACCACGATCACCTCGGCCCGCTCGGCGCCGGCGGCTTGCAAGATGTCGCGCCGGGTTCCGTCGCCGTAATAGAGCTTGAAACCGAACTGCGACGCGGCCCGGATCATCCCGACATCGAAATCGATGATCGAGACGCTGATGCCGCGGGCGAGCAGCGCCTGGCTCGCAACCTGGCCGAAACGGCCGAAGCCGACGATCAGCGCCTGCCCCTTGAGCCCGTCCGCCACCTCGATGCCGTCGAGATCGGTCGGTGCCGCAGGCATGAAGCGGTCGAGCGCCAGCGCAAGCAGTGGCGTCAGCGCCATCGAGATAATCACAGTGCCGCTCGCGATGGCGGTGGTGCGCGGATCGAAGATGCCGGCGGCGGCAGCCGCCGCATAGAGCACGAAGGCGAACTCGCCGCCTTGCGAGAACAGCGCGACGCGCGTGATCGCCTCGCGCCAATCCGAGCCGAAGAGCTTGGCGACGATGAAGATGCCGAGCGCCTTGACCGCCATGAAGCCGATGACGGCGGCCAGGACGAGGCGCCATTCGCGCGCCACGACGCCAAGATCGAGCGACATGCCGACGGCGAGGAAGAAGAGCCCGAGCAGGATGCCGCGGAACGGCTCGATATCCGCCTCCAGCTGATGCCGGAACGTGGATTCGGAAAGGAGCACCCCAGCGAGGAAGGCGCCCATTGCCATCGACAGGCCGCCGAGTTGCATGGCCAGCGCCGAGCCGAGCACGACGAGCAAGGCCGCGGCGGTCATGACCTCCCGCGCCTCGGCCGCCGCCAGCACGCGGAACATCGGGTTGAGCAGCCAGCGCCCGGCCGCGATCAGCCCGCCGAGCGCGCCTGCCGCGATGGCGAAAGAGACCCAGGCCTGCCCGCTGCCGCCCCGCTGCGGCGACAGCAGCGCCACGATCGCAAGCAGCGGCACGATGGCGAGGTCTTCGAGCAGCAGGATCGAGACCGCCTTCTGGCCCTGCGGCGTCGAGGTCTCGCCGCGCTCGTTCAGCATCTGCATGACCACCGCGGTCGAGGACAGAACGAAGCCCATCGCCGCGATGAAGGCGACCTTGGGGCCGAGGCCGCCAGCCATGCCGAGCAGCGTGAGGAGGAAGCCGCAGGTCAGAACCTGCGCGATGCCGAGCCCGAAGATGCTGCTCCTGAGGCCCCAGAGCCGCGAGGGCTGCATTTCCAGCCCGATCACGAACAGGAACATCACCACGCCGAATTCGGCGATGTGGAGGATGCCTTCCGGGTTCGAGAACAGGCCGAGGCCGAAGGGGCCGATCACGATCCCCGCGCCGAAATAGCCGAGCACCGAGCCGAGCCCAAGCTTGCGGAAGATCGGCACGGCCACGACGCCGGCGCCGAGCAGCGCCACGACCTTGACGAGGTCGCTCGTCAATCCTGCCTCGGCAGCCATTCGCCTTCCCTTCGCGGCGGGCTCGACTGTGGCCCGCCGTTCAAACCTAGCGGGCGCGCCGAAGGTTCAACAAGGCGGTTGTTCGATTAGGACGCAGCGAGCCACGCGGGCACGCCCATCCGGTCGGTGTCAGCCCGCGCGGCTGGTCCGCCCTTCCAGCGGATAGGCCGGATCGGAATAGCCGGGCGTCGAGGGGTGGCCCGGGGGCACGAGGCCGTCGACTAGCGCCTCGTCCTCGCTGTCGAAACCCGCATCGACCGCCGCGAGATAGGCCTGCCATTGCTCGAAGGTGCGCGGCCCGGCGATCGCCGCCGTAACGAAGGCGTTGTTCAGCACCCAGCGCACCGCGAACTGGATCGGCGTCAGCCCCTTCTTAGCGGCATGCTCCTTCAGCGTCTGGGCGATGGCGAGGCTCTCCTCGCGCCATTCCGCCTGCATGATCCGCTTGTCGCCGCGGCCGGCGCGCGTGCCCTCTGGCGGCGCCTCACCGGGCGCGTATTTCGCCGTCAGCACGCCGCGCGCCAGCGGCGAATAGGAGGCGACGCCGAGCCCGAAATAGCCGCAGGCCGGCAGATGCTCGACCTCGGGCATGCGGTTCATCGCGTTGTAATAGGGCTGGCTGACGACCGGCCGGTCTATGCCGAGCTCGTCGCAGAGCCGGCAGATCTCGGCCAGCCGCCACGCCCGGTAGTTCGAGACGCCGAAATGCCGGATCTTGCCCTGGCGGACGAGATCGGCAATCGCGTGTACCGTCTCCTCCAACGGCGTCTGATGATCCTCCTTGTGGAGGTAATAGATGTCGATCGTCTCGGTGCCGAGCCGGCGCAGGCTGTCCTCGCAGGCGCGCATCATCCAGCGACGCGACAGCCCGCCGCTCATCGGCCCCGGCCCCATCGCACTCGCCACCTTAGTCGCCAGCACCCAGTCATGGCGATTGGGGGCGATGGCGCGGCCGGTGACCTCCTCCGAGCGCCCCTCATTGTAGACATCGGCCGTGTCGATGAAATTGATGCCGGCCTCGCGAGCATTGTCGACGATGCGGCGCGAGGTCGCCTCGTCGGTCGGTCCCCCGAACATCATCGTGCCCAGGCATAGCGGCGAGACCTTGAGGCCGGAACGGCCGAGGCGGCGATAATCCATGGCGGTGATCCTTCGGATGGGGAAGCGCCGAGCCTGCCGCAGCGCTACCCCCGACGCCAGAGCCGGCGGCGCAGGCGCGCCCTGCACGGCACGGCCAGCAGCAAGGAAACGCTTAATCTTTCGTGACAGGATGAGTCGTCGTCACATGGCAGCCAGATGAACCTCGCCCAGCTCGTCCAGAGCCAGACCTTTGCCACCCTGCTGCACGCGCTCGAATCGGCGGGTGAGCTGACGGCTGGCCGGACGGTGCAGGCCAGATTGCTCTCGCTGGAGACGGACGGAACGGCAACGGCGATGATCGGCGATAGCAAGGTCGCGCTCGTGCTGGCGGGCCCCCAGGCCAAGCAGGCGGAACTGCAGCCGGGAGCCACCCTGCTGCTGCGGCTGGACCCGCCCGAGCAAGCCGGCGGCGATCTGCGCGCCACCTTGGTCGAGGTGCGTCCGCCCACTACGTCGCCCGCCCCTCCGGCCGCCTCGCAGCCAACAGTCGCATTTCCGGCGCCCCGAACCGGCATGCCGCTGCCGTCCGCCAATACGCCGTCGATCGCTCCGGCACCGGCCGCGCCGCCTTTGCCGCCGGCCACCAGCCAGCCGCCGCTTTCAGGGCCGGCAGCCATTCCCGCCTATCCCACCGTTCCGTCCGCCGTCAGCCCGCTTGCCGCCCCTGCGTCGACAGCCGCACCCGGCATCGCCACGCAGCCCCGAGCGCCTGCGGCGCCGCCGCCAGTTGGCCCCGCCATTCCAAATCCCGCCACGGCGCGCAGTCTTGCCGGGCCGCTGCTCGGCTCCGTGCTGCAGACCCAGGACAGCCTCGCTCCGCTCTTCGCCAACCTGCGCGGCCTCGCGCAGGGTTCGATCGCGCTGACCTTGCCGAAGCCTCTGCTGGCGGCGATCGACCGCGTACTCGCCCAGGCGATACCGGCCGAGCGCCAGCCGGTCACGGCGCAGCGGCTGAAGGAGGCGTTCCAGAGCTCGGGTCTCTTCACGGAGGCTCGCCAGGCCATCGGAGCGCCCGCCCCGCGGCAAGGCGATCTCAAGACCGGCCTCCAGGCGCTGCGCGAGACGCTGCTGCCGATCATCGAGAGCCTGTCGCCCGGGCCGAAGGCGAGCCAGCCGGACCGCTCTGCCGCTGCGCTCGCACTCGACCGGCTCTCCGACAGCCCGCCGGGCGCCACGGCAGACAGCGCCAGCCGCACCGCTCCGCCGCGCCGCGATGGCCCGCTGCTGCCGCAGGCCGCCGCCGAGCCAACGCTTTCGCCGGGCGAGAAGCCGCTCGCCATCGTCGAGACGCTGCTCGATCAGGCCGATGCGGCGCTGGATCGCATCAAGCTCACCCAATATGCCTCACTGCCTCTGGATCAGGCGCGGCAGGACAGCAGCCAGCCGGCGCAGCGCTGGCTCGCCGAGATCCCGATCGCCTTCCAGCACGGCACAGCAATCCTGCCGCTGCAGGTCGAGCGCGAAGCGCCGCGGCGGGACTTCCAGGGTGTGAGTCCGCCCCTCTGGCGCATCCGCTTCGCCCTCGATGTCGAGCCGATGGGGCCCTTGCAAGGAGTGGTCACCTTGCAGGCACGCGATGTCGGCGTGACGCTCTGGGCCGAGCGCGAGGAAACCAGCCAGCTTCTGCGCGGTGCCGCGCCCGGTCTCGAGAGCGCTTTGCTCCATGCCGACTTCAGCAGCGGCGCCATCGATATCCACACCGGACAGCCCCGTGTGATGCAGCCGACGGCCGGCCAGTTTCTGGATCGCCTGTCATGAATCCGCAGCCGCCCCGCATCGCCGTCGCGCTCGAATATGACGGGCATGGCGCACCGCGCGTCACCGCCAAGGGACGCGGCGAACTGGCGGAGCGTATCGTCGAGACCGCGCGCGAGCACGATGTCGCGGTGGAGCAGAACGCTATCCTCGCCCAGGCGCTCTCGGCCGTCGAACTCGACGACCAGATCCCGGAAGAACTCTATCGCGCGACGGCCCAGGTGATCGCCTTCGTCCTCGCATTGCGCGGCGAATGGCGCCGGCCGAACCGCGACGGCCATCGATCTTGAGCGGCATCGTCGTCAGGCGCATCGGCCCAGCCGCTTACGCGGAACTGGGGCCGGCTTTCGCGGAACTCGCCGATCATGCGGCCGAGCCGAATCCGCATATGGCGCCGGCCGCCGTCAGCGCGGCGACCCTGCTCGTCCCCGAAGAGGAGATCATCGTCCTCTGCGCCTGGTTCAGCGAGGCGCTCGATTTCGAGCGGCTGGTCGGTGTCTGGGCCTTCAAGCACGTGCAGGGCTGGCGCAGCGGTTTCGCCGGCGCCCTCGCCGCGCCGCTCGTGCCGCTCTACGAGGTCTCTTCGCTGCCCGTGCTCGACCACGACCACGCGGCGGAGGCCGCGCGGGCGCTGATGCGCTATCTTCTGGCCTCGCGCGACCTGCCGCATGCGCTTCTGCTGCCGCTGCTGCCGCTCGACGGCCCCTGCTATGCCGCCCTTTCGGAAGCCAGCCGTCAGACGGGCAGCCGGATCTCGATCTACGAGCGCTGGACCCGGCCGGTGATGGTCCCTCAGCCCGGCGACGATTTGGAGCGCTATCTGCGGCGCTCGCTCGGCTCCAGCTACAAAAAGCGGATGCAGCAGTTCCGAGCGGTGGCGAAGCATGGCGCGCTGACCTTCCGCCGCAGCCGCGGCCCCGCGGCGCTCGATGCGCTCGAGGCCTTCCTCACGCTCGAAGCCGCGGGCTGGAAGGGCGCGGCCGGGACGGCAATCGCCTGCATACCGACGCACGCCGCCTATATCCGCCGGATGGCCGAACTCTTCGCCGAGGCGGACGCCCTCCAGATCGATACCTTGCTGCTCGACGGGCGCGTGCTCGCGATGGGCCTGCTCGTCGAGAGCGGCAACCGCCGTCATTTCCTCAAGATCGCCTATGACGAAGCGCAGGCGCGCCATTCGCCTGGCCGCACCCTGACGATCGCGATGCTGCAGGCCGACCTCGCCGGTACGCCACCCGCGTTCTTCGACAGCGGCGCCGGCGAAGGCGTCGATGCCGGCACCTATGCCTGGGGCGAGCGCCGCGAGATGGGCAACGTCATCATCCGCATCGGACCCGGCCGGCCCAGCCCGGCGCATATCGCGGCCTTCAGCCGGATGTGGCTGCGACGCCTGCGGGAGGCCGCTCGAAGCCGATCTGACCGAGTATCTCCTTCCAGATAGTCTCAAGGAGCGGGAGCGGGGAGAGCTCGCAACGCCGCCCATGCGCTTGACCGCCCTTCCCGCCGGCCGATAGAGCCGCAGTGCTGCGTTGGAGACGCCCGATGACCGTTGTTGCCCGGATTGGAATTGTCACGGTCTCGGACCGCGCCTCGGCCGGCGTCTATGCCGACGAAGGAGGCCCCGCGATCCGCAGCTATATGGCGAAGGTGCTAACCTCGCCCTGGGAAGCGGTCGAGCGCGTCATCCCCGACGATCGCAAGTTGATCGCGCAGACCTTGACCGAGCTGGCCGACCGCGAGGGCTGCTGCCTCGTCGTCACCACCGGCGGTACCGGCCCCGCCCCGCGCGACGTTACGCCGGAAGCGACCGAGGATGTGATGGAGAAGGCGATGCCGGGCTTCGGCGAGCTGATGCGGCAGGTCAGCCTCGCCAAGGTGCCGACCGCAATCCTTTCGCGCCAGACGGCCGGCATCCGCGGCAAGACCCTGATCGTTAACCTACCCGGCCGCCCCCGTGCCATTGCCGAATGCTTGGACGCAGTGATGCCGGCGATCCCCTATTGCATCGACCTGATCGAAGGCCCCTATCTGGAGACCGACCCGGCGGTGATCACCGCGTTCCGGCCGAGGAAGTGATGAGCGAACAAGCCCTGCGTCATGCTCGGGCTTGCCCCGAGCATCTCCTGCCGAAAGAGGCTCCGGCGTCTTGTTCTGGCGGAGATTCTCGGGTCTACGCTTCGCTTCGCCCGAGAATGACGGCGCTGTGCTAGCCGGAACCGCTGAAACTCAACCCGCCACCAATTCCCGCCCGATCGCCTGGACGAGCTGCGGGGAGAGCGGATCGGTCGCCGCCGGGAAGCCGCCGATCAGCGTGCCGTCGCGGCCTATCAGATATTTGTGGAAGTTCCACCGCGGCGTCTCAGCCGGCCGCTGCGCCGCCGCCCAACGATAGAACGGGTGAGCCTCCGGCCCACGCACGACGGTCTTCTCGACGAAGGCGTAAGTCGCGCCATAGCTCTCATGGGCGGCCTCGGCGATGGCGGCGCCGTCCAACGGCTCCTGCCCGCCGAAATCATTGCTGGGCACGGCGACGAGTATCAGCCCGCGCGTCTGATAACGCTGCCAGAGCTGCTCCAGTGTCGCCATCTGCCCGGCATAACCGCAGCGTGTCGCGGTGTTGACGACGAGGATCGGCCGGTCGTGGTAATCAGACAGGGCAAGTCGCCCCCCACCCGGCCGGTCGAAACCGAAGGCGTGCGCTCCCGCAAGCGATTGCGCGGGAGCATCGAGGGACAACAGGGCCCCTGCCATGGCGGCTGTTCCAGCAAGCACGTCCCGGCGCGACACGCTCATGGCGCTCCTCCCTGCAATCCGACGCGCCAATCATGCCCCAAAGCAAAAAGCCCCGCAGCCGGTCGGCGCAGGGCTTTGCTTCACGATGGCGCTATCAGGAGCCTCAGCAGGAGAGAACCTTCTTCACCCGCACCTCGAGGTCGCGCAGCTCGTAGGGCTTCACAACGTAATGATCGGCGCCGTTGCTGGTCGCCTCGTCCATCTTGTCGACCGAGCGCTCCGAGGTCGCCATGATGATCTTGATCTGGTTGAGCTCCGGCACGGAGCGGATGGCGCGCAGCAGGTCGATGCCGCTCATGCCTTCCATGTTCCAGTCGAGCAGCAGCAGATCGTAGCGCTTCTGCTGCATCTTCATCAGCGCCTCGCGGGCGTTCTCTGCCTCGTCGATGTCCTGAAACTCGATCTGCTTCAGGAAATAGGTCGCCAGGCCGCGCATGCTCTTCTGGTCGTCGACCACCAGGATGCGGAACTCGCTTCTGGCCTTTGACATAACTTTGCTCCTTACGCGCTCCGCAGATTCGGGCGCTCGCCGATCAGCTGCCCGACCGCCGCGCCGATCTGGCTGAGCGGAACGACTCTGTCGGCGGCTCCCATCTCGAAGGCCGCTTTCGGCATCCCGTTTACCACGCAGGTCTCACCACTTTGGATTAAAGTTTCGGCGCCTGCTTTGCGCATAGCTAACAAACCGTCAGCGCCGTCGCGCCCCATGCCCGTGAGCAAGATGCCGATCGCATGCGCTCCGAGGCTACGCGCGACCGAATGGAACATGATGTCGACCGAGGGCGAATGGCCGCTGACCAGCGGACCCTCCTTCAGGACGCAGACGAACTCGCCGCGCCGCTCCTCGATTTCGAGATGGCGCAATCCCCCCGGCGCCACCACAGCCGAGCCGGGCCTTAGCCGGTCGCCATCCACAGCCTCGCGCACATCGAGGCCGGTCGCGGTCGCGAGCCGTGCCGCGAACTTTGCCGTGTAGCCCGGCGGCATGTGCTGGACGACGACGACCGGCAGCCGCAGATGGGCGAGGTCGCGCATCACCGTCTGCACGGCCGGCACGCCGCCCGTCGAGGCGCCGATGGCGATCAGCGAGGTCTTGCCGGCACGGGCCGGCTCCCTCGGTGGCGCCGGGCGCGCCGGCGCAGCGATCTGCGCGATTTGACGAGCAGCCGCGATCATCTTGCGGCTTCCCGCCGCGCGTTGCAGCCCCGCGACCAGATGTTTCATGAAGCCTTCGAGCGTGTGGGTCGTGCCGTCCGGCTTTTCGATGAAGTCGATGGCACCGAGCTCGAGCGCCTGGATCGTGTTGTCGGCGCCCGGCCCGCCGAAGGCCGATACGATCAGCACCGGCAGCGGGTCCTGCTTCAGCACCCGTGCCAGCAGCTTGAGGCCGTGCCGTCCGGGCAGTTCGAGATCGAGCGTGACCACATCCGGGCGCAGTTCCTGGATGGCGTCCCAACCCTCCTCGGCGCTGCCGGCGACGCCGATCACCTCGAAGCCCGGCGCAGAATCGATGATCTTGGTCATCAGCTTCTGCATCAGGATGGAATCGTCGACGACGAGAACCTTGACCGGCGCAGCGGACGACGTCGGCATGCTCATTACCAGACCTCCACTTCACCAGCCACGGGCTGAGTCTTGAGCCGGTTGAGATAGGCGATTTCCTGCTCGTGGCCGCTGTCGCGCGCCGTCGGCTGGACATGCTGCACCCAGGCCCGTCCCGTCGAGGGCTGGTAGTGGATGCGCCGCGAGCGCGTGCCGCCGACATCCCGCGAGACGACGGGAATGCCCTCGACCTTCAGGAATTCGTTGACGAAGGCGATGTTGCCGTCGCCGATCGCCAGCATGGTCGCGCCCGAAAGCACGCGCGCGCCGCCGAAGACCTTGGCCTCGAAGTTCTGGCGCCTCGCCCCGCGCTTCAGCAGGTCGTTGATCAGAACCTCCATCGCCGTATCGCCATAGCGTTCGCCGGCGCTGGGGTCGGCATTGCCGTTGTTCTTCGGCAGCAGGAAGTGGTTGAGCCCGCCGACGCCGATCTGCGGGTCGCGCAGGCAGACCGAGACGCAGGAGCCGAGCACGGTGGCGACGATCTCGTCCTTGGCCGAGGTGATCTCATGTTCGCCTGGAGCGACGGTGATGATCGTCGCCTCGAAACGCGGGTCGAAATAGCGGCGCGAGGACCGGGAAACGCTCATGCTGTCCTCTCGTAGATCGTGCGTCCGATCAGGCGCAGATGCTGGTGCGGTTGCGGCAGCGATTCCGAATGGCCGAGATAGAGGAACCCGCCCGGCGACAGCAGCGCTACGAACCGATCGAGGATCGAGGCCTTGGTCTGCGTATCGAAATAGATGAAGACGTTGCGGCAGAAGATCACGTCGAACGGCCCGTTCATCGGCCATTTCTCGATGAGATTCAAACGCTTGAAGGCGATCAGGCGGCGTAGATCCTCTGCGATGCGTGCCTCTGCGCGCCCCGCTCCGCCTTCCAGCTTGAGCAGCGGCTTCACATCGGCGGGCAACCGCTCGAACAGCTCCGCCGGATAGATCCCCGCTTCGGCCCGCGCCAGGATGTCGGTGTCGATGTCCGTCGCCAGGATCTTGAAATCGAGGTCGCCACGCGCGCCCATCACATCGCGGCAGGAGGCCGCGATCGAATAGGGTTCCTCGCCCGACGAACAGGCCGAGGACCAGATGCGGATGCGACCGCGCCGGCCCGCCCGCTCCTGCAGAAGCCGCGGCATCACCTCCTTGCGCAGGTGATCGAAATGGTGACGCTCGCGGAAGAAGGCGGTGTGATTGGTCGTCACCGCATTGATCAGCTCGGGCAACTCGCCCGCCGCCTGCGGCGTCTTCAGGAAAGCACAGTATTCGGCCACCGAGCTCAATCCAAGCGCCTTGACGCGGCGCGCCAGCCGGCCGCGCGTCATCGCTTCCTTATGCTCGCGGATGACGATACCGGCTTGCTCGTAGACCAATGCGGCGATGAACTTCATGTCGTCGCGCGTCAGGCTGATGTCGGCCATTGCGGGCTGGAGCGACGGCACCATGCTCGGGAGCGATGTAGGTCTGGACATGCCTCAGCCTCCCGCCCGTGCGCCAGCGGCAAGGCGGCGAGGCTGCATGTGCTGCGGCAAGCGCTGTTCGGCCGGAGCCGGTGCAGGCACGGCGCGGCGCGCGCGCGGCGGTTCGCTGCGCACCGGCACGCTGGCGAGGCGGAGCGTCTCGACGATCTCGCTCAACATGGAGGCTTGATCGGCGAGTTCGCCCGCCGCCTCGACGCCGCGCCCGGCGAGTTCGGCATTCGCCCGGATATCCTTGTTCACCTGCGCCACGCTGCGACTCATCCCTCCCATGCCGCGCGCCTGCTCGGCGCTCACGGCGGAAATCTCGGCTACCGTCTCGGAAACCTTGCTCACTGCTGCGGCGATGCGGCCGAGCGTCTCGCCGGTCTCGCGCACGAGGCCGACCCCCTCGGCGACCTGCCCGTTCGAGGTCGCGATCAGCCCCTTGATGTCTTTTGCGGCCTGGGCCGAGCGCTGCGCCAGCGACCGCACCTCCGAAGCGACCACGGCAAAGCCCTTGCCGGCATCGCCGGCGCGCGCCGCCTCGACCGCTGCATTGAGCGCCAGCAGATTGGTCTGGAAGGCGATCTCGTCGATCACCCCGACGATCTCGGCAATGCGCAGCGAGGAACTCTCGATCCGTTCGATCGCGCCGACTGCCTTGGCAACCACGCTCCGGCCTTCCTGTGCCACGCCCATGGTCGTGCCGGCGAGCTCGCTGGCCTCGCGCGAACGCTCATGGCTGCGTCCGACCGAGGCTGCGATCTCTACCGCCGCTCCCGATGTCTCGCCCAGTTCGCCGGCAACCTTCTCGGTCCGCGCCGCAAGGTCCGTCGCCACGCTGTTCACGTCGATGGCGACATGGCAGACCGAGCCTGCCGTCGCGCGGATCATTTCGATCCGCTCGTCGAGCAGGCCGAGCGCCTGATTGAGTTCGTGCTGGAGCCGGCCCAGCCGGCCGGAGCGGCGGCCAGCCATGCGGCGGGTCAAATCGCCTTCCGACAGGGCCTCGACCACCGCGTCGATATCGGCGAAGGTCTCGTCCAGCTCTCCGTTGATCCGGTTCATGCCCTCCGCGATCCGAGCCACCGTTTCGGATTTACCCTGAGCGGCGATGCGCCGCGAGAAATCGCCTTCGATGGCAGCTTCGATCAGCTGCGAGATTTCCTGGGCAACAGCCAGCTCGTCGGTCAGTTCGTGCCAATCCACGGCCGTCCCGAGGCTGCGCCCGTCGGCGGCCTCGACGGCCGTCAGGGTCAGGCAGACGATCCGGCGGCCGAGCGTCAGGCGAACGGAGGGACCGGTCGCCAGGCGGGGCTCGGCCCGCACACGTTCCATCACGCGCCCGAGCATGTCCTTGGCCGAGCAACCCGGAAACGCCGCGCGAAAATCCTCCTGCGCCTCGGCGAAGAAGCGCAGAAGCCCCTTGCTGGCATAGATGACGCGGCCGTCCGGATCGCAGATCATGACGCTGGCGCGGCCATGGTCGAGGACGGAGCGCAGGCGGACCGCTTCCTGCGCCCGCTCCTGCAAGCTGGCGAGGACACGCGACAGCTCTGCGCATTCGTGGCTGCCGCCGGCCTTTGGCAGAACCAGATCGACGTCATCCACCAGACCCGGCGCGATCCGCGACAGGCTCGCGACGGATCGGCCCGCGCCCCAGGCGGCGAAGCCGCCGAGCAACGCCACGGCCGAGGCGGCGAGAGCTCCCATGACTGGAGTTCCCGACGCTGCCGCATAATAGGCGAGCCCCCCGGCAAGTGCCGCGGAACCGGCGGCGGTCAGCGGCTGGCTGACCGAGAGTCGCGAAARGGGGCCGAGCGCGCTGCCCATAGGACCTGTCGTTTCTTGTTCTGGCCCGCCTGGACGCTACGCTCGGGCTATGTTTTGAAAGCTGTTCAGGCGGCGCGGCTGGTCTTGAGCTGCACTTCGCCGCCACCACCGTCACGGATGACCGCCGCCAGATCGAGCAGCGCCACGATGTCGCTGTCGAGCAGGACGAGGCCCTCGATCAGGCCGTGCTCGTCGCGCTCCAGATCCGGCGCCGGCCGCACGGCCGAGACCGGCACGTCGACGATGTCCGAGACCGAGTCGACCAGCAGGCCCGCGGTCTTGTCCTCGACATCGACGACGACGATGACATGGGTGGCTGAGGCATCGGTGACGCCCATGCCGATCGCGGTACGCAGGTCGTAGACGGCGAGAATCACGCCGCGCAGATTGAGCACACCGCGCACATGCGGGGCCGCATGCGGCAGCGGGGTCGTCGCCTGCCAGCCCTTGATCTCGCGGACCATGCCGACATCGATGCCGAAGGTGCGGTCGCCGACCTTGAAGGTGACGATCCGCCTCGCCGCCGCTTCCGGCTGCGCAGACGAGAAGTGCTTTTCGCCGAGTTGGAGGGTCATGGTCATCCAGCCATCTTGAGATCTGTCACGGGAGTTCGGCCGCCGGACGCGGCGAGCCGCAGCATGGAGTCGATATCCAGGATCAGGGCGACGAGGCCGTCGCCGAGGATCGTCGCCGCCGAGGCGCCGTTGACGGTGCCGTAATTCGCCTCGAGGCTCTTCACGACCACCTGCTGCTGGCCGACGATCTCGTCGACCGCGATGCCGACATTGTTGCCGCGCTCGTTCTCGGCGATGATCACGATGTTCTCGTTGGTCGTGCCGGTCGAACCCATGACCTCGCCGAGGCGATAGAGCGGCGTCACCTCGCCGCGCCAGCGCAGCACCTCCTGACCGAAGGGCAGCCGCTCGATCGGGGTCGAGGCGAGATGCTGGGTCTCGATGACGGAGGCGATCGGGATCACGTAGCGGTCGTCGCCGCAGCGGATCACCATGCCTTCCAGAACCGCGAGCGTCAGCGGCAGCGCCAGCGTGAACTTGCAGCCGCGGCCCGGCTCGGAATCGACGCTGATGCGTCCGCCGAGCGACTCGACGTTGCGGCGCACGACGTCCATGCCGACGCCGCGGCCGGAGATGTCGCTGACCGCTTCCGCCGTCGACAGGCCGGCGGCGAAGATGAGCTGGTCGATCTCCTCCGGCTGCAGCCTTTCGTCGGCGCCGACGAGTCCGCGCGAGCGGGCCTTGGCCAGCAGCCGGTCGCGGCCGATGCCGCGCCCGTCATCGGTGACGGAGATGACGATGCGGCCGGCGCGATGCTCGGCGATCAGCTTGATCGTGCCCTCGCGCGGCTTGCCCGCGGCGACGCGCTCGTCCGGCGTCTCCAGCCCGTGATCCATCGAATTGCGGATCATGTGGGTCAGCGGATCGGCGAGCTCCTCGATGATCGTCTTGTCGACCTCGGTGTTCTCGCCTTCCAGTACGAGACGCACTTCCTTGCCGAGCGTCTGCGCGAGCTCGCGCACCAGCCGCGGCATGCGTTGGAACACTGCCTTCACCGGCTGCGCGCGCACCGCCATGACATGATCCTGCAGCTCGCGCGTCTGGCGGGAAAGGGTCAGCATACCTTCGGCGGTCTTGGCGTAGACGTCGTAGGGCAGCGAGCGCACGCACTCGACCAGCATCGACTGGGTGATGACGATCTCGCCGACGAGGTTCATCAGCTTGTCGATGCGATCGAGATCGACGCGCACGCTCACAGCCTGGCGCTGGCGCGTCGCTTGGTCATTGGCCGGAGCCCGCGCGGCCGTGCGGGCGGCAGCCGGCACTTCGGCAGCCGGCGGGGCGGCGACGGCAGGCGCCTCGACCGGCGGCATGGCCGGTGCAGACGCGACATCGGGCTGGCTCGCAGCCTCGGGCATCGGACCGAGTTTGGCGAGGATCGCCGAGAGATCGGCAGCGACCGAGCTCGGAACCTCGGCCTCCGGAGTCTCTTCGACGATGGCGGCGGCTTCGAGCGCCTCGATCTCGAATTCCTCGTTCGCCAGGCTGAAATCGAAGCGCCCGTGCAACTCCTCGACCGACAATTCGGTGCGCAGGTCGACCTCGAAGCGCATCCAGCAATCGGTGACGTCGAGGGTTTCGAGCGACGGCACCTGGCTGAGATCGCAGCGGATCGCGACGACATCGTCCGCCGGCAAGGAGGCGAAGACGACGCGCGGCTCGATCACGCGGCGGAACAGATCGCTCTCCGGCGTAATGCGCAGGCGCAGGTCGCGACCCGCCTTCAGGGCGACGGGCGGTGGCCCGGGCATCGCGGCGGGCTCGTCATCCCAGCCATCGTCGGCAGACGCTGTTGCAGCTGTTTTCGCCTCGACCATGGCAAGGAGGTTGCCGAGCGCGGCGATGCCGAGAGGCGCATCCTTGTCCGCAGCAGCGAGGGCAGGCGCGGAAACGGGGAACGAAGCGGCCGGAACGGGCGCAAGCGCCAACGCCACCGGTTCCTTGCCGACCTGCTCCAGCGCTGCCAGCAGATCCGGGCGCTCGGTCGCGGGCTCGTCGCTGCGCGCGGCCGCGACCAGATCGGCCACGGCATCCGAGCAGCGCAGGAACAGCGTGAAGGGTGCGTCCTCGATCGCGACACGGCCCGACCTCAGATGGTCGAGCGAGGCCTCGAAGACATGCGCGAAGCCGACCAGCTCCGTGCAGCCGAAAGCCCCTGCCCCACCCTTGATCGAATGGATGGCGCGGAAGGCGGCGTTGACATCCTCGGGATCGACGGAACCCTCGTCGAGAGCCTGGAGCTTCTGCTCCAGCGCGCCGAGGAGTTCTTCGCATTCCTGGAAGAAGGTCTGCTTCAGTTCTGCCAACGGATCCATCGGCCGACCTTCAGTTCTGGTAGCGCGCGACGAGGCCGAGCAGCGTGTTGGGTTCGAAAGGCTTGACCATCCAGGCGCTGGCGCCGGCGCGGCGGCCTTCCGCCTTGATCTCGGCTCCGTTCTCCGTGGTCAGCACGATGATCGGCGTGTTCTGCCCGGCGGCCCGCGAGCGGCAGGCGCGAGTGAACTCGATGCCGTCCATGATCGGCATGTTGAGATCGGTGATCACAAGATCGGGCTTGAACTGGTCGAATTTGTTCAGGCCGTCCTCGCCGTTCTCGGCCTCCGCCACTTCGTGACCGGCGTTGCGCAGAGTCAGGCTGAGCAGGCTGAGCAGGGTCTTGGTATCGTCGATGGCCAGGATTTTCATGCCTGTCACTCCAGAACGAGAGCGCTGTGAGCGGCATCGAAGCCGATCGCCCGCAGGGATTCGCGGCATTCCGAGGAGGCCGCCTTGAGCGTGACCGAAAGCCCCCGCGCCTTGGCGCTGGCGGCTGCGGAATGAAGGAGCTGGATCCAGAGGCTCGGCAGCGGCCCGGCTTCCGCGCATTCGACGGCGACGCTTTCCTTCTGCTCCAGCGCGACGAGCAACTGGTTGCGAAAGGTCGCGGCCTCGGAACGGCCGAGGAAGGGCGGAAGCGAGACGGTGATGACCATGAAGGGCGATCCAGGATTGCCCGTGGAGCATCACAACAAACTGGTAAAAACTTCGCTAAATGGCGCGAGGCCCGTCAACACTCGTGACGCTTTCGCGACGATGGCGCGGCGGCCGGCCCGGCTCAGAACATATTGTTGCTGATCGCCCGCGGCACCAGCGTGATCTTGCCGTTCGTCTCCCGGTATTTTCGCGGCATGTTGATGATCCCCGACATATGCAGCCAGAGATTGTTGGGCGAGATCGGCTTGGTGATGATCTCATGCGCGCCGAGCTTCGCTGCCTGGAGGATCGAGCGCCGGTCCGGCCGCTCCATCATCACCAGCACCGGCGCCTTGGCGAAGGGCGAAGTCTTGAAGGAGCGGATCGCGGCCAGGCATTTCACGCTGCCGCCATCCGGCAGATCCCAGTCGAGAATGACGATGTTCGGCTGCTTCTGAATGAAGGTCGTGGCGGCCGAGGACAGATCCGGCGCCTCGAAGATGCGATTGAGCTGCGTCTGGTACAGCATCGTGCGGACGATCCGCCGATAATGCGGGCTCGGGTCGATGAGCAACACCGACAGGTTCGGGAAGGAAGGCGCGATATGCATGGCGCTCGCTCGGGTACTCGCTCACTCAACTCCGCAGACGGCACGAATGGCCGCTACGCCTTCAGCCCGATGCGGAAGCCGCCCCAGTGCCGCCCCTTCACCAGGATCGGCGCCGACAGATCCTCCATCACCAGGAACTGCCCGCCGCCCATGTCACGCCTGTAGCTCTGCAGCAGGAAGGGCTTGCGGTTGCGCGCGGCAGCGAGCCCCGTCCGGTCGTCGAAGATGCGCCGGTTGCGGCAATTCGCATTGTTCCACGCCGGGTCCCGGCCCTGCGGCTGGGCATATTTGCGGTTATGCGTCGGCAGGAAGCCGTTGCGGTCGACGGCGGCGCAGAACACGATGCGCCCGTTCGAGCCCAGCAGTTGCTCCTGCAGCGGCGGCAGCAGGCGGTCGGTCAGGCCGACGAAGCGGGTCACGTGCTGGACCGGGTCGGAGCCCGACACCGGCCGATAGCCCTCGTCGAACAGATCGGCGAGCGTCACATCGCCCCGCGCGAGTGCGGTCTCGAACAGCGCTCCGATCGTCGCCGCCGTCTCCATCACCGTCGCGATCAGCTCGGATTGCGCGGTTCGCACGCCGGAGGCGGCGATCGAGCCGAGAATGCCCTCGCTGATCGTGACCAGCGCGTCGGTGCGCTGGACCGCCTGTTCGAGGATGTGGGTCGACGCGTCGACCCCGGCAACGAGCCCGGCGAGATCCTGCCCGGCCTTCGCACAGGCCTCGGCATTCTCCCGCGTCGGCCGCGATACCGCCTCGATCTCGCCGATCAGATCGACGACCGAGCGGCCGAAGCTGTCGAACTCGCTGACCTGCTGCGAGATCGTCTGGCTGCCCTCGCGGGCACGCTGGGCGGTCTGGGCATTCTGCTGACTGCGGCGGGAAAGCGCGTCGACCGCCTTGACCAGAAGATCAAGTTGCGCCGCGCTCGCGGCCGTCGCTTCCCGCGTCTGCTCGGCCAGCGCCTTCACGGCGGCGGCGATCACGGCGAAGCCCTTGCCGGCCTCGCCGCTGCGCGCCGCCTCGACGCCAGCATTGATCGAGAGCAGCTGAATCTCGCGGGTGATCGACTGGATCGCATCGCTGGAGGCCCGCGCCTTGTGTGCGTCGCTGACGGCCTGCGCCAGCGCCCGCGACATCGACTGCGCCTCCTCCGAGAGCGTCTCGATATCCGTCTGCGCCGCATTGAGACCGAGCTTGACCGAGCCGGCGACACGTTCCAGCCCGCTGCGCACTACCGAAGCCGCAGCTTGCGCCCCCTCGGCGGACTGCCGGATCGCGTGATTGGCCCGCGAAACCTGCTCGACCGCCCCGACGACGCGCCGAAGCCCGGCGGTCTGGGTCTCGAATTGCTGGGTCACATCGCCGATTCGGCCGGCGACATCGGTGATCTCGGCGCTGAGCTTGCCGAAGCGATCGGCGATCTCGCGCACGGCGCGCTCGGCGCCGGTCTCCGGAGTTGCAATCGGGCGAATGGATGCGCCGGCGGACGCCGCAGCATCGTTGAACGGCTCGTTCGGGGTCGCCAGATCGGCCTTGAGAGCCAGTGCGTGCATGCGAGGCGTTTCCCGAACTGACGGATTTCCTTCCAGACCGTAGTGAAACGCGGTAAATCGCTGGTTAAGAGGGTGTTTCGGGGCGTTAAGCGTGTTGCGGGCGATTCGACTTGCCGTCGCCGCATCCGGCGGGGCCAGATGCCGCTGGAACCGCCCTGAACCTTTCGACGTAGACGAACGACAACAACCGGCGGCGGCCGGACGGGCTGCCGGCCATCCTTTCCTGCAGGAGAACGCCATGACGGAATTCGCAGCCCTTTCTCGCCGCGGCGTGCTGACGCTTGGCGCAGCAGCCCTCGCGGTCGCTACTGCGCCGAAGGTCTGGGCGCAGGCCACCGCCCCGGCAGCACCGGCCGGCCCTTTTTCGCTGCCGAAGCGCGCCTATGAGCCCAACGCGCTCGAACCGCATATCGACGCGACCACGATGGATATCCACTACAACCGCCACCACGCTGCCTATGTCGCGGCTCTCAACAACGCCGCCAAGGACAATGGCGTGATCGCCAAGGCCTCCGTCGCAGAGCTGCTCACGGACCTCAACCAGTTGCCGGAGAGCGTGCGCACCCTCGTTCGCAACAATGGCGGCGGCCACGCCAACCACACCATGTTCTGGGAGGTGATGGGTCCGGGAGCCGGCGGYGCACCGACCGGCGACGTCGCCGCCGCGATCACCCGCGACCTCGGCGGCTTCGACAAATTCAAGGCCGATTTCGAGGCGGCGGGCCTGCGCGTCTTCGGCTCGGGCTGGGTCTTCGTCACCGTCGACAAGGACGGCAAGCTCGCCTTGCTGCCGAGGCCGAACCAGGACAGCCCGATCATGGAGAAGCAGATGGTCCTGCTCGGCAACGACGTCTGGGAGCACGCCTACTACCTGAAATACCAGAACCGCCGGGCCGACTATCTCAAGAGCTGGTGGAACGTCGTGAACTGGACGAAGGTCAACGAGCGCTACGCCGCTGCAAAGGCCGGCAAGCTCGCGATCTGAGCTGCCGCGGACTGACCCGGTTCAAGTCGGAGAACAGGCGCATGCACGCTGCCAATCGGCAGCGTGCATGCGAAAACTGACGACGAACGCGGCGTTCCAGGGCTCAGGCGACGCCTACGCTGCCGAAGACCATGCGGCCGCGATGGAAGGTTGCGCTGCGCTCCGGCAGGCGCGCGACAGCCTCCGCCGAACAGCTGGCCGGAACCAGCGTGAAGGCCGCGTCGTCGCCGGCCTTCGGCCATGCCCGCTTGCCGCTGTCGTCGAGCGGCAGCACGCCACCAGTAGCGATCGCCATGGCGCGCGACAGACGGAATTCGTCGCTGCCCCTGTAAAGCTGCGCGTGGAGGTTGGCCTTTTCCAGCATGTCTCCCTTGCCGAAGGGCGACCAATGGTCGATCACGCTGTCGGTCCCGGTCATCACGAAGACTCCCTTCTCGCTCAGCTGCGGCAGCGGCATCGTCAAACCACCGAGCGGCACCGTCGAGGCGATGGTCATCTGCTGAGCCGCCATGCGGCCGATGGTCTCCGTCAGCGCGCCCGCAGACAGGGTGGTCAGGGCGAAGGCGTGGCTGATCGTCACCTTGCCCCGCAAGGCCGGGTTCTTCTCGACGGTGTCGATCATATGATTGACTGCCGCGACACCCGCCGGGTTGGTCTCATGCAGGTGGATGTCGACGCCCTTGCCCGAGTCGAGCGCGATCTGGAACATGGCGTCGAGCGATTTCTCCATCGCGCCGTCGACATTGGTCGGATCGAGCCCGCCGACATAGGCGGCGCCCATTTTCATCGCCTCCCGCATCAGGCCGTCGACCTTTGAATGCAGCAGGCCGTGCTGCGGGAAGGCGACGATCTCGCAGTCGAAGTCGTCGCGATGGTTCTCCAGCGCGCGCTGCAGATGTTCGAGGCTCTTGAGGCCGCTCACCGGATCGATGTTGCAATGGCTGCGGGCTACGGTCGTGCCCTTTGATTGCAGCAGGGCGATCAGCGCCTCGGCCCGCTGCTGCGAGGTCGGCAGCAATTGCGGGATCAGCTTCTCTTCGCGAGCGATCATGTCGAGGATCGTCTTGCCCTGGCGCGGTAGCGGCGCCTGCCACGGACCGCTGTAGAAGGTCTTGTCGAGATGGATGTGCATGTCGCGCATCGCCGGCAACGCAAGCTGGCCATGGGCGCGGTAGCAGGGCACGCCTGCTGGCAGTGCGGCTCCGGCCGGATGCAGCGCGGCGATCTTCCCGGCCTTGATCTCCAGCGTGTAGAGCGCCGTACGCGTGCCGACGACGATCTCGCCGTCGCGCTCGAAGCCGTCCTCCAGCCTCACATCGGTCAGGCAATAGTGCTGGTCCGTCAGCTTGCTGACGCCCGCCTCCGACGCCGAACGCCCCTGTGCGGCCGTGCTCGGGGCGGCCTGGGCGCCGCCGCTCGCCAGCCCGGCGACGGCATAGGCGGCAGTGACCTTTCCGGTCTGGCTGAGAAAGGCCCGTCGGCTGTGATGATGCCCGGTTTCCATGGCGGTTTTCCGTTGCCTTGATGGTTGCGTTTCCGCTCCCGGATCTACGCGCCGGCAACTCCGTTTGGCAGCGATATTTGACAATCCCAGCTATTCGAAACGGCAATGGCGCCTGACGGCCGCCACCCGCTCACCATTCCAGCTGGCAGAATTCGGCCAAGCGCTCCGCCAGCACGATGGCGGCGGCAGGCGCGGTGTCGCGGTAGTAGAGCGCGAGCTCGAAATCCGTGATCTCCGGCAACCCCTGGGCCGCGCCAAGTATCCGGTGACCGGGCAACCGGCAGCTCGCGGGCAGCAAGGTCACGCCCAGCCCGGCAGCCGACGCAGCGGCGAGCGCGGCCAGACTGGCGCTGCTGTAGCTCACGCGCCAGCGAATGCCGAGGCCGTCGAGCGCCTCGCAAAGCTCCTCACGGTAGAGGCCATTGAGCGGAAAGACGGCGAGCGACACCGGCGAGCGCTCGATCCCCGGATACGCCGTGCTGTCGAGCCACAGCAAGGGCTCCCGCCGGGCTGCGCGAGGCGGCTGGCGGCGGCGCTGCTTGACCAGGATTAGGTCCAGCTCCTCGCGGTCATAGGCGCTGCGCAGATCGGCGCTGAGGCCGCTGGTGACGTCGAGCCGCAAATGCGTCTGCTCGCGGCTGAACGCGGCGAGCAGGTCGACGGTCGGCACCGTGAAGTCCTCGGGCATGCCGAGCCGCAGCACGCCGTCGCGCCAGTAACCGGTCAGCGCGTCATGCGCCTCCTCGTTCAGCGCGATGATGCGCCGCGCATAGCGCAACAGCCTGCCGCCTTCTTCGGTCAATTCGACCTGATGCGAGGATCGCTCCAGCAGGGGCTTGCCGAGGAGATCCTCCAGCCGCCGGACCTGTTGGCTGACGGTTGATTGCGAGAGGGACACGCGGTCGGCCGCGCGGGTGAAGCTCAGCGTCTCGCACACCGCGACGAAGCTCAGCAGCAGTTGCGGGTTGAACATCGGATAACGGTTCATTGGCCCGCCGCGAGGCACGTCATCGGCCGATTGTCCAAGACCTTGAGGGCGTTCGCCACGCTGCCGCGCACGACCATCGCAGGGTTGGCCAAGCCTTCGGACCTGTCAACGCCGAAGCACCGTTCATCGAAGCGTAAGGCGTTGCCGGCGCTTTTGGCGTATCCTGTGCGAAGCTACGCCGCTAAAGCACGCGCCCTCTCCGCCAAATCACAAGCCAAAACTGCGTGCATGTGATGGGCGAGGACGGACATCTACCCCGCGCGCAAGGATGAGAGGTTCCGGGATGGCTGAAGACGAGCAGGAGGCGTGGCTCAGGAAGCTGAAGGAAGCCCGCCGGCTGATGATGGTTCACTATCTCGCCGATCGTCATGACGAGGGCGACAAGATGAAGAGGCTCGCAGCAGATCTCGAGCAGTTCGGCCGGTCCCGGGCTTGGCCGATTCCAGACGAAGAGTATGCGCGCAAATCCGATCGTTGAGATCGAATTGCCGCCGCCCCACACCGAGGACCGGCATCTATGCGGACCGGCAGCTATCTGTGGCGATTTCGGCCTGGCAAAGCCCAAAGTGGCCTGCGCCCCGCAAGAATTGGTGGGCCGGGCCGGACAGAACTGGGAACATCTTTGGCCCGTTGAGGTCACCCAGAGCTTCCGCTTTCCGGCGGGGCTGGCTGAGATAATCTTGAACCGCCAAAAAATGGTCCATTCGCTTGCGCCCGGAATGTCGGTTTTGTGGCGCGCTATTGAGGTCGGTAGCTCCGCAGGCGGAACCGATGATAAGGCGTTTGCGCGCCAGCGGGGGATTGCTGCAAGCGCGGGCGCTCTGAGGGTAGGCAATAGCCGACGAAGACGAATCTGACGGCAATTGGGGCTTCCGCTGGCCGAAGGCGCGGGACTGACATTTTGCCCAATCCGACCATCACCATGAAAACGCTGACCTCAACCTTTTCGGCTTCAGCCGCACATGGAGGATGACGAGCGAGTACGGGATGGTGGCGGACTTCATGGTCGAGCGGGTAGCCGCAGATTACCACGATAAGGACCTGCTCGTTTTTCCCCATGATCTTCAATTATCGGCACTGGATCGAGCTGTCGTCGAAGTCCCAAGCGCGTACGGCCGAGCCGCGCCGCTGGGCAAGGCCTCCTCGGGCTCAAGAGGGGAAGGCGGGCGCCTATAGGCATGGACCTTCCGCTCCTGCATCCAAGCCGAGCGCTTACGAACCGGAGAGGCTTCGAGGGTCCCACTGGCGCCATAGGCCGTAGAACGGACCCTCGGTAGATGACTGCTCGCGGCGCCCGGTCCGCAACTTCGCGCAGCGCATCGACGTCTCCGAGGCCATGATCCACGTCGTAATGGTCAGCCTCGTACGTCTCAGCCACTGAGCTCAATCTCAAAAGGAGTCTGAGGCGGCCGAGGCGCCTTGTCGTCAGGGAACGCCCGGGGGCAGCGGCGGCTCCGCATTGAGCAGCGTGATCGTCACCCGTCGGTTCGACGGGTTGTAGGGATCGTCGAGGAAGAGCGGCTCGGTGTCGGCACGTCCTACCACGGAAGCAAAGCGGTTGCTGGGGAGCCCGGCACCCGACAGGATCTCGCGCACGGCGAGCGCGCGCCCGGCGGTGAGGCTCCAGGAATCGGCGGCCTGCACCGAGCCCGGGCGCGCAGGGGCCGTGTGGCCGGCGACAGATAGTTGGTTGGGCAGCCGGCGCAGGGTGGGCGCGAGCGCCTCCAGCACGAGACGGGTGCGGTCGTAGGGCTGGACCGAGCCCTCGGGGAACATGGAGCGGCCGTACTCGTCCACGAGGGAAACGTTCACCCCCTCCTTGGTCGGCTCGATCACGATGTTGCGCGACAGCTCGGAAATTTCGGGCATTTTCTGGAGCGCCTGCCGGAGGCTGGCTATGGCGCTATAGTTGGCCTGCACGCCGGCGGCCGGGCGGCTGACTTCACGGTCGCTGCGGCCCGAGCTGGGTGGGCGCGCCTTGTCCTCTTGCCCGTTAGTGCCCCTCGCCGCGTCGCGGGGCGCCGATGGCCTGCTGCCTGACTTGTCCAGGGCGGTGCCCATCATGACACCGCCGGAGCCACTGGTTGTAAGACTTGGAGCCGCCGGCGCGAAGTATTCCGCCAAGCCGACTTTCTGCTCCTGCGTCGTCATGCTGATCAGCCACATCAGCAGAAAGAACGCCATCATGGCGGTCACGAAGTCCGCATAGGCGATCTTCCAGGCCCCGCCATGGTGCGCATGAGCGGCCTTCTTGACCTTCTTGATGATAATCGGCTGGGTGGGCTTGGCCATCGAGTCCCTGCTGGAGATTGGGTCAGATCTAGGCGGGCAGATTGGCGGTTGCCGCTTCCACTTCGCTGAAGGTCGGGCGGACGTCGCTCATCAGAGCCTTGCGGGCAAATTCTACCGCCACCACCGGTGGCTGGCCGCCGATATGGGCGAGGAGACCCGCCTTGAGTGAAAGGAAGTATTTGGATTCCGCCTCGAAGGTGCCCTTGAGCGACTGCGCCATGGGCCCGAAGAAGCCGTAGGCGACGAAGACGCCGAAGAAGGTGCCTACGAGCGCGCCGCCGATCAGATGTCCCAGCACCTCCGGCGGCTCTGTGATCGCCCCCATCGTCTTGATCACGCCGAGCACGGCGGCGACGATGCCGAGCGCCGGTGTCCCATCGGCAAGCGACTGCATGGCCGCAACGAGACGCTCCTGCTCCTGGTGGTGCGTCTCCAGTTCTTCGTCCATGAGAGCGTCGATCTCGTGGACGTTGTTGGCGCCCATCGTCAACATACGCATGTAGTCGCAGACGAACTCGACTGCATGATGGTTCGCTGCAAAAGTCGGGAAGGCGTTGAACAGCGTCGACTCGCTTGGATTTTCAATATGCTCCTCGACCGCGAGCATGCCCTTCTGCTTCACGAATTTGTACAATGAATACTGCATCCCCAGCAGTTCGACATAGCATTCCTGCTTGTACTTGGAGCCCTTCATGAGCGTGCCGAGCATGGCGGGCACGGCCTTGAGCACCGGCGCGGGGTTGCCGATGACGAAGGCACCGATCGCTGCACCGAGGATGATAACAAACTCGAACGGCTGCCAAAGGACCTCGAGGTGGCCACCCATCGCCGCGTAGCTGCCGAAGACGCAGACGAAGACGATGATTGTGCCGACGATCAGCCGCATGGTTTGCCACCCTCGCGCCGCAGCAGGTACAGCCCGCGCGAAGCCACTCACTAGTCCGACGGATGACCGATCAAGGTTAAGGGCGCGTTTATGGCCGCTGGCCCGCGGGTTTGTCAGCGTCGTCCTCCGGCCGCGGCTTTGAGGCTCGGGGCGGCAAGGTAGGCCCAGGGAAGAAATCGGGGGTACGATGCGTCTCCGCCAATTCCGGTGATCGGCGTCCAATAGGGAACCGTTTCCCGGGATCATCTACGCTGCGCCACTTTGCTGTGGCGCGGCGAGGCGATGCTCAAATGTCCGGTTATGGCGCCGTTGCGACCAGTTTCGGGATGCGAGCGATTTCCGAAACCATCATATGACTTCGGATAACCTTCCGGATCGTGCGCTCTTCGAACTAGCCTCGAATGCCCGGTGGTGGGAGAGAGGAACTATCCAGGCAGGACGCGGACCGCTGCCCCGATGCAGATGATCAACATCATCGCCGGTACCGCCCAGCGCAAATGCCAACGCAAATCGGCGGCCTGGTCGCGCCAGCGAAAGCTGGGGTGAGCGATCGCCACCGACAGGGCAATCTCGAACATCAGCACTGCGACGAGATAGAGGTATCCGAGCGATATCATCTCGGCGACGGGGGTATTGAGGGAGATCGAGCCCGGAAACGAGGATTCGAAGGTGAAGCTGATCGCGGCAAGGGCCAGCAGGGAGGAGAAGATCAGGCCTCCTTTGTCTTGCTCCTTCAAACCCGGAGACCACAGCACGAACAGCGAGACCGCGAGCACCGCGATAATGGGAATGAAGACCCGCAGGTGGTAGCGCTCCGCATAGCGCGCGATCGTCACGGTCGCGTTGAGGCGCGAGTAGGAGCGCGCGTTCCAGCCGATCGCGAGATCGTTGGTGAAGCGCAGGCCGACCGGCCGCCAGTCGACGACCGAGAGCGTATCCTCGACGCCGGAGAAGGGACGGTCGGCCTCCGTCGTCAGAATGATCGCCTCCTGCTGTGCATAGCGCGGCAGCGAGAGGCCGATCGTCAGGTTCTGTCGGTCGAAGGGAAAGGCGTCCATGTTCATCCGAAAGCGGAAATCGCTTTCGAAGCGCTCGATCAACACCACCTCGCCATCGGCATGCACTGAAAGAGCGACGATGCGTGCGTCCTTGTCTCCGATCTGGTTGTCGAGCGCGAGGCCGGGCGACCATATGGTCTTCAGATAGTCGTCGGCCTCTTCGCCGACCCGATCTTCCCGGGCAAGGCCGCGCGCGACCGCATCGAAGGCCAGGCGCGGGTCCTGCCAGCGCTGGGTCAACTCGAGATGCAATCGCCCCTGCCCTGAGACTTCCTTGATCTCCAGGACGTTGAGCACGCGCAGCGCGATATGGACGCGTACCGGCAAGCCGAAGGCCTCCGGCAGCGTGGCCCTGCCGTTGCCCGTCCTTTCCTCGCCCCCCATGCGCCTTGAGCGAGGCCGAGGAGCATCAGGGGGAGGAGAGGCGGCCGATCATGAAACGGCCCGCCGCGGGCGCGACAATACGAGAAAGCCGACAAAGGCGAGTATCCCGCCGCAGAGGGCGATGACCCATAGTTCGGTGCTCAGGCGGCGCCAGTCGGACCGGGTTTCTTCCTTGAGCATCAGGACGGTTCCGACCAGCTTGCCGGAGAAGTCGACCAGTGGCTGGCTCATGAAGGCGTAGCTGCGCTCGCCTATCTGCCTGCGGCCGAACTCGATATCCCGTTGCGGCTGCGCTCCCCGGGAACGCAGCAGGTTCAGGAAAAGCTGATCGTCGGTCGATGCCATGACGCTGAGACCGCCGACCGAAGGCAGCTTCGGGTCGAGTGCGACGCCGGTGAGAGAGGCAGCAGCGACAACCCCAATCTCGCTGTTGGTCGCCGTCTTGACGAGCTCGATCAATGGCCGAAGGTCCAGCCCGACCTCCATCGTCCCGAAGAACTCCGAACCGCGCTGGACCAGTGCGACACCGCGGATGCCGATACCGGCGATGCCGATCTCGATTCCGGTCTGGGCGCGCCGCAACCGGTTTGCTGCGACGATCATGGCCCGGAAGGCGGATATGTCATCGCCATGCTGATCAGGGCGATGCATGCGCAGCAGGTAACGCAGCTCCTTGTCGTGATAGCCGAAGATCTGCACGTTCGCCTGCCGGCTGAGATACTGGTAGGTGTCCTCCGACAGGGCCCGCAACCGAGCGCGATCTTCGGCCGCGAGCGCGTCGCGAATCTCGGCATTGCGCGCGAAGGATTCGGCGAGCGAGAGCGAGAACCTGGCTGCTTGATCGAAGCTCGAGCCGAGCAAGGTGCCGACAAGCCGCATTTGTTCCTCGCGGTTGCGGGAGGCGACCTGTTCGACGCTGCGATGCTGGTGCCACAGCATCGCCCCGAGAATGCAGGCGAGGAGGAAGGCGGGCAGGCCGGCGCCCAGCAGGCGTCGTCCGAAGGGGGGCAGCATAGGCATCTCCGGTCGGCCTACCAGCGGGTCATCGCCTGGAAGGAGAAGCGATGGGTCGTGGCTCCCAGCCGCAGGTCGCCGTCATAGGAGCCGGCCACCTCGATCCGCGGGGTGACGAAGCCCGACAGGCTTGCGCCGATCACCGCTCCGTCGCGGGCTGCCTCCGGGCTTCGCGTCACGACACTCGCACCCAGCAGGCTCGCTTGCAGGACCGCGACGTTGTCAGCGAACTCATGAGACCAGTAGGCCTTGAGGTCGAGGCGCAGCTTCGCGTCGCCGGCCAGGGGCGTCGACAGCCGGGCGCCCGCCAGGGAACGCACGGAAGTCTGGCCTTGACCACGCAGGCTCAGCGCGAAAGCCCCGGCCTGCGTCTCGGTCAGGCCATCCTGTCGGGAATGAAGCAGGCTGATCCCGGTTTCAGGCGACAGATCGAGGCCCGCTACGGAGGCGAGGCGATATCCGGCGACGGCATTGCCGAAGAAGCCGTAGCTATCGCCCTCGCCATGTGCGGCCCGCTGGGCATTGCCGAGCTGGATCGTCCTGCGAACGTCTGTCTTGCCATAGTTGGCGCCGATCGAGCCGCGCAGGGTCAGGGCACCGAAATCGGCGCGGCCATAGGTCGCCAGGCTGTAGCTGTCGAGCGCGACGCGGCCGGCCGCATCGGCCTTCGGGTCTGCGCTCGAACGCGTGTATCCCAGGGCGGCGCCGATCGTTCCGGCCGGGAAGGCGGCGGTTTCCGCACCGATCATGGCGCCGGCGAGGCCGAAGCGCGAGCCCGTCCCGTTGACGTCTCCTCCCGTCCGCCCGAAACCGTAGAGGGCCTGCCCCCAGATCACGCCGTCCCTCGCCGGCTGCACTCGCCCGGGCTCGACCGAAGCGCTGCCAAGGCTGGCATAGCCCGCCGCTCCCAGCCCGGTGAGCTGGTCATATCGGGAGGACCAGCCGGCCGTCAGGCGCTGATCGAGAGCCGCGCTGACCGTGCGCTGGGCGTTCATCATCGCCATGCGGGCATCGGCGTAGCTCTGCCCTGACAGCGAGCTCAGCGCACCAGGCAGCGTGCCCGATGCGGCCGAGTAGAGCGCGTCGAATACCTCCTGCCGCGCGGCATCGGGGCGCGTCCCGGCGGCTGGCCGCACGGAATCGAGCGCCCTTGCGACGGAGAAGCCATTGCCGTTCAGGCCTGCGAGCGCGGCATAGGAGCCGGGTGTCACGACCAGCGACAGCCCGGTGGCGCCGTAGAGGGCGTCGAAGCGGGCATTGGCAGGCAAGCCATTGGCCGGCTGGTCCAGCCCGGTGAAGCTGCCGCTCAGGCCTCCCTCGGCCACCAGCACCCGGAAAGCGGTTCCGGACACGGGCGTAAAGCCGTTGCTCGCATCGCCGGCGATGCCGCGCAGCACGGGGGCGATCCGCCCATCCACGGTGACATGTCCCGAAACGGTCTGTGCGACGAGACGCGAATAGTTGCCTGCCCCGTTGCCCGTGCCGGTCCCGTCGATGTCGAGCACGAAGCGGTTGGTGACGCCGAAGCTCACCGGGCCCTTGACGAACAGCGTGCCGGGGGAGTTGCCCGGCATGACCGTGCCGGCGCTGAACAGGCCAGCCTCGATCGAGCCGGTGCCGCGCAAGGTGCCTTGCTGGCCGACGGTGACTGCGGAGGTAACGGAGCCATTCAGCGCCAGCGTTCCGGAGATGACAGCGGTGCCGCCGGCGTAGGTGTTGCGGCCGCTCAGTTCGAGCCGGCCTTCGCCCCGCTTGACCAGCCCGCCCGCGCCGGTGATGTCGTTGCCGAAAGTCGCCGAATAGCCCTTGGTGTCGACGTCGAAGGTCTGCACGAACTGGCCGGGGCCGCGCACCGCCTTGCCGACATTGAGCAGGCCCCAGCCATAGATCTCGGGCGAGCCTAGATCGGTCGCCGTGGTGAGGATGGACTGGACCACCTGCGGCGCGGTCATGAATGGAAACGCTTCGCGGACGAGGGCTGCTGCCCCTGCCACATGCGGAGCAGCCATCGAGGTTCCGCTGGATAGATTGTACGGCTCGGTCGGCGAGCTGCCATTGGCCGGGGTTACGGTCGAGACGATGTTGACGCCGGGCGCCGCAAGGCACCAGGCGGCGGCGATGCCGCAATAGTTGCTGAACGACGCTATCTTGCGATCGCGGTCCACCGCGACGACGGCGATCGTATAGGGCTGGAGATCCGAATAATTGAGGCTGCTCGAACTGATCTGGTCGCCATTGCCGTCGAGGAAGACATAGAGATTCTTGCCGGCATTCTCCGGCCGGATCGCGGGGTAGAAGGCCGCACCCGTCGGATTGCGCGCGATCACCGGCTGGTCCTCGCGCTCGTTGCCCGCGGCGAAGACCATGACCATGTCCGATGCGCCGGCCTGTCGAATGGCTGAGACTTCGGCAGAGGTGCCGTCGATATGGTAGGGCTGGATCGGGAAGACGACGTAGTCGGGGTTGGGGCTGCCGTCCGGCAGGGTCGGCGAGGGATAAGAAGGGCCGTAGCTGCCGTTCAGGACCTTGGCGCCGTGCTCGCTCGCATAGCGGATGGCGGCAGCGATATCCCCGCCGCCCGGAACGATCGCGCGCAAGGCCAGGATCTCCGCGTTATAGGCGACGCCCTGCATGCCGTTGCCGTCTCTCGCGGCGGCGATCGTGCCGGCCACGTGGGTTCCGTGTGAGAACCTATCCCGATCGAGGATATCGGCCGGGTCGGGCCGATCGAACCCGAAATTGCGGGATAGCGGCGAGAGTCTGCCGTCGAATTCGGGATGCGTGAGATCGATGCCGCTGTCGACCACCGCCACCAGCACGCCTTTTCCGCTGAGTCCAAGCGCATAGGCGTCGGCGGCGTTGATCTGCGCCAGGCCGTAATTGGCGTTGTATTCTGGCGTCGCGAAATACGCGGGCGCAGGGGTCATTGCGGCACGCGGGAGATTGCGGACGGGGCGGCCGAAAAAAGCGTCCGGCAGCGCAGGCAGATCCGATGCCGAAGCCGCCATCGGCATGAGAGCGGCGAGAAGCGACGCCGCGGTCGCGCAGAGGAAGGCGGAGCGAAGGACGGCGCGGTGCGCGGCGATGATCGGCATAGGCAAGGCTCGTCAACGTGGTCCAGCAGGCGTGGACCGGTCGTTCGGCGCGTAACATGGAACGAAAACCGGGGAGACGGTGGAGAGGCGACGCTGCGTCCCAATCATCCGGGGCGGCGTATCAGCGCTCTCTCGTCGGCCTCTTTACATTATCGCAGCTCTCTTTCGTCTAGAAAAACGTCGCGGATGCCTGGTAATGGGCGGTGCGGCGATGGGGGGCAGGCCGGGCGATGGGCAAGGAAGGCGATCACGCGCGCCAGCTTTTCGGGAGCTGGCGTGAGACCATTGCGCCGATCTTCGATGTCCGGCCGCTCGCGGGCGATTGGGATGCCGGTTTCCACGCCGAGCTCGATCGGCACCATCTGAGCACCGCGCTGGTCGGGCAGGTGGCGACGAGCGCCCAGCATTATGAACGCTCGGAAAGCCTGATCGGCGCGGTCGGCGTCGATCACCTGCTGATCCAGCGGTACGAGGCCGGTCATACGACGCTCGACCTGGATGGGGAGGAAATTCATGCCGGCCCGGGCGACGTCCTGGTTTTCGACCTGTCCCGTCCGGTCCGGTCTCATGCCACCGACATGCGGGCGGTCAGCCTCGTCCTGCCGCGCGGCCTGCTAGCACTCGACGCCGGCAGTCTGGACCGCGTGCATGGCACCGTTCTGTCCGGGACAAGCGCTCTCGGTTCGCTGGCGGGGGACCATCTGCGCAGCCTGCTGAAAGGGGCGCCCACACTGGAACCGACAGCAGCCCCGGACATCGCCAAGGCAAGCGCGCAACTGCTTTCGGCCTGCCTATCGCCTGTACTGAGGCGCGACAGAGATGCCCCTGCAACGCTGACGGCAAGCGTGGCGATGATCTGCCGCTTCATCGATCGCCGGATCGGCGATCCCGCTCTGGATGCCAGAATGCTCTGCAGTGCATTCGGCCTGTCGCGCTCGGCGCTTTACCGCCTCTTCGCCCCAATCGGCGGGGTCTCTAACTATATCCGCCAGCGCCGGCTGGCGCGAGCCCGTCTGGCGCTTAATGCTTCGACGCGCGGAAGGGGCGGCATCGGGAAAATCGCGCGCCAGTTCGGCTTTTCGAGCGACGATGCCTTCTCGCGCGCCTTCAAGGCTCAGTTCGGCATCGCGCCGCGCGACGTCGTGCATCTGCGCCTGTCGCCATCGCTCGAAGCGGGCGATGGCAGCCTGGCGAACTGGCTCCGGCACCTGGTCTGACTGTCGGGGTTCAGCTGCGCGCCCAATGTCCGGTTGTGGCGCAACGCACGAGCGGCGGATGCGGTACGGTTGGTCCCGGATGTGGCATCCCGATGGAGGATGCGTCATGCTCTTCAAAGCTCAGGAGACTCATCAGAATCCAGCCTGGAATACGGGGCGCATTATCGGCCCGAAGCCGCCACTAAAGCCGCGTCACATCCGGGCTATCAGGACACGGCTGCAGCACGAACGCCGTATGCGAGATTTGGCAATGTTCAATCTCGCGATCGACAGGAAGCTGCGCGGCTGCGGTCTTGTCCGGCTTCACGTGGCTATGTGGTGCTCGGCGCAACCGCGAGGCTGAGGACGTCGATCATCCAGCAGAAGACCGGCCGGCCGGTGCCATTCGAGTTGACGGCTCCGACCCGAGAGGCGCTGACAGCTCAGCTCAGGAGGCGACCAGCAGCAACTGGCGATTGGCTGTTTCCGAGCCGCGGCCGACCCGGCGATCACGTAACGACCCGGCAATACGGTCGCACGCTCGACGGCTGGGTCGCCTCGATCGGCCTCGATCCCGCGCTCTATGGAACGCACAGCTTTCGGCGAACGCAGCCTGACATCGCTAAGAACGGACGGTTCCACCTCATGGAAAACGGATCTGACCGTGTGGGCCAATGTCGGTCGCGGTACCCGCCGGCGCAGAATGGCCGCTTCCTGGCAGGGACCGAATGTCTGATTGTGGCGCTCATCGATGCAACCGACGGGCGCTACACCGCATCGTCAGCCTCCGCATGTTGCTATCGCCAGACCGCCCTGAGTTGCAGAAGCCACGCCGCTGGGCACGGTCCGGTTCGCAATTCTGATCGGAAATGGTGGGCCGGGCCGGACTCGAACCGGCACCGGCGCTGTTATGAGCAGCGAGCTCTAACCATTGAGCTACCGGCCCGTCACTCGCCTAGCACCGTGCGAGGCCGGCAAGCAAGGCGATAGCGGCCACATCGAAAAGGAAAAGGCCCTGCGCAGCTGCGCAGGGCCTTCGTCTTCTCGGCGTGCCGTTGTTCAGGCCGCGGTCGCCATGGCCGGCTTGTCGTGATGCCCGGCGGCATGGCCTTCGCGGAAGGTGAAGCGGGCGATGTGCTCGGTCAGCGCGCGCGTCTGCTCGTCCGTCAGCGCCAGTGCCGCGTTGGTCTCTTCGACGAGGGCCGCGTTCTGATGCGCCATCGTGCCGATGCCGTCGATCTCGGTGTTGATGGCCGAGACGTCGTTGGCCTGGTTGCGCGCAGTCTGCGAGATGCCGTTCATCAGCCCGGTCAACTCGTTCACCGACGAGACGATCGCACCGAACATGGCGGATGTCTCCTCGACGAGGCCGACGCCGACCTTGACGTCCCCATGCGCGGCCTCGACCAGCTTCTTGACGTCGTTCGAGGCATCAGCCGAGCGCTTGGCGAGGCTGCGCACCTCGGTCGCGACCACCGCGAAGCCCTTGCCGGCATCGCCGGCGCGCGCCGCCTCGACCGCCGCGTTGAGCGCGAGCAGGTTGGTCTGGAAGGCGATCTCGTCGATCATCGCGATGACCTCGGAGATCTTGCTCGAGGACTGGCGGATGCGCTGCATCGCTTCGAGCGCGGAGGCGACGACCTTCTCGCCCTGCTGGGCGCGCTGCTCAGCGCCCTCGGCCATGCCCGTGGCCTGGGCCGCCTCGCTCGCGGTCTTCTTGACGGTGCCCGCGAAGGCGCCGAGCTGGTTGGTGGCCATCGAGACGGCGTTGCTCTCCTCGCTGGTGCGCTCGGCGAGGTCGGTGACGCCGTCGAGGATCTCGCTGGTGGCGCTGCGCACGGCCGAAACCGTCTCGGCCAGCCGCGCCAGCGTGCTCTCGAACTCGTCGGCCAGCGCATTAGTGCCGTCCTTGAGCTCGGCAAAGGCACCCTGATAGAGCCCCTCGATACGGGCCGAGAGATGACCGGCCGAGAGTTCCGCCAGGACGTCGCAGGTCTCGGACAAGCCGGCCTGCACCGTCTCAAGCAGCGTGTTGACCGAGCCGGCGAGCGCATTGAGCTCGGCATCGGCGAACTGGGCCGCGACACGCTGGCTGAAGTCGCCGGCGGCGGCGGCGGCCACCACCACGCCGAAGGCCTCGCCCAACTCCTGCATCATCTGCCGGCGCTGCTCCTGCGCCCGGACCTGATCCTCGATCTTGGCGGCTTCGGCGGCGCGCAATGCCACCGCATTGTCGCGGAAGAGTAGCACGCTCTTCGCGATGTCGGAGATCTCATCGTTGCCCTTGGTGTCGACGGCGGTCTCGAGCGCGCCGTCGGCGATCGCCTTCGTGGCGGCCCAGAGGCGGTTGAGGCGCCCCACGATCATCGGCCGGACATAGAACAGCGACAGCGCCAGCGCGATCAGCAGCGAGCCGAGCCCGATACCGCCGAGCCAGAGCTTGCTCTGGTCGATCAGCGCCCCGCTGGCCTCGCCCGAGGCCACGGCTTCGCTGCGCGCCGTGCTGACCAGCTCGCCGACCTGGGAGCGAACCGCTTCGGCGGCGACATGGGTCTGCTTGAGGCCGGCCTGGATCGCCGTGCTGGTGTTCAGGTCGCGCTCGCGGATCGCAATTAGTCCGCTCTGCCCTTCGCCGAGGTCGATCACGGCGTTGACGGCCTGGGCGCGCGCCGGATTGGCCTGGATCTTGTCCGCCGCGGCGAGGAAGCCGCGAACCTGGCCCAGGATCGCCTTGAAGCGCGCCTTCGCGTTCTCCAGCTTCTCGGGGCTCTCGATCTGGGAAATCTCGCGCAGCAGCCCGACCAGCTCGCTGACCTGGAGCTGCAGCGCCTGTGCCGTCTGCAGCGCCGCCAGATCCTTGTCGATGATGTTGGACAGCGCTTCCTCGACTTCCTTGCCGGTGAGCTGGGTGGCGCTGGCGATGTTCATCTTGACGTTGAACTGGGCATCGCCGGTCTCGAAATCGGCGAGCGCGGTGAAGCCTTCACGGGCCTTCGAGAGCTTGCCCAGCGCTTCGCCCTGCTCCGAGGCGTTGCGCAGCCGGTCGCCGGTCAGGTCGTTGATGTCGTTTATCTGGCGCCACAGCGCGTCGATCGCTCCCTGTGTCTTCGCCTTGTCGACCTGACCCTGATCGGCAATACGGCGCAGCAGGTCCATCTGCCGGACTTCGACCTTGTCGAGCTCGCCCGTCAGGGCGGAGCGCTGCTGGACCGACTCGATCTCGCTGAAGCGCGCCGCCAGCGCGGTCGACTGCGTCGCCGCCTGCGACAGCTCGAGCGCGAGTTCCACGACCGGCATCTTCTTGCCGACGAGATCGTCCACCGTCTGGTCGACGCGATTATAGGAGAACCATGCGACCGAGGAGGAGACGAGGGTCAGAGCCGTCATCATACCGAGCGCGGCATAGATGCGTGCTGCGATGCCGATCCGCAACGGCTTGCCCTCACGCGCGGGCTTGGCTTTCGTCATGAAGTCGTACTCCGGATATCACGCAACGCTGAACGACGAACTTAAGGGAAACGAGGTGCCGGCCGGGCCGCAGCCGGGAGGCGGCTGTTCGACGGCGCCGCGGCCACGGGAATCCCCTCCCTCCCCTGGCGGCGGCCAGGCGGCTGGACCCGCATGCGGCATCGAACGGACATGAATTCCCCCGGCCGGGTCTTCCCCGGTCTGTCGGAGCAAAGCATCGTCCGGGCGCGCTTAAAGAACGGTTTAAAAATGGATTCTTTTGAATCACATTGCCGGAGGGCGACTTCATCCCCCGTTAGGAATTGAGGCGCGGTCAGTCCTTGGCCGGCTTCGGCACCGGGCGCGGACGGCCCTCCTCGTCGATCGCGACGAAGGTGAAAGTCGCGTCGGTCACCTTCTCATGCAGCGTGGTCCGGAAGCGCTTCGCCCAGGCCTCGACATGGATCTTCATCGACGTCCGGCCGATCGACTCGATCTCCGTATAGACGCTCAGCACGTCGCCGACCTTCACAGGGTGGATGAAGGTCATCGCATCGACAGCAACGGTGACCACGCGCCCTTGCGCCTGATCCACGCCAGCGATGCCGCCGGCCTGGTCCATCCGCGACATCACCCAGCCGCCGAAGATGTCGCCATTGGCGTTGGTATCGCCGGGCATGGCGATTGTCCGCACCGTCAGCGTGCCGCGCGGCTCGTGTTCGTGGCGGTGGTCGGCTTTGGTCATGGGAGTCCTGCGAGTCTCGGCGGGGTATTCGCCGGCGATGATGGCGAGGCGGCCGGCGACAGGCAAGCGCGCCGCTGCCCACTGTGCCTCGCGCAACGCCCAGAGCACGGGCCGGCAGGCGGCGCCCGATAGAGCTCATCGGCCACGCCGTCGCCGCGCCGCCGGGGCTGGACAACCTGCCCTTGGCCACCGACACGCCCTTCGCGATCACCGTGGGGCCGGCATCGGCTGCTCCGGCCGGACTCGTTGTCGCCAAAGGGCTGATGATGCGTCGCCTCTGACCGCGAGGGGCCGCAGAGTGAGTGCGGAACGCTGCGGCCGTCAGCGGCCCCGCAGGCTGATGAGGTTGACGTCGATCGTCCGCGCCCGGAAACCGGCTTCGCAATAGCAGAGATAGAACTCCCACAGGCGGCGAAACGGCTCGTCGAAGCCGAGCGGCGCGATCTCGTTCCAGCGTTCGAGGAATCGCCGCCGCCAATCCTTCAGGGTCAGGGCGTAGCTGTCACCGAAGTCGAGTTGCTCGACCACGCCGAGGCCGGCCGCCATCGCGCTTCGCTTTAGCGCCGGGACCGATGGCAGGCAGCCGCCGGGGAAGATGTAGCGCTGGATGAAATCGGTGCCCTGCTGATAATCCTCGAACATCGCGTCATCGATCGTGATGGCTTGCAGGACCACGCGGCCCCCGGGCCGAAGCGAGCGGCTGAGCGTGGCGAAGTAGGACGGCCAATAGGCCCGGCCCACGGCCTCGATCATCTCGATCGAGACGATGCGGTCGAACTCGCCCGAGACGTCTCGGTAGTCCTGAAGCAGGACGCTGGCGCGCTCGGCAAGGCCAGCTTCCGCGATGCGCCGTTGCGCCGCTTCGAGCTGGGCGGGAGACAGCGTGATTGCGGTCACGCGGCAGCCTTCGCGGGCGAGCCGCTCCGCGAGCGCGCCCCAGCCGCAGCCGATTTCAAGGACACGCTCCCCCCCGGAGAGGCCGAGCATGGCGACGAGCCTGTCGAGCCGCCGCTGTTGCGCTGCCTCGAGCGTTTCCGTCGGATCCGCATAGAGCGCCGAGGAGTACATCATGCTGGCGTCGAGCCAATGGCCATAGAACTCATTGCCGAGATCGTAATGCGCCGCGATGTTGCGGCGGCTGCCGCTGCGCGTATTGGCGTTGAGCCGATGCCGCACGCGGTTGAGCAGGCGCGCAGGCCAGGCGCCGGAGACGAGCTTGCGCAGCGTCGCGTCGTTGCGCGCGCCGAGTTCGATCAGCGCCGTGAGATCCGGCGTGTACAGGTCGCCGTCGCGATAGGCGTCAGCCAGGCCGATATCGCCGTCGAGCAGCAGGCGGCGCATCGCTCGCCAGCTTGTCAGGATCATCGTCGCCTGGGGTCCGGCCACAGCCTGAGCGCTGCAATGGCGCGCACCGTCCGGTGTGAAGACCGTCAGACGGCCGATCTTGATGTGGGACAGCAGCCGACGCAGGAACCAGCGCGACAGGCCGACGCCACCCGGCAACGCGAGCGGCTGCTCGCCCGTCCGGAGATGCTGTTCGGTATCGGGCCGGCTCATGGCTGCATCGGTCCTTTCGCATGCCGGGTCACGGCGCAGCCCACGCTGAAGGGGCGCTCAGGCGCGGCCGGATGAGGCCGCCAGGGAATGCGCTTCGCCAGCAACCTCAGCGCATGCCAGTGGATGGCGGCGGTGACCTTCAGCGTGAGGAGCGGGTGGGTCGCCAGGAGCAGCAGCAGCGCCGCGTCGCTCAGTGCCCGTCTTTTGCCGCCGAGCGTCGTGGCGATGAGGCGCCCCTCGGCATCATGACCGTCGATCGCGACGGAGACGCGCTCGCCGGGTGGCGCGACTGAAAAGGCGTAGCGCATATCCAGGCCCATGAAGGGCGAGACGTGGAAGAGCTTGCAGGCTTCCTGGCGGAGCGTTCGCCCGGCAGCATCGGCGGGCGCGACGTAGCTGTGGGTCTCGCCGAAGGTGTTGTGCACCTCATAGACGGTGGCGCAGAGGCTGCCGTCGCGGCGATAGCAGAAATATGTGCTGAGCGGATTGAACGCGTAGCCGAGGATGCGCGGCATGGTCAGGAGGCGTATCGGGCCGCCGTCATGCGCGATCCCGGCATCACTAAGGGCGGCTTCGATCTGCGGGCGCAGGGGTCGCCCGCTGCGATCTCCGTAATCCGCGTCACGAAAAGCGTAGAGATTGAAGCGGTTGCGCGAGAACAGCGAAAGCCTGGCGGCCAGCTCATCGATCTCGTCGAGATCGATGAGCATCCAGAAGACGCGATAGGCCAGCGCGTGCGGCCGGGGCCGGAACCGATGATGCCGCACCCGGCCGACATAGAGGGCCGATTGCCAGGTCATGCGGCCTGCTCCAGCCGGGGCAGAACGGGAATGCGGCCGGATTCATCGCGAACCCGCCAGGGCCGACGGACGCCGCCGAGCGCCTCGGCAACGGCGAGCCCCGCCTGCAAGCCATCCTCATGGAAGCCCGATCCGAAATAGGCGCCACAGAACCAGCTTCGACGCGCTCCCTGCAGCGCCCAGAGCCGCTGCTGCGCATCGAGCGCCGCCGCATCGAACAAGGGGTGTTCGTAGATTTCCTCATGCAGAACGGCATCGCCGCGCAGCGAATCGGGCGGGTTGAGCGTGACGAAGAGAGGCGGCGCGTCCGCCAAGCCTTGCAGCCGGTTCATCCAGTAGGTGACCGCACAGGCGGCGTCCGGCCTGGCACGGTCGCCGATATGGTTCCAGCTTGCCCAGGCGCGGCGACGCGTCGGCATCAATGCGGCGTCGCCATGCAGCACGGCGCGGTTGCGGCTGTAGCGGAAGGCGCCGAGCGCCTGCACCTCGGCCATATCGGCGTCCGTGAGCATCGCGAGCGCCTGGTTGGCATGGGTGGCGAAGACGACCGCGTCGAAGCACTCGCTCCAGCCCTCGCCCACAAGCACGACCTCGCTCGGACCACGCTTGACCTGCCTCACCGGCGAGGACGTTCTGATTTCGCCCGAGAAGGCCTTTCGCAGCCTGTCGACATAGACGGCGCTGCCGCCTGTCACCGTGCGCCAGGCGGGCCTGTCCGCGAGCTGCAGCAATCCGTGATTGTGATGGAAGCGCAGGAAGGCGGCAGCAGGATAGGACAGGATTTCCGAACACGGGGCCGACCAGATCGCAGCCGCCATCGGCAGGAGATGGTCGTCCCGGAAAGCGGCGCCGTAGCCGCCGGCCGCGAGGTAATCACCGAGCGAAATCTCGGCCGCGCCACCCGCGAGCGCGTCCCTGGACGCGTTCCGGTAGAAGCGGGTGATGTCCTGCAGCATCGCCCAGAAGCGCGGCCGCACCAGATTGCTGCGTTGGGCGAACAGCCCGGCGACGCTGGTACCGCTATATTCGAGCCGGCCTCCGTCGAGCGACACGGCGAAGGACATCTCGGTCGACCGGGTGGCGACGCGAAGATGGTCCATCAGCGCGATAAAGTTCGGATAGGTCGCCTCATTGAAGACGATGAAGCCGGTGTCGACCGCAGTCTCGCTGCCAGCGCCGGCAACGCGAACCGTGTTGGCGTGACCGCCGAGGCGGCGCGACGCCTCGAACAGCACCACCTCATGCGCTTGCCCCAGCAGCCATGCTGCCGCCAGGCCGGAGATGCCGGCGCCGACCACGGCGATCTTCATCGCCTTTCCCCCTGCTCGCTCCATGGTCGCGTCCCCGCTTTTCATGACCGGTATACGCGGCCCGCGCCGGACTGGATTTGCTGTGGCGCGACCAAAAACGCGCGGGCGAGGTGACCCACCCTTGGGTCTCGCTCGTAAGCGAAGAAAGGTCGGAACATTCCGCGAGGGTTCGATAATGCCGATGAGCCGAGTGAAGCGCTTGGTCGCGGCGATCGGCGCCTATTCAGCCGATCCAGATCCGCGGGCTGCGATCGCCAATACAGTCGCGATCGTGGTCGTCTCCAACCAACCCTTCTATCCGTTCTATCTCCACTGGGCGGTCTCGCCCGTCGCCACGCCGTCCTATGTCACCTTCCTGTCGACGCCGTTTTTCGTAGCCGTACCGGTCGCCATGCGGCGCAGCCCTTTGGCCGGGCGGGCGCTGCTTCTCCTCGCCGGCATCGGCAACACATTGCTCTGTCGCGTTGCCTTCGGCCCAGGCTCCGGCGTCGAAGTCTTCCTGTTTCCCTGCCTGATGCTCGCGCTCATGCTGTTTCATCGCTCGGAGCGCGCCTTCGCATTGGGCTTCGCGGCGCTCGCCTTCGTCACCTATCTGCTGCCGACGGCGCTGCTGGGGGCGCCGCTGCACCGCTACCAACCGAGCGAATACGAAGCTCTGCAGCGCCTGAATTTTCTGAGCGCCGCATCCCTGACCGTGCTGATCGGATGGCTCTTCGCCACACGCCTTCACACAATTTCGCGCCCCTATGAAACCGACCGCGACCGTGGAGCGTAGACGAAGTCGTTCGCTGAAAGGACACCGCCATGAGGCGTCTGCTGCTCGCTCTCGCGCTGGTTTCGTCTTCGGCTGCTGGCGCGGCCGCCGCCGATCTCGATGGAACGTGGCTACGCGACGACGGCAATGCGCGCGTGCGCATCGCGCCATGCGGCGACAAGATTTGCGCCACCAACCTCTGGATCGGCGACACCAGCAAGGGCGAGGCGGCTGGCGACAAGCTCATCATGACGCTTGCGCGTCAGCCCGACGGAACGTTCTCGGGAAACGCCTATGACCCCAAGCGCGACTGGAATTATTCGATGACGATCACGGCGACGGCCGGCGCGCTCACCACGCGCGGCTGCATCCTGGGGCGCCTGATCTGCCGTGACGTGAACTGGAAGGCCGTCGAGTGACGGTGGATGATGTCACCGCCGAAGTCGGGCCGGTGATCCGATGCGACGACGCCCACGTATTTCGCATATGGTTCCCGCACTCGCCCTGACTCTCGATGGCATGCGCAAGGCGGGAGCTATCGCGCAAGGAGGTCGGTTCGTCGTCTTGTTCGACCCCAACATATTGATTGCCGGTATTGCGCGCTCGGGCGACCGGGCGGCCTTTGCAGCGCTGTTCGATCATTTCGCGCCGCGGGTGAAGGGATTGCTGATGCGCGGTGGAACCTCGGCCGAGCTCGCCGAGGAGGTCGCGCAGGAAACGCTGCTCGCCGTCTGGCGCAAGGCAGCGCTGTTCGACCCCGAGAAGGCGAGCGCCTCGACCTGGATCGCGACGATCGCGCGCAATCTGCGCATCGATATCGCCCGCCGGGAAACCCGTTCGCGACTGTCGCAAGTGTACGAGATTCTGGATGAAGACTCCCCCGAACAGCCCGATGCGACGCTCTCCGGCGCCGAACGTGACGCGCGCGTACGGGCAGCGATGACGCAGCTCTCGACCGATCAGTACCGCGTGGTCGAACTCGCCTTCCTTGAAGGCTTCAGCCATCAGGATGTTGCCCGCCGCCTCGCCATCCCGCTCGGCACAGTGAAATCGCGGCTACGTCTGGCACTGTCGCATCTGCGCGGCCGGCTGGAGGATCTGCGATGAGCATCATGCATCGCCCATCCGACGAGACGCTCGCCGCATTCGCCGCAGGGCAGCTCGACGAAGGCTTCGCACTGGTCGTCGCCTGTCATATCGAGGCGGATCGGAAGAGCCGGCAACGGCTGCGGGAACTTCAGGCCGTGCAGGGCGCGCTGCTGGATGCCGCGGAGCCCGTCGCGATGGCGTCCGGCCCACGCGATGCGGGCACCGCGGCAGGGGAAATTCCGGTATCGGTTGCGGCCACCCCGACGCCCGAGACCGGGATGCCGCAGGTGCTGCGCCCTTACGGCCTCGGTCCCTGGCGCCCGATCGGCATCCGCATCGCCATGCGGCGCGTCGAGGTTCCCGGCGCCGAGGCCCGTGTCTTCATGCTGCGCGCCGGGCCGGGCATCGCTTTGCCCCATCACAAACATAGCGGCCTCGAATGGACCACGATCCTCTCCGGTGCCTATGAGCACGAATACGGACGCTATGCGTCCGGCGATTTCGACGAAGCGGATTCCGAGCATGACCACACCCCGCGCGTCGATCCCGTCGAAGGCTGCACCTGCATCGTCGCCATGACCGGCAACGTGCTGTTCCAGGGCTGGCTCGGGCGCTTGCTGCAGCCGCTGGTGCGGCTGTGACGATCGCCTCCTTCGCCGGAGCTGCGGTGTTCACGGCCCTGGCGATGTCCGCCTTCATGTCGCTGGCCGCGTCGATCGAGCGCCGGACCGGCAATTCCGGCTGGATCGACGTGGTCTGGACTTTTGGGCTGGGCACCACGGGCATCGTTGCCGCGCTGCTGCCTTTCGGAACAGGCCCGATGTCGCGGAGATTGCTGGTGGCCGGCCTCGCTCTCGCTTGGGCGCTGCGCCTCGGCATGCATATCGCACACCGCACGAGCGGCATCGCCGAAGACCCGCGCTATGCCAAGCTCAAGCGCGATTGGGGCACCGAGGCGGCGCCTCGGATGGTCCGGCTGCTCCAGATGCAGGCGCTGGTCAGCATCCCGCTGGCGCTGGGGATCGTCCTGGCGGCCCATAATCCCGCGCCTTCGCTGGGCTCGCGCGATCTCGCAGGGTTGGCCGTGTTCGTCGCCGGCCTGGCGGGCGGCGCCCTCGCGGACGCGCAGTTGCGCGCTTTCGCTCGTTCGGGAAAGGGCGGGGTCTGCGAGCGTGGCCTGTGGGGCTGGTCGCGGCATCCCAATTATTTCTTCGAATGCCTTCTCTGGTGTTCCTATGCGGTGATCGCTCCCGGAGCCGGCTATCCCTGGGGCTGGCTCGCCTTGCTGGCACCGGCCTGCATCACTGTGCTGCTCACCCGCATCTCCGGCATCCCGCCACTGGAAGAGCACATGCTCGCCAAGCACGGCGACGCCTATCGCGCATACCAGCATCGCACCAGCGCCCTGATCCCGCTGCCGCCGAAAGGAGCGACGTGATGACGATCATGCAAAGGCTCTCGACCTGGGGCGAAGGGCTGCCCGTACCCGATGCCGTCAGCCGCATGGTGATCGCGTCGTTGGTCGGGCGCACCGATCGGTCGCTCGCCGCGCAATCGGCCGACGCCGCGGCCTTCGCCGGCGCGATGGCGGCGTTCCCGATTGCCGTCCATACCGACGCCGCCAACGCCCAGCATTACGAGCTGCCTGCCGCCTTCTTCGATCTGGTCCTGGGCTCTCGGCGCAAATACTCCTGCTGCTACTACGCCGACCCTGGCGACACGCTTGCGGCAGCGGAAGAGACGGCGCTGCAACTCACGGCGGAGCATGCCGATCTCGCCGATGGGCAGGACATCCTCGAGCTTGGCTGTGGCTGGGGCTCTCTGTCCCTGTGGATGGCGGAGCGCTATTCGAAGGCGCGGATCGTCTCGGTCTCCAACTCGGCCTCGCAACGCGCCTATATCGAGGAGCAGGCGCGGCGCCGCCATCTTGGAAATCTGCGCGTCGTCACCGCGGACATGAACGACTTCGCGTCGCAGCAGCGTTTCGATCGCGTCGTCTCGGTCGAGATGTTCGAGCACATGGCGAACTGGCGCGCGCTTCTCGGGCGGATTCGCGGCTGGCTGAAGCCGGACGGCCGGCTGTTCATCCATGTCTTCGCTCACGGGCAGGGTTGCTACCGCTTCGATGCCGCCGACGCGGGCGACTGGATCGCCCAGCATTTCTTCACCGGCGGCCTGATGCCGAGTGCCGCGCTCGCGCACCAGTTCCCAGATCTCTTCGACGTCGAGGACGAGTGGCGCTGGAGCGGCGAACACTACCGGGCGACCGCCGAAGACTGGCTGGCGAATTTCGATCGCAACCTGCCGATGATCGATCCCATCCTGCGACAGGTCTATGGTGCGGAAGCGCCGCTGTGGCGCCGGCGCTGGCGCCTGTTCTTTCTGGCAACGAGCGGCCTGTTCGGCCACGCGAGCGGCAATGTCTGGGGTGTCCATCACTACAGGCTGCGCGCCACCTGAGGGGACTGGCCGGTAGGGGACGGCTAAACCCAGCCCCAGTCGGCCGCACGGCGGACGACGCCATAGGCGATCCATGTACACAGACCGACGACGACCGTGCCATAGACGATGTCCGCGAGCGTGATCGTCAGAGTCCAGGGCCGCAAGGTGGCGTAGTTCGTCAGGTCGTAGGTCGCATAGGCGAGCAAACCGATGAGCGCGCCATTCAGCAAGGCAGTGCTTGCGCTCCCATCCCGCAGCGCGGGCATCAGCGCGAAATAGATCACGCCGAGCGGGAAGCCGAAATAGAACAGAGCAGCCGGCCAGTATCGCACCTGCTCGACGATCAGGTCGCCGAGTGCGGGCCTATAGAGCACAGCGGTCATCGTGCCCAGCCAGATGGCATCGCTGATTCCGAACGCGACGAGGAAGGCGATGTAACCGGCAACGAAGCGCATGATGACCTCCCGGGTTGTATGGAGGATACGCCGGGAATGCCGAAGCGGTTCAGTATCGCATCCGGCCTCTGCGCCATCCGGCGAACAGATCCATCGCGGCACGCGAGGCGTATGATTTCGCATGCTCCTCCGGCCGATGGCGACATGACGACCGAGATTTCCCGCCGCGCTATCATTCCGATACTCGCTGTAGCGCCTCTCCCGGGCTGCGCAGCCCTCCGGCCTGGCGGCTTGGCCGAGGGCAAGCGCGACGTCGCCTATGGCTCGCATCCTCGGCAGCGCATGGACATTTATGTGCCGCGCGGTGCCGGAGCGGCTCCGAGGCCGGTCGCCTTCTTCGTTTACGGCGGTTCGTGGGCCAGCGGAGACAAGGAGACCTATGCCTTCGTCGGAGACGCCCTCTCCTCGCGCGGTTTCGTCACCGTGATTGCTGATTATCGCCTGGTACCGGAGGTCCGCTTTCCGGCCTTCATCGAGGACGGCGCGCTGGCGCTGCGCTTTGTGCGCGACAATATCGCCAGCTTCGGCGGTGCGTCCCAGGCGATACATCTGATTGGGCATTCCGCCGGCGCGTATAACGCGATGATGCTGACCTTGGACAAGCGCTACCTTGCCGCCGCCGGGCTTCATGCGAGCGCGATCCGTTCCACCGTCGGCCTCTCGGGCCCCTATGACTTTCTCCCGCTCGACATCGACGTCACGAAGCAGGCGTTCGGCAACGCCCACGACCTGGCCCAGACACAGCCGGTGAACTTTGCCCGGCGCGACGCCCCGCCGATCCTTCTGGCGACGGGCTCTGAAGATACGACGGTCCTGCCGCGCAACAGCGAGCGCCTCGCACGGGCGCTCAGAAGAGCCGGCGCCAAATCGGTGTCGCTCAAGATCTATCCGGGGCTCGGCCACGCGGGAACGGCGACATCCATCGCTCGGTTGTTGCAATGGCAGGCGCCGGTTCTCGACGATATCGTCGCCTTTCTCAACGCGACGTGACGCATTCTGGCCCCCGCGAGCCGTTCCCACTTTCGCACTTTGGCATTTTGCCGGCAGCGGATGCGCCACCAGCTTGAGCGCGCCCCGTCGCAATACCCTTCATCTGCAAGGACCCGGAAGGCCACGTCTGGTGCTTGGGCACCTACCGCCCCGCCTCGCCGACCAGTTGAGCCGGCGGCGCAGGGCGCCGCGACCGCAGCATCAGCCAGCAGACCACGCTTAGATTGACGAGGTTCCAGGCAAGGCCGTTGAGGAAGGCCATCCGGTAGGAGCTGAAATAGTCGAAGATCACGCCCGACAGATAGCCGCCGACCGCCATGCCGAGCACCGTCGCCGACATCACGAGGCCGATCCGCACGCCGGCCTGCTTGGCCGGCAGGTATTCGCGAATGACGACCGCGTACATCGGCACGATGCCGCCCTGGAACAGCCCGAAGATGCCGCTGACGACATAGAGCGAGGTCAGCCCGTCGAACCAGAGATAGAGGAAGAGCGCGACGCCCTGCATCAAAGATCCCAGCGCCAGCGTCGCCACCCCGCCGATCCTGTCGGCGACGAAGCCCGAGCCGACGCGGCTGATGATGCCGAGCAGCATCATCAGCGACAGCATCTCGGCGCCGCGGGCGACGCCGTAGCCGAGGTCGCCGCAATAGGCGACGATATGCACCTGCGGCATCGCCATCGCCACGCAGCAGGCGAAGCCGGCGACGCAGAGCAGGAGCTGGAGCTGGTTGGCGCTGAGGCCAAGATCGCCGCGCGCCCCGGCGCTATGCGCCTCAGCGGCGGCCAGCGTCGCGGCCGTGGGCTGGCGGCGGAAGAACGGGGCCAGCGGCAGCATCACCACCAGCGCCACGACGGCGATGCCGAAATGGGTGGCGCGCCAGCCATGATGGGCCAGCCCCCAGGTGATGACCTGCGGCCAGACCACGCCGGCGAGATAGCTGCCCGAGGCACCGCAGACCACGGCAAGCCCGCGATGGCGGCGGAACCAGTGCGACAGGTCGGAGATCAGCGGCGAGAAGCCTGCCGCGCTGCCCATCCCGATCAGCAGCCCATGCGCCAGCGCGAACTGCCAGAGCGAATGCGACAGCCCCGCCGCGGTGTAGCCGGCGGCCAGCAGCAGAGCCCCGGCGATGATCGGCACCGTGATGCCATAGCGGTCCGCGACCCGGCCCATGACGATGTTGCCGGCGCCGAAGCCGAGCATGGCGAAGGTATAGGGCAGCGAGGCGCCCGCGCGCAGCGTCTCGAACTCGCCCTGCATCGCCGGCAGGACCACCACGACCGACCAGGAGCCGACGCAGGCGACGGTGCCGATCACCAGCGCAACGGCAAGGCGCAGCCAGGCATAGGGAGAATCGGGCTGATAACGGTCGGCAGGCTGGGACATGTTTCCTCGGCGGCCACCTGTTTGGAGATGGCTCTTCTCCCGGCAGCTTTAGCGACTGGGACGTCCCGGACAAGCGCACCGGGGGCAGGGCCGCCGCGCGACCGCAGCAGGATCGCCTTGCCGAGCGCGCTTGACGCCTCTCCGCTTTGACGGGACACCGGAACGGCTGGAGCGCGCGACATGACGAGGATCTGCATCTACGGCGCCGGGCTGATCGGCTGCTATATCGGCGGGCGCCTCCTCGCCACGGGCAGCGATGTCCGCTTCGTCGGGCGCCCCGTCATGGGCGAGGTGCTGGCGCGCGAGGGCCTGAGCATCTCGCATTACGACGGCCGCGCCTGGCATGTACCGCCCGCTTCGATCGTCTTCGGCTCGGATGCCGCGATGGCTTCGGGCGCCGATCTCGTTCTCGTCACCGTCAAATCGGGCGGCACGGCCGTGGCCGCTCGCGATCTGGCGGAGGTGCTGCCTCCTGCGGCCGCCATCGTCAGCTTCCAGAACGGCCTAGGCAACGGCGCCCTGTTGCGCGACCTCCTGGATGATCGCACCGTTCTCGACGGCATGGTGCCGTTCAATGTCGTCTCCAAGGGACCTGGCAGGTTCCACCAGGCCTCGGAAGGAAACCTCTATGTGCAGGCCGGCGGCGACGCCGATAAACGCCTCGCGATCTTCGACCGGGCCCGGCTGGCGCTCACGCGGCCGGTCGACATGCGCTCCGTCCAGTGGGCCAAGCTGCTCCTCAACCTCAACAACGCCGTCAATGCGCTCGCAAACCTCCCGTTGAAGCAGGAACTGTCGCAACGCGGCTATCGACGCTGCCTGGCCAAGGCGCAGCGCGAGGCGCTGTCTCTTCTCGGCAAGGCGGGCATCGCGCCGGCGCGGCTCACTCCATTGCCCGCGCGGTGGATCCCGGCCCTGCTCGAATTGCCGAATTTCGTCTTCGGCGTGCTGGCGCGGCGCATGCTCGCCATCGATCCGAGCGCGCGCTCCTCGATGGCCGAAGACCTCGCGGCCGGCCGCCCGACCGAGATCGACTGGATCAATGGCGAGGTGGTCCGGCTCGCGGCAAGCCTCCGACGCGCCGCCCCCGTCAATGCCCGGCTTTGCGAACTCGTCCATGACGCCGAAGCCCAGAGCCTGCGGACCTCATGGACCGCAGACCAGCTTTTGGGAGCGCTGCGGCGGCTCCCCGGCAAATAGCGCGCTCTGGGCGGCGTCGACGGCACCCGCGCCGATGCTCAGCGGAAGATGCGCTCGCCTTCCATGTCGACGATCTGCTGGCCCTTCACCAGGGTGAAGTCTGCGGCTTCGGCCTGTCCCGGGAAGCGGTCGGCGCGGATGAAGCGGTGGCTCTTCGTCTCGCCGTCGATCACCTTCTCGATGACGCCGCAAAGCTGGTACTGGCCGCCCTCCTGATAGGGCGTCGCATGAATGGTGAAACCGTTGTGCTCGATGCTCTTGACCGGGCCGGCCGGCTTCTCCTCCGCGGGCTTGCGACCGCCGAACAGTGTTTTGAAGAAAGACATGGCACCTCCGGATTGCTTGCCGCTGATATAGGACAGGAGCCGCGCCAAGGGGAGCACTGTTTCGGCATGCCGAAAGCGGCGCGTCTCGCTGCTTCAAGCGCTTGAACGACCGTACGGAACTTCCCACATCCAATCTGTTCTGGGCGGTCGCAAGACTTGCCGTCGTCGTGCCGCCCGGGCGGCCGCTTCCGGACAGGAGGTGGCCATGACGTTGATCAAGGTCCTGATGATCGCTGGATTGGCGGGGGTGGCGTTTTCGCCCAGCGCCCTCGCCCAGAAAGCTGCGCCGCACGAGACGCCCTGTGCCGAACGCGCCCATGTTGCCGAAAAACTCCGCGAGACTTTCGGCGAGCGCATGGTCGGGAGTGGCCTGACCGATAGCGGCGTCCTGTTCGAGCTCTATGTCGGCCCCGCCAGCACCTGGACCTTGCTCGCCACCACGCCCGCCGGCGTCAGTTGCCTCGTCGGCGCCGGCGAAGCCTGGGAGCCCCTGCCCAGCCCAGACATATTCGTGGCGCGGTAGACGGCTTGGCACGATCTCGGCAATCGACTATGGAGCCATCATCGGGCTCCGTCCCCGTTCGTAAGCGTCTCACGTCAGGCAACGCGTCCAGCCGGCCCATGGCCGCATCGGATGCATCCGAACAGCCTGCCACTTGCGAAAGCCTGACCTATGCCTCGCCCTGTCTTCCGCCGCCTGCCCGCCCGCTACGCCGGGGTGGCTATGCCGTTCTTCCTGTCCGTGCTGATGACCTTCGTCGTCTCCGGCATCTCGACGCTGAAGGCGCTGGGCCCGACGGCCGAATTCCTGCAGACCTGGCCCGGCTCCTGGGCGTTGTCCTGGATCGTCGCCTTCCCGACCCTGCTGCTGGTGTTGCCCGTGGTCCGGCGCCTCGTCGCGCTGGTCGTCGCCCCGCCGGCTTGAGCGCTGCTAGGCGCCGAGGTGCAGCGCGACCTCGCGCCGATGCGGCCTCGCCCGGTGCTCGAAGAGATAGATCCCCTGCCAGGTTCCGAGCGCGAGGCGCCCGCCCATCACCGGAACCGAGAGGGAGACCGGGGTCAGCGCCGCCTTGATATGGGCGGGCATGTCGTCGGGCCCCTCCGCGCGATGGACGAGATAATCCATCGCCGGATCATCCGCGGATGGCACCAGCCGGCGAAAAAACGCGTCGAGATCCCGCTGCACATCGGGATCGGCATTTTCCTGTATCAGCAAGGAGCAGGAGGTGTGCCGCACGAACAGCGTCAGCAAGCCGCTGGTCTCCCCGCCCGCACGCACGAAGGCGACGGCGCGGTCGGTGAACTCGTAAAGCCCCGGTCCGCGCGTATCGATCGTCAGGATTGCCTGGCGCGACATCGCCGTTTCATCGCTCGGTGAGAGCAAGCTTGGCGCCGAGCGCGACGAAGGCGGCCGCGAAGCTGCGGCGCAGCCACGCCATCACCGCCGGGCGGCCGATGACCTTGTCGCGCATCGCAGCCGCGAAGAGCCCGTAGAGCGCGAAGACGATGAAGGTCATCGCCATGAACACGCCCGAGAGTTCCAGCATCCGCGCCATCGGACTGGCTTCATCCGCCGCGATAAACTGCGGCAGGAAGGCGACGAAGAAGATCGAGAGCTTGGGGTTGAGCAGGTTGATCGCCAGCCCGTCGCGCAGCACGAGCCAGGCCGAGCGCGCATCCGCCTCGGTCTCGACCTTGAGCGTCCCATGCTCCTTCAGCGTCTGCCAGGCCATGTAGAGCAGATAGCCGACGCCGGCATATTTCACGATGGCGAAGGCGAGCGCGCTGGCATGCAGCAGCGCCGCGATGCCCATCATCGCCGCGATCAGGTGCGGCACGATCCCGATCGTGCAAGCGAAGGCGGCGAGCACGCTCGCTTGGCTGCCGCGCGTGAGGCCGGCGGCGATAGTATAGAGCGCGCCCGTTCCCGGCGAAGCGACGATGATCAGTGAGGTGAGGAGGAATTCTGGGGACATGAGGCCTCCGGGCAGTTGGCTCCAAGAAGCCTCTTCCAACCGGCGAGATCAAGTGCCCGGCAACGCTGGGTCGCCAACGCGGTGTCCGATGCACTTTGCTTCAGCGCGCCATCCAGAAATAGAGCTGGCCGTCATGGCTGTTGCCGCTGAGCAGATACTCCTCGGCGACCATGTTGATGCCGTTGAACAGATCCCAATGATCGCCATTCACGCGCTGGAAGAACAGGAAGGACGTGCTCTTGTCGCCTTCCGTCTGGTAGCAATCCTCCAGATAAAGCACGCCCTTCTTGCCGAGCACCGAACGCCATACCTTGTTCGAGGCGCCCTTGACGTCCGGCTCACCATAGACCCGCCGGACTCGCGGCTCCAGTTCCGCTGCCCGGATGAAGAAATTGGCGCTGAGCGTGCCCATCGGGCGCGCTCCACCCACGGGTCCGGCATCGCCATTCACCCGGCTCGCAATCTTCGCCAGATGCTCGATCGTCGCATCGTCCTCCGAGGGCGTCAGCCGCAGCGTATAGCCCATGCAGATCGCACAACGATTGGTGGCATCGCCGACCGTCTTCTTCGCCCAGGGTCGGACCGTCGCGAACCGTTCGGCAAGCGCAGCATAGGTAAATGGCAGCATCGTGCGGTTTCGAGCCTCTACGATCGAGTGGCGTAGCAGCGTACCCTGCTTCGCCCGCTCTCAAGCCGCATCCTGCGTTCGTGGGACATCCTCCGACAGGCTGTCGGAGGGCACATATGAAAAAGGCCGGCGTTGCGGCCGGCCTTCTTTGGATCAGTTGTCCAGGAAGCTCCTGCGCCCCTACGCTTGAAACTAAAGGGAAATTATCGTCAGTCAAGGCCGCTTGTTACACGGCTGAGAGTCACGGAAGTGCTTCGCTTATCTGAACAGCCCTCGGAACTGATGCCTTCCTAGATAAGCTGCCATGTTCGGCCACTGCGCAGAGACGTTAAACGCCGCTTCCGTCAAGAGCAGGAACAGCCAAAGTAAATTTCCATCAGCCTCTTCAATAATGAGGCGCTTTGCCAGAGGCTGCGCTATTCTCTGCGCATCTTCAACTAGAGAAATAGGTGAATTATCAAATATAATTGACCCAAGCCCAAGGCATATACAAGCATCTATTCCGCCGCCGACCACCGAGAGCCGTGGGGACGGAGCGGGAGGCATTCCTGGGTGCTGCTCACGGGGCGGTGGCAAGGGCGCTTGGTTTATTCCAAGATCGCGGTCAGAGCGCTCAACCCAACCATGAACGGTCTCAATCCGAGCCGGACCTGCATAAGAAACCAGAAACGAAATGATCCCAGGCGGAACCCATCCGGTGCTGAAGGAATAAGTTTCGTGTCAGACGCTTCGCGGCGGCCGCATTGCGATTGGCTGTCGCCAACTCAGCCTCGGTCAAAAGCGACTTAACCTCAATGGTCGCAACGACCGACTCCGCTAAAAACGCGCTAATTCCTCCTCCTAGATCAATACGCGGGCTATCTGATTTGTAGATGACGATATCAAACTGGTTTCTCGGCTCACGGGGCGCTGAATTTGCATCGATAATTTCTCCAGTCCCGACCGCAAGTTTTGAACTCAAATGACCCTGTAAAAATTCGCGAATAAACGCCTCTCGCGGAGTCCCTCGATGCAGCATGTGCCCGGCGTTGGCTGGGATTTGTGAAATGGCAAGTAGATGCCGCTCCACTGCATCGAGATGGGATTTTAGCATGATACGCTTCCGTTCCGGCGCTATGGAGCCGCTCAGCGGGAAAGGGCTCAGTATTTGCCGGGTAGAGCCGAAACTTAAGCCGAACGGCGCTGAGCACGTTGCTTACCCACAAGGAAAAAATGGGCAGCGCACTAGACCCCCTCACCCTCAACCGGCCGCCGTCTCGCCCCCTCAGAGAACCGACCGCGAAGGAAGCCGCGAGACGCCGCAGCGTCGGCATCGAGCGACATCGTGCCCAAGTCCTGGAGCAGCATGCGGATGGCCTCTCGGGGGTCACCGCTGGCCTCATGGAGCTTTGCGCAACCCGTGACGGCCAGCAAGGTCTACCAAGGGTCAACTCGCTAGCGGCGGCCCGTGTTCTTGGTCTTGGGTGCCGGTGTCTGTGCGCCTACCTGTTCATCTGCAACCTCAGGTGCCCCGCGTCGGGTAAGCTCAAGGTCCAGGGCATGGCGGATTAAGTCTAGGCGGGTCTCGCCTTCCTGCCTCACCGCATCAATTCGGGCAGTCGTGCCGGCCGCAAGTGGCAATTCGGTCCTCTCGGGATAACGCAGTTTCCGGCCCATCTCGTGCTCATGCCTCCGCAAAACCAATTTCGTCCAGACGTTATTGACAGCTAATTACGTACAGACGATAAACGGCAGCATCCTCGGAATGACGAGAGGCCGCACCAACATGACATCCCACCTAACGTCCGGCATCAAGCCGGCGACGATTGTTACGTCACCTCCACCGGCAAACGAATAACCCTCTCTGCGGGCGCCTTTATCAACCGCAGAGCCTTGGGCGTTTAGGCCTCCCCTTAGACCCTAATAACTCGCCGTAACCGTCTGTAATCACGGGCGGAAACCACATTGCGGCAATTCTGTGATGAATTAGGCCACCCTTTAGATGGACCTAGGCGGCATTTTGGCTGCCGTCTGCCTGGGCAAAACTCGCTCTACGAGGCCCCGCTGAGAAGCGCCGGAGGAGCCCCTTGAAGGGCGCCATGTGCCGCGACCGACCTTGAAGCGCTGCCTTCCTCAATCCCACAAGGCAAACATACCATGACCGCCACCGCCCTTTTTGACTGCCGGCCCATCGTGCCGGAAGACCCCTTCGCCCTCCCAGCCACCCCGGCCTTTGATCCTGCCGACCCTTCCACTGCCCAGCACCACCCCATGTGGCCCGACCAGATCGACCTTGAGAAGGGCATGAGGGACGAAGGCGCGGAGGCATACGTCGCCACGGTCGATAAGGCTCGCCGCAAAGGCCACATGGCCCGGCTAGAACCCGTTCGCCACCTGTTGCTTGACTGGGTGCCGAAGGTCTCGGAGTTTATTTGCGCTTGGCGTCGTGCCTACTCCCAAGGCCGTGGCCCGAAACCCACCGCTCTGCCGCTCATCCAGGGAGTGGACCCCGACCTCCTCGCGACCATAACCCTCCGCACCGTCCTCAACCGCATCACGGCCCGCGCCACCAACATCACGCCGCTGTGCATCGAGATAGGCCGCTTCGTGGAGCATGAGCTTCGCATGCGTGCCTGGGAGCGTCACGACAGGCTGGACGAGAAGGCCCGCCGCAAGTTGGCCAAGGAGCTGGCTGCCGAGGGCCTTGAAGTCCCGGAGGACCTCCTCCGCAAGGGCTCCTGGCGCAGCCTCCAAGACAAGCTCACCCGCGAGTTCTCCTCCGCCACGCACCGCCGCATCGTCAACGCCATCATGTTCAACACCGTGGCTGCCGAAGGCGGCATGGAAGGCGTGGACTGGACAGCGTGGTCCGTGGAGCAGCACTTCCGCGTGGGCTCGACCCTGCTAGAGGCTCTGTGCTGCGGCACCAACTGGTTCACCCTGGAGAACGACCCCAACTACGTGTGGAAGCCCGGCTCGAAGAAAGGCCCGGCGCTCGCCCTCCTGCCCCGCCCCGAGATGCTCCAGTGGCTCTCCGAGGCGCTCGACCGTGAGCAAATCTCCCAGCCCGTCTTCAAGCCCACCCTGATGCCCCCCAAGCGCTGGGAGAGCACCAAGGGCGGCGGCTACTGGACGCCCTACGCCCGCACTCCCCGCCTCATCCGCTTCAAGGCCTCCCAGGCAGAGCAGCGTGAAGGGGCGGCCGATGAGTACGAAGCGCTCGACATGCCCGAGGTCTACTCGGCGCTGGCCTTCGTGCAGGAGACCGGCTGGGCAGTGAACACGGGGGTCTTCCACGTCGCGCAAGTCTGCTACGACCGAGGCATCAAGGTGAACGGGATGGTCTCCACGGCGGAGATATCCGACATCATCGAGCCCGAAGACATCGCGGAGAACGCGGACGCTCGGAAGATTTGGCGCAAGGCCCAGGCCTCCGTCTACAGGGCACGCCACGAGCAGGCCACCAAGATGTGGGCCTTGGAGCAGACCATCTCCCTGGCCGACGAGTTCGCCTCCACGACCTGCTTCTACTTCCCCCATATGCTGGACTTCCGGGGCCGCATGTATCCCATCCCGAGCGGCATGCAGCCTCAGGGCAACGACCTCGCGCGGGGCCTCCTGCGCTTCAACGAGGGCCTGCCCGTCACGGAGGAGAATGGTGGCGCCGGATGGATTGCCGTTCAGTTGGCGTCCATGTGGGGCAACGACAAGTGGGACTTCGACAAGCGCATTGCCTGGGTCGAGAAGCACAACGACCTCTGGCAGAAGATAGCCTCAGACCCCATCGGCTACCGCGAGGATGGCCCTGACGGTATGGGCGAAGGCCACGGCTGGGTGAACTGCGACAAGCCCTTCCAGGCCCTCGCGGCCATCCTCGACTGGGCCGGCTTCCTGCGGGAGGGCTACGGCTACTGCTCCTTCCAGCCCATCCAGGTTGACGGCACCTGCAACGGCATCCAGCACCTCGCGGCGATGACCCGCGACGAGGTGGCAGGAAAGCATGTCAACCTCGTGCCCGGCACTGAGCCCCGCGACATCTACCGCTTCGTGGCGGAAGCTCTCCAGGCCAAGCTCGAAGCCCAGGGTGGAGAGCGGACTGACAAGGGGTCTATCGCCCGGTGGTGGATCGAGACGTTCCGAGGCGTGGTCCCGAGGTCTGCCACCAAGCGGCAGGTCATGGTGCTGCCCTACGGCGGAACGCTCGAAGCCTTCCGCAAGTACGTGGCTGTGTGGCTTAAGGAGTACGGCCCGGAGCGCTACAAGGTGGAGTACACCCAGCTCCGCTTCGCCCGTGTCTCCTATCTGGCCAACCTCCTGTGGGAGACCGTGGGCGAGAACGTCAAGGGCGCCGTCCAGGTGATGAACTGGCTCAAGGAGTGCGCGAAAGCCACCTGCGTAGAGGACCAGCCGATCCACTGGGTTACACCTTCGGGCTTCGTCGTTCGGCAGTTCTACGGGAAGGTTGAGCCCAAGCGCATCGACACCAAGCTCAACGGGGAAAACTACCGCCTCAACCTTGCTGTCACCACCGACAAGCTCAGTGTTGACGAGCAAATCCAGGGCATCGCGCCCAACTTCGTGCACTCCCTCGACGCTGCCGCCCTCACCATCTGCGCCAACAAGTGCAAGGCTGCGGGTATCTCCCACTTCACGGCGGTGCACGATGCTTACGGCACTCACGCGGCCAACATGACGGCCATGGGCGTCCTCCTCCGCGAGGCCTTCGTGGAGGTGCATAGGGTCGATAACCTGGAGAACTTCCGGGATGCGTGCGCACGCACCCTTGCGGGCGTGTATCTGGCTCAGGATGCCTCCATGGGTTTCCCCGAGGCGTACGCGAAGGCCTTGGCCAAGATGCCGGCCCCGCTCGGCATGGGGACGCTCGACCTGGAGGGCGTGATGGAAAGCCCCTACTTCTTCGCCTAGCTCCCGGCACCCAGCCCCCCAAGCCAACCCTGAGGCCCTCGTCGCGGAACCCCGTGGCGGGGGCCTTTCCCGTTTTGCTCCACGCCCCATCCCAACAAGGAGCCCACCGCCCATGACCCCGGAACAGCTACGAGTCCTCACCGACATGGTGGATGCACAGAGCGCCACCGATCAGGCCCCCACCTCCGGCATGACCCCGGATGAACTACGCAAGCTCACCGACAGCGTAGACGCAGGCCTCTCCCCCGCTCCCGCCGCCCCAGTGGCCCAGTCCCAAGCCCCTGCCGCATCTCCCCCAGGCGGTGGAGGCTTCTGGTCCGGCATGCTGGAGGAGGCCCAGCGCTACGCCCCGCAGCCCTACAGTCCCACCCCCGAAGACATGGCGGCGCTGGAGAACAGCACGGCCGGGCAGCTTATCACCTCCGTGGGCATGGGCGCGGCGAAGGCCATCTGGGAGACCAAGGACTTCTTCGCGGGTGAGCCCGAGGAGAGCGACAAGTCCACCTTCCGCAAGCAGGGCGAGGCGCAGGCCAAGAAGCTGGCAGAGGCCTCCGGCTGGAACTCCCTCGCCATGGGGGTCTCCCAGTTTGCAGTAGGCATCCTCGGGGCGGGCAAGGTGACCAAGGCCTTGGGCGCCGGCAAGTGGGTGGGCTCCCTGGGCAAGAGCGTGCTGGATGGTGCCCTCGCGGGTGCCGTCGCGTTCGATCCCCATGAGGAGCGCTTCTCGGACCTCGTGGACCGCTTCGCGCCCAACATCGTGACGGGATACCTCAAGTCCAACCCGAACGATGCCGCTTGGGAGGGCCGCCTCAAGAACTCCCTCGAAAGCATCGGGCTCGATGCGGCGATGGTGGGCGTGCTCGCGGTGGCCGGCAAGGTGCTCCGCGCGAGGAAGGCCGGCGATGCGCTGGCGGCGGGGAAGGCGGAAGGGGAGCTTGAGGTTGCCACCCGGAAGCTGGAGGAGACGCAGAGTGCAGGACCGGCCAAGGCAGCGCCGGAAGTCCCCGCACAGGCAGCCGACACAGGCGCCCCGAAAGCCTCCCCGGACGATGCGGTCCACCTCGAAGTCGTAGACAGCCCCACGCAGGCCGGAGCGCCCCGACGCGATGCCGGCAGCCCCATGGTCACCGTGGAGGATGCCGACCTCGGGAAGATCGCTCGCGGTGCCGACAAGGACTTCAAGGCCCTCGCGGCTCACGGCTCATGGGAGAACGCCATCGCGGCCGGCCACACGTTCGGCAAGGGGGGTTCCATCCCGTGGCAGACCCTCTCGAAGGGCGCCGAGCCGAGCACTGCGGTGGACGCCGTGATTGCCCGTGTGGCCGAGACCCTCAAGCCCCAGCTCGATGCAGCCAAGGGCGGCAAGGTGCTCTCGGACGCCACCGTGGAGAAGCAGGTCCGCGAGGTTGCGAGCTTCTGGGGTGAAGACCCTGGGGCGCTGCTCGGGGCCATGCGTGTGGCCGGCGAAGGTGCCCAGCAGAGCGTCGCCATGATGCGGGCCGCCTACATGGTCTCCCAGAGCACCATGCAGGATGCCTTCACGATGGCGGCCCGCATTCGAGGTGGCTACCTCGGGGAGTTCGGCGGGGACCGTGGCGCTGCCATCGAGCTTCTCCGCAAGCAGGTGGAGGTGATGGCCACGACGATGGGCGCTGCCAATAGCATCCGCGCCAATGCCGGCCGAGCCCTGCGCCAGAACCGCGCGGAGTTCCGCCTCAAGCCCGAGGAGTTGGCCAGCCTCAAGGGGCTGGACGAAGACACCCTCGTGTCGGTCCTCGCGGCCACCGGGGGCGACCCCCGCTCCCTCAAGCGTCTGGCCACGCCGAGCATCTGGCAGCGGCTCATGGATAAGACGCAGTTCCTCTACGTGAACAACCTGCTGTGGTCCCCGAAGACGCACGCGGTGAACTTCGCCACCAACGCCTTCATGATCGCCGCCCGCCCGGCTCAGCGCTTCATGGGGTCTTTCGCGGTAGGCGGCAAGGCTGGCAGCGCCATCCGCATGGAGGCCGTGAAGCAGTACCAGTATATGGCCTCATCCTTGATTGATGGGCTTGAGGCGACCGCTGGAGCGTGGCGGACGGCCGACAGCGTGCTCTCCCCTCGGAGCGCGGAGGTGGCCACCATAGGCCTTTCCACGGGGCAGGAAGTGGCGGCGCTCCCCTTCAAGTCTTGGGATAGCCTCTCCAACGTCCTCTACAACGCCATGACCTTCGGCGTGAAGGCGGCCGGCTTCCCTACCCGAGGCCTCGGCACGGTGGACGAACTCACCAAGCAGTTGGTCTATCGCTCCAAGGTCCAGGCCTCCGCCTTCGTGGAGGGCACGGAGAACGGGCTCAAGGGTGCCGACCTTGACGCCTTCATTCGGAACAGGCTCGATGGGGCCTTTGACGAGGTGGGCCGGGGCGTGGACGGCGTTGCGTTGCAGGAAGCGCGGGTCGCGACCTTCTCACAGGACCTTCTCCCTGAAACCATGGGGAAGTCCACTCAAGCCTTCGTCGCCCACCACCCCATCCTGCGGTTTGTGCTGCCCTTCGTTAAGACCCCCACCAACGTCTTCCGTGAGGGTATTAAGCTCACCCCTGGGCTCAACTTGGTGCAGTCTGAGTACCGGGCAATGCTGAGCGGCAACTTTGGGCCGGAGCGGCAGGCCCAGGCCGTAGGGCAGATGGCGATGGGCTCCCTCCTCATGGGGGTGGCCGGCCTCATGGCTGCCAACGGCTTCGTCACCGGGGGCGGGCCGACCGACCGCACCCAGAAGCGGACCTTGGAGTCAGCCGGGTGGCGTTCCTACTCCTGGGTCTTCCCGAACGCGGACGGAGGCAAGACCTATATCCCCTTCAACCGCATTGACCCGGTGGCCATGCCCTTCGGGGTGGTGGCCGACCTCGTGGACGCCATGAACGTGGTCGATGAGGACGACCCGCTCTACAGCAAGGTCTGGGACGGGGCGATGGCTGGGATGCTCTCCTTGGTGAAGCAGATGAGCGATAAGACCTACCTCATGTCGGTCAACCAGGTGGTCCAGGTCATCGCGGAGGGGGACGAGAAGAAGGCCACCGCATGGCTCGGCACCATGGCGGGCAACATGGTCCCCGGCGCGGCAGGCATGAGGCTGGCCAACCAGGACCCCTACATGCGGGATGCGCGAGGCTTCGTCGACAAGATCATGGCCACCATCCCCGGCCTCTCGGAGAAGGTCCCCGCACGCTACGACATGTGGGGCGAGCCGCGAGGGGTCAACAAGGGCCTCTGGCAGAACACCCCTGCCGATGCCGTTGACGACGAGATGCGGCGGATGATCCTTGAGGGCGATGTGGGTCTAGCGGCCCCGAGCCCCTACGTCTCGGGCATCGACCTCCGGGACGTTCAGACCACCGAGGGCAAGAACGCCTTCGAGGAGTACCAGAAGCTGGCCGGCAGGATCGACCCCAAGGCACCCAGCCTCAAGGACCTCGCCGCGAAGATCATTGCCACCGAGGGCTACCAGAAGGCCCCAGATGGTGACAGCCGCGTGAAGGGCACGAAGCAGGCCATGCTTGCCGATGTCATGGCGGACTACCGACACAAGGCCCTGGACTACCTCAAGGGCCGTGACAGCAATGTGCGCGAAGCCATGCTCAAGGAACAGCGCCGTGTGGCCGCTGCCTGGGCAAGCAAGAACGGCGAGGACGCCAAGGGGCCTAAGGCTCCGGGTATCGTCGGCAGCTTCCTTGAGGGGCTGGGGCTCGGAGCGAGCAACTGAGTAGACCCATCGCCGCCGTATAGATGCTGCCGCAATCACTTAAGTCACTGAGATTGCAGGATAGAGATTGCGGCGGCATTGTGATTAATAACCCACCGTATATACCATGCAGCTGGTCCCTATAGGACCTAAGGCAAGATACACAATGCCCGTACAGCTTCGGGAGAAGGATGGTTCGCTATCCCTCCCATCACCATCCTCCTGCTTTAGTCTGTGCTCGCAGTATCCAACCTGCAAGCTTCAACCATGAGGACCACCGTGGGGGAGAGGGAGGGATAGCGAACCCCACCCCCTCATGCACGACCACCAAGCCACCCCGACGCCGATCACCCCATGGACCCCGCCCATAGCTGCTACCCGCAGCACCAAGGAGGAGCCCATGGACGGCCACATGCTCATCCACCATGCCCGCATTGCCCTCGACTACCTCTTATGGCTTTGCATGAGGTTGGCTCGCTGCCCGGCCTGAGGCAGAACCCTCCAGGTCCCGAACTACCCAAGGGGTCCGCCATGTAAGCGGCCTCCTCTACGCGGGGGCTGACGACTTTCCCCCCGTGCCCCTCCTCGCTTTCGGCAAAAGGCTGGGCCGCCTGGAGACCACCGGCCCGCGATGCCTGTCGCATGCGCCACCGCCCACCCGACTCCGCCACCTTGCTTGACCGCGACTCCTCTCGCATTTACATTCGTGTCAACGACCGTAGACAGAGATGTAATGGGAGGCGAGCGTGGCAGAGGGCGACTTCGTGGCTTACTATCGGGTCTCAACCGCACGGCAGGGAGCTTCCGGTCTCGGGCTTGAGGCACAGCGTGCAGCCGTCGAAACCTACCTAAACGGTGGCGCATGGCGCATCCTTGCCGAGTTCACGGAGGTTGAAAGCGGCAGGAATGCGGAGCGGCCGGAGCTTCTCAAGGCCCTGCACAAGGCCCGGCTCCATCGGGTGCCGCTCATCGTCGCCAAGGTAGACCGCCTAGCTCGCTCCAAGGGCTTTCTAGAACGCATCCTGGAGAGCGGCGTGGACGTTCGCTTCTGCGATCTCCCCAAGATCGAAGGGGCAACAGGCCGCTTCCTCCTCCAACAGATGGCGGCAGTGGCGGAGCTTGAGGCCGGCCTCATCTCGACACGCACTACGGCCGCCCTGGCAGCCGCCAAGCAGCGAGGCAGGAAGCTCGGGGGCAATCGGGGCGTTAAGCTGACGCAGGCCGCACAGGAGGCAGGCAGAGCCGTCCAGACAGCACGCGCCGCCGCTCGCAACCAAGACCTCGCGCCGGCCATTGAGGAGTTACGCGAGGCCGGCATCACCACGCTGGCAGGCATTGCCGAGGCCCTAACGAACCGGGGCATTCCTACCTCACGCGGTAAGGCCCAGTGGGCTCCGGTGCAGGTCGCGCGGGTACTTGCGCGGCTTGCGGCACAAAGCGAAGGCTGAGCAACACGGCGGCATGGGCGGTCTGGCGGGCAGCTGCCTCCAATTGCGCTGAGTGCTGCCCGGCCCGCCAAAGCCACCACGACCATACCCCAGGACGAGTACATTGGTGGTCTTCAAGTCGGACGACCGCCCGGCAGACCAACGCGCTTCCACCCCCGAGCTTGGGAGGTGACTGGGCGCCACTGCCTTTAGCCGCTGCCCGATAGCGGCCCAAGCCCTCTCGGCCCCCCTCCACGCATCCCGCCTTTAAGCCCCCGCTTGAAGGAGCCCCTCGTTGCCATCCGCAGCGCAGGGAGGCGGAGCCGTACCTCCATCGAGCCGCTCCCCGACACTCCACCACCGCAAGCAATCCCACAGGACCACCAACATGAAGCCACCCAAGTACCTCAGCCCGGCCGGGTATGAGGCCGTCGCGACCTACATCCGGCAGGCCCTAGACCCCGAGACCCTCCCCGAGCCGGACGCGATGCTGCTGCTCATCGAGCCGCTCCACGGGCCGATCACCCATGTTGAGCTTCCCACCATTGAGGCACGGCTCCAGGTCGCAGTCTCCTTCCACGGCCGCAACCTCCGCTACTTCGACCCCTTGGACTTCTGCGCCATCACGCTGGCCCTCGCGTTCGGGATGGGTCTTAGCTGCAATGACACCGGCAAGGGGATGACATACCCGAGGTTCCGCGTGGTGGAGCCCAAGGGCCAAGCCATCCACGTCCTGCGCATCCTCACCGACGCCCAGCCGTTGGAGGTGGCCAAGCAGCACCCCGCCCAGGGTCCCCGCCCCGACTACCACCACCTGTCTCGCGGGGGTCTATCGAAGCAGTCGGTGGAACGAGTGTGGGAGGAAGGCAAGCGCTCACGGCCACCGGGTGTCGGGCGCAAGGAGTTCTACGAGGCCATCGAGTGGTATTGGCAGTGTGACCACCTCAAGGCCCGCATCCCGGTCTCGCTGGCCGACCACCTCAACCTGATCCGGGGCGCCCTGGAGGCCGGAGACTCAGCCTGAGGCCAACCTCTGTGGCAGGCGATGGAGGAAGCCGACCCGTGCACCTACAGTCCCTGGGGAAGGCCACGGGGCACACCATGAACACCACAAGGTGAGATACCATGACAGGCACACACACTACGGCACGAACCCTGCGCATCAACCATATACGCAGTAGACGCCATGCTAACCCGCACAGAGCACACACTTAGCAACCCAGTCACACCGAGACCTATATATGGCCACACATCAATTGATGAGATAACCAACTCCACCGACATATCCCTAAGCTGTCTGATTTCTTGACTCTCGACGCCGACTCACCTTAATCGGCCTGCTCCCCTCGCCCTTGAGTAGGAGAGCCGGAGCGCGTGCCGAGACCCCGCCAGCCGCATCTTCACAAGGAGACCACCCGCCACGGCAAAATCCTGTGGTACGTCCGCTTTGGCAAAGGTCCGCGCACTCGCATTGAGGGCGCCTACGGCTCCGCTGAGTTCAATGAGGCCTACGACGCCGCGATTGCCGGAAGGCCCAGGCCCGTGGCAGGCAAGGCAGCGGCTGGGTCTCTACGGTGGCTGGTGAAGCGCTACATGGAGAGCAGCGACTGGGCGAGGCTTGCGAGCGCCACTCGCAAACAGCGAGGCTGCATCTTCCTGGGCGTGCTGAAAACGGTGGCAGATGCGCCCTACGCCGATATTACCCGGAGGCACATCATAGCAGGGCGGGAGCGGAGGAGGGCCACGCCCTACCAAGCCCGGCACTTTGTCGACACGATGCGTGGACTATTCCGATGGGCAGTGGAGGCCGAGCACCTCACAGATGACCCCACTCTTGGGGTGAAGTCCCCCAGTCCGAAGACGGAAGGCCACCACACCTGGACCCCCGAGGAGTGCGCTGCCTTCGAGGAGAAGCATGCGGTGGGCACCCGCGAGAGGCTGGCCTACGATGTGCTGCTCTACACGGGACTGCGCCGGGGTGACGCCGCCAGACTAGGCCGCCAGCACGTCCGCAACGGCGTCATCACCATCAAGACCGAGAAGACCGGAGAGGTGGTCGTCATCCCGATCTTGCCGCCCCTCGCAGCATCCCTCGAAGCCACCAAGTCGGAAGCAGCCACCTTCATCACGGGCGGCAGTGGCAAGCCTTTCTCGAAGGAGGGCTTCGGGAACTGGTTCGGTGGGGTCTGCGATGATGCGGGCGTTCCGGGAACGGCCCACGGGCTGCGCAAGGCCGGTGCCACGAGGGCCGCAGAGAACGGCGCCACGGAGAGCGAACTTGAGGCCATCTTCGGGTGGAGAGGCGGGCGGATGGCGTCCAAATACACGCGCCAAGCCAACCGCATGAAGCTCGCCAAGCAGGCCGCCATGAAGCTTCTCAGGATGGAGACCCCATGAGCCGCACCCCAGCCCGTGCCACCCAGGCGGATATCGCCAGAGCCGTCCGCGCCGTCTTGCAGTGCGGAGCGTCGGGCACCATCGAGATAGCCAAGGACGGCACAATCCGGGTCATCATCGGGCAGGCCACGGAGAAGCCCGCCAAGCGGGAGCGGGAGATCATTTTTTAAGCGGCCTCATCGCCGCGACCTCCTCCACCGATCAAAGCCCCATACGCCCACCACCAACGCCAGCCCAGCGAAGGCCCACGGCGAGTTGATGTGTGGCGTAGTGGTCAACAGGTCCAACAATCCAATTGTGCGGCCCATAAGCCAGCCCTCCGCTCGAAACTCGATGCCGAGCATGAGGCTGGCGCAAGGTGGTCAACCGTGCACCGCACATGCCTCTGACAACGTCAGCTTCGAGTCTCGAGGCAGATGGTTATGTCGAAAAACTGGCATCAGGCACGCCCCGTATGTGGGGCGGGTGAGCGGCCCGCGCCGGTCAACCGTCTCACTCCAGCCCCGACCCGCTGCCCAACATCTGGATGAAGTCGTGCAGGTTGAGCAGCACGTAGCCGGCCCCTAGGAACCACAGGTACTTTTGCCAGACCGGGGTGGTGGAAGCCAAGGCGACCTGGGAGGCAGCCCCAAGAACACATACCGCCGCCCCTCCGAGCAATGGCATGACGACCAGCGCCGCGAGGAAATTCAAAAGGCTTTCCATCGGGTCAGTCCTCCAGCTTTACGCGGGGGAACTTCGCCATGGCCGCCGCCTGTATCTTGACGGTGGCCCTGCTGCCGTATTGGTCTCCCACCCGCTGCGGTGCGTGCCCTTGGATCGCATCGAGCACCCGGCCCTCAATGCCGGCCTCAAGCCCAACCTCCTTAAAGCGATGCCGCATCCCATGGTAGGGCGCCACGTTGAGGTCCTTGACGTGCTTGCGAGCAAACTGCGCCAGCCGGTTGCGGAGCCCGGTGATTTTCATGGTGACATCGCCATCGCGGCCGGGCGTGAGGAAGAGATGCCCTGGAGGCGAGGCGTCTACGAAGGCCACGAAGCCGACTTCCACGAGGTGCTCATGCACCACCACGTCCCTCGCCTCGTTGGTCTTCACCGTGCCGGCCTCGGGGGTGATGCGGATGACCCAGTTCTCCCCTTCTCTGCGGAGGTCCTGCTTGCGAAGCTGCGCCATCTCGCCAATGCGGGCGCCGGTATAGGCACAGAGCCACGGCACCCACCGCGAGGCCGCGACCGTATGCCGCGCCTTGGTAGTGCTTTCGTAGGTCAATGCCGCAGCGAGCAACGCCGCCGTCTCATCGTCCCGCTGGCTCTTCCCGCGAAGCTGGACTTTCTTGCTCACCTTGAGGGTTAGACCCTCCGCCGCATTGATCGGCAGCTTCCTGTTGGCCTTGGCCCACCCCAGCACCGTCTTGAGCGCCGCGAAGTCGGTATCCTTGACGGTCTTGGGCGAGATCGGCTTGCCCGTCTTCGGGTAGACGCTGGCGAGGCGGTGGTCTTTGTACCGGAGCACGTCATCCGGCCCCACCTTCGCGGCGTCATCGTGCTCCAAGAAGCCCGCGAACTTGAGCAACACGTTGCGGTAGTTCACGTAGGTGACGCGCTTGGTCCCGGTCTTCTCGGCCTCTTTCCACCAATCCTCCACGAGACCCTTGAGCGAGACCGTGGCGGCAGGCGCCGGGGCTGGCACTGCCTGAGGCTTTTCCTGAGGCGGCACCCATTCCGGGAAGCGCTGCGACTTCGGGTCCGGCGAATAGTCGCCCTCTGCGTTCCGAGCGCGGTTCTCTAAGGCATCGCGCAAGGCCTGCACGAAGGCGGCTAGGAGTAGGAGCCGTGAGGGGTGGTCCACCGCTGCGATGCCGCGAGCCAGCAAAAGGCGGTCCACGATTGGGCCGACCACGGGCTCCATCTGGGCTGGCTCGGGCTCTTGGGTGTCGAGCAGTGCGTTGAGCTTAATTACTTGGGAAAGGGCGCCCCCCGCCTCCTCTACGGGGGAGGCTCCATGCTCAAGCACCCAGTCGTCCCGGCCAAGCTCTCTACCTCTCCGACCCGGCTTGAGGGTGATGCCCATGGTCCCGGTGTTTGGCCACTCCGATGCCCAAGCCCGGTAAAGCTCGCTAGCCAGCGCATGCGCCTGCTTGTTGGTGAGGCTGATAGGCTTGGTGGCACGAAGGCCCCGCCAGACATCCTCAAGGTGGGCCAGCGCATGGGCCTGCCGGCTCTTGGCCACGTTGGGGTCTCGGGTCCTCAGGGAGAACCGGATGGCCTGTGCTTTTGGCGAGATGGTGATGTGATGAAACTCCCCATCGCCCAGAGGGATGGAGAGCTTCAAGTTGGCGGCTCTCGGCAGCACATCGTCAGGGATGCGCTTGACGAACTGCACGAGGGAAGAGTCGGAACGCTTCACCGAACGAACAAGCCTATACAGCATTGGTTACCCGCCTCCGTTACACGGTTCGACGGGCGCAAGTGCTTGATATAGCTCAAGTCGTTGAAAGCGCTAGGCTCCCGACGCTTTTAGTTATCAAGGAAGCTCCGGAGCTTCCGGCTCCGGCTCGGATGCTTCAGCTTCCGGAGCGCCTTCGCCTCGATCTGGCGGATGCGCTCGCGGGTGACGCTGAACTGCTGGCCGACCTCTTCCAGCGTGTGGTCGGTGTTCATGCCGATGCCGAAGCGCATGCGCAGCACGCGCTCCTCGCGCGGGGTGAGCGAGGCGAGCACGCGCGTCGTCGTCTCGCGCAGATTGCTCTGGATCGCCGCGTCGATCGGCAGGATCGCGTTCTTGTCCTCGATGAAGTCGCCGAGATGCGAATCCTCCTCGTCGCCGATCGGCGTCTCCAGGGAAATCGGCTCCTTGGCGATCTTCAGGACCTTGCGCACCTTTTCCAGCGGCATGGCCAGCTTCTCGGCCAGCTCCTCCGGCGTCGGCTCGCGGCCGATCTCGTGCAGCATCTGGCGCGAGGTCCGCACGATCTTGTTGATCGTCTCGATCATGTGGACGGGGATGCGGATCGTGCGGGCCTGGTCGGCGATCGAGCGGGTGATCGCCTGCCGGATCCACCACGTCGCATAGGTCGAGAACTTGTAGCCGCGACGGTACTCGAACTTGTCGACCGCCTTCATCAGGCCGATATTGCCTTCCTGGATCAGGTCGAGGAACTGCAGGCCGCGGTTCGTGTACTTTTTGGCGATCGAGATCACGAGACGCAGATTCGCCTCGATCATCTCCTTCTTCGCCTGCCGGGCCTCGCGCTCGCCCTTCTGGACCATCAGCACGATCTTGCGGAATTCCTGGATTTCCAGGCCGGTCTCGGAGGCGAGCGTGTGCACCTCCTCGCGCAGTTGCTTGATCCGCTCCAACTCCGACCCGACGAATTCCTTCCAGCCGCGCGAGCCCAGCTTGGAAACGCGCAGCACCCATTTCGGGTCGAGCTCGCCGCCGACATGCTGCTTGAGGAAGTCCTCGCGGCCGACGCCATAGCTCTCGGCGAGGCGCAGCAGGCGCGTCTCATGGCCGATCAGGCGCTTGTTGATGTCGTAGAGCTGCTCGACCAGCGCCTCGATGCGGTTGTTGTTGAGCGAGAGCGACTTCACCGCGGTGATGATGTCGTCCTTGAGCTTCTTGTATTTGCGGTCCTGCGACGGCGAGAGCTTGGTGTTCTCCAGCCGGTTGGCGATGTCCTGGTCCTGCAGGCGGCGCAGCTTCTTGTAGTCGTCGGCGATGGCGTTGAACGTCTCGAGCACGCGCGGCTTGATCTCGGCTTCCATGGCCGAAAGCGACACGTTGTTCTCGATGTCGTCGTCGTCCATTTCGGGCGGAGCTTCGCCCTCGGCGGCCTCGGCCTGCTCGCCTTCCTCGCCCTCCTCCTCGCCGGAGACGGCCGGGTTCTTGCCGTCCGGGCCGGCATAGGTCGCTTCGAGATCGATGATGTCGCGCAGCAGCACCTTGCCGTCGACGAGCTCGTCGCGCCAGATGATGATGGCCTGGAAGGTCAGCGGGCTCTCGCAGAGCCCGGCGATCATCGCCTCGCGGCCGGCCTCGATGCGCTTGGCGATGGCGATCTCGCCCTCGCGGGAGAGAAGCTCCACCGAGCCCATCTCGCGCAGATACATGCGCACCGGATCGTCGGTGCGCTCGGTCGGCTCGAGATTGCGCTTGGTTTCGGCCGGAAGCGCCGGGCGCGAGGCATCGACCAGATCGCCGCCCTCGGCCTCGTCGTCGTCGCTGCCGGCGGCATCCTTGCGGTTGGCGCGTTCCTCGCCGGCCGCTTCCGGATCCTCGTTGTCGACGACGTTGATGCCCTGCTCGCTGAGCTGGCCGAGCACGTCCTCGATCTGCTCGGAAGAGAACTCCTCCGAGGGCAGCACTTCGTTCAGTTCGTCATAGGTGACATAGCCGCGCTTCTTCGCGAGCTTGATCATGCGCCTTACGGCCTGATCGGTCAGATCGAGCAACGGGCCGTCGGTAGTCGGGGGGGCGTCGGGCGCGACCTGATCGGTCTTTTCCCGTTCGCTCGCTTTCGTCGCCATCAATCAGCGCTCCGCATTCGCGCGCCGGCGATGACAAAAGCTGTCATGTACCGACGCATAAAAGGGCGGCGCGACCGCAGGCCCGGCGCGCTCACCCACCCAAATCCATTCGCAGATGGCACCAGACGTCGTTGACGAATCGTGAACCACCCCGCAGCCCCGCGCGCATCGAACCTGCGTCCACCATTCGCTGGGCTATCAATCTCCGGACATGGCCTCGGTGCCTTCGATTGTCTCGAGGCGGGCCTTCACGTCCTTGATCCAGGCGAAATTGGCTTCGGTCGCGTCGTCAGCCAATGCGCGCTCGGCTGCTCTCAACTCGCTATTTAGCGTTCGCGCGCGATGATGCAAGACGATGGCCTGATGAATCGAGTCAAAAACCGATTCAGGATCAGCATCTTGTGCCAGTTTGCGCCTCTCTGCGGGGCCGGTGACAGCCATGAGTTGATTGCGGGCCTCCCGCACACGCGGCTGTACCAGCCGATTCGCCAGGATCTCCAGGTCGAGCTTGTCGTCCACCGCATCGAGCAGCGCCTGACGGAAGCGTTCGGCGGCCGGACCGTCGAGCGACAGCTCGGCAATTTCGTCGGCGCAGCGCAGGATGAGATCGGGATGGCTCGCCAGCGCGAGCAGGATGAAGGCCTCGCGCTGGTCCTCGCCGCGCAGCTTCGCCATCATCCGCGACTGGGTCACCGCGCTCGAGGCCTTGAGCGGACCGGCAAGCCAAGGCGGCACCTGCCGGCCGAAGCCGCCGCGCCCTGCGCCCTTACCGCGTTGAAAATTTGCCCCACCGCCGCGTTCCGGCCGGGCCGGGGCGGCGCTGGCGAAGAGCTGCGCCAGCCGCTCATCCATCTCGCGGCGATAATGCTTGCGCGTGGTCTCGTCGCGAATCTGCCCCAGCGGCTCCTTCAGCCGGCGCTCGAATGCGGCTCGGCGCTCCGGCGTGTCGAGCGGCCCGGCCTCGACCTCGCGTTGCCAGAGCATGTCGACCAGCGGACGCGCCGCCGCAACCACCTCCGCAATCGCCTGCCGCCCGCCCGAGCGGGCGAGATCATCGGGGTCCTGCCCGTCCGGCAGCAGCGCGAAGGAGAGCGACTTGCCCGGTTCGAGCATCGGCAACGCCAGATCGATGGCGCGGCTCGCCGCCTTGCGCCCGGCCTTGTCACCGTCGAGGCAGATCACCGGCTCGTCGGCCATGCGCCAGAGCAACCCGAGTTGGTCCTCGGTCAGCGCCGTGCCGAGCGGCGCCACCGTCTGCGGGAACCCCGAAAGCGACATGGCGATGACGTCGACATAGCCCTCGACCACGATCACCTGCCCGGTGTCGTGGGCGGCCTTGCGGGCATTGTGGTGGTTGAACAGGAGATGGCCCTTGTGGAAGAGCGGCGTCTCCGGCGAGTTCAGATATTTCGCCGCAACCTCCGAACTCATCGCCCGGCCGCCGAAGGCGACGACGCGCCCGCGCACATCGTGGATCGGAAACATCACACGGTCGCGGAAGCGGTCATAGGGCACGGCGATCTCCTCGCCATGCACGAGCAGCCCCGCCTCCATCATCAGCTCGGCCGGCACGCCCTTGCCGGCAAGATGGTCCCGCAGTGCGAAGCGGTCGACCGGGCCGTAGCCGAGGCGAAAGCGCGTACGCGCCTCGCCGTCGAGGCCGCGCGTCGCGAGATAGCGCCGAGCCGAGCCGCCGCGATCGCCCATGAGCTCGGCCTCGAAGAACTGCGCCGCGAGCTCCACGACCTCGTGCAGCCCCTTGCGCTTCTCTTCCTGGACCTGCGCCTCGTGCGTGATCTTTGGCAGGATGACGCCGGCTTCCGCGGCGAGCTTCTCGACGGCTTCCGGGAAGGAGAGCCCCTCGGTCTCCATCACGAACTTGAAGATGTCGCCGTTCTTGCCGGAGGAGAAATCGAAGAACGACGCCTTCTGGTCGTTGACGAAGAAGGATGGCGTCTTCTCGGCATTGAAGGGGGAAAGCCCCTTCCATTCGCGCCCGGCCTTCTGGAGGCGCACGCGTTTGCCCACGACCGCCGAAACCGGCAGCCGCGCCTTGATCTCCTCAAGGACGGAGGGCGGGAATTTCATGGTTCCTGATGTGGCCTCTGCGTGGCGGAAAGCCAACCTCGAACATGGCTTCGACCGAGCTTGTCGGGAATATCCACAAGGGGGGGCGTCCAAGCAGGCTCGTCATTCTCGGGCGAAGCACAGCTTCGACCCGAGAATCTCATCACCAGAGGGCGCTAGTTTCCGAGATGCTCGGGTCAAGCCCGAGCATGACGGCCTGAGCTTTTCGGCCGCGCCGGCTCAGCCGCCGAGCGCAGCCTTCACCATCGGGCTGACCTTGCCGAAATCCATCTGGCCGGCATAGGCCGCGCGCAAGGCGGCGATGACCTTGCCCATGTCCTTGACGGCGGTCGCGGAGGTCTCGGCGATGGCCTTGTCGATCGCGGCCTTCACCTCCTCGTCCGACATCTGCTTGGGCAGATAGGAGGTGATCACGGCGACCTCGGCGCGCTCGCCATCGGCCAGCTCGGGGCGGTTGTTGGCGTCGTAGATCGCGATCGATTCCTGGCGCTGCTTGATCATCTTCTGGAGGACGCCGAGGATTTCGTCGGCCGTGGCCTCGCCCTTGCCGGCGCCGCGCGCCTCGATGTCCTTTTCCTTCAGCGCCGCCTGGATCAGACGGATCGCGCCGACCCTGCCCTTCTCGCCGGCCTTCATCGCTTCCTTGAGGTCGCCGGTGAAGCGCTCGCGCAAGCTCGTCATCTCGTTGTTCCTTTTTCTCTTGTGCGGCCTGCGCCCGCCTTGATTGACGGGCAGCGCCCGGCTCTTTATGGCTCGCGTTCCAGATCGGCGGAGCGGATTTCTGCAGCCCCGCCTCCGCATTCTGCCGCTGGCGCGGCCTGGACCGAGACATAGACATGACCGCCTCCGAAGGAAACCCCGCCGATAGCGGCTGGATCGAACCGCGCACGACCGCGCTCCTCGTGCTCGCCGACGGCACGGTGCTGGAAGGCTTCGGCCTCGGCGCCGTGGGCGAGGCGCCGGGCGAGGTCTGCTTCAACACGGCGATGACCGGCTATCAGGAAATCCTGACCGACCCGTCCTATGCCGGACAGATCATCACCTTCACCTTCCCGCATGTCGGCAATGTCGGCGTGAACGAGGAGGATACCGAGACGGTGAACGCCGCCGCCTCTTCCGGTGTGCGCGGCTGCGTGCTGCACGCAGCCATCACCGAACCATCGAGCTGGCGCGCTAACCGCCATTTCGACGCCTGGCTCAAGGCCCGCAACATCGTCGGCATCTGCGGTATCGACACCCGCGCCCTCACCGCGCTGATCCGCGACAACGGCATGCCCAACGCCATCCTCGCCCACAGCCCGGATGGCGTCTTCGACATCGACCGGCTGAAGAAGCAGGCGGCGGAGCTGCCCTCCATGGCCGGCCTCGACCTCGTCCCGCTCGTCACCGCCGCCCAGCGCTATGACTGGGACGAGACGCCCTGGGTCTGGCCGGCCGGCTATGGCAAGCGCGAAACCAGCGACTTCAAGGTCGTCGCCATCGACTACGGCGTGAAGCGCAACATCCTGCGCCTGCTCGCGAAGGCTGGCTGCGACGTCACCGTGGTGCCCTCGACCGCGACGGCCGAGGACATCCTGGCGCTGAATCCCGATGGCATCTTCCTCTCGAACGGCCCTGGCGACCCGGCTGCGACCGGCGAATACGCCGTGCCGGTGATCAGGCAGCTGCTCGACCGGAAGATCCCGACCTTCGGCATCTGCCTCGGCCACCAGATGATGGCGCTCGCCATCGGCGGCCAGACGATGAAGATGAAGCAGGGCCATCACGGCGCCAACCACCCGGTGCAGGACAAGACCACCGGCAAGGTCGAGATCGTCTCGATGAACCATGGCTTCGCCGTCGATCCGGCGAGCCTGCCGGCCAATGCGGTCGAGACCCATGTTTCTCTCTTCGACGGCTCGAACAGCGGCATCGCGCTGACCGACCGCCCGGCCTTCAGCGTCCAGCACCACCCGGAGGCCTCGCCGGGCCCCCAGGACAGCCACTATCTCTTCAACCGTTTCGTGGAATTGATGGTGGCGGAAAAGGGCAAGAAGGCGGCCTGACGGCAGCCACGACGAGAGGAGGCAGGCATGATCCACCAGTTGCGCATCTACGAGATCTTCGAGCGCAACAAGGCGGCTTTCCATGCCCGCTTCCGCGACCATGCCGCTCGCATCATGGCGCGCCACGGCTTCAGGATCGTGGCGATGTGGGAGACGGCGAGCGCCGGGCGCACCGAGTTCGCCTATATCCTCGCCTGGCCGGACGCAGAGACGAAGGCGAAGGCCTGGGCGAGCTTCATGGCCGATCCGGAATGGAGCGAGATCAAGCGCACCACCAAGATCGAGCATGGCGACATGGTCGGCGCGATCGAGGACCGCACGCTGACGCCGACCGCCTATTCGCCTGCGCTCGATTGACAGCGCCGCCGCCCCGCGCTTTAAGCGGCTCATGATCAGCCTGCTCGCCTTCCTTCACGGCTATTACGCCCCGTCCTCATAGAGGCGGTGGCATTCCCATGTTCAACCGCCGCGCTGGCGGTTGAATTCAGGCAGATCACCCGGCATCGCGGCTCCCACCGGACCAGAGCGATGTCTTCCAAAATCAGAACCATCTCCACCATCGGCATCATGGGCTTCGGCGCCTTCGGCCGGCTGATGGCCCGCGATCTCCAGCCGCATTTCGCGCTATGTGTATGCGACCCCGCGCAACCGCCCGAACCGGACCTATCAGGCAAGGGGCTCCTGCCGGCCAGCCCCGCTGAGGTAGCCGCTTGCGACCTCGTGATCCTGGCCGTGCCAGTCCCGGCGATCCCAGAAGCGCTCTCGGTGCTGCGCCCCCATCTCAAGGCCGGCGCCGTCGTGCTCGATGTCGGCTCGGTCAAGATCGGCCCGGCCAGCGCCATGCAGGCGGCGCTGCCCGATGATGTCGAGATCATCGGGACGCATCCGCTTTTCGGCCCGCAGAGCGCCCGCAATGGGCTCGCCGGGCTCAGGATCGCGCTCTGTCCTATCAGGGGCGGCAGCGCGCCGCGCATCGCCGCCTTCCTGCGCCGCGTCCTCAAGCTCAAAGTCATCATGACGACCGCCGATGCCCATGATCGCGAGGTTGCGATGGTGCAGGGCCTCACCCATCTGATCGCCAAGATCCTGGTCCGCATGGAACCGCTGCCCCGGACGATGACGACGGCGAGCTTCGACCTCCTGATGCAGGCGACCGAGATGGTCCGCTACGACGCACCCAACGTCTTCATGGCGATCGAGCGCGCAAACCCACATGCCAAGGCGGTGCGGGACCGCTTCTTCGCGCTCGCCGAGGAGATGCGGCTGTTCCTGGAGGATGGCCATGCCGAAGCAGCACAGCCGGCCGCCGACCTGCCTCACAAGGTCGCAGAGGTCGCGCAGGCCTAGCCTTTGCGATCCTTCCCTACGAGAATACCGGAAACACGAACGTTCCTGCGATGACCGACAATCCCCTGACCCACCCGGGCGCTGCCCATCCCGACCTGCGCGAGCCGATGATCGCGGAGCTCGTCCGCACCTTCTATGCGAGGGCGCGACAGGACAAGCTGATCGGCCCCGTCTTCGCAGCGGCCGTCGAGGACTGGGACGAGCATATCGCCAAGATCACTGATTTCTGGAGCGGCGTGATGCTGCGCAGCGGCCGCTACAACGGCCGCCCGATGCGCCCGCACCTGATCCTGCCGCTGAAAGGCGAGCATTTCGACCGCTGGCTCGACCTGTTCGAGATCACCGCGCACGAGGTCTGTCCGCCCGAGATCGCGCAGGCCTTCATCGTCCGGGCGCGGCGCATCGCCGACAGCTTCGAGATGGCGCGCGCCAGCCAGCGGGGCGAATTCGCGGCTCCGCGTCATAGCTTGCGCTGAATGCAGTCCGTCATTCTCGGGCTTGTCCCGAGAATCTCAGGCCGAAAGGGATTTCGGCACCTGCTAGTCACGACATGTTCGGGTCGAGCATGACGCAGATACGGCTCAGGCCGCCCGCGCCTCGCGATTCAGGAACGCCTCGCTCTCGGCTGGCGCGGCACCTGCCTCGCGCGCGATCCGCTCAGCCAGCGCCGCAGCCGATGGGCGAAGCGCTCCCAGCGGCCGGTCGAGCCAATAGGAAACCGGGTTCAGTGCCTCGCGCGCATCGACCCTGACGATCCGTCCCACCGCCAGTTGCTCGCGCGCCAAAGGCGGCCGCGCCAGCGCGATGCCGAGGCCATGCGCGGCGGCATCGAGGACCAGATTGTAGTCCTCGAAGCGCCGATCCTGCGGGCGCGGACGGTAGTCCAGCCCCTGCGCCGCGAACCAGGCCTTCCAGCCGGCGGCGTCGGAATCATGGATCAGCGGCTGCGCCAGCAGGCGCTCCGGCGCCCCCTCCCCGATTGCGGCGGCGATCTTCGGCGAGGCGATCGGGAAGCACCATTCCTCGAACAGCTTCAGTGAGAGCCGGTCCGGCGCGCCGCCGCGCCCGCAACGAATGCCGAGATCGACGCCCCCCTCCTCGAAATCCACCTTGCGATGCTCGACCTGCAGCACGATCCGCAATGAGGGCGTCCCCGCCTCCAGCACAGCCAGCCTCGGCATCAGCCAGAGTGCACAGACCGAGGGCGGCGCGCTGACCCGCACCACCGAAGCACCTCGCGCCTCGCGCCAGCGTTCCGACGTATCGGCAATCAACGCGAAGGCCTCCTGCGTCCGCTGGAGCAGGCGCTGGCCCTCCGGCGTCAGCGAAACCCCGCGCGCCTGCCGCAGGAAGACGCGCAGGCCCAGCCAATGCTCGAGCTTCGCGATCTGCCGGCTGACAGCGCCATGCGTCAGGTTCAGGGCCTCGGCGGCGGCCGAGAAGCTGCCGGTGCGCGCCGCGGCCTCAAAGGCACGGAGGGTATCGAGCGGCGGCAGGTTTGAGCTGTGATCCATCCTCACAGCTCATGCGCGAATTGATCGTTTGTCAATCAGCTCGCCGAGGCGTCTATCGGGAACAACCTTTCGTCACCGATGGATTGACGCCATGTCCTCCTCAAGCTGCGCCACTCCCGCGCTGACCTCTTCGGGTTCCCAGCGCCTCGACCCCACGCTGCTCTTCACCGTCACCTTCACGGTGATGGCCTGGGCCTCCTCCTTCCCGGCGATCCGCGCCGGGCTCGCCGGCTTCGGCCCTGCAGAGATGGCAGCGCTACGCTTCGCGCTTGCCGGCGTTCCCGCCGCGCTTTTCCTCGTCGCGACCCGGGCGAAGCTGCCTGAACGCGCCGACATCTGGCGCTTCCTCGTCGGCGGCGTGATCTTCATCGCGGGCTATGCCCTGCTGCTCAATTTCGGCCAGCGCGTCGTGCCGGCAGGTCCCGCCGCCTTCATCATCAACACCAACCCCATCATGACGGCCGTGCTCGCCATGATGATCCTCAGCGAGCGCTTCAGCCTGACCGCCTGGCTCGGCACGGCACTCTCCTTCGCCGGCATAGGCGTCATCGCGCTCGGCAAGGGGCTCGATGTCGAGATCGGCATGAGCGTGCTCTTGATCCTCGGCGCCGCCTTCTGCAACGCCATCACCACGGTCGTGCAGAAACCGCTCTTCGCCCGCTACAAGCCGCTCCATGTCGCGGCCTGGAACATGGCGATCGGCGGCTTCGTGCTGCTGCCCTTCCTGCCTTCCGCAATCGCACAGGCGCAGGTCGCCCCGGCCGTCTCCTTTTGGTCGGTGGTCTATCTCGCCGCCGTGCCGAGCCTGATCGCCTACGGCACCTGGGCGATCACGCTCTCGCGCCTGCCGGCCGCTCGCGCCGCGAACTTCCAATACGCAGTCCCGCCGGTGGCGATGCTGATCGGCTTCCTCTGGCTCGGCGAGGTGCCGACGCTCTTCGGCCTGATCGGCGGCGCCATGGCGCTGGCCGGCGTGGTGGTGGTCAACCTGAAGCGCTGACCTAGAAGCCTTTCGCCGCGAGCGCCTTCTCGTCATCCGCAATGTAGTCGCGGATGATCGGGACGGCGCTCTTGTGCGGTCCGAGCAGCAGCTGGAACACCATGTCGCCGCCGATGTCGAAGGAGATCGAGCAGGCGCAGAGATAGAACTCCCACATCCGGGCGAAGCGCTCGCCCATCATGCCGACCACCTCCTCGCGCCTGGCCATGAAGCGCTCGCGCCAGGCTTCGAGCGTCCAGTGATAGTGGCGGCGCCAGAACTCGCAATCGGAGGACCAGAGCCCCGTCTGCTCGACGGCGGCGAACACCTCCGACAGTGCCGGCGCATAGCCACCGGGGAAGATGTATTTCTCGAAGAACGGCCCGGTGAAGCCGGGCGGCCCGGCGCGGCCTATGCAGTGGACGAGAGCGATCCCGTCCGGCGTCAGCAAATCCCGGATGCGCTCGAAATACTCGCCGTAATGCGCGACGCCGACATGCTCCATCATGCCGACCGAGACGATGCGGTCGAACGTTCCGGTGAGCTCGCGATAATCCTTGTTGATGAAGGTCACGGCATCGCCGACGCCGGCGGCGTCGGCGCGTTGCTGCGCCGCCGCCATCTGGTCGGGCGAGACGTTGAGGCCGGTCACCTTGGCGCCGCAGGCCTTGGCCAGATAGATCGCCAGTTCGCCCCAACCCGAGCCGATATCGAGCACGCGCATGCCCGGCTCGATCTTGAGCTTGGCGGCGATATGCCGGAGCTTGGCCTTCTGCGCGTTCTCCAGCCCCACCTCGGGACTGTGCCAATACGCGCAGGAATAGGTCATCGTTTCGTCGAGCCAGAGCCGGTAGAAATCGGTCGGGATGTCGTAGTGGTGCTTGACCTTCTTGCCGGCGAGGCCGAGCGGGTTGTGCATGCGCCAGCGCCGGATGCGGAAGCGCACCTGCCGGATCGCCTTCTGCAGCGGATGCTTCCGCAATTCCTTGCGCTGCAGCCAGAACAGCGTCAGCAGGTCGTGGATCGTGCCTTCCTCGAAGTCGATCCGGCCATCCATGTAGCCTTCGGCCAGGGCGAGCTCGGGATTGAGGAAGAGTTCCCGCTCGATGCGGTCGTCATGGAAGCGAACCGTGACGGACGGCGCCATCTTGCGCACGCCGGCGAACAACATCTCGGCCGGACCGGGCCCGAAGGCATGGCGCTTCCCGTCCGGAGTGATGACAGTCAGGCGTCCCTGCCGGACGAACCCCTTGAGCAATCGCGGCAGCAGCAGCATCGGCATCCCCCTCCCGCGCGTCCCCGACTCGCGGACGCATTCACGACTTAAGCGGAAACGGACGCGTCCCGGAACCCCGGCTGTTGCGGAGCCACGCCGCTTGCGTCTAGTCATCGGATGACGGCCGCGAGCGGCCACCGAGGATCGACACTGCCCATGTCCTGGCGCGATTTCTGGAACGGCGAACATTCCATCTACGTCTCGCCGCGCCACAAGGCGCTGCATTACCGCGCCATCGCAAGCGACTTGATCGCGCATGTTCCCGCGCGTGACGCCGTCGTGCTCGACCATGGCTGCGGCGAGGCGCTCGACGCCGCGCGCGTCGCCTCCGCTTGCGGCCGACTCTACCTCTGCGAAGCTGCGTCCAGTGTGCGCGACAAACTGCGCGCCAAGTTCGGCCGCAAGGACAACATCGCGGTCGTCTCGCCCGAGGAGGTCGAGGCCCTGCCGGAGGCATCGCTCGACCTCGTCGTCGCGAATTCGCTGGTCCAGTATCTCTCCCGCGACGAGCTGAAGGCACTGCTCGAAACCTGGCGCGGCAAGCTCAAGCCCGGCGGAAAGCTGGTGATCGCCGATGTGATCCCGCCGAACGTCAGCCCGCTCACCGACGCATCGCAGCTCCTCGCCTTCGCCTGGCGCGGCGGCTTCCTGACGGCGGCGCTCGGTGGCCTCATCCGCACCGCCTTTTCAGACTACCGCAAGCTGCGCGCCCAATACGGGCTGTCGACCTATACGCCCGAGGCCATCTCGGCACTGATCGGCGAGGCCGGCTTCGTCGACCTGCAGCGGCCCGCGAATTTCGGCCACAATCCGCACCGGATGACGTTCAAGGCGATGAAGCCGGCCTGATCCGCAACACGGCGCATCCAACGGCTCGCCATGGCGACTAATACTAAAGTTCCGTAACTGTAATGCATCAGGCATCTTGATTTAACGACGCAAACATGGCTCTGAGCGCGGCTTGCCCCAAAGGCGTGAGAGCTCCGTGCAGGACCAGTTCAACTGTCCCTATTGCGATGCCACGCTCAATGCGGGGGTGCTGTCCTGCCGTTGCTGCGGACGTGACCTGACGCCCGTGCTTCCCTTGCTGCGCCGTCTCGGTGCGCTCGAAGAGCGGCTCGCCACCTTCGAGAAACGTGCAGAGGAGGACCGCGCCGCGCTGGCTGCAAGACCCGTTGCAGCCCTCGACCCCGCAGCATCGGAGCCGGCAGACGCGCCAGGGCCTGCAGCGCCGGTCGCCCACCCCGCCGCACGCCGCCGCTACTGGGTGCTGCCCTTCGGCCTGACTTTGCTGCTGCTGGCCTATTGCGCCGTCGTCCTTTGGCTCGACCTGCCGCTCTGGGCGCTGCGCCTCGCCTCGATCGGGATCCCCTTCTTGACCGGCATGCTCTATTTCGGGCTTCGCCCGCGGCTGCTCGCTTTCGATATCGGCATCGCCATAGGTTTCGCGATTTTTTCCGTCGCGACCATGAACGCGTTGCTGGGTTGGCACGACAATATACCACTCCTTCCGCAAGGGCTGGCAGCCTGGCGCGAGACTTCGTTCTACGCGCTGAGCATCGGCGCCTCGATGTTCTCGGGGATGTTGATGCGCGTGACGCAGGCTGCGCTTGCCGCGCGGGGTCTCGTCTCGTTGCCGGAACTGCGAAAGGGGCTGCTGGCCGTGCATGGCAAGGTGCCGATGGAAACGCTGAAGACCATCGAAACCACCATCCTGATGGCCGGTACCATCATTTCTGCCATCGCCGGCCTCATCGCCGGAATTCTGGGAGTGAAATAGGACGATGATGAAGACTGTGCTCATCCCGCACATTCTGCGTGTTGTTCTCGCCACCGCTGCGATGTCGACGGCGTCGCACGCCGCCGAGCCGGTTCAGCTCATCACACGCGAGGAAGCGGGCTTGCCGACCACGGCCAAGGCGCCGGCCAGCACGCGCAACCTCACCCGCGGCCCCGGCATCGACACCTTGCCGACACCCGACAAGGGTGTCGATGGCAAGCCCTTCCGCCTGGCCGTTCGCTTCATGCCGAGCAATGGCGTACCCATCGATCCTGCGACCGTGCGCGTCTTCTATCGCCGCCAGCCCCCGGTCGACATCACCGAGCGGATCAAGCCCTTCATCACCCCGGCCGGGATCGACGCGCCTTCGGTCCTTGTCCCCAGCGGAAGCCACATCATCGAGATCGAGGCGACCGACAAGGAAGGCCGCATCGGCCGCCGCCAGCTCACGCTGACCGTCGCCCCGCAGCAGTAAGGCGGCGCGTAGGGGCCGGAATACACCGTGTGAGTCATCCAAATGGGTGACGCCACATGCAGCCCACGCGCCTTCAATCGACGATGCTGGGGAAGCGCCGTCGCGCCTCCGTCGCCGGCGGGGCTGCCATGTCGTCGAAGATTCTGAGGCCTGGCCAGTTGCTGTCGGCTGGCAGCCAAGGGCCTGAAGTCAAGCAGGTTCAGCGCCTTCTGAACCTGTTCCCTCCGACCAAGCTGGCAGCTCTCAAGCTCGACGGCATCTTCGGGGAGAAGACGCGCCGGCGCGTGCTCGAATTCCAGCAATCGGTAGATTTGCGGCCGGACGGGATCGTCGGCGCAGCCTCGGTCAATGCCCTCTGCGTGACGTTTCCGGAGTTCGAGGCACTCGGAGCCCACTACGGCACGGTGATTCAGGGGCCCCGTCGTATCGCCTATCAGCGCCAGCTCCACGCCACGGTCAACGGATTTCGCCCGGTCGCCGCCGTCCCGGGCGTCGTCGTGGTGGTCGGGCTCGTCATCGCGATCATCATCGTCTTCTACATCGCGATGCTGAACCTTCTGCCCGCGCATCAGAAGGCGCATCGCGAATTCGCGAAGTTCATCGAAAAGAAGATCGACGAGCTGCGCGAGGCGATGAACCTGCCGGGCCCCGTGCAGGTGATGGAACGCGCCATCGAGAACATCCGCGAGACGACCAAGGAGTTCATCGAGCGGCTGAAGCAGAGCCGGCTGAACTGTGACCAGTCGCCCGAGGCCCTGACGCGATGTGCCAAGCAGAGCATGGCGGTCGCCGTTGCCACGCAGAACCTGCTTCACAAGCTCGGCGAGCTCACCTTCATCGGCACGCGAGGTTTCAAGCTCGACGATCTGGTCGCCGGCATCCTGGCCTCCTGCGCAGCGCTGGTGAAAGCCTATTCCGAGCTCGGCAAATGCCTGAACTGCAAGGACATCTCATTCCTGGACTGAGTTCGGGCTGCGTCAGGACGCCCCCTCGTCGCTAGCTGGCCCGATCGGCGAAGCTGAAGAATTTGTGGCCGAGGAACGAGAACACCATCACCACGCCGGTGGTGACGATCTGCATCGGCAGATAGGGCAAGCCGGCCCGCGTCACGAAGACATGCATCAGGATGCCAGTCAGCACGAAGCCGCCGGCCGCGATCAGGGCGAAGCGCCAACCCGCCTGCGCATGGCTGCGCGTGGCGTCGAAGGTCATCCAGCGGTTCAGCGTGTAGGACACCAGCGCTCCGACGACGAAGCCGGCGAGCGTCGCGGGAACGGGGTCTATGCGGCCGAGTTCGACAAGCCCGATCAGCACGCCGTAATGCGCGACCGCCGTCAGCCCTCCGGCGACGACATAGGCCATGAGCTGTCGGAACTGGCGCGGATAGCGGCGAAACGGCATCCGCGCTTCCTAGAGCATTTTCGCGCGAAGTGGACACCGGTTCGCGTGAAGAAAATGCGATGAGGTCAAAGCCGGAGGACGGACGCGCCGGGCGAATGGCTTTTCACCCGGCGCGTCCGGTCCGTCAGCCCGCTTCGCTGCCGGCGAGATTGGCCGGCATGCCGCCGACCGGCATGTCGAGCCCCTGCTTCAGCGTGTCGAGATGGTATTCCCGGATGCGCCCACCGGTCGGATCGCTGACGAAGGCGCTGCCGCCGACCACGGCGAGGCCGGGCGTCGGAGTCTTCGCGCCAAAGGCGCAGTCGAAAGCCGGGACGGCATCGAAGGAGGCCAGTTCCTTCCAGGCCGGCGCAACCTCATAGACCCTCAGCTTGCCGTCGGCTGTGAGGTTCGCAAGCCGGGTGCCGGTGCTGCTTAGCTCGAACTGGCAGACGGCCTGTCCGCCCGGCACCGACAGCACGTCCTCGGCGGAGAGCGCCTTGGCATGCGGATCGATGCGCAGCAGCGCATCATAGGGCGCCTTCAGTCCGTAATTGCCGACGACATAGCGTCCGCCCTCGCGGGATTTGAGAGCGCTGGTGCGGCGCTCGTCGGGATAGGCGAGCTTTCGCGCGCTCCAGCCCGCCGTCTCGCCCTTGCCCGCTTTGGAAAGCACGAGGACGCCGCCTCCCTCGCCCTCGGCGCAACCGAAGAGATGCCGTCCGCCGCGCGCCGGCGCATAGCCGTGATAGAGCTTGCAGGAAGCATCGGGCCGCGCCGGATCGTTGAAGTTTGCGATCCGCCTCCAACCGTCTCCCGTCGCGGACGACTTGGCCCGCTCAAGGATTTCGAAGCCGTTGGGCCGCGGCGAGGCCCCGCGGTCGTCGCCCCCGGCATAGGCGGGGTTGGGCACCGAGATCAGCCATTGCTTCGCGCCCAGCGGCACGGCGATGCCATGCTGCGGCGCCGGGCTTGGCCAGATCGTCATATCGGGCTTCGGCTTGGCAAGGCCGTCGATGGCAAGCATCACCACCTTGGGCTCGCTCTTGCCCTCCCAGGGTCGCAAGCCGTCATAGAACAGCCCGAGCTGGCCCTGCCCCGAGATGACATGGGCGGGCCGATCACCCGTCGTCATGAACTCGAGCAGCTTTGGCTCGGCCTTGGCGAGGTCGACATGGTCGCCATGCGATTCGGCCATCAACCCGGTGTCGAGGATGCGCAACGTGCCGGCCTCGTCGCCGGTCTTGACCACGACGTAGCGCCCCCCGGATACGCCTGCGAAACCCGGATTCGCCTTCGGAACGTCGAAGCTGTGCGTCACCTCGCCGCTGTCTAGGTCGAGGATGCGGATGACCGGCTTTTCGTGGTCGGCGAAGACGAGGCGCCCGCGCAGCACCGCATGATCATGCGCAGGGGCCGCGGAAGCGAGGAAGCAGCCGGCGAGGCAGAAGCCGGCTGCGACGAAGCGAGACGAAGACAAAGGGGAGCTCCAATCAGATATGCAATGATATAACATTGCACATTTGCGATCGCAGCTTCAACCCGCTACGACCGCGAGCGCTGGAGAGCCGTCCGCGACGCTTCGGACAGCGCCTCGCCGGATTCAGGCCTCAGGCCCGCACCTCGAACACCATGTTGAACGGCGTCTCGGTCGCACGACGGAAATGCGAGAAACCCGCATCCATCGCGACCTTGCGCAGCCGCATCTCGCCGGCCTGCGCGCCGAGGCAAAGCCCGACCTCCTGCGACTGCGAGGCCGGCGTGCAGATCATCGTCGATGCCCCGTAGAAGATCCGCCCGACGGGGTTGAGATTGTCCTTGAGATGGTCATGCGCGAAGGGCTCGACGATCATCCAGCTGCCGTCCCTCTCCAGCGACTCGCGCACATGCTTGCCCGCGCCGACCGGATCGCCCATGTCGTGCAGGCAGTCGAACATCGTCACGAGGTCGTATTTCCGCTCGGGGAAGTCCTTGGCGGAAGCGCGCTCGAAGACGATGCGGTCCGCGACCCCGGCTTTCTCGGCAGCCTCTCGCGCCCGCTCGATCGACGGTCCGTGATAGTCGAAGCCGTAGAAGCGCGATTGCGGATAGGCCTGCGCCATGAGGATGGTCGAGGAGCCGTGCCCGCAGCCGACATCGGCGACGGTCGCGCCCTGCATCAGCTTGGCCTGGACGCCCTCCAGCGCCGGAATCCACTCCGCCGTCAGATGCGCGTTGTAGCCCGGCCGGAAGAAGCGCTCGGTGCCCCGGAACAGGCATTGGCTGTGTTCATGCCAGCCGAGACCCGCCCCCTTGCGGAACGCCTCCTCGACCTTCGGCTCATCGACCCACATCGACTGGACGATCTCGAAGGCGCCGGCGAAGAAGGCAGGACTGTCTTCCTCGGCGAAGGCCATGGCCTGTTCGGGCGACAGGCTGAAGCTGTCGCTGCCTTCGTCGTAGTCGACATATCCGGCCGAGGCCTGGCCCGCGAGCCATTCGCGCACATAGCGCTCCTTGAGGCCGGTCTTCTCCGCCAGTTGCAGGGAGGTGACGGGCTCGCCATCGCCCATCGCCTTGTAGAGGCCGAGCTGGTCGCCCAGCACGATCAGGGCGCCCGTGACGGAGGCTCCGACGTCACCGACGAGACGTCCTACCAGCGCATCGAGTTTCTGAGGGTCGGCTGCACGCATGGCCATGCTCCTCGTGTTCGGGCGTGGCCGGTGCCGCGTCGCGATCCGGCTCGACGCCATCGCGGAAGAGAGGACGCTAAACCCGGATGGACCGCTGTCAACGGGGCGAAGTGGAACCCTGCGCCTCATCGCCGCCTGAAAGCCATTCGGGGCCGAGCCGCGGCAGGTCAGGATCGCGCCGCGCGGTCTCGATCACGCTGTCGATCAGCCCAGGAAAGCGCTGGTTCAGCTCGTCGCGCCGGATGCTGAGATAGCGTGACGTCCCCTCCACCCGCATGCGAGTGATGCCGGCCTCGCGCAGCTTGGCGAAGTGATAGGACAGCAGCGAAGGCGAGGCGAAGGCGGTGAAATGGCTACAGCGCGCCTTGTCGACCTCGCTGACATCGGCGAGCGCGACGAGGATGCCGAGCCGGATCGGATCGGCCAGCGCAGCGAACACGTCGGCGGGCGCGACATCCTCGATATCGGGATGAAAAACCGGCTTCATGACCGACGAGATAGGCGATCCCCGCGCTCCTGACAATATTCAACATTCATTGAAATTACCCTTGCGGCAATTGTCGGGCCGGATTAATTCAACGATCCTTGAATTTCGAAGCCTGACTCCGAAACAGCGATCATCCGCAAGGATCATTCCCATGGATACGCGCCTTCTTTCGCTTGCCGGCGGCGCCTTCGCCATCGGCACGGGCAGCCTGATCGTCACCGGCATTCTGCCCCATCTCGCCAACGGCCTGAGCGTCTCGGTCGACACCGCCGGCCTGCTTATCTCGATCTTTGCGCTCGCCTATGCGATCGGCTCGCCCATCCTCTCCACCGTTCTCGGCGACGTCGACCGCAAGGCCGTTCTGGTCGGAGCGATGGCGGTGTTCGGCCTTGCCAATCTCGGCGCCGCCTTCGCCAGCGACTTCTGGGTGGTGATGGGCGCCCGCATCGTGATGGCGCTTTCGGCCGGCGTCTTCATGCCGGCGGCGAACGCCGTCGCGGTGGCGGTGTCCGCTCCGGAGCGGCGCGGCCGCGCCATCGCGCTGGTCACCGGAGGTATGACGGTCTCGCTGATTCTCGGCATCCCGATCGGCACCGCCGTCGTCGGCTTCGGCGGCTGGCACCTCGCCTTCCTGATCGTGACACTGTTCAGCGCGCTTTCGCTGGCGGGCCTGCTCGTCAAGCTGCCGCGGGGCCTGCCGCGCGGCACCAACACGCTGCGCGAGCGCCTCCAGGTCGCAGGCCGCGGCGACGTGCTGCTGGCGTTGGCCACGACCATGCTGTGGACCACCGGCGCCTTCGTCCTCTACACCTATATCGCCCCCTTCCTGACCAACCACGCTGGGATCGTCGGCCCCTGGCTCGCTGCAACACTCGTCGTTTCCGGCATCGGCTCGGCCATCGGCAACCAGCTCGGCGGCATAGCCAGCGACCGCTTCGGCCCCGAGCGCACGCTCACCGTGGTGCTGACTGTGCTGGCTGCGGCGCTGCTCGCGGCTTCGCTGATCGCCTTCAGCCTGCCCCCTGAACTGGCGATCTGGCCGATTCCCTTCGTGCTGCTGATCTGGAGTGCGGCGGGCTGGGCCGGCCATCCCTCGCAGATGTCGCGGCTCGCGGCGATGGCGCCAGACGCAGCCGTGGTCGCGCTCTCGCTCAACGCCTCGGCACTGTATTTCGGCATCGCGGCCGGCGCCGCGCTCGGCCAGCAAGTGATGCGCCATGCCGGCACCTGGCCGCTCGGCTTCGTCGGTGCCGCCTGGGAGATCGCGGCGCTCGCCGTGCTCTTCATCGCCATGCGGCGCAAGCGCCGGTTGGAGCGTCGCTCGCCGCGCCCGCTGGAGATCGATCTCGCCCTTCCGGCACCGCGGCCTGTGCGTTGAGCAAGGACCGAAGCGCTTTTAGCTTCCTTCCGCCGCCTTGCCCGTCTATAGCGAGCGCCTAGCATTCATTCAGACGCTCGCCAGGCCTCCGCTCGCCCGATCGGACCGGCCTTGCGCGCGCCCGCAAGACCGGTCGAGATCATGCCCAAGCGCACAGACATCAAGTCCATCCTGATCATCGGCGCCGGCCCCATCATCATCGGACAGGCCTGCGAGTTCGACTATTCCGGCACCCAGGCCTGCAAGACGCTGAAGGCCGAGGGCTACCGCATCATCCTGGTCAATTCGAACCCGGCGACGATCATGACCGATCCGGACCTGGCCGATGCGACCTATGTCGAGCCGATCACGCCCGAGATCGTCGCCAAGATCATCGAGAAGGAGCGCCCCGACGCGCTCTTGCCCACCATGGGCGGCCAGACCGCGCTGAACTGCGCGCTCTCGCTCAACAAGAAGTCGATCGTCCAGCCCGATGGCAGCAAGATCAGCGTGCTCGAGAAGTTCGGTGTCGAGATGATCGGCGCCACCGCCGAGGCCATCGACAAGGCCGAGGACCGCGAGCTCTTCCGCGAAGCCATGACCAAGATCGGCCTGGACACCCCGCGCTCGCACCACATCAAGACGCTCGGCCAGGCGCTCGACGCGCTCGAGGACATCGGCCTTCCCGCCATCATCCGCCCGTCCTTCACCATGGGCGGCACAGGCGGCGGCATCGCCTACAACAAGGGCGAGTTCATCGACATCGTCGAGCGCGGCATCGACGCCTCCCCCACCAGCGAGGTCCTCATCGAGGAGAGCGTGCTGGGCTGGAAGGAATACGAGATGGAGGTCGTCCGCGATAAGAAGGACAACTGCATCATCGTCTGCTCGATCGAGAACTTCGATCCGATGGGCGTCCATACCGGCGATTCGATCACCGTCGCGCCGGCGCTGACGCTGACCGACAAGGAATACCAGATCATGCGCGACGCCTCGCTGGCGGTGCTGCGCGAGATCGGTGTCGAGACGGGCGGCAGCAATGTCCAATTCGCGATCGATCCTGCCACGGGGCGCATGATCGTCATCGAAATGAACCCGCGCGTCTCGCGCTCGTCCGCTCTCGCTTCCAAGGCGACCGGCTTCCCGATCGCCAAGGTCGCGGCGCGGCTGGCCGTCGGCTACACGCTCGACGAGATCGAGAACGACATCACCGGCGGAGCCACCCCGGCCTCCTTCGAGCCGACGATCGACTACGTCGTTACCAAGATCCCACGCTTCGCCTTCGAGAAGTTCCCGGGCTCCGAGCCGACGCTGACCACGGCGATGAAGTCGGTCGGCGAGGCCATGGCGATCGGCCGGACCTTCCAGGAATCGCTGCAGAAGGCGCTGCGCTCGCTGGAAACGGGCCTCGACGGGCTCGATGAGATCGAGATCGAGGGCTTCGGCCATGGCGACGACCGCAACGCCATCAAGGCGGCGATCTCGATTCCGACGCCGGACCGCATCCTCCACGTCGCCCAGGCCATGCGCTTCGGCTTCAGCGACGAGGAGATCCACGAGAGCTGCAAGATCGACCCCTGGTTCCTCGCCCAGATGCGCGAGATCGTCGAGACCGAGGAGAAGATCCGCAAGTTCGGCCTGCCGCAGACACCCGGCTCCTTCCGCCAGATCAAGGCGATGGGCTTCTCGGACAAGCGCCTCGCCGCGGTTGCAGGCAAGACCGAGGCCGAGGTCAGGGCGCTGCGCAAATCGCTCGACGTCCGCCCCGTCTACAAGCGCATCGACACCTGCGCGGCGGAGTTCGCCTCGCCGACCGCCTACATGTATTCGAGCTATGCCATGCCTTTCGCCGGCAAGGCGGCGGATGAGGCCAATCCTTCCGATCGCAAGAAGGTCGTCATCCTTGGCGGCGGGCCGAACCGCATCGGCCAGGGCATCGAGTTCGACTATTGCTGCTGCCATGCCTGCTACGCTCTGCGCGACGCCGGCTACGAGACCATCATGGTCAACTGCAACCCGGAGACGGTCTCGACCGACTACGACACCTCCGACCGGCTCTATTTCGAGCCGCTCACCGCCGAGGATGTGCTCGAGATCCTCGAGACCGAGAAGCAGAACGGCACGCTGCACGGCGTCATCGTCCAGTTCGGCGGCCAGACCCCACTGAAGCTCGCGAATGCGCTGGAAGAGGCGGGCATCCCGATCCTCGGAACTTCGCCTGACGCGATCGACCTCGCCGAGGACCGTGACCGCTTCAAGCGCCTGCTCGACAAGCTGCATCTCAAGCAGCCGAAGAACGGCATCGCCTATTCGGTCGAGCAGTCCCGCATCATTGCCGGCGAACTGGGCCTGCCTTTCGTCGTCCGCCCCTCCTACGTGCTCGGCGGGCGCGCCATGGCGATCATCCGCGACGAGGTGATGTTCGAGGACTATCTGCTCGGCACCCTGCCCTCGCTGATCCCCTCCGAGGTCAAGGCGAAGTATCCCAACGACAAGACCGGCCAGATCAACACAGTCCTCGGCAAGAACCCGCTGCTGTTCGACCGCTACCTATCGGACGCCATCGAGGTCGATGTCGACTGTCTCGCGGACGGCAAGGACGCCTTCATCGCCGGCATCATGGAGCATATCGAGGAAGCCGGCATCCATTCCGGCGACTCGGCCTGCTCGCTTCCGCCGCGCTCGCTCTCGGCCGAGACCATCGCCGAGCTCGAGCGCCAGACCAAGGCGATGGCGCTCGCGCTCGATGTCGGCGGGCTGATGAACGTGCAATACGCCATCAAGGACGGCGATATCTACGTCCTCGAAGTGAACCCGCGCGCCTCGCGCACCGTGCCCTTCGTCGCCAAGGTCATCGGCCAGCCGATCGCCAAGATCGCCGCCCGCATCATGGCCGGCGAGCCGCTGGCGGGCTTCGACCTGAAGCCGGCCAGCCTCGACCATGTCGGCGTCAAGGAAGCCGTCTTCCCCTTCGCGCGCTTCCCGGGCGTCGACGTGCTGCTCGGGCCCGAGATGCGTTCGACGGGCGAGGTCATCGGCCTCGACCGCTCCTTCGACACGGCCTTCGCCAAGAGCCAGCTCGGCGCCGGCTCCAAGGTTCCGGTCAAGGGCACGGTCTTCGTATCGGTGCGGGATGATGACAAGCCGCGCATCGTCCCGGCCGTCCGCATCCTGGCCGATCTCGGCTTCCGGATCGTCGCGACCGGCGGCACGCTACGCCTGCTGCAGGAACAGGGCATCGATGCCGCGCGGATCAACAAGGTTCTGGAAGGCCGGCCGCATGTCGTCGACGCGATCAAGAACGGCGAGATCCAGCTGATCTTCAACACCACCGAGGGTCCACAGGCGCTTGCGGATTCCCGTTCGCTCCGTCGAACAGCCCTCTTGCACAAGGTGCCCTATTATACCACCTTGGCCGGAGCGATCGCTGCGGCGGAGGGCATCAAGGCCTATTGCAGCGGCGATCTCGAAGTACGATCGTTGCAGTCATACTTCGAACGCGCTGCCTGAGACAGGCTGTTCGTGGCGAACGAGGATTGAGCGGAAGCGCGGAAACGCCGGCGGCTGATTTGCCGCCGGCGAACTGCGCTTTCGGAGCTTATGGAACGGAAAGAATGGAAAAGGTTCCGATGACCGCGAGCGGCTTCGCTGCTTTGGAGGTGGAGCTGAAGCAGCGCCAGCAGGTCGAGCGTCAGCGTATCATCACCGCGATCTCCGAGGCGCGCGCCCTCGGCGACCTGTCGGAGAACGCCGAATATCACGCGGCGAAAGAAGCACAGTCGCTGAACGAGGGCCGGATCCTGGAACTCGAATCGCTGATCGGCCGCGCCGACATCATCGATGTCAGCAAGCTCGGCGGTGATACGATCAAGTTTGGCGCCACCGTCAAGCTGATCGATGACGATACCGAGGAAGAGAAGAGCTACCAGATCGTCGGCGAGCCGGAATCGGACGTCAGGTCCGGTAAGGTCTCCATCGGCTCGCCGATCGCGCGCGCGCTGATCGGCAAGAAAGTCGGCGATTCCGTCCAGGTCAACACGCCCGGCGGCGGCAAATCCTACGAGGTCGTCAGCATCGCCTTCCGCTGAGCTCAGCCTCCCCGCAGAACGCACCATGCTCGCCCTCGTGGCGAGCATTTGTGTTTCGGGCCCAGCCTGCGATGGCGACTCAAGCGCTCGGAATGAATCCGGGCACGACGCACACGGTCGTCATCCCGTCACGACGATCCTTACCGCCTTGATGATGCCGTCCACCGCGACGCTCGCCAGGATCAGGCCCATTACGCGGCTGATGACGCTGGCACCGGCATTGCCGATCACCGCGATGATGCGCGAGGCGCAGAACAACAGCCCGACCAGGACGACAAAGATAATCGTGATCTGAAGCACGGTCTCGGCCTGCTCGGCGATGCTGAATCGCGAATTGTCGGTGACGGTCATCACCGTCAGCATCGCGCCGGGGCTGGCGATGCTCGGGATCGCGAGCGGATAGACCGCTTTCTCGAGATCCGAGGAGCTCAGCAGCTTCTGATCCTCATCGAGCTTCGATTCGCCGAAGATCATCGTCAGAGCGAACAGGAACAGCACGATGTTCCCGGCGATCTGGAAGGAGCTCAGCTCGATATCCATCGCCGTCAGCAGGATTTGGCCCAGCACGACGAAGAACAGCAGCACGATGAAGGCGACGAGCGATCCCTGAAGGGCGATGCGACGCGCCGCCGCAGCGCCGAGCCCTGCGGTGACGGCCAGGAATACCGGTAGGGTCCCGATCGGATCGATCACCACCCAGAGCTTCACGAATTCCGTCAGCCAGCGTTCCATCGAATCCCCCAGCGATTCTGACGCCCATAGAGCATGCCGAGACGATGGCGACTATGCTGCCTACCCGCGACACGCCTTGGAAACCAAGATCGAGTGAAGATGGCGCGCGGGCCCGCAGCCATGGAATATCGCAGCCGCGCGCCTACATTGATGTGACAAGCCTTCGGAGACCCCGGCCATGATGACGCGTCGACTTTTTCTGGCTTCCTCGCTCGGTGCCGCGGCGTTGACTCTCGTGCCCCGCAAAGCCTCGGCGCAGGCCGTGCCGATCGGCTCGATCAAGATCCAGTTCTCGCCAACCGTGACTCACGCCTGGGGCGCGAACGTTGCCATCGTCAAGAGCGAGCTCGAGCGCACGCTCATCGACTTGCTCGGACCGTCGTTGCAGCGCGGCGCCGGCACATCCCTCGTCGTCAATGTCAGCAGTATCTGGCTGGCGAGCTTCGCCGGCGGCGGCGGCGGCGGCAAGCCATCCGATGGCGGGGGTTCCAACGACTATCTGGAAAGCATCGCGACGCTCTACGATCGCAACGGCCGCGAGCTCGCCAGCTATCCGATCATGTCGACGGAACTGTCCGGCGGGGCCGGCGCCTGGTATCGGCCGGACATCGATCAACTCCGTCTGAAGGCGCTCGCCCGCAACAACGCCTACTGGATCAAGCGCTACATCGGCTGAGCGCTCAGAGCCCGTTTCGAAACTCGCTGYGGCCAGTCAGATGGCGGTGTTTTCGAGAACCGGAGCGCAGCGGACATTAGATCAACCTGCCATTGGGCAGAATCGCCCAATGGCAGAAAAGTTGATCGATTCTAATACCTTAAGCATGATGTTCTCGAAAAAGTGGAAACCACTTTTCGGCAGCGTGCTCTGGTCCGCGGGCACCGGACGCGCAGCCAACGCCGTCAGATGGCCGCTGCAGCAGAGTTTCGAGACGGGCTCTCAGCCGAAAGGCACGATCGGCTCGTCCTTGACCCGGTCGAGGGCGAGCGCAGTGCGGACGTTGCGGACATTCGGCATGGCCGTCAGTTCGCCGACGAAATCCTGGAAGGCCTTCAGATCCGGCGCCACGCATTTCAGCGCGAAATCGATGTCCCCTGACAGCGTCCAGCATTCGCGCACCGCAGCCCATTCGCGGATGCGGCTCTGGAATGCCGCGAGATCGGCCTCGGCCTGGCTCGCCAGATGCACGAAGGCGAAGCAGACCACCTCATAGCCCAGCTTTCGCTCGTCGAGATCGGCATGGTAGCCGCGGATCAGCCCGGCTTCCTCCAACGCCCGGACACGGCGCAGGCAAGGCGGCGGCGAGATGCCGACGCGGCTGGCGAGCTCGACATTGGTCATGCGCCCATCGGCCTGGAGCTCGCGCAGGATGCGCAGGTCGATATCGTCGAGTTTCGGACGCACGAAGATCCCCGAAGGCAAAGTATCCTCAAAGAAAAGCCGGGCTGGTGTAGACGGCAGCGACGGGCGATACAAGGCGCATGCCGCGGACGCAGACAGCCATGCACGAAAATCCGACGCCGACCGTCTGGGTCCTGAGCGACGGCAAGGCCGGCGACGAGTTGCAATGCCTCGGCGTGGCCGAGCGCCTGGGTGCCGCCCCGGAGATTCGCCGGGTGAAGCCGCGCAAGCCATGGGCCTGGCTGATGCCGCGCGGCCCGATCGACCCGCGCGAGGCGCCGGATCGGCCGGGGAGCCCGCTCAGCCCGCCCTTTCCGGAGATCGCGATCGCCTCGGGGCGGCGCGCCGTCGCTTATCTGCGCGCCCTCAAGAAGGTCTCGAACGGCGCGACCTATACCGTCTTCCTCAAGGACCCGCGCACCGGCCCGGGCACCGCCGACCTGATCTGGGTTGCCGGGCATGACCGGCTGCGCGGCGACAATGTCCTCGTCACCACCACCTCCCCTCACCGCCTGACGCCGCAGAAACTCGCGGCTGCGCGCGCTGCTCCGCCCCCCGCGATCGCCGGACTGCCGCATCCGCGCGTCGCCGTACTGGTCGGTGGCGACAGCCGCCATCACCGCTTCACGCCTGCCGACATCGAGCACTTCACCGGGCAACTCGACGCGCTGGCCCGCTCGGGCGCGTCCCTGATGGGCTCGCCTTCCCGGCGCACCTCCCCCGCATTGGCCACCGCCGTCGCGGCCGTCTTCGCCCGTCACGGCGGCTGGTGGTGGGACGGCTCGGGCGCGAACCCCTATCTCGCGCTGCTCGCCAATGCCGACGCCGTCGTGGCCACCGCCGATTCAACCAACATGATCGGCGAGGCAACCGCGACGGGCGCACCGATCCTGGTTTTCGAGCCGCAAGGCGGCCATCCGAAGATCGCGGCGCTGATCCAGGCGCTGGAGCGCGAGGGCGCTGTGCATCGCTTCTGTGGACGCCTTGAAGGCGAGGGCTATCAGCCGATAGACTCCACACCCGTCATCGCCGATGCGATACGGCGGGGCTGGCAACGCCACAGGGCCGCTTTGGGGCTCGGAGCGGCATGAGTCCGAAGGGTCTTGTTTCTGCGCCGCGCCGCCGTATCTGACGGATCGAGGCTGCGGCCCGGCCGCAGGAGAGGAACTGAGACGATGGCCTCATACCCACGCCCGCGTCATGGCCATCGGCTCCGGCCCGGCCGCCCGATCGCCCGCATCGCAGGCAGTCGCGGCAATCCGACGTATGCTCTCAAGGCCGCCTGATTCCAGCAGCTACCTTTACGGGTTTCATTGATGTCGAAGACTCATCACACCAAGACGCTCATCATCGGCGCAGGTCCTGCCGGCTACACCGCGGCGATTTACGCAGCGCGAGCCAGCCTCAAGCCGATGCTGGTGACGGGCATGACACCGGGTGGCCAGCTCACGATCACAACAGACGTGGAAAACTACCCTGGCTTTGCACACGCCGTGCAGGGGCCTGATCTGATGGAGCAGATGCGCCAGCAGGCGGAGAATGTAGGAACGCAGCTCGTCTACGATCTGATCGTCTCGGTCGACCTCGCGGCCAATCCAAAGAAGGCGATCGGCGACTCCGGCGATATCTATCTCGCGGATACCGTGATCATCGCAACCGGAGCCCAGGCGCGCTGGCTAGGCCTCGAATCGGAAAAAGCCTTTGGCGGCCATGGCGTGTCCGCCTGCGCGACCTGCGACGGCTTCTTCTACCTGGGCAAGGAAGTCGTGGTCGTCGGCGGCGGTAACACGGCCGTCGAAGAAGCGCTCTATCTGACCAACCATGCCAGCAAGGTCACCGTCGTCCACCGGCGCGACAGCTTTCGGGCCGAGAAGATCCTCCAGCAGCGTCTTTTCGCAAATCCTAAGGTCGAGGTGATCTGGGACCACGCGGTCGACGAGATCCTCGGCACCACCGACCCGCTGAAATCGGTCACCGGCGCAAGGTTGCGACATGTGAAGACCGGAGAGCTCAGGGAAATCGCGACTGACGGCGTTTTCGTCGCAATCGGCCACGATCCTGCCACCAGCTTGTTCCGGGGCCAGATCGATATGGACGAGACCGGTTATATCAAGATCGCACCATGGTCGACCAAGACCAGCCAGAAGGGCGTGCTCGCGGCGGGAGACGTGGCCGACCCCACCTATCGCCAGGCCGTCCTTGCGGCCGGCATGGGTTGCATGGCGGCTCTGGAAGCCGAGAAATACCTGGCCGAGCACAGCTCGAATCCCGAGGTGGCCGCCGAAGAGAAGCAGCATTCCGAGATGATCGAAGCCTGGTGAGTTGAACTTCCCTGACCGCGCCCCGCAATGCCGGCGTGGTCGCCACAAGATCCAACGTGGATCGCGACGATCGCGCCCGGGCCTTCGCGCCTAGGCGAGATCGCTTTGGCGGATTGCGCTCGTTTCCACGGCAAAGCTTCCCGATGGTCCGGATGCGGCTTCAAGCCCTCGCGATCGGGGCCTCGCGGCCGATGGCGGCGTCGCGCTCGATTGCCGGTTGCATCAGTCCGGCCGCATCCGAGAAGAAGATCGGCTTATCCTGGCCGCCTGTCCCCGAAGCCGCCAGCAGGCCGCTCCATCAAGCCGGAAGACAAAAGCGGTCGCAGGTGAGTTGCGCCATGCATCATTTCGTAAATGCACTGCAGCATATGTTTCTGAACGCTCTGTCTCTCACTTGAGATGAGCGCGGTTCTAAGCGAAGTTAGATAGGCAGCGCTACCGAGCCGCGTGAGAGCCTGACTGTGCAGGGTGAGTGACATGCGAATTGGCTGGACGACAGTGTTGGCACTCTCTTTAGCCGCGCCGCTGGCGCCTTCGCCCGCAAGTGGCAGAGAAGTCGTCAGCTATAATGGCACGGAAGGGCCTGGCTCTATCGTCATCCGGACAAAAGACCGACGGCTATACCTTATTCTGGAAGATGGAACGGCCATCCGATATCGCGTAGCGGTAGGGAAATCAGCGAAGCAATGGCAAGGAACCGTTCGGATTGAAGGCAAATATGTCGAGCCAGCCTGGTCTCCGCCGGACGAAATTAAGCGCGACAACCCAAATATACCCGATGTCATAGCGGGAGGTTCTCCGCGAAACCCCATGGGTGCCCGTGCAATGACGCTTTCCGGCGGCGGGCAATACGCGATACACGGAACGAACAGGCCCGACTCCATCGGGACTTTTGCGTCTTATGGATGCATCCGCATGCTGAATGACGACATTATCGACCTGTTCGGTCGTGTCCCGGTTGGAACCCCGGTCATAGTGGCTAGATAACACGAGAAACACCTCGTGTTTCGAACGGATCTATTGACCGCTATGCGATGAGAATTGCGGCTCCGACATTTTACGGCTGTTGAGATCGCGAAGACTGGAGATATAATCCGCCGGGTACAGCAGCGTATTATCCGGCGCTCTCATTCCCATGAAAGTAGCGACCTCGCCAACCCAGCGATTGCAGTTATAAAGCACGGCATGCCACATCGTGGCAGTCCTTTGCTTTTGCTTGATATAAGCTAGCACCCGCCGGTACTGAGCCTCATCGAGCAATACGCGAAATCGGTTGGAAATGTACTGATCTTCCGTGTCGCCGTCGCTGGCTCCGGTTTCTGCCGGGACCGGTATGACGTGCCCGGCCGACCAGAGCTGAGGCCCCTCTCCCGCGGGGTGGAGGCCAGCGACTTGATCCGCAGTGACCGGGCCGACCTCACCTCTCGCGTTGAGGCGTCCATGAACCAGGAATGTGTGCCCATAGCTCAAGGCGTAGCGGGAGCGAAACTCGACGAAATATTGCGCTCTCTCGCGCGGTGCGTATGGCGATCTCGGCGCCGACACCGTTCGCGTCGTCGATGCAGTAGCCTGGCTCCTGCTCTCGCCCGATTCATGATCGCGCGCGGCCGCTACACCGCTACCAAATACGAGCAGAATGCTCGTTAGGCCACAAGCGAAGATCCAGGAGCGTATTGGAGGGTTTTTGGCGAACCGCATCGCAAGCCTCCGATCAAGCTTCAACGTGCCAGCGACTGCGCCTCAGTAATCCGAACGCCGCACGCGCCGCACCAAAGGAGAAAGCGGCCGAGTACTCGACCGCTTTCCTTATAGATAATGCTAACCCTTGGTTACGATGGGGGCAGCAGCGGGAGGCGGAGCCTTCCCCTTACCCTTACCGATGGAAGCACACCCGCCAACGCTAATGAGTGCAACAGATACGGCCAACACTACGATCTTTTTCATCGGTTCGCCCTCGGTTAAACAAGCCCACTTTGAGGTCAGCGCAATCATTAGCCTAGTGCAACTGCGCAACATCGTGCCGAAAAATACAAGTCGTCGTGTGGCACCTGCCCATCATCTCAGATGCCATAAGCAATTTCAATTGACAAAAATCCATTAGCTGCGGGACGACGATTTATGGTTGCCAAACAACATGAAGACGGCCGCCCTGGCCGAAGAATCCGCGCTCCATGGCAACTCGTCAGTGGGGAGGATGAGCGCTATTCAGACGTGGCACAACCCGGCCGGTACGATTGATGTAATCCTGGTACTGCTTGCCGAACGCCCCGCTCATGAGCCTTTCCTCCTCCCCGACACGAAAGAAATACAGCGTCCCGAAGCCAATGAGTCCAGCCGGACCCGAAATCCAATTAGGTAAAAGCAGCGCCTGCGCTATGGCCCATAACCAAAAGGCGCTATACATCGGGTGACGAACGTAAGTATACACTCCGCTGGTTACTAACTTGTGGCTCTCTCGAAGATCGAGGGAGACAGACCAGTTGCGCCCCAAAGCGCGGTGAGTCAGGTAAAACAACAGCAATGACGCGGCTGCGAGAAACGCCCCTGCCCAGGCCAAGGTGGGCTGGAACGCGTATTTCGCAAACCGCGGAAACCCGAATGCGACATAGGCAAAAGGCAGGATCCCCAAACCCGTAAAAGAGATGCTCAGCAGGATGCGTTCCTTGATTCCGCGCGCTGACCGGGAAACAGGCGTCCGACGAGAACGCCGCTCGTGCGGAATGCGGATGATGTACCAACCAATTGCGAGAACCAGATAGATCGCCTTGGCAACGGAAAGGGTCATAGCTTCACGACCCCGGCGGCATCGAGATCGCCTGAAAGCTCAACTGATTCGATCAGTTGACCGTCTGCGTCGAATAAATCCATCACACCTCGCTCCGATCGCGCGCTCTGCTCCGCGGAGATCGGGCCGCAGATCGACATGAAGTAATCATAAGGGGCCCGCCGATCGTTGGCCCTCACAAATTGACAGTGCATTTTGTACCAGTTCCTGCGGATTCTCGGATAACGCTCCGGGGCGATCATCCGTCGGATGCTGACATTGCGAACCATTGGAGAGCCGGTGGCAGGCAGCTTCAAATCTCGCAGCAGGTCCGCGCCATAGAAGTTCATCACATCGGAACGAGCGCGGTAATCCGCCCACACAACGTCCGGATTCGAGCTGACACGCCCGACCGCCTCGCGAAATCCGCTTGCAGCGCGGTGGAGGCCAATTTTGAGAATGGAAGCCCCGACCGAAAAAAAGGCCAGCTTCCGGCTTACCCGGCGCTCGAGTTGAAGCTTCGTGGCGCGATCAATGAGATCGACAGCGAGCACGGCGCCCAGACTGTGCCCGACAATAAGAACCTCATCCACCGCCTCGCTTTGAGCGTTGGCGGCGATATCCGCGGCGACCCGCTGCAGGCGGCCGTCCAAAATTTCATTGCCAAATCGGATATAGTGACGCGAAAAAATCCAATCATCCAGCAATAACCCAAGATATAACAAGCGATCAGACATGTATAGCAATAAACAAACAACCAAAAATAAGACAGCCAAACCAAAAAATACACTACCGACAATCTTCGACACCAAATAAAATGAACCGATAGCGAGCGCGATAATCGACATCAATATCACGAACGGATAAATGAAAAACATCGCGTAACGCCAGCTTGATCGAAGATATCCTACGAACGCTCCTGCACTCAAAAAATCGAAAAAGGCCGCCGCCCCCGGTATCAAGCGTCCCCATGTCGGCCCTGCGACCGATTCAGCTATCAGATCATCCCACCGAACCAGACGAACTTCGGTTTCGGTGCGCCAGTTGGGGCCCGCTGCAGACACCTGCCATGTCGCGAGATCTGGCTCCGCTGTCAGCTCAGAGATCGTCGTGCGCACATTCCAGGCGCGTTCGAAGCGCTTCAATTCCTTGGCGAAACGTTCGAACACGGCCGATGGCGGGGCCGGGTCATAGCCACCAACATGGTACACGCGACGCTTGAGAACCCGAGTCTCACTCGCTCCAGGCTGATTTTGGCCGCGTTGTTCCGCTCCATGATCCTGAAGATCGGTCCTATGTGGAGCAGGCGTCATCTCTTGGAACCCGAAGTCAAGACTCATTCCACTGCAAACGCGGCGAGGTCACCCGTAGGATTGCACCGGTTGAGATCATCACCATCTCGCCCCGGCGTAAAACACGAACGATTCATAGCTCGCTCGGCCTTTTAAATACGGCGACAGCGCCTTTACCCCTTATAGGTCGTTGCAGCTCGTAAACATTGCAGCTCACGCGAAATCCTGTCGGCGGCCTCCAGAATGTGTTCTGCCATCGCCGGAATGACTTCGTCGGTCAATCGGCTCGACGAACCCGATATGCCGACTGCTGCGTGGATTGCCCCGTCGGCGCATCTGATCGGCGCCGCCATCTCGCATCTCGCGCTGTCGCCGCCGGTCCAGTGAGCAGCATATCCTTGCGAGCGGATCGCCTCGAACTCGCGTCGAAATGCGCCGGGATCACCCTGTGTTGGAGCGGCGGCAAGCGCGCTTTTCTCTAGTTCACCAATCACATCGAGGGATTGGAAAGCGAGAATGGCCTTCCCTGCCGCGCAAGCGAGGGCCGGCACTTTTGTTCCAACCTCGAACTCCGCCCCCATTGGCCCAGGCACGTTAAATCCGGCCGCGACGACAATCTCCGTATCCGCAATGATTGCCATACACGCCGACTCGCCGGTGCTCATGACAAGCTCGGAAAGATGATGATCCGCAACACGTGTTAGATCGGCCGTGGCCTTCGAGCAGAATCCCAGGCTCCATAATTTTGGCGACAACGTTACGATTTCGGAAGCCTGAGATATCGAGATATAGCGTGTCGTTTCGAGTATCCTGAGCGTCTCTTGAACTATTGCCTGATCGAATCGCGTCTGAGAGCTGATTTGATCGATGGTCTTGGGATGCTTACTTCCAGCTAGAGCTTCAAGGACGGCCATTCCGGCTTCAAATGATACGTTCATGATCAACCTCATGACATTAAGATGGTTGAGAGCCTATGTCCGCTTTCTCAAAGCCACGATACCGGCGCTTGCGCGAACACGGCATCCGGCAACTCAACGTCTACGCACGGATACGCGAGGTGGTCAGGTGCGATGAATACTGATCCGATCGCCAGCCCAAGGCCAGCGCAGATCAAGCTGTTCCCCCAATTTTTTGCCGCAGCGCTGTCCGTGAACTCGCCGATCCGCTGTGGCGCTATCGGAGGCAAGGGACGGCACCCATCCGACCGTCGACGATTGCAGCCTTTTCAACCGCACGCAGTGCGCGCGGGTCGCTACCCGTTCAACGGGGATGCGCTTTTCGTTGGGCCGAACCGCGGGCAAGCCGTGTCCGCACAATTGGGAACGAAAGATCAGCCGCTTCCGGCACTAGCCAAACTGCATGGATGGCACGCAAGATCGAACACCGGCGTTGAGCCCCGCGAGCGTGGCTGATGGCGCTTCACCGAACAATCGTCGGTAGTACGCAGCGAATTTCCCAAGTTCCGAGAAGCCACATTGAGTGGCCGCTTCGGTGACGCTTTCTCGTCTACTGACAAGACGGCGACGCGATTCGTTCAGTCGATAATTTCGAACGAACTTTGCCGGTGGCATGCCCGTTAGACTGACGAAAGCCCTATGGAGCGTTCGCCTCGGAATGGCGAGTTCGGCACAGATGCTGTCTATCCCGCTGCCCCGTTCGATGCTCGACCGCGTGAACTCGATAACGTCGTTGACGATCTTCCGATCTCTTGTCGGGTCTCTTCTGGAATCCGACGTTTCCGGATCGAGTCTGGAGAGATATGCACCTAGAAACCGGTCGCGCACTTCAGCTGCGAAATTTGGGCAGGAGAAGCGCTCCGGGCTGTGCTGCAAGAAGTTCGAAAGAATGCGGCCGACCCAGAAGGCGCGCTTTCCGTCGGCAATGATGCCCTCGGACTGCAACTGTTTGCGGCCCAGCCGGAATTCGTTCTGATCCGCGAACGCGGCCAATCGATCTTCAGACAAGGCTAAGGTCAGATACTCGGCCGAGCCCTGATAGAGTGCCGTCTGCGGGCTTCCAGCCGGGAAGAAGCCAAGATCGCCGGATTCCACCTCGCTTGCCCAATGCGTCACGGGCCGCATGCACGACAGCAGAACACCTAAAACGACGCGGTCCGGCGACAGCGGGCCCTCCAGGTAGAAATCCCCCGCGACCCTGCCGAACGAGAGAACGGCTCCGTCCAAATCTGCGACGAGGAGCGAACCATGAATGCCCGCGGCAGAAAGTTGCGTCGCGCGGACCTCGGCGCCAGCGATCGGGCGCTGGAGCGCTTCGATGTTGTCGAGAACAGACTGGTGAACCGCATCCACCATCGGCGTCCTCCATTGGCAGAAATGGCATAGCCAACTTTCCGCAACAGATTATGGTCGCGATACGGCCGGATGTCGACGGCATTCAATATTGGACGATAGTTTCAGCAATATCTTCGAAGTAATTGCGGTCAGCATGCTGATGGCTGGGTGCGGAGAACTGATCGTCTCGCAAGCTCACGAAACGGAGATCAAAAGGAATTTCCGATGCGCTCGTCGGCGTTAGGCATGTGCCTTGCTGCGCTTTTTCGCTGTGGCTCCTCGCCGCTGCCGCACTTGTCTGCGCAATCGACAGGCGCAGATAGGCTCGCCAGGCAGCTCGCAAATCCGGTCCCGGACCTGATCATGTCATGGCCGGCAGTTGGACGGCGAAAGCGCACGGGAGCGACGCGATAGCCGTCCGCGGGACTGCCGCGTACAATACGAAAGCGGGCGAGGTGTCGGTCTCCGCGCGGGTCAAGATCTACAGGCAGTTCGATGCCTGCATTTGGCAGGAAGGAGCCGAGGACTTTCCGACCTGCCGTTGCCGCTCGGCGCGGAGCAGCCGAGCACCGCCAAGACGATCGACGACCGGAAGGCCCCGCTCTCTGTGCTTTATGTGCGTTGGAGGGTTTCATGAAGGGTATCACGAAACTCATTGCGGTTTTGACGCTGGCCACTGCGGCCCTCACGACGAGTTGGGCATCGGCGCAGCCGGACCCGCTGCCTGGGTGGAATGACGGCAAGTCCAAGGCCGCAATTCTGGCGTTCGTTCGCAAGGTTACTCTGGAGGGCGGACCCGATTTTGTGCCGCCAGCCGAACGAATCGCGACCTTCGATAATGACGGGACGCTTTGGGCCGAGAAACCGATCTACTTCCAGGCGCAGTTTGCCCTTGACGAGATCAGGAGCCAAGCCGCGGCGACACCCGCGCTGAAATCCAAGGAGCCGTTCCGGACCGTTCTCGCGGGCGATCTGAAGGCGCTGATGGCCGATGGCAACAGGGGCCTCGGCCTGGTTCTCGCGCGTACCCATTCCGGCATGACGACAGAGGCCTTTTCCCGCTCGGTCGCCGAGTGGTGGGAGACCGCGCGTCATCCGCAAACCAAGCGCCGCTATACGGAAATGGTCTATCAGCCACAGCTCGAATTGCTGGCCTATCTGCGCGCAAACGGCTTCAAGACGTTCATCGTTTCGGGCGGCGGGGTCGAGTTCATGAGGGTGTTCGCGGACAAGGCCTACGGGATCCCGCCCGAACAGGTCGTCGGCTCGTCCGGCGTCGTCAAGTTTCGTCTGGGCAAAGACGGGAAGCCTGAACTGATCAAGGAGGCCAAGGTCGAGTTCGTCGACGACGGCCCGGGCAAGCCCGTCGGCATCAATCGCTTCATCGGCCGTCGTCCGATATTCGCATTCGGCAATTCCGACGGCGATCTCCAGATGCTGCAATACACTGTCGGCGGCAGCGGCCCGAGGATGGCGTTGATCGTCCACCACACCGATGCCGAGCGCGAATGGGCCTATGATCGCAAGTCCGAAGTCGGGAAGCTCGACAAGGCGCTTGACGAGGCCGCGGCGAGGGGCTGGACGATCGTGGACATGAAGAACGACTGGAAGACCGTTTTCCCGCCGCCCCCGTGACGTCGGCCGCCGACATCGAGCCGGGCGCTCTCCGCCCCCGGCTGGCTTGCTGCGGCTGGAGCCCCGCTGTTCGCTTCTGCGCCGCCCGTCAGAGGCGATAGATGCGACTGGCCGTGTCCCAAAACAGTGCCGACCTGTCGTCGGCCGAGTAGTCGGCAGTCAGGCGCTTGAAGGCGTTCCACCCTGCCGCGCAGGCATAGGAGCCCCGGTCCACCGGTGCATTGCTTTCCAGCATGCAGCGCCTCGGTTCGAAGGCCTCGATAGCGGTCTCCACATAAGGCCGCCATGCCTCGGCAAGCGCGCGTGAATCGGGTGGCCGCATCCCCTGCTCGAAGCCGAACCCGTTGATCCGCATGCCAAGGCCGCCGATCTTGACGACCACGTTCGGGCAGCGGGCGAGATCGCGGATCGCGCGCTTCCAGTCACGGAACAACTCGTCGCGTCGCCCCTGATAGGCGCCGGCGCCGAGAATGCCGCCGAGATGGTCGAGCACGATCGTCGTCTCGGGAAAGGCTTGCGCCAGCGCCGTCAACTCGTCGAGTTGCGGCTGGAACAGCCAAGCGTCGAAACTCAGCCCGAGCGGCGCGAGCCGGGCGAAACCCTCCCGGAAGCAGGCATCGCCGAGCAGACCGGGCGGACCGGCGCTCCGCGGGTTCATCAGGCTGGAATCGGCATCCCACACCGTGATGTGACGGATGCCACGGAACCGGCCGCGCCCTTTCTCGATATGCGCGAGGAGAACCGCCTCGACCCCAGCGCCCAGGCGCAGATCGGCATGGCCGACGATGCCGGCGCAGAAAGCGGGCCCGTCCGGGCCGAGCCGCTCGGCTTTGGCCGCGACATAGGCGGTCTCGCCGACCGGGCGCAGATGTGGCGGCTGCGTCGGGTCGTAGGCGGTCTGGCATTGCATGAAGACGGAGGCGATGATGCAGTGGCCGCTCGCGGCAAGCTCCGTCTTGTAATCGTCGATCAGAAATCGCCAGCCCGGCCGGTCCCAGAGATGGTGATGGGCGTCGACGATCGGCAATTCTGGTTCGAGCGCGGCCTCGGACGCCAGCGTCAGCCAGTCCGGGCGCACTGGCAGATAGTTGGCGGGCGGCGCGCTCATGGCTCGCGGTTGGGCACGGGCCGTCGCGATGGCCCGTCATAGCGATAGGCGAAGCTGCGTGGGATCGGCCCCTTGTTCCGTTCGCCGCGTCCGCTCTGCTCCCAGGCATGGGCGAGGATGCCGACTGCCCGCGACAGACAAAATACACCGCGCGCGAGCGGTGCGGCGAAGCCGAGCTCGCCATAGATCACCGCGGTGGCACCGTCGATGTTCATCGGGATCAGCCGCCCCTTGCGCCGCTCGAGGCAGCTCTCGACCGCCCGCGCGGCCGCTGCGTAGCGGCCGGTGATGCCGCCCTTGCCGACCGTAGCGTCGACAAGCGCCAGCAGGCGGCCGGAACGAGGGTCGACCGGGTGGAAGCGGTGGCCGAAGCCGGGCAGGTATTTCCCGCGCGTCGCGATAAAGGCATCGCTCGCGGCTGCCGCCGCCTCGTCCATGCCACAGCCCGCCGCACATCGCGCCAGCAGGTCGTCATAGAGTTCGAGCGCCTGCTCACCCGCGCCGCCATGCACATCGTCGAGGGTGTTGAGCGCTGAGGCCAGCGCTCCGTTGAGCGGCAGCCCGCAGGATACCGCCATGCGCGAGATGGCGATGGAGGGCGCATGCGGGCCGTGGTCGACCGAGGCGACGAGCGCGGCCTGAAGCAGTTGCTCCTGCTCCGGGCTCGGCAGATCGCCGCGCAGCATCAGCCAGATCATCGCCGGAAAGGAGACGGCGCCGATCAGTTCCTCGATCGGATAGCCGCGAAAGGCGATGCGACCGGGTGCGATATCCGCGATCGCGGTCGACCAGTACTCGGCGATCCTCTCGCGATCGGAGGGTGAAGCTTCGTCGTTCATGCTGCGCTCTTTTGCCGTTCGCAGCCGACGATTCGGCGCGCGATCAGGCTCTCGATCTCGTCTTCGCCATAGCCGAGGCGCCGCAGCCAGGCGGCGGTATCCGCCCCCAGCGCGGGCGGATGGGCCGGTGGCGCGAAGGGCTCGTCAAGCAGGAAGCCCGGCCGGGTCACGCGCAGCGAGCGGCCGCCGCGGCCCTTGGCATCGACGGGCTCAACGAAACCGCGCTGTGTCACCTGTGGCTCCGCCATCACCTCGGGCAGGGTGAGGACGCAGCCGGCCGGCACGCCGGCAGCGTTCATCAGGCGCTCCCATTCGCGTGCCGGGCGCGTGGCCAGCGCCTGTTCCAGCGCTGCGGTCAGTGCCCGGCGATTGTCCTTGCGGGCCTGGCGGGACGCGAAGCGCGGATCGTCGATCAGTTCGGGCCGTTCGATCAGTCCGCACAGCGCCTCGTATTGCTTCTGCTCGTTGGCAGCGATGTTGAGCGGCCCGTTCCCAGTCCGGAACGTCCCGGACGGGGCGGCGGTGAAGTTTTCGTTGCCGATCGGCTGCGGGTCGACATCGGCATTGAGATGGTTCGACACCACCCAGCCCATCGCGGCGAGCGTCGATTCGAGCAGGGACACGTCGATGAAGCGTCCCCGCCCGCTCTGCTTCTGATCGACGAGCGCCGCCGAGATCGCGAACGCCGCCGTCAGCCCGGAGATGGTGTCGGAGATTGGAAAGCCGGTCCGCAGTGGCGCGCTTTCCTCATCGCCGGTCACGCTCATGACGCCGGAGAGACCCTGCACGATCTGGTCATAGGCCGGGCGCCCGGCCCAGGGCCCCGTCTGGCCGAAGCCGGAAATCGCGCAATAGACCAGGCGCGGATTGATCTGCGACAGGTCCTCATAAGCGAGACCCAGCCTCTTCATGACGCCGGGGCGGAAGTTCTCGAGGACCACGTCGGCTGTCCCGACGAGCCGCAGGAAGACTTCGCGCCCCTCCGGCGCCTTGAGGTCGAGCGCAATCGACTGCTTGTCGGCATTGACGGCGACGAAGGACAGGCCGGAGAGGCGCGCTGCCATCTCGGGATCGGCGCCGAGCTTGCGGGCGAGATCGCCGCCATCCGGTTTCTCGACCTTGATTACCTCGGCGCCGAGGCGGGCGAGGTTGTACCCGCAGAACGGGCCGGCGAGCACGTTCGAGAGGTCGAGAACGCGCACGCCCGCAAGTGGCATAGTCATTTTCTGTCTCCGACTGCGCGGGATTATTTGCCGATCCGCCTTGCGGCTTCCTCGGCGAACTTGTTCGTGTAGGTCTTGGACAGGTCGATGCCAGCCGCGGCAATCGCGGGATCATAGGCGGTGAGCACCGAGAGCGGCGTCTTCAGGGTGTCAGGCGAGAACCGGCCGTCCTTGGAGAACAGACCCGTCGAGGCACGCATGATCTCGATGTTGAGCACGCGGTCGTCGAGCTTGTAGGCCGACGGGATCGCATCGACGACAGCCTCCGGGCTGTTGGAATGAATCCAGCGCACGGTCCGCAACATGGCGTTGGCGAGGCGCTGCACGGTTTCCGGATTCTTGTCGATATAGCTCTGGTTGAGATAGAGGCAGGCGGTCGGATAGACGCCACCGAAAGCTTTCTTCGACCCTTCCTCGGTGCGGCCGTCGAACAGGATCTTCACGGCGTTCTTGCGCGTCAGGATGGTCGCGGTCGGATCGTAGAAGCCGAGCACGTCGACCGCCTTGCTTTCGAGCGCCTTCATACCAGGGGCACCGCTGCCGACGCCGATGAACTCGACGTCGCGTGGCCCAAGCCCGTTCACCTTGGCGTAGTAGCGAGCGATCATGTCGGTCGAGGAACCCGGCGTGGTGATGCCGACCCTCATGCCCTTCAGGTCGGCGCCGCTCTTCACCTTGTCCGCGAGATCGGCACGGACGCCGAACACGATGCCGGGGACGTCGTTGAGCAGAAAGACGCAGGAGATGTCCTTCTTCTTCGCCTGCATCTGGATGGTGTGGTCGTAGAAGCCGACCACGCCGTCGACCGAACCGCCGACCAATGCCTGGAGCGCCTTGGCGCCACCGGCCTGGAAGTTCTGAATGGTGACGTCGAGGCCTTCCTTCTTGAAGTTCCCGAGGGAATCGGCCAGCGCCAGCGGCATGTAGTTGAGAATGGCGGAGCCGACGGCGATGGTGACCGCCTTGTGCTCGGGTTCGGCGGCGCGCGCAGCGCCCGCCGGAAGCAGCAGCGCGATGGCGAGGGCCGCAGCCCGACTTGCGAACGATGTCATCTGTTTCCTCCTGCTCGGTTATGTTTGTGGTTGCGATGCGGGTCAGGCGTCATCATGCGAGGGGGCCGGACGCCAGACGAGGAGCCGCTTCTCGAGGCGGTCGACCACGAGATCGAGCAGCACCACGAAGACGGAGAGCACGACGATGCCGGCGAAGACGCCGGTGGCGTCCATCACGCCCTCGGCCTGCGCGATGATATGGCCGAGCCCCATCGAGGACCCCAGATATTCGGCCACGACCGCACCCATCACCGCCATGCCGACCGAGACGCGCAGCGACGACAGGATCCAGCTCATCGCCGACGGGATATAGACATGGCGCAGCAGCGAGAGCTTGCTGGCACGCAGCAGGCGGGCATTGGCCAGGACCACCGGATTGACCTCGCGCACGCCCTGATAGGTGTTGAAGAAGGCGATGAAGATCACGATCGTCATGCCGAGCGCGACCTTGGAGGCGAGCCCGAGGCCGAACCAGATCACGAAGATCGGGGCCAGCAGCACGCGCGGGATGGCGTTGAAGACCTTGATGATCGGCTGGATGACGTCGGCGGCGAAGCGCGAGAGGCCGAGCCAGATGCCGAGCGCGGTACCGCCGGTCACACCGAGCACGAAGGACAGCACGGTCTCGAGCAGGGTGATGCCGAGGTCGCCCCAGATGTCGCCCTCGGCGAACCATTGCGCGATGCGCCCGACGATGGCCGAAGGGGCCGGAAAGAAGAACGGGTCGATCAGGCCGGATCTGGCGCCGGTTTCCCAGGCGGCGAAGAAGCCGCCGATCAGCACCAGCCGGGTCAGCCTGACCTTCATGCGATAGGCGGAAGCGGCGCTGCGCCGGCGCGCCTCGACGGCATCCTCGGAGGAGGCGGCACCCGCTGGCGGCGCAAAGGCGAGCGTCTGCGACTTACTGGACGACATAGCTCTTCTCCACTTCGGCGCCGAGGAGATTCCAGATCTCCCGGTAGAGGCTGACGAAAGCGTCGGTGGTCGCCAGCGCCGAGACGTCGCGCGGCCGGGGCAAGGTGATGTCGACCTCCCCGACCACACGGCTGGCGGGACCTGCGGACATGACCACGACCCGGTCGGCCAGGGTGATCGCCTCATCGAGATCGTGAGTGATGAAGACGAGCGAGCGGCGGTCGGCCTGCCAGAGATCGAGCAGGATCCGGTGCATCAGGCGGCGGGTATGCACATCGAGCGCCGAGAACGGCTCGTCCATGAGGACGATGCGCGGTTCCATGATGAGCGTCTGCGCCATGGCGACGCGCTTGCGCTGCCCACCCGAGAGCTGGTGGGGATAGCGCTTCTCGAAGCCCTTCAATCCAACCTTGGCGAGCCAGGCCCGCGCCTTGGCTCGCGCTTCTTCCTTGGCCATGCCGCGAAAGATCAGGCCCAGCGCGACATTATCCTCGGCGGTCTTCCAGGGAAGGATCGCTTCCTGCTGGAGCATGTAGCCGCTGTCGCCGTTCAGGCCCTCGAGCGGCTTGCCGAAGATGGCGACCTCGCCGGCGGCCGGGCGAAGCAATCCGGTGACGACGTTGAGAATGGTCGACTTGCCGCAGCCGGTCGGCCCGACCACAGCCACGAACTCGGTGTCTCCCACAGTGAGATTCATGTTGCCGACGGCGGTGAAGGCGCCAAAGCGCACAGCGACGTCGTGCAGCCGAACGGCTGCTGTTCCCTCGGTCATCGTTCCTCCTGACAGAATAGCATTCTATTTTGCTGCGCTTCTAGCAGGACACAGGTGGCCGGTCAACATCCGTTCCGTTAAGCGGAACATAAAATCAGCGTGATAACGGCCTCCTTGCACAATGCAGAAAGTTACGTTCTATTAGACAGAACGATTTTGATGACGAGGTAGACATGTCCGAACCCGGCACGAAGCGGGAGGGAGTCGACGCGGTGGAGCGGGCTCTGGCCATTCTCACGGCGTTCAGTGAGCAGGCCCAGGAGCTGAGCCTTGCCGAATTGGCCCGGCGGACGGGGCTCTACAAAAGCACGATCCTCCGGCTGGCCGCCTCGCTCGAGCACACGCGCTTCCTGACGCGCGGAAGCGACGGCGCCTTTCGCCTGGGACCGGAGCTCTGGCGGCTGGGCTCGCTCTATCGCCGCAGCTTCGATCTCGGCGAATATGTCCGCCCGACGCTGCGTGCCCTGGTCGAGGCGACGCAGGAGACGGCTTCCTTCTACATCCGCGACGGCGATCAGCGCATCTGCCTGTATCGGCTCAACTCGCCGCGCTCGGCCCGCCATCACCTTGATGAGGGCGTGCGCCTCCCGCTCGGCCGCGGCGCCGCCGGGCGCGTGCTGCTCGCCTTCACCGAACGTGACGATCCTTCGTTGCAAGCAATCCGGGACGCTGGCCTGGTGATTTCGCGCGGAGAGCGTGATCCCGAAGTGGCGGCGGTATCCGCCCCGGTCATCGACAGCGCCGGCCATTTGCGCGGCGCGCTCTCGCTCTCAACACTCATCAGCCGCTTCGACGAGGAGGCCCAGCGCAAGCTGGTGGCAGCGATCGTGCCGGCAGCGACGAATCTCGCAGCGCGGCTGCCGGCTGAATAAGCGCGTTTTCGGGATATCGCCGCGCAGCCCGACAGTGCAGCCGGGGCCGCCGGACCTTCGCCCGAGCCCCCTGGCCAATGCAGATCCTTGGGCGAGCCATATTCGACTTTTGGCCGGTCACACTGATCGGCCACAACAGGCGGCAGCAAGCCGCCATTGCGCGCCCATCAGGGGAAGCTGCCGAGCAGCCGCCCTTTACGTACTCATCACCGAAGCTGATGGGTTTAGTCACCAGATTAAGTACGGATAATGGGCGACATTTGTCACACGGACATTGACGCACAGCAGCTTTATCCCCCATCATGCAAAAAACGCATAGCGGGGGAAGCGCGGTGGATTGGGACCGCATTAGAATCTTTTATACGGTCGCGGAGTCAGGCAGCTTCACCAAAGCTGGCGATGTTCTCGGCTTGAGTCAATCGGCCGTCAGCCGGCAGATCGGGGCGCTTGAGCGAGAGCTGCGCGCGCCGCTGTTCCATCGGCATACGCGGGGTCTCATCCTGACCGAACAGGGCGAGTTGCTCTGGCGGGCGGCGCGCGAGATGACGCAGCGCCTGGAACGGACCCGCTCGCAGCTTTCGGAGACGCGCGAGCATCCTTCCGGCGAGCTCAAGGTTACCGCCACGCGCGGCCTGGGCGGCCATTGGCTGACCCCGCGCCTCGCCGAGTTCATGGATCTCTATCCGGACATCCGGGTCGAGCTCATCCTCACGGATGAGGAGCTCGACCTGTCGATGCGCGAAGCCGACATCGCGATCCGCCTGCGCCAGCCGCAGCAGCCGGACCTGATCCAGCGCAAGCTCTTCACGGTGCACTTCCACGTCTACGCTTCGCCTGCCTATGTGAAGCGCTTCGGCGAGCCGAAGACCTATGACGATCTGGACAACCACCGCATCCTGTCCTTCGGGGGCACCTCGCCCTCCTATCTGACAGCGGTGCACTGGCTGGGCACGATGGGACGCGACCAGCGCAACCCGCGGCCGATCCATCTGACGGTGAACAACATCACCGCCATGAAGCGCGCGGTGGATTCGGGTGCCGGCATCGCCGTGCTGCCCGACTATCTGATCGAGACCGGGTCCCCGCTCGTGCAATTGATGCGCGAGACCGAGATGCCGCAGCTCGAAAGCTATCTGGTCTATCCGGAAGAAATGAAGTCGGTCGCCCGCGTCCAGGTCTTCCGTGACTTCCTGATCCAAAAGGCCCAGCGCTGGACCTACTGACAGCAAGCCGCCCTCTTCTTCGATAGGCCGTTGAATCGGGCGCCTACGGCGCCCGTTTTCAATTCTGACAGTTTTGTGACCAGAGCAGCATAATCCTCGCGCAAATCCGCACGCCGGGAACGCAGGAAAGCCGCCAAAAGAGCGAAAATACCCCGCTAATCGACCTAAAATTGTACCGCCACGCCAGAAGCGTGTGCAACGAATGCATATTTCTCAATCATTTAGGATCAAATTCGTACCATTTGCCACTATCTCATGCAGATAACGCATAGCGGCCCCAAACTATGCTGCATTGCAAAAAGGCAGATCATGCCCGATATTGTGCTCACGGTTGTTCGGAACGGGCTCCGCAATCTCCTCCCGGCGTTGAGTTCGTTTCAGCCGTTCCCCTCTGAGATGTTTGGCGTTTCGCCAGATGTTTCAAACTTTCAAAGCCGGCTCCCCTCGGGGACGCCGGCTCTTTTTTTGCCTGGCCACCGGTTAGCAAAAAAGCGCCGCCCCGAAAGGCGGCGCCTGCGATGGAAGCTTGCGAAGGGCGCCGGCCTGTCAGGCCGCGAGCTTGATCGCAATTCCGGCGAACTGATCGAGGAAACCCTGCAGGAAGGCCCGCGTCCCTTCATTGGTGATGTTGTGCTCCGCGTCGATCAGGCCATCCTTGAAGGTGATGAAGACCTGCCCGCCGACCACGACGCCGACAAGGTTGGTCAGGATCATGCGCAGTTGCTGCTGCGACACGGCGGTGCCGACCGCGCCGCTGCTGGTGCCAGTCACAGCCACGGTCTTGTTCGCCCAGGAGCTCTGGCCATAGGGCCGCGAGGCCCAGTCGATGGCGTTCTTGAGCACCGCAGGGATCGAGCGGTTGTGTTCCGGCGTCACGATCAGGATCGCGTCAGCCGCCTCGATCTCTCGCTTCAGCCTCAGCGTCGGCTCCGGCCGCTGTGGCTCAAGATCCGGGTTGAACATCGGCAGGTCGTCGATCTGGACGAAGGACGCGTCGAAGGCGTTCGCCCCCAGCTTCACCAGCGCCTGGGCCAGCTTGCGATTGATCGAATCGCGACGATTGCTGCCCACGATGACGGCGAGCTTGAGTTTGGCCATGATACCTCTCGAAGAAGCGTTGAAAGGCCCGAACAGTAGCGGCCCCTGCGCGCGCCTCGCAAGCAACCTCGCTGCAAACGCGTATTGCGCGATTTCAAGGAAAACAGGTGTACGAAAAATGGGTGATTGCGCGACTCAGCGTCGGGCAGGCCGTGCCGCAAGCGGCAGCTCCCCGAACAGGCCAGGCTCGGCGCTCGTGCGCGCCTTCTCGATGGTCAGGATTCTGAGCTTGGTCTCGATGCCGCCATCGGCTGAGAAGCCGCCTGTCTTGCCGCCTGCCGCCAGCACGCGGTGGCAGGGCACGATGATCGGCCAGGGATTCTGGCCGAGAGCGACGCCGACGGCCCGCGCCGCGCCGGGCTCGCCGATGCGCTGCGCCACCTCGCCATAGGTCAATGTCTCGCCCGGCGGAATGGAGAGCGCGACCTCATAGACCTTGCGGTTGAAGTCGGAGACCGTCTCCAGCGCGACCGGCAGATGGGCCAGCTCACGCTTCTCGCCATCGAACAGCGCCCGGATGCCGGCTACCGCCTCGGCGACGATGCCGGTCGCCCCTGCCTCGTCAGCCTGCGGATAGCGCCGCGCCAGTCGCCTGCGCGCCGTATTCTCGTCACGTTCGGGCAATTGCGCGCCGACGAAGCGCTCACCTTCCCAGATCAGCGCACAGGTGCCGATCGCGGTGTCGAAGAGATGGAAATGCTGGATAGCCATGGGCGACTCGTGCCGTTCCAACTACATGGTGGCTGCACGCTACCATGGCCCCGCTCGGCTTGGGCACCCGAAACCTGCTCCCTCACATGAACAGGCGCTCGTTCTCCAACCCCTTGTAGAGGCCGGCAACCTGCTCGCCGTATCCATTATAGATCAGCGTCGGGCGCCGGTCCCGCGAGCCCAGCACCTGCTCGCTCGCCTGGCTCCAGCGCGGATGCGGCACGGCCGGGTTCACATTGGCCCAGAAGCCATATTCAGAAGCCTGTAGCCCTTCCCAGAAGGTCTTCGGCCGTTCGGCGACGAAGCTGATCTTGCGGATCGATTTCACCGATTTGAAACCGTATTTCCACGGCGTGATCAGCCGGATCGGGGCGCCGTGTTGCGTCGGCAAGGGCTTGCCGTAGATGCCGGTGACGAGCAGCGGCAATTCGTTCGTGGCCTCCGCGATGGTCAGCCCCTCCGTATAGGGCCACGGATACCAGCGCTGGCCCTGGCCGGGCGCGACACGCGGGTTCAGGAAGGTCTCGAAGCGGATGTATTTCGCGCCCGAGAGCGGCTTGGCCAGCGCCACGAACGACTTGAGCGGAATTCCGGTCCAGGGCACGGCCATCGCCCAGGCCTCGACGCAACGGAAGCGGTAGAGCCTCTCCTCCAGCGGCAGCTTACGCACGAGATCGTCGAAGCCGATCTCGAACGGCTTTTCGACCATGCCGTCGACCTGAACGGACCAGGGCCGTGTCGCCAGACGCTGCGAGGCATCGACGATGTCCTTCGACATCCCGAATTCGTAGAAATTATTGTAGTTCGCCGCATCCTCCGCCTTGGTCAGCGGCACGTCGAGCTTGTAGGCGTCGTTGCGCTTGGCGGGGTAGAGGTCGAGCGTCGGATCGGGTGCCTCCGCTCCGGCACGGCCCGGCCACGCTGCCGCTGCGATCAGCCCCGCTCCGGCACTCATCAACTGGCGGCGGTTGAGGAACGCGCTCTCGGGCGTGGCCTCGCTTTCCGGCATTTCCCAGCCGGCACGGCGCTTGATCAGCATGACGGACACACTCCGCTTTCGATGGCGCTGTTAGGCCATGAAAGCGGAGGCACCGCAATTCACGAGGGGGAGAGGTTTTCTCCAGCCGTCATGGTCGGGCTTGACCCGACCATCTAGTAAACCAGCCAGATTCTGCCGGAGATGGTCGGGTCAAGCCCGACCACGACGCGGCGGGATCAGCTCACCCACGCGCTTCCAGCGCCTTGATGATCGCGGCGCCCATCTCGCTGGTCGAGACGGCGTTGGCGCCATCAGCGGCGATGTCCTTGGTGCGGGTGCCCTGGCCAAGCACGTCGGAAATCGCGCCCTCGAGCCGGTCGGCCGCCTCGCCCGCGCCAAAGGAATAGCGCAGCGCCATGGCGAAGGAGCCGATCATCGCGATCGGGTTGGCGAGGCCCCTGCCGGCGATATCCGGCGCCGAGCCATGAACGGGCTCATAGAGCGCCTTGCGCTTGCCTGTGGCCTTGTCCTCGGCGCCGAGCGAGGCCGAGGGCAGCATGCCGAGCGAGCCGGTCAGCATCGCCGCGACGTCGGAGAGGATGTCGCCGAACAGGTTGTCGGTGACGATGACGTCGTATTGCTTCGGCCAACGCACCAGCTGCATGGCGCAGTTGTCGGCGAGCACATGTTCAAGCTCGACATCCCCGTATTCGGCCGCGTGCAGCGCGGTGACCGTCTGCTTCCAGAGCACGCCGGTCTTCATGACGTTGTGCTTCTCGGCCGAGGAGACCTTGTTGCGGCGGGTGCGCGCCAGCTCGAAGGCGACGCGCGAGATGCGCTCGATTTCCGGCGTGGTGTAGAGCTGGGTGTCGACGCCGCGCTTGGAGCCGTCCTCCAGCGTGACGATCTCCTTCGGCTCGCCGAAATAGACGCCGCCGGTGAGCTCGCGCACGATCAGGATGTCGAGCCCCTCGACGACCTCAGGCTTCAGCGACGAGGCCGAGGCCAGCGCCGGGTAGCAGATCGCCGGGCGCAGATTGGCGAACAGGCCGAGATCCTTGCGCAGGCGCAGCAGGCCGGCTTCCGGGCGGTGCTGATAGGGCACATCGGCCCATTTCGGGCCGCCCACCGCGCCGAACAGCACCGCGTCGGCGTCCTGCGCCAGCTTCATGTCGCCTTCGGAGATCGCCGCTTTGTGCGCGTCATAGGCGGCGCCGCCGACGAGCCCCTTCTCGATCTCGAAGGAGGCCAGGCCCTGCTTGCCGAACCATGACACGATCTGCTCGACCTGGCCCATCACCTCGGGGCCGATGCCGTCGCCGGGGAGCAGCAGGAGCTTGTGGGTCGCCATGATCGTCGCCTCGCCTTGTCGCGTGTTTGCGTTGGCGGGGTGATTACGAGCGCAGCGCCCGGCGCGCAAGCATGCGAATGCAGGCCCGTCCTGTTCACGCCGTGGCGCGGTCAGCCCTTCGGCAGGCGCGCCGTCACCTCGATCTCGATCTTCATCTCCGGCCTGAGCAGCCCGGCGACGACATAGATGCCGGCCGCGGGCCTGATCTCGCGAAAAAACTCGCCGCAGACGGCCAGAACCGGTTCGCAATAGCTGCGATCGGTGACGAAGTACTGCGCCCGCACGGCCTGTGACAGCGAAGACCCCGCCTCCTCCAGCACGGAGCCGATGGTGCGGAAGATGTTGCGCGCCTGCTCGGCCGGGTCCTCCGGCAGCGTCATCGTGGCGTAGTCGTAGCCCGTCGTGCCGGAAACAAAGACGAGATCCCCGTCGATGACGGCGCGCGAATAGCCGAAGGAGCGCTCGAAGGGCGATCCGGTGGAAATCAGGCGGCGTGTCATGCAGGCGTCTCCAGAGGAAGTGGAAGAAACGCTTCCCCGAAATGCGTTCCCGACGCCACCCGATTTCTGGACCTCAAACTCGCCCGCCTTTCAGCGCGCGCAACACTTTCTCGCCAGGCCGCCCGGTCTGCGGCATGCCGAGCTTGCCCTCGATCTCCTTAATCGCCGTCCGGGTCAGCGACCCCACCGCGCCGTCCGGCTCGCCGACATTGTAGCCGCGGGATATCAGCAGGCGCTGGAGCTCACGCCGTTGCTCGCGCGACAGCGGCAGATCGTCGGTCGGCCACTCGCCCTGCACGCCCGACTTGCCGCGCAGCCGGTCGGAGAGCAGCGAGATGGCGAGAGCATAAGAGTCCGCACCGTTGTAGCTGTAGGCTGCATCGTAATTCTTGAAGACGAGGAAAGCCGGGCCATTACGCCCCGCTGGCATCAGCAGGCCGGCATTGCCGGTGCCGTTGAGCGGCGAGCCGTCATATTTCACGATGCCGCGCCCCGCCCATGTCGAGACCGGCTGCTTGGGGTTGCGTCCGGTCGGGCCGGAATAGCCATCGGGGACGCGCACCTCGTAGCCCCAGGTCGCGCCGGTCACCCAGCCTGCCTTGGCCATGAAATTCGCGGTCGAATGCAGCGCATCGGGAACGGAATCCACCAGATCACGCCGTCCGTCACCATCGCCGTCGACGGCGAGCCGCAGATAGGTCGAGGGAATGAATTGGGTGTGGCCAAAGGCACCCGCCCAGGAGCCGAACAGCCGCTCGGGCCGCACGTCGCCGCGCTGGATGATCTGCAGCGTCGCGATCAGCTCGCCCTTGAAGAAGGCGTTGCGGCGCGGCGCGAGGCAAGCGCCGGTCGAGAGCGCCTGCACGAGCGGCATCTTGCCGCGCGCCTTGCCGAAATCGCTCTCGACGCCCCAGACGGCGGCAATGGTGTAGCGGTCGACGCCGAAGCGCTGCTCGGCCGCCGCAAGGGTCGAAGCATGCTGTCGCATCATCGAGCGTCCTTCCGCGACCTTCTCGTCGTCGACCAGCGTGCCGAGATAATCCCAGATCGGCGTCTTGAACTCCGGCTGGTTGTTCATCGCCTCGATGACCTTCATGTCCGGCTCGACACCGGCCATGGCCCGGTCGAAGGTCGCGCCCGACACGCCCTTGGCCGCCGCCTCCGAGCGCAGGCCCGCAAGGCAGGACTGGAAGCTGCCTTGAGCCGAAGCTGTGGAAGCAAGCAGGATGAGTGGCAAGGCCAGTTGATAGACGCGCATGGTCTCCACCGATTCGGACAGATTCTCGGACAGGCTAGGTCGCTGTGGTTAACGGAGATTAACCGTCGAGAATGGCGGCACGAAGGAACGAATTCCGTTATGGGGAGGCAACTCTTCTTCCTGCGATTCGCCGCCATGTCGCCAGCCGCCATCGAGCTTCTCGGCTTCGCCGCAGCCGCGCTGACCAGCCTGTGCTGGCTGCCGCAGGCCTGGCGGACGATCCGCACCCGCGACACCCGCGCGATCTCGCTATGGACGCAGGGGCTCTTTGCCGCAGGCACCGCGCTGTGGCTGAGCTACGGCATCCAGATCCTGTCCTGGCCGGTCATCGCCGCCAATGCGCTCACGCTCCTGCTCGTCCTCGTCATCATCACCATGAAGCTCCGCTTCGGCTGACGGCGGGAACCGCCCTCCGAAGAGCCGACAATCTGTCGTCATCGATCAGGCCGTCGCGAAGAAAGCCCCCGGCATGCCCTCCCTGACCGCAGCTCATATCCTGCCGATCGCGATGCTGTTCGCCTCGAACATCTTCATGACCTTCGCCTGGTACGGGCACCTCAGCTACAAGAGCACCGCGATCTGGCTCGCCATCCTCGCGAGCTGGATGATCGCCCTGCCGGAATACATGTTGGCGGTGCCGGGCAACCGCATCGGCTCGGGCGTCTATTCGGCCGCCGAACTCAAGACGATGCAGGAAGTCATCACCCTCATCGTCTTCGCCGGCTTCTCCGTGCTCTGGCTCAAGGAGGCCTTGACCTGGAGCCATGCTGTCGGCTTTGCCCTGATCACAGCGGGCGCCTTCTTCATTTTCCACGCCAAGGGCTGAGACACGCCCCACCAGCGCCTTTCCCCAAACTCTCTCGATAGGATTTCCTGCCTTGAAAATGACGGCACTGATTGCCTGCGCCCTCCTGCTCGCTCCTGCGGCAGCCTTGGCCGGCCCTACCTGCAGCCCCAGCGATGAAAGCGCCCGCATCCTCTCGGCCGCCTCGCCGAGCGCCGTCCACCGCGCCTGGCAGGGCGGCAAGCAGGTCAGCTATGGCTGGTCACTCCAGGTCGAGCGCAGCACTCGTGACGCGGCGGGCACCGAGTATTATGTCGGCGATCTCTTCGACGCCAACGGCCACCTCGCCACACGCAAGGTCTTCGTCATGGAGCGCGAATGGGATTGCGGCCCCTGATCCAAAACACATGTGCGGCCATCATTTGGCCGGCCGCACCCGCAGGATCTTGCCGTTGTCCTCGTCCGTGAGCAGGTAGAGGAAGCCGTCCGGCCCCTGGACGACGTCGCGGATACGCTCGCCGATCGTGGTGAGCAGCCGCTCCTCGCCCGTCACCGTCTCGCCCTGAGTCGAGAGCCGGACCAGCATCTGGCCGGCAAGCGCCCCGACGAAGAGCGAGTTCTTCCAGGCCGGCCAGACCGGGCCGGTATAGAAGGCGGCGCCCGAAGGTGCGATCGACGGATCCCAGTAGAACAGCGGCTGCTCCATCCCCGGCTTCGCGGTGCCTTCGCCGATCTTAGCGCCGGAATAATCGACGCCGTAGGTGATGACCGGCCAGCCATAATTCAGCCCGGCCTTGGGCGTGTTGATCTCGTCGCCGCCGCGCGCGCCGTGCTCGGCCGTCCAGAGCTGGCCCCTGTCGGGGTGCAGCGCCGCGCCCTGGACGTTGCGATGACCGATCGACCAGACCTCGGGCGCCCAGCCCTGCTTCTTTGGGTTGTCGGTCGGCACGCCGCCGTCTGGGCGGATACGGATGGTCTTGCCGAGATGATTGGCCGGGTTCTGCGCCTGGTCGCGCTGGCTGTAGCGCTCCCCGACCGTGACGAAGAGCGCCCCCGTCCTGTCGAAGACGAGGCGGGAGCCGAAATGCATGTTGGAGCTGATCGTGGGCATCTGCCGGAAGATCACCTCGACATTGGTCAGCGCCGTGCCCTGCTCGTTGAGGCGCCCGCGCCCGACGCTGGTGCCGTTGCCGCCCGAACGCGGCTCCGCGAACGAGAAGTAGACGAGCCGGTTCTGCGCGAAGGCCGGATCGAGCGCCAGGCCGAGCAAACCTCCCTGCCCTCGCGCCATCACGCTGGGGACGCCGGTGATCGGGCGGGACAGCTTGCCATCCGCATCGACGATCCTCAGCCGCCCGGGGCGCTCGCTGACGAGCATGCGCCCATCCGGTAGGAAGGCGAGACCCCAGGGATGCTCCAGCCCGGTGGCGACAGTCTCGACCGCGAGTTCGCCCGCGCTGGAGGGGAAACGCTGCTGGGCATCAGCAACGTCCGTAATGAGTGCCGCCAGCATTGCTGCTGCGAACACTCTTCCCACCAATACGAGCCGCATCGCCATCTCCCTTTCCATCTTCCGAGCCTGTCAGAAATAGAAGGGAACGCCGCCGATCACCAAGCCGTTGCGACGAGCTCACGGCGAAGTGAGACGATCGGCTGGCTGTCGTCGAGCGTGACATCCGCCTCCGTCACCGCCTGGCCGGCTGCGACATCCCGCTTGAGCTTGACGCCATGGGCGAGGCCGATCGGCAGCGCCTCGCAAGCGCGGCTCGCGGCCGCCGGCATCAGCCGTCCATAGACGGTGTAGCCGCCCTCGCCGTCCAGCATCTCGCCAGCCTTGAGCGCCCTCTTGGCGACAGCGACCGCATCGCCGCGCCAGCCGCGAGTCGTACCGGTCGGTTCGGCCCTGAGTGCCGCATTCAGCACCGAGATCGGCAATTCCAGGCCGATGAGGTGAAAGGGCTTGTACATCGCCGCATAGCGGCCGGTCGCGTCTGTCGGCAGGCCATACTGCTTGAAGCAGGCAGCGGCATAATCGTTCGGCGCCTTCAGCACGACATAGACGCCCCAGCGCAGGTCGCGGAAGACCGGCCGCCCGTCGCGCTCCAGCGAAGAGACGACCTCGACCATGCCGTCGCGTTCGAGCTGCCCGCCGACGCCGCGCGGGCGCAGCACATGGGCGAGGTCGTCGACGCCGCAGGGCGGAAAGGCAAGGCCCGCCTCCGGCACGTCGAGATCGCAAGCATTGGCGATCGCCGCCATCTCGATGGCCGACTTGGTGCCGTCGAGGAAGGAATTGAACATCTGCGGGTTCATGCCGCCGGCCTTCGCCGCCTCCGGCGTCAGCCCGTAATGCGTCCAGACATCGTCGGGCGTGACGTTGTGATAGGCCGGCAGGTATTTGGTGCCCTTGCCGGCAGCCGCGACGGTGAAGCCGGTCGCCCGCGCCCAGTCGACCATCTCGCAGACCAGCGCCGGCTGGTCGCCATAGGCGATGGAACAGACGACGCCAGCCTCCTGGGCGCGTTTGGCCAGCACGGGCCCGACCAGCACGTCGGCCTCGACATTGACCATGACGACATGGCGCCCGGCCTCGATCGCGGCCAGGGCGTGCCGGGCACCGGCCGCCGGATGCCCGGTCGCTTCCAGCACCACCTCGACGCCATCGGCGCGGGCAGCCTGAACGCCGTCATCGACGAAGCGCGTCCGCGCGATCCGCGCCTCATCCCAACCGACATTGCGGCAGGCCACCTTGGCGCGTTCGGGGTCTAGGTCGGCAATGACCGCGACTTCGAGCCCTTCGATATGCGGCACCTGCGACAGGAACATCGAGCCGAACTTGCCGGCGCCTATCAGCGCCGCGCGCACGGGCTTCCCTGCCTCGCGGCGGGCGGCGAGCTTGGGCATCAGATTCATGATTTCACTCCGTCCGGAGCGCCGTCATGCTCGGGCTCGACCCGAGCATCTCTCCAACGAGATTCTCGGGTCTGCGCTCCGCTCCGCCCGGGAATGACGCTTCAGGCAGGTTATTCCGGCTTCACGCCGGCATCGGCGATGATCTGCTTCCAGGTCGCGATCTCCTGGGCATGGTAGGGCTTGAACGCGGCGGGATCGCGCACTTTGAGCGTGAAGCCGAGCTTCAGGATGGCCTCGCGCGTCTCGGGCTTGTTCAGCGAGGCGAGCACTGCCTTGGAGAGCGTGCCGAGCACCGCGTCCGGCGTGTTCACGGGGGCGAAGAACGCCGCCCAGGAATCGGCGTCGGCATTGGTCACGCCCTGCTCGCGCAGCGTCGGGATGTCCTTGGCGCGCGGATTGCGCTCCGGGCTGGCGAGCGCGAGCGCGCGCAGGGCGCCGCCATTGATCTGCTCGAGCACGCTCGGCAGCGTCGAGTTGGCGATGTCGATGCGGCCGGCGACGATCTCCTGCACCAGCGGCGCGGCACCCCGGAAGGGCACATGCGTCATCTTGATGCCGGTGCGCTGCATGAACAGCTCCATGGCGAGATGTGAGCCGGAGCCGACGCCGGTCGAGCCGTAATTCAGCTTGCCCGGATCGGCCTTGGCGAGCGCGATCAGCTCCTGGATGTTCTTGGCCGGCAGGTCGTTGCGAACGACGAAGGCATGCTCGAAGGCGCCGACGCCGGCGAGCGGCGCGAAGTCCTTCACCGCGTCGTAGCCGGGCTCCTTCAGCAGGAACATGTTGTTGCCATGCGTCTGGTTGTTGCCGAAGACGATGGTGTAGCCGTCGGGGGCAGCATGGGCGACGGCGCGGGTGCCGACCGCGCCGGAGGCGCCGGCCCGGTTGTCGACGATGACGTTTTGGCCGAAGGCGGTCGACAGATCCTGTGCGACGAAGCGCGCGATGGCGTCGGTCGGCCCACCCGCCGGATAGGGCACGACCAGGGTGACCACTTTGCTGGGGAAGCTCTGGGCCTGGACGATCGACGGAGCGAAGACGGCGCCGGCCATCAGGCCGAGCGTGGAACGGCGGGTCAACGACATGAGCTTCCTCCGGAGCGCCCGGTTTGGATACGGGCCTTGGTTGCGGCGAGAATTAGGGTGAAACCCCGCCGAGGTCCAGCGCGGCAGGGAATACCGGGATGACATCCCGCCCTGCGCTCGGCGCGCTGTAGCGCGGCTGGCCCCTCGGGTAAGCGTAACGCGGCGGCCGATTCGGGCCGCAGGCGTGGGGGCGTTTTCTGTCTATGGCTAAATCGTTGTTGAGGATGGCCGCGAAGCTTGTCGCGGCCATTTGTGTTTTACCCGGCGTTGCCGCCGCACAGGATGCGGAAGAGCTCTCGAAGAGGCTCCAAAATCCGGTTTCACCCATGATCAGCCTGCCCTTGCAGGGCAATTTCGAGTTCCGCGGAGGGGCCAAGAACGATGGTTTTTCCTCGACGACGAATATCCAGCCCGTCGTCCCGGTTCATCTGAACCAGGACTGGAACCTGATCATCCGGACGATCCTGCCGGTCATCCAGCGCGAGCGCTATGGCGCGGCCGACGCGGTCGGGGTCGGCGACATCACCCAGAGCTTCTTCCTCACGCCGACCTCACCCAAGAACGGCGTGATATGGGCGCTGGGCCCGGTCTTTCTCTGGCCCAGCGCCTCGAGCGACAAGCTGGGCTCCGGCAAATGGGGCGCAGGGCCCACCGCGCTCCTGCTGGTGCAGGAAGGGGCGTGGACCGTTGGCGGCCTGGCAAACCACATCTGGTCCTATGCCGGGCCGGATGGTCGCAGCGACGTCAGCACGACCTTGCTGCAGCCATTCCTGTCTTACAGCTTCGGGCAAGGGTTCAGCGTCGGTCTCAACACCGAGACGAACTATGATTGGGTCAACCGCAAATGGACCGTCCCGATCAATGTCAGCGCCTCGCAGGTCTTCAATGTCGGCAAACAGGCGATGAGCGCCAGCATCGGCCTTAAATACTATGCCGTCAGGCCCGATGACGCCCCGCGCTGGGGAGTGCGTGCCGTGCTGACGTTCCTGTTCCCGGAGCGCTGAGACGGGCGCAGGTCAAGGCCTGCGGTCCACATGTCTATCGACTGGCCTGGAAGCCGGCACGCCTGAGGCGCTGGATCGCGAGGTCGAGCGCCTGCAGGAAGGCAGAGCGGTCCTTCGGCGAAAACGGCTTCGGCCCGCCGGTGGCTGCGCCCATCGCGCGCAGATCCTCCATCATGTCGCGCGTCGCCAGCGCCATGCCGATCGAGGCTTCGGTGAAGGGCTTGCCGGTCGGTCCGATCACGTCGGCGCCGGCCTTTATGCAGCGATCCGCCAGTGGAATGTCGGCCGTGACGACGATCGCGCCGCGCCCGACGCGCTCTGCGATCCAGTCATCGGCGGCGTCGAAGCCTCCGGAGACCGTGACGCGCTCGAGCCAGGGCTCGCGCGGCACGTTGATGAAGCTGTTGGCGACGACGAAGACCTTGACGCGATGGCGCTCGGCGACGCGATAGATCTCCGGCTTCACCGGGCAGGCGTCGGCATCGACATAGATCGCAATGGTTGCGGCAGCGCTCGTCATGCCCCGCCTTCGCATGCGGTGACCGCAAGGGCAAACCGCCTCGAATTCATGACGCTTCTGCAAAACATCAAGCAGTTGCGCTTGCGATCATTGCCGCCGAGTCATACACCACGCGCGCGCCTGCTCCGGCGCTCAACCTCCCGCTCCCTCGGAGATCAGTCCCATGGCCTTTCTTGCCGATGCCCTGAAGCGCGTGAAGCCCTCAGCGACCATCACGATCACGCAGAAGGCCCGTGACCTGAAAGCCCAGGGCAAGGACGTGATCTCGCTCTCGGTCGGCGAGCCCGATTTCGACACGCCGGATAATATCAAGGAAGCCGCCATCGCCGCGATCCGGCGCGGCGAAACCAAGTACACCCCGGTCTCCGGCATCCCGCAGCTGCGCGAAGCCGTCGCCCGCAAGTTCAAGCGCGAGAACGGCCTCGACTACAAGGCGAGCCAGACCATCGTCTCGACCGGCGGCAAGCACGTCATCTACAATGCGCTGCTCGCCACGCTGAACCCCGGCGACGAGGTCATCTGCGTCTCGCCCTACTGGGTCAGCTACCCCGAGATGGTCGCGCTCTGCGGCGGCACGGCGACCTTCGCCGAGACCTATCTCAAGAACGACTTCAAGCTGCAGCCTGAAGACCTCGAGAAGGCCATCACCCCCAAGACCAAGTGGGTGATCCTGAACTCGCCGTCGAACCCGTCGGGCGCGGCCTACAGCCATGCCGAGATGAAGAAGCTCACGGATGTGCTGATGCGCCATCCGCATGTCTGGATCCTGACCGACGACATGTACGAGCACCTCGTCTATGGCGACTTCCAGTTCGTCACCCCGGCGCAGGTCGAGCCCGCCCTCTACGAGCGCACGCTGACCATGAACGGCGTCTCGAAGTCCTATGCCATGACCGGCTGGCGCATCGGCTACGCCGCCGGCCCGCAGCATCTGATCAACGCCATGGACCTGGTCCAGGGCCAGCAGACCTCCGGCACCTCGGCGATCTCGCAATGGGCCGCGGTCGAGGCGCTCGACGGCACGCAGGAGCACATCCCGGTCTTCAAGAAGGCCTTCGAACGCCGGCGCGATCTCGTCGTCTCCATGCTGAACCAGACCCGCGGCCTGAAATGCCCGGTGCCGGAAGGCGCGTTCTACGTCTACCCCGACTGCTCGGCCCTGATCGGCAAGACCCTGCCGAACGGCAAGAAGATCGAGACCGACGAAGACCTCGTCATGGGCCTGCTCGAGACGGAAGCCGTCGCGGCCGTGCACGGCTCGTCCTTCGGCCTCGGCCCGAACTTCCGCATCTCCTACGCCACCTCGGACGAGAAGCTGGAAGAGGCCTGCCGCCGCATCCAGCGCTTCTGCGCCGAGCTGCGCTGAGCGTCATGCGCAAGGGCGCCGCGACGCGCCGAATTTTTCTGGCCGGGAGCCTCGTGCTCCCGGCCTCTTTCGTTTTCGGTCAGGACGCGAACACGCTCTCTTCGCGCGAAGCCTTTGAAGCCGCTCAGGCAAAACGGATCCTGCTGATCGATATCCGCAGCGCGGAGGAGTGGGCCGATACCGGCCTGCCGCAGGGCGCGCGGCCATTCGATGCCGATGCGCCGGCCTTCGAGGTCCGTCTCGCCGGGCTTCGCCTCGACAATCCCGGTAAGCGCATCGTGCTGATCGACCGCACCGGCGCACAGGCCGTGGCCATTGCGCAGAAGCTGGCCGGACGCGGCTGGCGCGATCTCGCGGCGGTGCGTGGGGGGGTGCTCGGACCGGGCGGCTGGCTGGCCGAAAAGCTGCCGGTGGCGGCGTTTCCATAACAGGCAGCCGTCATGCTCGGGCTTGACCCGAGCATTTCATGCCGAAAAAGGCGTCCCTTCCGAAAGGGATTCTCGGGTCTGCGCTGCGCTTCGCCCGGGAATGACGGCAAGAGCTTAGCCCTCGCCATGCCTCTTCATCAGATCGGGCCGACGCTCCCGCGTGATCTTTTCCGCCTGCTCGCGTCGCCATTTCGCGATGCGGGCATGGTCGCCCGAGAGAAGCGCATCGGGCAGGCCCCTGCCCTCCCATTCGCGCGGCCGCGTATAATGCGGATATTCGAGCAACCCGTTCTCGAAGCTCTCATCCTCGCCGGAGGCCACCTTGCCCATCACGCCGGGGATCAGGCGGACGCAGGCGTCGAGCAAGGTCAGCGCCGCCATCTCGCCGCCGGAGAGGATGTAGTCGCCGATCGAGACCTCGATCAGGTTGCGCCCCTCGATCACGCGCTCGTCGACGCCTTCGAAGCGCCCGCAGACGATGACGAGTCCCGGTCCTTCCGCCCAGTCGCGCACCCGGCGCTGCTGGAGCGGTCGGCCCCGCGGCGACATCAGCAGGCGCGGGCGCGCGTCATCCGCCGACACCGCCGCATCGATCGCTGCCGCCAGCACGTCGCAGCGCAACACCATGCCGGCGCCGCCGCCGGCCGGGTTGTCGTCGACATTGCGATGGCGGCCGATGCCGTGGTCGCGGATCTGGTGCGTGTCGAGCGACCACAGCCCCTTGCGCAGCCCTTCGCCTGCCAGCGAAATGCCGAGCGGCCCGGGGAACATCTCCGGATAGAGCGTCAGGATCGAGGCGCGGAAGGGCATGCCTTCAAGCAAAGCGCAGCGCCGGGAGCCCGTCCAGCGCCGTGAAATCGCGCGCCGATGCGATCAGATTGTCATAAGCGGCAAAGCCACTCGCATCCAGCATCGTCAAGAGCGCAACGGCCCGCATGCCGGCGCGCCGCGCCGCCTCGACACCGAGCGGCGCATCCTCGAAGACGATGCAGTCGGCCGGCGCGACCTTCATCCGCTCCGCGGCGGCCAGGAACATGTCCGGATGCGGCTTGCCGCGGAAACCCTGGCTCGGCGAAACGATGGTGGCGAAGCGCTGGCGCAGGCCGAGCGTATCGAGCACGACCTCGATGTTCGCCGGCGGAGCGGCTGTCGCCACCGCCATCGGGATGCCCGCTGCTTCGGCCCGCATGATCAATTCGAGGAAGCCGGCATTCGCCGCGACATGCGGCAGATAGGCTTCCCGATAAAGGGCTTCCTTGGCATCGCTCATGGCATCGAGCTCGGCCACGGCCGCCTGCGGGAAATAGGAGGAAATGATCTCATTGCCGGCCATGCCGGCAGTCCGCGCCGCAAAGGTATTGCGGTCGAACGGCAATTGGTTGCTGACGTGCCAGCTTTCCCAGGCGTCGTCATGGAAGCGCATATTGTCGACGATGGTGCCATCCATGTCGAAGATCAGCGCGCGGGCGGGCCTATTGTTTGTCATCGTCGGGCTCGAACAATCCCAGCGGCGGCTCGGCATCGATCCGGCGCGCGGCGATGTCGATGCGTGGCGCGAAGGCCTTGGTGAAGGGCATCAGGACGGAGCGTCCATCCGGCGTCTCGATGTCGAGCAGATCGCCCGCACCAAAGTTCTCAACCGAGGTGATGGTGCCGAGCAGGATGCTGTCCGGCCCGACCACGCTGCAACCGATCAGATCGGCCTGCAGGAACTCGTCCTCGTCCTCGCCTGCCGACAGCTTGTCGCGCGCAACGAACAGCTCGACGCCGTTCAGATCCTCGGCCGCCTCGCGCGTCGCAACGCCCTTCAGGCGAGCGACGACCACTTCCTTGGCGGGGCGGATATCGGTGATCTCGAAGCTGCGGCCCTTGCCGTCGGAGAGCGGGCCGTACTCGGCGATCGCGAGCGGATCGCCGGTAAAGGTCTTGATTCTGACCTCGCCGCGCACGCCATGCGGCGCGCCGACGATTCCGAGCAGGATAAGCTCGGCCATATCAGCACGCCACGCCCGGGCAGCGCCCGAGCGTCCCTCGCGAGAGGTCCCCGGGCCGAAGCTGCGCTTCGCCCGAGACCGACGTGCCGACGGTCAAGCTCACGCCTCGGCTGCTGCTTCGGCAGCCGGAGCAGCGGCCTTCTCGGCCTTCTTCTCGGCGCGCTCCTTGGCCTTCTCGCCCGGAACGGCCTTGTTCGGGTTGTTGCGGGCGGGGCGCTTGACGAGGCCGGCAGCGTCGAGGAAGCGCAGCACGCGATCGGTCGGCTGGGCGCCCTTGGCGAGCCAGGACTGGACCTTCTCGGTGTCGAGCACGACGCGCTCGGCGGAGTCCTTCGGCTTCATCGGGTCATAGGAGCCGACCTTGTCGATGAAGCGGCCATCCCGCGGCGAGCGGGCGTCGGCGACGACGATGCGGTAGTAGGGGCGCTTCTTGGCGCCGCCGCGGGTCAGGCGGATCTTGAGGGACATGGTCTTCTTCCTTTGGTTTGAAGTTTGAAGTCGTGTGTAACGTTGAAAGCTACTTCTTCTTGCCGAACGGGTTGCCGCCCAGCCCTGGCAGGCCGCCGCCGCCGAGGCCCGTCAGTTTCGGCATCATGCCCGCCGGCGGGGTGACGCCCTTCGGCAATCCGGGGAAACCGCCCGGCGGCATCGACGGCAGGCCGCCGCCCGCGCCGAGCTGCTTCTGCAATTCGGCGAGCTGGGCCGGGTCCATCTTGGAGGGATCGGGCATGCCGGCGGGCAATCCGCCGCCGAGCCCGAACATGCTGCCGAGCTTACCGAGCATGCCGCCCTTCTGCTTGCTCATCGCCTTCATGGCGTCGGCCATGCCGCGATGCATCTTGAGCAGCTTGTTGATCGACTCCGCCGAAGTGCCGGAACCGGCCGCGATGCGTTTCTTGCGGCTGTTCTTGAGCAGATCGGGATTCTTGCGTTCGGCCGGCGTCATCGAATCGATCGCGGCGATCATGCGCTTGAACATCTTGTCGCCGACGCCGGCGTTGGCGAGCTGGGACTGAGCCTGCTTCATACCGGGCAGCATGCCCATCACGCCGCCGATGCCGCCCATCTTCTCCATCTGCTGGAGCTGGGCGCGCATGTCGGAGAGGTCGAACTGACCCTTCGCCATGCGCTGCGCGGTCGCCTGCGCCTGTTCGGCATCGATGGTCTCGGCCGCGCGCTCGACGAGGCTGACGATGTCGCCCATGCCGAGGATGCGGTTGGCGACGCGCGAGGGATGGAAGTCCTCGAGTTCGCTGACCTTCTCGCCGGTGCCGACGAGCTTGATCGGCTTGCCGGTGACGGCGCGCATCGAGAGCGCCGCGCCGCCGCGCGAATCGCCGTCCATACGGGTCAGGACGATGCCGGTGAGACCGACGCGAGCGTCAAAGGCGCGCGCCGTGTTGACCGCATCCTGACCTGTCAGCGCGTCGGCGACGAGCAGAACCTCATGCGGGCTGGTCGCGGCCTTAACCTGTGCGACCTCTTCCATCAGCGTATCGTCGAGCGTGACGCGGCCGGCCGTGTCGAGCATGACGACGTCGTAGCCACCAAGACGAGCCGCCTCGATCGCGCGCCGGGCGATCTGCACGGCCGACTGGCCGGCGACGATCGGCAGCGTCTGCACGCCGACCTGCTGGCCGAGCACGGCGAGCTGTTCCATGGCGGCCGGGCGTCGCGTGTCGAGCGACGCCATCAAGACCTTCTTCTTGTTGCGCTCGGTCAGGCGCTTGGCGATCTTCGCCGTCGAGGTGGTCTTGCCCGAACCCTGCAGACCGACCATCAGGATCGGCACCGGCGGCACGGCATCGAGGGTGATGACCGCGCCCTCGCCGCCCAGCGTATCGATCAGAACGTCGTTGACGATCTTGATGACCTGCTGGCCGGGCGTGACCGACTTCAGCACCTCGGCGCCGACTGCGCGCTCGCGCACCTTGTCCGTGAAGCTGCGAACGACCTCGAGCGCGACGTCGGCCTCGAGCAGCGCGCGGCGAACCTCGCGCAGCGCGGCGTTGACGTCCTCTTCGGTCAGCGCGCCCCGGCGGGTCAGCCCCGAAAGGATGCCTGAGAGTCTGTCGCTGAGCGTGCCGAACATGCGGACCTGCCTGCTTGCCTCAAGGAACCGCCAGCACCAGAACCTTCCGCCAAACGGTTTCGCGCCCGAGGGCGCAATCGCGCTGTCGGACGTTGACCTCCGGGCTCATGAAAGCGCTTGGCGCGGCCCGGTCGGCGGATGTGGTTTCGGCGATGTCGGCGAAACGAATGCGGTCTTAAAGCGGAAGAATGCGGCGAAAGTCAAGGTTGGGATTGGTTTTGCCTCGGATACGCGTGTCTTTGTGGCGCTGGCCTCCATCGCCGCAGGAAGCAGGTCTGCCAGCTTTTTGCCCGGGAGTGCAGGGAATCGCGAGCCTCGGCCGCAGAATGGCCCTGATCTGGCCGCATCGCTGCCGCCCCTGATTCGACAGCGATGCCCATGAAGATTGCGACCGCCCTGCCTTTGCTGGCCCTCACCCTCTTCCTTGCCGCCTGTGCCGGCGACCCGCGGCGCGAGGGTCCGCTCGATTCCCGCATGGTCGAGAAGCTCAGTGCCGTTTCGCTCGATCCGGCGCAGGCCGGACGCATCCTCAACGCGTATCGCGCCAGCAACGGCCTCGGCCCGGTCCGGCCTGATCCGCGGCTGATGGCGATGGCACAGCGCCAGGCCGATGCGATGGTTGCCGCCAACGCGCTCTCGCACGACGCGGGCGGCAACTTCACCGCCCGCATCCATGCTGCGGGCATCGATAGCGCGCGGGCGGCGGAAAACCTCGGCGGCGGCTATTTCTCGGTCGAGGAGGCTTTCGACGGCTGGCGCAAGTCCCCCGGCCACGATGCCAATCTGCGGATGAAGGAAGCGACCCGCTACGGCATCGCGCTGTCCAAGGACCCGCGTACGAGCTACCGGGCCTGGTGGGTGCTGGTCGTCGCGGCCGACCCGGAGGTTCGCCGCGAGATCGGCGCCGCAGGAACGGGACAGACGGTCTGGTTCGGCAACAATCCCCAGCCGATCCGCTGACCCCTTTACAAACACCCGCTTCTGGTGATGGCTCTGGTTTTTAGCGGAGCCATTACCATGACCTTCGAAGCCTGGGCCGCCTTCGCCGCCGCCACCGCCGTCCTCCTGGTCATCCCCGGACCGACGATCCTCCTCGTCATCTCCTATGCGCTCGGCCAGGGCTGGCGCACGGCCTTCCCGATCGCCGTCGGCGTCGCGCTCGGCGATTTCACGGCGATGACGCTCTCCATGCTCGGTGTCGGCGCCCTGCTCGCCACCTCCGCCATGGTCTTCACCGCGCTGAAATGGATCGGCGCCGCCTATCTCGTCTGGCTCGGCATCAAGCTCTTCCGCGCCGGCGGCTCGCTCGACGCCAAGCCGCGAGAGGATGCCGCCCCCGCCTGGAAGATGCTCGGCCATGCCTGGCTGGTGACCGCGCTGAACCCGAAGAGCATCACCTTCTTCGTCGCCTTCCTGCCGCAGTTCCTCGACACCAAGGGCGATTTCTGGACGCAGATGCTGATCTTCGAGGCGACCTTCATCAGCCTCGCCTTCGCCAATGCCATGGGCTACGCGCTGATCGCTTCGCGCGCCCGGGCCGTGGTCAGCAATCCCCGCGCGATCGGGCTGTTCAACAAGGCCGGCGGCACGCTGCTGATCGGCGCAGGCGTCGCGACGGTCGCGATCCGCTCCGGGAGCAACTGACACCGGCCATGTCGAGCAAGGACGACCAGACCCTCGGCTTCTATGCCGAGGAAGCCGGCGCCTATGCGGGGCGTGACCGGCCGGCAGAGCACCACCGCATCGACATCTTCGCAGCGGAGCTTGCGCCCGGCGCGCGGATTCTCGAACTGGGTTGCGGCGGCGGTCAGGACAGCGCGGAGATGCTGCGGCGCGGCTTCGATCTGGTCCCGACGGACGGTTCTCCGGAGCTGGCCCGGCAGGCCGCAGAGCGGCTCGGCCGCAAGGTTCGTGTCCTGCTGTTCGAGGATCTGGACGAGGTCGCGGCCTATGACGGCGTCTGGGCTCATGCTTGCCTGCTGCATGCTCCCCGCGCCGCCCTGCCGGGCATCATCGACCGGATTCATACCGCGCTGCGGCCGGGCGGGATCTTCTATGCCAGCTTCAAGGCGGGAGAGGCCGAGGGACGCGACAGCTTTGGCCGCTATTTCAACTACCTCTCGGCCGCCGAGCTGCGCGACGCCTACCGTGCCGACGAGCGCTGGCAGGACCTGAAAATCGAGGAAGAGATGGGCTCCGGCTACGACCGCATGGCCACACGCTGGGTTCACGCGCTGGCGATCAAGGCGCCGGAGGCTTGACGCTGCGTTGCGGCGGCCTACCTCTTCTGGACCATGACCCGCCGCAAACTTCTCTCTTTCGTCGGTCTCGGTGCGCTGCTGGCCTCGACCGGAGCCGCCTGGGCCACCATCTCCCGCTCACGCAATCCCTACTACCAGGGCCCCGTCAGCGACCATTTCGATGGCGTCGTCTTCAGCGATGGCCGGTCGGTCAGCAAGGGGCTGTTCGACGTCCTGCGCTGGCAGACCGGCAAACGCGAGCGCGAGGCCTTCCCACCGCAATACGCCGCGCCGCCGCAGGACAAGCCGCCGGAGCGCGTCGACGGCGTCCGCATCGTCCATCTCGGCCACGCCTCGTTTCTCTATCAGCTCGGCGGCCTCAACCTGCTTGTCGACCCGGTCTATTCGGAGCGCGCCAGCCCCTTCTCCTTCGTCGGCCCGAAGCGGGTGAACGAACCCGGCGTCGCCTTCGACGAGCTGCCGCGGATCGATGCGGTCCTGATCACGCACAACCATTACGACCATCTCGACATCGAGACGTTGGCGCGTCTGCACGACCGCGACCAGCCACGCATGATCATGCCGCTCGGCAACGACGCCATCGTCAGGGCCCGCATCCCGGACGCCCGCGCCGAGGCGCATGACTGGAACGACCGACTTCAGCTGTCCGATGCGGTCGCGATCACGCTATTGCCGAGCTATCACTGGTCGGCGCGCGGCGCGTTCGACCGGCGCATGGCGCTGTGGTGCTCCTATGTCCTCGAAGCCGCCGGCACCAAGGTCTTCCATATCGGCGACACCGGCTATCACGACGGCTCGCTCTACGAGCGGCTCGGCCGCGAGCACGGGCCGTTCCGCCTCGCCGTGCTGCCGATCGGCGCCTATGAGCCGCGCTGGTTCATGTCGGACAACCACATGAATCCGGAGGAGGCGGTCAAGGTCATGCTGGCTCTGCGCGCCGAGCAGGCGATCGGCCACCACTGGGGCACCTTCCAGCTCACCGACGAGGGCGTAGAGCGCCCGCCGGAAGCGTTGAAAGTGGCGCTTGCCACGGCTGGCCTGCCGGAAGAGCGCTTCAGGCCGATGCGGCCCGGCTTGAGCTGGAGTGCTTGAGGGCCCGCGTCATAGGGAGGAGAGATGCTCGGGTCAGGCCCGAGTACGACGCGTTGGAAGGCCCTATTTCGGCTGGACGTAGACGTTGATCTCGAGATTCGGGTCGCCGGGATCGTTGAGCTCGCTGACATACTCCTCGAGGAAGGCATCCTTCACGACGATGCTCTTCGCTTCGAGATAGGCGGTGATTGTCTCATAGGTCGAGTCGATGTCGTCATAAGGCGCCTGATGCAGGAAGCGGAACGCCGGCCCGGCGGGCGACGTCCCCATCCTGAAATCCGGGCCCAGCGACGGCGCCTGCCCACCGGGCGGGATCGCCACCGGCAGCATCGCCTCGAAGCGGAATCCGTCATCGGTGGTCTCGACGAAGAGCGAGAGCGGACGGCCGGCCACGGCCAGCCCAGCCCTTTGGGCCTCGGCTCGCAGAGCCCTGATGCTGTTGGACAGCTTCTGGAAGCCCTGATCCCAGGTCGCCTGCCCCGACTGCATCAGGACAGGCTTCGGCGCGAGCACGACCTCGCCGACATCGCTGGAATCGGAGCCTTTTCCGGCCAGCGTTGAATTGGGATCGGGCACGCCGGTCTGCTGCTGCGATGGCGCGGGCGGCAGCGGCTGTCCCGGGGCAGGCAGCGTCGGCGGCGGCTGGACCGGCTGCGGCTCGATCGGCATCGACGGCGTAGGCGCAGGCTGGACAGGCTGCGGCGTCACCGGCCCTTGCAACGCCGGAGGCGGCTGCACCGGCTGCGGGCTCGCGGGTTGCTCGGGCCCCGGTTGCGCCTGCGCCGGAGCGACAGGGACCTGGGGGGGAGCCGCGCCGGGCGGCGGCGCGAGCGGCGCGGACTCGACCGGGCTCGGCGAAGCCACCCGCCCCTGCGCGAAGACCGTTCCGCTGAACACGCTCGCCACACCGGCGAGCGCCAGAACACAAATCCGGGAATACCGCATCGTCACGGTCCTGAGTTTCACGCGATTCGCGCCCTTGCACCGCAACATAGAATGTCCACCTTTCCTCAGGAACCGGGATGAGGGTGGCTTTTTCACGTCGCCTCGGCCATAGACCCACTATTCATGGGACGTGTGACCAAATGAACGCTCTGGCCAATCGCCGGTTCCTGAAGATGAACGGGCTCGGCAACCAGATCACGGTGCTCGACCTGCGCGGCACGAAGCATATCGTCAGCGAGGCCGAGGCCCGCGCCATCGCCGCCGAACCCCGCGCCCGTTTCGACCAGCTCATGGTCCTGCACGATGCCGTGGCGCCCGGCACCGATGCCTTCGTGCGCATCTATAACACCGATGGTTCCGAGGCCGGCGCCTGCGGCAACGGCACGCGCTGCGTCGCCTGGGCGATGGTCGCCGATCCGCAGATGGGCGATGGCGGCAAGACCCGCCTCGCCCTCCAGACCAAGGCCGGGCTGCTGCCGACAGTGCGCGAGGGCGAAGCCCTGTTCACCGTCGATATGGGTGCGCCACGCCTCGCCTGGGATGAAATCCCGCTGGCCGAACCCTTCGAGGATACCAGCCGCTTCGAGCTGCAGATCGGGCCGATCGACAATCCGATCCTGCACACGCCCTGCGCTGTCAACATGGGCAACCCCCATGCGGTCTTCTTCGTCGAGGACCCCTACGCCTACAATCTCGAACAGATCGGCCCGTTGCTCGAAAACCACCCGATCTTCCCCGACCGGGCCAATATCGAGCTCGCTGCGGTGAAGGCGCCCGATCATATCGTGCTTCGCGTATGGGAGCGCGGCGCCGGCATCACCCAAGCCTGCGGCTCCGGCGCCTGCGCGGCGCTGGTCGCGGGCGTGCGCCGCGAGCTGACCGCCCGCAAGGCCACGGTCAGCCTGCCCGGCGGCGACCTCGCCATCGAATGGCGCGAGAGCGACGGACATGTGCTGATGACCGGCCCGGTCGAGTTCGAATGGGAAGGCACGCTCGGCCCGGCGTTATTCACGAGCGCGGCCTGATGGCCCGGAGCATTTTCAAGCGAAGTGCTGCCGGTTCGCGTGAAGAAAATGCGACCAAACAGTAACCCGGAGCATTTTCGCGGTTCGGAGAAACGCGGAAATGCTCTGGAGGTCGTCACCTTCGGCTGCCGCCTCAACATCGTCGAAAGCGAGGCGCTGAGGCTCCAGGCAGAGGCCGCCGGGCTGAAGGACGCCGCCATCGTCAACTCCTGCGCCGTCACCGCCGAGGCGACGCGCCAGGCGCGGCAAGCGGTGCGCCGCCTCAAGCGCGAGCAGCCGGACCGCCCGGTCATCGTCACCGGCTGCGCCGCGCAGATCGAGCCTGCCCGCTTCGCGGCGATGCCGGAAGCGGACCGGGTTCTCGGCAACGACGAAAAGCTACGTCCCGAAAGTTGGGCCGCGCTCGCGCGGTCGAACAGTCTCGGCAGCGCGGACGTAACGGCCGCGGACAAGCTCGCGGTCGGCGACATCATGGCCCGCACGACGTTGCGCGCGCCGGTCACCGGCCGTTTCACCGGCCATACACGCGGCTTCGTCCAGGTGCAGAACGGTTGCGACCATCGCTGCACCTTCTGCGTCATCCCCTTCGGCCGCGGCAATTCGCGCTCGCTCTCGATCGGCGATGTGCTGGAGCAATGCCGCAAGCTGGTCGAGGCCGGCGCCCGCGAGATCGTGCTGACCGGCGTCGACCTGACCAGCTATGGGCGCGATCTGTCGGAGCAGCCGTCACTCGGCGCTCTCGCGGAGGCAATTCTTCGGGCGCTGCCCGAGTTGCCACGCCTGCGCCTGTCCTCGATCGATGCGGTCGAAGTCGACGACACGTTGCGCGACCTGCTCGCGACAGAGGCGCGGCTGATGCCGCATCTGCATCTGTCGCTGCAGGCCGGCGACGACCTCATCCTGAAGCGCATGAAGCGCCGCCACAACCGAGCCGACGCCATCCGCTTTTGCGCCGAGATCCGGGCCTCGCGCCCCAACATCGTCTTCGGCGCCGATCTCATCGCCGGCTTCCCGACAGAGGACGAGGCGATGTTCACGCGCTCGCTCGAACTGGTCGAGGAATGCGGGCTGAGCTTCGTGCATGTCTTCCCCTATTCCGCCCGCCCCGACACGCCGGCCGCGCGCATGCCGCAACTGCCCGGCGAAGTCGTCGCGGAGCGTGCGGCGCGGCTGCGGGCAGCGGCGGGCGCCGCGCATGAACGGCATCTCGCCGCGCGCGTCGGCCGGCTGCTCAGCGTCCTGACTGAGCGCGGCAACACCGGCCGGGCCGAAGACTTCACGCTGGTGCGTTTCGACCGCGATATCGCCGCCGGCCAGATCGTCAGGACGACCGGCCATGCGGCCGATGGCAAGGCCCTTCTCGCCGCCTGACCTCGGCGCGTCAGTTTCGGGCGAGCCGAAGCGCAGACTCGAGTATCTCGGCTCTCAAGAAGCGCAGGAGCCTCATCTTGCAGGAGATGCTCGGGTCAAGCCCGAGCACGACGAGCTTGCACGGGCCAGGATGCGCGCGATCAGGGAAGAATAGCCGCCCCGGTCGCCGATGGGAGGAGGAGGAGAGACCGGGGCGGCGGAGCCTTGCCGGTGCGGCGGGCCCGAACATTAGACGCGGCGAGGGCCGCAAAGGTTCAAAGCTTCAGGCGACGACCGAGCCACGCAGGCGCTGCACCTGATTGTTGCAATAGCCACGCGGGTTCCAGGCAACCTCCAGCGGCTGGCTGTTGCCGGCGACATCCCGCGCCCGCGCCATGATGACCAGCGGTCCGACCCGATCGGCGGATATCTCAGCCTCGAAGCGCCGCCAGGCGAAATGCCCCTCGCCCGGCAGCAACGGCACGTCCTGCCAATTCTGGCCGTCATCGCAGCAGAGTTCGACCGACGCGAGCGGGATGGCGCCGCTCCAGGCGAAGCCGCCGACCGTCAGCCGCTCGCCCTCTTTCATCATGAAGCCGTCGACCGGCGTGGTGATCAGCGATTTCACCGGCATGTCGGTGATAACAGCGAAATTGGCCGCATCGAGCGTCTCGCCCGGCCTCATCGGCCGGAGCGGCATCCGATAGTCGGTGCCGCGCATCCTCTCGCCGTCATGCTCGACCGGGCGCAGGCTGATCCCGTCGAGCCATTTCTGCCAGGCAGAACCGGGATAGCCGGGCGCGACGATCCGCAGAGGGCCGCCATGGAGGCGAGGCAGCGGCTCGTCATTCATCCCGAACGCGATCAGGGTTTCCGGCGCCAGCGCCTTGGCCATCGGCAGGCCGCGCGAAAGGGCCGCCTTCTCCGGCTTGCCGATCTGCCGGTCGGGCGCATGATGCCCGGTATAGACGGCGCTCGGCTTCGGGCCGGCATGTTCGAGCACATCCGCCAGCCGCACTCCGGTCCAGCGCGCGCAGCCGACGGCGCCGAGCCGCCATTGCAGCCCGTCCGTGGCCGGCGAGAACTGCGAACGCCCATTGCCGGCGCATTCCAGGACAGCGGTGACGGTGACAGTCTCGAAACGCTGCCGCAGGCCCGCAATGGTCCAGACCGTCGGGCGCTCGACCTCGCCGTCGATCGTCAGCGTCCAGTCATGTTCGTCACCAATCTCCGGCAGGTCGCCATTGTTGCGGATGAAGAAGGCATCGATCGGCGTGATCGTCTGGTCGAGCAGCCCGATGGCCGGCTCGGCGTTCAGCGCCTCCTCTTCGTAGACATGGAGCCCAGGCTTCAGCCGGCGCAGCAGCGGAAATTCGACGAGACGGCGAGGCAAATGACGATCTACTCCGTGACGGTCCGCGGCGGCGATTCCCGCCCGCGAACCCGCACAGAAGACACGTTGCTGCCCGGGCTGTCGACCGCGCGGCTGCGTTCCGTCAGCTCCTGGCGACGACCTCCTCGCGCAGCGCGCGGCGTAACACCTTGCCAACATTCGTTTTTGGCAGGGTTTCCCGAAAGAAGATCTGCTTGGGCACCTTGTAGCCGGTCAGGTTCTCCTTGCAGTAGGCGCGCAATTCCTCAGCGGTCAGTGTCGGGTCCTTGCGGACGACAAAGGCGGTCACCGCCTCGCCTGAATGCTCGTCCGGCAGGCCGATCACGGCCGACTCCAGCACGCCGGGATGCGCGGCCAGAACGTCCTCGACCTCGTTCGGATAGACGTTGAAGCCTGAGACCAGCACCATGTCCTTCATGCGGTCGACGATCTTGACCTGCCCGTCCGGCAGCATCACGCCGATATCGCCGCTGCGAAAGAAGCCATCCGCCGTCATCGCCCTTGCCGTCTCGTCCGGGCGGTTCCAGTAACCCGCCATCACCTGCGGCCCGCGGATGCAGATCTCGCCGGATTCGCCCAGCGGCATGTCGTGGCCCTCGGCATCGCGGATAGCGATCTCGGTCGAGGGGATCGGATAGCCGATGGTGCCGGTGAACTCCTGGATGTCCGGCCGGTTGATCGTCGCGACCGGCGAGGTTTCGGACAGCCCGTAGCCCTCGATGATCGGGCGCCCGGTCACGGCCTTCCACTGCTTGGCGACCGCGGCCTGCGTCGCCATGCCGCCGGCGACGGCGAAGCGCAGTTCGGAGAAATCGACGTTCTTGATATCGGGGTGGTTCGCGAGCGCGTTGTAAAGCGTGTTGACGCCGGAAATCAGCGTGAAGCGGCTTGATTTCAGCGTTCTGACGAAGCCCGGAATGTCGCGCGGGTTGGCGATCAGCAGGCTCTTGGCGCCGATCCGCAGCAGGAACATGCAGCAGCAGGTCAGCGCGAAGATGTGGTAGAGCGGGAGCGCGGTGACCATGACGTGCTGGTAGTCGCTGCGGCCCTGCGGCGATTCCAGCACCCATTCGAGCCACAGCCCCGCCTGCTGGACGTTCGCCGCGACATTGCGATGGGTCAGCGTCGCGCCCTTGGCGACGCCGGTGGTCCCCCCCGTATACTGCAGGAAGGCGACATCCTCGGGCGTCACCGTGACCGGCGTCATCCCTCCGCCGCCGTGCAGTATTCGTTGCAGCGGCACCGAGCCGGGCAGGTTGAACGGCTTGACGACCTTCTTGATCCGGCGCGCGACGAAATTGACGATCCTGCCCTTGAAACCCATCAGGTCGCCGGCCGTCGCGGTCACGATGGCATCGAGCTTCAAGTTCGGCTTCGCCTCCTCGACGACATGCGCGAAATTCTCGATCACCACGAGCACGCGCGCGCCGGCATCGTTGACCTGGTGGGTCAGCTCGCGCGCCGTGTAGAGCGGATTGATGTTCACGACGGCGAAACCGCCGAGGAGCGTGCCGAAGATCGCGGCTGGATAGGAGAGGATGTTCGGCATCATCAGCGCGACACGATCGCCCTTCTTCAGCCCCTTCGCCTGCAGCCACCCGGCGAAGGCCTCCGCCGCACGCAAGGTTTCCGCGAAGGTGATCGTCTTGCCGAAGCTCTCGAAGGCCTGCCTGTCGGCAAAGCGCGCGCAGGACGAGCGGATCAGATCGACCAGCGTCCCGATCTTGGCTTCGTCCAGCTCCGCCGGCACCGCGGGCGGATACTGCGCAAGCCAGGGGCGCGCCTCGTGCCTGGCCTGCGCGGCGTCGATCGCCTTCATCATTCCCTCCCGTGTCGCGCGGTTACCCGTCATCGCAGGGTTCCGCGCCTTGTCGACATCGTTGGACAGTTATCGTCTTAGAGTGCGGAACGGCGAACCAAGGCGCAAGCGCCGGTTGCTCCGTTCAGCATAACGTTCACATATAAACTGTCCGAACACCGTGAAGGCAAGCGAAACCGCAAGCGCGGCCGGATGCGGGGCTCGCAGGGACGGCGAAACCGGGTTCTTACCGCGACGACTTGACGCTCCCGCCAGCCGGAGAAGTCCTGGCGAGGACCGCGGCCCTTCGTCGCAATCAATCGGATGCCTCTCGGAAACATCCCTTCCGAAGGCCGGCGAGCAGGGAACAAGGTCGATTCCAGCCGGTTCGTGCCGAGGGGCTTCCCGTCGAGGGAGGATGCTTCATGTCACGGACAGTCACACGTTCCTACGAGCACCATGCAGATGCCGAGACGGCGGTAACCCGGCTCGAAGTGGCCGGGCTCTCTTCGGAGGATATCAGCATCATCGGCTATCAAACGGCGACCTTCGCGGACGACGCGGCCGTAGGCGCCGAAGTCGGCGGCGCGGTTGGCGGCGGTGCCGGCCTGTTGGCGCGGCTGGCTGCGATGCCGGTTCCCGGAGTGGGCCCGGTCCTGGCGGCCGGCTGGATTTTCGGCACGCTCGCTGTCGGGACGAATTCCGGCGCCACGGCCCGCACTCTGATCGGTGCCATGGCCGGCGCCGGTTTCGGCGATGACGAGGCCCATTATCTGGCAGAGACCATCCGCCGGGGCGGAGCAGTCGTCGTGGTCCGCACCAGCGACAGCCACGCTCCGGCCGTCGAGAAGATCATGCAAGGGGCCGGCCCGATCGATGCCGAGCTGCGCCGCGCCGAATACCGTCGAGAAGGCTGGACCCGCTTCGACGAGCAGACCGGCCCCTATGCGCGGTCGGCGTGACCGGAACCGTCCGGGGCCGCGCCGCCATCGCCCTGATCGCCCGGCCCGGGCCGCAACCTGCTGGCCTCGTCCAGCAGGCCGCGAACCTCGTCGTCGCCGGTTTGCGAGAAGTCCGAGTACCAGCTGCCGACCCCCAGGAAGTAATGCGGCATCGTCGCGCACACCACCTCGTCGGCGACGGCGTTCATCGCCTGGCAGATCTCCCGGCTGCCGACCGGCACCGCGACCACGATGCGGGCGGGATGCCTGTCTCGCAGCGCCATCACCGCGGCCCGCATCGTCGCGCCCGTAGCCAGACCGTCATCGACGATGATGACGGTCTGCCGCTCCAGAGAGAGCGGCGTGCGGCCGCCCCTGTAGAGACGCTCGCGGCGAAGCAGCTCCTGCTCCTCTTTCGCGGTCACCCTGTCGAGGACGTCCTGAGCGATGCCGAGCGCGGCGATGACCTCCCGGTTCAGGACGCGTGCCCCTGTCGTGGCGATTGCGCCCATGGCCATTTCTTCATCTCCGGGAACGCCGAGCTTGCGCACGACGAGAACGTCGAGCGGGGCCTTCAAGGCCCGCGCGACCTCGAAGCCGACGGGTACGCCGCCCCGCGGCAACGCCAGGACGACAACATCGCCCCTCTCGCGATACCGGCGAAGCCTGCTCGCCAGCTTTCGGCCGGCGGCACGGCGATCGGAGAAGACGGTGGCCACGTGTCCGGCCTCTTCATGTGCTTGCAAGCATCGCCTTTCGGGATTGTGTTCCGCGCGCGTTTCTCAGACGCAAGCAACCGCCGCAGGCGCTGGTCGCGCGAGGCCGTGCGGACGAGCCTTCCAGAGCATCCCTCCCGGTCACCCCGCGGGGATGAACCCACAAGGAGCCCATCCACAGGATCGGCCCCGTCAGCGGCCCTGGGCGGAGGCCAGGGCTTGCGCGGAGACGACCGCCTCCGCAGACTTCCCGGCCAGCTCCGCGAGATGGTCGAAGCGTGCATTGAACGAGCCGACGCCCGAGGTTGCCGAGCGCAACTCAACGATCAGGCCGGGCATCTCGGCCTCCGGCACCAGCGCCTTGATCTGGTCCCAACCGCGCCAGCCAGGCCGTGTATCATAGCCCAGGATCTGGCCGCGCCGCGACGAGATCAACGCCGATGCGCGCGACATCGCTTCCGACGGAATCACGACATCGACCGACAGGACCGGCTCGAGCAGAACGGGTTTCGCCTGTGGCATCGCCTCGCTCATCGCCAGCCGCGCAGCCTGCCTGAATGCCATGTCCGACGAATCCACCGTGTGGTAGGAGCCGTCCGTCAGCGTGACCTCGATATCGACGATCGGGAAGCCGAGCGGCCCCTTCTCGCAGAAGTCGCGCATGCCGGCCTCGACCGAACCGATATACTGGCGCGGCACGACCCCGCCGGTGATCTTGTCGACGAAGCGAATGCCGTCCCCGCGCGGCAACGGCGCGACATCGATCACCACATCGCCATATTGGCCATGGCCCCCGCTCTGCTTGCGATGCCGGCCGCGCGCTCCGGCGTGGCCGCGGATGCTCTCGCGATAGCCGACCTGGGGCGCACGGCCCGCGACGGTCACGCCGTAGCGGCCGGCAAGCTTCTCGAGCGCGACGCGCAGATGCATTTCTCCTTGGCCCGTCAGGCGTGTCTCGCTCAGCTCGGGGATCTGCATGACCGAAAGCGCAGTGTCCTCCTCCGTCAGCCGCTGCAGCGCCGCCGCCAGCCGGACATCGTCCTTGCGGTCCTTCACGGAGATCGCGACGGCGTGCACAGCCTCCGGCGGCGCGATCGCGCTGACGACGCTCGCCCGCTGCTTGCCGAGCATGAAGGCTTCACCCGTGCCGATGCCTTCCAGCTTGGCGAAGGCCGCGACCTCGCCCTCCTCGGCCGCCGGCTTGCGGCTCTGCTCCGCGCCCTTCAGCGCCAGCACGCCGGCGATGCGAGCCTCGACCCCACCCGACGAGGTTACGACGTCGCCTTCCGCCAGCCGGCCGCGCATCACCCGCGCCAGCGAGAGCTTGCCGCCCTGGCTCGAATGCCAGGTCTTCATCACCTGAGCGAGCGGCGGTCCTTCTGCCAGGATTCCGGCGCGCCCGCGTGTCTCGGCGAGCCCCGGCGCCTCATGCCTGAGTGCCTTGAGCAGCCGCGTCACGCCATTGCCGCGCTCGGCCGCGCCGATCAGCACCGGCACGACATGGCGATGCTGCAATTCGCGGGCGAGATCATCGAAGATGCGGTCGCGCGGCGGCTCCATGTCGCCGAGCAATTCCTCCATCAGCTCGTCGTCATAGTCGGCGAGGCGCTCGAGCATGGAGAAGCGCGCCTCCTTCTCCCGGCCGTTCTCATCCACCGCCAGCGGCACGATCTCGCTCGGCGCGTGCTCGCGGTAGATGAAAGCCCGCTCCAGCGCGAGATCGATAAAGCCGACGGCGATGCCGTTCTTCCAGATCGGGATCTGGCGCAGCAGCAGCGGCGTCCGCGAAGCGCGCTGCAGAATGCCGAGCGTCTCGCGGACCCGGCGCGAGGCCGAGTCGATCTTGTTGAGGAAGAGAAAGCGCGGGATGTCGGCCTCCTCGAGTTCGCGCAGCACGAGTTCCAGTGCCGGCGCCTTGCGGTCGTCCGCCTCGCAGACGACGACGGCGGCATCGACCGCCGGCAACACGTGGCGCATCTCGTGCAGGAACTCGACCGAGCCGGGACAGTCGACAAAATGAAAGGTGTCGCCGAGGAATTCGACGGTCGCGACACTGGGTTCCGTGCTCATCTGATGCGCACGCGCCTCGGGCGCCGCATCACCTACCGTATTGCCGTTCTTGACCGAGCCCGTGCGCGAAAGTGCGCCACAGCGCATCAGGATGCTTTCCAGCAAGGTCGTCTTGCCGCTCTGGAAGGGGCCGACGATCGCGATGCATCGCGGCCCCGCCCGCCTGGTGCCGCCGGCGGTGTCTCCTCTGCCGTTTTGTGCTGCCATGACGTCCTCCTTCGGGTTGGACCGCGAGGACGAAAGGTCGAGCCCATCATCGGCGCGGATGGCGGCGCGGCGGGAAGCCCGGAGGCGCCGGTCGGGCGGCGGTCGCACCGGCCCGAGCAGGTCGGGCGGCCGTCGAAGAGGCATGTCGGGGAAGGTTCGCGCCGTTCTGGAGCAGGTGCAAGGGATTTGTCCGCTGCACTGCAGCGGCACGCATCAGCGCTCCTTTTCCTGGCCCTGACAGCAAGGCGCGCTCGGTCCCATACGGTGTGGCTTGCGCTGACCGTTGCACCTTTTGCTCAGCAAACGCTTTTAAGCGCTAGTTGACGGGTTGCGGCTCGGGAAACGTCCACTTGCCGGACAGGATTTCTGCTCGCGGCCGATAGAGCCGCACCGTGTAATTCCATCCCTTCATGATCGGCAGGCAGTTCGGAATCTTGCCGTCGCAACCACCGAACTGGATCAGGGAGGTGCCGTCGCCGCTCTTGTTTGCGGTGATGCTGTTCAGCGAATAGGCATCGTAGGGGTTCTTCTCGAAATATCCCTGCGCGTTGTAGACGCTGACCGACCAGAACGCGTTCACCGGCACGTTTCTGACGTTGAGCTTGTAGACGGTGCTGCCGTCATTCTTCGCCGGCGTCACACTCAGATATTTCGCATCCTTTTCGGGGTTGCCTCCCCATCCTCCGGCCGTGCCCAGGAGGTGACGCACCGGATCGACCTCCGCCTTGGAGCCGAATGCTCCGTCGAAACTGCTTATTGTCGACCCCAGGACCAGCAGGGCGTCGCGCACCTTTTTCTGGCTCCCGGTATCCCAGCGCGGCAACTCCAGCTTGCCGCTGTTCTTTTGACTGACCTTGATCGCGTCCTGCAGCGCGTGAACCTTGCGAACATCTTCGGGATCGTTCGGATTCACGAAGGTGCGGACACCCAGCAGAACATAGCGGGTCCCGACCTTGTCGCGGGTGAAACGGTGGGTGCCCGCGCCATAGACCGTCGCGGCATAGTGATCCTGGCTGACGGACATCAGCGACATGAAACGCTGCCCCGCATCCGGCAATGTCACCGTCACGGGCCCGGCATCGAGGTCGAACACGGCCGACGAGTAGAGGGTGTCGCGGTTCAGCCGGATGACGGTCTGCTCATCGACCGAGGCGGGCTCGCGTCGATGAAGGAGCCTGCCGAGCCCACCGCTCTGCTGGGCGAGATTGGCGATGTAGGTGTCGGACTCGGCGCGGATGAAGTTGTCGACGGTAACAGGAACGGCGCTCTGCGCCGATGCCGCCGAAAGGCCGCCGAGCAGAGAAAAGACGATCATCGACGCACGCATCATGGCCTTCCTCCCGGGTTTCTGCGAGCCTGCGTCCTCATCTGAGCAGCGTCAATCGCTGACAGCCGGAACGGCGCGAAGCGGGATTCGGGAGACAGAGCCGCCGATACGAATGTCAGGGCCTGCCAAGCCGCTCCAAGACCAACCTCAGAGGCGCATCGGACACACGGATGTAGCCGAGATACGGATGGTCCATATCGATGATGAGGACCAGCGCCCCCGCGACGGATATCGCCGACACGAGAAGGAAGACGGTCACAGTCGCATTTCCCGGCGTAAGCAATCCGAAGGAAACGAAGAGGAGCGCCAGCCAGAACACGATGAAGACGATGAAAACGCTCGGAAACCCTCCAGCCTCGGTTTCCGGCCGCGACCATCGCGTCTCCGCGACCTGCCCCGTCAGCTGGAGTGCCCGCGACTGAAGCCAGCGCTGCCCATCCGTATTCGGGACCAAGTCCCGCAGGCGATCCTGAATCGGCTCGACGTCCAGCCCGTCATTGAGCGAGTCGCCGTTCAATATGCTGCTGTCGATCTCGAGCCTGCGCTGCTCCACCAGCTTGCGGAGCAACTGGCGCATCTCGGCGGTTTCCGGTCCGTAATGATCCAGGACCCGGTCCAGTACCAGGATGCGCGCCGCGGTCGCCCTCAGCTCGGCCCCCGCATCGTCGAAAGAGCGCTTGGCCGAAGCGATCAGCAAACCGAGCGCCAGCGCCGAGAGCGTTCCGATGATCGCCGTGGCCAGCTTGATGGCATCTCTCGAGTCAGGGGTGAGATGGTGCTCGGGAAGCCGGTTCTTCACGAACATGCCGAGCAGGGTCGCGCCGAAGATGACGAAGAACGCGAGAATGCCAATCGTGAACGGTTCCATCGCGGACCAGCCTCTCACATCAGCGTGGCAACGATTCCAGTGTCCCCGGGAACGGCCTGGACCCGATCATTTGGAGGACGCGGCGGGCTCCTGACAATCCCCTCGATTCAGCCTGGATCGTGAGCCCAAGCTCTCCGAATTATCGGCCTCACGCGCGAGGCGGCGCGCAGATCGCGGCCAACTTCACTTCCGCCCCACGGGAGTTCACGCTAAGCCCGAGAAGCTGGGATGGAGTTGGCAGAATGGCGAAACTCGTCTTCGGAATGAACCAGTCGCTGGACGGCTATGTCGACCACCTGAAAATGGAGACAGGTCCAGCGCTCTTCCGTCACTGGACAGAGCACGTACGCGACCTGGCCGGCAGTGTGTACGGTCGCCGCATGTACGAGATCATGCGCTATTGGGATGAAGACGATCCCGAGTGGGACGCGGCGCGGCGCGACTTCGCGGCGGCGTGGCGAAGCCAACCGAAATGGGTCGTGTCACGCTCGTTGAAGTCCGTCGGCCCAAACGCGACACTTGTCGAGCATGGCCTCGAGGCAGTGGTCCGCGGGCTGAAAGCTCGACTCGTTGGGGAGATTGCAGTCGCCGGACCGGATCTGGCCCGGAGCCTGACCGACCTTGGTCTCGTCGATGAGTATCGACTCTACTTCCACCCGGTCGTGCTGGGTCAGGGCACGCCATTCTTCGCAGGCCCCCGGCCACCGCTCCGCCTTGTAGCCAGCGATCAGGTGGGCGAGGACACGATCAGGTTGACATACGTCCCCGCCTGATCGCGCAAAGCGGACTGCGCCGACGGGTCAGGTCCGCCGGGGCGAAAGGCCGCGGGGTCCTCGCCTTCGCGGCGCCGCATGCAAGCTCTCGAACCACTCCGAAATGCCGACCAGATCAGCCCCGCGCCCCTAGAGGTTCCGCCTCTCCCCGCGCAGCGTCGCCAGCCCGATGCCGGCGGCGTCGAAGCCGCCATCGACCGCCAGAACCTGGCCGGTGATGTAGCTCGCGCGCTCCGAGCACAGGAAGAAGATCGACTCGGCCAGTTCCTCCTCCAGCCCGTAACGGCCGAGCGGAATCGTATCGCGATAATCGGCGCGGATCTCGGGGCTGTGCACTGCCTTGGCCATCGCCGTCTCCACCGGCCCCGGCGCGACCGCGTTGACGCGGATCCCCAGGCCCGCGAGCTCCGCCGCCTGCTGCTTGGTCAGATGCGCCAGCGCCGCCTTCGAGGTGCCGTAGGCCACGCGCAGCGTCGAGGCGCGCAGGCCCGAGATCGAGGTGATGTTGACGATGGCGCCGCCGCCATGATCGGCCATCAGCGGCGCGGCGAGCTGCGTCGCCAGGAACGGGCCGGTGAGGTTGACCGCGAGCACCCGCTGCCACTCCTCATAGGTCGTCTCCAGCAGCGGCTTGAACACCGCCGTGCCGGCATTGTTGACGAGCGCGTCGAGCCGCCCGAAGCGCTTGGCGAGCCCGGCGAAGGCCGATTCGAGCTGTGCCGGGTCGGCGACGTCGCAGGTCAGCACCAGCGTCCGCTCCGGCTGCGCGATCTCGGCTGCCGCCCGCTCGAGCCCTGCCCCGTCGATATCGAGCAGACCGACCTGCCAGCCCTCAGCGAGAAATCGCTTGGCAGTGGCAAGCCCGATGCCGCGCGCGGCACCCGTCACAAGGGCGATCTTGATGGCTTGGTCGGTCATGGCCTGCGTCCGGTCGGTGTGGCGTCTCGGTCCGGGCAAGGCTAAGCATGCCGCATGGATCGCCAACAAGCGGTTCGGCGCCGCCGCGCTTTGCCGGCATTGCCGCTCGACAAATCCGCCGCGCTCCTGTAAGGCCCCGCACTCAACTGAAAACAGCGAGCCGTAACGCCCGCGTGTCCACACGCGAAACGGCCATGGAGAGACCCATGAACATCATCGAACAGCTCGATCAGGAGCAGATTGCCAAGCTGAGCGAAGGTCGCGAGATCCCGCCGTTCCAGCCCGGCGACACCGTGCAGGTCAACGTCAAGGTCAAGGAAGGCGAGCGCAGCCGCGTCCAGGCCTATGAAGGCGTCGTGATCGCCCGCAACGGCGGCGGCCTCAACCAGAGCTTCACCGTCCGCAAGATTTCCTATGGCGAGGGCGTCGAGCGCGTCTTCCCGCTGTTCTCGCCGAACCTCGACTCGATCAAGGTCATCCGCAAGGGCAAGGTGCGCCGCGCCAAGCTCTATTACCTGCGCGATCGCCGCGGCAAGTCGGCCCGCATCGCCGAGCGCGTCGAGGCCAGGCCTGCCAAGGGCTCGAAGGCGGCCGGCAAGTAAGCCGCAGCTTCAGCGCAGAGAGTTCGAAACGCGGTCCTTCGGGGCCGCGTTTTTTATTGCCCAATATCTATTCATTCCAAAAACGCATATCGAACCGCAAAATCCTCATTTGATATGCATCTATGTCGGCTATAAGTAGGACAATCATTAGCATGCTATTTATATCAACATCATGGACCTCTCCCCACTTCAGGCCGCCTTCACCGCCGAGCTTGCCGCCGTCAACCGGAAGCTGAGGGCTCTGGTCGACGAGCGCGCACGCGACATGGGGCTGACGCTCTCGCGCGCCCGTCTGCTGATGGAGCTCGCCAAGGAGGACGGACCGATCCAGTCCGATCTCGCCGGCCTGCTCGACATCGAGCAGCCGACGCTGGTGCGGCTCCTCGACGGCCTCGAACGCAACGGCATGATCGAGCGCCGCGCCGTCGAAGGCGACCGCCGCGCCCGCCGCGTCTTCCTCACCGAGACCGCCCGCGCCCAGGCGCAGGACATCCTGAACTTCCTCGCCGCGCTGCGCGCCGGTATCCTGCAGGGTATCGCTCCGGAGGAACTGGAAGCGGCGCTCGATGTGCTCCGCCGCACCTCGCGCAATATCGCCGCCGGGCGGAGCGCCGCCCCATGAGCGCGCCGGAAACCACGACCGCACCGCCCGCCCAGCCCTTCGGCCTCACCATGCCGCCGGCCCGCGCGCTCGCCTACATGCTGGCTTCGGTTACGCTGGCGATGACGCAGCAGATCGGCCAGAACATCGTCAACACCAACATCTACCAGATCCAGGGCGAGCTTGGCGCTACCCTCGCCGAGACCAACTGGCTGATCGCTGCCTACATGGCGCCGAACGTCTCGCTCTCGATCGCCCTGATCAAGATCCGGATGCAGTACGGGCTGCGCAATTTCGCCGAGATCAGCCTGGCCGGCTTCGTCTTCGCGACGCTGCTCAACCTCCTCTTCGTCCGCGATCTGCAATCGGCCGTGGTGGTCCGCTTCATGAGCGGCATGGCAGCGGCGCCAATGTCCTCCCTCGCCTTCTTCTACATGATCGAGCCGCTGCCGCCGCCGAAGAAGCTCACCGTCGGAATCTCGCTGGCGCTCACCAACACCACGCTCGGCATACCCGTGACGCGGCTGATCTCGCCCTGGCTGCTCGACATCGGCGGCTTCCATGGCCTGACCCTGTTCGAGATGGGGCTGGCCCTGCTCGCCTTCGGCTTCGTCTACGCGTTGCCGCTGACCTCGCCGCCGCGGGTGAAGTGCATCGGCCCGCTCGATCTCGTCAGCTACCTGTTCATCGCCGTCGGCTTCGGTTCGATCGCCGTCGTGCTCAGCCTCGGCCGGATCTACTGGTGGTTCGAGGCGCCCTGGCTCGGCTGGCTCGTCGCCTGCGCCATCCTCTGCCTGATGCTGGCCGCGATCATCGAGCTGCATCGCGACAGCCCGCTCATCGACATCCGCTGGCTGACGAGCCCGACGACGCTGCATTTCGCCGGCGCGCTGCTGCTGCTGCGCGTGCTCCTGGCGGAACAGACGGTCGGCGCCTCCAACTTCTTCCAGGCGCTCGGCATCCAGAACGAGCAGACCATGCCGCTCTATGCCGTCATCTTCTGCGCGGTCCTGGCCGGCGGGCTGACCTGTGCGCTGCTGCTGCGGCCCGGCCGCGAGAACTGGTTCTACGGCGTGGCTCTGGCCTGCGTCTCGCTGGGCGCCTGGCTCGACAGCGGCGCCACAAGCCTGACCCGGCCGCATGACATCCATTTGAGCCAGGCACTCGTCGCCTACGGCTCGGGGCTCTACCTGCCGACTGCGATGGCGCAGGGCATGGGCAGCGCGATTGCGCGCGGCCCTGTCTATATCCTCAGCTTCATCACCGTCTTCCTGTTTACGCAGAGCATCGGCGGCCTGCTCGGCTCGGCCATCTTCGGCAGCTTCGTCACCCTGCGTACCAGCTTCCACTATCATGTGCTGACCGAGCATTTCGCGATGTCTGATCCGCTGGTCGCCCAGCGCATCGGCCAACTCGGCGGCAGCTACGGCCACGTCCTGACCGACACTGCGCTGGCCCGGGCCGAGGGCGTGACGCTTCTTGCCCAGCAGGCTACGCGAGAAGCCCTCGTTCTTGCCTATAACGATGCCTTTCTGCTGATCTCGCTGCTCGCCGGCATGGCCCTCGCCGGCCTCCTTCTCCATCTTGCCATCCTGCGCCTCAGGGCGCGCTCCGCCACCGCCCCTGCCCCCGCAGCCGGCTGATCACTGCACCGACCATGACCCGCCTCTTCCGCTCCCTTTCGACGTATGTTGCCCTGGCTATCGGCCTCGTCGGCCTCGCCGTGATCCTCTACGCTTGGCGGCTGCCGCCCTTCGCCAGCGCCATCGAGACCACCGAAAACGCCTATGTCCGCGGCCAGGTCACCGTCATCGCGCCGCAGCTCGCCGGCTATGTCGCCGAGGTGCCGGTGCAGGACTTCGCCACGGTCAAGCAGGGAGACCTGCTCCTGCGCATCGACGACCGCATCTATGCGCAGAAGCTGGAGCAGGCCCGCGCCAGCCTTGCCGCCCAGCGCGCGGCGCTCGCCAATTCGGATCAAGCCCGCGCCTCCGCCGAGGCCAGGCTGCGTGCCGCAGTGGCGAATGTCGCCAGCGCCGAGGCTGCGCTGCGCACCGCCGAGGCGAACTGGGGCCGCATCGAGCCGCTGCGCGAACGCGGCGTCGTCAGCCAGACCAGCACCGACCAGAGCCAGCAAGCGCTCGACCAGGCCCGCGCCTCCCTCGCCGCCAGCAATGCCGCTGCCGAAGTGGCGCGGCAGGATATTCAGACCGCCATCGTCAACCGCCAGTCGCTGGTGGCGGCGGTCGAGGGTGCCGAGGCCACGGTCCATCTCGCGGAGATCGACCTCAGCAACACCCGCATCACCGCCCCGCAGGACGGGCGCCTCGGCGAGGTCTCGGCCCGGCTCGGTCAATACGTCTCGGCCGGCACGCAGCTCATGGTACTCGTTCCCGCCCAGACCTGGATCATCGCCAATTTCAAGGAAACCCAGCTTGCGGGCATGCGGATCGGACAACCCGTGAGCTTCACCGTCGATGCCCTGCGCCATGCCACGCTGACCGGCAAGATCGAGCGCTTCTCGCCGGCGGCGGGCTCGGAGTTCAGCGTCATCCGGCCGGAAAACGCCACCGGCAACTTCATCAAGATCGCGCAGCGCGTGCCCGTCCGCATCGTCATCGATCCGGGCCAGCCCCTTGCGGACGAACTGGTGCCCGGCATGTCCGTGGTGGTCAGCGTCGACACCTCGCGGCGCTGACCCCGTGCGCTTCAGGCCAGCGTCGCCAGCCGCTCCAGCAGCAGCCGCGCATCATCCGCGTTCTGGTAGAGGCCGAAGCCGAGGCGCAATCTGTCGCCGCGCAGGTCGACGGTGATCCCGGCCCGCGCCAGCCGCTCATGCCAGAGCGGCGCATCGGCATGGCGAAAGGTCAGGAAATTGCCGCGCGCCGGCTCGGAAAGCGGCAGCACGAGATTCTCCGGCGCGAGCACGCCGCAAGGCCGGCGCACCAGCCCCTCCGCGACGATGGCTTGAAGGGCATGGGCGTGGGCGTGGATCGCCGCCGCGTCCAACCCTCGCGCGTCGAGCCAGTCGAACACCGCGCCCATGCGGTAGAGCCCGGAAGGATCGAAAGTCGCGCCCATGAAGCGCCAGCCCGTCTCTGCATAGCCGACGCCGCCCTGCGGCCCAGAGAGCGCGCCGAAGGAGGCATACCAGCCGGTGTCGCGCGGCCTCATGGCGAAGCCGGGCGGGCAGTGCATGAAGCAGGCGCCCTCCCCCGCCATGGCGTATTTGTAGCCGCCGGCGATGTAGAAGGCCTTGTCGGCGATGGCCGAGAGATCGGTCGGCCGCGCCAGGAAGCCGTGATAGCCGTCGATAACGACCAGGCGCCCAGGCGCGGCGACGCCCGCGACCAGCCCGTCAAGATCGGTCAGCACATAGCCGGAATTGAACTGCACCTGGCTGACGAAGACCATGTCGGGATCGCCCGCCTTCGCCGCCGCGATCAGCCGCTCCGTCAGGCCGGCGAAGGGCTCGGCCGGCACGATTGTGAGCGCGACCAGCCCCTCCTCCGCCAGCCGTTCGATCTGCCGCCGGAAGGAATGGAATTCGGCGTCATCGGTCAGGATGCGCGGCACGCGGTCCCGCGGCAGACAGGAAAGCAGCCGGTTGACGAATTCATGGGTGTTGTTGGCCGGCACGAGCCCGTCGATGCCGGGCAGTTTGAGATGCCCAGCCACGCCCCGCGCCACTTTCGGCCAAACGGAGTCGAGAACCTCTTCCCATTTGCCGTCCACGAGGCGGGCGGCATCGTCCCAATAGCGCAGATGCGCCTCGCGGGTGACGTTCGGCCAGAAATGGTGGCTATGGGCGGCGAAATGCAGCTCGTCCGGCCAGTTCTGCCGGAAACGTGAGAATTCCGCGGCAAGATCGAAGGGTGGCTGGCCGAGCCGCGCAGGAGCATGGGTCGCCCGATCGATCGCCATCGTCACGTCCTGCCCGCCTTGCCGACACGGCGAAATACTTTAAGCTTAAAATATAGACCGCCTTCCCTTCGTCAAGGCGGGCAGCGAGGAGGTCGGAGCGATGGGCACCGGATCGGGCGATCATCGGAGCCGGATCGAGCCGGGCATGCAGACCGACTTCAAGGAGCGGATGGATTATGCCTCCTATCTCGGCCTCGATCTCCTGCTGGCGGCACAGAAGCCGCTGAGCGATGCTCCGGACGAACTGCTCTTCATTACCATCCACCAGGTCCAGGAACTCTGGCTGAAGCTGGCCGCGCACGAGCTCGACGGCGCCATCGCGGCGATCCGGGACGACCAGTTGCAGCCCGCCTTCAAGTCGCTGGCGCGCGTCTCGCGCATCCAGGCCCAGCTTGTCACCGCCTGGGATGTGCTCTCGACCATGACCCCGGCCGACTACCTCGCCTTCCGTGACGCGCTCGGGCAGTCCTCAGGCTTCCAGTCCTATCAGTATCGCGCGCTGGAATTCCGCCTCGGCGCCAAGGACCCGCGCATGCTGGCGATGCACCGGCACCATGCCGAGCACCACGCCCACCTGCAGGCGCTGCTGGAAGCGCCGAGCCTCTACGACGAGGCGCTGCGCCTGCTCGCCCGGCGCGGCCTGCCGATCCCGGCCGATTGCATCGAGCGCGACTGGAGCGTGCCGCATGCGGCGAGCGAGATGGTGAAGGCCGCATGGCTGACGATATACCGGGACACGCAGCACCATTTCGATCTCTACGAACTTGCCGAAGAGCTGGTCGATCTTGAGGACCAGTTCCAGCAGTGGCGCTTCCGCCATATGAAGACAGTCGAGCGCATCATCGGCTTCAAGCCGGGCACCGGCGGCTCCAGCGGCGTGAAATTCCTGAAGACGGCGCTGGAGCGCTCCTTCTTCCCGGAGCTCTGGCAGTTGCGCAGCGAGCTGTGACGCACCGGCCGTCCTGCCCGCTCTCATGCCAGGCCAGACCTCTGCGTCACGGCGATGACGCTCCTGCGCGGCATCGATTGTCCACCTTCATTGGAACTGCTACATAGTGGCCATGTCGCCGTGTGAGCATCATTTGCAGCGCTTCAGCGCCGTGCAGGGAGAGGGCCATCTGCCGCCCCTGCCGACGACGCAGGATTTTGCCGCGCTGCATGACCATGCCCGCCTGCCGTGGCGCTTCTTCGGCCGCTTCACCGCCTCCATCGCCGCGGGCCTTACCGGCGCCTGAGACCGGCCGCTTCCGCGCGGCCGGCGACAGGCGACTGATTTGAGCGCGTCGGAATGACCGGCGCGGCAATGCATCGATTTTCCAGATCACAATTCCCAAGACCGAGACCAAGCCATGACTGCGTCAACAGGCCTCCGCACCCTCTACGACAAGATCTTTGACGATCACGTCATCGACCGGCAGGACGACGGCACCTGCCTGCTCTACATCGACCGCCACCTCGTCCATGAAGTGACGAGCCCGCAGGCCTTCGAGGGGCTGCGCATGACCGGCCGCAAGGTCCGCTCGCCGGAGAAGACGCTCGCCGTCGTCGACCACAACATCCAGACGACCGACCGCTCCAAGGGCATTCAGGAAGAGGAAAGCCGCGTCCAGGTCGAGGCTCTCGCGAAGAACGCCAGGGACTTCGGCGTCGAGTACTTCAACGAGCTGGATAAGCGCCAGGGCATCGTCCACATCGTCGGCCCCGAGCAGGGCTTCACCCTGCCGGGCACCACGATCGTCTGCGGCGACTCGCACACCTCGACGCACGGTGCTTTCGGGGCGCTCGCCCATGGTATCGGCACCTCCGAGGTCGAGCATGTGCTGGCCACGCAGACGCTGATCCAGAAGAAGGCGAAGAACATGCTCGTCCAGGTGGACGGCACGCCTGCTCCCGGCGTCGGCGCCAAGGACATCACGCTCGCCATCATCGGCGAGATCGGCACCGCCGGCGGCACCGGCTCGGTGATCGAGTACGCCGGCGAGGCCATCCGCGGGCTCTCGATGGAAGGCCGCATGACGGTCTGCAACATGTCGATCGAGGGTGGCGCCCGCGCCGGCATGGTCGCGCCCGACCAGAAGGCCTTCGACTACCTCAAGGGTCGCCCCAAGGCGCCGAAGGGCGAGGCCTGGGAAGCCGCCATCCGTTACTGGGAGACGCTGCGCACCGACGAGGGCGCGCATTTCGACCGCATCGTGAAGCTCGACGCGGCCAACCTGCCGCCGATCGTCTCCTGGGGCACGAGCCCGGAGGACGTCATTTCGGTGCTCGGAGCGGTGCCCGATCCGGAGCTGATCGCGGACGAGGTCAAGCGCACCTCGAAGAAGCGTGCGCTGGAATATATGGGCCTCTCGGCCGGCACCAAGATGACCGAGATCCCGCTCGACGTGATCTGGATCGGCTCCTGCACCAATGGCCGGATCGAGGATCTGCGCACGGTCGCGAAGATCGTCGAGGGCAGGAAGATCCATGATAGCCTGGACTACGCCATGATCGTGCCGGGCTCCGGCCTGGTGAAGCAGCAGGCGGAGCTGGAAGGCCTCGACAAGATCTTCCTCGCCGCCGGCTTCGAATGGCGCGAGCCGGGCTGCTCGATGTGCCTCGGCATGAACCCGGACCAGCTCAAGCCGGGTCAGCGCGCGGCCTCGACCTCGAACCGCAACTTCGAGGGCCGCCAGGGCTATCGCGGCCGCACGCATCTCGTCTCGCCGGCGATGGCAGCGGCAGCGGCGCTGACCGGCCATTTCGTCGACGTGCGCACGCTGGGCTGAGACGGACAAGCGGGGAACGCATCATGTCGAACGATCCCCGCGAAACCGCACGCGACGCCGAGGCCAAGGCCGCGCTCGAGCGCGTCAAGCGCGACAGCGAAAGCCTGCTCGGCTCCTCGATGGGCCGGGCGGCACAGCACTTCTCGGGCGCGGACGCGCCCGAAGGCGACAGGATCGAGCTCTGGGGCCGGCGCATCGGCCGCTCACTCTCGCTGCTGGGCGTCGTGGTGCTGGCCTGGTGGCTCGGCCACCAATTGAAGATCTGGTGATGGGCAAGGCTGTGGACGCCAGGGTCACGACAACAGCGGAGATCGACTGGGACGGCGTTAAGGCGCCGTCGCAGGCAGCATTCGAGGTGCTGGCGCAGGCCGCCTTCGACCGCCTGCCGGAGGAATTCCGCGCGCTCTGCTCGGATGTGATCTTCAACGTGACAGAATTCCCTGAGGACGACGTGCTGAAGGAGCTGGAGGCGGAGAGCCCATTCGACCTGCTCGGCCTTTTCAGCGGCGTCGGCCTGCCCCAGCAGGGCTATTCGCCGCAGACCGGCCAGATGCCCAACACCATCCACCTCTATCGCAGGCCGATCCTCGACTACTGGGCGGAGAATGACGAGAGCCTCGGCGCCATCGTCACCCACGTCATGGTCCATGAGATCGGCCACCATTTCGGCTTCTCCGACGAGGACATGGAAGCCATCGAACAGGCGGCCGGCTGAGCCGGCCTTACGCAAGGACAAGAACCATGCAGCCCTTCACCACGCTGACCTCGACACCCGCCCCGATGAAGGTGGTCAATGTCGACACCGACATGATCATCCCGAAGCAGTATCTGAAGACGATCAAGCGCACCGGGCTGGGCACGGCGCTGTTCTCCGAGATGCGCTACAAGGAGGATGGCTCCGAGAACCCGGATTTCGTGCTGAACCAGCCGGCCTATCGCAAGGCCGAGATCCTCGTCGCCGGCGACAATTTCGGCTGCGGCTCCTCGCGCGAGCACGCCCCCTGGGCGCTGCTCGACTTCGGCATCCGTTGCGTGATCTCCACGAGCTTCGCCGACATCTTCTACAATAACTGCTTCAAGAACGGCATCCTGCCGATCACGGTCACGCCCGAGCAGCTCGACATGCTGTTCGACGACGCCGAGCGCGGCTCCAACGCGACGCTGACCATCGACCTCGAGAAGCAGACGATCAAGGGGCCGGACGGCGGCGAGATCACCTTCGAGATCGACCCCTTCCGCAAGCACTGCCTGCTCAACGGCCTCGACGACATCGGCCTGACCATGGAGAAGTCCTCGAAGATCGAGGCCTTCGAGGACAAGCTGAAGCAACGCGCCTGGGCGTGATTGCTTCTCCCCTCGGGGGAGAAGGTGTCTGCGAAGCAGACGGATGAAGAAAGGGTCGCGCAAGCGGCCCTTTCTTGTTTTCGGTCGAGGTTCCGCCCTCATCCGTCTCGGCTTCGCCGAGCCACCTTCTCCCCCGAGGGGAGAAGGAAGGAGCCTAAACCACCAATCCCTGCATAGGCCTGAGATCCCCCGTGCCGGGAAACACCTTCTCTGCCAGGACCGGCCCGGACAGCCCGAAGAGGTCCGCAACCACGCCCTTCGCGATCGAGCGGATATCGGTCGTCGGCGTGAGGTCGCGGTTCTGGTAGAGCTGCTCCGACTTGAGCCCCGGCCAGTCCGCGATCATCCGGCCGCCCTTCACCGCGCCGCCGACGAGGAAAGCGACAGTGCCGGTGCCGTGGTCGGTTCCGACCGTCCCGTTGACGGCGGCCGTGCGGCCGAACTCGGTCGCGACCATCACCACCGTATCCTTCCAGACCGGCGCAAGCCCGCGCTCCAGCGCCGCGAAGGCCCCGTCCAGGCTGCCAAGCAGATTGGCCAGCCGCCCTTTGGCGCCGCCTTCATTGGCATGGGTGTCCCATCCCTCGAAGGCCAGCGCCGCGATGCGCGGCCCGTCATCGGCGCCAACGAGCCCGGCGACACCTTCAGCGATCCGGCGCATGCCGTCGGCCGTATCAGGCCCGCCGCCGCCCTTCGGCTCAGCCATGCCGCTGCGCCGCGCCACCCCCTCCGTCTCGATCGCCTGCTGCAACGCCGCGGCGAGGCCTGCATCGCGCTGGCCGTAGAGATCGGCGAGCCGCATCGTCAGATCGACGCCCGCTCGCGCCATGCGCGGCGGCGCCCAGCCCAGCACCGGCGCCTGCCCCCGCACCACCAGCGGCGGCACGACGCCAACGCCGAGGACGCCCTTGCGCGAAATGCCCTCCCCGGCCGGCAGGCTCGCGATCAGCCGGTTGAGCCAGCCGTTCTCAGTGCGGCCCGGCCCCGGCTGCCCGCTCTCCAGCACATCCTGACCGTCGAAATGCGAGCGCTCGCGATAGCCCGTAGCGGCGGCGTGGACGATCGCCGCCCGGCCCTCACGATAGAGCCGGGCGAGATTCGGCATCGCCGGGTGCAGGTAGAAGAAGCCGTCGAGCGGCAGCGCCGCCTCGGGGCCGTCCTTGGCCAGCGCGATGCCCTCGCGCAGGCCGGCATAGTCGGGATCGCCGATCGGGGGCACGGCCGAAAGCCCATCGAGCGCTCCGCGCAGCACCACCAGCAGGAAGCGCGGGTCGCGGCTGCCCGGCGCCGCATAGGCGAATTTCGGCACGAAGGACCAGCCAAAGAGTGCACCCGCCGCGCCGAGCACGGCGCGCCGCGACGGCGTCATCCGTTCGCAATCATCGTCATCGTCGTGGCGATCCATCGGCCTCACCTCCGCTGGAATTCGGGCGACATCAGCAACAGCGCCAGCGCCTGCGGGCGGCTCTCCGCCCGCGCCACCGCCTGCTTCGTCTCAGGCGAGAGGATCGGACCGAGAACGTCCTCGCTCAGACCCGGCGGGTCCTGAACCGCATTCGCCGCCTGCCGGCCCCAGCCGGCGGCGACGTCGATGCGCGTCTTGATGCCTTCGGCCGAGGCCCAGGCGGCATTGGTGTCGGCATAGCCGTTCGGCCCGGGGGGCTGCCAGAAGGGCTGCCCCATAGCCGCGAGCGGTCCGACGATCTGCCCGAAATCAGGCTGACGCCCGAGCGCCCGATAGGATGCGAGGAGGAATTCCTGCGGCGAGCGGATCTTGCTTGCAGGCGCTGTCCACGCCTCATTGCTGCCGATCAGCGCTCGATAGACGGAGGGCAGGTCGCCGCCGCTCTGGCGGAAGGTCGCGGCCAAGAGTTCGACGAGCTTGGGCGGCGGCACGTCCGCCACGAAATGCCTTGCGAGCTTGGTCGCGATGAACCGCGATGTCGCCGGGTGGCGCGCAAGGTCGGTCAGCGCGGCGACACCCTGCGCCCGGCCCGGCTGATCGTAGAAGCGGCCGAGCAACGGCGTCACGCCCGGCTCGTGCAGCCCGGCATTGAAGGCGAAGGAGCCGGGAAAGCCAAGCACGCCTTCGCGCCCCACGACGGTCCAGCCGGTGATGATGCGGGCGAGATTGGTGACGTCAGCCTGGCCGTAGCCGCCGGCAACGCCGAGCGTGTGCAGTTCCATGATCTCGCGGGCGAGGTTCTCGTTCAGCCCGCGTCGCTGGCGCCGCCCGGCCGGCGAGTTGGGGCCGACGGACTGGCGATTGTCGAGAAAGTCGAGCATTGCCGGATGGCTCTCGGCCGCGATCAGCATCTCCTCGAAGTGGCCGAAAATGTGCGGGCGGATGGCCTCGCGCTCATAGGTTCCCGCCATGATCCGGGACATGTTGCTCTTGATCGCACTGACGCAGAAATGGTTCGACCAGAACATCACCAGCCGCTCGGCGAAGCCGGTCTCGGCCGCGAGCGCCAGATCGACACGCGCCTTCACCTCGTCGCGATAAGTCTTGTAGGGCAGCGCCGGCTGGTTCGGCGCCTTCGTTGGCTGAGCCATCTGGTTCTGCGATGCCGCGGGCGGCGTTTCAGCTTGCGCCGCGCTGGCGACCTGCATGCCCTGAACGGGCTGCTGCATGGCCATGCGCTTGGCCTCGCGCTCCCGCTTCTCATCATCCTCAAAAGCGTAAAGCGCCTTGCCGATCTCGGCCGCGCCTGACAGCAGCGCGCCCTGGGGTTGCGCGACGATCCCGGTCGCGATCTCGGCCAGCAGCCGATCCCGCGCATCACGGCGCACTGCCTCGCCCTGCCCCGGCTTCGGCCCAAGGCCGAAACGCTGGAGGGCGATGGCGCCCGCCTTCAGATCGTCCGGTCCCGCCATGCCGCCGGCCTCCGCTGACCATCCCCACCAGCATCCGCAGCGACTATGGCAAAAAAGCAAAGGGATTCATGACAATTCGGCAATCTTCGACCATGAGACTTCGCTCGTGAAGTATCTAGACCGCCGGCTCCCGGCCCTTTCCAGGCACCGACCCCGCCCGCTCTCGATCAGGCTGCCGCCATTCGAAAACTGGAAGAATTGACGAAACAAACAGCACCTGATCCAACTCGGCCAAGCCGTCGGATTGCCTCGGGAAACAGGACGCCTTCTCCTTGACAGCAAGCAACCGCATCGTCCTCTCCAGCGACCATGCTGCCATTCAACTCCGACGGGCCATTGCCGCTCATATCGCGACGCAGGGCTGGGATGTGGTCGACATCGGACCGACGACACCGGAGAGCACACACTATCCCAAGCACGGAGAAGCAGCGGCGCGGCTCGTCGCTTCCGGCGATTGCCGGCTCGGCATTATCCTCTGCGGCACCGGCCAAGGCATCATGATGGCGGCTAACAAGGTCAAGGGCATCCGTTGCGGCGTCTGCGCCGACACATTCTCAGCCCGCATGATCCGCCAGCATAACGATGCCAACATGCTGTCGATTGGCGCGCGCGTGGTCGGCGAAGGGCTGGCGCTCGATATCGTGGATGCGTTCCTGAGCGCCGAATTCGAAGGCGGCCGGCATGCGACGCGGGTGGAGATGATCGAGGCGCTGGAGGAGTAGCGCCGTTCTTTGCTTCCTGTTTCGGGACATGCCCTGTTTCAGGCAACGGACCAATATCGGGACGCGACCCATCTCGGAAGTTTGCGCGAACGCAAAAAACCGCTGCCACCCCGAAGGATGACGGCGCCCAAGTCTAGAGAGGAAACGCCCGAAGGCAGCCGGCTGGGCCGGCCAGCCGTTCTTGCGGCGTTCAGCCGTTCGATTTCGGAGGCATTGGGATCGACGGAGGGCAGTCCCGCCAGCGCGCGCCCAGCAGATCAGCGCATCGCAGATCGTCATGCCAACGAGCCCGAGGGCGAAGCCGACCGAGCCCTCGATAGCGCCAGTCGGACACACCCAAAGATCGAGCCCTTCCGAATAAGGGGTATCGCCGCTGGCGTCGCGTAACCGGCCCCGCCGCCGCGGACGACTGCAGGGCCAGAAGCTTCAACCGCCCATGACTTTCATGGCGGCATCCATCGCCTTTGCCTTTGGATTTGCGGTGCAATAGGTCTTCATCTTGGCATCGACATCAGCGGCCATCTTGTCCATGGCAGCGTCGCCGGTCTTCGGCGTGCCGCCATTGGCCGCGACAGTCTTGAGATAATCCGCGCAGGTCATCTCAGGGTCGGTGACCTGAGCAGAGGCAGAGAGGGAAACGAGCGTCAACGCAAAGGCAGCAGCGACAGTGCGGCGTGTCGTAGTCATAGGCATGATGAAAATCCTGAAGCGCCAGCCGACATGATGCCGGTAATACGCGCGCCCCAGGTGCACAGCGCCGCATGTTCGCGCAAGCGATATTTCCTTGGAGAATATTCCAGCGTTTGACCGCTCTACGTCGGAAGATCGGGGAGGTACGACGGCCCACCGCGCCAGCGCCGTCGCTACGCCAGAGGCCAGCGTCTTGTCACGCGCGTGGGGCCGCAGCCATCCGGGCGCAGGAGAAGTCGGCTTAGCACAGGGCATGACGATGGTCAGCGCGCTACAAATTCCACAAGCATCGAGGCGAGGACGACCAAGCCCAATCCGGCGATCACAGCGAAAAGAACTGGAAATTTCGTTGGCGCTCCGACAGGTGCTTCCTCATCATCGGATATCTGGCGGCCCGCTTTCTCGTCCGTCGGCCGCATTTCGCTCGCATCGGTCATTGCCTCGTTCCTCTGACGAGCTTCCTCCCCCGGACCTCAACCCATCAACTGCAGCCGGGACAATGCGTTCCTTGCTATCGGGTGGCCGCCTAAAATAAAAGATCGCCGCTCCCGAAGAATTGATGGCCGAGACCTCATAGTGGGAGGCCACAAAATGCTTTGCTTGCGATCTGATGAACGCTCCCGGGCACTAACAAGGCCAAGCATTCCAAGATTGACCGAGAGGCGCTGTCTATGACGAACTGGAAGGCTGCCACTATTTCGCAGCCGCAACCATCCGAGCGGAGGGAGAGGGAGATGGAGAATTTGCTGCGTCGCGCAAACACAATCCGGACGGCTCGCTGACGTTTTACGTCCAGGCGGATCCGCCTCCCGAGGCGCAGGTATCAAACTGGCTGCCGGCGCCAAAGGGCGATTTCTCCCTCCATCTGCGCGCATATTGACCGAAGCCCTCAGTCGTAGATGGATCCTGCGTCCCCGCGCGCCGTTCAAAGCATAAGGTGGCCGGCGGCCGAAGGTCCGCTTCCGGGCGCCCGATCAACTTCGGCTCCCCACCCCCTACCGGACGCTCGTCCCTACATCACCACCGTGATCGTCTCGGCCGCGCGCGTCAGCCCCGTATAGAGCCAGCGCGCCCGGTGCTCGCGGAAGGCGAAGCTCTCGTCGAAGAGCACGACATCGTCCCATTGCGAGCCCTGCGACTTGTGCACCGTCAGGGCGTAGCCGAAGGTGAACTCGTCGGTGTGCTTGCGCAGCTCCCACGGCACCTCCTCCTCGGTGCCGTCGAAGAAATTCGGCAGCACCGAGACCTTCACCGCCTTGGCGCCGGTGTCGTCCTCCGGCGTGACGCGCATGGTGACCAGCCCCTTCTTCGAGGTCTTGATCTCCTGCACGATCCAGGAGCCGCCATTGAGCAGCCCCTTGCTCTTGTCGTTGCGCAGGCAGACCAGCTTCTCGCCGGCGACGGGGCTGTTGTCCGTGCGGCCCATGAGCTGGCGGATGCGGGCATTGTAGTTGCGCCGCGTCTTGTTCATCCCGACCAGCACCTGATCGGCCGTCATGACGATCTCGGGATTGACCTCGTCGCGCCGGATCACCCGGCTGGGGCCGTACTCGCCATAGTCGAGCCGGCCGCCCTCGCGCACGATCATCGACATCCGCACGATCGGATTGTCCGCCGCCTGCCGATGCACCTCGGTCAGCATCACGTCGGGCTCCTGCTCGGTGAAGAAGCCGCCGCCCTTCACCGGCGGCAACTGCGCCGGGTCGCCCAGCACCAGAACCGGCGTGCCGAAGGAGAGCAGATCGCGCCCCAATTCCTCGTCGACCATCGAGCATTCGTCGATAATGATGAGTTTGGCCTTGGTGGCGGCGCTCTCGCGGTTGAGCACGAAGGTCGGGCTCTCCTCCTCGACCCCGCGCGAGCGATAGATCAGCGAGTGGATGGTCTGCGCGCCATGGCAACCCTTGTTGCGCAGCACGAGCGCGGCCTTGCCGGTATAGGCGGCGAAGACGACGTCGCCATCGACCGCCTCGGCGATATGGCGCGCGAGCGTCGTCTTGCCGGTGCCGGCATAGCCGAACATGCGGAAGAGCTGCGGCTCGCCGGCCTGCAGCCAGCGCGCCACGGCGGTCAAAGCCGCATCCTGCTGGGGCGACCAGCTCATCGCGAAGGAAGCGTCGAAAAGGGCATGGCCCAGATGGGGCAGAGTCGCGCGCCAAAGGCAAGCGCGACGATGCGGGAACCGCTTCAGGCCGCGCGCAGGCGCCGGACGAAGGCGCCAGCCTCCGCCTGCAGCGCATTGATCCGGCGGTCGAGCTCGCCGGCGCTGTGCGCGCCCATATCGGCCTGCCCGACGGTCTGCAGATTGGCCGCGGCGATCTCGGACATCGCAATGGCGGCTGTCGCAGTCACGTCGGAGATCCGCCCGACCGTCTCGCCGAGCGAGCCGAGAAGCTCGACATGCGATCCCACCATCGTCGCGATCTCGGTGCCGGTCTGTTCGACCGCCGCGACGCTCGCTCCAATGGTCGAGACGGCTTGCGCCGCGTGGGACAGCGCTTCGTCGGCTTGCGCGATGCGATGGACAATCCGCGCGGCAGCCTCCGACGCCTGGTTCGCCAGCGTCTTCACCTCGGCGGCGACGACGGCGAAGCCGCGGCCATGCGACCCCGCCCGCGCGGCCTCGATCGTGGCGTTGAGGGCGAGCAGATTGGTCTGACGCGCGACCGCCTCGATAATGCCGACGACATCGCGGATCTGCGCCGCGTTCTCCGTCAGCCGCGAGACCAGCGCATGCGTTCCGACGGCTTCACGGGTCGCGGCCGTCGCCATCTCCGAGACGCGCCTGACCTCGGCATTGATCTGCCCGATGACGTGCTCCATCCGCAGCGCAGCCTCGGTGGAACGAATCGCCTCGACGCCGGCTCCATCGACCGAGGCGGCAGCCGTCTCCGTGCTCTTCGAGACCTGATGGACGCGCACAGCCGAGTCCTGCAGCGCCATGCGCAGCACTTCGCTCTCCCGCCCGATCTCGCCGAGCAGCATGCCGAGCCGCATCTCGAAATCATCGGCGATCCGGGCAAGCTCCGCGCTGCGCATCTGCGCATGGCGTCGGGCGTCGCCGGCTTCCGCCTCTTGCGTGACCAGCGTTGCCCGCACCTCGCTGAACTGGCGCACCACGCGGGCGAGCTGGCCGATCTCGTCGGCCCTCTCGCGATAAGGCACCTCGATGACGCGGTCCGACGCCGCGGCCTCACCGATCGCGGCCATCAGCCGCCGCAGAGGGCGCGTCAGATGGCTGCGCAGCAGCAGGAGCGTGGCAAGCCCACCGCCGAGCGGCAGCAGGCAGGCAAACAGAATGGTCCAGAGGCGGACATCGCCAGCGCGCTCCCCAGCCTGGGCCGTCGCCGCGCTCGCCCGGCGCGCAAGCTGGTCGCGCAACGTCGATGTCGTCGTGATGATCTGGTCGACATTAACGCGTGCGTCCTCCGCCCCCGCTTCCAGGAGCGCCGCCTTCGCCGAAACCCGGTGGCCGATGTCGACGATGCCGCGCTGGAAGGCGATGAAGGTGCGGATCCGCGCATCCAGCGTCGGATTGGCTTCGCGCAAGGTGGCGGGCAAGGCGGACATCAGATGCGCGCGGGCCGCATCGACCAGTTCGATGGCGCCGTCGAGCCGCTCGAGCATGGCTTGGACCTGCTGCGTCGACATCTCGGGATCGACGCTGCTCAGCAGCGCCGTGGCAGCGACGCGGCTGGAGAGCAGGGAAGCGCTGCTGGCAAGGCCGATATCGGTGAAGGCCGCAGCATCGATACGCCGGGCCTCGTCGAAACCGCGCAAGGCGCTGACCAGGCCGAGCGCCCCGGCAAGGCTCAGCAACGCGAAGAACGCCATGATCTTCGCCGTCAATCCCAATCGCCTCATGGCCGTCACCACCTCGTAGCCAGGCTCCTTTCGCAGATGCGAACGAACGCAAGGTTAATGCGGATCGGCATACCGGAACAAAATCAATATTTTAGCCGATTACATAAAGCCGCCGGCCGCTCCGCTCCGAGCCGGTCCTCCCGCCATTGCTCGCAGCGAAGAGGCAGCCTAGCTTCGCCGCATGAGACCTCGCGCCACCCGGATTCTCCTGCTCTGTCTTGGCCTTGTGCTGACAGCCTATGCAGCCTTCGTCCTGTCGCCCTGGCCCTCGGCCCTGCTGACACGGCTTGCCTTCGGTTACGGCGCCTCGAAGACCGATGCCTCCCTCGCCAAACATGTTCCGACCGATATTCGCGAGTTGCTCGACATCCGCTATGGCGCAGCGGAGGAGGCGCGCCTCGACGTCTATCTTCCCCAAGGCGAGGCCAAACCGGGGCGGCCGACCATCGTCTGGATCCATGGCGGCGCCTTCGTCGCCGGCGACCGCAAGGATGTCGCGCCCTATCTCAAGGTTCTGGCCGGGCGCGGATTTTCTGCCGTCGCGGTAGGCTATACCCGCGCACCGACCGCCCGCTATCCCGAGCCTGTTCGACAGGTGAACGAGGCGCTCGGCTTCCTGCAGCGCGAAGGCCAGAGCCTCGGCATCGATCCCACCCGGATCGTGCTCGCAGGCGACTCGGCCGGCGCCCATATCGCCGCCCAACTCGCCGCCGCGCTGACCGGCGGGGACTATGCCGAATTGCTCGGCCTGAAACCGGCCGTCGACCCGGCAGCGTTGCGGGGCACCATCCTGTTCTGCGGCGCCTTCGACCCGACCGCATTCGAGCTGACCGGCCCCTTCGGCGGCTTCATCCGTTCCGTGCTCCTGGCCTATTTCGGCACGTCGAACCCATTCGACAGCGAACGCATCACCGAGGCGGCGGTGCCCCGCTATGTGACGGAAGCCTTTCCGCGCAGCTTCATCTCGGTCGGCAATGGCGACCCGCTGGCGCCGCAATCGGTGGTGATGGCGCAGGCGCTACGCGACCGTGGCGTCAAGGTCGAGACGCTGTTCTTCCCGCCGGAGACCGAGCCGAAGTTGCCGCACGAGTATCAGTTCGATCTCGACCGCCCTGAAGGAAGGCAGGCTCTGGACCGGCTGACGGCTTTCCTGAACGACCTGAAGAATTGAACTCCCGGATACGACAATCATGCACGTCACAGTGAACGGGGTTCGCCTCTACGTCGATATCGAAGGAGCCGGGCTGGTCCCCGACGGGCCGCGGATGCGCGAGAAGCCGACACTCGTCCTGCTCCATGGCGGGCCGGGGTTCGACCACAGCATGTACAAGCCTGCCTTCTCGGCTTTGAGCGATATCGCCCAGATCGTCTATTACGATCACCGCGGCTGCGGGCGTAGCGAGAACGGTCCGACAGACAGCTGGACGCTCGACCAATGGGGTGACGATGTCAGGGCCCTTTGCGACACGCTCGGGATCGAGAAGCCCATCGTGCTGGGAACGTCCTTCGGCGGCTTCGTCGCGCAAGCCTATGCGAAGCGCCATCCCGGCCATGCCGCGAAGCTGATCCTGGTCAGCACGGCCGCAAAGTTCGATTTTCAGCAGGTCTATGAGGCCTTCGAACGCATCGGAGGCGCCGAAGCGGAAAACGCGGCACGGGGCTATTGGTCGGCCCCCTCCGATGCGACCCGGGCGGTCTACGGGAAGGTCTGCGTCCCGCTCTACGCGCCTCGCAACCAGACGGATGACGGGTCATGGATCGCCCGCGCCATCACGCGCAACGAAACCGGCCTCCACTTCAACGGCCCCCGCAACGAGCACGGCCGTTTCGATTTCAGGGATGCACTTGCGCGCATTTCCTGTCCGGTCCTCGTCATGGCCGGAGACAAGGACCCGATTGCACCGATCGCGTTCAGCGAGCAGATCGCGGCAAGCCTCCCACCTGAACAAGTCCAGTTTCAGCGCTTCGCCGATTGCGGACACGGTATCGTCGCCGATGATCGGGATGGCGCCTTGCAGGCGATCCGTAGCTTCATCCTCGCATAGAGCGAAGCCCGCCCCGCCTAAAGCATCAGCCTGAGCAGCGGCCGCCCCGGCTTCTGGCGGGCGACCTCGACGAAGCCAGCGCGCAGGAGCATGGTTTCCGGCCCGACATAGAGCCCTTCCGCGCTGCGCTTGTCCTGATTCGCCATTGCAGCGGCTTCGATCAATCGCGCGCCGCTCGTCCGCGCGAAATCGATCGCTCCATTGAGCAGAGACCCGGTGACGCCCTTGCCGCGAAAGCCTTTGCGCACGAAGAAGCAGGAAGCCGCCCAGTTCCGCTCGTCGTCCGCCGGCGCATCCGGCAGCGGCGTCGAGGCGCGCCGCGGATTGTTCCATTCGGGGATGTGGGCGCGGGGACCTACCTGCAGCCAGCCGACAGCCTTGCCCTCGGCATAGGCGAGCACGCCGGGCGGCGGCCCCTTCTTCACGCGGTCCTCGAACAATTGCCGCGCGCCCTCGCCTAGCAGGGCCATGCGCAGCCGCTGTGGCATGCGGAAATGGTTGCACCAGCAGCCATAGCAGGGCCCCTGCGGACCGAAGAGATCCTCCAGGTCGTTCCAGCGTTCCGGCGTGAGGGGAACCACGGCAAAGCCGGTCCGATCCATAGAAAACTCCCATTTCGCAACCCGGCGAAGCGGCTGGACACCCGTCCGACATCGGCAGATCACTAGGCGCCACAGCCGGAGGCCCGTGCCATGTCGCTCGAAGTCTATGCCGCCTATCTCCTCGCCTGCATCGTCATCATCATCGTTCCCGGGCCCACGGTCTCGCTGATCGTCGCCAACAGCCTGAAGCACGGTACCCGCGCCGGCCTCCTCAATGTGGCAGGGACGCAGGCTGGCCTCGGGGTCATGGTCGTCATCGCCGGCATCGGGCTGAGTTCGGTCATCGCCGCGCTCGGCCACTGGTTCGAGTGGCTACGGCTGGCCGGCGCCGCCTATCTGATCTGGCTGGGCTGGAAGATGTTCCGCTCGGCCGGCACTGATCTCGATCGCGGCGCCCCGGCCAAGCCGCCGCGCGGCGGCTTCTTCCTGCAGGGCGCGCTCGTAGCTCTCAGCAATCCAAAAACATTGCTGTTCTTCGGCGCCTTCTTCCCGCAATTCCTCGATCCGTCGCGCGACCACGCCACCCAGATTGCGATCATGGGCGCGACGGCGCTGGCCTTCGCCGCGCTCAGCGACGGCACCTATGCGCTGCTATCCGGACGCGCCGGCCATCTGCTCTCGCAGCGGCGCGTCCGGCTTCTGTCCAAGCTCAGCGGCGGCTTTCTGATTGGCGGCGGTCTCTGGCTCGCCTCGACGCGGGCGAACTGAGCCGACGATGCCTCGGCCTCACCAGGCGATCTTCTCGCCTGTGTGGTCGCGGAAGCTGTTGGTCTCGGCCATGCCGGAGGCATCGATGGTTCGGATCAACCCGCGGGCACTCTCGGCCGGCGTGATGTCGGCGCCGCTGCCGCCCATATCGGTCTGAACCCAGCCGGGATGGAACAGCATCACGCTGACATTGCGCTCGCGCACGCTGTTGCCGAACACCACCATCGCCATGTTCACCGCCGACTTCGACGAGCGGTAGATCAGCGCGTTGCCGGGATTGGCGCCGATCGAGCCCATGCGGCTTGAAATCGTCGCGATCTTGCGACCCTGGCCCGCCTCGATGTTCGGCAGGAAGGCCTGCGCGACCCTGACGGGCGCATAGACATTGACTTCGAAGACCTCGCGCCAGGCGTCGAAATCGACGTCGAGCCCGGCCTGCCGGTCGCGCGGGCCGTAGAGGCCGGCATTGTTGAGCAGAACATCGATGGCGCGGCCGGCCAGCGCCTCCTTGGCGGCGGCTACGCTCGCGTCGGAGGTGACGTCGAGCTCGACCAGCGTCAGCGCGCCGGGATGCGCCGCCGCGAGTTCGCCGAGCGCTCCGCCCCAGGGACTGCGCGCGGCGGCGATGACATGGTCGCCACGGCGCAGCAATTCGATCGTGAGCGCAAGCCCGATGCCGCGATTGGCACCGGTGATCATCCAGGTCTGGGGCATGAGCATTCTCCGTGACGAAAACTGGAGGTAGGGCTTGGCGGCGCCTATTTCCAGACGGATAGTCCCACCGCCGAACGTTGGAAAAGGCCGTCGACATGACCGAGCAGCAGATCCGCTTCAACGACGGCGCCGCCTATGAAGAAATGATGGGGAAGTGGAGCCGCCTCGCAGGAGATGTCTTCCTTGACTGGCTCGCCGCTCCCGCAGGCCTCAGTTGGGCCGATATCGGCTGCGGCAACGGCGCCTCGACGCAATTGATCTTCGATCGCTGCGCGCCGGCGGCCCTCAGCGGCATTGATCCATCGCAGGGGCAACTGGACTATGCCCGCAAACGCGCCGTCGCAAGCCTCGCGGAATTCACGCTGGGCGATGCCATGGAACTGCCCTATCCGGACCGGAGCTTCGACGCCGCAATCATGGCGCTGGTGATCTTCTTCGTGCCCGACCCCGCCAAGGGCGTGGCCGAGATGGTGCGCGTCACGCGGCCCGGCGGCCTCGTCGCCGCCTATGCCTGGGACATGCCGGGCGGCGGCTTTCCGCTCGACCCCGTCCTGATCGAACTCAAAGCGCTCGGAATGACGCCGCCACGCCCGCCGAGCGCGGACGTCTCGCGGATCGAGAGCATGGCCGAGCTCTGGACGCAGGCCGGGCTGCGCGATGTCGAGACGCGCGAGATCAGCGTACGCCGCCATTTCGCCGATTTTGATGCGTTCTGGCGCGCAAGCACGCTCGGCGCGACCATCGCCCCCGCCATCGCCGCCTTGCCCTCGCAGGCTGTGGCACAGCTCAAGGACAGGGTCCGCACGCGTATCACCATCGGGGACGATGGCCGCGCCTCCTATGTCGCGCGGGCCAACGCCGTGAAGGGGCGCGTGCCCATGCCGAGCTGAGGCACGGGACGTCTCAAGCTGCCGCGGCTTCAGCCCTTCGCCTTGCCATAGCCGCCCGCCGTCGGGGTGATCACCGTCACCGCCTCGCCGGCCTGGAGCAGGGTCTGGTCTGAAGGCTTCAGCTCCTCGACCACGCCCGAGAGCCTGCGCACCACGGTCTTGCCGAGTTGACCGGGTTCGCCCCCCTTCACCCCGAAGGGCCGGACCTTGCGGTGCGAAGCGAGGATGGCGCAGTCCATCGTCTTGAGGAAGCGGATGGTGCGGCTGGTGCCGTCGCCCGCCGACCATTCGCCCTTGCCGCCGGAGCCGAGGCGGATGTGGAAATCCTCCAACACGACCGGGAAGCGCGTCTCCAGGATTTCCGGATCGGTCAGGCGCGAATTGGTCATGTGGACATGCACGCCCGAGGTGCCGTTGAAGCCGGGACCGGCCGGCGAGCCCGAGCAGATCGTCTCGTAATACTGATATTGGTCGTTGCCGAAGGTGAGGTTGTTCATCGTGCCCTGCGAGGCCGACATCGCCTCCAGCGCGCCGAACAGCGTGTTCGTCACCGCTTGCGACACCTCGACATTGCCTGCGACCACCGCCGCCGGATAACGCGGCGCCAACATCGACCCCTCCGGCACGACGATCCTGATCGGCCTCAAGCAGCCGGCATTCATCGGGATGGCATCGTCGACCATGACGCGGAAGACATAGAGCACGGCGGCGCGCGTCACCGGCGCCGGCGCGTTGAAATTGTCCGGCCGCTGCTCGGAGGTGCCGGTGAAATCGACCGTCGCCTCGCGCTTCTCGCGGTCGATGGTGATCTTCACCTTGATCGCGCAGCCCTGGTCCATCGGATAGGTGAACTCGGCATCATGCAGCTTGGTCAGAAGCCGCGCGACGCTCTCGGCCGCGTTGTCCTGGACATGGCCCATATAGGCCTGCACGACATCCAGCCCGAAGGAGCCAATCATCTTCTGCAGCTCCGCCAGGCCCTTCTCATTGGCGGCGATCTGCGCCTTCAGATCGTTGACGTTCTGCACGACGTTGCGGACCGGATAGCGCGCACCGGTGAGCAGCTTGACCAGCTCCTCCTCGCAGAAGCGGCCCTGGTCGACGATCTTGAAGTTGTCGATATAGACGCCTTCCTCCTCGATGTTGGTCGCCAGCGGCGACATCGAGCCCGGGGCCGTGCCGCCGACATCGGCGTGGTGGCCGCGGCTCGCCACCCAGAACAGGATCTCCTTATCCTCGGCATCGAAGACCGGGGTGCAGACGGTGATGTCGGGCAGGTGCGTGCCGCCATTGTAGGGCGCGTTGAGGCAATAGACGTCGCCCGGCCGGATGACCGGGTTGTTCGCGATCACCGTCTCGACCGAGCGGTCCATCGAGCCGAGATGCACCGGCATGTGCGGCGCGTTGGCGACGAGCGCGCCGGTCTGGTCGAAGACCGCGCAGGAGAAGTCGAGCCGCTCCTTGATGTTCACCGAATAGGCGGTGTTCTGCAGCGTCACGCCCATCTGCTCGGCGATCGACATGAACAGGTTGTTGAAGATCTCGAGCATCACCGGGTCGGCCTTGGTGCCGATCGCCGCCTGCTGGATCAGCGCCTTGGTGCGGACGAGGACGAGATGGTCCTTGGCCGTCAGCTTCGCCGTCCAGCCGTCCTCGACGACGACGGTCTGGTTCGGCTCGATAATGATGGCGGGACCGGCGACGCTCTGGCCGGGCTTCATCGCCTCGCGGCGAACGATCGCCGCATCGTGCCATGCGCCCTTGGCGAAGAAGCGCGTGCGCTCGGCCACGGCCGGCTCGCCGGCCTGCTCGCCGGCCGCTGCTTCCTCGAACTTCGCGCCGCCGCCGACGGCCTCGACCTCGACAGCCTCGACGACCAGCGCCTTGGTCTCGTCCATGAAGCCGAAGCGCGCCTTATGCGCCGCCTGGAAGGCTTCCTGCATCGACGCACGCTGGCCGGCCGGGACCGCGATGGCGGTGTCGGTGCCGGCATAGCGGATATGGGCGCGGACATGGATGACGATGTCGCCTTCCGCCACGCCCTGCCCCGCGACTTCCGAGCGTGTCTCGGCCGCGAGCTTCTCGGCCACGGCGTCGATCGCGGCCTTCGCCCCTCCGTCGACCGGAACATCGAGCGCGGCGGTGCGCGTCGAGCGGATTTCGGCCAGCCCCATGCCATAGGCCGAAAGCAGCCCGGAGAACGGGTGCAGCAGCACGGTTTTGATGCCCAACGCATCCGCGACGAGGCAGGCATGCTGGCCGCCGGCACCGCCGAAGGAATTCAGCGCATAGCGGGTGATGTCGTAGCCGCGCTGCACTGAGATCTTCTTGATCGCCTCGGCCATATTGGCGACGGCGATCTGGATGAAGCCGTCAGCGACCTCCTCGGCCGAGCGGCCATCGCCAACCTCCTCTGCCAGCGCGGCGAACTTCGCCCGCACCACCTCGACATCGAGTGGCTGATCCTGCTGCGGGCCGAAGATCGTCGGGAAGTAGGAGGGGATCAGCTTGCCGACCATGACGTTCGCGTCGGTCACCGCGAGCGGCCCGCCGCGGCGATAGGCGGCTGGCCCCGGATTGGCCCCGGCCGAATCCGGCCCGACACGGAAGCGTGCCCCATCAAAGTGCAGGATCGAGCCGCCGCCGGCCGCCACCGTATGGATCAGCATCATCGGCGCACGCATGCGCACGCCGGCGACCTCCGTCTCGAAGGCGCGCTCGTATTCGCCATCGTAATGGGCAACGTCGGTCGAGGTGCCGCCCATGTCGAAGCCGATGACCTTGTCGAAGCCGGCCGAGCGGCCGGTCTCGGCGAGGCCCACGACGCCGCCCGCCGGACCGGACAGGATCGCATCCTTGCCCTGGAACAGCTCGGCGGCGGTGAGACCGCCCGAGGACATCATGAACATCAATCGCGCGCCGGTGCGGGCGACGTCGAGTTCCTCCGAGACCTGCTGCACGTAGCGGCCGAGGATTGGCGAGAGATAAGCGTCGACCACGGCGGTATCGCCACGCCCGACCAGCTTGATCAGCGGCGAGACTTCGTGGCTGACCGAAACCTGCGGAAAGCCGATCTCACGAGCAATGCGCGCCGCCGCCTGCTCATGCGCCGTATAGCGATAGCCATGCATGAAGACGATGGCGACGGCGCGGAAGCCGGCATTGTACTGCGCCTGCAGCGCCGTGCGGACCGCGGCCTCGTCGATCGCCTGCTCGACCGTGCCGTCGGCGAGCACGCGCTCCTCGACCTCCAGCACGTCGTCATAGAGCTGCTCGGGCTTGACGATCTCCTTGGCGAAGATGTCGGGCCGCGCCTGGTAGCCGATGCGCAGTGCGTCGCGGAACCCCTTGGTGGTGACGAGCAGCGTCCGATCGCCCTTGCGCTCGAGCAGCGCGTTGGTGGCGACGGTCGTGCCCATGCGCACCTCGCCGACGGCCCCGACCGGGATCGGCTCGCCTTTCTTCAGCCCGAGCAGGTCGCGGATGCCCTGCACGGCCGCATCGCGATAGGCGCCGGGGTTCTCCGAAAGCAGCTTCCTGGCATGGAGATTGCCAGCAGGATCGCGCCCGATCACGTCGGTGAAGGTGCCGCCGCGATCGATCCAGAAGTCCCAGTAAGCCGCCGACATAAGACGATCTCCCCTCCGCCAGGCCAGCAATGGATTACGCTGACGTTTTATCGATAAATCGTCGATGAGTTATTGACAAGGCGATTCCGACGGCTACGATCTCGATTGTGACTGGAACATGGCTGAGGGGCCAGGCCGGTACGAAAGCGGAGGATGTGACGATGCGAGCAACCCTGGCAACCGGGCGCGCACGCGCCATCGACCGGCGGGAGCGGCGCACGCCATGATCCGCCGCACGCTCGATGCGCTCTATCTTGCCGCCGGCTACCTCGCAGGGTTCTTTCTCGTCGGCATCTTCGTGCTGATGATGCTGCTGTCGGTCGGCCGCGAGATCAATCTCAACGTCCCCTCCGGCGACGACTTCACCGCCTGGTCCTTGGTCGCGATGGCCTTCCTTGGCCTTGCCCACACCTTCAGGAAGGGCGAGATGATCCGCGTCGGGCTGCTGCTCGAGCGCCTGCATGGCCGCGCGCGACGGATCGCGGAACTGGTCTCCCTGACGATCGCCGGGGCCTTCATCAGCTATTTCACCTGGCAGGCCGGAAAGCTCGCCTATGATTCCTGGCAGTTCTTCGACATGTCCACCGGCGTCGTTTCGGTGCCGCTCTGGATTCCGCAGAGCGGCATGGTCATCGGACTGGCGATCCTGCTGGTCGCGATCGCCGAGGAATGGATCACCGTGGCGCGCGGCGGCAAGCCGACCTACGAGCCCGAGCCGCCGCAGACGACGGAAGAGCTGATCGAGCGCGTCGCGCAAGGCGGGGGCGTCTGAGCCATGACCCTTCCAGTCCTCGCCATCGTCCTGCTCGGTTTCCTCGTCGTCATCCTCGCCAGCGGTGTCTGGATCGCCGTCGGCCTCGGCCTCGTCGGCCTGCTCGCCATGGTCCTCGTCACCGATGTCCCGATCGGACAGGTGCTGGCCACGACCGTCTGGAGCGCCTCGGCCTCCTGGACGCTGGCCGCGCTGCCGCTCTTCATCTGGATGGGCGAAATCCTGTTCCGGACGCGGCTGTCGGCGCAGATGTTCCAGGGCCTCGCCCCGTGGCTGCAATGGCTGCCGGGTCGGCTCGTGCATACCAATATCGTCGGTTGCGGCATATTCGCCGCCGTCTCCGGTTCCTCGGCGGCGACCTGCGCGACGATCGGCAAGATCGCCCTGCCGGAGCTCAAGAAGCGCGGCTATGACGAAGGCATCAGCATCGGCACGCTCGCCGGCTCCGGCACCCTCGGACTGCTGATCCCGCCGTCGATCCCGATGGTCGTCTACGCGGTCACGGCAAATGTCTCCGTGCTGCAGGTCTTCCTCGGCGGCTTCCTGCCCGGCCTGCTCGTGATGGCGCTCTATATGGGCTACGTCATCATCTGGTCCTGGCTGAACCCGAAGAAGGTGCCGCCGCGCGATCCGCCGATGGCGTTCATGGCCAAGGTCCACCAGTCCGCCAAGCTCGCGCCCTGTCTGCTGCTCATCGCGGCCGTCTTCCTCTCACTCGTGCTCGGCTTCGCCACCGCGACCGAGTGCGCCGCCTGGGGTGTGACCGGCGCGCTGTTCCTGGCTTGGTGGAGCGGCACGCTGACCTGGGGAACCTTCGTCGAAAGCGTGATGAGCGCGACGCGCCTGACCTGCATGATCATGCTGATCCTGGCCGGCGCGGCCTTCTGCACGGCGGCGATGGCCTATACCGGCATCCCGGCGGCGCTGGCGGACTGGGTCAAGGGCCAGTCGCTCTCCCCGCATATGCTCGTGCTGGCGCTGACCTGCATGTACATCATCCTGGGTTGCCTGATCGACGGCATCTCGATGATCGTGCTGACGGCGGTGATCGTGCTGCCGATGGTGAAGGAGGCCGGCTTCGATCTCGTCTGGTTCGGCGTCTACCTCGTCATCCATGTCGAGATGGCGCAGATCACCCCGCCGGTCGGCTTCAACCTGTTCGTGCTGCAGAACATGAGCGGCAAGGACACGATGACGATTGCGAAGGCGGCCTTTCCGTTCTTCCTTCTGCTGAACGTCGCCGTCATCATCATCACCACCTTCCCCGACATCGTGCTCTATTTGCCGAACCTGGCCTTCCCGGATCGGTGACCGTCGCAATCACAATCAACCAGAGAGAGGGAATGTCAGCATGATCAACCGCAGAACCTTGACGGCAGCCGCCTTCGCCCTCGGCGTCAGCGCGCTCGCCATGGCCGCCCCGGCCTCGGCGCAGACGAAGTGGAATCTCCCCAACGCCTATCCGACCGACAATCCGCATACGGAAAACCTCGCCCTCTTCGCCAAGGACGTCGAGGCTGCGACATCAGGCAAGCTCCAGATCACGGTCCATGCCAACGCGGTTCTGTTCAAGGCGCCCGAAATCAAGCGCGCCGTCGCCAGCGGCCAGGCCCAGATGGGCGAGGTCCTGATGTCGCTCCATGAGAACGAGGACCCGATCTACGGCATCGACGTGGTGCCCTTCCTGGCGACCAGCTTCGCCGATGCGAAGAAGCTCTATCTCGCCTCGAAGCCGGCCGTCGAGAAGAAGCTCGACGCGCAGGGCATCAAGCTGCTCTTCATGGTTCCCTGGGCGCCGCAGGGCGTCTACGCCAAGAAGGACATCAACACGGTGGAGGACATGAAGGGGCTGAAATGGCGCTCCTACAATGTCGGCACAGCCCGCCTCGGCGAATTGCTCGGCATGCAGTCCGTCACCATCCAGGCGGCGGAACTGCCGCAGGCGCTCGCCACGGGCGTCGTCAACTCCTTCATGTCGTCGGGCGGCACCGGCTACGATTCCAAGGTCTGGGAGTCGCTCGACCGTTTCTATGACGTCCAGGCCTGGATCCCGAAGGATGCGACCTTCGTCAACAAGGCGGCGTTCAACGCCCTCGACAAGCCGACGCAGGACGCCATCCTCAAGGCCGCCGCCGCCGCCGAGGAACGCGGCTGGAAGATGTGGCAGGATAAGGCCGGCTGGTACATCGACCAGCTCAAGGCCAAGGGCATGAAGGTGCAGGCACCGTCGCCGGAACTGGCGGCCGGTTTCAAGAAGGCGGGCGAGACGCTGACCGCCGACTGGTTGAAGAAGGCCGGCAGCGACGGCCAGGCGATCGTCGACTCCTATAAGAAGATGTGAGGCGGGCGCTTCGCCCCCGCGCCAAATCGCGATCACGGTCATCCCGGGCGACCGGAGGAAACCCGGGATCCATGCCGGAGTGATTCAGGCATGGATCCCGGATCGGCGCCGCTCACGCGGCTTGTCCGGGACGACGCAGCGTTTCTATTCAGGACGATCGAGCGCCATGACCTCTTCGCCCCCCGACGACCTCGGCCCGATCGTCTCCTCCGGCCACCTCGCATCGGGAGCATTACCGGCGCTCTCGGAATTCGAGTTCGCCATGAACATGACGGTGCATGCCTTCCAGCGCTGGATGATCCGTTGCATGGCGGCGGCCGGTATCGCTGACCTGTCGCCGCTCGACGTGCTCGTGCTGCACAACGTCAACCACCGCGGCAAACCGAAGCGGCTCGCCGATGTCTGCCTCGTGCTCAATATCGAGGACACCCATCTGGTGAACTATTCGATGAAGAAGCTCGAACGGCTGAAGCTGCTCAAGGGCGGTCGCAAGGGCAAGGAGAAGACCGTCGAGGTTACTCCGGCCGGCGAGGAGGCCTGCCGGCGCTACGCTCAGATCCGCGAGCAGCTCCTGGTCAAATCCGTCCGTGCGACCGGCACGGATCCCGCCCGACTCTCGGAGATCGCCGCCGCGATGCGTTCCCTGTCGGGCCAGTACGACCAGGCTGCGCGGGCGGCGGCGAGCTTGTAGTCAATCCGCCCCGCCAGGTTCCGGCAAGCCGGCATAGCGTGCGGCATATTCGGCTTCGAGCTTCGCATGCCTTGACCAGAACCCGCGGCGCGCGCTGCCGCTGAGCAGATCCTCCAACAGGCCCAGATGCATGTGCCAGCCGCCGGAAACGCTGGTCATCTCCGCCTTGCTGGGGAGCTTGCGGTGCGTCACCACCAGCAGGACCTTGTCGCCCTTGGGAGTCAGCGCGAACTCGACCTCGGACTCCGGCTCGCCGCCGCCACCCCAGGTGAAGGCGATGATCCGCGGCGCCTCGCAGCGCGTGATCGTGCCGGTCGCGCGCACGCCGTTCTCATGCACGCCGCGGTAGGCCTCCGGCGGTGCCTCATCGGTGATTTCGGAGTGCCTGAACAGCAGTTCGGCCTGCCCGCCGGCCCGCAGCTCAAACACCCCTGTCGCCAGCCATTTCCCGCGCTTCTCAGATTCCGCGATATAGGACCAAACGCGCTCGATCGGTCCCGGCAGCAAGCGCTCGAAGCGCACCGCCCCGCTTTCCAGCACGACACCATATTCGCTCATCGCGTTTCTCCCTCGCCCGCCTCGGGCTTTGCGAGTTCCTGCTCCAGCAGATCGAGATGGCGCCCCCAGAAGCGCCGCACCCGGCGCAGCCAGGCGTCGAAGGCATCGAGCCCGGCCGGGTCGAGCCGATAGATCCTCTGCTGGCCACGGACCTCGACCGTCACCAGCCCCGCCTCGCGCAACACCTTGAGATGCTGCGAGATCGCCGGGGGGCTCGCACTGAAGTGCGCCCCGATATCCCCAGCGGGAAGCGCTCGCTCCGCCAGCATCTCGACGATGCTGCGACGGGTCGGGTCGGCAAGGGCGGCGAAGCGGTCCATGCCGGAATGATTCCGCTCTCGCTTAATTAAGTCAATACTTAAATTATGAAGCAGCACCCGCGATGCTGCGGCGCAGGATTGCCAGAACTCCCGGACTCGGCCAGTTGTGGCCCGCTTCAGAGAACCAACGCCCCGCCATGACCGCCCGCAACGCCTCCCTCACCGGCATCGCCATGATGCTCCTCGGCATCCTGCTGTTTTCGCTCAACGACGTGATGGGCAAATGGCTGGTCGCCACCTACACGGTGGGGCAGGTCCTGGTGATGCGCAGCCTGGCCGCGCTCGTCGTCATCATGCCCTTCGTCTTCAAGCAGGGTGTACACCGAACCTTGAAGCCGGAGCGTCCCCGCCTGCAGGCGCTGCGCGTCCTCTTCGGCTCCGGCGAGGTCGCGCTGTTCTATCTCGCCGTCAGCTATCTGCCGCTCGCCGACACCATGACGATCTGGCTCGCCGCACCGGTCTGGGTCGTCATCCTCGCGGCTTTGCTGCTGGGCGAGCGCGTCGATGGCTGGCGCTGGCTTGCCGTGGCGCTGGGCTTCGTCGGCGTCGCTGTCGCCCTCAATCCGAGCGGCGCGAGCCTGTCCATGCCGGCGCTGATCGCCGTGGTCGGCAGCTTCTTCTTTGCTGCGATGATGATCGCCGGCCGGCAGCTGCGCGGCACGCCGGACGTGACGCTGGTGACCTGGCAGACGCTCGGCGCGCTGCTGATGGGCCTCGCGCTGCTGCCCTTCGGCTGGGTTACGCCGAGCCTGAAGGACGCGGCCCTGCTCGGCCTTCTCGGCATCGTCGCCATGACCGCGCATATCTGCGTCACCCGCTCGCTCAAGCTGGCGGAAGCCTCTGTCGTCGTCCCCTATCAGTATACGCTGATCGTCTGGGCACTGGTTTTCGGCTGGTTCATCTTCCACGACTGGCCGACACCGGCCATGCTGTGCGGCGCGGCTCTGATCGTGGCCGCGGGCCTCGCCCTGCTCATCCTCGAGCGCCGGGCGGCCCCCGCGCCGTCACCGATTGAAGCGACGGGAGCCGGTGCTCCCTGACGCCCGCCGACCAAGGACGGCCGGCAGACAACGGCCCCGGGAACCTCGTTCGATCTGTCCGGCGCCCCGTCAGTAGAGGCGCGTGCGATAGCCTTCTTCGAGATTGCGATCGGCCTCGTCGCCATCGACCGCCTTGGTCTGGTCCGCGATGATGCGGCCGAGCGTCGGGAAGCTATGGCGTGGCACCTGCGAAGCCGGGTCCCACAGCTTCGAGCGGATCAGCGCCTTGCCGCAGTGGAAATAGGCCTCCTCGACCTCGACGATCAGGCCGGTGACCGGCGCACGCTCAAGCATGGCCGACGGCGCCAGCAGTTCGGCATCGCGCGTAGCCCGCCCCTTGCCGTTCACGCGCAACGTCTCGGGAATGCCCGGCACCATGAAGACCAGGCCGACGCCGGGCGCGGACATGACATTGCCGAGGGAATCGACCCGGTTGTTGCCGCGCCGATCCGGAATCAGCAGCGTCTTGTCGTCGAGCACGCGCACGAAGCCGGGCCCGTCTCCGCGCGGGCTCGCATCGGCATTGCCCTGCGCATCGCAACTCGCCAGCACGAGAAACGGCGAGAGGGCGATGAAATCGCGGCAGAACCGGTCGAGCCTGCTCAGGACCTTGCCGGTCGCCAGCGGATGGACCGGGCCGATATGATTGCGCAACACATCGGCATCCGCGATGCGCGCGGCCGGATCGTCGAAGCAGTTCGTCATGGCGTCTCCCCTATCACGCACAATCTGTCCGAAGCCGGAGAAGCGCACCAGCATGGCATCCGACGAGATGCCCCGACTGTCTCGCATGACGCGGAGACTGTTACCGCAAAGACCCCAGGGCGCTCCGCAAGAGCAACGAGAAGCATCTTTTCTTGACCCTCGCCCGCGGCATCGCCATCGTGCCGTCTAGCTTTGCCCTCCTGAAGAGGCCTGATTCCATGCGCCGCGCCCTGCTGCGAACCGCCCTCGTCTCTCTCGCCTGCCTGACGGCCTTTGCCGCCGGCGCGACCGGCCGCCGCTACGTTGATCCCGCGGACCGGGCGGAGGCGCGCATCATCCCCTATTCCGGCAACGTCCCCGCCTGCGAGGATCCTGCCGTGCTCGACGAACTGACGAGCTGGTTCAACTCCCGCGAAGCGAAGTTCTGGGGCCCGCTTCGCGCGGTGAACTATGACCGCATCGCGCAGATCGGCTTTCGCCCCTGGGGCGACGACTTCATTCCGCGCCGCTTCTGCACCGGCCGCATCTTGCTCAACGACGGGAACTTCCACCGCGTCGATTATTCCGTCCGCGAGCGTCTCGGCCTCTTCGGGATGACCTGGAACGTCAACTGGTGCGTCAGCGGTCTCGACCGCAACCGGGCCTATGCGCCCGACTGCCAGATGGCGCGCCCCTGACGCGCAGAGCGCGCCATGATGAAGCGCCTCGCGCTCGCAGCCCTGTCGCTGCTTTGGTTCGGCGCCACCGCCTCCGCGCAGGGCTTCGGCTCGCGCGGCGGCACGCCGGGCGAGTTTGATTTCTACGTCCTGGCCCTGTCCTGGTCGCCCGGCTTCTGCGAACTCGATGGTGATCGCACCCGCAACCGTGAGCAGTGCGGCGAGGCCAACGGCCTTCGCTTCGTCGTCCACGGCCTCTGGCCGCAGAACGAGCGTGGCTACCCCAGCGATTGCGGGCCCGCCGGCCGTTCGCCCTCGCGGCTCGCGCTGAGCGAGGCGGATGGCTTGTTTCCGAGCGAAAGCCTTGCCCGCTACGAATGGCGCAAGCACGGCACCTGCAGCGGATCGAGCCCGGGCGATTATTTTCGCGATGTCCGCCGCGCCCGCGACAAGGTGGCTATTCCGCCGGCTCTCGCCAAGGCCGATCGCGACCAGAGCTGGACGGCGATCGATCTCGAACGCGCCTTCGTCGCGGCCAATCCCGGCCTGCGCACCGACATGATGTCCGTCGCGTGCAAGCGGGGCGTGCTGCAGGAAGTCCGAATCTGCTTGAGCAAGGATCTCCGCGAATTTCGCAGTTGCCAGCAGGTCGATCGTTCCGGTTGCCGCGCCCGCGAATTCACCGTCGTCGCACCGCGCTGAAAGCGGCTGTCGCGATGGCCTTTGCCGCTTTCAGGCGCGGGCCGCATGATCTACGAACGCAGCCATGAACTACCGCCACGGCTTCCATGCCGGAAACTTCGCCGATGTGCTCAAGCATGTCGTTCTCACGCGCGTCCTGCTGCATCTCGCCGCCAAGCCGACGCCCTATCGCATCATCGACACCCATGCCGGCAGCGGGCGCTACGACCTCGGCTCCGAGGAAGCGCTGCGGACGCATGAGTGGAAGGATGGCGTGGCGCGGCTCGACCAGTCGCCGCTCGCCCCCGCGGCCGAGGAATTGCTTGCCCCCTACCGTGCCGCGATTGCCGGCATCCGCGCTCTCTACGGAGCCGGCGCCTATCCGGGCTCGCCCTGGTTCTGCCGCAACCTCATGCGGCCCGAGGACCGGCTTATCGCAGCCGAGCTACATCCGCCGACCTATCAGAAGCTTGTCGAGGCGATCGGGCGCGACAGGCGTTGCAAGGCGCTGGCGATCGACGGCTGGACGGCACTCAGGGCCAATGTGCCGCCCAAGGAACGCCGCGGCCTCGTCCTGATCGACCCACCTTTCGAACAGAAGGACGAGTTTGCGACCCTCGCCGCCCAGTTCATCGCGGCCCACCGCAAATGGCCGACCGGCATCTACGCGCTCTGGTATCCGATCAAGGATCTCCGGGCTGTGGAGCGCATGGTGGAAGAGATCGTCGAGAGCGGAATCACCCGGATCCTGCGCCTGGAGATCGCGGTCGATCGGCCCGAAGCGGCAGGCGGCCTCGGTGCGACAGGTCTTTTGATCGTCAACCCGCCATGGCTGCTCGCCAAGGAAGCGGACATCCTGCTGCCGGCCCTGACCGAGCGGCTCGCGCAGGGGCCGCGACCGCGCTATCTCTGCGACGCGATCCGCCCCGACGGCTGATCGCCCGCTCTCCCGAAGGAATTCGCCGATGCTCGTCTTGCGCTCCTCCCCCGCCTCTCCCTTCGGCCGCAAGGTCAAGATGGCGGCCCTCGAACTCGGGCTGATGGACCGCATCGAAATCGTCGCAGCCGACACGACCGATCCGTCGGAGCCGCTGCGTCAGCAGAACCCGCTCGGCAAGATCCCGACGCTGATTCTGGACGACGGCACGACGCTGTTCGATTCGCGGGTCATCCTCGACTATCTCGACCATATCTCCGGCGGCAGGCTCATCCCGGCCGGCCAGGAGCGTTTCCTGCAGCTCCGTCTGCAAGCGCTTGCCGACGGTATCGCCGACGCAGCCCTGCTCCAGGTCTATGAAGGCCGCTTCCGCCCAGAGGAAGGGCGCAACCCGAACTGGCTGTCCCATCAGGAAGGCAAGGTTGCGCGCGGCCTCGCCGCGCTGGAGGCAGCGCCTCCCGCCTTCCCGGATCGCCCGCGTATCGGCGAGATCGCCTTGGCCTGCGCGCTCGGCTATCTGGATCTGCGCTTCGCGGGAAAATGGCGTGCCGCTCATCCGGCGCTCGTCGCCTGGCTCGACGATTTCGCGGCCCGCGTCCCAGCCTTCGAGACCACGCGCTTCAAAGGCTGAACAGCTCGACCGACATCGGCCATCCCGATGCCTTGATCAATCCGGTCCGCCGGCAGTCAAAAGCTGCCGGCGTTTCCATGGCAGAAGCTGGGCGGAGTATCCGCCGGACCGCGACAACAAAAAACCCGGTGGCCGAGGCCACCGGGTTCGTTCTGTCTCCGAGAGGAGAAGATCAGAACTTGTAGCTGAGGCGAGCGCGGACGACCGAGAAATCGGTGCCGACCTTGCCGGTGCCAGCCAGCGTGGTGATGTTCTTGTCGCCGAGGTCGACGTAGAGGTACTCGACGCCAGCGATCAGGTTGTTGGTGAAGGCGTACTCGAGACCACCACCGAGGGCCCAGCCGCCGGTGTGGGTGCGGTCGGACGAGAAGCCGATGCCCGGGATCGAGGTCTTCACGTTGCCATAGGCCCAGCCGCCGGTGATGTAGGGCATGAACCGGTCGAAGGCGACGCCGAGGCGAGCACGGACGGTGCCGAAGTACTCGGTCTTGACGCTGGCGCCGAAGAAGTTGCCACCGGTGCTGAGGTCAGCGCCCTGGATGTCAGCTTCCGCGCCGACCACGAACTGGCCGATCTGGTAGTTGTAGCCGACCTGACCACCGCCGACGAAGCCGTCGAGGTTGCCGATGTTGTTGAAGCCGTTGCTGTTCACGTTGCCCCAGCCGTAGCCGGCGTTGGCACCGATGTAGAAGCCGGTCCAGGTGAAGACGGGAACGTAAACCGGAGCAGCGACCGGGCCCTTGCGGGACGGCAGGTCGGCAGCCGAGGCAGCGCCAGCGGCGACAATGCCGAGCGCGGCGACGCTCGCAAGCAGATACTTCTTCATGATAAACTCCTTAGTCGTCGCAAGCGCCGGACAGGCCGGCAGGTGATTTCGATGAACCCTTTATAAGACAGGGCCACGGCTTTGTCTGTTGCATCGGAAGCACATCTGTCGTGCAGACCGCGGCAGAAATGCGGCACGAATGCGATGACTGCACGCAAATAGGTAAATACAGGTTAACCACGCTCATAGGAATAGGCATGCTAGATCGAATACTAATAACACGCTAGCCCCGCTCGCTGACGGGAACGGGTCCGGGCGACGAACGCAGCCCGCAGTTTAAGGTTCCACAATTTCAACGAGATCTGCCCAGGGCTTCAGGCACTAAACTTGCCGCACCGGACTGGACATGCTTAAGCCGTGGAATCTCAAGAAGTGACGGAACCGTGCCTCCTCTCTCGATTTTCCTCATCGCACTGAATGAAGTGGACCGCATCGGGCGCACCATCGAAGCCGCCCGCGCGCTCAGCGACGACATCGTGCTGGTCGACTCCGGTTCGACCGATGGGACTCAGGCCCTGGCGGAATCGCTCGGCGCCCGCGTGATCTTCAATCCCTGGCCGGGCTACGGCCAGCAGAAGCGCTTCGCGGAAGAACAGTGCCGTCACGATTGGCTCCTCAACGTCGATGCCGACGAAGTGCTGCCACCGGATCTCGTGGCCGAGATTTCCGCGCTTTTTGCCAGCGGCCCACCGCCAGCCGACGCCTACAAGATCCGCATCGCCGAGATCTTCCCTGGCGAGAAGGCGCCGCATCGCTTCGCCTATGCGCTCGCCCCCGTGCGGCTCTATCGCAAGAGCTGGGGCCGCTATTCGCTTTCGCCTGTGCACGACCGCGTCGATCTGCTGCCCGGCACCAAGGTCGGACGGCTGAAGGGTACGATCCACCACTTCTCCGTCCGGTCGCTGGGCGAGCAGATGGAAAAACTCAATGCCTACAGCGATGCCCAGGCGGATGATCTCGACGCCCGCGGCGAGACGCTCTCGGCATTCAGGCTCCTGGCCGAATTTCCCGCCAATTTCGTCAAGGCCTATATCGGCCGCCGCCATGCGCTGCGCGGCGTCTACGGCTTCATGACCGCGATGAATTATGCGTTCTATCGCTATCTGCGCGCTGCCAAGCATTGGGAGCGTCGGTTGCAGCGGCGCTCTTCCGTCAAGGGCGTGGTGACGCCCGGCGACCGGCCCTCCTCGGATGACTGAAGTCGCGCTGGTCACGGGCGGTGCGAGGCGTATCGGCCGCGCGATCGTCACGCGACTGGCGCAAGCCGGCTACGCACTCGCGATCCACCACGGTGACAGTCGCGATGAGGCCGAAGCCCTGGCCGCCGAACTCCGCGGCGCCGGTTCCGCCTGCTGCACCCTCGCCGCCGATCTCGCCGATACGCAGGCCGTGTCTGCCTTGATTCCGGCAGCTGCGGAGGCGCTGGGGCCGGTCACGCTGCTGGTCAACAGCGCCGCGAGCTTCGTCGACGACGATGTCCGCTCGCTCGACGTTGCAGCCTGGGATCGCCAGTTCGCAGTCAATCTGCGCGCGCCCTCGCTGTTGATTGGGGCCTTGGCGACACATCTGCCGGAGCAAGCGGGCGGAGCGGTCGTCAATATCGTCGACCAGCGCGTCTGGAAGCTGACGCCGCAGTATTACTCGTACACGCTGACCAAGGCCGCCCTGCTCACCGCGACGCGAACCCTGGCGCAGGCGCTCGCCCCGCGGATTCGTGTCAACGCGGTCGGCCCCGGCCCAACCTTTCCCAACGCCTATGACGGCCCCGCGCTGATGGAACAGGAGGCGGCAGCGACCTTGCTCGGCCACAAGGTCTCCCCGGGCGAGATCGCCGAGGCCGTTCTCTACCTGGCTCGGGCGCGCTCGGTGACCGGCCAGATGATCGCGGTCGATGCCGGCCAGCATCTCGGCTGGCGCACGCCCGATATCGTCGGCTGATTCTCAGGCTTCGCTGTCGGGCCGATAGGGAGCACGTCCGCTCGCCAGTGCCGAATCGAGCAGTTCGAGCCGATCCTGCCCCCAGAACACCTCGCCATCGAGCACATAGCTCGGTGCCCCGAAGACACCGGCCTCGACGGCCTGACCCAGCGCGGCCTCGTAGCGTTGCCGGATCGGCGGGCTGTCGGCCGCGGCGAGCAAAGCCAACCCGTCGAGCCCCGCTCGGTTCGCGCAAGCCAGAAGCGCTTCAGGGCGGCCCATGTCTTCGTCGCGTGCCCAGACGCCCGCCATCACATCGCTGATGAAGGCAAAAGGATCGCCGCCACCAGCCGGAATCGCGGTCGTCATCCGGTCGGCCAAGGACGGATCGAAGGGAAAATGCTTGGGCTGAAGCACGAGCGGCAGGCCGCGCCGCTCACGCCAGCGCTGAAGATCGACCAACCTGTAGTGTTGCCGCACGGGATGCCGTTTCGGCAGTGGCAGCCCGCCCGTCTCGTCGAACACCGAGCGCAAGGGCATCGGCCGGTAATCGATCGTGCAGCCATGCCGGCGCGCAATGTCGTGGAAGGTCGCGTTGCCCAGATAGGTCCAAGGCGAGTGAAGCGAGAAGTAATAGGTGATCGAGCGGGACAAGGCGGCCTCCGACTTCTTCCGGGCGCAGCATCCCCGCCCGGAGTGTCGCTCGCAAGGTTGCGCCCCTGCAGAAAACGCAGCCCGGCTCCGCGGGAAGCCGGGCTGCCGTATTCGCGGACCGCTGTCAGGCTGCCCTGTTCTTGAGCGCGCCGATGATCGCGGTCAGGACGGCGCCGCCCGCGCCGCCCGCGATCAGGTTCGTCAGGACCCCGCCAACGCTGAGATTGCCACCCTGTGCAGCCGCGCTGATCGCGGGCAGCACGAGCGGGACGAGCTGGCCGAGCACGCCGCCGCCTACCAGCCCGGAAATCGTATTGCCCAATGTCCCGAGATCGAAGCTGGGACTGGTCTTGCCGGCGGCATTCCCCCCGATCGCACCGGCGATCAGGTTCATCAGAATCTGTTCCATCTCGGCCCCCGCATGTGAATGCATCGCCCGAAGAACGTCTGTGAGCCGGGGAAGCGATGCATTCCCACCAGCCTGCAGCGACGATGACTCCGCTTGCGGGCCGCGACAAGCGCTATGACCGTTCCGTCGGCAGTTTCCCGTTCAGTCGAGCACGATCGCCGAAATCAGGCGGCCGTAATCGGGTTCGCCGCGATGGGTGGTGCGCCGATAGCTGAAGAAGTGCTTCTCGTCGCCATAGGTGCACAGGCCCATATCGACGAATCGGCCGATTCCCGCCTCCTGCGCCTTGAGCGTGATGAAAGCCGGGAGGTCGAACAGCGCATGGGCCGGCCGCTCGGACGGCGTGAAGAAGCGCGCATAGGTCCGGTTCTCAGCCTTGAAACGCTCGATGAATTCCGGCCCCACCTCATAGGCCCTTGCGCTGATGGTCGGCCCAAGCACGGCCGTGACACGCTCTCGCCGTGCGCCGAGCTTCTCCATCGCGGTCACGGTCGCGCCGACGATGCCGGTGAACGCCCCCTTCCAGCCGGCATGGGCGGCGCCCACCACCCGCGCCTCGCTGTCCGCGAAGAGGATCGGCCCGCAATCGGCCGTGCTGACGCCGAGCGCGACATGCGATGCGGTCGTCACCATCGCATCGGCCTTCGGCCGCTCCCCCGCCCAGGGCCCGGTGACGACCGCCACATCGGCGGAATGCACCTGGTAGAGGCTGACGAGATGTGCCGGCTCGACCGCGAGGTGCTGCGCCATCCGCATCCGGTTCTCGGCGATGGCGGATGGATCGTCCGAAGAGCCCAGCCCGCCGTTCAAGGAAGCATAGATCCCGGTCGAGACGCCGCCTTCGCGGGTGAAGAAGGCGTGGCGGATGCCGGGCTCTCCGGCGAGTTCGCGGGCGGTGATGAACATGGTTCGAGTCCGGTTTGAGCGAAGGCGCTGGAGGCTCGCTGAAGTCAGCCCTGATCTGGCAGTCGATGAAGGTCAAATCCGGGCAAGGGCGGCAGGTTCCGCTGCGATAGCGCGAGAACCTTGAACAAATCGCCCATGCCGGTCTCGCCGGGTTCGATCAACCGGTCGAAGGCCGCGGAGATCGCCGCGCGCTGGGCGGCATCGGCCTTGAGCGACAACGCCTGCGCCCGCTGCGGAAGTCCCAACGTCAACAGGAAATCGCGCTGGCTGGCGGGGCCGTGCAGTGCCGCCCCCGCCTTGAGCGCGACCTGCCCCATCCGCTCGAAATCGACATGGACGGTGAGGTCGGCCTCCCCCGGCTCCGCCAGCGGATCGACGAATCCATGCCGTTTCATTGCCTGCAGCGTATCGCCGAAGCCGGAGCGCGCCGAGCCATAATCGACGAAGAGCGCCGCGCCGCCCTCCGCCGCGACATGTCCGGCGACCTGTGCGACGATGTCGAGCGCGAGCGTCGGCTGCTCGAAAACCGTTCCGGCTGGAGCGGAGACGTCCAAAGCGTCCTTCATCTCCGCAGCCAGACCGAAAGCCAGATTGCCTGCAGTATCCAGCCCCACGAGCCGCTCGCGCCAGCCTTCGGGCGTCATCACGAACTGGTCGAGCGGCAGCGCGTCGAGAAATTCGTTGGCGACGATGATCGCGGGGCCGGACAGCGCCTGGGCGACCGTGTCATGCCAGACCGGTTCGCTTCCCATCAGCGTCGCCGCCTGACGCTGGCGCAGGGCCGGGCTGGTTTCGACGAGATGGACCGAGGCCGCCTCGTGGAAGCCGGGCACGACCCGCGTCGCGCGCAGCATGTCGGCCATCAACGTGCCGCGCCCCGGGCCGAGCTCGACGAGGCGCAGCCGCGCGGGCGCGCCCATCGCCTGCCAGAGATGGGCGGCCCAGAGCCCGATCAACTCGCCGAACATCTGGCTGATCTCGGGCGCCGTGGTGAAATCCCCCTCCTGTCCGAAGGGGTCGCGCGTCATGTAGTAGCCATGGCGGGGATGGCCGAGCGCCAGCGCCATATAGCGGCCGATGCCGATCGGCCCCTCCTGCCGGATCAGATCGGCGATCTCGGCCTTGAGCGCGCTCACGCACGCACCTCGCCCCGCGCGGCGTTCCGGCTGCGCAGCACGAGCCAGAGCCCGGCAAAGAACACCGGCAGCGACAGCAGCATGCCCATGGTGATGCCGCCGGAGAGCGCATTGACCGAGGTGCCGAACAGGAAGCCGAGCTGTGCGTCGGGCTCGCGGAAGAACTCGCAGACGATACGGGCGAGCGCATAGCCCATGCCGAAGATGCCGGCGACGAGTCCCGGCCGCCTGAAGCCGCCGAAGCGGACGACGAGGTTCACCAGGATGAAAAGCAGCAGGCCTTCGCCGAGCGCCTCATAGAGCTGGCTCGGATGGCGCGGCACCGGCCCGCCATTGGGGAATATCATCGCATAGGGAAAGTCCGGCGCCGGCCGGCCCCAGAGCTCGCCATTGATGAAGTTGGCGATGCGGCCGAGGAAAAGCCCGATCGGCACTACCGCCGCGGCCAGATCGAACACCGACAGCGCCGGGTAGCCGCGCCGCTTCGCGAACAGCCACAGGCCCAGTGTCGCGCCGATCAAACCGCCATGGAAGGACATACCGCCCTGCCAGATCGCGAGGATATCCTGCGGCCGCTCAAGATAGCGCGGCAGATCATAGAACAGCACGAAGCCGACCCGTCCGCCGAGGACCACGCCGAAGGCGACGAAGAGCAGCATATCGTCGAGCTCGACCGGCTGCGGCCGCGCCCGCCCGCCCCAGAGCCCGTCGGAAGCGACGAGGCGGCGCGCATACCACCAGCCGCCGAGGAGGCCGACGACATAGGCCAGCCCATACCATTTGATCGCGAGCGGCCCGATCTGAACCGCGACGGGATCGATCATCGGGAAAGGGATGGCGAAGACGGGCATGACCAATATCCGGCGGCGGGGGCACGGTGATGGCCGCGCGCCCGCTCAATGGTCAAGGAAAAAGGCTTGCCCGTGGCACGCTGCCTCAGAGCTTGACGATCATCTTGCCGAAGTTCCTGCCCTCGAGCAGGCCGATGAAGGCCTCGGGTGCGTTCTCCAGCCCCTCGACGATGTCTTCCTTGTACTTGACCGCGCCTTCCCCGATCCAGCGCGCCATCTCCTCGCGGAAAACCGGGGCCTGGGCGATGAATTCGCGTTGAATGAAGCCGCGGATCGTCAGGCTCTTGGATAGCACCTGGCGCATCAGCACCGGCAGCCGGTCCGGCCCCGGAAAATCGCCAGTCGCATTGTACTGAGCAACGAGACCGCAGACCGGGATGCGGGCGAAGGTGTTGAGCAGCGGAAAGACGGCATCCCAGACATGGCCGCCAACATTCTCGAAATAGACGTCGATTCCGTCCGGGCAGGCAGCCGCGAGCTTCCCGGCCATGTCGGGATCGCGATGGTCGATGACCGCGTCGAAGCCGAATGTCTCGCGCACGAAGGCGCATTTTTCGGGTCCGCCGGCGATGCCGACCGCCCGCGCTCCTTTGATCCGCGCGATCTGCCCCACTGCCGAGCCCACGGGCCCGCTCGCCGCCGCGACGACGACGGTCTCGCCCGGCTTGGGTTGGCCGATGGTGAGTAGCCCGGCATAGGCGGTGAAGCCGGGCATGCCGAGCACGCCGAGCGCCGTCGTCACCGGCGCGCTCTTCGGATCGAGCTTGCGCAGTTGCGAACCGTTCGCCACCGCATGGGACTGCCAGCCGGAATAGGACAGCACGAGGTCGCCGCGCCTGAAGGCAGGATCGCGGCTTTCGAGCACCTCGGCAACCGTACCGCCCTCCATCACCTGCCCGATCTCGGTCGGAGCGGCATAGGACTTCGCCGCGCTCATCCGCCCGCGCATATACGGGTCGAGCGAGAGATATTGGACCTTGAGCAGCACCTGCCCTTCGGCGATCGCCGGGATGGCCGCGTGCTCCGCCCGGAAATTCTGCGGGCTGGGGCGCCCTTCCGGGCGGGAGGCGAGAACGATCCGAACACTGTCAGACTGGGACATGAGCTTCGATCCTTGATGAATGCACGGCATAGGCCGGGCTTTCCCATATTGGGCCGGCCTTGCGTCTGCGACAGCCCCGGATCTGCATTCCGAGGCGACGGCAAGCGCATCTGCGGCATGGCGAGATCATGCCCGAACCGCCTTCAGCCTCGATCGCGACGCTCCCTCAGCCGATCGAAGGCCGATGGCAGCGACCGCCCGCGCCACGCCGCGATGACGGCATCGGCATTGGCCTGCATGTCCTGCGTCCCGTCCACGTCGAGATCATAGAGGCAGTAGGAGTGGATGCGGAAATAGTCGCGCCGCGCATCGCCGACCGGCCGGTCGCCCCGCACCAGCTCGCGGCGCTCCAGTTCAGGGAGTTCGCAATGCACGCCGACGAAGAACACGTCGTGCCCGGCGAGCGTATCGGCGAGCCTGAGCAGCCAGTCCTCGCTCTCCATGATGTGCTCGACGATGAGATCGTTGCCAGCTTCGACATAAGCCAGCAGCGAGCGCTCGAAGCCGAGGAAGAAGGCCTCCCGCATCCTCCGCCAGTCGAACTCGCCGCTCTTGATCCGCGCCGTCGGCAATACGCCGGAATCACGGAGGTGGTCGATCGAAATATGCCAGAACGGGGCGTCGATCCGGCCCTGCAGCGCCCGCGCCAGCGAGGATTTGCCGCTGCTCGACGCGCCGTTGAACAGGATGATGCGGCCGGATTTGAACGGCATCATGTCTCGGTCGCCGGCATCGCATCGCTTTCGAGTGTCGCCAGCAGCTCTTTGAGGAGTTCCGCCAGAGCCGTTCGTTTGGGAGGGCTGAGGCTTTCGAGAAACTGTGCCTCGCTCGCCATATCGGCGCGAAGCGCCTCCTCGGCTCGCTGGAAGCCTTGTTCAGTCAGGACGACGAGGACGCTTCGCCCATCCTCCGACGATTTCTCGCGGCGCACCAGCCCGGCCTTTTCCAGCCGCCCCAGCCGGTGCGTCAGCCCGCCGGAGGTAATCATCAGGGAACGATAGAGCGCCGTCGGCGTGAGCCGATAAGGCGGCCCGCTGCGGCGCAGGGTACTGATAACGTCGAACTCGCCGCGATCGAGCCCAAAGCCCGCGAAGGTCTCCTCGATGCTGGGACGAACGAGATTGGACAGGCGATACGCCCGCCCCAGGATCGCCGTGGGCGTCGTGTCGAGATCCGGCAATTCGCGGGCCCATTGAGCCCTGACGCGCTCGACATGGTCCATCTTCGTCATCGCTCGCCCCACACGCGCTTCGTCCCCTCATCTGCCTTGGCCCGGCTCCCGCGCCAAGAGATATCTTGACGAGAAGATATATTCAGTCCAACTATCTTTGTGCAAAGATAACTGAAGGAGTGTGATGCCGATGATGATCGACAGCAACGCCCTGCGCAGCGGCACAAGCCGCACTGCCCGGTTCGAAGGCGGCAGCTACGGTTCGCAGGTGTCGTTTTTCCTGATCGCCAACGAGCCCGGGCAGGGACCGGGCCTGCATGTTCATCCCTATTCGGAGACTTGGGTGATCCGGTCCGGCGAAGCAGAGTTCACCCTCGGGACGGAAAAATTGCGAGCTGGCGCTGGCACGATCGTGGTCGGGCCGGCCGGCGTTCCGCACAAATTCGTCAACATCGGAACGGGGCGGCTCGAGCTGGTCTGCATCCACGCCAACGAGGCGATCGTTCAGGAGTGGATCGACGACGATGCCGCGGCTTGAACGTGCCCTGGCACAGGTCGCGGCGAAACGAGATGCGGCGGCTCACCGCCTTCGTCAGGGCCGGCGCCGCTTCGACAGTGGCAATGGCCGCCACTCGACGGACAGATGATGCGAGCGAGCTCTTGAGAGCGCCATATCGTGATGGCTGCCCTGCCGGGATATCCTCCCGGCCAAGCGTGTCAGAGCGGCTTGGCCGCAGCTCGGCGCGGGCGCTTCACCGCCGCAGCGCTGCGCGGCGCCTTCGCCTTGGCCGCAGCTTCCTCGGCGTCTCTTGCAAGTCGCAGGGCTCTCAACTTCTCGGTCTTCAGGCGCGTCTGGCTGGATTGGTCCTCAAGCGCCTGCCACGCAACAAGCGTATCTCGCTTGCGTTGCTCGGTCGTCTCGAAAGCCGCCTGCGCCCGGGCCTTGATCTCGTCCAGCTTCATGTTCCGACTAGACATGGGAAACTCCTTCTCGGCAGGCGACAGCTGATCGATGCTGATCAGATGGAAGGCGGACGCGGCGCTCCGCTACGTGCCTTGCCGACGGGCAGCTTGCGCTTCGGCGCCGGCAGCAGCCCTTCGCGCTGCGCTTGCTTGCGCGCGGCCTTCTTGGCGCGGCGAACGGCCTCGCCTTTTTCTCGGGCGCGGCGCTCGGACGGCTTCTCATAGGCGCGGCGCTGCTTCATTTCGCGAAACACGCCTTCGCGCTGCAGCTTCTTCTTCAGGACACGAAGCGCCTGCTCGACATTGTTGTCCCGAACGAGAACTTGCATGACTACCCTTTCCAAAAAACACAAAGGGTCGGGCTAGCTGATCCCGACCCCTTACTCACCGTTGCCGAGAAACGTATCGTCGTGGCCTGGTATACCCGTGACCCCTCAAATCGCCGTTGCTCGCGCCTCTAGCGGCTACTCGGCGCGCAGATTATCGGCCGAGCTCTTGCCGGACCGCTTGTCCTGGACCAGCTCATACGAAATCTTCTGACCTTCACGTAGATCGCGCAGACCCGCGCGCTCTACCGCGCTGATATGGACGAACACGTCCTGTCCACCATCGTCAGGCTGAATGAAACCAAAACCCTTGGTCGCATTGAACCACTTAACTGAACCCGAAGCCATCGGCGCCTCCCGCAAGCGCGCTTATTCAAGCCGCATGGGTCACATGCAGCGGCGAATTCGATAAAAGGAAGAAATCATCAGCGTGTCGCGCTCACAAGGCGCGAATGGCCAAGTCATCAGGCCTAAATCGAGATTAACGAATAGAACGCGATCAACATGATGTCAAACCGAGATCAGATCGACGGGCGAATGAAAACGCCCCCTGCCCGCGGCGCGACGAAAGACAACGTTGAGAAACCATCGCCGATTTCGCTCGACGTTAAGCGGAGCGCGGGCCGCCGCTGTCGGAGCACAGCCATCCCCGTGCCGCTCCTGACATGACGAAGCCACTGCGACATCCTACATGAACATCATGAATCGCGAACGTCAGGACGATCTGCCCCAAGACGAGTTCGATGACGAGGAGGATGCACTCCCCGTCGAGCCGACACCCGATCTTGCGGAGGCTGCGCCCGGCGCGCTCAAGGCCGGCATCGAAATCATCCAGCAATTCGCCAGGCATCTTCCGAACAAGCCCGGCGTCTACCGGATGTTCGACCGTGCGGGCGAGGTGCTCTATGTCGGCAAGGCCAAGAGCCTGAAGAACCGCGTGACCTCCTATGCCCGCGGCATGGCGCACACCAACGCCGTGGCGCGCATGATCGCCGAGACGGCGAATATGGAGTTCGTCACCACCGGCACAGAGACCGAGGCCCTGCTGCTCGAGTCGAACCTGATCAAGCAGCTCAGGCCGCGCTACAACGTGCTGCTGCGCGACGACAAGTCGTTCCCCTACATCCTGCTGACGGGGGACCATGACGCGCCCGCGATCCTGAAGCACCGCGGCTCGCGCCAGCGCAAGGGCGATTATTTCGGCCCCTTCGCCTCGGTCTGGGCGGTGACGCGCACCATCGACGCGCTGCAGAAGGCCTTCCTGATCCGCACCTGCTCGGATTCCTTCTACGAGAACCGCACGCGCCCCTGCCTGCTCTTCCAGATCAAGCGCTGCGCCGGCCCCTGCACAGGCGAGATCTCGATCCCCGATTATCAGGCGCTGGTCGGCCAGGCCCGCGACTTCCTCTCCGGCCGCTCCTCCGCCGTGAAACAGCTGCTCTCGGCGCGGATGCAGGAGGCCGCCGAAGAACTCGAATTCGAGAAGGCCGCACGCTACCGCGACCGTCTTGCCGCGCTCTCGGCCGTGCAGGCCGGCCAGGACATCAACACGCAAGGCGTGGAAGAGGCCGATGTCTTCGCCATCGACGAACAGGCCGGGCATTTCTGCGTCGAGATCTTCTTCTTCCGCAACCACCAGAACTGGGGCAACCGCGCCCTGTTCCCACGCGCCGACCGCTCGCTGACGCCGGCCGAGGTGCTGGCCTCGGTCGTCGCCCAGTTCTACGACGACAAGCCGCCGCCGCGCCTCGTGCTGCTCTCGCACCCGGTCGAGGAGATCGAGCTGATCGGCCAGGCGCTCTCGGCCCGCGCCGGCCGCAAGGTCGAGGTCGCCCATCCCAAGCGCGGCGAACGGGCCGACCTGATGGCCCATGCCGTCAAGAACGCCCGCGAGGCGCTTTCCCGCAAGCTCGCTGACAATGCCGGCCAGAGCGCGCTGCTCGCCGCGCTCGGTGCCGCCTTCGGCATGGAGACCCCGCCGCGCCGGGTCGAGGTCTACGACAACTCGCACATCATGGGCACGAACGCGGTCGGGGGCATGATCGTCGCCGGACCGGACGGGTTTATGAAGAGCCACTACCGCACCTTCAACATCTCGACCGACACCATCGCCGGCGACGATTTCGGCATGATGCGGGAGGTGCTGACACGCCGGTTCTCAAGGCTCGCGAAGGAGGAAGGCATTTCTCTGAGCCCTCATCCTGAGGAGGCCGCGGATGCGGCCGTGCCGAAGGATGCTCCAGAGAGTGATGGAACCTCCGCGGCCATCCTTCGAGACGCGCCCGATGGCGCTCCTCAGGATGAGGGCTCGCCGAAGAAGCCCCGCAAGGCGCCAAAGCCGCGCAAGGACGAGGACGGCTTCCCATCCCGTCCCGATCTCGTCATCGTCGATGGCGGCAAGGGACAGTTCTCCGCAGCGCTCAAGATCTTGAAGGAGCTCGGCGCCGCCGACATCCCGCTCGTTGCCATCGCCAAGGGGGAAGACCGCAATGCCATGCGCGAAACCTTCCACATGGCGGGTCGCGAGCCCTTCAAGCTGCAGCCGCGCGATCCCGCGCTCTATTTCATCCAGCGCCTGCGCGACGAGGCGCATCGCTTCGCCATCGGCACCCACCGCGCCAAGCGCAAGCGCGAGACCATGAAGAACCCGCTCGACGAGATTCCCGGCATCGGCCCCTCGCGCAAGCGCGCGCTGCTGCTGCATTTCGGCACGGTGAAGGCGATCCAGCGCGCCAAGCTCGACGACCTCATGCGCACGCCCGGCGTCAATGCGGCCACGGCCAAGGCCGTGCATAATTTCTTTCACGATGCGTAGAGCATCACGCGAGAATGCGCGAACCGGTCTTTCGGAGGCACAATGCCCCGGATTTCCGCAATCCAGCACGTTTTTCGCATTCGGACGGCCCCGGCCGAATGCGACATGGTCTATAACTCCCGCCACATTCACGCTGTTGCGTGTTGACGCTGCCGCAGCGGCCTTGCTTTGGTGCTCGACGTGACGATTCTTCCTGACGCCATCAGGCGGCGCGGCCCCTGGTCGCTGCCCAACCTCCTCACTTACGGGCGGATCCTGGCGATCCCGGCCTTGGTGGCGATTCTGTTCTGGCCGCGCGACGACTGGATGCGCTGGCTCGCTTTGGCGATCTACACCCTCGCGGCGATCACCGACTATTTCGACGGCTACATCGCCCGCGCCTGGAGCCAGCAATCGGCCATCGGCCGCATGCTCGATCCGATTGCCGACAAGCTCCTCGTCGCCGCCCTGCTGGTGATGCTCGTCTATACCGGCCAGATCGAGGGGTGGACGCTCTGGGCCGCGATCGTGATCCTCTGCCGCGAGATCCTCGTCTCGGGGCTGCGCGAGTTCCTGGCCGATCTCAAAGTGAGCGTCCCCGTCAGCAAGGTCGCGAAGTGGAAGACGACGGCGCAGCTCTTCGCGCTCGGCTTCCTGATCGCCGGCCCGGCGGGCGACAAGGTCCTGCCGGGGAACACCCAGATCGGGATCGTGCTGCTCTGGGCGGCTGCGGGTCTGACGATCTATACCGGCTGGGATTATTTCAACGCCGGCATCCGTCACCTCGTCGAGCAGGACGAGCGCATGCCATGAATGCCGTCGCCGCCGCCACCACCGCTGCGACCCGCCGCGTGAAGCTCGTCTATTTCGCCTGGGTACGCGAACGCGTCGGCCTGCCGGAAGAGACGCTCGATATCCCCGYCGACCTCGCCACCGTCGCCGATCTCTTGCGCTGGCTGAAGGCGCGCGGCGAGAACTATGAAGCCGCTTTCACCAACGAGGCCGTGGTGCGAGCCGCGCTGGATCAGGTTCACACCAAGCCGCAAAGCCCGCTTGGCAACGCCCGCGAGATCGCCTTCTTTCCGCCGATGACCGGCGGCTGAGGCCGCCATGACACCCCTTATCCGTATCCAGCGCGAGGATTTCGAGCTTTCGGACGAGATCGCAGCGCTCAGCCACGGCCGTGCGGACATCGGTGCCGTCGTCTCCTTCATCGGGCTTTGCCGCGATGAATCCGGCGCGCTCGCCGCGCTGGAGCTGGAGCACTATCCCGGCATGGCCGAGGCTGAGATCGGCCGTGTCGCGGCCGAGGCCGCAGCGCGCTGGCCGCTCATGGGGCTCGTCGCGATCCACCGCTACGGATTGATCCGGCCGGGCGAGCAGATCGTGCTGGTGCTCGCAGCTTCTGCACACCGCCGCGCCGCCTTCGAGGCTGCCGACTTCATGATGGACTACCTCAAGACACGCGCGCCCTTCTGGAAGCGCGAACACCGCGCGGACGGCACGCTCGGCGGCTGGGTCGAGGCCAAGACGGATGACGACGATGCGGCGAGACGCTGGGAAGAAGCGCCCTGAAATGCTGAGGGGCTTCGCTCTCGCCGGTGGGTGGATGCTGCTCCCGGCCCTGGCCGCGGCGGCAGCCCCGGAGCCGAAGACGTTTCGCGACTGGATGGCCGGCTGCGACAATCTCAAGAGCTGCACCGCCCTGTCGCTGCCCCCGGAGAGCGCCGACGCCGTCGCCTATCTGCGCCTGGAACGCCCTGCTGGGCCTGACGGTGCGGCCAACCTCGTCCTGCGCTTGCGCGGCGACTGGAAGAAGCCTCCGGCAGCGCTTCAGCTCAAGCTCGACGGCGCGCCCTTCCCCGCCGGCGGCAAGCCGCTCCCGGCAGCGGCCGATGGCGACATGGTGTCGCTATCCTTCCAGCCTGCCGAGATCGCGACGCTGATCGAAGCAGCTCGGAAGGCAACCAAGCTCGCCATATCCGCGCCCGGTGTGACAGCGACCATTTCGTTGTCCGGCTCGGTCGCAGCAATGCTCTGGATCGACGAGCAGCAGGGCCGGCTGAACACGACTTCGGCTCTCATCCGCAAGGGCAACGGCATCTCCGTTCCGGCAGCCCCGCCGCTGCCGATCGTCACGGCAAAGCCCGCGGCCGGCACGCTGTCGGAGAAGGACGGAAAAGCGCTCGCTGCGTCGCTGCGCAAGCAGATCAAACAACGGGACGCCGATCTTTGCGAGGATGACGAAATGCTGGTCGCGGCCGATGAGGCCTGGGCCCTCGACGGCGAGCGCCGCCTCGTTGGCCTGGCCTGCTCGCGCGGCGCCTACAACGTCTCCACTGGTTTCTGGATGGTGGAGCGCGGCGATGTCACAGCCGCGAAGCCTGTCGCTCTGCCGGAGGGCGAAGGCGATGCGAAGAACATGCTGACCAATGCTGATTTCGACCCGAAGACCGGCCGGCTGAGTTTCTTCGCCAAGGGCCGCGGGCTCGGCGACTGCGGCGCCACCGGCGGCTACGCCTGGACGGGCACCGCCTTCGTCCAGACCGAGTTCGGCATGATGGGCGAATGCCGCGGCATCGGCCCGGACGACTGGATCACGCTCTACCGGAGCGAAGTGAAATAGCCGCGTCATTCTCGGGCGGAGCAAGGCTTCGCCCGAGAATCTGGTGACGAAAGATCACTGGTTTCCGAGATGCCCGGGTCAAGCCCGGGCACGACGGCTGCGTGTTACGCCGCCTTCGACTGCGGGCGCACCGCGGCCGAGTAATCTTCCATGATCACCTTGCCCATGTTGCCGGTGATGAAGTTGTAGGGGCCGATCTCGGACACCAGCGTCACCTCGGCGGCGGAGCCGGTGATGAAGCACTCGTTGAAGCCTTCCAGCTCCTCCGGGCGGATGCGCCGCTCCACCACCTCGAAACCGCGCTGCTTGCACAAATCGATCACCGACTGACGGGTGATGCCGTTGAGGAAGCGGTCGGCCAGCGGGGTGTGGACCACGCCGTCCTTGATGAAGAAGATGTTGGCGCCGGTGCATTCGGCGACATTGCCTTCCCAATCCAGCATCATCGCATCGGCATAGCCGGCGCGCTCCGCCTTATGCTTCGACAGCGAGCAGATCATGTAGAGGCCCGCCGCCTTGGCATGAACAGGCGCGCAGGCCGGGTCCGGCCGGCGATAATCGGCAACGTCGAGGCGCACGCCCTTCAGCTTCTGCGCCATGTCGAACATGCTCGGCCATTCCCACACCGCGATGGCGGTATGGATCTTGTTGTTGATGCCCGACACGGCCATCATCTCCGAGCCCCGCCAGGCGACGGGACGGAGATAGGCGTCCTTGAGCCCGTTCTCCTTCAGGCAGAGATACTTGGCCTCGTCCAGCTCGGCGACCGAATAGGGGATCGTGAAATCCATGATCTCGGCCGATTTGTGGAAGCGCTGCGAATGCTCCGCGCACTTGTAGATGACGCCGTCATAGGCGCGCTCGCCCTCGAACACGCAGGAGCCGTAGTGGAGCCCGTGGGTCAGTACGTGAATCTTGGCGTCCTTCCACGGCACGAGCTTGCCGTCGAACCAGATGACGCCGTCGCGCTGGTCGAAAGGAATGACTGACATGGGACCTTCTCCTGGGTGCTTCCTCGCTCCGAACTCCGGCACAGCCGATTTGGGAACGCAAGCATGGGTCTAAAGCTGCGCCGCGACGATCGGCTTTGAAATAATCGTTCGCTCAGCGCCCTTGACCGGTAATCTTCCGTCTGAGATATGTCAATAAGGCTGACCCAAATTTTTGGAAGCGTGCTTTTGACCTTGTCCGAACCTCGCCCTGACGACGCCCCCCTGAAGCCCTCGTCCGAGGCCGTTCCGCACGACCTGATCGAGCTGCTTTTCTTCGCCTATCGCGATTTCGTCGGAGACCCCGACAGGATACTCGCGGATTATGGCTTCGGCCGGGCGCATCACCGCGTCCTGCATTTCGTCCAGCGCTGTCCGGGTCTGACCATCGCCGAGCTGCTCGACATCCTGCAGATCACGAAGCAGAGCCTGAACCGCGTCCTCAAGGAGCTGGTCGAGAAAGGCTATATCGAGCAGCGCACCGGCCGGCAGGACAAGCGCCAGCGCCATCTCCACACAACCGCCGCCGGGCAGGACCTAGCGCTTCGCCTCGTCCGGCTCCAGGCCAAGCGCATCAACCGGGCGCTCGAGGGCGTCGGCCCCGAGGCAGCGGCAATCGCCGCGCAATACCTGGCCGCCTTGATCGATCCGGCGGAGCGGCCGAAGGTCGAACGCCTGCTGACGAAGCCCTGACAAGCGACCCGCCTCGCGCATTGTGCTATGGCAGCCGGGCACCGTGATCGTTCCCGGCCCGGATGCAGGAGGAAGGCGCAAGCATGATCGCCAGCGAGACCCTAGCGAAGCCGGCCCGCAAGCCGATCCCCGACGAGGCGCCGCATGTCCTCGTCGTCGATGACGACCGCCGCTTGCGCGATCTGCTGGCCCGCTTCCTCGGCGACAATGGCTACCGCGTCACCACCGCCGCCAATGCGGGGGAAGCGGACACGCGGCTCGGCAACCTCGTCTTCGACGCGATCGTGCTCGACGTGATGATGCCTGGCGAGAACGGCTTCGATTTCGCCCGCCGTTTCCGCGGCGGCTCCGCCGTGCCGATTCTGATGCTGACCGCCCGCGCCGACGGCAAGGACCGGATCAACGGCCTCGAGATCGGCGTCGACGACTATCTCGCCAAGCCCTTCGAGCCGCGCGAACTGCTCCTGCGCCTCGGCAACATCCTGAAGCGCACCGTGGTGGTCGAAGCCGCCCAATCCGGCACGCGCCCCGATTTCGTCCGCTTCGGTCCCTTCATCTATGGGCTGGCCCGTGGCGAACTGCGCAAAGGCGAGGAGACGATCCGCCTGACCGAGCGCGAGCGCGAGATCCTCACCGCGCTCGCCGAGCGCGCCGGCGAGGTCGTCCCGCGCGAGGAGCTGGCGGCTCAGGGGTCGGCTGCGAACGACCGAACGGTCGACGTGCAGATGAACCGGCTGCGCCGTAAGATCGAGCGCGATCCGGCCGATCCGCTCTATCTCCAGACCGCGCGCGGCGTCGGCTACAGGCTGGTGACGGACAGGACGTGACTCCGCTTCACCACGGCAGGAACAGGCAGTCGGCGCTGCGCGCTGTTGCGGCGGCTCTGACTCGCGGCCTTGCCGTGCTCGATGCGATCGGCAACCAACTCGGCCGAATCTTGCGCCCGGCGCTGAGGAGCGTCGGCCGCCCGCTCCAGATCATCGCGCGCTACATGCCCAAGGGGCTCTATCCGCGCGCGCTCGTCATCGTCATCGCGCCGGTGGTGCTGCTGCAATCGGTCATCGCCTACGTCTTCATGGAGCGACACTGGCAGCTCGTGACGCAGCGCCTGTCCTCCGCCGTCTCCGCCGACATCGCGATGCTGATCGATGTCTATGAGAGCTATCCGCAGGATGCCGACACCACGACGCTCTCGCGCATCGCCGCCGAGCGCCTCGGCATGGACGTCGACATCATCCCCGATTCCGATCTGCCGGCGCCGGGTCCCCGCCCGTTCTTCTCCCTGCTCGACAACGCGCTTTCAACCGAGCTCAGCCAGCAGGTCGCGCGCCCCTTCTGGCTCGACACGGTCGGCCGCTCCAGCCTGATCGAGATCCGCATCAAGCTCGGCAAGGACGTGATGCGCATCCTGACCCGGCGCAATGCGGCCTATGCCTCCAACAGCCACATCTTCCTGCTCTGGATGATCGGCACCTCGCTCATCCTGCTCACCATCGCCGTGCTGTTCCTGCGCAACCAGATCCGCCCGATCCTGAAGCTTGCGGATGCGGCGGAGGCCTTCGGCAAGGGCCGCGAAGCCGATTTCCGCCCGCGCGGCGCGCGCGAAGTCCGCCGCGCCGGCAACGCCTTCATCGAGATGAAGCGACGCGTCGAGCGCTCGATCGGCGAGCGCACGACGATGCTGAACGGCGTCAGCCACGATCTGCGCACCATCCTCACGCGCTTCCGGCTCTCGCTCGCCCTGATGGAGCGCTCCTCCGAGATCGAGGCGCTCGAGAAGGATGTCGACGAGATGAGCCGCATGCTCGAGGACTATCTCGCCTTCGCGCGCGGCGACGCAGGCGAGGTGCCGGTCGAGACCGATATCCGCTCCCTGCTGGAAGAGCTGAAGGCGGATGCCGAGCGCCAGGGCCATCAGACCGGGCTCGAGGTGGTCGGCGATCCGCTGGTCGTCATACGCCCGGACGCCTTTCGGCGCCTCCTGACCAATCTCGTCTCCAACGCCGCCCGCTATGGCGACCGCATCGCAATCCGCGCGACGCATGACGCGCGCTACCTGATCGTGATGGTCGACGACGACGGACCGGGCATCCCGCCCGACCAGCGCGAGGAGGTCTTCCGTCCCTTCTTCCGTCTCGACGAAGCCCGCAATGTCGATGGCGGCGGCACGGGTCTCGGCCTCGCCATCGCCCGCGACATCGCCCGCGCACATGGCGGCGACATCATGCTGAGCGACTCGCCGCTCGGCGGCCTGCGCGCAACGGTGCGCCTGCCGGTCTGACCAATGATCCGCTCGACGCCGCTTGATCCGTCACCGAATGTGGTCACTGGGCCTATAGGGGACAGATCATGATGGGATTCCGCATCGTTGCAGCGCTTGTTGCAGCCTCCCTTCTCCTATCCGCGGCGGCGGCACGCTGCGAAGAGGTTATCGATCTCGGCGGAGGTCTTTTCGGCGGCGGCCGCGCGCTTCTGAACAAGCCTGCGGGAAAACCTCGTGCGGGGCTGGTCCTGCTGACCGGCGGCGACGGCTATGTCGGCATAGGCTCCGACGGGAGCGTCGAGCGCGACGGCAACTGGATCGTACGGACCCGCGGCGCCTATCTGCGCAGCGGCATCGCCAGCATCACGCTCGATGCCAATGCCGACCCGGCAAAGGCTGTGGAATACATGCGCGCTCTTGCGCCGCGCGTCATCGTCGTGGCGATGAGCCGCGGCGCTCTCAAGGTTGCCGGCACCCTGCCCGCAAGGCCGGACGGCATCGTCTTCACCTCGGCCATGCTTGACCAGGCGCAGGAAATGATCGGCGATCCCTCGCGCCTGCCCCCGATGCTCATCATCCATCATCGCCAGGACACCTGCCGCGTGACGCTGCCGGAATCGGCCGTGAGCTTTCAACAATGGACCGGTGGCAAAGCGCGGCTGCTCTGGATCGACGGCGGCTCCTCGACCGGGAACCCCTGCCAGGCCCGTGCCTATCACGGCTTCATCGGCCGCGAGGGGCAGGTTGTCTCCGCCATATCCGGTTTTGCGCGCTCGCTGCGCTAGGAACAACCGCCGATCGGCGCAAGCTGCGGCAACCGCGCGACGGCATGGTCGATGAAGGCGCGCACGCGCGGCGCCGGCTGGCGCCCTCCCGGCATCACGAGCTGCACCGGTAGTGGCGCCGGCTCGAACTCCGGGAGCAGGCGCATCAGCGTTCCCGCAGCCAGATCGTCGGCCGCCTGATAGGACAGCACTTGTGCCAGCCCGCGCCCGGCGCGCGCCGCGATCAGCACCGATTCCACCTCGTTGACGATGAGCCGCGGCGTCAGCACGATCCCGCTGCCGCGGCGGGCGCCCCCGAAACGCCAGGTCAGCGTCTGGTTGGCCGCGACGCTCGCGATCGTCTCATGGGCCGCGATATCGGCCGGGCGGCGCAATGGCGGGCAACGGGCGAGATAGGACGGCGCCGCGACGAGGACGCGCCGGACTTCCCCGACCTTGCGCATCAGCAAGCCCGAGTTCGGCAGCGGTCCGATCCGGACCGCAATCTGCAGATCCTCTTCGATCAGGTCGAGGTTCCTGTCGGCGAGCACGAGTTCGACCTGCACCTGCGGATAGCGGTCGAGAAACTCGGACACCAGCGGCGTGACATGCCGCCTGCCGAAGGCGAGCGGCGCCGTGATCCGCAGCAACCCGCTGACCGGCTCGGCCGCTGCGACGCCCAGCGCGGTTTCGTAATCGGACAGGAGCCGCCGGGCTGTCGTCGCAAGCTCCCTGCCTGCATCGTTCGGCGTCAGCCGCCGCGTCGTGCGCGCGATCAGTTGGGTGCCGACGCGCTCTTCCAGCGCCGCGAGCGCCCGCGTCACGGCCGGGCGCGATTTACGAAGGCGCCGCGCGGCTCCAGCAAGGCTGCCGGCATCGACGATCGCCACGAAGATCGCAAGCTCCTCGATCCGATCCACCGCACTGTTCCATCAATTGAAATTCTAATTTGGAGAGATAGCAGATTTCGACAGTTCTTCGAAACGATCATGATCCTGCCGACCAGCAGGAGCATCGCCATGTCATCGACCGAGATCGTCCTTTACGGCACCGCCCTTTCAGGCCACGCCCACCGCGTCGAGCTGCTGTTGCGCGCCCTCAGGCTGCCCTATCGGTTCGAGCCGGCGCCCGCGGAAGTTCGGCAGAGTGCGGCGTTCCGCAAGCTCAATCCGCTCGGTCAGATTCCCGTCCTGCAGGATGGCGAGCTGACGCTCGCCGACAGCAATGCGATCATGGTCTATCTGGTGAAGCGCTACGCCCCGGACAGCGTCTGGCTGCCGGTTGATCCCGTCGGCGCGGCGCATGTCCAGCGCTGGCTTTCGATCGCTGCCGGCGAGGTCATGCACGGTCCCTCCGTAGCGCGGCTGATCACGCAATTCGGCCTGAACGACGATAAGGCGCGCGCCAAGCGCATCGCGGCACGGCTCCTCGCCTTCATGGAGGAGCATCTGGCGGAGCGCGACTTCCTGGCGGCTGTTCACCCGACCCTCGCCGATCTGGCCTGCTACTCCTACGTCGCTCACGCGCCGGAGGGTGGCATCCCGCTGAGCCCCTATCCGGCCGTGCGCCGCTGGCTGGCTCGCGTCGAGGCCCTGCCCTTCTTCAAGCCAATCCCGCCTTCTCCCCTGCCGGCCGAGCTCGACGACGATGCAGCCTGACGGTCCCTTTCATACCGGCGAACTCGCCGTGCAGGCGCGGGCTGGCGTCGTCGCGCGCGGAGCCGGCATCCGCAGTTTCATGCCGGATCAGCATCGCATCTTCTTCGGGCAGCTTCCCTGGCTCTTCGCCGGCGTGCTCGATGCGGAGGGCTGGCCGCTGGCGACGACGCTCACCGGCTCGCCCGGTTTCGTGACCAGCCCGGAACCGACGCGCCTGTCGATTGCAACTCTGCCGCACCCCGACGATCCGGCATTCGAAGCGTTCCGGCCGGGCAGCCCGATCGGCCTGCTCGGGCTCGAATTCGAAACCCGGCGCCGCAACCGCGCCAACGGCTGGATCGACGCGGTTGGAGACGATGGCTTTTCGGTTGCCGTCACCCAGAGCTTCGGCAACTGCGCCAAATATATCCAGGCGCGCAGTAGCGCCCCGAACGGCGGCGTTTCCACCGGACAACCCGCTAGTCTCTCCGGTCTCGATACGGCGGCCCGGACATTGATCGCCAATGCCGACACGCTCTTCATTGCCAGCGCCGCTGCACTTGAGACATCGCCAGGCGGCGCCGACATCTCCCATCGCGGCGGGCGGCCGGGCTTCGTGCGCGTCGATGGCGATACGCTGACCATCCCGGATTTCGCGGGAAACAACTACTTCAACACGCTTGGAAACCTGCTGGAGCAGCCGCGGGCAGCCCTGCTCTTCGTCGACTTCGAGACGGGCACGACACTGCAATTGCAAGGCGTGGCGGAGATCGTCTGGGACGGGCCGGAGCTTGCCGGGCTGGGGGGATCGCAGCGCCTGTGGCGCTTTCACGTCACGCGGGGTTGGCGGCGCCCTCAGGCGCTGGCGCTGCGTTGGTTGGCGCCGGAATTCGCGCCGACCACTTTGCAGACCGGTCTCTGGTCTGCTCCTGCCGCTTTGATGCAGGCCGGCTAGTAAAGCCTTCCACCGTCCGGGACGCTATGGCCCGGCCCGATCAGAACGACCTCGCCTTCGGCGTCGGGAATGCCGAGCGTCAGCACCTCCGACATGAACTTGCCGATCTGGCGCGGCGGGAAGTTGACCACTGCAAGCACCTGCCGGCCCGGAAGATCCTCGGGCCGGTAGTGTTTGGTGATCTGGGCCGAGGATTTCTTGCGGCCGATAGTGCCGCCGAAATCGATGACGAGCTTGATTGAGGGCTTGCGCGCCTCGGGATAGGGCTCGGCCTCGACGATCGTCCCGACACGGATGTCGACCTTGAGGAAATCGTCGAAGCCGATCGGCGCGGCCGGTTCGGCGGGCGTGCTCAAAATTCCTCCCACCCATTGTCGCGGGCGTCGGCATCGGCCTTGTGGGCAGTTGCTGCGCTGCCATTATAGACCTTGCTGCCGGCCCGTGGCGCGGCGGTGCGGGGCGCGGCGGCCCGCGGCGCGGGTGCGACAGCCGCCTGCATCGTCCGCGCCATCGCCTTGAGCCCGGCGACATCGCTGCCGAGCTGGAAGCGTGCGACCAGTCCCGACAGGCGATCGGCCTCCTGCGAGAGGGAATGGGCCGCAGCGGTCGACTGCTCGGCCATCGCAGCGTTCTGCTGCGTCGCCTGATCCATCTCGCCCACGGCGGAGTTGACCTCCTGCAGGCCCGAGGCCTGCTCCTGCGCGGCACCGGCGATCTCCGCCACCAGCCCGGTGACGCGGGTGATCTCGGACGCCATGCGCTGGAGGGCGCCGCCGGTCTGGCCGACGAGGGCGACGCCCTTCTCGACCTCGATCGTCGAAGCGTCGATCAGTGTCTTGATCTCCTTGGCGGCGGAGGCCGAACGCTGGGCCAGCGCCCGCACTTCGGAGGCGACGACGGCGAAGCCCTTGCCGGCGTCACCGGCGCGCGCCGCCTCGACCGAGGCGTTGAGCGCGAGCAGGTTGGTCTGGAAGGCGATCTCGTCGATCACGCCGACGATCTGCGAAATCTCCTGCGCCGATTTCTCGATGCCGCCCATCGCCGTCACCGCATCGCGTACGATGCTGGTGGATTGTTCGGCCTCGGTCTTGACCTGTTCCGTCGCCTGATTGGCGAGGCGGGCACTTTCGGCGGTCTGGCGCACCGTGGCGGTCAGTTCGTCGAGCGCAGTCGCGGTCTCCTCGACCGAGGAAGCCTGCTGTTCGGTGCGGCTGGCGAGGTCGTCCGCCGCCTGGCTGATCTCGGTCGAGCCCGCCTTCATGCTCTCGGTATTGGTCGCGATCTGCCGCATCGCATCCTGGAGCTTGGCGATGGCGCCGTTGAAGTCGCCCTTCAGCTTGGCGTACTCGGCGGTAAACGCCGCCTCGATCCGATAGGTCAGGTCACCGTCGGAGAGCCGCTCCAGGCCGGTGGCGAGAGCCTGCACCACAGCGGCCTGGGTGCGCGCATGCTCGGCACGCTCGGTCTCATTGCGGCGGCGCTCGCCATCGGCGGCGCTGCGATGGTCCGCCGCTTCCTCCTCGGTGCGCAGCTTGTCGGCTTCCATCGCCTCCTTGGCCAGGGCCGCATCGCGGAAGACCTCCAGCGAGCGGGCCATCGAGCCCACCTCGTCGGAGCGCTCCTGATGCTCGATCACAGTGTCGAGCTGCCCCGAGGCGAGGCCGTCCATCGAACCCTTCAGCGAACGCAGCATGCTGGTGGCGCGGCGGCTCAGCACGACGACGAGACCGAGCATGAGAAGGCCGAGCGGCACGAGCACCTTGGCGACGCCCGCGACCATGCTCATGAAGGCGGAGTCGACATCCTGCACATGCAGGCCGGAGCCAACCACCCACTGCCATTTCGGAATGCCGACGACATAGGAGATCTTGAGAGATGGCTGCTTGTCGCCGGCCTTGAGCCAGCCATAGTCCAGGAAGCCCTCGCCTTTCGCCTTCACCAGCGCGATCATGTCCTGGACGAAGAACTTACCCTCCGCGTCCTTGAGCGGCTTCATGTCCGTCGACTGGATCTTCTTGTTGGCATGCAGGACGCTGATGCCGTCATAGTTGACGAGGAAGTAGTAGTTCCCGTCGTCGAAACGGGCATTGCCGAGGGCCGCAATCGCCATATTCTTGGCGTCGTTTTCCTTGAGCTCGCCGGCCTCGACCCGCGCCAGATAGCCTTTCACCGTCGTTGCAGCAGCCTCGACGAGGTTCTTCATCTCGCCGCGCTTCAGCGCGATCATCTCGTTGCGGGCGGCGTTCAACGTGTAGCCGACGCTGCCGACGGCGATCAGCACGGCCAGGGCTGCGATCAGGGCGAATGAGCGGCTGATCGACAGGGTCGCAAGCTTCTTGAAGAAAGACATACGCGTTTCCTGCGCAGGAGGGACCCTTCACCTCGCGCAAATTGACTAAAACGCGCTTAACATCGACCCATTTCGGCCACATTTGCGCCGCTGTCAGGCAGCGGCGAGCCGGCTCAGATCGCCGGCGCATAATCCTCGTTATCCTCGCCGCGCTCCGGGGCGCGCTCGCGCCGGCGCGTCTTCAGCGGCCGGCCGGAACAGATCGCCCGCGCCAGGCCTCTGAAGGGTGCCGTCAGGCGATGCATGTCCTCCGCCCGGGCCAGGATGCAGCTGGCCAGCTTCAGCTCGCGATCGAGCCGCGCCATGGTCTTCGACAATTCAGGCTGATCGTCATGGAGCCAGGTTTCGGACACCCGCGCCATCAGCAACACCGCGCCCTGCACCCGGAGATGACCGAGCGCATCCTCGGTCGGAATGCCGGCGGATGCCAGCATGTAGCGCCAGGAATTGACCGCGCCGCGATTGAGCGCCGCCAGCGCCAGCGGATCGCGCCGGATGACCGGCACGATCTTGCGCAGGCCCGCCTTGTACGGCGCCATCGCATCGAGCCGGCGCATCACCAGATCGAACATGCGCTCCTTGGCGGGCTCCCCCGCCAGATCCTCCGACGTGCCGGCCAGAACCGCGTCGTCGACGAGGCGCGTGACCCCGCCCAGCATCGCGAGCTTGGAGGGGAAGAGCGCGCGCAGCTGCGCCAGCGTCAACCCGGCCTCACCGGCGATATCCGGCAGCTCGATCTGATGCCAAGGACGCTCGGCGGCGAGCTTCATCAGCGCATCGACGGCGCGCTTGCGCGGCTCGGCGGAATTGCCAGCCGGCATCGGCTCGGCGCCTGCCGGCGGCGTGGAAACGGGTTTGCGGACCATGGGGGCAGCTCCTCTCGCTTCGCGTTGAAAAGAGGTTAGGCCGCTATCGTGGCATGTGGAAGGCCGATTAGCCGGAAAGCTCCCCGGCGCGACGTTTCGCGGCAGCCACCGCCTTGTTCATCAGCGGCTTCAGGCCGTCATCCGCCATCAGCACTTCGAGCGCGGCAGCCGTGGTGCCACCCGGCGAGGTCACGTTCTGGCGCAGCGTTCCCGGCGGCAGCGGCGACTGGAACAGCAATTCGCCGGCGCCCTCCACCGTCGCCCGCGCCAGCCGCTCCGCCACGTCTGCAGGCAGCCCCGCCGCAGCCCCGGCCGCGGCCAGGCATTCAACCAGATGGAAGACATAAGCCGGGCCTGAGCCCGACACGGCCGTGACGGCGTCGATCAGCCCCTCGTCGTCGAGCCACTCGACCTTGCCGATGCTGCCGAGCAGCGCATCGGCGCTGGCGCGCTGCGCCGCGCTCACGCCCTTGCCGGGCGCGGCAGCCGTCACGCCGCGCTGCACCGAGGCCGGCAGATTCGGCATCGCGCGAATGATCGCGGCGGCGTTCGGCAGGCGCGCCGCGAGGTCACCGAGCGTCTTGCCGGCCAGGATCGAGATCAGCAGCGTGCGGGGGTGGATGAATGCCTGGACGGCCGGCGCGGCGGTATCCAGCATCTGAGGCTTGGTCGCGAGGACGACGACATCGGCCGCCGGGATCTCCTTGGCGGAAGGATTGAGCCGCATCCCCTTCTCGCCGGCGAGTTCGACCATCTCGTCCGAGGGCTTGGGATCGATCAGGCTGATGCCCTTGGGATCGATACCGATGCGCAGCCAGCCCTCCAGCATCGCTCCGCCCATCTTGCCGGCGCCGATGAGGACGAGCGATTGCGGAAGGAAATTCGACATGGTGGTTCTCGTCGCTTGGGACCAGGGCGTCATGCCGGCGCTTGCGCCGGGCATCCCAGGACCAGAGCCTGCAAGGGCTGGCCGGGTCAAGCCCGGCCGTGACGGCATTGCGGCCGCTCAGGCTTCGCCGATCGTCTCCAGGATGGCGCCTTCCATGCCCTCCTTGGCCGTCTTGCCGGCCCAGACGACGAACTGGAAAGCCTGATAGTAGCGCTCACAGGCCTCGACTGCCGTCTTGACCAGCGCCGCCGCCTGCTCGTCGGTCGGCTCTGCCCCGCCGGACAGCAGCAGGGCATGACGATACATCACCACGCTCTCGGTGCTCCAGAGATCGAAATGGCCGAGCCAGAGCTGCTCGTTGACAAGGCTTACGAGTTGCAGGACCTCGCCGCGCCGCCGCTCCGGCACCTTGAGATCGAAGGCGCAGGCGATGTGCAGCGCCTCGACCTCCGCGAGCCAGGTGATCGCGACGTGATACTCCGACCAGCCGCCGACAACGGAAACCGAGAGTTCGTCCTCGCTGTCGCGATCGAAGGACCAGTCATTGAGAGCGGCCAGGCGTTCAAACAGGTCGAGGGGGTTGGAAGGCCGATCCAGCTCGGCATCCATATCGAGTTCTATCATGCCCTAAGGTCCACCTTCCGGACGCTGGCGCATCCGGCGCGTTCGAGAACAGGAACACGGCGACTGGAAAGCCGAAGGAACGCAACACACCTCCGGAACGCTCCTGGGAGAGCGGCTCCATCCGTCGGCCAGAAGCGAATCCGCCCGACGAATCAATTCTTTCCACCGACGATAGCGCAGGCGCTGTGACGCTCCCAACACAGAGCGAAGGTCCGCGGATTCGGCCGGCGGGCTCAATCCCCCTGAGCTGCTGTCCACAACACATGGCTGTGGACATTACGCCACGACATGAAAGCTGTCGTTTGCACGCGGCCCCGTCAGGGCTTGCCGGTCAGGACTTGCCGAGCTTCTCCTCAAGCGCGGTAAGACGCGCCGCGAGCTTGTCGTTCTCCTCGCGGGCGATCAGCGCCATCTCGCGCACCGCCTCGAATTCCTCGCGCGTGACGACGTCGAGATCGCGCAGCAGGCGCTCGATCTGCGTCTTCACCACGGTCTCGACCTCCCGGCGCACGCCTTGCGCGGCTCCGGCTGCATCGGTGGCGAGGCGGGCGATGTCGTCGAGGATGCGGTTGCCGGGGTTCACCATGGCTCTCTCCCATCGGGGCGAAACTTTCAGAGCAAAGCCTATAGGCAGCGCGGACCGGCGCCGCAATTGCGACCGAGGCCGATTGCCGGGAGGCCATGGGCACGATCAGATGCCCGCCCGGCTTGAGGAGACGCATCATGGCCCTGCATTTCACGCCCACCGAATTCGCCCGCCGCCGCACAGCCCTCCTCGCCGCGATGCAGGCCGATCGGCTCGATGCGCTTTTTCTGTTCCAGCAGGAATCGATGTTCTGGCTGACCGGCTATGACACCTTCGGCTTCTGCTTCTTCCAGTGTCTCGTCGTCAGGGCCGACGGGACCATGGCGCCGCTGACGCGCTCGGCGGATCTCCGCCAGGCACAGCACACTTCCAACCTCGACGACATCCGCATCTGGAAGGACGGACGCGACGCCAATCCGGCCAGCGACCTCCTGGCGCTCGCGCGCGATCTTGGCCTGTCCGGCAAGCGCATCGGCGTCGAGTTCGAGTCCTACGGCCTTGTCGCCTCGAACTACCGCAAGCTGGACGCCGCCTTCACCGGCCAGGCCGAGCTCCTCGACGCCTCGGCGATCGTCACGCGGCTGCGCGCCGTGAAATCGGACGAGGAGGTCGTCTATGTCCGCCGCGCGGCAGCGCTGGCCGACGCGGCCGACCGGGCAGCTCTCGACGCCATCCGGGCCGGCGCCGACGAGGGCGAGATCCTCGCCGCCCAGCACAACGCGATATTCGCGGGCGGCGGCGACTACCCGGCCAACGAATTCATCATCGGCTCGGATCGAGACGCCCTGCTCTGCCGCTACAAATCCGGCCGGCGCAGGCTCGGCGCCAGCGACCAGATCACCCTGGAATTCGCCGGCGTCGACCGGCACTACCATGTCGCGGCGATGCGTACCGTCGTGGTCGGCGATCCCCGCCCTCTGCACCGCCCCTATCATGCCGCCGCCCGCGACGCGCTGCTCGCCTGCGAGGCCGCGCTGAAGCCGGGCCGCACCGCGGGTGACGTCTTCGCTGCCCATGCCCGCGTCTTCGACGAGCACGGCCTCGCACAGCACCGGCTCAACGCCTGCGGCTATTCGCTGGGCGCCAAATTCACACCGTCCTGGATGGACTGGCCGATGTTCTACGAGGCCAATGACTGGGAGATCGTGCCGGGGATGGTGATGTTCGCCCACATGATCCTGATGGATTCCGACGGCGAGACCGCGATGTGCCTGGGCCGCACCTATCTGGTGGGCAAGGAGGGCGCCGAGGCGCTGAATTTGCCTGAGCTGGACCTCGTCCTCCGTTAAGCCTAGAAAAGCTGCACAGGGAATCTCGAAGCAGTCCACAGCCCAAAGGGCGGGAGGCGTCATGATCAACCGTTTGAGCGGCCTCGTTCTGGGGCCGGTTTTTGCGCTGGCGCTCGCCGGATGCCAGGAAACCAGCCAGACCGCAGCCCGCCCGCGCGTCGATGCACCGGGCGTTCCGGTCTCGGTCCAGAGCATTTCCGGGGCGCCGGAAGACGTCACCACCAGCTTCGCCGGCCTGCTCGGCGAGGCCGCGGCCGAGCGCAAGATGGAGATCGTTCCGGGCAACAAGCCGGCGCGCTTCCGCGTCAAGGGCTATCTCACGGCACAGCCGACGGAGGACGGCCAGACGTCGCTCGCCTTCGTCTGGGACGTCTACGACTCGACGAAGCAGCGCGCCCAGCGTGTTCAGGGCGAGAGCATCGGCCGGCGCAGCAGCAGCTCCGATCCCTGGGCCGGCATCGACCGGACCATCGTCGCCAAGGCCGCCTCCGACTCGATGGATGCGATCGCGAGCTTCCTCGTCACCACCCCGGCCGTCGAGGCGCTGGGCGGCGACAAGGACAAGAAGGCCGACAAGCCGGCGAAGCCCGCCACCAAGGTCGCCGCTACCACCGACAAGAAAAAGAGCTGAACGCCCGCGTTCGCTCCCTCGGGCGACGCAGCGTCAGTGGATTCCGGGTCACGCCGGCGCCGCGAGCGCTTTTTGCGCAGCGATATTGCAGCGCAGCGGTCGACTCCATGTCATCGCACTGTTAAGAGCCGTTCGAATTGAGCCGGCCTAGCCGGCTCGTGCCCCGCCTTGTCCAACGGTGCGCCACGGCATGCCCTCTCATTTCAAAGTCGTCGCCGGCAACTCCAACCGGCCGCTTGCAGAAGCCATCTGCAGCCATCTCAGCATTCCGCTCGCCAAGGCCACGGTGCGGCGCTTTGCCGACATGGAGGTCTTCGTCGAAATCCAGGAGAATGTGCGCGGCCAGGATGTCTTCGTCATCCAGTCCACCTCGTTCCCCACCAACGACCACCTGATGGAGCTGCTGATCATCACCGATGCGCTGCGCCGCTCCTCGGCGCGCCGCATCACGGCGGTGATCCCCTATTTCGGCTATGCCAGGCAGGATCGGCGCGCGTCGGGCCGCACCCCGATCTCGGCCAAGCTGGTCGCCAACCTCATCGCCCATGCCGGCGTCGACCGCGTGCTGACGCTCGATCTCCACGCCGGCCAGATCCAGGGCTTCTTCGACATCCCGACCGACAACTTGTTCGGCGCCCCGCTCATGGCGCGCGACATCAAGGACCGGCTGGAGTGGAAAAACGCCATGGTCGTGTCGCCGGACGTCGGCGGCGTGGTCCGCGCCCGCGCGCTCGCCAAGCGAATCGACGCTCCGCTCGCCATCGTCGACAAGCGCCGCGACCGGCCGGGCGAATCGGAAGTGATGAACATCATCGGCTCGGTCGAGGGCCGGTCCTGCATCCTGATCGACGACATCGTCGACTCCGGCGGCACGCTGGTGAACGCCGCCGAGGCCCTGCTCGAGCAGGGCGCCAAGGAGGTCTACGCCTACATCACCCATGGCGTGCTCTCGGGCGGCGCGGTCGCCCGCATCGCTTCCTCGAAGCTCAAGGAACTGGTCATCACCGACTCGATCATGCCGACCGAGGCGGTGAAGGTCGCGCGCAATATCCGCGTCATCTCCATCGCCGGGCTGATGGGCGAGGCGATCGAGCGCACGGCGAGCGAGACCAGCGTGTCCAGCCTGTTCGACTGAGGATGGTCACTTGAGGTCCGGCGCGCTCGTCCTGTTTTCCGGCGGCCAGGACTCCACCACCGTGCTGGCCTGGGCGCTCGATCGTTTCGACACCGTCGAGACGATCGGCTTCGACTACGGCCAGCGTCACCTCGTCGAGATGGAGTGCCGCCTCGCCATTCGGGAGAAGCTGCCGACGCTCTCCTCCGGCTATGCCGAGCGGCTCGGCCCCGACCATCTCGTCGACCTGAAGGCGCTCGGCGCGATTTCGGAAACCGCGCTGACGCGCGAGACCGAAATCAGCTTCGCCGAGACCGGCCTGCCGACCACCTTCGTGCCCGGCCGCAACCTGATCTTCCTGACATTCGCCGCAGCCCTCGCCTATCGGCGCGGCCTGAAGCACATCGTCCTCGGCGTCTGCGAGACCGACTATTCCGGCTATCCCGATTGCCGGGACGATACGATCAAGGCGATGCAGGTGGCGCTCGGCCTCGGCCTCGACCGCCGGCTCGTGCTCCACACGCCGCTGATGTGGCGCGACAAGGCGCAGACCTTCGCTCTGGCGCGGGAACTCGGCGGGCAGGCCCTCCTCGATCTCGTTCTGGAAGAGACCCATAGCTGCTATCTGGGCGACAGGACGACCCGGCACGGCTGGGGTTTCGGCTGCGGCCATTGCCCGGCCTGCGATTTGCGCGCAAAAGGCTTCGCGGCCTATCTCGTGTCACCCGACGACAGCGGACCCTCTTATGAATCGTGATCACCAGCGGCGGCTCGAAGGCATCGTCGCGCTCGTGCTGTTCGGTCTCACCATTCCGGCAGCCAACTGGCTCATCGGCAATGCCGGCACCGTCTGCGTGCCGAACGGCCCCTGCCTCGTGCCGGTCTGGCCGGGGATCATGGCGCCGAGCGGCGTCCTGATGGTCGGGCTTGCACTCGTGCTGCGTGACCTCGTGCAGCGCCGTCTCGGTACGCTTGCGGGGCTCGGCGCGATCGCCGTCGGCGCGCTGATCTCGGCCCTGCTTGCCCCCGCGGCCATCGTGATCGCCTCCGTCTCGGCCTTCCTGCTGTCGGAGCTCGCCGATTTCGCCATCTACACGCCCCTGCAGCGCCGCCGCTTCCTGACGGCGGTCTTCGCCTCCGGCATCGTCGGCCTCGTCGTCGACAGCATCGTCTTCCTGCACCTCGCCTTCGGCAGCCTGGATTTCCTTGCCGGCCAGGTCATCGGCAAGGCCTGGATGGTGCTGTTCGCGCTGCCGCTGATGCATCTGCTGCGCCGCCGCGACGAGCGCCTGGGCCTCGCCGCCGCCTGAGCGGATAAAGTTTGAATCGGCCCCTCAATCGGCCCTTAAGCCGATTGAGTTAGAATTTGCGTTCTTCGACAAGCCCTTCTCTGTCGGGAACAGCGTGATCAAGCCCTCCGACCGCCTGCAGGCCCTGCAGAACGATATTCTGGAAGACATCGCGCGCGGGGAAACGCTCGCCTTGTGCATGGAACGGCTGTGCCACCGGGCGGAAGCGATCTCGCCCGGCGTGATCTGCTCGGTCGTGACGGTCGATGATGAGGGTCATCTGCGCCCCCTCGCCTCGCCGAGTCTCCCCGATCACTATGCCGCCGCCATCGCCGGCACGCCGACGGGCCCCCGTGCCGGCTCCTGTGGCACCGCGGTCCATCGCGCCGTCCCCGTCGAGGTGACTGACATCGCGACCGACCCGCTCTGGGCAGCCTATACGCAGCTCGTCCTGCCGCTCGGCCTCAGAGCCTGCTGGTCGACCCCGATCAAGGCACGGGACGGCCGCGTCGTCGGTGCCTTCGCCTTCTATTTCCGCAAGCCCCGCCGGCCGCGAGCTCTCGAGCGCCGCATCGTCGCGACCTGCGTCCACCTCTGCGCCATTGCGATCGAGCACGACGAAGTGCGCGCCCGCAATCACCATCTCGCCTATTTCGACACGCTGACCAGGCTGCCGAACCGGGCCCAGTTCAACGACGCCATCACCGCAATGAGCACGGCTTCGCGGCGCTACGGGCTGATGCTGATCGATATCGATCACCTCAAAACGGTGAACGATACGCTCGGCCATGCCGCCGGCGACAGTCTTATCGCCGGCGTCGGCGACCGCCTGAACACGGCTCTGATCGGTTGCCTGTCCTGCCGGATCGGTGGCGACGAATTCGCCGTCCTGGTCCCGGATTGCGACAGTCCCGCTCGAATGCGCAGCCTCGCCTCCGCCGCTCTCGCCGCAATTGCCGCCGCGCCGCTGGAACATGACGGGCACAGCATTCAGCCGAGCGTCACGATCGGCGGCGCGCTCGCCGGCGAGGATGGCGAGGACAGCGTGACGCTGCGGCAGAATGCCGACCTCGCGCTGTACCATGCCAAGGAGACCCGCCGCGGCCGCTATGTGCGCTTCCGCCGCAAGCTGCGCAGCGCGATGATGCATCGCACCCGAATCCGCAAGGATGTCGACGGCGCGCTCGGCGGCGAGCGCATCGTGCCGTACTACCAGCCGATCATCCGGCTCGACACCGCCGAGATCGTCGGCGTCGAGGCCCTCGCCCGCATGCGGCAGGACGACGGGCGCATCGTCACGGCCGGCGAATTTCAGGAGGCTTTGCAGGATCCCAAGATCGCCCACCGCATCACCACACAGATGCTGGCTTCGGTCGCGTCCGACATGGCCGAATGGCAAAGCGCAGGCCTGCATATCCACCATGCCAGCGTGAATGTCACATCGGCCGATTTCCAGAAGGGCGACCTGGCGCAACGCGTGGCCCGGGCGCTCGACAAGGCCGGTCTGCCGATGCGCCACCTCGTCGTCGAGGTGACCGAGCAGGTCTTCATGGGCAGCCGCAGGGACGGTGTTGCGCGGACGATGGAAGCGCTGCGCGCTTGCGGCATGCTAGTCGCGCTGGACGATTTCGGCACCGGTTTCGCCTCGCTGACCCATCTGCTCGATTTTCCGATCGACATCATCAAGATCGACCGCTCCTTCGTCAGCGCGATCGACAGCGGCGCCCGCAGTGCCGTCATCGTCGAATCCCTGCTGACGATGACACGCCGTCTCGGCATGAAGATCATCGCCGAAGGCATCGAGACGCAGTCGCAAGCTCAGCGTCTCGAGGAGATGGGCTGCCGTTTCGGGCAGGGCTTTCTCTATTCGCCGCCTGTGCCGGCGCTGGTCATCGGTGAGCTCCTGCAACGCTTCGGCCAGGCAACCCCGGCCACTGCGCTCCAGCGCGAAGCCGTCGCCAACGCCGCCTGACGCAACGGGGTTGAGATTGCGCCGGTTTTAGCCTATGAGCAGCCGCGCGTCCCGCTGACACCCTTGGAGGCTCTGGACGCGCAAGCCGATGGCCGCCACGAGGCGGCCTTGTCATTTACAASTCAAGGACATCCAACATGACCGCCGTGAAGCAAATCGAGGCTTCGGCGCGCGCACAGGTCGGCAAGGGGGCCGCCCGTGCTGTTCGCCGCCAGGGCCAGACGCCTGCCGTGATCTATGGTGGGGGCGCCGCTCCCGAAGCCATCGCGCTCGACGCCAACAAGACCCGCCAGCTGATTTTCGGCGGCCACTTCCTGACCACGATCTTCGAGATCAGCGTCGCGGGCAAGAAGCAGCGCGTCATTCCGCGCGACTACCAGCTCGACCCGGTCAAGGACTTCCCGATCCACGTCGACTTCCTGCGCGTCGCCAAGGGCCAGACCGTCACGGTCCAGGTCCCGGTTCACGTCACCGGTCAGGAAGCCAGCCCCGGCGTCAAGGCCGGCGGCCTGGTCCAGATCATCGAGCACGCACTTGAGGTCACCGTCGAGCCCGACAGCATTCCGGAGTCCATCGACGTGTCGGTGGCCGGCCTGAACGTCGGCGACTCCGTCCACGCCGATGCCATCAAGCTCCCGGCCGGTGCCAAGCTTTCCATCGGTTCGGACGCCACGATCATCGCGATCTCCGCGCCGACCGTCGAGGCAGAGCCCGCTGCCGACGCAGCCGCCGAGGCTCCGGCCGAAGCCAAGGCGTGAGAAACGGCGCCGTCTGGCGCCGCTTCCGCCTCATTCAATCTACCGAGACGGCCGGGTTTTCCCGGCCGTCTTGCTTTGGCATCGGACCGAAAAGTGGAATCCACTTCTTCGGATGAATCCGATGCTGATCCATGAGCCTGCCGGAGTTCCGCCATGCTGATCTTTGCCGGCCTCGGCAATCCCGGCGCGCGCTATGCCCGCAACCGGCACAATATCGGCTTCATGGCCGTCGAGGAGATCGCCCGCCTCCATCGCGCCTCGCCCTGGCGCGTGCGTTTCCAGGCGGAATCCTGCGAAGCCACGATCGGCGGCGAGAAGGTGATCCTGCTCAAGCCGCAGACCTACATGAACGAATCGGGCCGCTCGATCGGTGAGGCCGCGCGCTTCTTCAAGATCGCGCCTGCGGACGTCGTCGTCTTCCATGACGAGCTCGACCTGGCTCCCGCGAAGCTGCGCGTGAAGCTCGGCGGCGGCAATGCCGGCCATAACGGCCTGCGCTCGACCACGGCCGCGATCGGCAACGACTACCGCCGCGTCCGCATGGGCATCGGCCATCCCGGCCTGAAAGAGCTGGTCCATGGCTATGTGCTGAACGATTTCGGCAAGGCCGAGCAGCCCTGGGTCGAGGACCTCTGCACGGCCTGCGCCGATCACGCGCCCCTTCTCGCAGCCCATGACGACACGGGCTTCCAGAACAAGGTGCATCTCTTCATGGACGCACGCGGCCATGGCGCCGTGAAGCGACTGGGCGAGAAGAGCGAAGGCTGAACGTCAGAGCGGCAGTTTCGCGCCCGATTTCGCGACCGTCACGCGGCTCGTGCTGTAGCTGCCATCGGCCTGCCGACTCGCCGTCATCGCGACCTGGGCGCCGGGCGTGAGCTCGCTCGCCTCGGCCGGTGCCGCCATCAGGATGGTCGCCTCAGGCGTGATCGCGACCTTCTGCTCGCCGCCGGGATAGCTCAGGACGAGATTGGCGCCGTCGACCCATGCAACCGTCTCGGCCACGGTCGCGTTCGTCATGGTCGCGTCAGGCAGCACCGCCCAGGGGCGGTGCCCCTCCCCGGTCCCGCGCTGCGTCTCCGGGAAGATCATGACCTGCACCGCCAGCAGCGTGCCGTCCGGCTGGGGCTTGGCGCCGACCCCGATGAAACTCCCCTTCGCGATGTCGGACGCCTTCGCGGGCACGACCCCGCCGGTGGAGAATCCTGGCGCGAGCGCGACTTTGAACTGCCGCCCATCCGCCGCCCTGAGATCCAGAGTCGAGCCTTCCATGCGCTCCACCGTGCCACGCAATCGCGTCCCCGGCACCTGCGCGACGGCCAGGCCTCCGGCCAGAGCGAAGATCGGCAGGGTGAGGGCGAAACCAAAACGATTCATAGCGATGCTCCGGACCGCGCAGGCGAACGCGGCAGGCGATCCAGCATCAGCATCCGACCCCTCGCCATGCACGTTCGCGTGAGCGGCGCATCGGCCAGAAGGCGCGCGGCACTTGTCTTTATCGCGCAAGCCCCCCAATAAGGCCGCAACTTTCAAAGCTTCACGCCCGGCGGCGGCTCCGTCCGCGGGCAACGGAACAGGCGACCATGGGCTTCAAATGCGGAATCGTCGGCCTGCCGAATGTCGGCAAGTCGACCCTCTTCAACGCGCTGACGCAGACTGCCGCGGCGCAGGCCGCCAACTACCCGTTCTGCACCATCGAGCCGAATGTCGGCGATGTCGCGGTGCCCGACGAGCGGCTTGAGCAACTCGCCGCCATCGCCGGCTCGAAGGAGATCATCCCGACGCGACTGACCTTCGTCGACATCGCCGGCCTCGTGCGCGGCGCCTCGAAGGGCGAAGGGCTGGGCAACCAGTTTCTCGCCAATATCCGCGAATGCGACGCCATCGCCCATGTCGTGCGCTGCTTCGAAGACGGCGACATCACCCATGTTGAAGGCAAGGTCGCGCCCATCGACGACATCGAGATCATCGAGACCGAGCTGATGCTCGCCGATCTCGAAAGCCTCGAGAAGCGCGTCCAGCCACTGGAGAAGAAGGCCAAAACCGGTGACAAGGACGCCAAGGAACTGGCCGATCTGATGAACCGCTGCCTCGTGCTGCTACGCGACGGCAAGCCGGCCCGCCTCGTCCAGCTCGCAGCCGAGGAGCGCCGGCCCTTCGAGCTGCTCGGCCTGCTCTCGTCCAAGCCCGTGCTCTATGTCTGCAATGTCGAGGAAGCCAGCGCCGACAAGGGCAACGCCTTCTCCGAGCAGGTGAAGAAGCGCGCCGCCGAGGAAGGTGCGGTGGCCGTCGTCGTCTCGGCCAAGATCGAGAGCGAGATCGCGGTTCTGCCGCCCGAGGAGCAGACCGAATATCTGGAAGCCGTGGGACTGGAGGAGCCGGGGCTCAACCGTGTCATCCGCGCCGGCTACAGCCTGCTCAACCTCGTGACCTATTTCACCGTCGGCCCGAAGGAGGCCCGCGCCTGGACGATCGAGAAGGGCACCAAGGGCCCGCAGGCCGCAGGTGTGATCCACACCGATTTCGAGAAGGGCTATATCCGCGCCGAGACGATCGCCTATGACGACTACGTCGCCAACAAGGGCGAATCGGGCGCGCGCGAGGCTGGCAAGTTCCGCCTCGAAGGCAAGGAGTACGTCGTCGCCGACGGAGACGTGCTGCACTTCCGCTTCGCGACCTGAGAAAGCCCGCCGATGCTGCAGTTCGAGGATTTCGTCCCAGGCGAGAGCGTCCTCTCGCACAGCATCGCTGTCTCTCAGGACGATATCGTCGCCTTCGCCTCGCGCTATGACGCGCAGGACTTCCATGTCGAGCCGGAAGCCGCGAAGGCGAGCTTCGTCGGCCGGCTGATCGGCTCCGGCTGGCATAGCTGCTCGCTGCTGATGCGGCTGATGGCGGAGAGCTTCCTGCTCGACTCGACCGGCATGGGCGCGCCGGGCATCGAGGAGGTGAAGTGGCTGCGCCCGCTCCTTCCCGGCGACAGCGTCACGGCCCGCCGCACCGTGCTCGAGACCAAGGCCTCCCGCTCGCGGCCCGAAATGGGCCTCGTGCGCTTCCGGCTCGAACTGCTCAACCAGCGCGGCGAACCGCTGCTTGAGCAAACCAACTGGATCATGTTCGGCCGGAAGGATTCCGGCGTCGCCCCGCAGCCGCAGGGCGATTGGCTCGCGCATTCGCCGCGCTACGAACGCCCGGCCTTGGAGAGCCCGCTGGAGGCGCCTTCAGAAGGTCCCGAGCCCACCCGCTTCTTCGAGGAGCTCGCCATCGGCAGCCGCCACGAGCTCGGCAGCTTCGTCTTTACGGCGGATGAAATCATCGCCTTCGCCCGCAGCTTCGACCCGCAGCCCTTTCACATGGACGAGGCGGCGGCGCGCGTCAGCCTGTTCGGCCGGCTCGCCGCTTCAGGCTGGCATACCGCGGCGGTCTGGATGGCGACCATGGTTTCGCACCGCAGGCGCCAGCTCGCCGCGACGACCGGGCGCCCTGCCCGCCTCGGCCCCTCGCCCGGCTTCAGGAATCTGCGCTGGTCGAAGCCGGTCCTCGCCGGCGATCGCATCACCTATTTCTCGGAGGTGGTGGATAAGCGCGAGAGCGCCTCGCGCCCACAATGGGGCCTGTTCTTCCACCGCAACACCGGCATCAACCAGCGCGGCGAAGAGGTCTTCAGCTTCGACGGCTGCGTCTTCGTCGAGCGGAAACCCGCCTGATCCCAAATCCCGACTGCCGTCCCTGTAGACGGCAGTCTCGGCGAAGCCGGGCCAGCGTCAGGGCTTCGGATCGACCAGCTCGGACCTCTGACCTTCGATCGCCTTGAAGGGATTGAGATAGGATTCCCTTGCCTTTGCAGCCGGCAAAGGGGGAATTCTCAGATCCCAAGTCTCGGTCAGCGCGCGATCACCTTGCTTCAGCACTGCGCGCAAATCGGACGACACCGCCGGATTCTTGACCTTTACCCTATAGGTCAGGCGCCAGCCCTGAATGGCCGGGTTGGGTTGAAGGTCGGTTCCGACGATCTCGACATTGTCGTTGGCCGTGACCTCGGCCGTGATCTTCGCCTGCGGCGAAAGCTTGCGCAACGAAGGCCCCTTGAAGTCGATCAGGAACGCCTGCGTCCCGTCGCCGGCGCGAATGAGGTTGGACTGATAGAACTCCCCGGTAGAGCGTATGGTCTGCCAGACATAGGACGTACCGTCCTTCAAGATCGCCGGCTCGTCCATCGTCCAGTGCATCCTATAGTCGAACTGCAGCGGCTGGCCCGGCGCCGGCATGCTCTCCGGCACCCAGAAGGCGACGATGTTGTCGTTGGTCTCGTCCGCCGTCGGGATTTCGACGAGACGCACGCTGCCCTTGCCCCAATTGTTGGTCGGCTCGATCCAGGCGCTTGGGCGCAGATCGTACCGATCCTTCAGATCTTCGTAGCGCGTGAAGGAGCGTCCACGCTGGAGCAGCCCGAAGCCCTTCGGATTCTCGGCCGGGAAATTGGTGACGGCCACCGCGGATGGCGGGTTGCCGAGCGGGCTCCAGGTCCACTTGCCGTCGCCGCCTTGAATGGCGAGCCCGTTGGAATCATGGATGGCCGGCCGGAAGTTATAGGTCGGCGAAGGCTGGTTGGGGCCGAAGAGGAACATGCTGGTCAGCGGCGCGATGCCGAGCGTGCGCGGCGCCGCCCCCTCGCGCATGAAGACGCGCGCCTTGACGTTCAGCACGGTGTCGGCGCCCGGCACCAGCGTGAATTCATAGGCGCCGGTCGCCCGTGGCGAATCCATCAGCGCATAGAAGGTCAGCTGCTTGTCCTGGGGCTTCGGGCGGCGCAGCCAGAATTCGCGGAATTTGGGGAATTCCTCGGTGATCGGCAGGCCGGTATCGATGGCCAGGCCGCGCCCCGAGAGGCCGTAGATCTGTCCCTTGCCGATGACGCGGAAATAGCTCGCGCCCAGCACGCTCATGATCTCGTCGAGCTTGCCGGCCTGGTTGATCGGATAGACCACCCGGAAACCGGCCCAGCCGAGCTTGCTGGTCTCGGCGGGGTCGAAATGCAGGTCGGCAAAGTCGAAACGCCCGGCGTCATAGGGGATCTCGTGCACGGCGCCGTTGACGATCTCGTTGATCTTCACCGGCGTGTTGAACTGCATGCCCTGATGATAGAAGGCCAGCTTGAAGGGCGTCCGCAATTCCGTCCAGGCGAAGCGGTCACGCCGCGGCTGCATCTTCTGGTAGTCGGCGAACTGCATCTTGCTGAACACGTCGGGCAGGTTGCTGACCGGGGTCACGTAAGGCTTGTCCGCCAGCGCCTTCGCCTTCGCGAGCACGTCCTCGAGCCCGAAATCCGCCAGACGCTTCTGCGCGAAGGCAGAGGTCCCGACGAGCGCTCCGAGCGCCAGGCAGCCGGCAGCCAGGCTCAACCGGGCCAAACCCGACCTGCTGCAGGTCGCTGCGCATTGCCTCAAAGCCAACACCAGCATGCGTCGGGCCGAAGAAGAAAACCGGGCCATATCAAGGGCCCCGTCACCAGAACGGGTCGACAAGTTCACAACAGCTCCTTAAAGATGCACGCTGGCGGGGCGGAGTGCGCCCGTCCCATGTCGGCAGCGGCGCACGCGAGCACAAATGCCCATCATCGACACAAGGGTCAAGGAAGAGCGTCGTTCTTCCGCAACCGCTCCGCGCCGCCCTTGGCCTTCGTCAACCTGAATGAACGAACTCAGCATGAACAATTCGAACGGTACGCCGGTCGCTGATGGGCTGGATGCGATGCCTTGTACTGATGAGACGGAGAAGGGCCTGTCCCGGCGCCAGGCCTTGGGCGCGATGGCTTCGGTCGCGATGGCAGCGGGAATGACGGCGCAATCGGCCGCAGCAGCGCCGAAACAGGCCCTCAACCTGACCGGCCCCGTCAGCAAGCAGGCGTTCATCGACGACCTGATCAAGCGCATGACGGTCGAGGAAAAGATCGGCCAGCTCCGCCTGATCAGCATCGGCCCCGAGATGCCGCATGCCAAGCTGATGGACGAGGTCGCGGCCGGGCGCATCGCCGGCTCATTCAACACCGTCATCCGGCGCGACAATCGGCCGCTGCAGGAAGCGGCCGTCAAGCGCAGCCGCCTGAAGATCCCGCTCTTCTTCGCCTATGACGTGGTCCACGGCCACCGCACCACCTTCCCCATCCCGCTCGGGCTGGCGGCGAGCTTCGACATGGCCACGATCGAGCGGATGGCCCGCGTCTCGGCCATCGAGGCCTGCAACGACGGCGTGGACATGACTTTCGCGCCGATGGTCGACATCAGCCGCGATCCGCGCTGGGGCCGCACCTCGGAGGGCTTCGGCGAAGACCCCTATCTCGTTTCCGAATGCGCACGGGCCAGCGTCCGCGGCTTCCAGGGCGACGCGACCGACCGCCCGGACAGCATCATGGCGGCGGTCAAGCACTTCGCGCTTTACGGCGCGGTCGAGGGCGGGCGCGACTACAACACGGTCGATATGAGCCCGCTGCGCATGCATCAGGTCTACCTGCCGCCCTACCGTGCCGCGATCGAGGCCGGAGCCGGCGGCGTGATGGTCGCGCTCAATTCGATCAACGGCGTACCCGCGACCTCCAACACCTGGCTGATGCAGGATCTGCTGCGCAAGCAGTGGGGCTTCGATGGCGTGACCGTCAGCGACCACGGCGCAATCACGGAGCTGACGCGCCATGGCGTCGCGCGCGACGCGCGTGAGGCGGCCAAGCTCGCCATCAAGGCGGGCATCGATCTCAGCATGGCCGATCAGGTCTATCTTGCCGAGCTGCCGGGCCTCATCGCCTCGGGCGAGGTCAAGATGGCCGAGCTCGACGCCTGCGTCCGAGAGGTGCTGGGCGCCAAATACGATCTCGGCCTTTTTGCCAACCCGTTCCTGCGCATGGGCAAGCCCGCCGACGACCCGGTGAACGAGAAGGCCGACAGCCGCCTCCACCGCCAGCCGGCGCGCGAGATTGCCCGCCAGACCATCGTGCTGCTGGAGAACCGCAACCAGACGCTGCCGCTGAAGAAGACCGGAACCATCGCACTTGTCGGGCCTCTGGCCGATTCCGGGCTCGATATCCTCGGCAGCTGGTCCGCCCAGGGCGTAGCCGAGCAGGCCGTGACGGTGCGGGCTGGCATCGAGAACGCGATCGAGGGCAAGGCGCGCCTCCTGATCGCTCGCGGCTCCAACGTCCTCGACGACCAGAAGGTCGTCGAATACCTGAACTATCTGAACTGGGACAAGCCTGAGGTCGTCCAGGATCCACGCAGCCCCGAGGAGATGATCCAGGAGGCCGTGTCGGTCGCCAACCAGGCCGATGTGGTGATCGCCGTCGTCGGCGAAGTCCGCGGCATGTCGCATGAATCCTCGAGCCGCATCAGCATCGAGATGCCCGGTTCGCAGCGCGCCCTGCTCAAGGCCCTCAAGGCGACCGGCAAGCCGCTCATCGTCGTGCTGATGAACGGCCGCCCGCTCGCGCTGGGCTGGGAAAAGGACAATGCCGACGCGCTGCTGGAGACCTGGTACACCGGAACCGAGGGCGGCAACGCCATCGCCGACGTGCTGTTCGGCGACCACAACCCCTCGGCCAAGCTGCCGATCTCCTTCCCCCGCTCCGCCGGTCAGATCCCGACCTACTACAACCCTCTGCGGATCGGGCGCCCCTTCACCCCGGGCAAGCCGGGCAACTACACCTCGCAGTATTTCGAGGAGGAGCAGGGGCCGCTCTATCCCTTCGGCTTCGGGCTGAGCTACAGCCGTTTCGCCCTATCCAATCTGAAGCTCTCGGCGGCGCGGATCACGAGGGACCAGCGCCTGACTGCAGAGGCGACACTGACCAATGAAGGCACCTATGAGGGCGCCAACGTCGTGCAGCTCTACATTGCCGACCCCTACGCCTCGATCGCGCGCCCGATCAAGGAGCTGAAGGGTTTCCAGAAGGTGACGCTCAAGCCCGGCGAGAGCCGCGTGGTGCGCTTCGAGATCGGCAAGGAGCAGCTCAAGTTCATCAATGCCGAACTCAAGGAAGTCGTCGAGAGCGGACGCTTCGAGGTGCAGCTCGGCCTCGACTCCAGGGACGTGCTCGAGCAGGCCTTCATGCTCGACTAGGCCGGCCCCCGATCAGGTTGCGCTCCGATCTGATCGGCGCATGCTCTCGGTCGGGATGCCATCCTGGCACGACGGAACCAGTTCAGAACGAAAAATACCCTGCTGCGTTCATCGCGGCAGGGTGATCACAGGTGCCAGGCCGGCGCGGCGACGGCTTCAGCCGACCTTGCCGTAGCCCGCGAACTTCGCGCCGACGCGTTCCATCTCGGCAGCGTCGAGGATGACCGGCTCGAGCCCGGCTGCCAGGATATCGAGATACTGGCCGGCGAGATTTTCGACCTCAGCGACGATCGTATGAGCACCGGCCAGCGTCTGGCCGAGCGCGATGACGCCGTGATTGGCGAGCAGCACCGCCTTGCGCCCCTCCAGCCCCTTCACGGCATTGGCCGCAAGTTCCGGCGTCCCGAAGGTCGCGTAGTCGGCACAGCGCACATCGGCGCCGCCGCAGAGCGCGATCATGTAATGGAACGCCGGGATGCCGCGGCGGGCGCTGGAGAGCGCCGTGGCGCGCGGGGAATGGGTGTGCACGATCGCCTGTGCATCCGGGCGGGCCTTGTAGATCGCGGCATGGAAGGGCCATTCCGAGGAAGGCTTGCGCGCACCGCCGAGCACCGTTCCGTCGAGGGCCAGATGGATCAGGTCCTCCGGCTTCGTCTGGGCGTAGGGCAGTCCGGACGGGGTGATCAGCAACCCCACCCCGAAGCGCGCCGAGACATTGCCCGATTTCGAGGGGCAGAAGCCCGCCCGGTCGATCGCCTGCGCGACCGCGACGATCTCCTGCCGCAGCTCCGTTTCGTTCATGCCGTCGCCTTGTTCGCCAGATCGGGGAAGAGTTGCGCGAGCCCTTCGGCGCTTGCCGCGCAGACCCCGCGTTCGGTGATGAGCCCGGTGACGAGGCGCGCTGGCGTCACATCGAAAGCCGGGTTGGCGGCACCGCTACCTGGCGCGACGACGCGGAAAGACCGCACCTCGCCATCCTCCGCAAGCCCGGACAGATGCGTCACCTCGCGCGCGGCGCGTTCCTCGATCGGAATTTCCGCAAGGCCGTCACCGATGCTCCAGTCGATCGTCGGCGACGGCAGCGCGACATAGAACGGCACGTCGTTGTCATGTGCGGCGAGCGCCTTGAGATAGGTGCCGATTTTGTTGGCGACGTCGCCTGTGGCTGTCGTCCGGTCGGTGCCGACGATCACCATGTCGACCGCACCGCGCTGCATCAGATGCCCGCCTGCATTGTCGGTGATAACGGTGTGCGGCACGCCATGCGCGCCGAGCTCATAGGCCGTCAGAGCGGCGCCTTGGTTGCGCGGGCGCGTCTCGTCGACCCAGACATGAACGGCGATGCCGGCATCGTCAGCCCGATAGATCGGCGCCAGCGCCGTGCCCCAATCCACGGTCGCGATCCACCCGGCATTGCAATGGGTCAGGATATTGACCGGCTGCCCCGCCGGCTTGCGCCCGGCGATCTCACGGATGAGCGGCAGGCCATGCTCGCCGATCGCGCGGCACAGCGCGACATCCTCGTCGCAGATCGCGGCTGCTTCGGCATAGGCAACCTCCGCACGCTTCTCCGACGGCAACCCCGCCAGGATGCGGCCCATGCGCTCCAGCGCCCAGCGCAGATTGACCGCAGTCGGCCGGGTCTCGCCGAGCAGCGTCAGCGCCGCCTTCAAGGCGGCATCCGAGGCATCCGCCCGCATCGCCAGCGCCACGCCATAGGCTGCCGTCGCGCCGATCAGCGGCGCGCCGCGCACCACCATCGAGCGGATCGCATCGGCCGCCTGCTCGGCCGAGCCGAGTGACACCGTCTCGAAGCGGAAAGGCAATCGCGTCTGATCGATGACCACGACGCGCCAGCCATCCTGCGCGAGCCAGATCGTCCGGTAATGCTGGCCGTTGATCTTCATGGGCTCAAGGATCGGTGAAGGATACCAGCGTCCGCACGGGCACGCCGAGCCGGCGGATCTTGTCCGCACCGCCCAGATCGGGAAGGTCGACGATGAAACAGGCGGCAACCACTTCAGCTCCCACCCCACTCAGCAGATTGACGGCCGCTTCGGCCGTGCCGCCGGTCGCGACGAGATCGTCGACCAGCAGGACCCGCTCGCCCGGTTGGACGGCATCACGATGGATCTCGATCTCGTCGGTGCCGTATTCGAGCGCATAGGTCGCTCGCAGCGTCTCGAGCGGCAGCTTGCCCTTCTTCCGGACGGGGATGAAGCCGGCCGAGAGCTGATGTGCCACGGCGCCGCCGAGGATGAAGCCGCGCGCTTCGATGCCGGCAATCTTGGCAATCTTCAGCCCCGCGAAGGGCTGCACCAGCTCGTCCACGGCGCGGCGGAAGGCCCGCGCATCGCCGAGCAGCGTCGTGATGTCGCGAAAGACGATGCCGGGCCGAGGATAGTCCGGAATCGCGCGGATGCTGTCGGCAAGGTTCATGGGCGTCGTCTCGGATAGGGTGACGGACGCCTTGGTCGGACGTCGAGCCGGCTTCGTCAAGGGCGCGGCCATCATTCAGGCCCTGAGCACGCGCCCGGCGACCGCGTCGAGCTTCGCCAGCAGGGCGGGATCGCGGAACGCGGGCGCGGTGATGATCGCATTGTCGAGGGCGTTGTGCGAGCCGGCTGGGCAACGCTCCCGCTCGGCCGGGAAATCGGCGGCGAGCCGGGCAATGAGGCGACGAGCCTTGTCGGCGTTCTCATGCAGCACCGCCACGACCGAGGCAACGTCCACGGCGCCGTGCAGCTCATGCCAGCAATCGTAATCCGTCACCATGGCGACGGTGGCGTAGGTGATCTCGGCCTCGCGCGCGAGCTTGGCCTCCGGCATCGCCGTCATGCCGATGAGGTCGTAGCCGAGGCCGCGATATGTCATCGATTCCGCATAGGTCGAGAATTGCGGCCCTTCCATCGTCACAAGCGTTCCGCCGCGCACGAAGGGCAGCTCCTCCGCTTCCGCCGCCGCCGCGATGCGCCCCTGCAGCGCCGGGCCAACCGGATGAGCGACGGAGACGTGGGCGACGCAGCCCTTGCCGAAGAAGGAGCTTTCGCGACGCGTGGTGCGATCGACGAACTGGTCGACCAGGACGAACAGTCCGGGATAGAGCTCGGCCTTGTAGGAACCGCACGCCGACAGAGAGACGAGATCGGTCACGCCCGCGCGCTTGAGCACGTCGATATTGGCGCGATAGTTGATCTCGGAAGGCGGAATGGCATGGCCGCGCCCATGCCGCGGCAGGAAGACGATCTTGGTCGAGCCGATTCGGCCGATCCGCAGCGCATCCGAAGGTTCGCCCCAGGGGCTGTCGATGCGCTCCTCGCGGAGGTCGCTGAGGCCCGGCAGATCGTAGATACCCGATCCGCCGATGATTCCGAGAACGGCTTCGCTCATGGCTGTTTCCCTGTTGCGGGCGCGGAAAGGACCATCTTTCGATGACGGTCGCAACACAGCGCAGAGAGTTCCGGCGGCACCGTTGCCCGATAGCAAAAAGGCCCCGTCTCCGGGGCCTTTCGCAAGATCGTCATTCCCGGCTCAGTGGGCGGGCGAGCCGTCCGGCATGCGCGACCACACCTTCTTCTTGGTGTAGTAGAGCAGGAACGAGAAGGCGACGAGGAAGAGCATCACCTGCATGCCCAAGCGCTTGCGCGCTTCCAGATGCGGCTCGGCCATCCAGACCATGAAGGCCGCGACGTCGCGCGCATACTGGTCGACCGTTTCCGGCACCGGCGACTTGCCGTCCGGGCCCTTCGGATACTCGACCTGCCCGTCGCTCAGCGGCTTCGGCATCGCGATCAAGTGACCGGGCATATACCGGTTGTAGTTCTGCCCCGGCAGAAGCGTCACGCCGGCCGGCGGCTCCTCATAGCCCACCATCAGGGCATGGATGTAGTCCGGCCCCTGCTCCTGATACTGGGTGAAGATGTCGAAGATGAAGGTCGGGAAGCCGCGCACATAGGTGCGGGCCTTGGCCAGAACCGAGAAGTCCGGCGGATAGGCACCGCCCTGGGCCGCGCGGGCCGCCTGCTCGTTCGGGAACGGCGACGGGAAGCGGTCAGCCGGCCGGCCCGGCCGGTCGAACATCTCGCCCTGCTCGTTCGGGCCGTCCTTGATCTGATAGGTCGCGGCAAGCGCGGCGACCTGGCCGGGCGTGAATTCGGGACCGCCCGGCTGCGACAGGTTGCGGAAGGCGACAAGGCTGGCGCCGTGACAGGCCGCGCAGACTTCCTTGTAGACCTTGAAGCCGCGCTGAAGCTGGGCCCGGTCGAACTTGCCGAAGGGGCCGGAGAACGACCAGCTCAGCGCCGGCGGCTGGAACCCACCTTCGGCCGCCTGTGCCGCCGGCTGGAACAGCGCCAGCGACAGGCCGGCAGCGAGCCCGGTCAGGGCAAGACGAAACGATGTTTTGCTCATGGTTCCGTCAGCCCTTGACATTCGGTTCGGCAGCGGTGGCGGTCGCGATGCGCGCCGCCGAGCCGTTCTTGGCGGAAGCAGCGAGCACGGCATCGGCGATCGAGGTCGGCAGCGCCTTGGGCCGCTCGAACAGGCCGACGACGAAGAGCGCGACGAAGAAGCCGAAATACAGCACGGTGAAGATCTGCGAGGCGATGACGTAGCCGCCATCCGCCGGCATGGCGCCGAGATAGCCCAGGCCGATGCAGACCAGGACGAAGGCCCAGAAGAGCTGGCGCGCGATCGGGCGGTAGCTCATCGACTTGACCTTGGAGGTGTCGATCCAGGGCAGGAAGGCGAGCACGACGATGGCCGAGCCCATGGCCAGCACGCCGCCGAGCTTGTCGGGGATGGCGCGCAGGATCGCGTAGAACGGCAGGAAGTACCATTCGGGGACGATGTGCGCCGGCGTCGCGGCCGGGTTCGCCACGATGTAGTTGTCGGCGTGACCCAGGAAGTTCGGCTGGTAGAACACGAACCAGGAGAACAGGATCATGAACACGACCATGCCGAAGATGTCCTTGACGGTCGCATAGGGCGTGAAGGGCACGGTGTCCTTCTCGACGTTCTTCACCTCGACGCCGGTCGGGTTGTTCTGGCCGACGACGTGCAGCGCCCAGATATGCAGCACGACGACGCCGAAGATCATGAACGGCAGCAGATAGTGCAGCGAGAAGAAGCGGTTCAGCGTCGGGTTGTCGACCGAATAGCCGCCCCACAGGAAGGTGACGATCGTCTCGCCGATCACCGGCAATGCCGAGAACAGATTGGTGATGACGGTGGCGCCCCAGAAGGACATCTGACCCCAGGGCAACACGTAGCCCATGAAGGCCGTCGCCATCATCAGCAGGAAGATGACCACGCCGAGGATCCAGAGCACCTCGCGCGGTGCCTTGTACGAACCGTAATAGAGCCCGCGGAAGATGTGCACGTAGACGGCGATGAAGAACATCGAGGCGCCGTTCGAGTGCAGATAGCGCAGCAGCCAGCCATAGTTCACGTCGCGCATGATGTGCTCGACGGAGTTGAACGCCAGCAGCGAGTTGGCGGTGTAATGCATCGCCAGGATCACGCCCGTGATGATCTGCGCCACCAGCATGAACACCAGGATGCCGCCGAACGTCCAAAGATAGTTCAGGTTGCGCGGCACCGGATAGGAGACGGCCGAATCATGAGCCAGGCGGATGATCGGCAGGCGGGCGTCGAGCCAGCGTTCGATGCCGGTCTTCGGAACGTAGGAACTGTGACCACTCATGAAGAATGCCTCAAGGCTGTCTCATCTTGGCGGGAAAGCGTCGAGCGCATTGCTCAGCCGATCTTGATCTTGGTGTCCGCGGTGAAGGCGTAAGGCGGAACCGGCAGGTTGAGCGGTGCCGGGCCCTTGCGGATGCGGCCGGAGGAATCGTAGTGCGAGCCGTGGCAGGGGCAGAACCAGCCGTCGTAGTCGCCCTTGGGCTCGCCAGGCGCGGTGCCGAGCGGGATGCAGCCGAGATGGGTGCAGTTGCCGAAGACGATGAGATACTGCTCATGGCCGGCCTTCGTGCGCTGCTGGTCGGTCTGCGGGTCGCGCAACGTGCTGACATCGACGGCGAGCGCCTCGTCGATCTCCTTCTTGGTGCGATGGCGCACGAAGATGGGCTTGCCGCGCCAGAAGATCTTGATTGCCTGGCCTTCGGCGATCGGTGCCAGATCGACGTCGACCGGCGCGCCGGCCGCGACGGTCTGCGCATCGGGAGCGAGCTGGCTGATCAGGGGGACGATGACAGCGCCGATGCCGACGGCGCCTGCAGCCCCGGTCGTAAGCATCAGGAAATCGCGGCGGGTTGTTCCGGTCGATGTATCGGTCGCGTTCGCCACGATCCAATCCTCTTACACGTCTTGCGAGCTGGAACAGCTCGAAATTGTCGCCTCTCGCCCTCATAGGGGCGCGCCACGACCGCCGCAATGCGGCGGTGCGTCACCTCGGGCTCTTTGACATGCAGATTGGACGAAGTCTACTGTCGCGAACCTCCCGCCCATGCATGGCGCACAGTTCGCAGGCGAGGACCTCAGACGGCGAGCTTTTCCGGATCGGCGGCGGCAAGGAAACCACCCGATTGCCGCGCCCACAGCCGGGCGTAGAGCCCGCCTCGCCGGATCAACTCCTCATGGCTTCCGGTCGCCACGATCCGCCCCTGATCGAGCACGATCAGCCGGTCGAGCGCGGCGATCGTCGATAGTCTATGCGCGATCGCGATCACGGTCTTGCCTTGCATCAGCGCGGCGAGCTGCTGCTGGATGGCCGCCTCGACCTCTGAATCCAGCGCCGAGGTCGCCTCGTCGAGAATCAGGATCGGCGCATCCTTGAGCAGCACGCGCGCGATGGCGATGCGCTGGCGCTGGCCACCCGAGAGCTTCACGCCGCGCTCCCCGACGCGCGAATCAAAGCCCTCGCGCCCGTCCTGGTCGCCGAGCCCGAGGATGAAGTCATGCGCCTCGGCCTGTCGCGCGGCGGCGATGATCTCGGCTTCGCTCGCGCCCATCCGGCCATAGGCGATGTTGTCGCCGATCGAGCGGTGCAGCAGCGAGTTGTCCTGCGTCACCATGCCGATCTGCGCCCGCAGACTGTCCTGCGTGACATGGGCGATGTCCTGCCCGTCGATCAGGATGCGCCCGCTTTCGAGCGGGTAGAGCCGGAGCAGCAGGTTCACCAGCGTCGATTTGCCGGCGCCCGAGGGGCCGACGAGCCCGATCCGCTCGCCCGGCTTGATCTGAAGATCGAGCCCCTCGAACAGCCCGGCGCCCCGGCCGTAGTTGAAGCGGATCTTCTCGAAGCTGATCGCCCCCTTGTCGACGACGAGCGGCTGGGCGTCCGGCATATCGCGCAGATCATGCGGCTTCGCGATCGTCTCCATGCTCTCCTGCACCGAGCCGATATTCTCGAAGATGCCGCGCACCAGATGGATCAGCCACCCCGACATCTGCACGAGGCGCAGCACGAGGCCGATCGCGGCGGCGACCGCGCCCGGCGTCATCTCGCCCTGGCTCCAGAGCAGCAGGGCGAGCCAGGCGGTCGCCACGACGAGCAGGCTGTTCATCGTCTGCAGGATCACGCTCACGCCGGTGATCAGCCGCGACAGGTTGAGGAAGGAGGCGTTCCACCGCGTCAACGAGTCGCGGACGGCGGAGCGCTCGGCATCGGCCCGCGCGAACAGTTTGACCGTCAGGATGTTCGTGTAGGAATCGACGATGCGCCCCGTCGTCGTCGAACGGCCGAAGGAATTCGCCTCCGAGCGCTTTTTGGCGCGCGGCACGAAGTAGATCAGCAGCGCGACATAGGCGCCGAGCCAGACGATGACCGGCAGGGYGAGCCAGAGACTGGTCTTGCCGAAGAAGCCGATCGCCACCGTGGCGAAGACCAGCGCGTACCAGAGGTCGTCGATAACCTCGATCGTCGCGCCGCGGATCGACTGCCCGGCCTGGATGACGCGCGCTGAAAGCCGTCCTGCGAAATCGTTCTGGAAGTAACCCAGCGCATGGCCGAGCGTGTAGACATGGTTGCGCCAGCGGATTTGGTTGGTGATCTGCGGCACCACGACCTGATCGACGATGGCGTGGTTGGCGAAATAGATCAGCGGCCGGACGACCACGAGCAAAAAGGCGGCGCTCGCAAGCAGCCAGCCATGATCCCGGAAGATCGTATCGGGCGACTGCGTCGAGAGAAGGTCGACGAACCAGCCGACCATCAGATACATCGCCGCCTCGATGCCGCTGAAGCCGAGGCCGGTGATCATGATCGCCGCCATCCAGCCCTTCACACCCTTGATGTGGTGCCACATGAAGGGCCAGACGCCATGCGGCGGCGTCTCCTGCTCGTCGAAGGGAGCGAAGACGTCGATTCGGCTTTCGAGCCAGCGGAAGAGCGGAGCGAACATGTCTGCCTTCCCTGGAGCGGCATCGCGACGGTTTCGAGGCATATGGCCCCCGCCTGTGCGAATGGCCAGCCTGCTTGACGCATATCCGGGCGTCACCGCATGACAGGGCCATGTTGCGTCTCGCCCTCTTCCAGCCGGATATCCCGCAGAACGCCGGCACGATGATCCGCATGGCGGCTTGTCTCGGCATCGCGGTCGATATCGTCGAGCCCGCCGCCTTTGACGTGTCGGACCGGCATTTCCGCCGTTCGGGCATGGATTATCTCGAGCGCGCTGCCGTCTCCCGCCACGATTCCTTCGCGGCGTTCGACCAGTGGCGGCGCGAGGCCGGGCACCGCCTCGTCCTGGCGGAGACGGACGGCGCGACCCCGCTGCCGGATTTCGTCTTCCAGCCCGGCGATATCATCCTTGTCGGACGCGAATCGGCCGGCGTCACGCCCGCGGTGCAGGCTGCGGCCGATGCCAGCCTTCACATCCCGATGCGCCCGGCTTTGCGATCGCTCAATGTCGCGCTTGCGGCGGCGATGGTAATGGGCGAGGCGTTGCGACAGACAGGCGGCTTTCCGCGCCGCGATGGACATGACCATGAACAAGCCCAAGCCCGCTGAAGCTGCGCCCGCCGATCCGGCTGTCGTCGAGGCGATGAAACCCCGCGCGGCGGCGTGGTTCGAGAATCTCCGCGACCGGATCTGCGCCGCCTTCGAGGAGATCGAGGACGAGGCTGCGGGTCCCTTCCCGTCTGAGACCGACCGGCCCGGCCGCTTCGTCCGCACGCCCTGGCAGCGCACCAATCACGACGGAGTTCCCGGTGGCGGCGGCGTCATGTCGATCATGAAGGGCCGTGTCTTCGAGAAGGTCGGCGTTCACGTCTCCACCGTCCATGGCAGTTTTCACCCGGATTTCGCCGGCCAGATCCCCGGCGCCTCCGACGATCCGCGCTTCCACGCCACGGGCATCTCGCTGATCGCCCATCCCTGGAACCCGCATGCGCCGACCGTGCACATGAACACCCGCTTCGTCGTCACGACGAAGCCCTGGTTCGGCGGCGGCGCCGATCTGACGCCGGTGCTGGATGCCCGGCGCAATCAGGACGATCTGGATTCGCGGGATTTCCATGCCGCGATGCGCCGGCCCTGCGACAACTTCCCGGGAGTGGCGGATTATTCCCGCTTCAAGGAGTGGTGCGACGAATACTTCTTCCTGAAGCACCGCAACGAGCCGCGCGGCATCGGCGGCATCTTCTACGACTATATCTGGACCGGCGATCCGGACGCCGATTTCGCCTTCACCAGGGCGGTCGGCGAGGCCTTTCTCGACATCTACCCCAATGTGCTCTGCCGCAATATCGGCAAGCCCTGGACCGAGGCGCAGCGCCAGGAGCAGCAGGTCCGGCGCGGCCGCTATGTCGAGTTCAACCTGCTCTACGACCGCGGCACGATCTTCGGGCTGAAGACCGGTGGCAACGTCGATTCGATCCTGTCCTCGATGCCGCCGACGGTGCGCTGGCCCTAAGGCAGCGCCTCCCGGCTGGCGACGTCGAGCAGTTCGAACTGCGCAGCCCGATCGGACGGGCACCCGGCTTCGATCCAGAGCCGGCGTGCCTCCGCGAGGACCCGTCCGATGCGCTCGCCCTTCGGCACGCCGCGGGCGAGAACATCCTGCCCACGCGGCAGGAAAGCGGGCGTCCGGCCCAATTGGCCGACGAGATCCCGCACGCTCCTGCCGGTTTCGTCATCCGCCGAAGCGGTGAGAAGGGCCAAAGCAGCGGCCGCGGCATCGCTTCCGGCGCGATCCGCGACATGGCGCAGCCGCGCGAGCGACGACAACTTCGCCTGCCCGGCGAGCCCCTCCAGCGCGAGCGCGATTCCGTCGATCCGGTCGAATTCCCCGTTCGAGAGCCGCAGCCGCGTCCGCAAGCGCGGCGCGTCCTCCCGAACCGACAACGCCAGCGCCGCCAGCCGAAAAGCCGGGTCGATGCGGTCGCTGTCCTCATCGGCGATGGCAGCAAAGCGCGAGCGATGCGGCACGCCACCGATCACGGGCATCAAGAGCCCTGCCCCGGCCATCGCTTCGAGCGTGGCGCCCGCGGCCGGAGCGACCAGAAGCTTCATCAACTCGGCCCGGACGCGCTCCCGCGACAGGGCTGCGAGCCCGTCGCGGCCTGCAATGCAGGCGCGCAGCCCTTCCGCGTCGGGCGCGCCCACGCCGTAGCGGGCGTGGAAACGGAAGAAGCGCAGGATCCGCAGATAGTCTTCGCGGATGCGCGTCTCGGCATCGCCGATGAAGCGCACGCGCCGCCCGGCCAGATCGGCAAGACCGGTGCTGTAATCATGCAGCTTGCCGCCGCAATCGAGCCCGAGCGCATTGATGGTGAAGTCGCGCCGCAGCGCATCCTCGGCAAAATCCCGCCCGAACAAGACCTTGGCACGTCGCCCGTCGGTCTCGACGTCGCGCCGCAGGGTCGTCACCTCGAAACTCGTGCCGCCCGAGACCAGCGTCACCGTGCCGTGTTCGATGCCGGTCGGCACGGCCTTGAACCCGGCCTTCCGGCCGCGCCGGATCGTCTCCTTCGGCAGGGCGGTGGTGGCGAGGTCGACGTCATCGGCCGGTTCGCCGAGCAGGAGATTGCGCACGGCTCCGCCGACGATGCGGGTTTCCTCCCCCGCCCCGTTCAGCGCGTCCAGGAGGCGGGCTAGAACCGGTTCGGCCAGGAAGCGGGCGATGGCCTGTTCGTGTCCCCCGGTCATTTGAAGCGGCCGGGCACCAGCACCCCATTCTCCATATGCGGCGGCTCGTAGGCCCCCTCACTGCGCGGCGCGATGAAGCCGGTATAGGTGAGCACCGAGATTGCCAGCACCAGGCCGGCCACAGCGAGCCAGAAGGCGTGCCGGCTCCAATGCGCGACGTCGAAAGGGTTGCGCCGCTGGACGATGAGATAGCCCGCGAAGACGCAGAAGGGCAGGACGAAGAGCAGGACCTCTTCGATGATCGCGCGCAGCATCGGCTTCGTCGTTCCCAGGCGCGCTTTCCGCGCAAGACAATCCTAACCTGCCAGCCGTTCGTAGAGGTTACGGATCATGCCGGCAGTCGCACCCCAGATATAGCGGCCCTCGAACGGCATCGCATAGTAGGTGCGGAAATGCCCCTTCCATTCGCGGCCCTCCCGCTTGTGATTGGCGGGATCGAGCAGGAAGGAGAGCGGCGTCTCGAAGGCCTCGTCGACCTCGTGATGGTTGATCGCCAGCGAGAAAGGCGGCTCGATCAGCGCCACCACCGGCACGATGCGATAGCCCGTTCCGGTCAGATAGGCATCGAGGAACCCCAGCGTTCGGATACGTTCCCGCGACAGGCCGATCTCCTCCTCCGTCTCGCGCAGGGCCGTCACGACCGGCGAACCGTCGACGGCATCGACCCGCCCGCCGGGAAAGGAGACCTGCGCCGAGTGATTGCGCAGCGCCGCGGCGCGCTGGGTCAGGAGCACGGTGGGGCCCGTCTCGCGCGGCACGATGCCGATCAGCACGGCCGCGGGGACAGCGCGCTTCACGTCCGGAATCGGCACCGGCTGCGGCTGGTTCTCGTGGTCGCCGCGCGGCCGGGCGATGAGATCGCCGAGCGACGGCGGCTCGGCGCGCAGCCGCTCGCGCGCCAGCTTGGCGAAAGCATCGGTGCTGAGGTTCAGAGCCTGGCCGTTCACGTCAAATCCCGATGCCTTCGATCTCGCTCGCCGGCAGCGCCGGGTAGAACCGGCCACCCGCCGCCACCCCGAACATCGCCTGCCCATCGGCCTCCCGCACCTCGCCGAGCGCGAGCAGATCATAGGTCAGCGCGCGCGTCAGCCGGGCCCAGAGGCCGCTACGGACATGCACATAAGGCTTCAGGCCGTCCTTCGCAGCCCGCTGGAAACGCAAGGGATGCTCCGGCCCGACGCAGAGCAGATCGTCGACCTGCGTCCGGAAGGCGATGCTCCGTTCGTCCCCCTCGCCGTCGAGCTGCATTTCGACAGCCTGAAACGGCGCATCGTCGACCTTGATTCCGACCTTTTCGACCGGCGTCACGAGAAAGTAATCGTCACCCTCGCGCTTCAGCACCGAGGAGAAAAGCTTCACCAGGGCCGGCCGGCCGATCGGCGTGCCCAGATAAAACCAAGTTCCATCGGCTGCGATCCGCATGTCCAGATCGCCGCAAAATGGCGGATTCCAGCGCTCGACTGGCGGCAATCCGCGCGCCTTCCCGCTGCCCAGCGCGGCCATCAGCCGGTCCATCGCATTGCCCGGAGCCGTCATCGAAAAGCCCGTTTCCACTTGCTGCGGCATATTGATTGCACCGCGTTTCTGCCTTGAACTCCACATAATCGTGAAGCCGAGATGATGTGCACCATTCCATTCGGCGCTTGAGCCGCCGGGGTGGCCCGTCCACACTCAAGGACGGAACACACCGATCGGTTCGGATGGCGGCGCAACGGCCCGCGACAGTGAAGGAGACCGACATGGCGGCGCAAGCCCGCGTGAGCGAGAGCACTTCCCCCATCGATCTCGACAGCGGGATCGTCGAGGCGGCCGAGGCCGCACTCGGCGCCATCGGCGCGGCCCGCAAGGAGATCGGGCAGGTCATCTTCGGTCAGCAGGCGGTGGTCGACCTCTCGCTCGTTACCCTGCTGGCGGGCGGACATGGGCTGCTGGTCGGCGTGCCCGGTCTCGCCAAGACCAAGCTGGTCGAGGCGATGGGCACGGTGCTCGGCCTCGCCGCCCGGCGTGTCCAGTTCACGCCGGATCTGATGCCGTCCGACATCCTCGGCTCGGAGGTGCTCGACGAGAGCGCCGATGGCAAGCGCCATTTCCGCTTCATCAAGGGCCCGGTCTTCGCGCAGCTCCTGATGGCGGACGAGATCAACCGCGCCTCGCCCCGCACTCAATCCGCGCTGCTGCAGGCGATGCAGGAGCACCACGTCACCGTCGCCGGCGAACGCTACGACCTGCCCGCCCCCTTCCACGTCCTCGCCACCCAGAACCCGATCGAGCAGGAGGGCACCTACCCGCTGCCCGAGGCGCAGCTCGACCGCTTCCTGCTCGAGATCGATGTCGGCTATCCCGACCGCGAGGCCGAGCGGCGGATCCTGCTCGAAACCACCGGCGCGACCGAATACAAGCCGTCCCAGGCGATGACCTCGGAGACGCTGATGTCGATCCAGCGTCTGGTGCGCCGTCTGCCGGTCGGTGAAGCCGTCGTCGACGCGATCCTCGATCTCGTCCGCTCCGCCCGCCCCGGCGAGGGCGATGCCACCATCACCGACAAGCTCGCCTGGGGGCCGGGTCCGCGTGCCAGCCAGTCGCTGACGCTCGCGGTGCGCGCCCGCGCGCTGGTCGAGGGCCGGCTCGCGCCGTCCGTGGACGATGTCGCCGCGCTCGCCCTGCCGGTCCTCAAGCACCGCGTCGCGCTGACCTTCGCCGCCCGCGCCGACGGCGAGACTGTCGAGGGCGTCATCGGCCGGCTCGTGGAACGGCTGGGATAGGCCGATGTTGCGCATGCGCGTCCTGGGCCTGAACGAGCGGAAGCCGGCCAAGCCGGTTCTGACGGAATCGCTCGACCTTGCCGCGCGCCTGCCCCGCCTGATCCTCGAAGCCCGCCGCGTCTCCGCCAGCGTCCACGGAATCCACGGTAGGCGCCGCTCCGGCCCGGGCGAAACCTTCTGGCAGTACCGCCCGCTGGTTGCCGGCGAATCCGCCTCGCGCATCGACTGGCGCCGCTCCGCGAGGGACGGCCATCTCTTCGTGCGCGAGCGCGAATGGGAGGCCTCGCATTCGATCTGGCTCTGGATCGACCGTTCGCCCTCGATGGGCTTCGCCTCCTCGCTGGCGATGGCGCCGAAGGTCGACCGCGCATTGGTCGCAGGCTTCGCCCTCGCAGAAACGATGGTCGAGGGGGGCGAGCGCGTCGGCCATATCGGCCTGACGCGGGCGCTGGCCTCGCGCCGCATCGTCGAGCTGCTGGCGCAGGCCATTGCCGCCGATAGCCGCAATGGCGAGGCCGACCTCCCTCCCGGCGCGCCGCTGCCGCGGCTGGCGGATGCCATCATCGTCACCGACGGGCTCTCGCCCTCCGCATCGCTGGCGCAGCGCATCGCCACGATGGCGTCGTCGGGCGCACGCGGCCATCTGCTGCTGATCGTCGATCCGATCGAGGAAACCTTCCCGTTCACCGGCCAGGCCGAGCTCTTCGATCTGGAGGACGGGCTGACGCTGCGCGTCGGCGATGCCGGCGCTTGGGGCGAGGCCTATCGTCAGCGCCTCGCCGCCCATCGCGAAGCGATCACCGAGGCCTGCCGCAAGGCCGGCTGGACCCTGACGCTTCACCGCACCGACCGTCCGGCGAGCGAAGCCGTTCTGCGCATCGCCAGCCTCGTCGCCGCTTCGCGCGGCGTCTCGGGCTTATAAGGGAGCCGCCATGTTCAGCGCCCTCCCCTTGACCTTCACCGCCCCGCTCGCACTGGCCGCGCTCGCCCTGCTGCCAGCGCTCTGGCTGATCCTGCGTGTGACGCCGCCACGGCCGCGCCGGATCGACTTTCCGCCGCTCAAGATCATGGCCGACCTCGTCGCCAAGCGGGAATTGCCGGCGCATACGCCCTGGTGGCTGCTCGCCATCCGCATGGCGGTTGCCGCGCTCGTCATCCTCGCGGTCGCCGGCCCGATCTGGAACCCGCCGCGCGAAGGCGCAGCCCTGCGCGGCCCCGTCTTGCTCCTCGTCGACAACGGCTTCGGCGCCGCCTCCGACTGGCCGGATCGCGTCACCGTCGCCGAGTCGCGGATCGCGGCCGCAACGCGCGAGGGCCGCCCGGTCGCCATCGTCGGACTGGCCGAGGCCCCGGCCGCCATCTCGCTGGCGGAGCCGCGCGTAGCGCTCGACCGGCTGCGCGCGCTGGCGCTCCAGCCACATGCGCCTGATCGAGCCGCGCATCTGCCGCGCATCGAATCCTTCCTCCAGACAGCACCGGAAGCGGAGATCGTCTGGATATCCGACGGCCTCGCGGTTTCCGACGACGGCAGCTTCCAGGCCAGGCTGAAGCAGCTCGCCGACGCAAGACGGCTTTCGATCCATGCCGGCCCCCCGAACCAGCTCGCACTCGCTGCGCCCGACAATCTAGCCGGCGCGCTCAGCGTGAAAGTTCTGCGGCCGACGGCGAGCGCCCCCGCCACCGGGCAGGTCCGCGCGCTCGACCTGAAGGGCCTGCCGCTCGGCGACGCACCTTTCATCTTCGAAGGTTCGAATCTGCAAACCACGGCGCGCCTGACCCTGCCGATCGAAGTCCGCAACGCGGTCTCGCGGCTGGAAATCCTCGGCGAGAACAGCGCGGGCGGCGTCGCCCTGCTCGACGATCGCGCCAAGCGGCGCCGCATCGGCATCGTCTCGGGCGCCACCGCCGACACGGCGCAGCCGCTGCTCTCGCCGACCTACTACATCTCGCGCGCGCTCCAGCCCTTCGCCGAGGTCCGCGAACCGCGCCAGGGCTCGACCGACCCGGTCGGTGAGCTCCTCGCGCAGAATCTCTCGGTCCTGGTTCTGGCCGATATCGGCGCGCTCGACCGCGACACCAGCGCCAAGGTCTCCGATTTCGTCACCCGCGGCGGTGTGCTGCTACGCTTTGCCGGCGCGCGCCTTGCCGCCTCTTCGGACGATCTCACGCCGGTGCGCCTGCGCCGCGGCGGACGGACTTTGGGCGGCGGCCTCTCCTGGGAGACGCCGCGCAAGCTCGCGCCCTTCACGCGCGAAAGCCCCTTCTACGGCCTGACGATCAGCGACGATATCCGCGTCAGCCGCCAGATCCTGGCGGAGCCGGAGGCCGATCTCTCGCGCAAGACCTGGGCGGCGCTGGAAGATGGTACTCCCGTCGTCACCGGCGAGCGGCGCGGCGACGGCCTGATCGCCATGGTCCACGTCACCGCCGACACGACCTGGTCGAACCTGCCTCTCTCCGGCCTCTTCGTGGAGATGCTGCGCAGGGTCGTGAACCTCGCCGGCACCGGCCCTGCCGCCGATGCCCAAAGCGACGAGGTCCGCGTCGAGACGCTCTCGCCGACCCGCGTCCTCGACGGCAGCGGCCGCTTCCGCACCCCGCCGGCCACCAGCCAGCCCGTGCCCCGCAACTATGCCGGCCGCGGCACGCTCGCCCATCCGCCAGGCCTCTACGGCCCTGCCGACGGCACGCTCGCAGTAAATGCTCTCACCCCGAACGACATGCTGGGTGCGCTCGATCTTGCCGGCCTCGGCGCTCCGATCCTGCCGATCGACGAGCCGGTGGCGCGCGACGCCCGCCCGCCCCTGCTGGCGTTGGCTTTGCTGCTGCTGATCGCGGATACGCTGGCGACGCTCTGGCTCGGCGGGCGGCTCGGCTTCGGCCGCGCCCGCAAAGCGACCGCGGCGGCCGCGATCCTCATCGCATTGGGCTTCGCAGGCGGCTTGGCGCCCGACAGCGCTCGCGCCCAACCCGCGCCGAGCCCGCAAGCGGACACGCGCCCGCCGATTCCCCGCGCGCTCCTCGCCAATGGGGCGGTGACGCGGCTCGCTTATGTCGTCACCGGCGACAGGGCCGTCGACGACATGTCGAAGGCCGGTCTCGCCGGGCTCAATATCGTCCTCGGCGCGCGCACCGCGCTGGAACCGGGCGAGCCGGTCGGCGTCAATGTCGAGCGCGACGAACTCGCCTTCTTCCCGGTGCTCTACTGGCCGGTGGTTGCCGGCCGGCCGATCCCCTCGGCCGAGACGCTGCGCAAGCTGGAAGCCTATATGAAGGGCGGCGGCCTCGTGATCTTCGACACGCGCGACGCCATGAGCGCCCGTCCCGGCGGCGGCACGACGCCGGAAGGCGACCAGCTCAAGCGCATGCTGCAGACGCTCGACATTCCCGAGCTCGAGCCGCTGCCGCGCGACCACGTCCTGACCAAGACCTTCTATATCCTCGACGAGCTCGTCGGCCGCTACGACAGCGGCACGACCTGGGTCGAGACGCTGCCGCCCGCAGACAGCGACGGCCGGCGCCCGGCACGCGCCGGCGACAATGTTTCGCCCATCATCATCACCGCCAACGACCTCGCCGCGGCCTGGGCCATCGACAAGCGCGGTGAAGGGCTGGTGCCGCTCTCCGGCGCCGATCCGCGCCAGCGCGAGATGGCGCTGCGCGGCGGCATCAACCTCGTGATGTACGCCCTCACCGGCAACTACAAGGCCGATCAGGTCCATGTTCCGGCTCTGCTGGAAAGGCTGGGCCAGTGATGCCCCTTCGTATTCCCTCAGCCCTCATCCTGAGGAGCCGCGAAGCGGCATCGCGAAGGATGCTCCAGACGTCTCAAGAACCTTCTGGACCATCCTTCGAGACGCCATTCCTCCTGGAATGGCTCCTCAGGATGAGGGCTGAGGGTCGGAAATCGGAAGGATCGCGCTGATGTGGAGCGTTTCCTTCGCCCCGCTCGTGCCGCTGCCGCTCCTGATCGGCCTCGCCGTGCTGGCGGCGCTGGCGGCCGGCGCCGCCCTCGCCCTCGCCGGCCGCAGCGCCATCCTGCGGGCCCTGGCACTCATCGTACTGACGACGGCTCTCGCCGATCCCTCGCTGGTCTTCGAGGAGCGTGAGCCGGTCAAGGACGTCGTCCCGGTCGTGGTCGATCGCTCGGCGTCGAACCGCCTCGCCGACCGTTCGGCCCAGACCAATGCCGCCGTGGCCGAGGTCGAACGGCAATTGCGCGGCATCCCCAATGTCGAACCGCGGATCGTCGAGCTGCGCGACGCACAGGGGTCGAGCGACGGCACCCGCCTCTTCGAGGCCCTGGCCTCGAGCCTCGCCGATGTTCCCTCCGAACGCGTCGCCGGCGCCATCGCCATCACCGACGGCCTCGCCCACGACACGCCGGCCAATGCCGAGGCTCTCGGCCTGCGCGCGCCGCTCCATATCCTGACGACCGGCCGCAATGCCGAGATCGACCGCCGCATCATGCTGGTCGATGCGCCACGCTTCGGCATCGTCGGCAAGGACCAGGTCATCCGCCTGCGGGTGGTCGACAAGAACGGATCGAGCCGCGCCGGCCTCACCATTCGCCGCGACGGCGAGATCATTGCCCGCCGCGACGTCGCGACCGGCCAGATCGTTCAGGTGCCGATCCGCATCGATCGCGGCGGACCGAACGTCGTCGAGATCGAGGCCGCGCCGCTCGACAACGAGCTGACGCTCGCCAACAACCGCGCTGTCATCACCATCGAGGGTGTCAGGGACAAGCTGCGCGTGCTGCTGGTCTCGGGCGAGCCCCATCCGGGCGAGCGTACCTGGCGCAACCTTCTCAAGGCCGACGCCAATGTCGATCTCGTCCACTTCACCATTCTCAGGCCACCGGAGAAGCAGGACGGCACGCCGATCAACGAACTCTCGCTGATCGCTTTCCCGACGCGCGAGCTGTTCCAGGTCAAGATCAAGGAATTCGACCTGATCATCTTCGACCGCTACGCCAACCAGTCGATCCTGCCGCTGCTCTATTTCGAGAATATCGTCCGCTATGTCCGTGACGGCGGCGCATTGCTCGTCGCCGCCGGCCCTGAGTATGCGGGATCGCAGACGCTGGCACGCACCCCGCTAGGCCAGATCCTGCCCGCCCTGCCGGACGGCAGCGTCATCGATGAGGCCTATCGCGCAGAGGTCAGCGAACCCGGCAAGCGCCACCCCGTCACCCGCGACCTGCCGGGCTCGGAAGTCTCGCCGCCACGCTGGGGCGAATGGCTACGCATGGTCGGCGCGCAGGCGCGCGCAGGCGCCTCTCCCGTCATGACCGGGCCCGGCGAGCGGCCGCTGCTGATGCTGGCCCGCGAACAGAAGGGCCGCGTCGCGCTCTTCCTCTCAGATCATGCCTGGCTCTGGGCGCGCGGCTTCCGCGACGGCGGCCCCTATCTCGACCTGCTGCGCCGCCTCAGCCATTGGCTGATGAAGGAGCCGGAGCTGGAGGAGGAGGCGCTGCGCGCCACCGCGCGCGGCGGCGCCATCGAGGTCGAGCGCCAGACATTGAGCGACAACCCCGCGCCCGTGACCATCACCGGCCCCGACGGCCAGTCGCGCTCCGTCCCGCTCGAAGCGGGACGGCCGGGCCTGTTCACCGCGCGCATCCCGGCCGGCGATCAGGGCCTTTACCGGTTGACGGCCGACAATCTCACCGCCTTCGCCAGCGTCGGTCCCGAGAATCCACGCGAGCTGATGGAAGTCGTCAGCGACCCGGCTGCGCTCCAGAACCTGGCACAGGCCACCGGCGGCTCCTCGCGCCGCATCGGGCACGAGGGCGATTCCGGCGTCAGCATTCCGCGCATCGTGCCGGTGCGTTCCGGCAGCCAGTTCGCCGGCAATGACTGGATCGGTCTCAGGATCAGCGATTCCGGCATCGTACGCGGCGTGCAGGTCTCGCCGCTCTTCGTCGGGCTGATCGGCCTTGCGATCCTGTTCGGCGCGCTCGTGGCCGGCTGGCTCGGCGAGAGCGGGCGCCGCTTCAAGCGGCAGGCGTGAACGCCACTCCTGAGCAGGCCGAAGGCCTGAGCCCGGGATGACGGCGTGAGCCTTTCAGCCCCCCGCCCGCGCGGACGTAACGGGGCCGCGGCGATCGTTGAGCACGCCTTCGACCAGCTCCAGCGCCAGGAAGCGCGCGGGATCGGCCGGTCCCGGCAGAACGAGCTGGCCCGGCGGCAACACCTTGAAGCCGAAGCGCGCATAGTACGGCGCATCGCCGACCAGCAAGATCAGGTCGTGGCCGGCCTCGCGCGCGGCTTCGATCGAGCGGTTCATCAGCGCGGACCCGATGCCCCGGCCGTCGAAGGCGGGGTCGACCGTCAGCGGCCCGAGCATCAGCGCCTTGTGGCCGCCGGCGCGGACGGGCGTCACTTTCACGGAGCCGACGAGAAAGGTGCCGACATGGGCGGCGAAGGAGAGCGCCGGATCGGGCGGCACGCCTTCGCGCAGGCGGAAGGCGGTTCGGGCGAAGCGGCCCGGGCCGAAGGCGCGCTCATGCAGGCGCTCGATGGCAGCGGCGTCCACGGGCAATTCGTGGCGGATGGTCAGCGGCAGGGATGTCATGGCAGCAGGCAGAGCAAGAGTGGCGAACGGCGGAGGCAGGCGCGTGCGGGCGCGCTGCCGGAAGGCGCTTTCAGCGCGCCGGTCGTCGCAGGTCGCGAAGGCAGTACCCATTGCTCATGGAAAGCGCCTGTAGCAGAGGCGGATAGGCCCGTCCATCGCGCTTTCGTTCTACCAGTCGGCCGCGGCCGGCGTGCCCGTCATGATTTCCGCCAGCCGCCGCCTCGTCGCAGGCGTGGTCCCCTCTGGCAGGCGATCCAGGGGGAAGAACCCGGCCTCGGCGATTTCCCTGTCCGGCAGCCTGACGCCTTCGACGATGAAGGAGCGGATGACGAAGAGGGCGACGTGATCGCGGCGCGAGATCCGGCGGTTGAAAAAGACGCCGTGGAGGGTCGGCTGCCCGGTGATCCTTATGTTGCCCTCCTCCGCGACTTCGCGCTCAAGGGCATCCCACATCGTCTCGCCGACCTCGACTCCCCCACCCGGCAGGTACCAGCCGGGGATGTAGCCATGCCGGACCAGGAAGACCTCGCTGCGCTCGTTGAGTACCGCGGCGCGCACGCCGAAGGTCATGCTGCGGGAAAGCCGGAAATAGACATGCAGCACCGCGGTGAGCAGCCGATGCCGGAGTGTCCGCGGGATCTCGGTATCGGCTGGCGGATGGGGCGCCTGCGATTGCATCGGAACGACTCTCAAGGCTGCGTTAATTGTCTATGCAAAAAACGCATAACGGACCGTCAACCAAGTCGATTGCCCTGTCACAAACGCGCCCCAAATGAGGGTCACACAGCCGCCGCATCCGCCAGGAACCACCAACATGCTGCTCTCGTTCATCGTTTCTTACCTGAAGGCCAAGCCGGCCTATGTCTGGAAGCCCGCCGTCACCCTGACCGATTCCCGTATCGTGTCGGAACTCACCGGCGCCGCCAACTGAAGCTTTCCGCATCCCGTCAGCCGAGGCGCATCAACGGCGCGCTTGACTGACGGCGGGCGGGAAGGGCAAGCGCTGGAGCGTGTTCAAGCTCGCGCATCTGTCCGACCCGCATCTCGGCCCGCTCGCCGGGTTTTCGCTGCATCAACTGCTGGGCAAGCGCGCGACCGGTTACGTCAACTGGCGTCGCAAGCGCAGGCACGCCCATGACATGGATGTCCTGGCCCGCATCGTCGCCGACATCCACGCGCAGCAGCCGGACCACACCGCCTGCACCGGCGACGTCGCCCATATCGGGCTGCCCGACGAATTCAGGACCGCCATCGCTTTTCTGGACACGCTGGGTCCGCGTGAGACCGTCAGCTTCGTGCCGGGCAATCACGACGCCTATGCGCGGTCCTCGCTAAAGCCGTTGGCCGGGCTGCTCGCCCCCTGGTGCGCCGATGATGACGGGCGTGCCGGCTACCCCTGGTATCGCCGCCGCGGGCCGGTCGCGCTGATCGGCGTCAACAGCGGCGTGCCGACCTTGCCGCTGATGGCGACGGGGCGTATCGGCAGCGAACAGATGGAGCGGATCGCTGCCCTGCTCGACCGCGCCCGCGAAGAGCACCTCATCCGCGTCGTCCTGATCCACCATCCGCCCTATGTCGGCGGTGCCAAGCGCGGCCGTGAACTGGTCGATGCCGCCGCCTTCGAGGCCATGCTGAAGCGCAAGGGCGCCGACCTCATCATCCACGGGCACAATCACAGCTTCTCGCTGGCCTGGCGCCCCGGGCCAAACCATGATGTTCCGATCGTCGGCGTGCCCTCGGCCTCGCTCGGCCTGCTCGGTCATGGCGAGCTCGGCACCTGGCATCTCTTCCATATCGCGGGAGACGCTGCTGCACCGCAGATCAGGCTGGAACAACGCGGCTTCGAGCCTGACGGCACGGTCGTCCTTCGCCAGGAAATCGCGCTCCTGGGTGAGCGCGCCTAGCTACCTCTCCATTCTGAAGCGTTGGAGAATTCGTCAGCGCGAGACGCATGGCGCGCCGTTCGAGAACCGGCGCGCAGCAGACTTTCGTCCGTGAGCACCGGAAGCACAGAACGGCGCGTTGGGCGGCCGCTATGGCGGATCGGCCGATGCTTCAGACGCAGCGGCCGCCGTCGACCGCGAGCACCGAGCCCGTCACCATGTCCGCCTCGTCCGAGCAGAGGAACAGCGCGGCATTGGCGATGTCCTGCGGCGTCGAAAACCGGCCCCACGGGATCGAGGCGGTGAACTGAGCGCGCCGCTCGGGCGTGTCCTCGCCCATGAAGGTGGCGAGCAGCGGCGTCTCGCCGGCCACCGGCGCGATTGCGTTGACGCGGATCTTGTCCGGCGCAAGCTCGACCGCCATCGACTGCGAGATCAGGTTCGCCGCGCCCTTCGAGCCATTGTACCAGGTCAAGCCCGGTCGCGGGCGCAGGCCCGCGGTCGAGCCGATGTTGAGGATGACGCCGCCGCCATGCTCGCGGAAATGCGGCACCGTCGCCCGCGCCATCAGATAGATCGACTTCACGTTGACCGCGAAGATCCGGTCGAACTCCTCCTCGGTCACCTCAGTCATCGGCTTGTTGCGATGGGTGGTGCCGGCATTGTTCACGACGATGTCGAGCCGCCCGACTTTGGTGAGGATCTTCTCGACCGCCTTGTCAACGCTCTTGGCCTTGCCGACATCGCAGGTCACGGCGAAGGCCTTGCGGCCGATCGCCTTGGCGGCTTCCTTGGCCTTGTCGCCGTTGATGTCCAGCACCGCGACGCGCGCGCCCTCGCGCACGAAGGTCTCGGCGATGCCGAAGCCGAAACCCTGCGCCGCCCCGGTCACCAGCGCCGTCTTGCCTTTCAGTCTCATGGATGTTCCTCATGCTTTGCGATTGCGCGATGTTTGAAACGATTGAGCGAGTCGGTAAATGCGCTTTCATGCGCAGCCGGATACGGAAATCGTATGGGCGAAGTCGTCATTCTCGGGCGAAGCGAAGAGCAGACCCGAGAATCTCATGACGAGAGGGCGGTGGTTTCCGTCATGCTCGGGTCCAGCCCGAGCATGACCGCGGGACCTTAAGCCCCGATCTCCTCGCGCAGCATCTCCAGCTCCAGCCAGCGCTCCTCGGCATCGCCGATCTCGCGCGCCACCTCTTCCAGCCGCGCCGTCGCCTTGGCGAAAAGCTTGGGATCGCGCGTGTAGAGATCGCCCGCCACGGCAGTGTTGAGCTTTGCGGCTTCCACCTGCAGGGCCTCGATCTTCTTGGGCAATGTCTCCAGCGCGTGCTTCTCGTTGAAGGAGAGCTTGCGCTTGGACGCCGGCGGGGCCTGTACGGGGGCACCCGTAGTCTTTGGCGCCGCAGCTGGCGCTTTCTCCAGCACTCGCACCTTGGCGCCGACACCGCGACCGCGCTGCGCCAGCATGTCGGAATAGCCGCCGGCGAATTCGGTCCAGACGCCGTCTCCGTCCGAGATCAGCACGGCCGAAACGACCCGGTCGATGAAGTCGCGATCGTGGCTGACCAGCAGCACTGTGCCCTGATAATCGGCCAGCAGTTCCTGCAACAGGTCGAGCGTTTCGAGGTCAAGGTCGTTGGTCGGCTCGTCCAGCACGAGCAGGTTCGACGGTTTCGCCAGCGCCCGTGCCAGCATCAGCCGCCCGCGCTCCCCGCCCGAGAGCGCGCCGACCGGGGTGCCGCGCTGGATCGGCTGGAACAGGAAGTCCTTCATGTAGGAGACGACATGGCGGGGCTGGCCGCCGACCATCACCTGGTCCGAGCCGCCACCCGTCAGTGCATCGCCAAGCGGCGTCGCCGGATCGAGGCTTTCGCGGCGCTGGTCGAGCGTCACCATCTCCAGCGCCGTGCCGAGCTTGACCGTGCCGCTGTCGGGCGCGAGCGCGCCGGTCAGCAGGTTGATCAGCGTCGTCTTGCCGGCGCCGTTCGGGCCGACGATACCGATCCGGTCGCCACGCGCCACGCGCAGCGACAGGTTCTTGATGATAACGTTGTCGCCATAGGCCTTGGCGACGTCGATAGCCTCGATGACCAGCTTGCCGGAGGTCTGCGCCTCGCTCGCCTCCAGACGGACATTGCCGACCGCGCTGCGGGCCGTGCGGCGCTGGTCGCGCAGCGAATGAAGCTCACCGAGCCGGCGCTGGTTGCGGGTGCGCCGGGCGCTGACGCCGTAGCGCAGCCAGTCCTCCTCGCGCGCGATCTTGCGGTCGAGCTTGTGGCGGTCGAGTTCTTCCTGCGCCAACACCTCGTCGCGCCAGGCTTCGAACTCGCCGAAGCCCTTCTCCATCCGCCGCGTGACGCCGCGGTCGAGCCAGATCGTCGCGCGCGACAGCGAGGTCAGGAAACGCCTGTCGTGGCTGATCAGCACCATGGCCGAGCGCAACGACTTCAGTTCCTGCTCCAGCCATTCGATCACCGGCAGGTCGAGATGGTTGGTCGGCTCGTCCAGCAGCAGGATGTCAGGCTCCGGCGCCAGCACGCGCGCCAACGCCGCCCGGCGCCCTTCGCCGCCCGACATCGAAGCCGGATTCTCCTGCCCGGTCAGGCCGAGCTCTGTCAGGAGATACTGGGCGCGATAGGCGTCGTCACCCGGCCCGAGCCCCGCCTCGACATAGGCGAGCGAGGTCCGGTAGCCGGTGAAATCCGGCTCCTGCGGCAGATAGCGGATGGTCGCGCCAGGCTGGACGAAGCGGTCGGCGCTGTCGGGCTCGACGAGGCCGGCCGCAATCTTGAGCAGGGTCGACTTGCCCGAGCCGTTGCGGCCGACCAGGCAGACGCGCTCGCCGGCCGAGACCGCGATCTCGGCAGCTTCGAGCAAAGGCTGTCCACCGAAGGTAAGCGCGACGTCGCGCAAATGCAGCAAGGGGGCCATGGTCCGTCCTGTGTTCCGGCCTGCGGGATAGACTGCCGCCGCCGCCCTGTCACGTCCGCAGGCGATGGCACGGCCCTTGCCAGCGCCGTTCCGCCCCCTATCGTGAGGCGCAGCAGCCCATGAGTCCGAGAGCCATGCCCAGCGAACGCCCCATCGGGATCGGCCATAATGGCGGTCCGCCGCTGAAGGAGCGCAAGCGCCGTTCCTCGAGCGGATCAGGCAATATCGGCCGCTATTTCGACTGGCGCTTCGCCCATCGCAAGGCCTGGAAGAAGCCGCGCGAGATCGCGCTGCGGCGTGAGGAGAAGGCATCTGCCCTCGGCCTGACCTATGAGGAATATTCGCTCGAGATCATGGAGCGCGGCTATTATCCGCAGCCCGAGCATGTCGAGACGATCAAGTCCAAGCGGGCACAGCGGCGCAAGGATGGCGGCGTGGTCGGCCAGTCGCTGAAGGGCATGAAGCTGAACTGAGTGGCGCCGTTATTCGCGGGCGAAGCCCTCGGGTCCGACCGTCGGCCGGCCCAGAGATAAACCCCGCGCAGACCCGAGAATCTCATGAAAGGGAGCTCCGGGGCCCCTTCCTGCCGGAGATCATCGGGTCAAGCCTGAGCAGGACGGCCGCCTCTGCTTTCCAACCAGCGCCGCACAAGCCGCGTCGCCGGCTTCTCGAAGAAGCGATAGAGCAGGACTGCCGCCACCACGGCGCCCGTAAGTGCGAGTACGATGAAGAGCAGCGGCGCGTGGAGCCCGATCCGCAACGCGACCTCGCGCATGCCCCGGATCACGAAGGGATGGACGAGATAGAGCGCATAGGAGGCATCGCCGACCGCCGCCAGCGCCTTGACCGGCCACACCGGCACGATGCCCTCGCGCCCACAGCCCGCGGCCAGCATCAGCAGGACGGCCGCGCCGCCGCGCCATAGCACGCTGCTCCATGGGCCATCCGTGCCCGGCAGCTGCGCGGCCGCGATCAGCAGGGCTACGCCCCCCGCGGCGACCGCAACGCGCAAGGCGCCATGCAGGCGAAGCCCTCTGCGCCGCAACACGGCAATGCCCATGCCGGCTGCGAATTCCAGAACGATCGGCTGCCCCCAGAATCCGAAAGGCAGCGACAAGGGTCCGCCCAGGCTCTCCCCCCCGACCAGTACCGCCAGGACCAAAGTGACAGCCGGCAAGGTCCAGCCTTTCGGCAAGATGAGCCCGAGCGCGAACAGCGCGTAGAACAGCATCTCGTAGTTCAGCGTCCAGCCCAGCGAATAGACCGGCTGAACCAGGCCCTGCGTCGAGACAACCGGCCAGAACAGATAGGAGCCGAGGATCTGCGTGAAGCTCGGCACGCCCGAATTGAGCGCCGCCGGCACGACGAGGCCGACGAGCAGAAACAGGGTCGTCATCGCCCAATAGAGTGGGACGATGCGCGCCAGCCGGCGCTTCAGGAATTCGCGCCAGGCGCCGGGCCGCCCGAACAGGTCCTGCGAGGCATGGACCATGATGAAGCCGGAGACGACGAAGAAGATGTCGACGCCGGCCATCCAGGGCAGCAGGTCGCTGCGGCTGAAGCTCAGGCCCGCCCGCTCGGCCAGCGCGGCGGCGTCCGGCTGCACGTGATGAATCGCGACCATGAAGGCCGCGAGCGCGCGCAGGACCTGGATCGAATAGATGGGCTGCACGCGAACCTGTCGTGAAGCAGTCGGATGAGCGGGGCGCTCAGCCAAACCACAGCCGCTTCGGATCGTCGAGCCCGAAACGATGGAGATTGGCGGCAATCGCGGCGAGCCCCTGCTCGGCGGCGTCCTTCGTGGTGACGACGTGCAGAGCAAAGCGCGCCGCGAGATCCTCCATCGGCGGCTTGCCAGCAAAGGCGGCGCGAACCGCCGCCCGGTCCGCGAGCGGCAGCAGATGCGGCGCGATTCCACCCGCGATGAAGACACCGCCCGTCGCCTTGAAGACGAGGGCCAGATCGCCGGCGACACGCGCCAGCAGCCGCCAGAAGCAGACCACCGCCATCAGCGCTGCCGGATCGCCGTCATGGGCGAGGCGGGAGACGTCGGCAGCGCTCACCTCCGCCTCCAGCATGCCCGAGGTCCGCGCCACGGCCCGGTGCAGGCGCACGAGCCCGTCGCCGCTCAGCAGATGCTCGACGGTGAGGCGCGGTATGCCTTCGCTCAAAGCCGGCCAGAGCCGCTGCTCGGTCTGGTCCTCGGGGCCGATGCCGATATGGCCGGCTTCGGTCGGGATCAGCATGCCGCGTTCGCCATGTGTCAGCAAAGCCGCGGTTCCGAAGCCAGTCCCCGGACCCAGCACCAGCCGCACGCCTTCCCGCTCCGGCCTGCCCTCGATCAATGTGGCGACGTCGTGCGGGCTCAGGACGGCAAGGGAAGCCGCCAGGGCCTCGAAGTCGTTGACCAGCAGGCCCTGCGTCAGCCCGAGAGCCTCCGCGATCCGCGGCCCATCGAGATTCCAGACAGCATTCGTCAATTGCGCCTGCCGGCCGTCGAGCGGCCCGGCGACGGCAAGCACGGCCGAACGCGGCTTCTCCGGAGCCTCCGCGAGCACTGCGGAAAATGCCGCCTCCGCCGTCGGATAGCTGCCGGTGCCGATCCGCGCCAGCGGCTGGTGGGGGCTGTCCGGGTCTGGGACCAGCGATAGCCGGCAGTTCGTGCCGCCGATATCGGCGACCAGCACCGGATAGGATATCGACGGCGGGCGCATCAGAGCGGCTTCCGCCAGGGCGCGAACCAGCCGAGACCTTCGAGCGTGCCGCGCTCGGGCCGATATTCGCATCCGACGAAGCCGTCATAGCCGAGCGCATCGAGCTCAGCGAAGAGGGTCGGATAATCCGGGCCCGAGGCGTCGGGTTCGTGGCGGCCATTGGCGCGAGCGATCTGGACATGGCCGACGAGCGGATAGAGCGCCTTCAGCCGCGCCGAGACATCGCCGTGGATCAACTCGCAATGATACATGTCGAATTGCAGCCGGACGTTCGGCCGGCCGGATTCGCGCACATAGGCCGCAGCCTGATCGAAGTCGTTCAGGAAGTACCCCGGCATGTCCTTGCCATTGATCGGCTCGAGCAGGAGGTCGACGCCGTGCTCCGCCAGCTTGTCGGCGGCGTAGGCGAGCGAGGCGCGGTAGGTCTTCTGCGCGATGGGATCGTTGGGATCGGCGAGCCCTGCCATCATATGCAGGCGCTTGACACCGGTCTCGTGCACATAAGCCAGCGCCGTTTCGACCGAGGCCTTGAACTCGTCCTCGCGACCAGCCAGCGCCGCAATGCCGCGCTCTCCTTTGGAGAAATCGCCCGGCGGCAGGTTGAACAGAGCCTGCGTGAGCTCTCCGCCGGTCAGCGCGAGCCCGATCTGCTCGGGGGTATGCTCATAGGGAAACAGGAATTCCACGGCCTCGAAGCCGGCCTCCGCGGCCGCTCTGAAACGGTCGAGGAAATCCCATTCGGTGAACATCATCGAAAGGTTGGCGGCAAAACGCGGCATGAAGGTCTCTGCGGAATAAGCGGTAGCAATCACGGCAAGCTAGCGCGCTGCGCCGGCCGCGTCATGACCAAACGCCGCAGGGAGGGGATGCGTTCCGATGCCGCCCCTCGGCGGCTACTTCTTTTCCGGCTTCGGCGGCGGATTCGGATCGGCCGAGAAATGCCGGAAAACCATGTCGGGAGAGGAGGTGTTGTGACGCGAATGGGTGGTGCGCCCCATCCAGATATCGGTTGCCTTGCCACCCTGGAACGGCATCAGGGCCTCCTCCCGCCAGCCCTTGGCGCTGGGCTCGCGCACCGCGATACGGGCGACGTCGTTGTTGAACTCGGTGACGTACATCGAACGCAAGGCGACAAAGGCCCTGCCCCCCGTCACCGGCTTGTCGAGGACGGCATCCAGCACCATCCGGTTCTCGTCGACGCTGTCGAGTCTCAGGCTACCGGCGGACCCGTCCTTGAAGTTCAGCTTGAAGGTCAGGGTCTTAGGATCGAATTCGATCTCCTTGATGTTCACGACCGGGCGCCCATCCTGCTCGATCKGCCCGAACAGGAAGGAGGAGCCGTAGGAGGAGAAGCCGAGATGTTCCGGCGGCAGCGGCCGGGCGCGCCAGTAGCCGTCCTGCGGATAGACGACCAGTACCTCGTAGGACTTGTCCTTGCCGAGCTTCCAGAGCTGAACGAGATGCAGCCCCTTCTCCACCCGGTCGCCGACGCGGAAGGTGGTGTCGGCCGGCCGCCAGAAAGTCGGGAAGGTGTAGCCGACCAGCCAGTAATCGATCGTTTCCCAGAAGGTGATGCGGCGCGGCGGTATCGGCGGCGTGAAGGAAGGATCGCCCTTCATGTCGCAGTTCGCCCAATCGGCATCCCAATTGTCGCGCACGAGTCCCGCGATATAGGCCGGATGCGCGGCTTCGATCTGGAAACGCCGCACCTCAGGCGAAATCGCCTTGATCGTGACGTTGTCCTTCTCGGCGCAGAGCACGGGCTCGGATTCGTTCCTCACCTCGACGGCGACGTCGCCCGCGGCCCGCGCAATCGTCAGGGAGGCGAGAAGCGCGACCGAAACCGCGAGCGGGCGAAGAAGGCTGAGCATGGCAATCCCTGGCGAGTGATTTCGGGAGCAGCGTAGCGACGCAAGATGAACGCCGGCTGGCCGCATGGCCTCACCTGCCGGGCAGTGCGGGCGAAACCGAAACAGGTTCTGGCTTGCACTGCAACGCCGGTATTGGCCGATGGTTGCCAGGGTTTCATTGTCCGGGATGGCGGAGGCGATCGATGCAGATGCCGCCTCTGCACCCCGTCTTCAGCCTTGAAGGATGGCGTAGACATCGCCCGAATTGGCCGCATGAGGCAAACCGCGCAGATAATCGCCCATGGCATCCGCGCTCGCGGGCTCGCCGAGCTCCAGCCTCTGGCTCTCGCCGATCGCGACGTTGAAGCGATAGGGGCCGAGCGTCTCCAGTACGGCGAGGCAGGCCTCCGCCACCTCGCGTTGGATCGTCGTGAATTCGAAGGAGATCACCGGCACCGCCTTGGTCAGCCCCGCGAGCACATGCGCCTCGAAGCCCTCGACATCGATCTTCAGAAGCTTGGGCAGGCCGTGGCGCAGGATCAGCCGGTCGAGCGTGGTGCAGGGCACGCTGATCTCGTGGTCCCAGACCTGCCCCTCCCAGCCGCGCGCGCCGGACGCGGCGCCGATGAAGGCGGCCGACGCCGTCGAGACCGTCGGGTTCGCGCTGTTGATCCTGAGCGCGATCGAGCCCTCGTGATCGCCGCAAGCGGCTGCGATCAGCGTCACCAGCGGGTCGCGCCGGTGGATCAGGCGGATCACCCGAGCCGGTCCGGGCTGCGGCTCCAGCGCCACCACGCGCGCGCCGAGCCTGCGGAACGAGGAAATCCGGTCGCCGACATGGGCGCCGATGTCGAAGGCGAGATCGCCCGGCCGCAGGAAAGTCCCATAGAGCTGGTCCATCGCTGCGTTGCGCTGCTTGTCGCCGTGATAGATGCGCAAGGAGCGCGACAGCGCCTTCACCGTTCCCTTCGGATAGACGGTGGCGTTCATGCGCTGTCCCCGTCGCGGATGGCAGCCAGTACGGGCGGCATGTCGAAATCCTCGGGGATTGCGCAAAGCCCGTGGCGGGCCAGCCAGGCACCCGCAGCCGGCCAGGCGGTCAGCATCGCGAACGGGATCGCGAGCAGATAGCCGGCCGTGAGGGGCAGGGACCAGATCAGCACGGCCGGCGCGATGACGCCGAGCCCGGCAAACAGATAGATCCCGAACAGCAGATGCGGCCATAATCCCGCGAAGGCCGTGGCGAAGCTCAGCGCATGGGCATCGCGCGCCTGCCCATTCCAGCCGATCCGCGCCTTGCCAAAAGCGAGGCCGATCATGAACAGCGTGGTGCGGAAGCTCGAGACCGCGCCCTGGAGGAAGGCGAACAGTGTCTCGATCAGCGCCGAGAACAGGAAACGCACCGCGCCGCCATAGCGCCGCACGCCGCCGCGCGTCAGCAGGATGTCGGCGAAGCCGGCGAGCTTGGGCGAGAGATACATGGCCAGGAACAGAACATAGAGCCCCGCCGTCAGCGCTGCCGGATAGTCCGCGATCGTCCGGTCCTCCATGGCCTTCAGCGGCAGCAGCGCGATCATCAGCGTCCAGGCCGGCAGACCGAGGAACATCAGGACCGCCCAGACCAGCTGAAACCGGCTCATCGGCTTGAGATGGGCTAAGTCGAGCAGCTTGAGGTACTGCAGATTGCCGAGACACCAGCGCAGGTCGCGCTTGGCGAATTCCAGCATGGTCGGCGGATTCTCCTCCCAGCTCCCGCCCTCGACCGGCAGCACGCGCACCTCGAAGCCGGCACGGCGCATCAGCGTCGCCTCGACCTGGTCGTGGCTCATGACGGCGCCGCCCAGAGGTGGTCCTCCGGGCAGCACAGGCAGATCGCAGTGGTCGCGGAACGGCGCGATCCGCACCAGCGCATTGTGCCCCCAGAACGGCCCGCAATCCCCACCCCACCAGGCCGAGCCCATCGTGTAGGGCCGCATGCCCTGGCGCATGCCGAACTGAAAGATGCGGGCGAAAGCGGAGCGGCTGGGCATTCCGACCACGAGACTCTGCAGGATTCCGAGCTTTGGATAGGCCTGCATCATTCGGGCCATGCCCAGGATCGCCTCGCCTGACATCACGCTATCGGCATCGAGCGGCAGCATCAGCACGTAGCGCTCGCCCCAGCGCTCGCAGAAATCCCGGAGATTGCCGGCCTTGAAGCCGTCATTCTCAGCGCGGCGTCGATAGATCAGGCGTGCGGGCTCGCCGAGTTCTCGCGCCCAGGCAGCGGCAAGATCCTGCTCTGCGGCGGCGACAGCCGGGTCATTGGTGTCGGACAGGACGAAATAGTCGAACCAGATGCCCTCACCCGTCTCGTCAAGGCTCCGCTTCACCACCTCGAGCCGCCGGAAGGCGCGCGCCGGATCCTCATTGCGCAAGGTCATCAGCACCGCGGTGCGCAGCGAGAGCGGCGTCGCCCGCTGCCCGGCGGCGGCGAAGGGCGCGACCTCGGCAAGCCCATCCTTGCGGCCATGCAGCAACCACAGCCCGATCGCAGCGTTCCAGAAGCCCAGCACGGTCCAGGGTGCCCCGACAAGGAAGGCGACGAAGATCGCCACATCCGCAACCGTCCAGCCGCCCGCCCCCAGCACCTGAGCAAGCCCCGCCAGCAACAGGATCAGTGTCGCGAGATTGAGCAGGAGAACGAGGAGGCGCCGCCGCCGGAGGACCATTGCGTCCTGCAGGCCGGCCGGCGTCAGGCCGATCGCTTCGTCCCCTTGCGTCACCCGCTGGAACGTGTTCGGACCGGGACGCTGGTTCGTGGCAGTCTCTGTCATGGGGGCAGACAGGCTCGGACGGAGGGCAGACGCGATGGCGCGGGAGCTAAAGCCTGCAACCACGATTGACGCAAGGGCCAAGGCCCTCGCGCTTTGGTATATAGCCCCCCGTGAATGCAAGCTGAATGATGTGGCCCTGCCGCTGCCTGGTCCGGCAGACTGCCTCGTCACCACATTGTGGAGCGGCCTGAGCCGCGGCACCGAGCGGCTGATATTCGAAGGCCGCGTGCCGCCTTCCGAACATGAGCGCATGCGCGCGCCCTTTCAGGAGGGTAATTTTCCCTTCCCGGTCAAATACGGCTACTGCGCCGTCGGCCGCGTCGATGCCGGCCCGCCGGACATGCTAGGCCGCATCGTCTTCTGCCTGCATCCGCATCAGGACCGTTTCATTGCACCGCGCAGCAGCCTGATACCGGTTCCCGACAGCGTTCCACCCCGGCGCGCCATCCTCGCCGCCAACATGGAAACGGCCCTGAACGCCCATTGGGACGCCGGCTCCGCCCCGGCCGACCGGATTGTCGTGGTGGGCGGCGGCGTGCTCGGCCTGCTCGTCGCCTGGCTCGCCGCACGCCTGCCGGGAGCCGACGTGACGCTGGTCGATGTCGAGCCCGGCCGCGCAGGGCCGGCCGCCGAACTGGGCTTTGGCTTCGCCATGCCGGACGCAGCGCCGCGCGACGCCGATCTCGTCTTTCACACCAGCGCGACGGCGGCCGGCCTCGCTACCGCCGTGGCTGCGGCCGGCACCGAGGCGCGGATCGTCGAAATGAGCTGGTATGGCGAGGGAACGGTGCCGGCGACCCTCGGCTGCGCCTTCCATGCGCGCCGTCTGCAGCTCGTCTCGTCGCAGGTCGGCATGGTCGCCGCCTCGCATCGGGCGCGCTGGGACCACGCACGACGGGCGGCAGCGGCGATGACGCTCCTCGCCGACGACCGGCTCGACGCTGTAATCACCGAGGAGATCCCCTTCCGCGATGCACCGCAGCGCATCCCGGAACTGCTCGCGCCGGGCGCCGCTGGCCTCACCGCCGCGATTTGCTATGAAACGCGGCCGTGACCGCGCCCGCTTCGGGCGTCTCTCCAGGAGATCGCATGTTTTCCGTCGAAGTCCGCGACCGCATCATGATCGGCCACTCCTTGCCCGATCCCTTCTTCGGTCCCGCGCAGAACATGCATGGAGCGACGTTCGTGGTCGACGTTGCCTTCTTCCGCGAGACGTTGAACCGGCAGAACGTGGTCGTCGACATCGGCGCCGCGCTCGACATGCTCGGCAAGACCCTGAAGCCGCTCAACTACCAGAATCTCGACGCCCTGCCGCAATTCGCCGGGGTCCTGRCCACCACTGAATTTCTCTGCAAGCATATCTTCGACGCCATGTCCGCCGCCGCGAAATCCGGCGCGCTCGGCGCCGATGGCGCCGGCCTGTCGAAGATCCGCGTGACGCTGCACGAGACCGACCTCGCCCGCGCCAGCTACGAGGGCGTGCTGGGGTGAAGGGCATCGTCTTCGCCATCCCCGGCAATATCGATCTGCCGACCGGCGGCTACGGCTATGACCGCCGTCTCCTGCGTGAATGGCGCGAGATGGGCGTCGAGGCTCGGCATCTGGCCTTGCCGGGCGGCTTTCCCTTCCCGACCGAAGCCGATCTCGCAGCGACGGAATTGCTGCTGGCGGCGAGCGCGCCGGACGACATCCTGCTGGTCGACGGTCTCGCCTTCGGCGCCTTTCCCGAAGCGTTCGCCGCGCGCTTCGCCGACCGGCTGGTCGCGCTCGTCCACCATCCGCTGGCGCTCGAAACGGGCCTCGAAGCCGCCCAGGCAGCCGCGCTGCGCGCGAGCGAACGCGCCGCTCTCGGCCATGTCCGCTCCGTGGCGGTGACGAGCCCCGCGACGGCAACGGTTTTGAGCACGGAGTTCGGCGTCCCCGAGAGCCGCATTTTCGTCGCCGTTCCCGGCGTCGATCCCGCGCCGCGCGCCACCGGCAGCCACGGCGATCAACCCCTGCAGCTGCTCGCAGTCGGCTCCCTGATTCCGCGCAAGGGTTACGATGTCCTCATCGAGGCGCTGATGCGGATTGCCGACCGCGACTGGCATCTCACCATCGCCGGCTCTCCCGATTACGCCCCCGAAACCGCGGCCGCGATCGAGGCCCATATCCGCTCCGCCGGGCTGGCGGACCGCATCTTGCTTGCCGGGGCCGTGCGGCCGGACAACCTCGGTGAACTCTATGACAAAGCTGACCTATTCGCCATGCCCTCGCTCTATGAGGGCTACGGCATGGTTCTGACGGAAGCGCTGGCGCGCGGCCTGCCGATCGTCTGCACGCTGAGCGGCGCGGGCGCGGATGCCTTGCCGGCCGATGCGGCTCTCAAGGTGCCGCCCGGCGACGTTGCGGCACTTGCCAATGCGCTTGCGAGGCTGATTGATGCGCCGGCTGAGCGCCGGCAGAGGGCCGATGCGGCATGGGCGGGAGCCGGCGCCTTGCCACGCTGGCACGATGCGGCCCGCATCGTCGCGCGGGCATGTCTGGGCGGCGGCAGCCGGGAGGTGGGTTGATGGCTGGATTTTCTCCGGAATGGCTCGCCTTGCGCGAGCCTGCGGATCATGCCGCGCGCAATCCGCAGGTGCTCGCCGCGGTCGGCTCGTATTTCTCCGACAGGCCTTCGCTGTCCATCCTCGATCTCGGCTGCGGCGCAGGCTCGAATCTGCGCGCCTCCTACGCGGCCCTGCCCGACCGTCAGCACTGGACACTCGTCGATCACGATGCCGACCTGCTTGCCCATGCCCGCAGCCGCCTGGCGGATTGGGCCGATGAAGCGCGCGAGCAGGGCGAGGAACTCGTCCTCGCCAAGGGGGAAAAACTGATCGGCGTGGACACGCGCCGCGTCGACCTCAACAAGGATCTCGACTGGGTGCTCGGCTGGCGGCCAGACCTCGTGACGGCCGCCGCCCTCTTCGACCTCACCTCGCGGCGCTGGATCGAGCGCCTCGTCGCCGCGCTCACGAGCCAACGCCTGCCGCTCTATGCCGTGCTGACCTATGACGGCCGCGAGGCTTGGCAGCCGGAGCACCCCGCCGATGCCGGCATGCACGCCGCCTTTGTCGATCATCAGCGTGGCGACAAGGGCTTCGGCCCCTCCGCTGGCCCGGCGGCCTGCGAGATCGTGGCCGAGGCCTTCCGCAAGGCCGGCTTCGCGGTTTCGATGGGCGACAGCAGCTGGCTGATCGATGGCGCTCGCGCCGATCTGCGCGCGGCCCTGGCCGAGGGCATTGCGCAGGCCGTGCGCGAAACCGGACGGGTCGATCCCGCGACCGTCGAGAGCTGGCTTGCCGCACGCAGCGAGGCCGGATCGGCGCGGATCGGCCATCAGGATCTCTGGGCGCGCCCGGTCTGAGGCTTCACCCCGAAAACGAGCCGGATCGCCATCTTCCCTCCGGAGCGATTGCGCGCCTTAGCCGGTTCCCGGCCACATCCGGCGCAAAACGCCGTCCTTGCGGATGATGCGGTGGTAGAGCACCGCGGCGATGTGCAAAATCGCAATTGCGCCGAGCGTCAGCGCAAGCTTGCCATGGATGCCGAGCACCTGCTTGGCCGCCGCTTCATTTGGCCCAGCCAGCGCTGGCAGGTTGAACAGATCGAACACGGTGAGCGCCGGAAACAGCGAGACGCCGATCCAGCCCAGCAGCGGGACGACGAGGAGCAACCCGTATAGCAGCCAGTGGACGAGATGCGAGCCGGCCTTCTGCCACCATTCCAGCGTCGGTTCATCCGCCGGCGCGCCATGCAGAAGGCGATAGACCAAGCGCCCTGCCGTCAGCCACAACAGCAGGAATCCGGTAAGCTTATGAGCGCTGTAGAGGCCGTTGGTCAGCCCGTCCCAGAGGTTCAGGACGTTGCCGCGATAGCTCATCGTCACCCCAACCGGGATCATCACGAAGACCGCAACCACGGTGATCCAATGCAGGGTGCGGGCGGTCGCGCTGTAACCGCCGGGCGCCATTTCCGCCGACATCGGCCGTTCTCCGGGTGTTGCCGCAAGGGAAAGCATTCATCCCACGTTCAAGCGTACCAACCTATACGACACTGCTCCGGTCAGGTTCCCGTTTCTCGTTCCCGAGCACTTGCGTGCCATGGAACCGTGCCCTGCCGGGAACGTTGCTGGAAGGGCGAACCAAGAACCCCTATATCCTTTTCCCATGGTGCCTCTGACGCTCCTAGGCCGCTTGCCGGCCCAATCTGACGGACTTCCCGATGCCTGAGTCGCGTACGCTCTTCGGCCCCTCCCTCGAAACTGCGCTCGTGAGGGTGGACCGGGCCATCGCCGAGTTTCGCGCCGGCCGCCCCGTCCTGCTGCGGAACGGTGACCAGCGCGCGCTCGTCCTCTCTGCCGAATTGGCCGAAGAGAGCCTCGTGCAGGGTCTCGATGAGCTGGCTCATGGCGGCGGGCATCTTGTCCTCAGCGGTGCGAGGCTGCGCCGGCTTGGCGCAAAGGGGCGCAGCGAAAGCGGCGTCTTTGCGCTGCCCACGATCGATCTTGGCCGCGTCGAGACGCTCGCCCTAAAGATCGATGCGCGGATGGATGCGCCGATCGCGCCCGCCTCCGGGCTCGACGAGGCCGCGCTGGAATTGGCCCGCCTGTCGCTCGTCYTCCCGGCCGTCGTGGTCGTGCGGGTCGACGCTGCCGACATCGCCGATGAGCCGCTGGTCGAAGTCGCCATCGAAGCTATCAAAGGCTATCGCGCCCAGCAGGCCGCTTCGCTGAAGATCGTCGGTCGCGCGCCCGTGCCGCTCGAAGGCGCGCCGGAGACCGAGTTCGTCGTTTTCCGCGGTGGCGAGGGGCTGCGCGATCAGGTCGCGATCATCGTTGGCAAGCCCGATCTTTCGGGGCCGGTGGCGGTGCGTCTGCACTCGGCCTGCCTCACGGGCGATCTCTTCGGTTCGCTGAAATGCGATTGCGGCGACCAGCTGCGCGAGACCGTGCAGTGGATGGCGGAGAACATAGGCGGCGTCCTGCTCTATCTGGATCAGGAAGGCCGCGGCAACGGCATCTCCAACAAGATGCGGGCCTACAAGCTGCAGAGCCAGGGCTGGGACACCTATGATGCCGACGAGGTGCTCGGCTTCGATCTCGACCAGCGCCATTTCGATTTCGCCGCGACCATGCTGAAGCAGCTTGGCGTCTCCAGCGTCGTGGCGCTCACCAACAATCCCCTGAAGATCAGCGCGATCGAGGCGGCGGGTCTCGAGGTTGCCGCCAGCCAGCGCGTGCTGGGCCGCCCGAACGCCCACAACGTCCGCTACCTCGCCTCCAAGCGCGACCGCGCCGGCCACTTCATCGACATGGACGCGCTGATGGCGCGTGCCGCCCCGACGGATTGACGGTGCATCCGATCGCGGTCAGGCCAGGCTGATGCCGGTGCCGGGGACGACATCATTCGAGCACGATCCGACACGCTGGCCGCTTGCCAGCGTGTTCTGCATCGTGTTTCTCGGCTGGCTGGCCCTGTCCTGGCCCTGGCTCTCCGGCGCCGTCACCATCCCCTGGGACGCCAAGGCCCATTTCCACCCTCAGCTACAATTCCTCGCCGATAGCTGGCATCGTGGCCTGTCCCCCTTCTGGACGCCCTACGTCTTCTCCGGCTCGCCGCAAATTGCCGATCCGCAGTCGCTGATCTTCTCGCCCTCCTTCGCGCTGATCGCCGCGCTCAATCCCGCGCCCGATTTCCGCTGGAGCGACGGAGCCGTTCTCGGAACGCTGCTGGTCGGTGCGCTGGCGATCGTCCTGATCTTCCGTGACCGTGGCTGGCATCCGGCCGGCGCGGTCGTCGCGGCCCTCTCCTTCGCCTTCGGCGCCGCCGCCGCCTGGCGGATCCAGCATGTCGGGCAGGTGCTGAGCCTCGGCTATTTCAGCGTCACGCTCTTCCTGCTCTCCCGTGCGCTGGAGCGCGGCTCGATAGGCTACGGCTTCGCCGCCGGGCTGGTCTCGGGCTTCATGGTGCTCGGCCGCGATCAGGTCGCGCTGATCGGCGTCTACGTCCTCGCCGGTCTCGTCATCGCCGCGATCCTGATGGCGCGCGATCCCTGGCGCGCCTTCCGCGCCAGCCTGTTGCCGCTGCTCGCCGGCACGCTAGGCGCCATTCTGGTCGCCACCATTCCCATCCTCCTGACCGCCTTCATCGCGCAGGAGTCGAACCGTCCCGCGATCGACTTCGTCGAAGCCGGGAAGGGCTCGCTGCACCCCGCGGCGCTGCTCACTGGCCTGATCGCCAATCTCTATGGCGCGGCCGGGCCGCTCGCGGATTTCTGGGGCGCGCCGAGCCCGGCCTGGGAAGCCCGCTTCGGCCCACTCGGGCTCTTCCTCGCCCGCAATATGAGCCAGCTCTATCTCGGTCTGTTGCCGATGGGGCTGGTCCTGACCCTCGGCCTCATCCGCGGCGCGCTCTGGCGGCGCGAGATCGTCGCGCTCAGCGTCGCCGCGCTCATCGTGCTGCTCTATGCGCTCGGGCGTTACACGCCCGCCTTCCGGCTCCTGTTCGAACTTCCCGGAGTGAGCTTCTATCGCCGCCCGGCCGACGCGCTCTTCATCCTCGGCGCTCTCATCGCCATCCTCGGCGGCTATCTGACCCACCTCGTCATGACCGGCACGGCGCCGAAGGCGCGCCCGTGGCAGATCGCCCTGGAAGCGCTGATCTTCGCCGGGGCGCTCGCTCTCGCCCTCTGGCTCGCCTGGACGGTCGGGCGCATCCCGGTCGCGATCACGCCGCTCGTCATTGCGCTGCTCTGCGGGCTGCTCACGCTCGGCGGCCTGGTTGCCGCGCGCGGGCTGGCGCAGCGCGGCTCGGCATTGGCGGCGACCGTCGTACTTGCCGCGATCCTCACCATGGATTTGGCGGTCAATAACGGCCCCAGCGAATCCACTGCCCTGCCGCCGCAGATGTACGACGTGCTGCGGAAGGACAGCGCGAACGAGACCATCGCGCTGCTCAAGCGCGAGACCGCCCGCACTGCCGCTCCCGACCGGCGCGACCGCATCGAGCTCGCCGCCATCGACTTCCACTGGCCCAATGCCAGCCTCGTCCACGAACTCGACAACACGCTGGGCTACAACCCACTGCGCCTCGGCCTCTACAGCAAGGCGACCGGCGCCGGCGACCAGGTCGCCCTGCCCGACCAGCGCACCTTCTCCGCCCTGATGCCGGGCTATCGCTCCCTGCTGGCTGACTTGCTGGGCCTGCGTTTCATCGCGACCGGCGTTCCCGTCGAGCAGATCGACACGCGGCTGAAGCCCGGCGATCTCAAGCAGATCGCCCGGACCAAGGACGCCTATATCTACGAGAACCCGCGCGCCTTGCCGCGCGTCCTGCTGGTCACCGAGGCGCAGAAGGCCGATTTCGACGCCATATTGACGACCGGCCAATGGCCGACCGGCTTCGATCCGCGCCGGACCGTCCTGCTCGACCGCGACCCGCCGCCGCTGGCCACCGGCGCTATCGGGCCGGCCAAGGTTGCGATCCGCGATTACGGCACGACCACGGTGACGCTCGCCGTCGATGCGCCCCGCGGCGGCTATCTCGTCCTCAACGACGTCTGGCACCACTGGTGGCGGGTAGAGGTCGACGATCGCCCGGCGGAGTTGCTGCGCGCCAATGTGCTTTTCCGGGCCGTCGTCGTCCCGCCCGGGAAATCCACCGTTCGCTTCGTCTTCCGCCCGCTCGAGGGCCTCTACGAGGACATCCTCGCACGGCTGCGCAATCACTAGGCTTAGGAACCGCTGCCGTCATTGCGGGGCGGACCGGAGGTCCGAGCCCGGAACCCATGAACACGGCGCTCCCGTCATGGTCGGCCTTGTGCCGACCATCCACGTCTTCCTCGGTCGCGGGTGGTGTTCAAGACATGGATGCTCGCCACAAGGGCGAGCACGACGATTCTGGAACCGCGTCGTGGTCATGGGTTCCGGGCTCAGGCCTTCGGCCTGCCCCGGAATGACGGCGGTGGTGCAACAAGGCCAGCTCGGCCAAGCGTCCACCTGAGGCCCCGCCTCAGGCCAGCGCGCCCATCGCGGCGATCGGCCGTACAGGCAAACCGTCCAGCACCTTGGCGAGCCCGGAAGGATCGACCTCGCCGCCATGCATCGTCTCGTCGCGATGGATGCCGCCGGCGATGAAAAGGCTGTCGAAGCCCATCAGCCTCGCGCCGGCGAGATCGGTCCTGACCGCGTCGCCGATCACCAGGACCTTGCCGGGTTCGACAGGGCGGCCGCCGCGCGCCTCGGCGGCGGCTGCGAGCGCGAGGTCATAGGCCGGCCGATAAGGCTTTCCAGCCCAGGCGACGGTCCCCCCCAGCGTTTCATAGATCGCCGCGAGCGAACCGGCGCAGGGCAGCAGATCCTCGCCGACATGCACGACGAGATCCGGGTTGCCGCAAATGAAAGGCAGGCCGCGCCGGGCGAAGCGCTCGAGCAGCGGCCGGTACTGTTCCGGCGTCTCGGTGCGGTAATCGTTGAGCTCGGTCGCCACGATGATGTCGGCCTGCTCTTCGTCGACCAGCTCGACATCGAGCCCAGCGAAAACCGCCCGGTCGCTTTGCCAGCCGATATGGTAGACGCGCTTGTGATGGCTCTCCGCGATCAGCGCACGCGTGACGTCGCCGGACGTGACGAGCCGGTTCCAGGCCTCGCGCGGCACGCGCTTGGTGTCGAGCAGCCCGGCCACCTGCGTGGACGGCCCGGGGGCATTGGAGAGCAGCGCGACCGTACCGCCCAGCTTCCGGAAGGCGATCAATGCCTCGCAGGCCGGCTCCAGCGCCCAGAGCCCGTCATGAACGACGCCCCAGACATCGCTGATCAGCACATCGTAGCGGGCGAGGAGATCGCCCGCGCGCTTCAGAACGGGAACGGTCATTAGCTCTTGGCCTCGGCAGCGATACGCGCTTCGACCTCGTCACGGCGCGGCAGCGGCGCGACGGCGCCATAGCCCTGCGTCGAGAGCGCCGCGGCGACATTGGCATAGGCGCCCGCCGCGAAGGCATCCCCGGTGCGCAGATATTCGGCGAGGAAGGCGCCGTCATAGCAGTCGCCCGCCCCCGTTGCGTCGATGGCATCGACCTTGATCGGGCGGAAACGCTCCCTGCGCACCGGCGTCGCAACCAGCGAGCCTTCGTGGCCGAGCGTCAGCGCGACGACCCGCGCGCCCAGGCCGAGATAGAAATCGACGATGGCGTCGGGATTGTTGAGCCCGGTGAGCTGCGTCGCATCGTCGAGGCCCGGCAGAACGATGTCCGCCATGGCGCAGGCGGCATGGATGATTGCCCGCGCGCGCGTCAGCGGCCAGAGCTTCAGGCGCAGATTGGTATCGTAGGCGGTGAGAACACCGGCCTTGCGCGCCGTCTCGAAGGCCTCGAACACCGCATCGCAGGCGCTGGTCGAAATGGCCTGGCTGATGCCGGAGGCCTGGATGATGCGGGCCGAGCGGATGAGATCGCGCGGCAGGTCGCGCGATCCGTAGAGGCTCGCGGCCGAACCGGCGCGCAGATAGGAGAAGACGTGGCCGGACGGGCCGTGATCGACGAAATAGAGCCCCGTCGGAGCGGTCGCATGCGTCGAGACATGGGCATCGTTGACACCCTCCCGCTTCCACAGCGCCCGGATCGAATGGCCGGCGCTGTCGTCGCCGAGCGCACCGAGATACCCCACCGATAGACCCTGCCGGGCCGCCGCGACGGCACAATTAGAGGTGTCGCCGCCATGCCCGAACAGGAAGGCCCCGGTCTCCGCCCGGGTGGCGTTGAACTCGCCGAGCGGCTCGCCCAGGCACAAGAGATCGATTTGGCTGTCCGTCACGATTTAAAACCATTCAGGTGGCACCGGCGCGCCGGGAGGCCCCGTCTTCCTAGAGCATCGGGCCGAAAAGTGGAATCCACTTCTCGGAAAAATCCGATGCCCGAACAAAGAGATAGATCGTCGCTTCCGATCCGACAGAGATGCAAGGCGATCTGCAACATCGACGAGGAAAGGGGAAACCGCTTTTCGGTGCTGCCCGGACCGCGCGACGAACGGCGCGGCCGATTCCGCGCTATTCGGCCGCCTCACGCTTCGGCGATAAGCTCATCAGGCGGTCCGCCAGCCGGACGATCTCCTCGCGCAAGGCCGAATTGGCCTGCGCGCCCGATGCCGCTCTGCGCAGGTCCGACATCTCGTCCAGGAGCTGATTTCGATCTTCGCGGGCCTGGCTGAGGGCTCCTTGCAGCGTTTGAAGCTCGGCATGCACAAGCTCGATCTGACCATCCCGTTCGCGCTGACTGTCCTGCAAGGCGGTGATCTCTTCCTGTTTGCGCCGGCGCAGATCGACCAGCTCATCCTTGGCAGCCGCAAGCGCCAGTTCCAGGGCATCCACCCGGTCTTGCAGCGTCTCTTGATCGGCCATCGTCTGCTCCAGCCTCACGCCGAGCTGCCGCGCCTCGACAGCCGCCGCGCTGGCGCGCGCATCGGCCGCTGCCAACCCAGCTTCAGCCTGCTCGGCACGTGCGGAGAAGGCACCGGCCCGCACCTGTTCGCCGTCGCGCTCGCCCGTCATCGTTTTCAATGACGCCTCGCTGCGGCCCAGCGCATCCTCGACTCCCGCCAGTCTCCCGGCAAGCTCGTCGCGCTTGCCCTGGAGGACCATGATCTGGGTGCGGTCCTCCACCAGCGCCAAGCGCAGCTTCGCATGCTCGTCACGGATCCCCGCCAGTTCCGTCTCGCGTTCGGCGAGCAGCTTCTCGATCCGCCCGACCGTCTCGCGTTCCCGCGCGAGCTCGTCGTCGCGCATGCTCAGATCCGCGCCGGTGCCGGTCAGAGCTTGCCGTGTCTCAGCCAGGCTCTGCTCCAGGCTCGCCAGATCCGCGAGCCGCTTCTCCAGCGCCGCGGCCGTTTCGCCATGGCCGGTCTGTTCCTGTTCGAGGGTGCTGCGCGTGTCGCCAAGCTCGGCCCGGGTCGTAGCGAGCAGGTTTTCGAGTTCCGCGATCCGTGTGTCGCGCTCGCCACGCTCGCGCTCCAGCCGGCCGATCGTCATGTCGCGGCGGCCAAGCTCCTGCATCGCCCCGGCCTTGGCCGCAAAGCCACGCTCGGCCTCTTGCTCGACGGAGCGCATGCGCAGGGCGAGTTCGGCGCGCAGATGGTCGCGGTCAGCAGCGATTTCACCCAGGGACAGCGGGAACGCAGCCTCAGCCCGCTTGCGCGCCAGCCGATCGGCACGGCGAGCAAGCGCCGGCACCGCGGCCAGCGCGAGCAGGGCCGCGCAAAGGAAGCCGAGCGCGAACAGCATGGCGGCTTCGATCAAAACCCAGGTCTCCCGAACCAGGCGTGGACACAGGCGATGGCCGAATCTGCCACGCCCGCGCCGCCAAGGCCAGTTCTAGTCACCCGCCCGAGATCGGCGGGCTAGAATGGATTCCACGTCGCCTGCGGCGTGAACTTGAGATAGCCGAGATTGACGCCGAGCCGCCAGCCGACGCCGGTGCGAATCGGCACGATGGTGATGCCCTCCGCCGTCATCGCGGTGAAGCCGAAGCCGCCGATGAAATAGGCCGAGCCGTCGACGCCGGCGAAGCGCTGGTAGAGCGCGTCCACCGCTGGCAGATTGTAGGCCAGCATCATCGTGCGTGCGCCTTCGCCACCGAAGTCGAAGCCGATCGACGGCCCCTGCCAGAACACCCTGCGGTCGCCGGCATTGCGGGTGTAGAGCTGGCCCTCGCCGAAGCGCAGCCCACCGACGAAGGCGCCGGAGGCCTCCTGGCCAAGCACATAGCCATTGGGCTCGCCCCAGCGCCGCACGGCCTCCTCGATGGTGAGCGCAAGACCTCGCGACACGTTGCCGAAGAACTTGTGGCCGGACGTGACCAGCTCGTTCTGCGAGAAGGAGCGCTGCTCGTTGTAGTTCTGCGCAAAAGCCGGGGCCGACAGACCGGTGAGGCCCGTTCCGGCTACGGCGAGACCGCTCTTGATGAGACTGCGGCGGGTCTGGTTCATATGCTAGATCTCCGGACAGAGGGTCTGGCCAGGCCGGACGCCAGAACGGTTTGATCGCCCGGGCTCCCGGCGCCGGCCTCGGTGGCCGGGCAACCTGTTCCGGGCAAGCGCGATGCGGACCGGACGGCGGGCCGATTCTGGGCTATCCGCCGCTCGCACCGGCGTCGAAAAAACGACGTCCGGCGAAAACGAATCATTTCGGTAACCAGTTTGATACGCTGCAAATCTATCCAAGGCGTGAAAATTCCGGAGAGCCGAGCGGCCCGGGATGCGGGATTGCGAGGATTTGTGGGGATGAAGGCCGCAACAAGGCGACGCTGGAGCGCGACCTGCGCCGGCATTGCCATTCTCTTCCTCGTCGTCTCCATGACGTCCGCCAACACCACCTCCGCCGAGCCGGTTGTTCCGGCTTCGACGGGGGCACCGGGGCTGCCAGCCGGTCTGCCCAGCCTGCCCGCACTTGGCGAAGTGATGCAGCGCGACCTGCGCACCGGCCTTGCCATCAACGGCTTCGACCCGGTGTCCTATCGCTTAGGCAATGGGCCCTCGGCCGGCCTCGCGGACCACGAGCTGATTCATGAGGGCATCGTCTGGCGCTTCGCCTCGCAGGCCAATCTCGAGGCCTTCCGCGATGCACCGGGCGTCTACGCGCCCGCTTTCGGCGGCTTCGACCCGACGGGCGTCGCCAATGGCGTCGCTGTCGAGAGCGATCCCAGCCAATACGCGATCATCGGCTCGCGGCTGTTCCTGTTCCGCTCGGCGGAAAACCGCCAGCGGTTCCTGCAGGGCGCCGCGCTCCTGGCCCAGGCCGAAGATCGCTGGAAATCGGTGCTGCGTTTCGTCGCCCGCTGAGGTCTCCGAGAGGCCTTTTGGAGACCCGAGCCCTCATCCTGAGGAGCGCCGCAAGGCGGGTCTCGAAGGGGATGGCCCAGATATCTCCGGAGCCTCCTGGAGCATCCTTCGAGACGCCATTCCCAAGGGAATGGCTCCTCAGGATGAGGGCTCGGGGTATTCTCAAAAAGGCTCTCAGCAGCCGGTATCACCGGCGATGGCCCGCCGCGCCAGCGCCTCGCTCGACGCCGCCACGAAAGGCGGATTGCGGAACTGCCGCTCGCTCACGCCGTAATGCGGCAAGGCGCCGTCAAGCGTCAGCACCACCCCGCCCGCCGCCGAAAGAATGGCGTCGCCGGCCGCGATGTCCCATTCCATGGTCTGGCCACAGCGGACATGGAGATCCGCCTCGCCCGAAGCGATCATCCCGAACTTCACCGCCGACGAGACGGGGATGCCCTTGTGGCAGCACATCGACGCGGCGATGCCGTCGCTGCGGCCGTCGCCATGGAAGCGGCTGACCAGCGCCACCGGCCCGTCGCTGGGCAAGGCACGCACCGCCGCGCGGCGCGCTTCCCCGAGCACGGTGCCGTCGGCGGCGAAATCCTGCACATAGGCGTGCTGGCCGGCGAACCAGAGGCGGCCGATGGCCGGAGCAGCAATCGCGCCCGCGATCGGCCTGCCGTCACAGACCACCGCAATCGCGACGCAGTAGCTGTCGCCGCCGGCCAGGAACTCGCGGGTGCCGTCCAGCGGATCAAGCAGGATGAAGACCTCTCCCGGCGCGACGCTGTCGGCCGTTTCCTCGCTGATGACGGGGAAGCCGGGGCAAAGGCGCGCGAGCGCATCCTTCGCGGCATGGTCGGCAGCCAGATCCGCGGAGCAGACCGGCGAGCCATCCTGCTTGAGCGTCACATCGCGTGCCGCCCGCTTCGCCAGCAGGACGGTCGAACTGATCCTGGCAGCTTCCGCAAGCTTGCGCCCAAGCCCGTCGCAATCGCGCAGGCGGGCATCGTCGCGGCCGATCATGGCGGCCCATCCTTCGAACATTGGCCCGGTATATGGCGATTAACCACATGAAAACCAAGATGACAGCATATCTGGCGGCATTGCCGCCCTACCCTCGGCGCATCGCCATCCCAGGATTTCGCCCCCATGACCGCCATCTCGCTCGACTCGCTCGATCTGGCCGCTCTTCTTTGCAGCCGCGTCTGCCATGACGTGATCAGCCCGGTCGGCGCGATTGTCAACGCTCTGGAGGTTCTCGAGGAAGACGATCCCTCGATGCGCGACTTTGCGCTCGAGCTCATCAAGAAGAGCGCCCGCAACGCCTCCGCCCGCCTGCAGTTCGCGCGCCTCGCCTTCGGCGCAGCCGGCTCGGCCGGCGCGATGATCGATCTCGGCGATGCCGGCAACGTCGCCAACGGCTTCCTGAACGACGAGAAACTGTCGCTCGACTGGGATGCGCCGCGCGCCCTGCTGCCGAAGAACCAGGTCAAGCTCCTGCTGAACCTGCTGGTCATCGCAGCCCAGGCGGTGCCGCGCGGCGGCAAGCTTGTCTCGCGAGCCAGCGTCGAGGGTGAACAGGGCAGCTTCGAGATCAAGGCCACGGGCTCGCATGCCCGCATCCCCGCCCATGTCGAGGAACTGCTCGCCGGCAATGCGCCGGGCGGCACGATCGACGCCCATGCCGTCCAGCCGGTCTATACCGGCATGGTGGCGCGCGCCGCAGGGATGGAGGTTTCCGTCTCGATCGACGGCGAGACCGTGACCATCAAGGCAGCCAAGGCGGCCTGAAACCGAAATCAGTCGACGGGCGATCTCAACCGATCATAAACCCTTCTCGTGCTTTGGTTCCTGGAGGGTTTCGCGTTGAGTGATGTTCCTGCATGGACGAGTTGCTGCAAGAGTTCCTGACCGAGACCGGCGAGAACCTCGATACGGTCGACCGGGAGCTCGTCCGCTTCGAGCAGGACCCGAACGATCGGGATATCCTGCGCAACATCTTCAGGCTGGTTCACACCGTCAAGGGAACCTGCGGCTTCATCGGCCTGCCGCGGCTCGAGGCGCTGACCCACGCGGCCGAGTCGGTGATCGGGCAGTTCCGTGACGGCGCGACGGTGAAGCCGAGCGCCGTCACCGCCATTCTCGAAACCATCGACCGCATCAAGGACATCCTCGCCGAGCTGACCGAGAAGGGGCAGGAGCCGGAGGGCGACGACAAGACGCTGATCCACGAATTGCAGGCTCTGGCCGACCGCGCCAGGGGCGAACTCGACCACGCGTACCCGGCCGAGGAGCCGATCGATCCCGTCGCCGCCTATCTCGCCCGGCATGGCCAGGCTGACGCCAAGGCTGCAACGGACGACATCGTGTTTCGCAGCGCACCGGAGCCGCAGCGCGACCGCAACGGCCGTATCGAAAGCGGCGAAAGTCCCACGCATTCCGAAGATGGCCCGTCATCCCCGCGAAGCGGCGGCCCGGCGACCTTACGGGTCAATGTCGACACGATCGAGCATCTGATGACCATGGTCTCCGAGCTCGTTCTGACGCGCAACCAGCTCCTCGATGTCTCCCGTCAGCAGGAGGACGCCAAGCTCAAGGCGCCGCTGCAGCGCCTCTCGCTGATCACCGCCGAGTTGCAGGACGGCGTGATGAAGACCCGCATGCAGCCGATCGGCAACGCCTGGTCGAAGCTGCCGCGCATCGTCCGCGACCTCAGCACCGAACTCGGCAAGCGCATCGAACTCGTGACCGATGGGGCGGAAACCGAACTCGACCGCCAGATCCTCGACCTGATCAAGGACCCGCTCATCCACATGGTCCGCAACTGCGCCGACCATGCGATCGAGCTTCCGGCGGAACGCCGGGCAGCCGGCAAGCCCGAACAGGGCACGATCCGGCTTTCCGCCTATCATGAGGGCGGCTCCGTCACGATCTCGATCGCGGATGACGGGCGCGGGCTCGATGTCGGACGCATCCGGAACAAGGCCATCGCCCGGGGCCTTGCGACCGAAGCCGAGATCGAGAAGCTCGGCGACGCCCAGATCAGCCGCTTCATCTTCCTGCCCGGCTTCTCGACCGTGGATAATGTGACGGCGGTTTCCGGCCGCGGCGTCGGCATGGATGTGGTCAAGGCCAATGTCGATTCGATCGGCGGGATGATTGACGTCGCCAGCCGTCCCGGCTTCGGCACTACCATCACCATCAAGATCCCGCTGACGCTGGCGATCATCTCCGCCTTGATCGTGGTGGCGGGCAATGACCGCTATGCGATCCCGCAGATCGCGGTGCGCGAGCTCGTGCGGGTGAAGGCGGGGGACGACAACCGCATCGAGGAGATCAACGGCGCTCCGGTCCTGCGGCTGCGCGGACGGCTGCTTCCGATCATTTCGCTTCCCGAGCTGATGGGCGCGCCCAAGGCCGCTGACGGTGAGGGCTTCATCGTCATCACCCAGATCGGCGAGCGGCAATTCGGGATCCTCGTCGACAGCGTCTTCCACACCGAGGAAATCGTGGTGAAGCCGATGTCGAGCAAGCTGCGCCACATCCCGCTTTTCTCCGGCAATACCATCCTCGGCGACGGGGCCGTCGTGCTGATCGTCGACCCCAACGGCGTCGCCAGCCTGGTCGGCGCTGTTCTGTCGGGCGAGGCCGAGGCGAAGCCGCACGCCGCGGCCCCTCATGCCCAGGCCAGCGAGAAGACGACGATGCTCGTCTTCCGCACCGGAGCCGGCAGTCTCCAGGCCCTGCCTCTGTCGCTGGTGACAAGGCTCGAGGAGGTCGACGCCGAGCAGTTCCAGCGGGGCGGCGGCCGCACTTTGCTGCATTATCGCGGGCGGCTCGTACCCGTCTCGCCGCTCGCGGAAACGCAGTTGCGCAGCCAGGGCATCCAGCCACTCGTCATCGTCTCGGACGGCGACCTGACCGTCGCGCTTGCGGTCGATGCCATCGTCGATATCGTCGAGGACAGTTTCGACCTCGAAATGGCCGCCAGCCACGAGCGCGGCGTGATCGGCTCGGCCATGATCCGGGGCCGCGCCACCGATATCGTCGATCTCGCCCATTACCTGCCGCTGAACGAACCCGGCTGGTTTGGCGTGCGGCGCAGCTCGGCTCCATCCGCCCGTGTCCTGCTGATCGAACCGTCTGATTTCCTGCGGGAAATGCTGAGCCCGATCCTGAAGGCGTCCGGCCACGTGATCACCATGGCGGCCGATTTCCACCTTGATCCCACTGCAGCCGCCCAGCCGTTCAGCATCGTCCTGCTCGATCTCGATCGGCAGACCGAAGCGGCGTTCGACTTCGCCACCGCGCTGCGGGCGCAGGCCGGCAGCGAGCGCCTGCGCATCCTCGGCCTCACCACTTGCGCGACCCCCGACCTGCACATGCGGGCCGTACAGGCCGGCCTCGACGATATCGTTGCTAAATTCGATCGCCGTGCCCTGCTGAGCGAGCTGAATGCCGGCAGCGCAGATATGAGGCAGGCAGCATGACCCTTCCGGTGCCCGACACGGCGCAGCAGGCGGCGTCGACCAGTTTCGGCGACTCGCTCGACTACGTGACGATCCGCATCGGCGAGCAGTTGCTCGGGCTGCCGATCGGCCGCGTACAGGACGTCTTCATCACCGACCGCATCACGCTCGTCCCTCGCGCACCGAGCGAGATCGTCGGTCTGCTGAATCTGCGCGGACGCATCGTCACGGCGATCTGCCTGCGCAAGCGGCTAGGCAGGATGGTTCCGGAGGCGCAGGGGCAAGGCGAGCTGACGGCGATTGGGATCGACCATCGCGGCGAGGCCTTTGCCCTCATCGTCGACGCCGTCGGCGAGGTGATCCGGCTGGACCGTTCCACCTTCGAGCCGTTGCCCGTTCATCTCGACCGCGTCTGGACCGCGTTGGCGACCGGCGTTCACCGGCTCGCCGACGAGCTCCTCGTCATACTCGATCTCGATGCAGTCCTCGATCTCGACCTTCCCGCCGCGGCCTGAGGCGCGGCCCCAAAGCTTTGGAGACAGACCATGAAGTACTGCCTCGTCGTCGATGACTCAGCGGTAATCCGCAAGGTCGCACGCCGTATCCTGGAAGGTCTTCAGTTCCGCATCGCCGAAGCCGAGGATGGGGCACGCGCCATCGATGCCTGCAAGGGCGAGATGCCCGATGCCGTGCTGCTCGACTGGAACATGCCGATCATGGACGGCTACGAGTTCCTGCGCACGCTGCGCCAGATGCCCGGCGGCAAGCGGCCGAAGGTCGTCTTCTGCACCACCGAGAACGACATCGCCCATATCGCGCGCGCCATGCATGCCGGAGCAGACGAATACATCATGAAACCCTTCGACAAGGAAATCGTGGCGTCCAAGTTCCATCAGGTCGGCCTGCTCTGAGCAGTCCGGCGGGGGCGGATGCCCGATCTCCGTCGGACGGCACTGCCGATCCAGTAAGCAGCATGAGCATGATGGCGTCCCGCCTCCCCCTTCCGGCCCCACCGACCCGGCACAAGACGGTCGTGATCGCCGACGATTCCGTTGTCGTGCGCGGGCTTTTCGCCCGTTGGCTGGGGGAAGCCGGCCATTTTCACGTCGTGGCGGTGGCCGGCGACGGCGAGACGGCCGTGGCCCATGCGACGCGCTACAAGCCGGACGTCATGGTGCTCGACCTCGACATGCCGGGCGTCGACGGCGCTGCGGCACTGCCGCAGATCCTCAAGGAAAGCCCCAATACCGGCGTCCTCCTCGCCGCCACGCTGAACGAGCGCAACACCCGCATCGCGCTGGAATGCATGACCAAGGGCGCGATGGACGTCGTCTCGAAACCTGACAGCCGCGCCGGCATGACGCTGTCGCTGGATTTCCGCAGCGAATTTCTGCTCAAGCTCGGCAACATCGCCCATACGCCGGCACGCCCCGGCTCGCTGCCGCCTGAGGTCGACATCGTCGATCTTCCGCATGGCGGCCCCGTCAATCTGCGCCCCCTGGTTTCGGTGATGCCGCGCTATCTCGTGATCGGCGCCTCGACCGGCGGGCCGCGCGCCGTCGCCAAGGTGCTGTTCGATATCGGCGAAGGCCTTCACGACCTGACGACGCTGGTCGTCCAGCATATGCCGCCGCTGTTCACGGCCTCCTTCGCCGAGCAGATCGCGAGCCACATCGGCGTGCCCGCGCGAGAGCCCTTCGACGGCGAGCGCTTGATGCGCGGCACCGTCTATGTCGCGCCGGGAGGGCGCCATCTCGGCATTGACCGCCGGCTCGGGCACATCGTCGCGCGGATCGGCGACGAGGCGCCGGTCAACTTCTGCCGGCCCGCCGTCGACGTGCTGTTCAACGATGCCGCCCGCCATCTCGGCGCTGCGACGATGGGGCTCGTTCTGACGGGTATGGGTAGCGACGGCACGGAGGGCGCCGGTGCCCTGCGCAAGGCCGGCGCGGCCGTTCTGGCCCAGGATGAGCCGAGCAGCACGATCTGGGGCATGCCGGGCGCGGTCGTCCGTGCACGCCATGCCAGCAGCGTGATCGCGCTCGACGAGATCGGCGCCTCGATTCGCTGCCTTGTGCGCGGAGTGCAGCCGGCATGACCGAGACCGATTTCGCCTTCCTGCGCCTGCTGCTGCAGCAGCGCTCGGGCCTGTCGCTGACGCCCGACAAACTATATCTGGCGGAAAGCCGCCTGAGCATCCTGTGCCGCCGGCGGGGCATCGCCGATATCGCGACGCTGATCGGCCAGTTGCGGCTCGGCCGCGATCGCGTGCTTGAAAGCGCTGTCGTCGATGCGATGACGACGAACGAGACGCTGTTCTTCCGCGACCGCATGCCGTTCGAGCTGTTCCGCGACGTGATCCTGCCGGAACGCATCGCGGCGAACGCCGCCAGCCGCTCGCTGCGCATCTGGTGCGCCGCCGTATCGAGCGGACAGGAGGCCTATTCGCTGGCCATGATCATCGACGACCTCGCCGAGCGCCTCGCCGGCTGGAAGGTCGAGATCATCGGCACCGACATCTCCTCCGAGATCCTGGAGAAGGCGCGCTCGGGCATCTACAGCCAGTTCGAGGTACAACGCGGCCTGCCGATCCAGATGCTGCTCAAGCATTTCGAGCAGCGCGGCGACAAATGGCAGATCTCGGAGCGGCTGCGCCGCATGATCGATTTCCGCCATCACAATCTGCTGGAGCGGAACGATCATTTCGGCCGGTTCGACGTCATCTTCTGCCGCAACGTGCTGATCTATTTCGATGTGCCGACGAAGGTGAAGGCCCTGGAGTTGCTGGCGCCGCGCCTCGTCCCCGACGGAGCTTTCGTTCTCGGCGCAGCGGAAACGGTCCTCGGGCTAGCCACCAGGCTGACCTGCGATCCCGAGCACCGGGGCCTCTACCGCCAGGCTGCTCTCGCCGCGCAGCCGCGCAACGCCGCGCCGCTTGCCAATCGAAGCTTTGCGCCACCGCTGGCGAGCTGGCGCGCCTGAGCGCCGGACATCGCCACATCGGCGTCGTCGGCAGTCGGCCAAAACAAAAACCCCGCCTCGCGGCGGGGTCCCGTCGACCTGTCGTGTACATCCGACGATCAGGTCAAAACTTGTATGCCATCGCTTCGTGACTGCCCGATGACGGGCCGGCGACGGGGATGCGTCAGGCCGTAATGCGCTCGTCGACCTCGGAAGGTTCGCGCAGCACATAGCCGCGGCCCCAGACGGTCTCGATGTAGTTCTTGCCGTCCGACGCGTTCGCCAGCTTCTTGCGCAGCTTGCAGATGAACACGTCGATGATCTTGAGCTCTGGCTCGTCCATGCCGCCATAGAGATGGTTGAGGAACATCTCCTTGGTGAGCGTCGTGCCCTTGCGGAGCGAGAGCAGCTCCAGCATCTGGTATTCCTTGCCGGTGAGGTGGACGCGGGCGGCGTCGACTTCCACGGTCTTGGTGTCGAGGTTGACGACCAGATCGCCGGTCGTGATGACCGACTGGGCGTGGCCCTTCGAGCGGCGCACGATCGCATGGATGCGGGCGACCAGCTCGTCCTTATGGAACGGCTTGGTGAGATAATCGTCGGCGCCGAAGCCGAGGCCCTTCACCTTGTCCTCGATGCCGGCGAGGCCGGAGAGGATCAGGATCGGCGTCTTGACCTTGGCGACGCGCAGGCTGCGCAGCACCTCGTAACCCGACATGTCGGGCAGGTTCAGGTCGAGCAGGATGATGTCGTAGTCGTAGAGTTTGCCGAGATCGACGCCCTCTTCGCCGAGATCCGTCGTGTAGACGTTGAAGCTCTCGGATTTGAGCATGAGCTCGATGCTTTGAGCGGTCGCGCTATCGTCCTCGATCAGCAGAACCCGCATGTCCACGTCCCCAATTTCGCCCGCAGGGCAGGTTAACCGTTGCTTTCGCCCGGACCTTCCCGGCCCTTGGCGACGACGCACTTGCCCAATGAAACGCCACGCGACACGCTACGAGGAAACTGGTTAACAAACCGTGATTCCCGAGCGCAAGCGCTTCCTCGGAGAAAGTGAACGATCCTTGTCGAGGTGAGTCGAATTTGACACGGATCGATGAACTCTCACCCGCGAAAAGCGCCCTTTCGCGGAGGGATGCTGCGAGAAACGGGGCCAAAGGGCCCTGCGACACGCGGCAGCCTCGATCTGCAGTGTTAATCACAGAGCTTAACGGCTGGTAAATGAGCGCAATTTGTTAGGAACCATTACCAAATCATCCACAAGGGCGATTTGCCCCCCCCCTCGCCGACCGGCAAGGACGTCATCGCATCATGAATTCCCCCTCGCACGGCCATGACCGTCTTTCGGCCCTCGCCTCCGCCATCGAGCACATCGAGGGGGTGAGCATCTATGGCCGCGTCATCGGCGTGCGCGGCCTTCTCGTCGAGGTCGCCGGACCGATCGGCGCGATGAGTCTGGGTGGCCGTGTCGGCATCGAGATCGCCGCCGGCACCCGCGTTCCCTGCGAGGTCGTCGGCTTCTCCGGCGAGAAGGCGCTGGTGATGCCCTTCGGCGGTCTCGACGGCGTGCGCCGTGGCTGCCCGGTCCATGTCGACCGCGCTCAGCCCGGCCTGCGCCCCACCCCCGCCTGGCTCGGCCGCGTCGTCGATGCGCTCGGCCGGCCGGTCGACGGCGGCCCGCCACTGCCGCAAGGCGATACGCTCTATGCCTTCCGCAACGATCCGCCGCCTGCGCATAAGCGGCGGCGCGTCGGCAGGCCACTCGATCTCGGTGTCCGCGCTCTCAACGCCTTCCTGACCTGCTGCATAGGCCAGCGCATGGGCATCTTCGCCGGCTCCGGCGTCGGCAAGTCGGTCCTGCTCTCGATGCTGGCCCGCTATGCCCAGGCCGACGTCAACATCATCGGCCTCGTCGGCGAGCGTGGCCGCGAGGTGCAGGAGTTCCTGCAGGAGGATCTCGGGCCGCAGGGCCTCGCCCGCTCGATCGTCGTCGTCGCCACCTCCGACGAGCCGGCGCTGATGCGCAAGCAGGCGGCGCTGACCACGCTGACGCTGGCAGAGTATTACCGTGATCGTGGCCTGCAGGTGATGTGCCTGATGGACTCGGTCACCCGCTTCGCGATGGCGATGCGCGAGATCGGCCTCGCGGCAGGCGAGCCGCCGACGACAAAAGGCTACACGCCGACCGTCTTCGCCGAGCTGCCGCGCCTGCTGGAGCGAGCCGGCCCCGGCACAGAAGACGGCGCGATCACCGGGCTCTTCACCGTGCTGGTCGACGGCGGCGACCATGATGAGCCGGTCGCGGACGCGGTGCGCGGCATCCTCGACGGCCATATCGTCATGGAGCGCTCCATCGCCGAGCGCGGCCGCTATCCCGCCGTCAACATCCTGAAATCGGTTTCGCGCACCATGCCCCGCTCCTGCGATCCGGCCTATTACCCGACCGTGCAGAAGGCCCGCGCGACGCTCGCGACCTATGCCGACATGGAAGAACTGATCCGGCTCGGCGCCTACCGCCAGGGCGCTTCGGCCGAGGTCGACGAGGCGATCCGCCTGCATCCGGCGCTTGAGGCCTTCCTCAAGCAGGCCAAGGACGACGCGACCCCCTTGCCCGAATGCTATCAGCGCCTCCACGCGATCATGAGCGGCAGCGCGTGACGCCGGTTCGTCCTCACAGGAAACCCTATCGATGATCGGCTCGGCTCTGATTGGCGTCGTCACCCTTATCCACATCTACATCGTCATTCTGGAGATGTGGCTGTGGGATACGCCGCGCGGCCACAAGGCTTTTGGACTGACGCCTGAATTTGCGGCGCGCTCCAAGGTGCTGGCGGCCAATCAGGGGCTCTATAACGGCTTCCTCGTCGCCGGCCTCGCCTGGGGACTCTGGCTCGGTGCCGGGGGCTTCGCGATCAAGCTGTTTTTCTTGGCTTGCGTCCTCGTAGCCGGCCTCTTCGGCGCAGCAACTGCCAGCCGCAAGATCCTCTACATCCAGGCGCTGCCGGCGGCCCTCGCCATCCTCGCCCTGCTGATGGGTATCTGAGCCGCTTCAGGCCCGCGCCATCATCCGCACCAGGGCGAACATCGCGGCGAACCCGATTGCCTGGATCGCAGCGGAAACGATCAGCGTCAGGTCGGCTCCAAGCCGCTCGACCATCACTGCGAAGAGCAGCGGCGCGGCGGCAAAGGCCATGTTCTGGGGCACGGTGAGCTTGCCTAGCATCGCGGCGAAGCCGTTCCGGCCGAACAGGGCGAGTGGCAATGTTGCCCGTGCCACCGAAATCACGCCCAGCGCCGCGCTGAACAGCATGACGAAGCCAGCCGCGGCGCCAATCGTCATCGGAACGAAGGGCAGCACCAGGCATAGCGCCGGCCCCAGCATCAGGCCGAGCAGGGCGGTCTTCTCCGCCGGCAGGCGCTCGCCGACAGTGGCATCGATGGCGCGCGCTGCGATCGTCGCCGGCCCGCTCAGCGTCGCGATCCAGACGGCTTCCGCCTGCGTCAGCCCGGCCTCCTGGAACAGCGTGATCAGGTGCAGCGGCAGCCCCCAGGACACCAGCCCGCTCGCCGAGAAGGCGAGCGCCACAAGCCAGAAAGCCGCCTTGCGGGAAGAGGACGGAACGCGCCCTTCCTCGCCGGCCGAGGGAACTCCGGTCACCTTCGCCGCCGGCTGCACGGGCTGGAGGCGCGGGACTGCGGCGTAGATCGGCAGCACGATCACGATCTGCATCGCCGCGAAGACGAGCACGGTGATGCGCCAGCCGAAAGCATCCATCAGAACTGCGGTCAGTGGCCAGAACACGCTGGAGGCAAGACCCGTCACCAGCATCATCAATCCGATGACGCGCCGGGTCCGCTCGCCCATCAGCTGCGCGATCGCGACGTTGCCGACATTGGCGAGCGACATCGCATGTCCCAGCCCAATGACGAACCAGCTCGCGAGATAGCTGACCGGCCCCTGTGCGGTGGCGAGAACGGCGAGCCCAAGCGCGCAGATGACCGCGCCGACGCACATCGAGCGGCGCGTGCCTTCGCGGTCGAGCAGGCGGCCGATCGCCGGAGCGACCAGCGCGCCGGTGATCAGCAGAATGGTGATGCCTCCGAAAACGATCTCGGCATTGAGGCCGAGATCGCGGTCGAGCGCGCTGACCAGCACGGAAGGCGAATAGAAGGTCGAGCCCCAGCCGATGATGCGCGTGAGGGCGAGGCCGAAAAGCAGGGGGCCGTGCCCGCCGAAACGAGGAAAGGCAACCAAGACAGGACATCCGCTGACAACGGGCCGAATGGCCGCTGGCTCAGTGACTAGATCATCGCGACAGGCCGCGGCAGGAGCCGCGACGCGGCTTGAGCATGCAGAAAAAGCAGCCCGTCTCGGTAAGGAAAGGTCAACCTCCTTGCGCCATGCTGCGCCACGTCTCGCGGATAGAGTTCAGGCCCGCGCCGAGGGGTCGGCAGAGGCCAATGCGTAATCAGGAGTTGGAAACGACATGAAGTCGCGAGAGACCCTTCTGCGGTTGAAGCGCTTTCAGGTGGACGAGAAACGTCGCCGGGTGAGCCAGATCGAGATGATGATCGCCGACTTCCACAGGATGGCGAACGATCTCGATCGGGAGATCCAGTCCGAGGAAGCCCGCGCCGGCATCACCGACTCGTCTCACTTCGCCTATCCGACCTATGCCAAGGCGGCTCTGGGCCGCCGCGACAACCTGCGCCAGTCGGCCGACAATCTGAAGGGCCAGCTCGACGAGGCCAAGGCCGAGCTGCAGGAAGCCTTCGAGGACATGAAGAAGGTCGAGATTCTCGACGATCGCGAGCGCGCGACCGAGCGTGCCGCGGAAGCCGCCCGCGACCAGGCGACGATGGACGCGATCGGGCTGCGTTCTCGCGCCTGACCCGCTTCAAGAGTTCGAGCGAAGTGGACACCGGTTCGCGTCGGGAAAATGCGATAGAATAAAGATCCTGTAGTTCCCAGGGATTCAGTGAAAAGGGCGGCGTCCTCGCGGACGCTGCCTTTTTTCATGCGATGACGGGATGGTGCTCGACGGCGTCCCTGCGCAGCTTGCCGGTCAGGCGCGGATCATCGTCGACCTCGACCCCGCGCTTGAACACCGTGAAGCCCGAGCGCTGATAGAAAGCGAGCGCGGCCGGGTGATCGAGCGTGCAGGTATGCACCCAGAAGCGCGAGATCGGCCGGGCCCAGGCCAGTTCAAGCGCCCGGTTCATCAGCCAGCGACCCGCCCCCTTCCCGACCACGGGCTCATCGAGCCCGAAGAAGGCGAGCTCCCCCTCCCCCGGCACACGGAAATCCAGTTCCAGCAACCCCGCATCCTGCCCGTCGAAGCGGACGGCAAAGACCGTGACAGCCGGATCGCCGAAGATCGCTTCGAGTTCGGCGCGCGGCTTGGTCAAGCGGCTGAACCACATCCAGCGCTCGCCGAGCCGGCGATAGATGCGCAGATAGCGCTCGATATCCGACCGATCGATCGGGTCGAGCGAGAAGCCCTCGGTCCCGGGCGGATTGGAGCGCTGCGTCGGCCGCTCGAACATCTCGAGCGATGTCACGATCGTCGCGATCTTGCCCGGCGGCAAATCGGTCGTTCCGTTCAGGGTAATGGTCAGGCTCTCGGACATGGAAGGCAGATCGCGGCTCGAAAGAGTGGTCGTCGCCGCGATCATGACATGATCGCGGTCGAAAGAGCATGGCGTGATGATGCATGCCCGGCGTGACACCATGGTTGGATCGGGGCGGCCGCGACGCGGCCGCCCCGCCGGCTGGCTGTTCACGCTGCTGGTGATGTGTTTCGCGGTGCTGCCTCATGTCACGTTGGCGGCCTCGATGATGCGCATGCCGATGGCCACCTCGTCGCATCACGGCGAGACGACAGCTGCAGGCGCGGGCGAGCGGGCCGAGGCTCCCGCCCCCTGTCACGAATCGACCGCGGCCAAGCACCCGGTTTCCGCCGCGCCGCCTTGCTGCATCATCGGCTGCGGCCTGATCGCGCAGGCGCCGTCGGCCCCGATATTGCCGGTGCTGATCGTCTGGTCGCGGACGCACCCGCCGATCGCGATGCTGTCCCGGGGGCTCTCCATCGAGCCGGCAGAGCGCCCGCCACGCGCCCTGGCGATCTGAGTCGAAATTTCCACGGATTATGACGCCGCTTTCCGGCGCGATCCGCGTTTTCCATCGTTCAAGGACAAGACAGATGAATCGTACAGCAATCGCATTGGCCGCCTTCCTCGCAACCGGCACGCTGGGCGGCGCCGCGCAGGCGCAGCAGCATCACGGCCAGCACGGCGCGCCCGCTGCCGCAACGACGGCCGAGAATGCATCGACCAAGGCCTACAAGGCGGCCAACATGAAGATGCACAAGGACATGGACATCGCCTACTCCGGCGATGCCGATGCCGACTTCGTCCGCGGCATGATCCCGCATCATCAGGGCGCGATCGACATGGCGCGCATTGTCCTGGCCCACGGCAAGGACCCGGAGATCCGCAAACTCGCCGAGAGCGTCATTCGCGACCAGGAGAAGGAAGTCGCGATGATGCAGGATTGGCTGAAGAAGAACGGCAAATAACCTAGTCCAGCGCGGGGGCAGGCGTCTTCGGGCGCTTGCCCTTGCCCCCACACGCTGGCACAGAGAACGACAGGTTCGCGCCGCAGCGGTGACGACGTGGGCCACCCGCCACCCGTCACCAGTTCCCAGCCCCGCGGCCTGTATGAAACGTTATCTCGACTATCTCTGGCCGATCATCGGGCTCGTCGCGGTGGTCTGGTCGGTCGAATTGCTCTGGGGCAAGCTCAAGGCCGAAGCCGGATCCGACGCCGCAATCGAAGCGCTGCTCACAGATGCCAGCCTCTGGCAGAGCATCAAGATCATCGCCCAGCGGATCGGCCACAAGATCGCGGTCATCCCGCCGGAGGCCTTCTTCCACGCCGCGCTCGCGACGCTCGTCGCCTATGCCGCCCTCGCCTGGTACGACCGGATCGCCCTGATCCATCTCGGCAAGGAGAAAGGCATCTCCTGGTTCTATATCTCGCTCTGCTCCTTCGTGACCTACGCGCTCTCGCACAATATCGGCGCCTCGGTCTTCTCGGGCGGCATGGTGCGCTACCGGGCCTATACGGCGAAGGGCCTCACGGCCGCCGAAGTTGCAATGCTCGTCGCGCTCTGCTCCTTTACCTTCGCCTTCGGCACCATCTTCCTGATGGGCCTTGTCCTGATCTACGAACCGCAGATCCTGCACCCGCTCGAACGGATGTCGCGGTGGTTCGCAATCAGCGACAACGCGGCGCGCATGATCGGCGTCGGAATGCTCGCCTTCGTCGCGCTTTATACGATCGGCTCGTGGCTGCGCTTCAAGCCGCTGAAGATCGGCAAGTTCGAGATCATCTATCCGCGTCTGCCCATCGTCATCAGGCAGTATCTCGCCGCGCCGCTCGAACTGGCAGGCGCGGCCGGCATCATCTATTTCGCGCTGCCCGATCAGGGCAATCCGGGCTTCCTGATCGTGCTCGGCGCCTTCCTGCTGTCCTTCTCGGCCGGCCTTCTGAGCCAGGTCCCGGGCGGCGTCGGCGTGATGGAGGCGGTCTTCCTTGCCGTCATGCCCGGCGTGCCGGCCCCGGCGGTCTTCGCCGCGCTGCTGATCTGGCGGCTGTTCTATCTTATCCTGCCGCTGGTGTTCTCGCTGCCTATCGTGCTGGCCTTCGARCGGGCGCAGCTCAAACGCAGCACCCGCATCGCACCGCCGCCCTGAATCAGGCCGTCACAGTCTTCGCGGGCTTGGCTGATGGCCGCTTGAGCGCAATCGCGGCGGCTCCGAACATCAGCAGCGCGCCGGTTGCCTCCGACCAGCCGAACGGCTCGTGCAGGGCCAGGACGCCGACGGCGACGGCGATCGCCGGGCTGATGAAGGCGTAGAGACCGGCCCTGAAGGCGCCCCAGTCGCGCAGCAGCCGCATATAGATGGTAAAGCCCATCAGCGAGCCGCCGATCACAAGGAAGATGAGCGCGGGCAGCACTGGCCACCGCACCAGCTTCGCCAGATCGTCGTAGCCGACCGGCTCTAGGGAGAGCGAAACGGCGGTGAGGCCGACGCCGCCGATCAGGGTCTGCCATCCGGCGAGCGTCAACGTCGGCATCGACCCCGCGATCGGGCGCGCCAGCACCGCGCCGACACAGTAGAGCAAAGTTCCCGCCGCTACGGCCGCAAGCCCCCATGCCTCCAGCGGATCGCCCTGCGCCAGCGACAATCCGCCAAGCGCGCGCGTCGCGAACAGGAAGCCGAGGCCGACCGTGCCGAGCCCGATCGCCGCGAGCTTGCGCCCGTCGATGCGTTCGCCCTCGAAAGCGCGGGTCGCCAGCAAGGTGAAGATCGGGATCGTCGCGAAATTGACGATGGCGGCAAGCCCGCTCGGCGCATGCGCCGTGCCCCAGAACAACAGTGTGTAGTTGCCGGTGTTGAGCAGCAGCGCCGTGCCGATCAATCGCGGCCAGGCATCGCGCGGCACTTTCGGCACGTCGCGCCCGGCCCAGATCAGCATCAGCAACCCGGCGATGGTGAAGCGTGCCGCCGCCAGGAAGACCGGCGGCACATGCGCCGCACCGACCTTGACCGGCAGCCAGGTCAGCCCCCAGACGAGGCACATGACGGCGAAGAGAGCAGCGTTGCGGGACATGGCCTCCGCTTAGCCGCAGCTCCCGGCGCTGACCATTGCGCCGCGGGCATCGGACCCCCGTGGAAAGCGGAGGCGAGCCTCAGACGCTGCCGACGGTCTTCAGGCGCACGCGCGGATGGATCTCGGCCTGCGACAGCACCGGCGTCTCGCGGCGGAAGCGCTCGATGATCTGGCGCGCGAAAGGCCGCGCCATGGCCGAGGTGACGAGTGCCGGCATCTCGCCGATGCGTGCGGCATCCTCGAACTTGTCGCGGACGTGATGCACGAACTCCTGCAGCCGCGAGGGCTGCATGGCGAGGTGCCGGTCCTCGCCCTGTCCGATGACCGACTCGGCGAAGACGCTTTCCCAGGCTGGCGACAGCGTGATGATCGGCAGCACGCCATGCTGGTTCGAGAACTGCGCGCAGATCTGGCGCGCCAGCCGGGCGCGGACATGCTCGGCGATGTCGCGCGGATTGCGAACGCCGGCAGAGACCTCGGCGACGCCCTCGATGATCGTCGGCAGGTCGCGGATCGAGATGCGCTCCGAAAGCAGCAGCTGCAGCACGCGCTGGATGCCGGTGGTCGAGATCTGGCTGGGCACGATCTCCTTGACGAGATCGGCATGGTCCTTCGGCAGCTCGCGCAGGAGCTTCTGCACCTCGCTGTGGGAGAGCAGCTCCGGCATGTTCGATTTCAGCACCTCGGTCAGATGCGTCGAAATCACGGTCGCGGCGTCGACCACGGTGTAGCCACGCAACTGCGCCTCGTCCTGCAGGGCGCCGTCGATCCAGGTCGCCGGCAGGCCGAAGGTCGGCTCCAGCACATTGTGGCCGGGCAGGTTCACCGAGCCGCCCATCGGGTCCATCGCCATGTACTGGCCGGCATAGACGATGCCATGGCCGGCATCGATCTCCTTGATCTTGATGTAGTAGTGGTTGGCCTCGAGCTGGACGTTGTCGACGATGCGAACCGCCGGCATGACGAAGCCGAGCTCGGCGGCAAGCTGGCGCCGCAGCGCCCGCACCTGATCGGTCAACCGGTCCTGTCCGCCCGCGGCATTGACCAGTGGCAGCAATCCGTAGCCGATCTCGATCTTGAGCTCGTCCATCTTGAGCAGGTCGTTCAGCGTCTCCTCGCGCGGCGAGCCGTCCGCCGCCAGCGCCGCGCCGGGCTGCGCCGCCCCGGTGAGCGCCTGCTCGGCCTCGCGCGCCTTGGCAGCCTGGCCGAAGCGCCGGGCGAGGAAGCCCGCGCCACCCGCCAGCAGCAGGAAGGGCAGCATCGGGATACCCGGCAGCAGCGCGATCAGCAGCATCACCGCGGCCGACATGCCGAGCGCCTTGGGATAGCCGGAGAGCTGCTTGCCGAGCGCCTTGTCGGCGGCGCCGCGCACGCCCGCCTTCGAGACCAGCAAGCCCGCCGCGGTCGAGACGATCAGCGCCGGGATCTGGCTGACGAGGCCGTCGCCGACGGTGAGCTGCGTATAATTGGTGGCCGCCTGGCCGAAGCTGAGCCCCTGCTGCGCCACGCCGATGATGATGCCGCCGAGCACGTTGATGAAGGTGATCAGCAGGCCGGCGATGGCATCGCCGCGCACGAATTTCGAAGCACCGTCCATCGAGCCGAAGAAGGAGGATTCGTCCTCCAGCGCCTTGCGGCGGACCTTGGCCGTCTCCTGGTCGATCAGGCCGGCGGAGAGATCGGCGTCGATCGCCATCTGCTTGCCGGGCATGGCGTCGAGGGTGAAGCGGGCCGCGACCTCGGCGATGCGGCCCGAACCCTTGGTGATGACGACGAAATTCACGATGATCAGGATGGTGAAGACGATCACCCCGATCACGAAATTGCCGCTCATCACGAAGCCGGCGAAGGCCTCGATGACGTGGCCCGCCGCCGAAGTGCCCTCGTGGCCATGCGCGAGGATGAGGCGCGTCGAGGCCAGGTTCAGAGCCAGCCGGAACATGGTGACGATCAGCAGCACGGTCGGAAAGGCGGAGAACTCCAGCGGCTCCTCGATGAAGAGCGCGGTCATCAGCACGAGCACCGACAGGATGATCGAAAGCGCCAGCATCAGGTCGAGCAGCACCGCCGGCATCGGGAAGATGAGCACCACCAGGATGCCCATGACGCCGATCGCCAGGAACAGGTCCGGCCGGTTCAGCAGCTTTCCCAGCGCGCCGCGATCCGGGATGCTGAACCCTCTTCCCTGCCCCGCCGTCACATCGGTCATCGACCGCTCCGCCCGCCCTATGCCCGCCCATGGCAGGCCAGCACTCCGAAGCGGAGCGCGACCCGGCAATTCTTGCCGGGTTCATGGTGAATGAATGGTTAAGCCCGGCCTCGGGCACCTGTCCCCGAATGCGTCACCGGAACCTTCGCGGACACGGATTGTTTGCGTCTCGACCCAACGCGCACCGGCTCCGCCGATATCACGCGAAGTCATTCCTGCGCCGGCAGCTCTCCCGTGCCGGTGCCTGCCCTCTCAAAGCGCCGCAAGAGCGCCGTTCATCGTCGGGGACGACCCGTGCAGCATGTTCAATCGCAGGCAGCGGAACGCCCCGTCGTCGAGACCGACGTGCCCGCCCGTCTCGACCGGCTTCCCTGGTCGCGCTTCCACACGCTCGTCGTCGTTGCGCTCGGCGTCACCTGGATTCTCGACGGACTCGAGGTGACGCTCGCGGGCGCCGTCTCGGGAGCGTTGAAGGAAAGTCCGGTCCTCCGCTTCACCAACACGGAGATCGGCATTGCGGGGGCGGCCTATATTGCCGGCGCGGTGCTGGGCGCCGTCTTCTTCGGCTGGCTCACGGACCGTCTCGGCCGCAAGAAGCTCTTCACGATCACGGTTCTCGTCTATCTCTCGGCCACGGCCGCGACCGCCCTGTCCTGGAATGTCGCGAGCTTCATCGCCTTCCGTTTCCTGACCGGCATGGGCATCGGCGGCGAATACACTGCGATCAATTCCACCATTCAGGAGCTGATCCCGGCCCGCGTGCGCGGCTGGACAGATCTCGTCATCAACGGCTCGTTCTGGATCGGCGCAGCGCTTGGTGCGCTCGGCGCCATCGTCCTGCTCGATCCGGCCCGGATCGACCCGGAATATGGCTGGCGCCTCGCCTTCTTCATCGGCGCCGCACTGGGCCTTGCCATCCTCATCCTGCGGCACTGGATTCCGGAGAGCCCGCGCTGGCTGATCAGCCACGGCCACCCGGAGCGCGCCGCCGCCATCGTTGCCGATATCGAGCGCCGCGCCGGCTTCGTCGCGCCGGCAAACGAGGTTCTGATGCCGACCCGGCTGAGGCCGCGGGCCAAGACTCCGCTCGGCGAGGTCTTCCACGCGCTCTTCGTGGTCCATCGCGAGCGCGCACTCGTCGGCCTTGCGCTGATGCTGTCCCAAGCCTTCTTCTACAACGCCATCTTCTTCACCTATGCGCTGATCCTGACCGATTTCTACGGTGTGCCCTCGCAGCAGATCGGCTGGTTCATCCTGCCCTTCGCGGTGGGAAATTTCCTTGGCCCCCTGTTGATCGGGCGGCTCTTCGACACGATCGGCCGGCGCGTGATGATCGCGGCGACCTACGCCCTGTCGGGCCTGCTTCTGACCGGGACCGGCTATCTCTTCTGGAAGGACTGGCTCACGGCCTCCCAGCTCACCTTGTGCTGGAGCGCCGTCTTCTTCTTCGCCTCCGCCGCTGCGAGCTCGGCCTATCTCACGGTCTCCGAAACCTTCCCGGTCGAGATGCGCGCGCTCGCCATCGCCGTGTTCTATGCGCTCGGCACCGGCGTTGGCGGCGTCGCCGGCCCCTGGCTCTTCGGCATCCTGATCGACACCGGCTCGCGCGGCAGCGTTTTTGGCGGCTATCTGCTCGGCGCCGCGCTGATGCTGGGCGCCGCGATCATTGCGGCCCGTTTCGCGATCCGTGCCGAGCGTCGGCCGCTCGAGAGCGTTGCCAGGCCGCTGAACGCCGTCGATTGAAGTGAGCCGTGAGCCATAGGGACGAAAACCGCGCGCTCGGGAACAAAGCATCCTTTAAATGCATTACTTATCGCCGGCTTTCCGGCCTTAAGAATGGATGGGACAACAGCCTGGAGGTCGTCGTGGACAGACGCTCATTCCTGATGACACTGGTCGGAGGCTTCGCCGCAGCCGGCATGGGCGGCATTGCTGCCGTCGAAGCGGCCCAGCCGAAGCCGGACCTGACGCCGGAAGCGGGGCCCGCGAAGGGCGATGAAGCAGTGCCGGCCGATGTGAAGGAGGCGCTGGACAAGACCGACGCCGAATTCAGCCAGTACTACTACTATCGCCGGCCGCGTTACGGCTATTATCGACGCCCCTATTACCGGCCCTATTACCGCCCGCGGTATTACTACCGGCCGCGCTACTATCGTCCGCGCTACTATCGCCGGCGCTATTGGTGAGCCCTGCGCGGGTCAGGCGACGCTGATGCGCGTCTGACCCGGCTCCGCCACGGTGATGCCGGCGGCGGTGTATTCGCCGAGCTTGTTGCGCAGGGTGCGGATCGAGATCCCCAGGATCTTGGCCGCATGCGTGCGGTTGCCCAAGCAATGGTCGAGGGTGTCGAGGATCAGTTCGCGCTCGACATCGGCGACCGTGTTCCCCACTAGCGATCGGGTCACTGCCTCCGCAGTCTGCGCAGCGCGCGCGGCGGAATCGCGCGCAGGCGCCGAAGACAGCACCTCGCCTTCCGGCGTCAGCACGGCTGTCGCTGCGATTTCCGGCCCGCTGGCGAGGAGCACCGCCCGGTGCATCGTGTTTTCCAGCTCGCGGACATTGCCGCGCCAGGCATTGCCGAGCAGCAGCTTGCGCGCATCGGCCGCGATCGGCCGCATCGGCATCCCGTTCAGATCGGCATATTTCTTCGCGAAATGCTCGGCCAGCGCCAGGATGTCGCCGGGCCGCTCGCGCAGCGCCGGCAGGCGCAGATGCACGACGTTGAGACGGTAGAGCAGATCCTCACGAAAGGCGCCCTCGCGCACCGCGTCCGCCAGGTTGCGGTTGGACGTCGCGATGATGCGGATATCGACCTTGACCGGCTGCGTGCCGCCGACGCGATCGATCATCCTCTCCTGCAGGGCGCGCAGCAGCTTCGCCTGCAGGCGCACATCCATCTCGGAGATTTCGTCGAGCAGCAGCGTGCCGCCATGCGCCTCCTCGAACTTGCCGATGCGGCGGGCGATCGCGCCGGTGAAGGCGCCCTTTTCATGGCCGAACAGCTCGGATTCGAGCAGGTTGTCGGGAATGGCCGCGCAGTTGACCGCGACGAAAGGCCGGTCCTTGCGTCCCGACTTCTGATGCAGATGGCGTGCGATCACCTCCTTGCCGGTGCCGCTCTCGCCGGTGACGAGGACCGGCGCTTCCGAACGCGCGATCTGCGAGGCCAGCTGCACGACGCGCTCCATCGCCGGGTCGCGCCAGATCAGGCTGGACTGATCGGCCGCGACCGCTTCCAGCACCGCCGCGATCAGCTCCGGATCGGGCGGCAGCGGCACGTATTCGCGTGCACCGGCCTGGATCGCGGCGACGGCGGCACGCGCATCGGTCGAGGTGCCGCAGGCGATGATCGGCGTGCGGATGCGCTCGGCTTCCAGCGCTGCGACATAGGCCGCGATCGGCTGGACAACATCGATCATCAGGAGATCGGCGCCCTTGGCGCGCAGCACCGCGAGCGTCTGGTCGAGCCCATCGGTGTGGGTCACGGCCGCTCCGTGCGACATCGCGATCTTGGCGGCGGCGATGATCTGTCCCTTGAGACCGCCGGCGATGATGAGGCGCATGGCTCAGGTCCTTCCGCTTGGAGCATCGGACCGAAAAGCGGCATCCGCTTTTCGGATGAATCCGATGCTGAGACAAAGAGATAGATCGCCACGATACGTCCGTTCGGATGCGCGGCGATCTAGCGTCACGATGGCAGGGCCGGTTCTCACCGGTCCGCCTTGATGATTTCGGTCATGGTCACGCCGAGCCGATCCTCGACGACGACGACCTCGCCGCGCGCCACCAGTCGCTCGTTGACGAAGATGTCGATCGCCTCTCCGACGCGCCGGTCGAGCTCGAGAACCGCGCCAGGCACGATCTGCAGCAGGTCGCCCACCGCGACTTTCGAGGAGCCGAGCACGGCCGAGACCGTGACCGGCACGTCGAAGACCTGTTCCAGATCTTCGGCCGTCTTGACCGGGACCGGCCCCGACCGCGCGACCGAGGTCTGGTTCTGGTCGAAGGAAAGGTCGGCCTGGTTCAGCGGCGGCAGGTTGAGGTCATTCTGCTGGCTCATGGCTCAGACTTTCATGGTTCCGCCCGGCCATGGCCGAACACGCGGGCAACCGCCTGTTCGACCAGAGCCGAAAGCTGCTGGCTGTCGAGGACGAAACCGCCCTCGGCCCATTCGATGCGCCCGTCGCCGGGCACGATGTCGGCTTGTCCGAGCACCATCAGCTTTCCGGCAAAGCCATGCTCGGCAGCGAGCTTGCGGGTCAGTTCCTCCGCCTGCTCGACCACGGCCTCGTTGACGCGCAGGACGAGATGCGGCGCTGTCCGGGCATGGCTCAAGGCTTCGCGCACGGCTCCGGCCAGCGCCGCCATCGGCTTCTCCGCCAGCGCAGCGCCCGCCAGCGCTTTCGCCGCTACGAGCGCGACATGCGCAGCATGCTCCTCGATCGCCGCGGCCCGCGCCGCTTCCTGCGCGAACAGCCGCTCGGCGGAGCGGGCAAGCTGCCCGGTCAGGCCGGCGAGTTGGGTCTGCGCCTCGCGATGCGCCTGCTCCTGCCCGGCGCGGAACCCCTCGGCGCGCGCTGCGGCGAGATCGGCTTCGCCGGCTGCCTTGCGGCCGCCTTCGCGGAAATCCGTCCCGAACATGAATTTCGTTGCGGAAACCATCTCAATACACCAGTTCGTCTTCGGAACCGCCCTTGGACAGGACGATTTCGCCCTTGTCCGCGAGATCCTTCGTCAGCTGGACCAGTTTGGTCTGGGCCTCGTCGACCTCCTTGAGCCGCAGGGGCCCCAGCCCCTCCATGTCGTCCTTCATATTCTTCGCGGCGCGCTGCGACATGGCCCCGTAGAAGAAATCGCGCATGGATTGGCTCGCGCCCTTGAGCGCGCGCGCCAGCGTGTCCTTTTCGGCCAGGCGCATCAGCGTTTGCAGGCCGGCCGGGTCGAGCTTTCCGAGGTCTTCGAAGGTGAACATCAGCGCCCGGATGCGTTCGGCCGATTCCTGGTTGGAAGCATCGAGCGCCGAGAGGAAGCGGAGCTCCGTCTGCCGGTCGAAGCCGTTGAATATCTCGGCCATCATCTCGTGCGGATCGCGCCGCCGCGTCTGGGTCAGCGTCGAGACGAACTCGGTCCGCAGGGTGTTCTCGATGTGATCGAGCGCCTCCTTCTGCACCGATTCGAGCCGCAGCATGCGTCCGACCACCTCGATCGACAGCTCGTTCGGCAGGTTGCGCAGCACGTTCGCCGAATGATCGGGCCGGATTTTCGACAGGATCACGGCGATCGTCTGCGGGTATTCGTTCTTGAGGAAGTTCGCGAGCACGACGGCATCGATATTGCCGAGCTTCTGCCACATGTTGCGGCCCGCCGGCCCGCGGATCTCCTCCATGATCAGCGCGACCTGATCGCTCGGCAGGATCTTCTCGAGCAGCGAGATCGTCCGGTCGAAGGAGCCGGTGATGGCGCCGGCGCTGGAGAGCTTGCCGACGAACTCCAGCATCAGCCGCTCGACCTCGTCGGCATCGACGGTGCCGAGCTCGGCCATGGCGCGGGTGATGATGCGGATCTCGTCGTCGTCGAATTCCTGCCAGATCTTCTTGCCGTGATCCTCGCCAAGGACGAGCAGGATAACGGCCGCGCGCTGCGGGCCGGTCATCTGGTCGATGGTGGTCGCGCCGAAGCCGCCGCCCTCGATGCCGTCAGGGAGGCCGGTGCTGCGCGTCGCGAGGGAGCGTGTCTCTGCCATGGTTCAGCGGCCCGTCACGCCGGTGACTTCTCGTGGATCCAGCTCCTGAGCACCGCGACCGAATCGGCCGGGTTCTGCGCGACCAGCGCCCCGATCTTTTCCACCGATTGTGCCTTGAGCTGCCCCTTGACCTGCGCGATGGCGAGCATCCGCTCGGACGGCATCTCGACCTCCGCCTGCAGCACCTCCCCGTCGGGACCGACCGTGGCAACGGCGCGGCCGGGCACGCCAGCCGGGTCGCCGGTCGTGCCGTCCGCGAGAACGGCACCGTTGCGCATGAAGGAGGGGATCGCGCGGACATTGCTGTTGTCGGACGCGAGGACCTGCTTCAGCAGCGGCCGCACCACGGTCATGAGCACGACCACCGTCAGCAGCGAGATCACGCTGAGCTCGACGAAGCGGACGAGATCCTCCCGGGTGAAGGACAGCAGCTGCTGCATCAGCGTCTGCTCGGTCAGGTCGTTCGGCGGAGGCGGCGCCTCGGCGAAGCGCAGGTTGACCACCTCGACCTTGTCGCCGCGGCCCTGATCGAAGCCGACGGCGGTCCGCACCAGCTCGCCGATGCGCTCGAGTTCCTCAGTGTTGCGCGGCTGATAGGCGAGCTCCCCGCCGGAGCTGCGGCTGTAGTTGCCGTCGACGAGAACGGCGACCGAGAGCTTCTTGATCCGGCCGCCTTCCAGCACCTCGGTTCGGGTCGTGCGGGAAATCTCGTAGTTCGCCACCTCCTCGTTCTTGGAGGAGTTCTCGCGCTGGGCCTGCTGCGCGCCTTGTGCCTGCTGGGCGCCCGGCAACTCGTTGCCGACTGTGACCGCGCCGTTGCCGCCTTCGTTCGTCGTCGATGCCTCGGTGCGGTTCTGGCTGGAACGCAGGACGCGGCCTTCCGGGTCGAAGCTTTCGGAGCGGCTCTCGACGCGGTTGGTGTCGAGCGCCGCGGAAACCTGCACCCGCGCCCGGCCAAAGCCGACGACGCTGGCGACGATGTCCTCGACCTGCGACTTGATGCGCTTCTCGATCGCGGTCTGGCGCTCCTCGATGCCGAGCCCGATCAGGCCCTGATCGCTCTGGGCGCCATCCGCCAGCAGGCGGCCGCGCTCGTCGACGATCGAGACACGCTCGGGCTTCAGCCCGTCCACCGCCGAGGCGACGAGGTGGCGTACCGCCCGGACCTGCGCCGCATCGAGGTCGCCCGCGAGCTTGAGCGCGATCGAGGCGCGCGGCGCCTCGCGGTCCCGCTCGAACAGCCTGCGCTCCGGAATGACGAGATGCACGCGTGCCGCCTGCACCCGGCTGATCGAGCGGATCGAGCGGGAGAGCTCGCCTTCGAGCGCGCGCAGATGGTTGATGTTCTGGACGAAGCTGGTCGAGGAGAAGGCGTCGCCCTTGTCGAATATCTCGTAGCCGACACCGCCGCCGGCCGGGATTCCCTTGCCGGCGAGATCGAGGCGCAGGCGCGGCACGTCGGCCTTCGGCACCAGCACAGTCTGGCCGTCGCCGCGCAGCTCGTACTTGATGCCCCGCGTGTCGAGATCTTTGAGGATCGCGCTGACATCCTGGCTGGAAAGATCCGTGAACAGCACGCTCATCGCCGGCTGGGACATCTTCAGCATCACGAAGCCGAAGAAGCCGACGAGCGCCAGCGTCACCGCCAGCATGGCTGCCAGCCGTGCCGCGCCGAACTTCGCAAACTGCTCGATCAGGCCGTTCACGCCGCCATCCGTTCCACAGAATCGAAAGGACGGCGCACTTGCCGACCCACTAGGCAAGTTTTTCCCAGCGCATGGTTAGCAGTCGGTTAATTTTTCGGGACGGCTCGTTAAACTTTCCACACCGACGTGCCGTGCAAACGCGAAAGGCGCCGGTCCCGATCGGACCGACGCCTTTGAAAACAAAAGAAAAAACCTGCCGCTTACTGGCGGTAATGCTGAATCCGGGTCGTCCGCAGCCCAGCGAGGCCATGCTGGTCGATTGACATCTGCCAGCTCAGGAACTCGTCGACCGTCAGCGTGTAGCGCTGGCATGCTTCTTCCAGGCTCAGCAGGCCGCCGCGCACAGCGGCCACCACCTCTGCCTTCCGCCGGATGACCCAGCGCCTTGTATTCATCGGCGGGAGGTCCGCGATCGTCAGCGGACTTCCGTCCGGTCCGATCACGTACTTCACCCGCGGTCGCAATGGCTCGGTCATGGTACTCTCACACAACTCAACAGAGCTACTGAGGGCAGCATAGAAGGCCGGCTTTAAAAATTGGCTAAAACGATCGTGTCGTATCTCCACGATTGATTCGCCCCGGCTCATTCGCTGCGCACCACGCTCTTCACCTTGTCGATCGGCACGCTGATCGAACCGATCTTCAGCATGGGGATCGAAGAGGTGAAGTCGACGCCGTCGACGATGCCGCTGATCTGCGTCTTGGCGGTGATGGACTCGCCGGCGACGTTCTTCGCGTCGATCGTGATGGTGTACTCGCCGTCCGGCGCCTTGGAGCCGATCGAGGTCGTGCCGTCCCAGCTATAGGCCTGGTCGCCCGCGACCAGCGTCTTGGTGGCGGTCTGGACGACGTTGCCCTTCGAATCCTTGATGGTGACGGTGGCCGTTCCGGCCGACGGCATGTTGACCTTCCACTCGGCCTTGCCGTCGATCAGCCGTGTGGTGGCACCATCGGCCGTGATCTTGGCGCCGATGAAGCCGACCGCGCTGGTCGCCGTGCCCGCCGCGTTCAGGCTGAGCAGCGAGCTCAGTGTTTCATTGGTCTTGAGCTGCTGTTCGACGCCGGCGAACTGGACCAGCTGCGCCGTGAACTGGTTGGTGTCGAGAGGGTCGAGTGGCGACTGGTTCTTGAGCTGCGTCGTCAGCAGCGTCAGGAACTGGTCGAAATTGTTCGCGATCCCGGTGGTCCCGCCGGAGACGTTGGTGTTGTTGGTGGTCGATGTGCCCGTCGAACTGTTTGTCCCGGAAACCGCCATGGCGCTTGTCCTTGCTCAGATGCTGAGATCGACGCCGCCGAGCCGCACGAGGCGGCGCTGCGGGGCGGGATCGTTGGAAAGGGGGGCTTCGTCAGCCCGCTCATTGCCCTGCGGCAGGCGTGGGCGCTGCGGCGCCTCGTCGTGCTGCCGGTTTTGGCGGAAGGCCGATTGATCTGACGGATCGCGCAGACTGATATCGACGCCTCCGTCGGAGGGCTTCAGACCCGCTTGCTCGAACGCGCGTTCCAGCGTGCGGGCGTCACGCTGCAGGAGATGCAGGGTTTCGACCCGGTCGACGACGAGCCTCGCGCTGACCTCGCCCTTGTCGGAGATCGACAGATTGACGTCGACGCGCCCGAGCTCATCCGGATCGAGACGGATGTCGAACTGCTTCGAACCGGACATCGCGCGCATGCCGATCTCGATCGGCACCATATGGACCGGCGTCGGCTGGCCGCCCGCGACGCCCTGACCCTGACCTTGGGCCGGCGCGGCACCGTTCGCAGCCAGATTCGGATCGAGCGGCTGGAGAAGGCGGTCATGGCCCGGCTTTCCGGGCGCCTGCTGCAGCATGGTCGAGAGATCGAGCGGGCCCAGGGCCTGCTGCAAGCCGTCGAGCAGCTTCGGATCGGCCGCCGCCGGCGCCGCCTCTGCCTTCGTGGGGGCGCCGGCGATGGCCTTCTCGGCCGTACCCTTGGTCTCGGTCACCTGATCTGTCTTGGGAATTGCCTTGCCGTCCACGGACGCCGCATCCTCGGGCGCAACGGTTTCGGCGGCTTTCGCCGCCTTCGCGTCGACCTTGGCAAATCCGGGAAGTGGCAGCGGCGTCGCCTGAGGCTTCGCTCCATCGCCCACGGCGACGGCGGATCCATTGGCAGGCGGAGAGACGTCTCCACCGGCAGCGGAGGCCGAAACCGGCACGAGCAGTACCATCATCGCGACGGGATGAGGTGGCTGGGCTATGGCCTTGGCCTGCTCCGCGCCCGACGCCTGGCTCGCCACGTCGGCTTCGCCGTCATCCGTCTTGGCCTTGGCCGGCTTCTCGCTTTCGGCGGATTTCGCCTGGCCGTCGGCCTTCGGCTTTCCCTCGCCGTCCTGAACCGCGGCGGCTTCGGCCTGAGCCGCCGCCATCGCGATCAGGAAATCGATCCCTGTGGCCGCAGCAGGAGCTTCGGGCTGCGTTCCCGCCTGTTGGGGCTTGGACGGCTTGGCGACGACTTCGCCCGACTTCACGACAAGCTCGCCCTTCCCGTCCGCTGGCGCCGAAATCTTCTCGGCTTGGGAGCCAGCAGCCGCGGCAACAGCCTCCTCGACCGCGCCGGCCTGGTCGGTTGTCTTGCTGGCGATGCCCTTCCCCGCCGCTGCGTCGCTCCCCTCCTGCACCTCGGGCAAGGAAAAGGCATCGCTCTCCCCGCCCTCGGCGCGGCGGCGCGAAGCTGGAGCGTCCGACGCTCGCTGATTGGTGAAGACGGGCTGGATCGACATGAACGGTTCCGCGGCGCGGGCAACAACGCACCCGCCCGTCGCCAGCAAGTTGCACGCCAGAACAGAGACGTTATAAATCAATGCGTTAGAATGTCTTATCGGGACTGCGGCGGCAAGAACCGCCGGCATGAAAGCCGAAGGCCGGCAGGATTTGCCGATCCCGCTGGCAGCAGCCGGCCAAAGCCGGTATAGAGCCGGCAGACGCGCAAATGCCGATCTTCCGAGCCACGGACGCCTCCACAGACGATGACCACGCCCCGCAACTCACTCGACATCGCCAAGCCGCCAGCGGCCACGCGCGTCGTTGCGGCGATGTCGGGCGGCGTCGATTCCTCGGTGGTGGCAGCCCTGCTCAAGCGCGAGGGCTACGATGTCATCGGCGTCACGCTGCAGCTCTACGATCACGGCGCCGCCGTCCACCGCGCCGGAGCCTGCTGCGCCGGGCAGGACATCCATGACGCCCGCCGCGTCGCCGAGGCGATCGGCATCCCGCATTATGTCCTCGACTATGAGAGCCGTTTCCGCGACGCCGTCATCGAGCGCTTCGCCGAGAGCTATCTTGCCGGCGAAACTCCGATCCCCTGCGTCGAGTGCAACCGCACCGTCAAGTTCCGCGACTTGCTCGATCTCGCCAAGGAGCTCGGCGCCGATGCGCTGGCGACGGGGCACTATGTCGTCAGCCGCGACCTCGGCAACGGCCATCGCGGCCTGTTCCGCGCCGCCGACGCCAGCCGGGACCAGAGCTATTTCCTCTATGCCACGACGCAGGAGCAGCTCGACCTGCTGCGCTTCCCGCTCGGCCATATCGACAAAACGCAGACCCGCGCGCTCGCGGCCGAGCTCGGCCTCGCCATCGCCGACAAGCCCGACAGCCAGGACATCTGCTTCGTCCCGAACGGCCGCTATGCCGATGTCATCGAGCGGCTGAAGCCCGGCGCCGCCCGGCCCGGCGACATCGTCCATCTCGACGGGCGCGTGCTCGGCCATCACGAGGGCGTGCTCCACTATACCGTCGGCCAGCGCAAGGGCCTGCGGCTCAGCGCGACCGAGCCGCTCTATGTGCTGCGTCTCGATGCCGACACCGCGCGCGTCATCGTCGGCCCGCGCGAGGCGCTGAGCGTGCGCGAAGTTCGCCTGCGCGATCTCAACTGGCTCGGCGAAACCGCGCTCGACGATCTGCCGCCCGAGGGACTCGAGGTCGCCGTGCGCGTCCGCTCGACCCGCGCACCGCGTGAAGCTCGTCTCTTCCGCGACGCGGAAGGCCTGCGCATCGAGCTTGCCGGCGACGAGGAAGGCGTCTCGCCCGGCCAGGCCTGCGTGATCTACGCCGATGCCGGCCCTGGCTCGCGCGTTCTCGGCGGCGGCACCATCCTGCGCCGGCCGCTCGCCATGTCGGCCACCGCCTCGCCCGCGGCGCTCGCCCTGTCCTGACGGGCTCAGCTTCTCTGCTCGGATTCCTGCCATGCCGGTGACCTACGACCTCGACGGCCAGAAGCGCGTCTACGCGACCTGGGCCAAGTTCTACGACCGGATCTATCAGCGCATGCTGGCGCGCCCGCAGCGCGAGGCGGTCGAGGCGGCCTGCGCATGCGGACGGGATATCCTGGAAATAGGTGTCGGAACCGGCCTCACCCTGTCCTATTTTACCCCTGAAACGCGCGTCCTCGGCGCGGATCTCTCGCTCGACATGCTCAAAGTGGCCCATCGCAAGGTCGCCAGCCAGAATCTGCGGCATGTCCGCGGGCTGATGGTGATGGATGCCTGCCGCCTCGGTTTCGACGACGAGCGCTTCGATGCCGTGACCGCGCAATTCGTCATCACGCTCGTACCGGATCCCGAGCAGGCGCTGACCGAGATGGACCGCGTCCTGAAGCCGGGCGGAGAGATCGTCATCTCGAGCCGCCTCGTCGATGATGGCGGCCTCCTCGCGCCGTTCTGGAGCGCCGTCGCGCCGCTCTCGAAGGCGATCGGCTGGAGCTCCGACTTCAAGGTAAGCCGCCTGACGGACTGGGCGAAGGCGACGGGCCGCTACGAAACCGTCCATGTCGGGCGCGGCTATTTCAAGGTTGTTCGCCTGCGCAAGCTCGTCTCTGCTGATAAGTCGCGATCGAAGGCTTGACGCGGCCATATCGCGACGCCTATATCGCGCCTCGACGACGGGCCGGCCCAGCCGGCTACGATGTCCGTGGCGGGGTAGCTCAGCTGGTTAGAGCAGCGGAATCATAATCCGCGTGTCGGGGGTTCAAGTCCCTCTCCCGCTACCACAACATCATAAGTGATTGAGATCACTTATTGTTTCGCAAGTCCGCGCCTTCAGACCGCTCCCGCTCGGCCTCGCGAGCACATGAGAGCGTTGGGTGGCGGCTTGCGACCTGTTAGCGACATTAGCTGGCCGAAAAAGTCCGCACCCTTTCGGAGACCGGGCGTCCTGGGAAATCATCGCTGTTGTCAAGCGTTTGGTGGCAGAGTTCAATCTGTAGGCCCACGCCAGGAGAAACAGCATGAAGATGCTTGCCGTTACCGTGTGCTGCGCGTTCCTCGCCGGGTGCGCAACCTATGTCCCGCCTCAGCAGGGCTCCGCGGTCCTGGTCACTCGCGACAGCATGCGCACCTATCGGCCACTCCCTCGCGAAGAACGCCAAGTGTCCCTGTGCACCATGTCTGAGAAAACGAAGGCCGTCCTTTGCCGCTAGGCGCCGCGACCGCCCGGAATCAGAAAGGTGTAGTTGCGGCGAGGCCGCTGACGGGCAGATTCCCCGTCAGCGCTGTTTAGGGCCTAGTCAACGCTTAGCCGCTTTTTGGTCAACGCGGATGGGGGGGCGGAGACTTTCCGACCGCTTTCGACCCTTAGCGGTCATTCAAGCCGCTAGGCCCACATGCGCTGCGCTCGCAAAGTGAAGCGGTTTTGTTCTGCTTGGGGGGCCGCGCTGAGACGATCTCCCGCTAGAAAATTCTCCTAAGCTATTGAAATAGATTATGTTTTGGCAGTATTTCTGATACTCATGGCGCTGCCATTCCACTCGGCGGAAATCAGAGTGCCCGGTGCGTCTGCTTTCGACCCGTTGCAGACCTTGGATTGAATTGGCAGAGAATGCCGATCCGGCTAGCGCAAGCCGTGAAAACCGGTTGGGATCAAGGAACAGATGGCCAAGAAGGGAAGCGGAAGCTCAACGGCTGATCGGTTCACCGCAATTCCCTTCTGGTTGTGCCTTCTGTGTTTTCTGCTGGTCGCGTTCAGCCACGAGCTGGAGAGGATATTCAACCTCTGGCTGTTGATTGTTCCTCTTCTGCTTCTTCCTCTTGGCCTCCTTCTTCTGACACTCACGTCGAGTATCATTTGGAACGCCATGGGGGGCCGTTGGCGCCGCGCGGTCTCGGCGGTGATCGCCCCCTTTGCGGCAGCCGCTCCACTGGTCGTGTGTTATCAACTTGGCATCACGCCAACTTGGCTGCGTTTCCAACTCTCGCGAACCCATTTCGAGCGGGAGGTTGCGCTTGCAGCGGCGACAGATGGTGCGCCGCGTATCAGAGCTTTTGCTTGGGGCGAGACAGGCGGGGCCGCTGTCGCGAATATATTTGACACTCTCGTTGTTGATGAGAGCGATGAGATCGGCTTGCCCCCCGAACGGCGCTCAGCAGCTTGGGTGGAGCGTGCTCAGCATCAGCCTCAGTTGTACTCTATCCTGCGAGAGCAAGGGGCCCCCACCGTTCAGCCAATGTCACGCCACTGGTACGTGGTAACGCAGCTTTACCAGTGACCGCTTACGACCCGTTGTGGTCATTCGTCTTCGCCTTGGCGAAGAAGAGCATCAAGGTCATCGGGTTTCATGCGCTTTGCCGCGACCTCGATTTTGCGGTCATACCTTCTGTCGTTTGGTTCCACACCTCGTTGAGCTTTACGTGCGTAAAGCTGGACGAATTTCTGAACTTCGGCCGCTTTGCGTTCGACTGACTTCGGGGTGCGCGCCATGCCTTCACTCTCCTGGGTCGAACCTTCTTACCGTTACGAGTTTCAACTTCTGGTTACGCCCCATTGCGGACGGGGGCTCCGAGCGGGTAGTCAAGCGGCATGACGGACGCAATCTTGACACTGGAGCACATGGACACGGAAGTCGTGTTCTATCACCAAGCAGACGAGCGGGCCTTTTTCGAATGGCTAGAGCGTATCCCGTGTGTCGCAAGCGTTAAAGGCGAAGGCGTTAGAGGGTTGGTTGTTCGACTAAAGCGAAGGCCGGGCCAGGACGATCTGAGACAGCTTGTGTCCCTTGCTCATCGATACAACCTCGATATGCGCAAGTTTGCGAAGTTCGAGACGGACGCAAACAGGGTGTGGTTCCGCGATCCGAGTGCGTATTGGTTCAATGGCGTCTTCGGTTCGCCCGACTGAATAACCGCTTCCAACCCGTTAGAGACTTCGGCCACCCAACCGGCGACGACGCTCTCGAAACCACCCCCACAGCAACACCGCGCCGCAACTTGCCACGAGCGCATACGGCGCTGCTTTGCCAACCATCTGCTTTAAAATCGGATAAACGACCCACCCGACTATCGGAAATACAACGAAATAAAGCCAGAAAATCTGGCTACAGCCGATATTCCGGCGATAGACCGGCAGCGGTGCATCCTCGCGATCGGCCACAATATCCTCCAACCGGTGGAGCCTCAGATATCGCCGGTTCCTGCACAAGCAGCAACGACCGCTTTCGACCCGCTGCGGCCGTTCGCAAAAGCTCTTCGATCCCTTGCAGGGGCAGCGAATTCGCGCAATCTAGAGGTGAGGACCAAATTCAATACAGCCACGGATGCGGATATGCTTAGGTCCACCTGTTACCTTGCGTTGGCGCTAGTGGGGCTGTGTATTCAATCGGCATATGCTCGCGAACAGCGATATTGTAGACCAATGGTAAAAGGTCTTAGGTATGACCCCGAAAAATTGATATCGAGATTTGCTGAACACTGCAAATCTGGGGACATCATTGCAATAGACCGACCTGATTGGGCCGCCCGGTTGTGTGATTTTACTAAACCTTTCGTTAGCGTAGGGACTGCCAACACGCTCGTGTGCACTATGGCAGCACGCGAGCGTTTGCTGCGGCTTCCAAAAGACGGCGAGCCCGCTCCTTGATCGTCGATGGCGGCTGCCGACCCATAGCAGCCGATTGAGCCGCCGGCCCCACGCGCGCCACACTCGCAAAGAAAAACGGCGCACGATCTGTTCTCCTGGTGCGAGCACCCCGAGACGGTCTCGTGCTGCCAACACCCCTCGGTTGTTTCTGGACCGATAAGTGATTGCCGCCGAACCGCTGATCACTCAGCCGGCCGGAGCGGATCGGCCGGAGGCGGCCGGAGGCGATTGTCGTTCGCAAGCGCCAAGGCGATTGCGCCGCAATAGTTTGACCACGTCGCGATGAAGGCGCCGCATCGGCCGCAGACGATTTCGCTCTCTGATTTGAGAACGCGCGGGATCGAAACATGCGGAGAGCCACATGTTTCGCAACGGAACTCGTTCTGATCCATGTCGAAACACCCGGACGAATGTCCGTTTGTCGCGGCAAGTTCCGTGCCGGTTCATTCTCGCCTGCAATGGACGCCGGTCGGCGCCCCAACCCGATGCCAGCCGAACCGCCGCGAGGCCCCGCCTCCCCCGAAAGCTCCGGCGGAGTTGCCTGACGGCCGTGGCTCGCGGTCAATGCCCGCTGAAGACCAGCGTCTGGATCGGGAGCACCAGTGCCTGAATGCGCAGCAGCAGCGCATGAACGAGGCCCACCGCGTCGACGGCGTGGAGGACGATCTTTCGTCCGGTCGAGAGCTTGCCTGACTCGATCAGCTCGTGGTTGCTCGAATAGGCGTTGGCGATGCAGCTGCTGCCCGGCGTCACGCCATCGAGCCCATCGGCATAGAGAGGTTCGAGGAAGGTCAGCAGCGTGCCGGGCTTCGACACCTGCTGGGGATCGAGCAATTGATCGGCGGCCCGCACCTGGCCTGTGGCGATGAAATCCTGAACGCCGGTCACCACCATCGGAATGATGACCCAGGGCTTGGACAGGCAAGTCACCTCGGCGACCATGCCGACCTGCATCACCTGTCCCTCGACCTGCGAGAAACCCGCCTGCAGAATATTCCGCCCGGCTTCCTCGGGGATCAGGACGCCGGCCGGCCGCATGATGGGCGTGACGATGTCGCCGACGCGCAGCGTGAACTGCTCGACCCGGCCAGTGACGCCGGCGCGCACGACGGTCTTGTCGAGATCGGTCTGCGCCTGCGCGAGGGCAGCCTCCGCGCTTGCCTTCTCTGCCGGCAGCAAGGTCGAAATGCGGGTTTCGGCTGAGGATTTTGCAGAGACGGCCACCGCCAGGGCCGCTTCGCGCCCCGCCACCAGATTTTCGAGCCTCTCGATCTCGCGGCGGGCGACGATATCGTCGTTGCGGCGCTGCAGCTCCTGCTTCGTCTCGAGCTCGTCGAGGGCTTGCTTGTGGGCGCTCCCGGCTTCGAGAATTCGGTTCTCATCCGTGAGAAGATCGGCCTTTGCGACGACGATGGAAGCCTCGATTTCCGCGATCTTGCGCCGGGCCGTCTCAACCGCCGCCTCCTCCTTGGAGCTGTCGAGGCGAAAGATCGGGCTGCCCTTCGTGACCGGGCCGCTGACGCCGAGATAGACCTGCGCGACGCGCCCGGTGGTCTCCGAAATGAGCGGGACGGTACGGAACAGCACGGCCGCATTCGTCGTCGACGGGTGATTGTAGAAGATCACCGTGATCAGGCCGATCGTCAGCATGAGGCAGGAGATGATGCCCCATCGCAGCTCGAACCACACCGAATAGAAGGTGATTTCCTTGCCGAACCGCTTTCCCTGCCCGTATCGCCGATAGAGGTAATCCGGCAGGAGCGTCAGCAGGGAGCAGAACAGAAGCTCAAGCATGGCTGCTCTCCCGCTTTTGGAGCGCGGTGTGATCGTCCGCGCCGGATCCCGCTGTGGGCTCCCCTGCCGCGGTGTCCTCGGCGACGGACGCCCGCCTCGGCGCAATCCCGGCGATGCGTTCGAGCGCATGCGCCATTCTGCCGAACAGCCCGGTGAAATCGGGAATATCGATCAAGGCGAGCAACAGCCCGGCGACCCAGAACAGATGCACATGGGTGAAGAGCGCGAGCAAGCCGAGCACCGCGACGATCTCGAACTGGAGCTTCTGGGATTTATGCGCCATGCGCTCCGGCAAGGTGTGCAGCCGAAGGAAGATCAAGCCAACGCCCAGCACCGCCAGAAGCAGGATCACGGCCGCAACGACCATGAGAACGTCCGTCTCTCCCGGCGCAGTGATGAAGGCCGGCAGATGGTGCGGCGCCAGCGGATGAAGTTCGGCTGCCATAAACTCGCTCCAGTCCCCGCTCAGCCTATCCAGTTCCGTGCGAAATCGACGTCTTCGTAGCCATCGGCCTTCTGCCGTTTCGGCAGCTTGATCTTCTCCCGGGACGGCGCCTTGTAAGGAACCGAGCGGAGGATGTGGGAGATGATATTGAGCCGCGCCTGGCGCTTGTCGTCGGAGTGGACCGCATACCATGGCGCCCAGGTCGTATCGCTGGCGCGAAACATCTCGTCGCGGGCGCGCGAATAATCGTACCAGCGCGAATATGATTTCAGATCCATGGGAGACAGCTTCCAGATCTTCCGTGGATCGTTGATGCGCTCCTCCATCCGGTGCGTCTGTTCTTCCTGGCCGACTTCCAGCCAGTATTTCAGAAGGATGGTGCCGGAATCGACGATCGCCTTTTCGACGCCCGCCACGTCCTGAAGAAAGCTCTTCGCCTGCTCCTCCGTGCAGAAGCCCATCACCCGCTCGACGCCGGCCCGGTTGTACCAGCTGCGATCGAAGATCACGATTTCGCCCGCCGCCGGCAGATGCGGCAGATAGCGCTGCACATACATTTGCGACTTCTCGCGCTCCGTCGGCGGCGGCAGCGCAATCACCCGGAAGACGCGGGGGCTGACGCGCTCCGTGATCGCCTTGATGGCACCGCCCTTGCCAGCGCCGTCCCGCCCTTCGAAGACGATGCAGACCTTTGCGCCCGCATGCTTCGCCCACTCCTGGAGATTGACCAGCTCCGCGTGAAGATCGCGCAGCTTCTGCTCATAGGGCTTTCGTTTCAGGGGCTCGCTACTCTTGGTTTTCATCGCCGGCGCCCTCTCCGTTAGGACCAGCTCAGGAAGAACGCAACATCGCCGGGCAGCCCGCCCGGCCAGTCGATGATCATGGCGCGAAGCTTGTACTTCGCGGGCTGGAGATGCTCCTTCCAGAATTCATAGGCCTGCCGCGGCCGGCCGGTCAGGGAGCTCGGCCAGTCGGCTTCCGCATTGTTGATGGCGCGCCCCCGGTCCGTGCAAAGCTGGCTCGGAAAGCGCATGACGAGGACCTCGGTCTCGCCCCGGCTGGCCGCGGCGCGGGTCTTGGTTGCGAGGCTTTGCTTGATTTCCTCGATCTTCTCCGGCGTGACGGCAATTTCCTCGCTCAACGTCGCGGCAAGCTTGCGTTGCGCGTCCTCGGCCTTGTTCATGGCGCCGGCCAGCTTGGACGCCCGCGCCATTTCGAGATCGGTCATATAGGACCGGAGATCGTCGGCCGACATGAAACTCTCGTCGCCGAGCGTCGCTGCGTTCGGATTTTGATTTGCGGGCGACATCGTTCGCATCTCCTTCATCGATCGCAACCAGCGTCCTCGACGCGGGTTTGAGCCGGCGAATTCAGTACTTCTGGATGTAGACGGCCTCGGCGAAGGTCAGGTCGATCATGTCGCCGCGACGCATGCGCCGGAGATCGTCCTTGATCACGGGATCGGCCACGGTGAGGCTGCGCGGCCCTGCCGGTCCGACGAAGTCCACGACGCCCGTGGCCGGGTCGAACCTCTCGAAACGGGCTGTCAGCGTCAGCGATCGTGTCACGAACTTGTCGGGCAGATTGTTGAAGGATGGCGCACCGACCGTATCGGTATAGACGATGCCGGGCCGGACTCCCTTCCTTGCGCGCCTGGCGCCGAGGATCACGCCTTCGGCCCGCTGGATCTCCAGCCTGTCGCCGACGCGAAGCCCCTGCAGATCGCCAAACACGTCGGGAACGGCGACATCCCAGACAAAGCGCCCTTGGCGCACGGTCACGATGCGCGCATTGGGGTCGACTCCCGCGACTTCGACATTGATCCGTTCGATCTCGACCGGTCCTACGCCGGCCACCATGATGGTCGTGCTGGTGACCGTGGGTGCGCAGGCTGCCGCGCCCAAGGCCAGCGAGATCGCCAGAGCCAGGTATGCACGCTTTGACATCGTCACTCTCCACCCCGGGTTGAAGTCACCGTTCTTTATGCTTGATCGCCCCTTCGGACCGGGCCTGCCATTCGCCGATCGACTGCCGAAGTTCGGATTCGAGGCCGTCGATCAGATGCCGATACTCGACGCATCGCGCAGCCGTTCCGGGAGCGTCGGAGGCCTCCCAACGCCGGAGGGCCTGTTCTGCGTCGGCCAGATCCACGCATAGCGACCGGAAGTTCTGACTCCTCAACACCAGCTCCTCGATCGCCTTCTTGTGCTTCGGCAGCAGCCGAACGGCAGCCAGAACGCCCGGTTCCATTGGAGCGCGCCCCCTGCGAAAGCGAATATTTATGTGGTCGCTCGACTGGATTGGGAGTAAATAACCGTAGTTTACACCGAAAGCGCGACCTAGCCCTGAAGTTTTCACGTGGTTTTCTGGCTTGGGGGAGCCGGTTCCATGGAGAATAGCCGGCTTTTCGAAAACGGTAATTTGGAAGACCGCCCTGAAGGCAAGCTTCAGAGCGATGAAATTCACGCTCAATTGGATAAGATCCTCGCCAGCACTGAATTCAACGTTCCCGAGCGCGTGCGACAGTTCTTGATCTATGTGATCAGCCAGACCCTCGCGGGCCACGCGGACCGGATCAAAGCTTATTCCGTCGCAGTCGAAGTCTTCGGCCGCGACGCAAATTTCGATATCCAGAACGATCCGGTTGTTCGCATCGAAGCCGGGCGGCTCCGGCGTGCGCTGGAGCGCTACTATCTGCTGTCCGGGAGCTCGGACCCCATTCTGATCGAGATTCCCAAGGGCGGCTACGTGCCGCGCTTCCATCGGCGCGAGGCGCCGCCGACCCACATCGTTGATCCCGCCCGCACCGCTGCTCCGGAGAGGCAGGATCTGGCGGGAGCGGATGCACCGTGGTGGGGAAGCCGCTGGTTCGCCTGGGCCATCGTTGTGGCAGCGCTGTGCCTTGCCGTCCCGCTACCCTGGTTGGCCGCCCCGCCAGCGCCGGCGCCCGCCAGCTGGGAGCCGCCGCCACCGCGTGGCCCTTCCCTGATCGTCAGGCCGTTCTCGAACTTGTCTGGGCAGCCGGAAGTCAACGTCTACATCGCCGGTCTCGGCGAAGAATTGCTGACGCAGCTCTCGCGGTTCAAGGAGCTGACGGTTTTCGGCCGGGAAACGTCTGCCGCCGTATCGCCCAGCGCCTCGGCCTCGGAGATCACGAGCCAATTCGGCAACCGGTACATTCTCGAAGGCGGCATCCGTCTTTCCGACGGCAAGCTGCGGGTGACGACCCGCGTCCTGGATGGCGAGAGTTCTGCCATCGTCTGGTCGGGAACCTATGACGCCGATCCGAACGCCGCCGACATCGTCGCCGTGGAAACGACTATAGCCTCGAAGGTCGCGACGGCGATCGCCCAGCCCTATGGGATCATTTTCAGCGCCCCCCCGCGGCCGGCGCGATCGGGAGACGTCCAGAACCTCGAAACCTATCAGTGCACTTATCGGTTCTATCGCTACCGCACCGTGCTCGATCAGACCGAGCATGCCGCGACGCGCGCATGCCTGGAGAGTGTCACGGCGCGCTATCCCGATTTTTCGACCGGCTGGGCGATGCTGTCCTACCTCTATCTCGACGAGGATCGTTTCGAGTTGAACCGGCGGCTAGGCTCGCCGCCGCCCCTGGAGCGAGCGAGAGCCGCCGCAGAGCGCGCCGTTCACCTTGATCCGGAGAATATTCGCGCGCTCCAGGCGCTGATGACCGTCCTTTATTTCAGTAGAGACGCCAGCGAGGCGCTGCGGGTCGGCGCCCAGGCGCGCGCGCTCAACCCGAACGATACCGAGCTGCTCGGCGAGTACGGCAGCCGGGTGGCCCAGGCCGGAGACTGGCAGCAAGGTGCATCCTTGCTCGAAGAGGCGATGGCAAAGAACCCCGGCAACTCCGACTACTATGTCGGGCTCCTGGCCTTGGCCGCCTATATGCAAGGCGACAATGCGCGCGCCGCCGATCTGATCCGCCGCGCAAACCTGCGTCGGTTTTCGATATACCACTTCGTCGCGGCGCTGATATTCGCGCGCCAGGGATTACAGGCCGAAGCGGCGCAATCCCGCGCCGAATTCCTGCGGCTGAGACCGGGTTTCTTCGACAAGTTCGATGACGAGCTCAACAGCCGCAACTTCAATGCGAGAGATCGCGCCATTCTGATCCGCGGCGCCATCGAGGCCGGCTTCCCCGTGCCAAACCGGTTCCTGGCCGAGACCGAACGAACATTCGGTGCTCTCTCGAATGCGGGAAAAGGCGGAACCGGCGGGGACCGTAGCCAACCGTAACCTACTACCCCGGATTTCGTTCGCAGCTTTCTCTTCTTGTCAAAGAGGAAGCGGAGCATGCGGTGCAGCTGCAGGCGGAATGCCGTCGCCTCAGCGGCCGCCATTACGCTTCTGCGGCTTTGTTGCCCCGACACGAGCGTCGCGATCTGTGCCGTTTGTGTCTCGGACAGGCTCACTACTGGAGGTCGATGATCGCCATGGCTTTCCGACCGTATTTGCTCGCTGTCGTCGTCGGCTTTGCAGCGCTCGGCGCACAGGGCGCAGGGGCACAGACGACGGACCTCCAGGGTGCCTGGCTCGAAGAAGGGCAGATCTGCGCCAATGTCTTCGCCGCAGCGGGGAAGGCGCTGGGCTTCAAGCGCCCGGCCAACGCCTTTGCCTCCGCGTTCGTCATTCGGGGCGAGCGGCTGTCCACTCCGCTCGCGACCTGCAGGATCGCTCGCGTCAACCTGCAGGGTGAGCGGCGGGTCCTTCATCTCAGCTGCACCACGACGATCGCGACCGATGCCGCGCGGGCCGTGCTCGCCCTGGGTCAGGATGGCGGCCTCTACCGCTACAGCGCGCCCGAAGGGGGCACCGCGATCAGGTATCGGCGCTGCACACCGGAGGCGCTGAAGACGCCTTGAACCCACGTGCCGCGCGCCGCGTGCCGGAAGCCCCGGCTGTCTACGGAGAGACTGAGGATTGTCCATGTCAGCTCTTGTGCACATCGTCGATAGCGACGCGGCATCTCGGGCCGGTATCGATCGGATGCTTCGCGCTTCCGGGTATGAAACCAGGGCTTATCTCAGCACCGACGAAATCTTGAATCATCGCCCGGATATCGAAAGCGCAAGCTGCGTCGTCATTGATACGCGGGGGCCAGATCAGTCGATCCCCGATGTGGTGAACCTGTTCTGCAAGGCCGGCCTGAATCTGCCCGTGATCTTCGTGACCGATCAGGAGGATGTCCGCCTTGGCATCCGGGCGATCAAGGCGGGAGCCGAGGACTTCTTCACGACGCCCGTCGAGCCCGACGAATTCATCGACGCCATCGGCCGCGCAATCTGCCGCCATCGTCTCGTCAGCGAGCATGAAAGCAGGGTGCGGGTCGGCTTGACCCGGCTTCAGCAGCTGACCAGGCGCGAGCGGGAGGTCTTCGATCTGGTCGTTCGCGGCAAGATGAACAAGCAGATCGCCTTCAAGCTCGGGACGACCGAGCGAACCATCAAAGCCCATCGCCACAAGGTCATGGAGAAGATGCAGGTCCGCTCCGTCGTCGAGCTCGTGACCTGCGCCGAGCGGCTCGGCCAGCTCCGGGTCGACAATCCCTGAAAGTTGTCTCTGGAGCTGGTGCCGACCGGCCCGTCAAGCTCGGGATATCCGCGCAGGCTTCCGAAACGAGGATCGCAACGTGCCGCCTCCTCACCAAGCGCCGGATGGCCTCAAGACGCCGAAGGCGGCCGGTGTAGCCGGTATTCTGTTTTCGGTGCTGCTCCTCTCTGCGCTGGTGCTGGTGCTCCAGACCTTGCGACTCCATCCGCAGGATCCCGGCGATTGGGTGGGCACCCAATCCTGGAAGGTGGCGCTGGCATTGAACCTGATCCCCTTCGCGGGCATCGCCTTCCTCTGGTTCATGGGCGTGCTGCGCGATCGATTGGGGGATCACGAGAACAGCCTGTTCGCGACGGTGTTTCTCGGCAGCGGGTTTCTCTTCATCGGCATGCTGTTCGTCGCGGCCTCCGCCATCGGCGCGATCCTGCTCACGCACGCAGCCCGGCCGGGCGAACTTGCCGGCTCGGTGACGTTCACCCTGGCGAGGTCCTTCGCCTACAATCTCGCCAGCATCTACGCGATGAAGGTATCGAGCGTCTTCCTCATCACGGCCTCGACCATCGTGCTCCGCACCGGAATCACGGGACGATGGACGGCGTTCGCCGGCTATGCCGCTGCGACGGTCATCCTCTTCGGCAGCCACCTCGTCGACTGGACCTTCCTGGTCTTTCCGATCTGGGTGCTGATCGTCAGCTGCGACATCCTGATCCGCGAATACCGGCACGCCGGCCGTCCCGGCTAGGCGAACTATCGGGACATCGTCTCGCCGAGCATCCGGACCGCGTCTTCGAGATCTTCGAAGATCGTCGTCGCATGCGGCCCCTCGAAGAGGCCGGCTCGCTCCAGAATCTCCCGCGGCTCCTTGTGCAGCTCCGCGATGGCGAATGTCAGCCCCATCGCCGCCAGCTCCGCCCGCCATTGCAGCAACATGGTGGCCGCCGTCATGTCGATCTGCGCGACGGCGCTCGCATCCAGCACGAACCAGGATGTACCGGGCGGGGCCTCCTTCGCGACGCTTTCGAGCCGGGAATGGACGTAGTCGGCGTTGAAGAACAGAATACTGCCCTGGATCATGAAGAGCACCATCCCCGGCGGTGGTGCCGCATTCTCCGTCCGGTGCATCTTGTAGAAGCCTGGTCGGCCGGCAACGAGTCCGAGCAAGGCATCGCGCGGTCGCATTTCCTTCAGCAGGACGTAGAGGAGCGTGCCGGCAATCGCGATGACGACGCCGCTGAGCACGCCCAGGCTGATGGCGCCCCACATGCTGATGAGGGCAAATCCGAACTCCAGGCGGCTGATCCGCCAGGTTTCCCGCAGCCCCTTGAGATCGATCAGACTCAACGCCGCGAAGGCGAGGATCGCCCCGAGCGCCGCATGGGGCAGGACGCGCAGCACATCGTTCAGATAGATAAGCAGAACGGCCAGAGCGGCAGCGGAGATCAGGCCGGCCAGCTGCGACCGGCCGCCTGCCGCCAGATTGATCGCGGTTCGCGAATCCGAGACCGTAATGGGGAAGCCGGTGAACAGGCCGGAACAGATGTTGGCTGCACCCAGCCCGGTCAACTCCCGGTCGGCATCGACCTTGAAGCCGTCCTTTGCCCCGAAGCTGCGCGCCCCGACGAGACCGGAGCTGACGCTGACCAGCCAGATCGCCGCGCCACCGAGCACAAGGTCCGTCATCGGCAAATGGGCGATGTTCGGGATGGCCCATTTCGGCAGGCCGGCCGGAAGGCTGCCGATGACCTTCATGCCCCGATCTTCCAAGCCGAAGGCAGCCGACGCCAGCACCGCCAGCACGACCACGACCAGCGGCCCCGGAACGGGGAAGCGGAGGCGAGCCAGTATGACGAGAAGCGCGAACATGGCCGCACCGAACCAGACCGTAAGCCAATGGATCTGCGGGGCCTTCCGGATGATCTCGAGCAGCGGCATCACCAGGCCGTCGGACTCGATGCGCACGCCGGTCAGCCGCCCGATCTGCCCGATGAGGATCGATATCGAAATGCCGCTGATGAAACCGATCAGGATCGGCCGGGACAGAAAGGACGCCACGACGCCGAGCTTGAGCACGCTGGCCAGGATGCAAAATATCCCGGCGATCAGCGCCAGCGCGCTCGCTGCAGCGACGCGATCCGGCGGATCGCCGAGAGGCAGGGTGGCGAGCGTGGCTGCGAGAACCGTCATCGTGGCGGCGTCCGGCCCGACGATCAGCTTGCGCGATGGGCCGAGAAGACCATAGCCGACGAGAGACAGAATGCTGGCGTAGAACCCGACCTCGACCGGAAGCCCCGCGATGGCAGGGTAGGCGACGGCGCTGGGAATGGCGACGGCGGCGATCGCCAGCCCAGCGGTGACATCGAAGCGCAGCCATTCCCACCTGTAGGGAAGCAGCCCCTCCGCAATCGGCAACCAGCGCTTCATCGCCCCCACCATCCCGAGCTGTCGTCGGCGCCTGCGGAACCGCCGTTCAGCCTCGCACGTGCCGTGGGGCCGTCCGCTCCGCTATTGCGTCTTCTCCGGTGTGACTTTCTCCCAACCGTGATCGGGATTGAAGCTGTTCATGCGCGACGCGATGACACGCGTATTGGGGCCAAGGTCCTTCTGAAAGACAGTGCCTGCGTGGTTGACGAGGAAGCTCGTGATTCCCGATCGTGCGTAGGTTGCGGGATAAGCGAGAACGGCGAAACCGCCGATCATATTGCCGCCTGCGACATAGTCGACCGCGCCGCCGGCGGCAGCCGGTCCCTGCCTCCTGAGAATCTTGAAGTAGTAGCCGTGATAGGGCTGCGGCGTGTCGCTTGCCTTGTAGCCTTCAGTTGCGGCCTGGGCGGCGAGTTCGCCGAGAGGGCTCTGTTCCTCGCCCGGCCCGGTCGGCCAATACAGGCCGTCGTGCTTCTCTGGTTGGCTGACGATTCTCTGCGCGTAGATTCCTGGATTTCGGCCATCATGCCCCTTTGCGGCGTACTCGAACTGCGCGTCGAGGATCGCCAGGCTTGTCTGAATGGCATCCAGTTCGTTCTTGCCGATGCGGCGGGCCAGGAGTTCGCGGCGCCCAGCCTCGACGAGGAATTTCCAGCCGCCGCGTGAACGAACGATGGGGATCGGAAACGGGAATGCGTCCTCCCCGACCAGCAACGTAGCGGTCCGGCCCGTTTCGACGATCGAATGCCGGGCATCATAGGCCGCGATGAAGCGCTTGCGGCTATCGGCATCGCGCACGGCATCGCCCGAGAACAGGATGTCCCGCCCGGACATCCCGAAGACCGAATACAAGCGCGTGGAGCTTCCCTCGCGCGCCGCGGCGACAAGCGCCGCCGCAGCCTCCTCCGGAGTCTGGAACAATTCCTGCGCGCTCGCGGCCGTCGAGGCGGCAAAGACGCCCACGGCAATCCCGCAAAGCAGGCGAACAAGCAGATGCGCCGCTGGCCATGTGATGATCATGGAACTGCACCCTCAGTTGCGAAACGCACCAGCAGATGACGACGCCATTTCATTTTCAGAGCTTCCCGGCAGGAACCCGCGAGCCCGAGGCCCTCCAGTGGTCGAAGGTTTGGAAGGGAACCCCGATCTGGCGGTAGTCGACCCGCAGATAGCCATCCGCGCCGCGATGCACCGCCGCTGGCGCGACACCCTGCACCTCCTGCGCGATCACGCCGACATAGGTGGTGCGGGAGCCGTTATAGGCGAAACGGTAGAAGCCGAGCCCGTTCTCCATCACGCCCAGAAGCACGACGTGGTTCTTGAGCTGGATGTCGGAACGGCGCCCGCCACCGCCTCCGCGACCACCGCCGCCGCCCATTCGCCCGCCACCGCCCACGCGCCCGCCGCCGCCAAATCCTCCGCCTCCCATGCGCGCCCCGCCCGCATGCATCGCTCGGCCGCCACCTGCGGGCATGCGCGCCATGCTGGCGCGTCCGCGCTGGGATTGAAGGCTCGCGGCCCTACCCGGCTGCATGTTGCTAAAGGCGCTTTCGCGCGCCGGTCCCGGACGCCCTGCTCCGGATTGAGGACGACGCGGCTGAGTGTTCGCCCGCGGCGGTGCCGAGCCCCGGCCACGGTCCGCGTTCTGGCGCCCGCCGCCGGGGCGTGTCGCCCGGTCCCCACCGGCTGGCCGATTGCCTGCCGCGACCCGATCGCCGCCTGGACGGTCAGGTCTGGCACCTGCTCCGGGACGATCCCCCGGTCTCGCGCCGGCACCAGTTCCCGCCCCGCCGCGCCCGCCCTCGGGGCGCAGAACCTGCTCGCCGCTGCGTCCGCGGAAGTCCATCCGGCCTTCGGCGCCGGCGCGGATATTGCTGTTCGAGAATTTCTGCCTGACCGCATCATTGCGATACTGCACGCCGTGGCGATGCTGCGGATTGTGCTCCCAATGCGTCACCCGATTGCGGTCGATATTGATGCCCCCGCCGACCCAGTTGACGTTTCCGCCCCAGTATCCACCCGAGGCCCAGCGCCCCAGGGCGTAAGCGGTGCCGAAGGCGAGGCCCGTCGCGAGAACGCCGGTGGCGATATAGCCCGGCGCAGGGAAATAATAGGGTGGGTATGCGGGATAGGGCCACGCGCCGTAGACCACGGCAGGATCGTAATAGGGCACATAGACCGTGTCCGGATTGGTCGGCTCGATCACGATCGTCTGCTTGCTGCTGCCGGTGGCCGGCTGGACCGTCACCTTTTGCTGGGAGCCGGACGACAGCTTCTTGGCATCGTATGCGCGCGTCCGCATCCGCTGGACGCCGTCCATCACATCCGGCTGCTGCGCCAGGACCGCGTCGCCGAGCTTTTGTGTCCAGTCGAGATTCTTGCTCATCATCGCCAGCACGGAGGGCGTGGCGATCAACGCCTTTACGCTGGGATCCCAGGGCTGCTTGTCGGTTGCGGCCTTGAGCTGGTCGCCCTTGAGCTTCTTGTTGCCCGCGACCCATCGATCCGCCTGCACCACCTCGAGCGGATAGGTCGAAGCCATCAGCACTTGCGCCAGCAGGTTGTCCGGATAGAGCGCGATCGGCGCGACCAGCGCATCGAGCTCGGCGGCGGAGAGAGGCTGCTCGCTCTGCACCGCCTGCGTTGCGGCGGGCGCTTGAGGTTGTGGCGGCGGCGCGGCCGTCTGCGCGAGCGCCTGGGAGGCGAGCCCACTGACGATGACGCTGACGAACACAATTGGCAGATGCATGGCATGACCTCAACAGCTCCGAAACGCCATCTGGGTTTCGCGCCGCAGTGACGCTCATTTGCTTGTCGGCGGCACTCGATCGACCACTGCCACCGCCGAAATCTGAATGTCTTCTCGGGCCATGCGCATATATACGGCCACGCGCGCGTCCAGCATGGTATCGTGGCCTGTGCGGACCACGACTTCAATCGTCATCACCGGGAAATTCTCGCTGACCAGACGATTACTATCATCCCGCAGGGCCGACACCTGTCCCTAAGGACAATACGCCGCCCCGCGACGGATCGCCGTGGCCGCCGGCACGAAGCTGGATTTCAACCCGAAGCGGGTGGGTCCGGCTGTGGTCTTTGTGCGCCCCCTCGCCCTTTCGCCAGGTCATCCGCATTGCGGGCCGGCCGCGCTCCCTGAGAGAACAGGCCGCGCACGAAGCCTCGCGAAACCGCGCGATCGGCATCGGCGAGGACCGCTTTCAACATCTGGTATGTCGCCCGCAAAGCGGCCCGCTCGGTTCCATACTCGTCGACGAGCTCGACGATCTCCCATTCGAATTCGTCGGCTTCCGGCGGCTCGCCAAGCGGCTCGGCTGTCATTGCTCTCATCCTCGAAAAGAGAACATTAGAAGAACAAACCAAGCGACGGAGTCAATCGACCCGGGGTTGCACATGTCGGCGTCGCCGCTGATCCCGGCCCGGCCCGATGCGCCGACGGACGGATCTCGGGCGTTTCGAGCCTGCCCTGACAGGCCGTCCCAGCATTCTCGCCGATGGTGGCAACCACCGGACCTGCTCAACCGAATTCCTATTTCCGATAAGGCTTTCTCACATGGAAACTCTATGCGCCCCATCCTAAATCCAAGAGCGCGGGCTCGGTGGCGGCCGCCAGCGGCAGCCCGTCATCGTGGGAGGCTTGCCATGGCGAACCCGGAAGGCATGCAGGACGCAAATACGCTCCCCGTCGATCCCATCGCCGGTGCAGCGTATCGGGGTCGGTCCGATTTTCCGGTCGCGGCCGGCTATCTCGCCGCTCTGGCTTTCACGGCCTTGGCGACGGTGATTGCATCCGCCCTGGAAAGCGTGGCGTCGGTTCCAAACCTTTCGCTTGTCTACGTGCTGCCCGTCATCGTGGTTGCCATCATATTTGGTTTTGGCCCCTCGATGCTCGCCGCTGTGGCAGGCGCATCGGCTTATAATTTCTTCTTCACCGCGCCGCGTTTCTCGTTCCAGGTCAACGATCCCGGCAACATCTGGGCGATCGGATTGCTTCTCGTCGTCGGCGGTATGGCGAGCGGCCTGGCGTCGTTGGCGGCCCGACGGCAAACGGCCATCAATGTGCGGCTCCGGCAGGAACAAGCTTTGCAGGCCTTCAGCTCCGCCGTATCCGAAGCGAGCCACCCTCGAGACATGGCCAACAGAGCCGCGGCGGCGCTTGAAGAGATGTTCCACGTCTCGGTGGCGGTGATGACGCCCGGAGACGGGCGGCTTGAAATCATCTCGTCTCTGGGGCCCATAGCCGCCAGCGCGACCGACTTGGCCGCGGCGCAATCATCGCTCGATCAAGGCCGGTTTATGCGAGCGGGATTGTACCCTTTCGACGCCTCGCGCTTCGATTTCTGGCCGATCAAAGCACCTCATCAGCAGCCTGTGGTGCTGTGCCTGGCATTCGACCCGCAGGAATATCCCGAACGCCCGGACCTGTTCATTGTCGTCCTGGGCCGACTTCTGGCCGCAGCCTTGAGCTCGCGACCGCCCATCTCGCCGGCCGTCCCAAAATGAAAGATGTCATCGTCCAGGGAAGCTGGCTGGGGCGGGAGGATTCGAACCTCCGAATGGCGGTACCAAAAACCGCTGCCTTACCACTTGGCGACGCCCCAACGCGTCGCGCCTTCTAGAACGCGTCGTCGTCATGCGCAACCGCCTCGCGACGGGCATTGGGGGCCTTTGCAAGAAATCATCCCCAACCTGCAAACGAGCTGTTGCGCCGCGCCCGCGTGCTGGCTATAAGCCGGCCACCAGTTAATCGGAGTGTGGCTCAGCCTGGTAGAGCACCTCGTTCGGGACGAGGGGGTCGCAGGTTCAAATCCTGCCACTCCGACCAAAATTCCCGAGAAATATCAAGTAGCTGAGAACGGGGCCGAAAGGCCCCTTTTCAATGCTGGACAGAAACTCAAGCCGAAGCAACAAAAAAGCCGGCCCGAATCCGAGCCGGCCTTTCGCGATCGAGGGTGCCCTGCCCTACGGCGTCCGGCTAGCCCGGACAGCCCGTTCCCAGAGGCGCACGGTTGGCGCCTTGCCTGAGCGCAGGAAGGCGAAGAACTTCGCGCGATCGATGCCGACTGGTTGCAATTGCGGTTTATCGGAAACTGCCGCCCTCAGTTTCGCCTCGGTCCTCGACCCATCGATGCCGTCAACATGCAGGCCATGCGAGACCTGGAACGCCTGGGCGGCAGCCTTCGTCTTCTGTCCTGGCTTGCCGTCGACGACAAGCGAATAGCCGAGCGCGACCAGCGTCCACGGAATGGCGGTCGTGTCCATGGAATTCTCCGGATGTGGAAAAGCCGCCCGGAGGCGGGCGGGTTTAGATCAGCCGGATTGCCGGCTGCGGCGGGCTATTTTCCGTTAGGTCAGACCACGGAATGCGAGGCCGAGACGATGCTGTTCAGTGCCCGAAATTCAGCGGTGTGGTTGTGGACCGCGATCGTGTTCGCAGTAGCCGTTGTCGTCTCGATGCCGCTCGTAATCAGCCGCTAGCCAAAAATCGCTCAATCGGGGCGATCCTTGCCTCAATTTCGGCACGCCAAGTTGGTCCGGCACCACCGACCTCTTTGCTTACGCTGTCGCTGGTTGAGACCTAAGCCGACTCGGCCGCTCTAACGTCGACCGGAGCATGAGCTTTGAAATAGAATCGTTCCGCCAGTTGGTAGGAGATCCAGGCAAAGATCGTAGAGCCCACGAAAGCCATCGCGCCCAAATAAGCAGCATTCACCGCCGGACCTAACCGCTGGATGTACAGTACCCACCACCAGTTGAAGACGAGACTGATAGCAACCGAATGGAGCAAATAGAAGGAGTAGGAGATGCGGCCGAGTTCGGACAGGGGTTTCCAGGCCAAGGTCCGAGCCAACGCGCTTTGCCCATCAATCGCTTTGCAGAGAATAACCGATCCGCACCCAGCGAAGGCCCAAACAAACTGAGATGTCGTCAACAAGCCGAAGGTAAAGAAGCTGGTTATGATCAGATAGAGGGTGATGACCGTGTAGTCGGGGAAAGCCTCGACGACGGCCCTTACGGCCGTTTGGCTAAGGGTTGCGATTAGCGCCCCGGCAAACAGGAACAGGAAAAATTCGGAGTAAAATCCGGCAACCGCAGGCAAGTATGACGCGGCCAGGCCGGCGAATATAATGGCTGGCAGAACGGGAACGCTGGCCCAGCGCGCCGCCATAATGACCAAGGGGAAAACGAGATAGAAAGACATCTCGTAGAAAAGAGACCAAGTGACGTTGTTAAAGACAATTCCGGCGACGGCCAGTGATGGCACCCCGTTCAGAAACAGAAGGTTCATGCCCACTGTTTGCCACGTCGCAGGCGGGATATGAAGAAACGGCCCCAGCGCAGCGCAAACGATCAATGACAGCAGGAATGCGGGGTAAACCCGCACCATTCGCTTGCCGACGAATGCGCCATACCGGAAGGGCTTCTTAAGCGCGATGCGGCAGATGAGAAAGCCGCTGAGCATAAAGAAGATATAGACGCCATGATGGGAATGAAAAAGCCAATACAGCAGCCGGTCCGGCGCCTTCTCCCACTCGGCAAAACGAACAACGTTTGGGTTTCCACCCCGAAAAGTCGCCATATAGGTCCCACAAAAGTGGACCAAGAATGTGAGAATTACCGCAAAGCCTCTCAGGCCGTCGAGGCTACGATTGCGGCTTAGCATTTGTTTGCATCGCTCCCGGCCCTTTCTGAGGCTTTGAGCAAAATGATGCTTCTCATTTGTCCGGAAGTAAATCGGCGAAAGCCGCATCGACCTCGGCCATGGTCGTGATTGTGCCAGCCTCGATCTCGTCCTTCACAACCGCGCAGGTGGCGAAGTCGCCATTCACATGTGCCTGGACCGCATCGCTGTTGGCAACCATGGCAACCGCGTCGACGGGATAGGTGCCGCCATCCGCGACCCGGCGCATTGCTAAATGATTTCCGAGCATGGGCCGACAAATCCCACAAGCCGGCATCGCCAGCGCCGAATGTGAGAACGCCGCTGGCAAAAGTGCTGCCACCCTGGAACGATGAGCTGACAGAACAGTAGCCGGTTACGCGGGCGATAATGCTGTCCCGGTGAGTTGGCTCGACCCGCCTCGCTCTGCGGTGACCTGGGACCGCTTGACGTTGAGGGCTGCGGGCCGCGACAGCGACATGATCTGTAGCTTATCGGTCGTTGGGTTGTAGATCACTGCGTGGGGAGCTGGGCGAGGATGGCCCGCGCACCGCTCGGCGGCCTAGTCGCCAGAGCGCACCGAGAGCACGATGCCACCTATACGCAGATCGCGTTCGGCGTAGCCTGCGAATACAGGATCGAGGATGCGCGGCAGCGGAGCGTCTTCTCGCACGAACTCCCACAGAATCTCAACCTGCGCAGCTGGCAGTGATCGGAAGATGCTCAACCAGTCTGACGCGCGCAGACGATTGCCGCGCGCATCAGCGTCTCCCTCCCGCCAGTCCGTGTCCGCAGCGAGAAAGGCAAGCGGATTGTGCCGGAAATCGAGATGGTCCTCAAGATGGATGGCATGTAGGGCAACGCCACCGGGGCGCAATGCGGCCTGCGTGTTGGCGACGATGGCCCTGCTGTCAGCGAGCGGAAGATGCTCAAGCACGGAGGCGGAGTGGATGAGGTCGAAGGCGCCGGCAAATTCCGTCGCCCGGGAAAAATCAGCCGGGGCAACATAGTCGATCCCCAGCTCTGAAAGCGACTCCAGAGTCCAACGGCCGAGTTGATCGAGGCGGGCGATCCGTTCCGTAACGGTCGCAGCCGGCGCCGCCGGCGCCAGGGCCGCCAGCAGCGCGCTGCGGTCGGCCAACGTGAAGGCGCGGCGCGCGAAATGCAGACGCAAGAGGGGATAATAGTCGACCGCTGCGACCCGTGTCGCCCCGGCCAGCCAGAAGACCAGCGCCTCCGAGAGCAGGTGCCCGCTACCGAATTCAAGGCAGGACAGCCCATTGACGGAGCCGCAGGTGTCTCGGATCAGGGCGGCGAGCCCGGGAGCTATGCGGTCGACACGTTTGTCACCCCGGGCCCGGTGCCAAGCCCAGAGAGCGTGTGTCCAGTGCTGGGCATGGCCCTGGCCGCCGATGGCGCGCCGCAACGCCTTACGAAGCGGCGCCGGCAGGCGACCCACCAAGTGAGCAAGAGATTGCACAGGCACGGCCCACCTCTCGATCGCGCCGCTCACCGTTACCCTGCCAGTCCGCGCGATCTCGACACGCACCAACAGCGGCCCGGCGATGGCCGCCTTCGTCTCCCTATTTGGTATCGACTCTCGGAGGAAAGTCTTGCTAATTCACGCTAGCCACTTCGACTTGGTACGTCTGCATTCCCCCGTCTCGGCCGCAACGCCGTATGCCTGTCGAAATCGCAAAGGAAGTCGGCTCGTTGTTTTTGAAGGCCGGCGTCGGCGCGCTGGCCCTGGCGATTGACACCCGTCTGCGCTCTGCGTGAGCCGCTGGTGTCGCAGGTAGTTCATTGGTCCCGGCCTACGCCGAGTTCGCACGGGTATCGCTGCGACGCTCTTGCCGAGTTGTGCCGGATATTGGCTTCGCAGCGGCGGGAAGATGCCGCGCCTTTGACTCCGAGGACGCAAGCGGTGGATTGTCACGTCTTCGGAACGGGAGAAAATCCATGGCTGAAAGCAATGAGATTCCTGCAGTTCGGGTGGCCGGATTCCAAGTCTTCCGAGGGCCGGACGCCATCGCAGTTCGCTTCGAATTGATGACCGCGCCGGGCACTACGGAGTCGGTCACCATCGCCCTGACACGGACTGGGGCGCAGGAGTTGGCCAAACAGCTCGCGCAGGAACCTACTGCGGGAACCACGGGAACAACGCCCGACAGCTCGCGCCAGTAACCGCAGCTCCAGTCGAAATCGTCGATCCCGACGCGACCGGTACATCTGCAGCCGGGCCGATTCCGTCACTGAGGCCAGTTTGTCGCCGGCAAATCGGCGATGATCTCCGAAACGCTCGGCTGTGGGCACGTTTCCTCGAACGCCCGCCAGGCGGCCTTCGTCTTGGTCTAGGCTTGCCGTCTACGTCGAGCGTATAGCCGAGCGCGGCCAGCGAGCCCGCTGGATGGCGGCCGTGTCCATGGAATGCATCTCGGCAGCGTCTATGTCGTCCTCGACTGCAGCGAAGGCGGCGAACCCCGCGTTGATGCGCGACTCTGCTGCGCCGCTGATCGCGAGCATCGTAGTCGCAGCAATCGAGTATGCTCGCCATCGGTATATGCCCGACCGTTGACCAAATCGGATCAGACATTGCGGCAACGCCGGCGCCGACGAGCGTGATCTTGGAGCAGTCATCGGCGGCGGCGGGCACGCCGCCGACGACGATACCGGCAACTTCCTTGCGCCAACATCTCTGGGCCGCATAGGCGATCAGGTGGGTCTTCGTCTGGACTGCGCTTGAGGCTCGCTGAGGCCGTCAGCTTCCGACCAACTCCAGCTTGGGGCAGCGTCCTCGGCGACGAAGTCGCCGATCTGCCGGTCGGCGCCGTCGCTCTTCTCGGCCTGTTGCCGAGCGTCGAGACGTTGGCGTTGATCGCCGTATCGGTGTTGATTGCCGCAACTACCCCGACTCGACGGCTATTTGTCGGCCCGCGTGGCAACTTCCAGGATCGGCATCAGATCCCAGATTCGCCGGTTGAGCGCATGAAGCTCCCGGATCGTGCGGGAAATTTCGTCCAGCCTGGCCTCATCGACGGCCCGTCGGACGCCGAAGCGCAGATTGCCCCGGCTTTCCTCCACCTTCATGTGCTGGGTATGCGTGATCTCGCCCTGCGCATCGAGAACGAAGGTCGCGTGGCTGAGATCATTGCGCATCCGCGTCGCCGCCGAAAACCGTTCGACGATCTCATTGAGCTCGGCACGCACGCCCTTGTCTGCGAGCGCGATTTTGGCCAGGCGCTGAACCAGATCCAGCCGCGCGCGCGTGGTGTTGAGTGTGGCGAAGACAATCGCCGCGACCTTTTCGTCACTGCCCAGCAGCCACATCAGCACATAGATGAACAAGCTCTCATTGTTCGACCAGGCGAGATTCAGATCGCCTACGAGGTTCATGAAGGCTACCCTGCGGCTGGAGGACGGGCGCGCGGCCGCAGCTTCAAGCGCTCGGAAATCCGGCCGGGGGGGCAAGACAGCCTGTCCTCGGGAGAACTTGCGCATCGGATGTTTCCTTTAGGCTTCGCTCAGAGCGGAGGCGCCATGTTCGAATTGCTCAAGATTCGCAGGGCGCGCCGCATGGCCCATGCCGCGATCGATCCGTTCCTTCACCGGGACCACGGCGGAACGGCAACCTTGCAGGCCGGCGATTGGCTTCATCCGCAGATCATCGGCTTCCTCGCGACGCTCGTTACATTGATCGCCCAGCGCCATTGCGGGCCGATGCGCACGCATGCGCTGGCTGCGGTTCAGGCTCGTGTCCTGAACGCCGTCACAGGCATCGGCCCGGAGTTGATCGGGGAGGAAATCTGCCTGCTGACCAGCCACGAAGATCCCGCCTTCGCCGCTGGCGCGCGCGGCGCCGTTGCTTTTCTTGAGATGCTGCGCCCCTCGACAGCGCTTGACGAGCCCGATGCCCCCGTCAGATCGCTCGACCCCGCGCTGCAGAAGCTTTGGGAAGAACATGTCGATCAGTGCCTCCGCCGCAGTCCCCGGCCGCAATGATCGGCGCCGCGCGGACGATGAAGGCGGCTCGCGCCAGCACCCTTGTCGTCAACGCAGCCCCTCATCATCGGCGCCGCCCTCTCCTCCTGCGGATTCGTCGAACAGACTCAACTCCAGCTGTTGTTCCAACCTCTCGCTCGCCGGATCGGCGCCTGTGCCGCGGCTTCTCAGCAGCTTGTTCAAGGCCGCCAGGAAAATGGTGTCGTCGAGATGCTGCGCCGCGCCCGCAGTCGCCGCAAGGAAGCGTTCGTAACGCGCCTTGCAGACGGCCTGCCCGGGCTGGAGCGGCGCAGGGCTGTCGGGAAACGGCTCGCGCAGGACTCGCTTCATCGCGCTTTCGCCGAGCCACGAGCCGGGCAGCTCCTTCGCGGACTCCAGGCCGGCACTGATTTTCGTTTTGAGATGCCAGGCGGTCCGGACGGACACTCCGAGAATTTGCCCCAGCCTCTGTGAACTGACGCGCTCTCCGGTCGCCGTCAACAGATAGAGCGCTTGTAGCCAGACATGCATGGGCACATGGCTGTTCTGGAAGATCGTGCCGTGCCTGACGGTGAAGGGCTTGCGGCAGGCATAGCACTTCCACATGCCGATCGGTGTGCTGAGCCCGCTCAGCCGGCCGAGCCGGCTGCTTTCCGCGCAATGGGGACAGACCGGCGCACCCCTCCAGACCAATGCCTCGAGCGAGAGGAAAGCAGCCTGTTCGTCGTGCATTCGGACGGCGTTCGGCATAGCCAATCTCCGGCACACAAGGCCGCAAGCGTCACGAGGCCACCTCCTGGGTCACTAAAATTCAAGGATTCGATAACGCAGGGTAACGATTCGTCACATTGACCCATAAGCCCCTTCATGGCTGTTTATATACAGTAGAAAGAGCTTAGGAAAGAAAAATAATACTCGTTCGACAAAACGAACTTCAAGAAAAAATACAATCATAGCGCAATTAGATAAGAATAAGCAGAATTAATTACAGTTTTACGTTCTGAAGCACGAATATTACGGCGAGGCATCCGGAAATATACGACCTCCTCCGAATTCAAAAGATCACACAAGATTTTGACGACGCCATAGATATCTATTTATTTCAAAATCAAAATAATGAAAGGAAAAACAATGAAATAAACTCCAGTAACAAGCGGCTCAAAATTCAAAATTGAGCACCATCTTCCATGTATCGCGTAAGATATCCAGTGCTCGATCATCCTCACTGACATCGCTCAAATCCGTGCCGCGCACCGCAGAAGAGAGGCGTAGCCGGACCCAATCGATGTCTCCCGAATGCGCAGGAGCATGTCATGGGTCAGTCCAACAATCAGCGTAGCCGCTACGACGATCCGACGCAGGGCCAATTGCAGGGCCAAGCTGAACTGCAGGCTCAGCTGCAGGGTCAGGGGCAAGGCCAGGGCCAAGGGCAAGGGCAAGGCCAGTCACAGGGTCAGGCTCAGTATGCAGCTCAGGCCGTCGACACCGATGTCTGGAACTCCGCCAGCAATTCGAGCGAAAACGGCAATCTCAACCTGAACGGCAACGGAAACCTCAACGCCAACGGCAACCTGAACTTCAACGAGAACGTCAACCACATCGAGAACCAGGTCGACAATCACGTGAACAACTGCGTGAACGTCGACGTGAACGTCGATCTTGACCTCTCGGGGGCCCTCCTTCCGCCATCGGACAATGATGTCATCGATATCGACACGATCCACGATATCAGCGAATCGATCATCATGCCGGACGTGGTCACCCAGACCCTCGAAAGCGGCAACAACTTCAATCTCGATCAGGTCAACAACCTGGCCGACAACGATACGCTGAACAACCCGTCCGTGAGCTACAGTGCAAGCGGTCTGGCGGGTGGCCTGGCCGAGACGTCCTGCTGGGATCCGAGCTCGAGCGACCCGGGCGGCGTCGGCGACTTCACGATGATCGCGCGGGCCGTCGGCGGCTCGGCCGAGTCCCATCTCGGCTCGATCACCGGCGACGACGGCACCTTCAGCGGGATCGGCGCAGCTTCGGCGGCCGCCAACCTCACGCAGGAGGCCTTCACCCAGTCGATCGTCATGGGGGCCAACATCCAGTTCAACTCGGTCGACCTGACAATGGTCGGAGGGGACGCGAACGACGCGTTCTGAGGACCGGCACAATCAGCGACCGCGCGGGGCCATACGTCCCGCGCGGTTTCCGCTCCGGGTCCGCCATGTCCCTGCGCGACATGCGCCTGAAATCTTCCCGCCCGATGCGAGCCTGATGCGGGGGAGGATCGTGCCATGCAAGCCGGCGGCTTTACCGAGACGATCTGGCAGTTCATTGGCTATCTGCGTCTGTCCAACTCCGTCGCGCGGACGTCGGGCTTCTACGATGGCGAGACGCCGTCGCCGCTCCCTCCTGACGTCGACGACCTTCTGCGCGAGCCGCGACGTGGCCTCGATTTCGACGAGCTCGCTTCGGCCCCGACAACGATCAGGGAAACATCGAGCCCGGATCCGCATGCGCGCTTCGCGCTGGTATCCATGCCGGATCCTCATGGTCTTCCGAACAAGGAACTGCCCGCATTCCGGCCTCCTTTGAAGCCATTTCCTGCCGATCCCTACGAGCAGAGCCTGCCGTACCATGCCGCCCCGCGGGCGATCACGGTCGAGTATCGACAGGGCGGCGACGAAGCCCTCCTGCAACTCAGGCAGGTCAATCTCGCCGATGACCGCGATCTCGTGACGTCGAACGCCGTGACCAATGCCGACGGCAGCCCGGTGATCCCGCCGGAACTGCATCTCGAGGGTCAGTTCGCCAGCCTCATCCACCAGGCCAACGACATCGTGCCGGATGGCATCCCGAATATGAGCGAGGCGCTCGAGGCTGGGCCGGGCGAGATCATCGCGATGGTTTCGGCGCGCGACGCCCTGTGGGCGCAGACCGGGAATCCGTATCCGGAAGGCACCGCCGTTCCTGCGGCTCCGGAAGGCCGGATCGTCGACGGCGTCGCCGGCGCTCCCGATCCCGCCATGCCGACCATCCTCGACAGCGCCCCCTGGCGGCTGGAGGATCCCCCCGCCCAGACGGTCACCGAGGCGAAGCTGGAAGTCGCAGCTCCGACGGGCGGCGTCGCGACGCTGGCCGAGACCGGGCTCAACACGCAGATCAACGCGGCCGCCATCGTCGACGCCAATGAGGCCGTCGGATCGTTGATGGTCGGCGGCGACTATTTCTACAGCCGCGGGATCGTTCAGATGAACATCCTCGTCGACAACGACCACGTCGATGTCGCCGTCGCCGGTACGCTTTCCCCCGTCATCGAGACCCCTGGAAACGAAGTCCACAACATCGCGGAATTCGTGACCCATCACGCGACCATCGACGTCAAGGGCGCGGCATCCACGCCCCATTGGAGCGTCGACGTCGTCTCTGGCGACTTCTACGACGTCAAATCGGTCGTCCAGTTCAACAGCCTGGATGACAACGACCGAACCGTCCAGGCGGAAGCCGGCACCTACTTCAATCTCGGCACCGGCGGGAACGAGCAGCTCAACCTCGCGAAGATCCAAGGCATTGCCGACTATGACGTCATCGTCATCGGCGGAAACTACCATCGCGCCGACTGGATCTATCAGTACAATATCGTGCTCGATCCGGACTATGCCAAGCTCTACAGCACAGGCAACGCGGATGACGACACCACCGTCACCACCGGCTTCAACAGCCTCATCAACAAGGCATCGATCGAGACCTACGACGCGGCGGCCTTCAAGCCGATGCTCGACGCTCATCACGAATTGATGGACCAGTTCGCCGCCGGAGCGACCTCTCTCACGCCGAATTCCGACTGGCATCTCTACGGCAGCGCCACCGGCACGCTGAAGATCCTCTACGTGGCCGGCGATTACTACGATGCGAACGTCATCACTCAGGTCAATTTCTTGGTGGATGGCGACCAGAGCATTCAGGCCAGCGCCAGGGAAGGCACCGAGCAAGGCATAGCCGCGGGCGGCAACAGCGCCCTCAACGAGGCCTTCATCGTCGATCCCGGGCTGATGTCGACCTCCAACTACCTCGGCGGCCACGCCTATGAGGAGGCCGTGCTGATCCAGGTCAACATCGTCACCGACAGCGACACGGTGAAGATCCACGACACCAGCACGCTCGTGCCGGAGCTCATCGCCTTCGCCGAGCACGCCACGCAGGAGCCCGAACCGCACTGCCGGCATGCGCCGGTGCAGGATCCGGCCCAGCACGATCATCTGACGTCGAACATCATGACCTGAAAGCGAGAACGAGAGAGACGGGGCAGGGGCATGACCGAGAAGAGCGAAGCAACCTCCGCAGCGCGGCCTTCTGCCGTCTCCAAACCGCTGCGCGTGATCGGCCTGCCCCCGACGATTGGGCTGTCGGCGGTCACGGTCGACAGCACGGCCAACACCAACAGCCCGACCGTTTCGCCTAGGATCGAGACGCCGCTGCCGCGCGTGAATGACCACGTCCGTGCCGATGCGCGTGGTGACGGCCAGCCGGCGCCCGAGGCGCTCACGCCGCGTTCCAAGGCCGACGCAGACGCCCTGAAGCAGGCCCCTGACGGCGGCAGGGGCCGAGGCGGCGGCAATGGCGGCGGTGGCGGCGGTGGCCCGGGCGGCGGCACGCCGATCGAACAGCGCCTCGGCGATCGCGACTTCAAGCAGGTTCTCGGCGTGGGTCTCGCCGGGGCACGGCACAACCTGATGGTCGTGGCTGTGTTCTCGGTCGTGGTGAACACGCTCGTGCTCGCCGTGCCGATCTATCTCTTCCAGATGTCGGACCGCGTGCTGACGAGTCGCAGCCTCGACACGCTGGCAATGCTCTCGATCATCGTCATGCTGGCGATCGGAGCACATGTGCTGCTCGACATGGTCCGCCGCTTCATGTTGATGCGCGTGGCCGTCGATGTGGAAAGCCGGCTTGGCGGCCCGGTGCTCGCCGCGGCTGCCAAGGCGGCCCAGGCAGGCTCCAACCGTGAGTTCCAGACGCTGGCCGATCTCCAGCAGATCCGCAACTTCCTGACCGGCCCGGTCATCCTGACCATGCTCGACGCGCCGACCGCGCCGATCTATCTGCTGGCGGTCTATCTGATCCATCCGCATCTCGGATACATCGTCACCGTCGCAGCGATCGTGCTGTTCCTGATCGCCTATCTCAACCAGCAGTTCACGGCGGCCCCTTTCGCGCGCTCGAGCGCCTTCTCGACCAGGGCGAATCTGCAATCGGAGGCGATGTCCCGCAACGCGCAGGTCATCAACGCCATGGGCATGATCCCCGAGGGCGTCGTGATGTGGGGCCGGGAGACGGCGGAATCTCTCAAGGCTCAGGTCAGCGCCCAGGACCGCAACATCGTGATGACCGGCGCTTCCAAGTTCTTTCGCCTGGGGACGCAGGTGGCGATGCTGGGCTGGGGGGCGATGCTCTCGCTCGAAGGCCAGCTGACGGGCGGCATGGTGGTCGCCTCCTCCGTCGTCGCCGGCCGCGCGTTGGCGCCGCTCGAAGGCACGATCGAAGGCTGGCGCAACTTCATTCATGCGCGGGCAGCCTTCCAGCGCGTCAAGGCGTTGCTGCAGGCCTCCCCGCTCAACCTCGATCGCCTGAGGCTTCCGAGCCCCAAGGGCCGCCTCGATGTCGAGCGCATCCTCTACGTGCCGCCGCCGACCAAGAAGGTCATCCTCAACGGCATCAGCTTCAGCCTGGAGCCCGGAGATTCGCTCGCCATCGTCGGCGCCTCCGGCTGCGGCAAGTCGACCCTGGCGCGCATGCTGGTCGGCTCGATCACGCCGACCGCCGGCACGGTCCGCCTCGACAGGATGGAGCAGCGCAACTGGGATCCGCGCCAGTTCGGCGAGAATGTCGGCTATCTGCCGCAGGATGTGCAGCTCTTCCCGGCGTCCATCAAGGCCAACATCGCCCGCATGCGCGAGGACGCTTGCGACGCCGACGTTTTCGAGGCTGCCGAGATCGCGGACATCCACGAGATGGTCGCGCAATTCGCCCATGGCTACGAGACGCAGATCGGCATCGATGGCGCGCCGCTATCCGGCGGGCAGAAGCAGCGGCTGGGTCTGGCGCGCGCCTTCTTCGGCAATCCGCGCCTTGTCGTGCTCGACGAGCCGAACTCCAATCTCGACGTGCTGGGCGAAGTGGCGCTCGCGCGCGCCTTCGAGCGGGCAAAGGCGCGCGGCATGACGATGGTGGCGATCACGCAGCGCCCTGCCCTGCTCCGCAGCGTCGACAAGATCATGATGATCAAGGACGGCGCCGTGCAGGCGATCGGAGCACGTGACGATATTCTGCCGCTGATCGTCGGGCGGCGCAGCATCGACGGTGCCGCACCGACCTCGCGCTGACGGGAACCCGCGACGGCAATCGCCGCGAGGCTGGAGCATTGCGAGCGGGACGGGACGCCGGTTCGCGCATAGAAGACACGACAAAACAAAGAGATAGAGCATGCCCGAGAAACGGATGAACGCGGAAATGCTCTAGGAGACGGGAGTGGGCTCATGGCAAGGCAATTGATCTCGCAGCCCTGGTATGCGGACGTGCCGCGCAGCACGCGCATGGCCACGTTGAGCGGCGTCGTCATCGTCGCCGTGACGGTCATGGGCTTCGGTGTCTGGGGCAACACCGCTCCGATCGCGGGCGCCGTCATTGCCACCGGCGTGTTCGTGACCACCGGCCAAAACAAGACGATCCAGCATCTCGAAGGCGGGGTGATCCGGGAAATTCTCGTCCGCGAGGGCGATGTCGTCGAAAGCGGCCAGCCCCTGGTCAAGCTCGACGACACCTCCTCGCGCGCCGAGTTGCGGCGCCACGAACTCAAGCTCTTTCGGCTGGAGGCGATCGAGGCACGGCTCCGGGCGGAGGTCGCCGGGCGCAGCGATTTCTCCTTCCCCCAGCATCTGACCGAAAGGCGCGGTGATCCCGACATCGCCGCATTGATGGCAGCGCAGAGCATCGCTTTCCGGGCCCGTCAGAACAACACCGCAAGCGAGATCGCCGCTCATCAGAAGAGCATCGACGCGCTGGAGGAGAAGATCACCGGCAGCAGGGTGCAGTTGGCCGGCGTCCAGCAGCAGTCGCGATTGCTGAAGGAGGAGCTCGAAGGCAAGCAGGCGCTGCTGCAGCGCGGCTACATCCGCAAGCCCGAGGTGCTCTCGCTCCAGCGCCAGGCTGCCAATCTGGGCGGTGAAGCCGGGCGCATCACCGGCGATATCGGCGATTCCCGCGAGCGTATCGCCCGCTCCCTCGAGCAGATCGACGGCGTGCGCAAGAACGCTCAGAAGGTCGCCTCCGACCAGTTGCAGGACATCAGCGCCGACCTCAACGACGTGCGCGAGCGCATCCATACGGTAAAAGGCATCCTCGATCGGTCGACCATCGCCGCGCCGGTCAGGGGCACCGTGGTCAAGCTGCGCTACCATACGCCCGGCGGCGTCATCGAGGCCGGCAAGAACATCATGGAGATCGTCTCGCTGCAGGACGAACTCATCATCGAGGCGCGCGTCCGGCCCCAGGACATCGACAAGATCAAGCACAGCCAGCTCGCCACCGTGCGGCTGACAGCCCTGAACCAGCGCACCACGCCGATGGTCAGTGGCCGCGTCATCTATATTTCCGCCGACGCCCTGCCCGATGAGAAGCAGCGAGCCTATCCCGGCGTGCCGGATCTCTATGTCGTGCGTGCCCGGCTCGACGCCAAGAGTCTCGCCAGCGTTCCCGGCTTCCAGCCGACCGCGGGCATGCCGGCCGATGTCTACATCCAGACCGCCGAGCGGACCTTCTTCGAGTACCTGCTGCAGCCGCTCAAGGACAGCATGGCGCGGGCCTTCCGCGAAACCTGACTGCGAACGTCGACCGGCGAGATCGCCCTCGGCGGTCGAGACGGCGGTTTCCCCGGGCTCCCAGGCACCGGGGAAACCGTCACCTCCCCGTTAAATGGTATGACTATTGCATCGGCTCCCGCGACGGAGTCGAAACATGCACCATCATTGGCCGAGCGACGCGAAAGCAACGATCGCCCTGATCGCCGTGTCGGCGTTCTGCATCCTGGGCTGGCTGGCGGATATCGGCCACTGAGCCGCGCGATCATCGGTCGCCGCAGCCACTGTCGCGCGCGGCCGTCCCGTTCTAGATTGCGGCCCGGATCGAATCGAACGGTTGGGCCATGAAGCGCATCATCCTCCTCGCCGGCCTGCTTGGGCTCGCTCTCTCGCTCTCGGGCTGCGACAAATGCGGGAACTTCCCCCCGCTCTTCGGCCCCTATGACGGCAAGACCTGTGGTGGCGGCCAGTCGACAAGCTAGCGCGAGCGCACGAGCATGCAGCAAACGAAAAGGCCGGGGCGCGAAACCCCGGCCTTTCTTCTTGAGGATTTTGCTCTCTTGAGAGGCAGGCAGCTCAGCCGCGCCGCCCGATCAGCGACCAGCCCGCCCCGGCCACGCAGACCGTGAGCGCGATCTTCAGCGCTTCGCCGAGAAGGAAGGGCTGCACGCCAAAGGCAAAGGCCTTGGCGAAGCCGACGCCCGTCGCGCCGCCCGCCATCTGGGCGCCGAAGGCGAGCCACAGGCAGCCGATGGCCAGGAGCGCCAGATCGGCCAGAACCAACCCGCCGACGAGCCGCAGCAACGAGGCACCGCGCTCAGCCGCCCAGCCGGCAATCGCCGCCGCGACGATGAAGCCGATCAGGAAGCCGCCCGTCGGTCCGACGAGATAAAGCGGGCCTGCCGCCACCGGCGGCGTATTGGTGAACACGGGCAGCCCGGCCAGTCCATAGGCGATGTAGAGCGCCATGGTCGCGGCGCCCAAGCGCGCGCCATAGGCGGCACCGAGTCCGAGCACCGCGAGCGTCTGCAGCGTCATCGGCACGGGCCAGAACGGCACCTTGATCTTGGCCGCCGCGACGAGAAGCAGGCTTCCGGCAAAGGCGAGCGCCACATTGCGCAGCATGGCGGTGCGCTTGCCCATAGCGGGAAGCAGCGTGCCGGCGAGCGTCGAAGCTTGCATGGGGAACATGTCGGCCATGGGCTTGTCGTCCTTTCCCGAAAAGACCGCGCGCCGCGGCCGCTATTGCGTCTATAGAAAATGCAACGGAGCCTCACAAGCGAGCAGGCTTTGCAGGAATGGGTAACCGGCCTGGCGAAATCGGCTCAGGCCCGGGCGAGGCACGGCAAGATGGCGGACGAGATCGAATTCGACAGGAGCGCGACGACGCCGGCCGGCGAGGTCGCGAGGCTGTCGCCGCTGGTGCGCCGCATCATCGCCCGCAACAGCGGGCCCATGACCTTCACGGGCACCTGCACCTACATCGTCGGCCATGGCACGGTGGCGGTCATCGATCCCGGCCCCGATGACCCGGCCCATGTCGAGAGCGTGCTGACCGCGCTCCGCGGCGAGACGGTGAGCCATATCGTGGTGACGCACACCCATCGCGACCATTCCCCCGCCGTGCCGGCGCTCAAGGCGGCCACCGGCGCGCGCGTGGTCGGCTGCGGGCCGCATCGCCCCTCCCGCGAACTCGGCCCCGGCGAAGGCCGCGTCCTCGATGCCGCAGCCGATACGGGTTACGAGCCGGACTGGCTGATGCGGGACGGCGATACGGTTTCAGGAGCGGGCTGGAGTCTCTCCGCAGTCGAGACGCCCGGCCATACCGCCAATCACCTGGCCTTCACGCTGGCCGAGGAGGCGACGCTGTTCTCGGGCGACCACGTCATGGCCTGGTCGACCTCGATCGTGGCCCCGCCGGACGGCTCGATGGCCGCCTATATGGCCTCGATCGAAAAGCTGCGCGGCCTGGAGCATGCGCGCTACTGGCCGGGCCATGGCGGCCCCGTCACCGAGCCGCAGCGTTTCCTGCGCGGGCTCGTCCAGCATCGCCGCCAGCGCGAGGCGGCGGTCCTCAGCCGCCTGGGTCAGGGCGACGAGACGATCGCCGCCATGGTGCCCGCGATCTATCAGGGCCTGGCTCCTGCCCTGCATGGCGCCGCGGCGCTCTCGGTGCTGGCGCAGCTCGAGGATCTGGTGCTGCGCGGCGCGGTCCAGGCCAGCGACGCCGTGCCGGCCCTGTCGAGCCGCTACCGTCTCGCCTGATCTAGCGATTATCCATCAACAGCTCCACCTCATCCGCGAAGGCAGCGATGCGCGCCGCATTGGCGCCGAGATCATGGCTGCCCAGCCGCGAGGCCGAGCGGATGTCGATGCGGCTGCCGTCGACGCGCGGCCTGACGCGGATGGTAATGTCTTCCGAGAAATGCAGGAAGCGCCCGCGCGCCACCGCCTCGATCCGCCCCGCCCCGCTGCGTCCGCCGGGCCGAGTGGCCTCCAATACCTGCCAGCCGAGCCCGTTCGCGGCACGACGCGCGACATCGAAGGCGCTCTCGGCCGGAATCTCCAGCAGGATGGGCACGACCTTGGGATAGGCTTGGCGTTGCACACGCCGGCGCAGGGGCGGCACGTCGGGCGGCACGCGCCCGCCGCGCGCCGTCAGCGCGGCTTGCGAGCGGCTGAAGGCTGGCGGATCGTCGATATCGGTCGAGACGTCGGACAGAGCCGGCTTGGTCACCAGCTTCACCGCGACATAGCCGAGCGGCACCAGCAGGACGAGCGACAGCAGCATCGCCCAGGCCGCCATGCCGGCGCCGCGATGACCGGACTGCCAGATGCGGATGAAGGCCAGGATCGCCAGGCCAAGCGCCGCAAAGACGAAGAGATAGGCACCGGCGACCGGCGCGAGCCCCTCGACGCTCGGCTCGCGCAGACGGACGAGCAGCAGCGACAGGATCAGCACCGCGAGCGAAAACCACGCCAGCCGCCGGCTCCAGATGGCGGCGCGCGAAACCGGTTCCTCGAAGACCAGGCGGCGATGCATCGCCTTTAGGTGACGCCGGACGAAGAGGAAGGCAAGCGCCGGCGGAAGCTAAGCGCAATCTTAATCAAATTGGCGATAGCTGAGCGCGAAGAGTGGCCGGCTCGCGCCGAGGCGTCTCTTCGGCCTGCGTAAACCGCCTTCCCAGCCGCACGTCGCTCCCCGAGTCCCCGCCGTGAAATTCTTCCCCTCATCGATCCAGAACTATCTCGTGGCCACCATGGCCTGCCTGTGCGTGCCCGGCATCGGCGCGCTGACCTACATGGCGGCGCAGTCCATCGTGGAGGTGCGCACAAATTTGCAGCTGTCGGAGCTGGTCGAGGCCGACAAGGCCTTGCTCCTCGCCGGCAACATGATCCGTTCCGCCCGCGGCCAGGCGCAGACCAGCATCCAGGTCGCGGATGATCCGGTCCCTGCCCTCAAGCAGATCGAGGAGACCAGCCGCAGCCGCATCGCCGAAGCGATCTTGCAGCTGCAGGACACGGATTTGCCGAGCCGCAAGGAGCTGATCGCCGGCATCCAGCAGGAGCAGAAGCTCTCCGACGCCAAGATGGCCGACCTCTATGCCGAGGCCGGCAAGCCCAAGGCCCAGCGCAGCCTCGCCGCGACCATGCCCTGGTACAACAGCGTCGGCGCCATCTAGACGGCGATCGTCAAGGCGTCGGACGAAACCTCCAACGCCACTCGCCTCGCCGACCCCGTCCTGGCCGATCTTCAGGGCTTCAAATCCACAGGCTGGGATGTTCGCGCCAATTACGGCACGCAATGCTCGCTGCTGCGCCCGGCCTTCGGCTCGGGCAAGGCGCTCGATGCCGCGCAACTGCGCCGCCTCGGTGAAATGCGCGGCGTCTCCAACGCTTCCCTCGATACCTTGAAGCAGCTCGCTTCCCGGCCGGGCGTGGGCAGCGAACTCTCCCGGAAGATCGGTGTCATGACCGCCGAGGTCAACGCCTCCAATCGCAAGATGGACGAGCTGATCGGCAAGCTCGGCCAAGGCGCGGGCCCTGTCATCGCGGCCGAAGACTGGACGAAGCAGTGCAACGCGCCCTTCGAGCCGATCGTGTCTGCGGTAACCCAATCGCTCGACGATATGAGCGCCAGGACGAGCGAGAAGCTCAATCATGCCTGGGTAAAGCTCGGCATGGTCGGCTTCCTGCTCGCGGCGCTTGTGATCATCTGCGTGCTGAGCTGGCGCGGCGTGCAGCGACGCGTCGTGCGTCCGCTCATCTCGCTGAAATTCGCGTTGGACGGCATGCAGCAGGGCGATTTTGCACAGGCCATCCCTCCGGCTCCCTCGCCGGACGAGATCGGCGCACTCAGCGGCGCGCTCGAGACCTATCGCGAGAACGCGCTGGCGCTCGAACAGAACCGGCGCGACCGCGAGCTTGCGATGCTGGCCGACGCCGAGCAGGCGGCTCATGTCCAGAAACTGCTCGGCGAAGTCGCCAACATCGTGGCCGACGCCCGCGACGGCAATTTCTCCGGTCAGGCCCGGGTCGGCAATATGGAAGGCCCGCTCAAGGAGCTCGTCGAGGGCATCAACGAGATCAACCTCGTGGTTGATTCGGCGACGACGGAGTTCGCGCAGGCATTGTCGGCGATCGCTGGCGGGGATCTGACCAACCGGGTCGAGACCGCCTATCGCGGGCGCTTCGCCGACCTGAAGGGCGCGATCAACGAGACGGTCGACCGGCTCTCGGCCACGGTCGCGACGATCCAGACGACCTCGGCCGATGTCGGCCTGGCCGCCCGCGAGATCCATATGGGCTCCGACGATCTGTCCAAGCGCACCGAGGAGCAGGCCTCCTCGCTCGAGGAGACCGCCGCCACCACCGAGGAGCTCGCCGCTTCGGTCAAGGCCTCGGCCCAGGCCTCGAAGGACGCCGCCCGCATCGCCGACGGCGCCATGCAGGCCGCCCAGAACGGGGGCGCCATCGCCGGCCAGGCGGTCGAGGCCATGGCCCGCATCGAGAGCGCCTCGCAGAAGATCTCCGACATCATCCGCGTCATCGACGACATCGCCTTCCAGACCAACCTKYTGGCGCTCAACGCCGCGGTCGAGGCGGCCCGTGCCGGCGAGGCCGGCAAGGGCTTTGCCGTCGTCGCCTCCGAGGTGCGCACGCTGGCGCAGCGCTCGGGCGAGGCGGCCAAGGACATYTCGGCCCTGATCTCCTCGTCCAATGCCGAGGTCGGCGAGGGCGTGAAGCTGGTGCGCCAGGCCGGCGAGCAGCTCGCGCGCATCCTGGAAGCCTCGCAGAAGGTGGCGGCGACCATCGCCGACATCTCGGCGGCGTCGGGCGAGCAGGCCAACGGCATCGACGAGATGAGCCAGGCGGTGGCGCATCTCGACGAGATGACCCAGCAGAACGCGGCGCTGGCCGAACAGAGCGCGGCTTCCGCCAACGCCCTCTCCGGCCGGATCGGCCAGCTCAACGAGCTCGTCGCGACCTTCCGCACCGGCCGCGAGGCGGTCGGGCAGTCGGCCTATCCGCAGCCCGTCGCTTCCGCCGCTGCCGCGGCGCGCCCGGTGAAAGCCGTGCCTCGCGCTGCGGCGCGGCCCGTCGCGGTCTCGAACATGGCGCAGGCCCCCTCCGCCAAGGCCCCGGCGGCCGAGCCGGAGCGGCTGCGCAAGCTCGCCGAAGCCGCCTTCGCCCAGTCCAAAGCCACCCCCGCCCCGCGCAAGGTCGCCAATGGCCGCGCCCAGGATGCAGGCTGGGAAGAGTTCTGAGCGCGGAGGACTGAGCCCTCAACGCCCACAGCCCTCCCGCCCGCAAACGAAACGGCGCCCCAAAAGGGCGCCGTTTCCGCTTGAAGGACACAACAGCTCAGCCCGGCAACCGATAATCCTTGAACATCTCGCGCAGCACCGTCTTCTGGATCTTGCCGGTTGCGGTGTGCGGGATCGCCTCGACCAGCACGACATCGTCCGGCAGCCACCATTTCGCGATCTTGCCCGCCATGAAGGCCAGCATCTCTTCCTTGCTCGGCGTGCGGCCGGTCTTCGGCACGATCACCAGCAGCGGCCGCTCGTCCCATTTCGGGTGGGTAATGCCGATCACAGCTGCCTCCGCCACATCGGGATGGCCGACGGCGAGGTTTTCAAGATCGATCGAGGAGATCCATTCCCCGCCCGACTTGATGACGTCCTTGGAGCGGTCGGTGATCTGCATGTAGCCGGCGGGATCGATCGTCGCGACGTCGCCGGTATCGAAGAAGCCCTGATCATCGAGGATGTCCTCGTCGTCACGCCGGTAATAGGCGCCAGCCACCGCCGGCCCGCGCACCTTGAGGCGGCCAAAGGTCTTGCCGTCCCAGGGCAGGTCGTGGCCGGCATCGTCGGTGAGCCGGAACTCCACCGTGAAGGGCGGATGGCCCTGCTTGACCTTGAGATCGTAGAGCGCCTCGCCCGAAAGGTTTCCGTAGACCGGCTTCATCGAGCAGAAGGAGCCGAGCGGGCTCATCTCGGTCATGCCCCAGGCATGGGCGACGGTAACGCCGTATTTGCGCTCGAAGGCCTCGGTCATAGCGCGCGGGCAGGCCGAACCGCCGATGACGACGCGCTTCAGCGTCGAGAGCTTGCCGCCGGTCGCTTCCAGATGCTGTAGCAACCCGAGCCAGACCGTCGGCACCGCCGCCGTCATGGTGACGCCTTCGCCTTCAAGCAATTCGTACAGCGATGTGCCGTCGAGCTTCGCCCCCGGCATCACCAGCTTCGCCCCGGTCATCGGCGCGGAATAGGCGAGCGACCAGCGGTTGGCATGGAACAGCGGCACCACGGGCATCACCGTATCGCGCGAGGACAGCCCCATATAGTCCGGCGCCGCGCAGGCGAGCGCATGCAGCACGTTGGAGCGATGCGAGTAGAGCACGCCCTTCGGCCCGCCGGTCGTGCCGGAGGTGTAACAAAGCCCGGCTGCGGTGTTCTCGTCGAATGCACCCCAGGCGAAATCATCGTCCGCCTCCACGAGCCAGTCCTCATAGGCGACAGCACCCTTGAGGCTGCATTGCTGCATGTGCGCGGCATCGGTGAGGACGATGTAGCGCTCGATGCTCGGCAGCTTCTCCTGCAACTGCTCGATCATCGGCACAAAGGTCAGGTCGAGGAACAGCAGCCGGTCCTCGGCGTGATCGACGATCCAGGCGATCTGCTCCGGGAAGAGCCGCGGATTGACCGTATGCGTGATCGCGCCGATGCCGCTGATCCCGTACCAGAGCTCGAGATGTCGGTCGCTGTTCCAGGCGAGCGTCGCCACCCGGTCGCCGAGCCCGATCCCGTCGCGCTGCAGCCGCTTGGCCACGCGGAGCGCCCTGCTCCTGATCTCGGCATAACTTCGTCGCCGCAAGGTGCCGTCCTCGACGGCGCGGCTGACGACCTCGCGCGTGCCGTGCTGGGTCGCGGCATGATCGATGATCCGATGGAGCAGAAGGGGCCAATCCTGCATCAGGCCGAGCATGCGCGTTCCTCCCGAAGACCTGCTTTTTCGAGAGGATAACGACGTGCTTCCGCGAAAGGAAAGTCGCACTATCGAGGGCTCGCCTGCCGGCTCCAGATAGTTTAGGTCTGATCGTTCCAGAGGGGGAAAACGCGATGACCGCACCGAAAAGCGTGCCGCACGCGGCGACGGAGCCTGACCGGGTCTGGTTCCGCTTCATGCGGTTGCACCAACGCATGCTGATGCAGATGACCGGTCGCATCCGCAAGCTCGGCCTTTCGATCCCGCAATTCGACCTGCTTTCCACCTTGACCGAGCAGGAAGGCATCAGCCAGAGCGAGCTCGCCGAGCGGCTCTACGTCACCAAGGGGAATGTCTCAGGGCTCGTCGATCGCCTCGTGCAGGCTGGCCTCGTCGAACGCCGCGCCATCGCCGGCGACCGACGCTCATATGCGATGCATCTGACGCCGGAAGGCCGCCGGCTCGCCGAGGCTGGCATCGCCGCCCAGCGCGACTTCGTGGCCAGCACGCTGGGCAAGCTCAAGACCGACGATCTCGCCGAGCTCGACCGCCTCGTCCTGCTCTGGCGCGATCATGCCCGCGCCATCGACGTGGAATGATCCCGCGATGGCTGCCGATATCGACCTGACCGCCTCCGCCACGGCTCTGCGCACGGGCTTGCTCGGGCGCCGCTTCAGCGCTGCCGAGCTGCTCGAAGCAAGCTTCGCCCGTATCGACGCGCTGAACCCGCGGCTCAACGCCATCGTGGCCGAGGATCGCGAGGCCGCCCGCGCCATGGCCAGCGCCAGCGACGCGCGGATCGCCAACGGCACCGCGCGCCCGCTCGAAGGCCTGCCGATCACGATCAAGGACGCCTTCGACGTCGCCGGCCTGCCCTCCTCCGGCGGCCTGCCGGCCTATCGCGAGCGTGTCCCGGCCGAGGATGCAGCGGCAGTCGCGAGGCTGCGCGCTGCGGGCGCGGTCATCGTCGGCAAGACCAACGTTCCGGTCTTTTCCGGCGATTTCCAGAGCTACAACCCCGCCCATGGCGTGACCAACAACCCCTGGGATGAAACGCGCTCTCCGGGCGGCTCCTCTGGCGGCGCGGCGGTCGCCGTCGCGACGGGGATGAGCGCCTTCGAGCTTGGCTCCGATCTCGGCAGCTCGATCCGCTGGCCAGCGCATGCCTGCGGCGTCTTCGGCCTTAAGACGAGCTGGGGGCTGGTCTCGACCTGGGGCGCGATCCCGCCCCCGCCCGAGCGGCGAACCGCGCGCAACGTCGATCTGATGGTTGCCGGCCCGATCACCCGCACCGCTGAGGATCTCGACCTGATCCTCCCGGTCATCGCCGGCCCGCGCGATGCCACGCTCACCGCTGCTTCCTTGGCGGAGGCGCGCGCCCGAACGGCGAAAGGGCTGCGCGTGGCGCTCTGGGCCGACGATCCCTTCGCTCCGGTCGACCGGGAGGTGGCGGACGCCGTGCGCGAAGCAGCTCGCCGCCTTGGCGAAGCCGGCGCCATCGTCGACGAGACTGCCCGCCCCTCTGTGAGCTTTGCCGACGCCTTCGAGGTCTATGCGCTGCTGAACCACGCTGTCGTGGCCTATAGCCTGCCGCCGAAGGTGCGTGCTCGCATCCAGGCGCAGGCTTCGCGCTTCAGCCCGAACGACCTGTCGCATCAGGCGCTGCAGGCGCGCGGCGCGCGGATGACGCCCGGTCTCTATCAGCAGCTCGCCCATCGCCGCCTCGCCCAGAAGCGGCAATGGGCGCGCTTTTTCCAGCGCTACGATGTCGTGCTTTGCCCGCCGGCCCCAGTCGCGGCGATCGCCCATGACCACGGCCCGGACATCCACGCCCGCCGCCTGATCGTGAATGGCGACCCACGCCCCTATCTCGATTTCCTGCTCTGGGCCGCGCCGGCCACCGGCGCCGACCTGCCTGCGCTCTGCGCGCCGGTTTTGCGCTCCCGCGGCGGGCTGCCCCTCGGCGTCCAGATCATCGCGCCTTTCGGAGAAGACCGCATGGCGATCGCCGTCGGCGCGATGCTGGAGGAGGTCGGCTGCCGCTTCGCCCCGCCGCCGATCATTCGTTGAGCCTCCATGCTGTTCCGCGTTCGCGCGCATTGCGCCAGAGTCTGCCACCCCCTGCGTCGAATTCGCTCAACATTTGCGGTCAGTTCAGCTTAAGGTGGCAAGAATCTTTAACAGGGAGCGGAAACCGATCATGCTGTCGAATGTCGCAGTCAGGGATATCGAGACCCTCGTCCATCCTTACACCAACCTCGCCACCCACCGGCAGAACGGGCCGCTGGTGCTGGAAAGCGGCAAGGGCATCTACGTCTACGATTCCGCCGGCAAGGAATATATCGAGGGCATGGCGGGCCTCTGGTGCACCTCGCTCGGCTACTCCAACCAGGAGCTGATCGAGACCGCCTATGAGCAGATGAAGAAGCTGCCCTTCACCCACATCTTCGGTGGGCGCAGCCACGACCCGGCGATCGAGCTCGCCGAGAAGCTCAAGGAGATCGCCCCGGTTCCGATCTCGAAGGTGTTCTACGGCGCGTCCGGCTCGGACGCCAACGACACCCAGGTCAAGATCGTCTGGTACATGAACAATGCGCTCGGCCGGCCGCAGAAGAAGAAGATCATCTCGCGGCTGAAGGGCTATCACGGCGTCACCGTCGCCTCGGCCTCGCTGACCGGCCTGCCGAACAACCATATCGACTTCGACCTGCCGCTGCCGGGCATCCTGCACACCTCCTGCCCGCATCATTACCGCTTCGCCGAGCCTGGCGAGAGCGAGCAGGACTATTCGACGCGCCTTGCTGCCGAGCTCGAGGAGATGATCCTGCGCGAGGGGCCGGACACGGTCGCTGCCTTCATCGCCGAGCCGGTGATGGGCGCCGGCGGCGCGATCATCCCGCCGGAGGGTTATTTCGAGAAGATCAACGCCGTCCTCGCCAAATACGACATCCTGTTCATCTCGGACGAGGTCATCACCGGCTTCGGCCGCACCGGCAAGATGTTCGGCACCGAGACCTACGGCATGAACGCCGACACGATCTCGCTCGCCAAGCAGATCACCTCGGCCTATTTCCCGCTCAGCGCCGTGATGATGAACGAGAAGGTCTATGAAGTTCTGGTCGACCAGAGCCGCAAGATCGGCACCTTCGGCCACGGCAACACCTATGCCGGCCACCCCGTCGGCTGCGCCGTCGCGGTGAAGACGCTGGAGATCTACCAGCGCGACAAGATCGTCGATCACGTCAACAAGGTCTCCCCGACCTTCGTCCGCCGCCTCGATAAGCTCGCCGAGCATCCGCTCGTCGGCGAAGCGCGCGGCGTCGGCCTCATCGGCGGCGCCGAGCTGGTCAAGGACAAGCAGACCAAGGCCTCGTTCGAGACCAAGAAGGGCGTCGGCGCCAAGGCCGTCGCCTACGCACTGGAAGAGGGCTTCATCACCCGCGCCATGGGCGACCGTCTCGCCTTCTGCCCGCCGCTCGTCATCTCGGAAGCCGAGATCAACGAGATGTTCGATCGCTGCGAGCGCGCGCTCGACAAGACGCTGAACTGGGCCAAGGCGGAAGGCCTGCTGGCCTGAGCGATTGGGCATAGGGAACATCTTGAGGCCGGGCGGCGATCGCCCGGCCTTTTTTTCTTTCCGTTCATCAATGTGGCCAAAACCGCTCCCGGCCCGAGATCGCCACGAACAAATCACAGACGCGCCCCGGCCCCGTCCTGATCCACGGGCAGTGTCGAGGGGTCGGCGGGCGTGAGCCCACGACGTCAGGTCATCAGAGAGTCAGGAGCCATGTTTCAACACGACGCCCGTCCCCAGATGCAGCCGCGCAAGAGTTTCCACGATGCCACGGCACGCGAAAACTACACGTCGCAGTTCCGCCCGATCGCGATTCAGGCGGTCGCTGCGGGAACCCGGCAGCTGTCAGGCGCGTTGAAGAAGCACGGCGAGGCACGCAGGACCGAACTCCCCGGCGTGCTCCGCCACGGTTTCGACGACTGAAACCTCCCTTCGAGACCCTAAACTGGCCGGTGCGGAGCTTGCTCCCACCGGCCTTTTTCGTGCGCCGGTCATCAGGGCGGAAGACGCCCCGAAACGAAAACGGGCGGCCCTGAGGCCGCCCGCCGAAACTCCGAAAACCGGCCTAAGACGTCAGACGACGATGACCTTGGCGCCGACCGGCACGCGATTGAACAGATCGATCGCATCGATATTGCGCATCCGGATGCAGCCGGACGAGGCCGAACGGCCAATCGTCTCGGGCTCGTTGGTGCCGTGGATGCGATAGAGCGTGTCGTGGCCGTTCTGGTAGAGATAGAGCGCGCGTGCGCCGAGTGGGTTCTCCGGCCCGCCATTCATTCCGCCCGCCACGGGCTTCAGATGCGGCCAGCGCTTGACCATCTCGGCCGGCGGCGTCCAACGCGGCCATTCGGCCTTGCGCTGCACCACCGCTTCGCCGGTCCAGCCATAGGCCTCGTCACCGGTGGCGACGCCGTAGCGGATGGCCTTCTTGTTCGGCAGGACGAGATAGAGGAACTTCTCCTTCGTATCGACATAGACCGTGCCCGGCGGCTGGCCGGTCGGATCTGCAATCTCATACGGAAGATAAGGCAGGTAAGTATCGAACTTGGGGACGAGCGCGATATATTCCGCATCGCGGGCTGACAGCTCCGGAGCGGCCACGCTCTTATACTGGCAGGCGCCGAGAAGGGCCGACAGTGCCAAGGCAACGAAAACGGTTTTCTTCATAGCCCCCACCAGCGCGACCCGAAGGCAGCCTTTATGATGAATCAAGAGTTAACGCTTCGTATCGCCCAAGACATACCCAAGAGGGCGACGGTCGGGCGAAGCACTAGGCGCCAAACCGGCAAGGCGCAATCAGGTTCCCTTTAGCGTGCCCTGAACGCGCGCAGCCGTGGCAAACAGGCCACGCTTTCGGCCCCGTTGACCGCAATCGTTTGGATTGATCCGCTTGACCACGCTTCTGATCACCCATCCGGCCGGCTTCGGCCACGCCATGCCGCCCGGCCACCCCGAATGCGCCGAGCGGCTGAGGGCCGTCGACCAGGCTCTGGAAGCGGAGCGTTTCGCGACACTGATTCGGGTGGAGGCGCCGCTCGGCACGCTCGAACAGGTGACGCTTTGCCACGCGGCCTCCTATGCCGAGGCGCTGGTCGCATCGAGCCCGGCCGCCGGCTTCGTTCAGGTCGACGGCGATACCTTCATGTCCCCCGGCACGATCGAGGCCGTCCTGCGCGCCGTCGGCGGCGCAACCGCTGCCGTGGATGAGGTCATGAGCGGCAAGGCCCGCAATGCCTTCGTCGCCATGCGCCCGCCGGGGCACCATGCCGAGCGCGATCGCGCCATGGGCTTCTGCTTCTTCAACCACGCGGCGATCGCCGCTCGCCACGCGCAGAAGGCCCACGGCGCCGCGCGTGTCGCCATCGTCGATTGGGACGTCCATCACGGCAACGGCACGCAGGACATCTTCTGGCAGGATGCGAGCGTCCTCTACGCCTCCACCCACGAGATGCCGCTCTATCCCGGCACAGGTGCGGCGTCGGAGCGCGGCGCCCATGGCACGATCGTGAATGTGCCCTTGCATCCTGGGGAAGGGTCGGACGAATTTCGTGAGGCCTTCGAGATCGCGATCCTGCCCCGCCTCGACGCGTTCCGCCCCGACCTCGTGGTGATCTCGGCCGGCTTCGACGCGCATTGGCGCGACCCGCTCGCCGGTCTCAACCTGCGCGAAGCCGATTTCGCCTGGGCGACACAGAAGTTGATGGAATTGGCCGACAGGCATGCCGGCGGCCGCATCGTCTCCGTTCTCGAGGGCGGCTACGATCTCGACGCCTTGGCGCGATCGGCGGCCGCCCATGTCGGCGCGCTGATGGGCGCCTGACCGCGCCTCACTCCAGCGGCGCCGTCTCCACGATCTCGATGCCGAAGCCGCCGAGCCCCACGAAAGAGCGCGGCGAGGAGGCGAGGTTCACGATCGAACTGACGCCGAGATCCCGCAGGATCTGCGCGCCGAGTCCGACCTCGCGCCATTGCTGGCTGCGCAGCGCGTCCGAGCCCTCTTCCTCGACGCTTTTGATCGGAACGCCGGCGCTGCCGTCGCGCAGATAGATGAGAACGCCCCGGCCTTCCTGCTGGAAGCGCCGCAGCGCGCCCTGGATGGAGCCGGCGCCGCGGAGCACGTCGGCGACGACATCGGCCCGGTGCAGCCTGGCCGGCACCTTCTCGCCGTCCCCGAGCTTGCCCATCACGAAAGCGAAATGCTGGGTGTTGTCGAACGGCGTGATGTAGACATGGCCGGTCATCTCGCCGAACTCGGTCTTGACCGGGAAGGAATGCACCCGCTCGACCAGCTTCTCGCGCAATTGGCGATAGGCGATGAGGTCGGCGACCGTGATCTGCTTCAGCCCGTGCTTCTCGGCAAAGGCGGTGATCTGGGCGCCCTTCATCACCGTGCCGTCGTCATTGGCGAGTTCGCAGATCACGCCGACCGGCGGCAGGTCGGCGAGCTTGCACAGATCGACGGCGGCTTCCGTATGGCCTGAGCGCATCAGCACGCCGCCATCCTTGGCGATCAGCGGGAAGACATGGCCGGGCCGGACGAAATCGGCCGCGCCCATATTGCCGTTGGCGAGCGCGCGGACCGTGTTGGTGCGCTGCTCGGCCGAGATGCCGGTCGTCAGCCCGTGCTTGACGTCGACCGTGATGGTGAAGGCCGTGCCGAGCGGGGCGTCGTTGGACGAGACCATCGGATCGAGGCGCAGGCGCCGCGCCTCGGCCGTCGTCAGCGGCGCACAGACGATGCCGCAGGTATTGCGGATGATGAAGGCCATCTTCTCCGGCGTGCAGAGCGAGGCGGCGACGATGAGATCGCCCTCGTTCTCACGATCATCGTCATCGGTGACGATGACGATCTCGCCGCGTGCGAAGGCTTCGATGGTCTCGGCGACTTTATTCGACATGGCGGCCTCGCGCGGCCCTGACAGGCCGAGAAAATCGTTGGGGGTGACGGCGCCGCCCGTAGCGGCGGCGATGCGCTCGGCGCTTTCGCGGGAAATCCAGGCGGCGGGGTCGTTGCAAAGCGCCGTCACGCTGGCCGGCGACAGGCCAACCCGCTTGGCGAAGGCGCTGCGCGCAATCTTGTTCTGCCGGAGCCAGACGTCGAGCTTCATGCCGCAAGCTAATACGACGAGGCTTCATCGGCAATGAACAATCGATGCATTTTCAGTATTGCTGAAATGCAAGCCGCTACGCGTTGTGCTCGGGCTTGACCCGAGCACGACGCGGGAGACGCACTTAAGGGCGCCTCTCCCGGCCAGAGATTCCCGGGCCTCCGCTACGCTTCATCCGAGAATGACGGCGCGAAACTCACTCCTGAAACGGCCAGCGCGGCTCGACCACGCCGACCTGCCCGCGATGGCGCAGATATTGATCCGCCAGCACGCAGGCGACCATCGCCTCGCCGACCGGCACGGCGCGGATGCCGACGCAGGGGTCATGCCGGCCCTTGGTGAACATCTCGGCTTCGCCGCCCGTCCGCGTCACGGTCGCGCGCGTCGCCAGGATGGAAGAGGTCGGCTTCACCGCGAAACGGGCCACGATCGGCTGCCCCGTCGAGATGCCGCCGAGAATGCCGCCGGCATGGTTGGAGAGGAAGAGCGGGCGCCCGTCATTGCCGGCGCGCATCTCGTCGGCATTCTCCTCGCCTGAAAGCTCGGCCGCGCCGAAGCCTTCGCCGATCTCGACGCCCTTGACCGCATTGATGCTCATCAGCGCCGCAGCGATCTCGGCATCGAGCTTGCCATAGATCGGCGCGCCCAGCCCCGCCGGCACGCCCTCGGCGACGATCTCAAGCACCGCGCCGATCGAGGAGCCGGCCTTGCGAATGCCATCGAGATAATCGGCGAAGAAGGCTGCGGCCTTCGCATCCGGACAGAAGAACGGGTTGCGGCCGACCTCCTCCCAATCCCAGTTGGCGCGGTCGATCTTGTGCGGCCCCATCTGCACGAGCGCACCGCGCACCACCATGCCCGGCACAACCTTGCGGGCGATGGCGCCGGCGGCGACCCGCATCGCCGTCTCGCGCGCCGAGGAGCGCCCACCGCCGCGATAGTCGCGGATGCCGTATTTCACATCATAGGTGAAATCGGCATGGCCCGGCCGGTACTTGTCCTTGATGTCGGAATAGTCCTTCGAGCGCTGGTCGACATTGTCGATCAGCAGCCCGATCGAGGTTCCCGTCGTCACCTGCACGCCGTCGCTCTCGCGCGCGAAGACCCCGGAGACGATGCGGACCTGGTCCGGCTCCTGACGCTGCGTGGTGAAGCGCGACTGGCCGGGGCGGCGCCGGTCGAGGTCGCCCTGGATATCGGCTTCCGTCAGCGGGATCAGCGGCGGGCAGCCGTCGACGACGCAGCCGATGGCAGGGCCGTGGCTCTCGCCGAAAGTGGTGACGCGGAAGAGATGGCCGAAGCTGTTGTGCGACATGGGAGCCCGTTGGGTTATGCACCGGCTCTTAAGCCGGATTGGGGCGCGGCGAAACCCCGCCCGGATGGTGGCGCCCATTGACAAGGCCGGGCCTCGCCGGCTTCAAGCTGACCGCATGAGTTGCCAGGCGCCCTGCCCCTCGCGCTCCTGGCGCCCCGGGAGCCCCATCATCGCGGGACTTTAGCCCCGAGCCGCCCGTCGGCGGTTTCGGGGTTGAGTAGGCTCGCGCCTGCCAGCGCAATCGCGGCAGCGAGCCACAGATCGTCAAATCACTCCCTGTCGCCAGCGCTCGCTCTTCAGGGCGGGCTCCGCCGCATGCCGGCCGCGCCGGCCGCACCGCTGTCTGCGGGCTTTTCCGATCTGTCGGGCATGCCGTGCCATCGACGCTCAGGCTCATCATGAAACCTTTCCGCCGGCGTCCCGTGCCGGGAACAGCGGCAGGCGTCAGCCTTGCCCGCGCCTTGTCCAAGCTCGGCTATTGCTCGCGCAGCCAGGCCGAGAAGCTGATCCTCGAGGGACGCGTCGACGTCGACGGCCGCCGCGCCCGCCATCCGGAGCTGCGCATCGATCCGCGGCGGGCGCGTCTGCGGGTCGATGGCCAGGCCGTTTCCGCCGCGAGCCGCGTCTATCTGATGCTCAACAAGCCGCGCGGCGTGGTGACGACGACCAGCGATCCGGAGGGGCGCCAGACCGTCTATGCCTGCCTGGAAGGCCTCGACCTGCCCTTCCTGGCCCCGGTCGGGCGCCTGGACATGGCGAGCGAGGGGCTGCTGCTCATGAGCAACGACACCCGCTGGGCGCAGCACATCCTCGATCCCGCTTCCGGCGTCGAGAAGACCTATCACGTCCAGATCGACCGCGTGCCGGACGAGACCTTCATGGCCCGCTTGCGAGGGGGAGCCACAGATGATGGCGAGATCCTGACGACCCGCGCCGCCACGCTGCTGCGCCATGGTCAGCGCAATGCCTGGGTCGAGATGGTGATCGACGAGGGCCGCAACCGACAGATCAGGCGGATCGTGGAAGCGGCCGGGGCCGAAGTCCTGCGCCTCGTCCGGGTCAGAATCGGCGAACTCGAGCTCGGAGACCTGCCCAAGGGCGCTGTCAGCGAGCTCGGCAGCATGGAAAGGGCACAGCCGCTGGCCGGCCGCGCCGCCCTCAAAGAAAAGACCTGGGGTTCGGCGCGCTGAGCGTCCGCTGGCTTAGTGCGCCGCGGCCTTCGCCGGCACGGCCGGCGCGCCCTCCCAGCGCGTATGCGCCGGCAGGTTCTCGCCCTTCATGATCACGGTCAAAAGCCCGACCTGGGCGTAGTCGCCGACATGGGTGTCGTAGAGCACGGTCGCGCCTGCCCCGACGCAGACGCCCTTGCCCAGCCTGACGCGGCCGACCTTCATCACGCGGTCCTCATAGAGATGCGTCTGAAGCGCCGAATGGGCGTTCACCGTGCAGAAATCGCCGACCTTGATGCAGTCGAACTCGGTGATATCCGTCGAGTCCAGCCAGACCCCCTTGCCGTATTTCGCGCCGAACAGCCTCAGAAACCAGGGCAGGAACGGCGTGCCGCGCAGATAGTCGAACAGTACCTTGCCGCCGAGGCCCCAATACATCACCGCGACGGCCTCGGTGCGCATCGCCCACCACGACCACATCGGCTTCATCACCGGCTTGTAGGTCCCCATCATCAGCCATTTGACGGCGGCGCAGATCAGCGCCTGCGCCACGGCGATCAGAACCGCCACCCCCATGAAGGAGACGACAAGGCCCAGCCAATCGCCCTCGTTGATCTTCTGCTGCAGCACCATGTCGACCGCGATCGTGCCGAAGGTAATGAACAGCATCGAGGGGAAGGAGGTGTGCAGCGCCTCGAAGACGCCGCGCCCGAACTGCTTGGCGAAGGAGGGCTTGTAGGTCCAGTCGGCACCGAGATCGACCTTCTGCCGGGTCGGCAGCTTGATCGGCGGCGAGCCGAACCAGGTGTCGCCGGGCTGCATCCGGTCGTTGGCCGGCGGCTTCGACTTGATGCCGATCAGCACGCGGTCGGGAATGACGGCACCGGGCGGCACGACCGCGTCGTTGCCGACGAAGACCTGCTCGCCCGTGCGTGTCGCGTCGAGGCGCATATAGCCGCGGCGCATATCCTCGTCGCCGAAGACGACCTCATCGGCGATGAAATTGCCCGAGCCGATGCCGGTGAGATCGTAGCGGCCGGAGAGGTTGGTCGAAATCTCCGCGCCCTTGCCGATGCGTGCGCCCATCAACCGGTACCAGGCCCGCATATAGATGGTGGCGAAGAGCGAGGAGAGCGTCTCCAGCGTCACCTCGGTTGCCAGCGCCACCGTCCATTTGCGCGCATAGAAGCCTGAATGGATTGAATACGAGCCGGAGGTCACGCGCGGCAGGATCGCCCAGCGCAGCCCCGCCATCAGCAGCACGGTGAAGGCGATGAGGCCGATCGCGGTCGGCCAGGTCAGGATAGGCAGGAACCAGAGATAGCTGATGTCGGTCCAGCCGGCGATGAAGTAGTCGATCTTGTCGAAGAGCCAGAAGGCCGGAAAGATCGGCAACAGGCTGACCGGCGGCAGCACCACCAGCATTAGGATGTAGAAGGCCGTCAGCAGCGCACGCCGCCCCATCGAGGCTTCCGCCTGCGGCGGCAGCGCGGCGAGATCGACCGTGCCGACCTTGCGTGCGGGCGTGCCGTCCCAGATCTCGGCCTCTCCCACATGGATGCCGGGTGGAATGGCGGTGAGATCGCCGATCTCGGCATGATTGCCGATGACCGAGCCATGGCCCAGCACGACCGAAGCCCCGGCCGAGACGTCCTTGCCGATCTTGATGCGGCCGATGATCAGCTTGTCGCCGATCGCCTCGCCATTGGCGAAGGTGGTCTTGGAGCCGAAGCTGGTGCCGTCGCCGATCTCGATCAGGTCGATGGCGCCCGCCTCGTAGTCGGAGATGATGACGTCGCGCCCCACCTTGGCGCCGAGCAGGCGCCAGTAGAAGCGCATCACCGGTGTGCCCTGGAGCCATTTGATATGGACGAGGCCGGCGACACGCGCCGCGAACCACCAGCGGAAATAATAGACGCCCCAGAGCGGGTAGACTCCGGGCTTGGTCCGGCCGAGCACGATCCATTTCAACGCGACGGCAACGAGGCCGGTCGCGACGATGATCATGATGTAGACGCCGAGCAGCGCGACAATCTGGCCGAGCAGCGGCAGGTCCTCACCCGAGAGGATCATGTAGGTAACGAAGACGCCGAGCCACTGCGCCGTCGACAGGCCGATGATCACCGGCAGCACCGCAGCCTGCGCCAAGCCGCAGAGGAAGCGGCGCAGGAAGGGCGGAGGCGTGAAGGAGAGGTCCTCCGCCGTCGCCGCGCCACGCTCGTCGAGCAACGCGGCCATCGCGCGCAGCGTCCGGGCGCCATAGACATCCTGCAACGTGATGCCGGCATAGGCCGGCGTCTCGCGCACGATCGAGATGAAGCGCGCCGCCAGCAGCGAATGCCCGCCGAGATCGACGAAGAAATCGGATTCCAGCGGCAGGCTGGCTGCGCCGAGCACGCGCCTGGCGGCGTCGAGCAACGCGGCTTCCGTCTCGTTGCGCGGCGGCTCCTGTTCGCCCTCGGCGCTCGGCGCCGTCAGCGGCGCGGCCTTGAGCATCTTGCGGTCGACCTTGCCGGAAACCATGCGCGGCAGCGAACCGACCGCCTCGAAATGCGCGGGAACCATATAGGGCGGCAGCTTCTCGCGCAGCGCCGCCCTCAGAGCAGCCCCGTCTACCGCCACGCCCGGCTCGGCCACGACGAAGGCAACGAGCCGCTCGATGCCGTCATCCGTGCGCAGCACGACCGCCGCCTGCGCCACGCCGGGCTCGTCGGCGAGCTTCGATTCGATCTCGCCGAGCTCGACGCGGAAGCCGCGGATCTTGATCTGGTCGTCGATGCGGCCGTGGAAGACGATGTTGCCGTTGGCATCGAGGCTGACCGCATCGCCCGAACGGTAGAGCACCGGATCGTCCGCGCCGGCCAGGCCTGAAAACGGGTTGGCGATGAACTTCTCGGCCGTCAGCTCGGGCCGTCCGTGATAGCCCTTGGCGACGCCCGGCCCGCCGATCAGGAGCTCGCCCTGTTCCCCCGGGTGAACGAGGCGCAGATCCTCGCCGACGACATAGGCGGTGTAGTTCGCAATCGGCTTGCCGATGGTGACGGCCTCGCCGGGGACGACCTCGGCAGCGGTCGCCACGACCGTCGCCTCGGTAGGGCCGTAGGTGTTGAGGATGCGCCGGCCCGGCTTCGACCATTTCTGGACGATTGCGGGGGGAAGCGCCTCGCCGCCGAGCAGGATCAGCTTCAGCGACGGCACATCGGTCGGCAGGATGCCGAGCAGGGTCGGCACGGTGTCGATGACGGTGACGCCGGCCTCGTTGAGGATGGCAGGCAGCTTCTCGGCATCGCCCATCATCTCGGGCGAGGCGACGAAGAGCGTCGCGCCGACGAGATATGGCGTCCAGATCTCCTCCATCGACAGGTCGAAGGCGACCGAGGCACCCTGGAAGACGACATCGTCGGGTCCGATGCCGTAGAGCGCGTTCCCGGAGCGCAGGAAATGGCAGATGTTGCGATGGCTGATGACGATCGCCTTCGGCGTGCCCGTCGAGCCGGAGGTGTAGATCAGATAGGCCGGATGATCCTTGGTCAGCCCGGCCGGGCGCGCCGGCGGCTCATGATCGTCCGCCGCGGCTGCGAGGATTTCAGGCGACCAGACCTTGCGGTCCGTCTCCTCGGCCCGGGCAGCCCAGCCGGCGCAGGTGACGATGCCCTTGGCTTCGGCGTCGTTGAGGCAGGTCGCGATGCGCTCGACCGGCGCATCCGCATCGAAGGGCACCCAGGCCGCTCCCGCGCGCGTGATCGCGATCTGTGCGACGAGGAGGTCGATGCCGCGCGGCATCCACAGGCCGACCATGTCGCCCGGCCCGACGCCGGCAAGCTGCAAGCCCCGCGCCTGCCGTCCGGCCCGGGCCCAGACCTCGGCATAGCCGAGGCGGCGTTCGCGATCGACAAGCGCAGGATGATCGGGGCGTGCGGCAACCGTGGCCGCGAAGATCTCGGCCAGCACCTCATCGTGGATCAGATCAGGGCGCTTCTCGCCGGCCAGCATGGCGAGGAGGTTTGCGCCGGCCTGATCAGACGCCGCCGGCAGCTTCGTCATATCGTTCATCGCGCCCCGCTGCGCTCAAAGCCCGCCGCTGTCACCGAGGCGACTCATGCCTTCGGCCCGGCGGCACCTTGCCACGCACCTTATGAAGAAACCCGGAATCCGTCGCCGTTGCGCCGCGACATCCGCGTGAGCCCCCCGGCCGGGCAGGCCGCCGCATCACGACGCTCTGCTAGCATATTCTTCCTGCCGAATCACGCGTGAACCGGCGATGAATGTGAAGCTGCGCCCGGAGCGGCCCGGGCGGCTCAGAGCCAGTCGGCCTGGTTTCCCGAGATCACGAGCAGCTTGCCCTGCCAGATCTCGACCCTCGCAGCGTCGCGTGGCGCAACCGCGCCGACCAGCGCCAGCACCGCCCGCGCTACCCCCCCGTGGCTGACGATCACCGTCTCGCGCCGCAAGCCTTCGAGCACCGGGCGCACCCGCTCTGCCAGCATGCGATAGCTCTCGCCGCCCGGCGGCACGAAGCCCCATTTGTCGCGCTCGCGCAGATGCGCCTGCTCGCGCTCGGCCTTGCGGACATCGCGCCAGGTGAAGCCTTCCCATTCGCCGAAGGTCAGCTCCCGCAGCCGGTCATCGACGGCGTAGCCGCCGTCCGGCAGAGCGAGTTCGCGGCGCAGGATGTCCATCGTTTCGCGCGCCCGCTGCATCGGCGAGGCGATGTAGTCGAGCTCCGCATAGGCCGGTTCCAGCGTCTTGAGGCGGTCGGCGGCCTCAGCCGCCTGCTCACGACCGAGCTCGTTGAGCGGGATATCCTGGCCGCCTTGCAGCCGCCCCTCACGATTCCAGTCGGTTTCGCCATGACGAACGAGGATGAGCCGATGCGAAAGCGATAGCGGTAGCATGCGGGGCTTCTGCACGCTGATGCCGCCCGCGTCAAAAGCCAATGACGTCCGGAGCCCATGCATCGGCCCCATAGCGACAATCGGCCGCTTTCTGTGGCCCATCGCACAAGGGGTGTGTATAGCGCCCTTGCCCAATCATCGGCGGAACCGCATGCCCTTCTCCCTCGCCTTGCCTGATGGCCGCTGCCTCGCGCTCGATGCGCAGCCGCTGGTCATGGGCATCGTCAACGTCACGCCCGATTCCTTCTCGGATGGCGGCCTGCACCTGGGCATCGAGGCCGCGGTGTCGCATGGCGAGCGCCTGGTGGCCGAGGGGGCGGGCATCGTCGATGTCGGTGGCGAGTCGACCCGGCCAGGCCATGCCACTGTCGATACCGAGACCGAGAAGGCGCGCGTGCTGCCGGTGATCGCCGGGCTGAAGGCCCGGATCGAGGCGCCGATCTCGATCGACAGCTACAAGGCAGAGGTCGCGGAAGCGGCGCTCGCCGCCGGCGCATCGATCGTCAACGACGTCTGGGGCGCCCAGCGCGACCCGCGCATCGCCGCCGTCGCCGCGCGGGCCGGCGCTCCGATCATCCTGATGCACAACCGCGAGAGGATCGACGCTGCCCTCGACATCTTCGACGAGGTGCTGCGCTTCCTCGAGCGCTCGATCGCGATCGCGACGCAGGCCGGCGTGCCGCGTGGCCAGATCGTCGTCGATCCCGGCATCGGCTTCGGCAAGACCATCAGCCAGAATCTCGACCTCATCCACCATCTCGATCGGCTGGGCGAGCTCGGCTGCCCGATCCTGCTCGGCGCCTCGCGCAAATCGACGCTCGGGCATATCACCGGCCGCGCGATCCCGGCCGAGCGCCTCGCCGCCAGCATTGCCGCCCATCTCTACGGCGCCAGCCGCGGCGCCGCTATTATCCGCGCCCATGACGTCGCGCCCCATATCGATGCGCTGAAGACCTGGGCCGCGATCGAAGACAGCACGAAGGCAGACCTGTGAGCGAAACCGGCCGCATCCTGATCGAGAAGCTCGATATCTACGCCTATCACGGCTTCTTCTCGGAGGAGGAGCGGCTCGGCCAGCGCTTCGTCCTCGACCTCGCGCTCGACGTCGACCTGCGCGCCGCCGCCGCCAGCGACCGCCTGGCCGATACGGTCGATTACGGGCGCGCCGTCGCCATCGTGAACGACGCTTTCACGGGCCGCCGCTATCACCTGCTGGAAGGCGCGGCGCGCGCCGTCGCCCTGGCGATCTTCGACGCCTTCCCCTCGGTAGAGGGAGTCGAGGTCACGCTGCGCAAGCCGGCTCCTCCGATTCCCGCGACACTCGGCTCGGTTGGCATCCAGTTGAGATTCCAGCGTGAAGGTTGAGGCCGCGCTCGCCTTCGGCGGCAATCTCGGCGACCCCGTCGCCGCCTTCGCCGCAGCCTTGCAGGGGCTGCGCGACCACCCCGCCATAGCGCTCGGCCGGCTGTCCTCGATCTATCGCACACCGCCCTGGGGCAAGACCGACCAGCCGGAATTCCTCAACATGGCGGCCCTGGTCGAAACCTCGCTCGCCCCGCAAGACCTGCTCGCCTTCTGCCTTGAGCTGGAGCGTGCCGGCGGCCGCGAACGGCGCGAGCGCTGGGGACCGCGCACGCTCGACATCGACATCCTGACCTATGGCGACGCGGTCATCGACCAGGCGAGGCTGCAGATTCCGCACCCACGCATTCCCGAGCGCGCCTTCGTGCTGACGCCGCTGGCGGAGATCCTGCCGCAGCGCCTGATCGGCGGGCGGACGGTGGCCGATCTGCTGGCCGCCACCGCAGACGAAACGATCCGCCGCGACGACGACGCGACGGATCGCTTGAAGGCGCTGCTGGCGGGCTAGCCGAAGGCCATGCGTCAATCCTCGTAAAGTTCACGCAGAATGGCCAGGGCATTGCTGAGCGTTGCCGGTGGGGCCGCGCCTAGCCGACGGATCAGTCTCTTCTTGTCGAGAGCCCTGCTTTGCTCGAGCAGGATCAGCCCATCAATGCCTTGAAATGAGATCGGCACCCTGAAGCCCGCCGGGCGGCTTTTTGACGTCATGGGCGCGACGATGACCGTGCGTAGATGATCATGAATCTCGGCAGGCGAGATGATCAGGCAAGGCCGCGTCTTCTGGATTTCGCTGCCCAACGTCGGATCGAGAGCCGCGAGCCAGATGTCCCCGCGCTTCACCATGTCAGTTCGGTGTCTTCGGCATTGCCGAATTCCGGCCAAGCCAGCGCATCATCTTCCGTAGCCGCGAGGCGTTTGGCATCTTCGGCCCACCCTTCGCGTGCCTGCCCCTGCAGCGGCTGGATGACAATGCGGCCCTGCTCGACGGTGAGCTCGACGCCATCGCCCGCCTTTGCCCCGATCTCGGCGAGAAGAGGCTTCGGGATGACGATTCCGGCCGAATTGCCGATCTTCTTGACGGCGCTGCGCATGGCTCCCTCCATCGACGATGGTAGGATAAGCGCAATCAGGCCCCGTTACAACAATGTTATAACGAAGCCAGGATCTTACTCGCCCTTGTCGAGCGAAATGTCCGGCGCGGTCGGCACCTTCATGCCGACGACATGGTAGCCGGCATCGACATGCATGATCTCGCCGGTGATGCCGCGCGACATGTCGGAGACGAGGAACACCGCGGTCTCGCCGACCTCCTCGATCGTGACGGTGCGGCGCAGCGGGGAGTTGTACTCGTTCCAGCGCAGGATGTAGCGGAAATCGCCGATGCCGGAGGCCGCGAGCGTCTTGATCGGCCCGGCCGAAATGGCATTGACGCGGATCTTCGAGGGGCCGAGATCGGCGGCGAGATACTGCACGCTCGATTCCAGCGCCGCCTTCGCGATGCCCATCACGTTGTAATGCGGCATCCACTTCTCGGCGCCGTAATAGGTCAGCGTCAGCAGTGAGCCGCCATCTGGCATCAGCTTCTCGGCGCGCTGGGTGATCGCCGTGAAGGAGTAGCAGGAGATCAGCAGCGACTTGGAGAAGTTCGCCTCGCTCGTCTCGACATAGCGGCCGGTCAGCTCGTCCTTGTCGGAGAAGGCGATGCAGTGGACGACGAAGTCGAGCTTGCCCCAGAGCTTCTCGACCTCGGCGAAGACCGCGTCGATCGTCGCGCCGTCGGTGACGTCGCAATGGCCGACGACATGGCCGCCCAGTTCCTTGGCGAGCGGCTCCACCCGCTTCTTCAGCGCATCGCCCTGATAGGTGAAGGCGAGTTCCGCGCCCGCGTCGGCCGCCGCCTTGGCGATGCCCCAGGCGATGGAGCGGTTGTTCGCGACGCCCATCACGAGTCCGCGCTTGCCCTTGAGGAGATTGGCGGTCGGCGAAACGGCGTTGGAATCAGGCATGGGGGACCCGCAGATGAACGATGAGCAGGTCTCTTAGAACAGTCGCAGGGAAGTGGGAACCGCTTTTGACGACGGCCTCCACGGCTGAATCATGCATCCGGCCCCAATCGGGGGCATTTTCCTCCGATCAAGGCCGGCAAAAGCTCCTCGCAGCAGGCTGAAAGGTCAGTCCGTGTCGCTGCGCGTCTTCATCAGGGCGGTCAGCTCGGCGTCGCTTGCCGGCATCTCGATGTCGATCGCAACGAAGAGGTCGCCAACCGCGCCCTTTTCGCCCTTGAGTCCTTTGCCGCGCAGGCGGAACTGCTTGGTCGTGCCGGTCAGCGGCGGAATCGTCATCTCGACGGCGCCGGTCAGTGTCGGGACGTGCAGCGGCCCGCCGAGCACCGCCTTGGTGAGCGGCACCGCGACGCGGGTGCGCAGATCCTTGCCGTCGACCGTGAAGCGCGGGTCCGGCTTGATCTTGATCGTCATCATGACGTCGCCGGTCTCACCGGAGAACGGATCGGTCTGACCCAGTCCACGCAGGCGCATCACCTTGCCATCGGTGACGCCCTCGGGGATCGTGATCTCGACCTCGCGCCCGGTTGGCAGCTTGACCCGGCGCGCGCCGCCGGTCACGGCCTGCGCCAGTGTGACCTCCAGCGTGAAGCTCTGCTCCGGCGGCTTCTGCGGCTCGGGCCGGCCGCGCGAGCGCCGGCTCGCCTCGCCAAAGAGCGAGGAGAAGATTTCCGAGGCGTCGAAGCCGGCATCGCCACCCGGCTGGCCGCCGCCGGGTTGCGCGCCGCCGCGCCCACCGAAGGGGTTGCCGCCCTGGCCGAAATTGAATTCGAAGCCGCCATTGCGTCCGCCGCGGCCGGCGCCCATGCCCTCGAAGCCCTGGAACTTCGGCTTGCCCGCGGCATCGATCTCGCCGCGGTCGAACTGCTTGCGCTTGGTCTCGTCGCCCAAAATCTCATAGGCGGTATTCAGCTCGGAGAAGCGGTCCTGCGCCTTCGGATCTTCCTGGTTGCGGTCCGGGTGCAGCTCCTTGGCGCGGCGGCGGAAGGCCTTCTTGATCTCCGCATCGCTCGCGCCGCGGGCGACGCCCAGAACCTGATAGGGATCGCGCATCCAAAACCTCGTTTTCACGCAAAGTCGAACTCCCGGCGCCCAAGCCGCCAGCCGTCCGCTTCGCCTAATCTGGGGATGGTGTGGCGCGAGCGCAACACCTTCGCGGCGCCGTTCTGCACCCGTAGCAACGTCGAGGCAAGCGCATGGCCTGCGTCAGCTCACGCCCTTCCAGGGAGAGACATCCTTGACCGCCCATTCGCCGCCGGACGGGCGGCAGGCGGTGCCCTGCAGCTTCACCGGCCGAACCTGAGTCTGGACGCTGGCGATGAAGGCGCGGCAGATCTCGTCCGAGCGCAGGAATGGACCACCGACCGGAACGAAGGACCCCTTGATGCCGCTCTGGGGGTTGTCCCAGGACACGGCGGCGCCATTGCCCTGCGGGTCGAGCGCAACGCCCATCGCCCCATCGGCGCGGCGCATGTCTTCGGGACCGAGCTCGGCCGAAAGGCTCGCGAGCGCCGCCGGCCGGTCGCCGCCGCGCGCGGGCAGGACCGCCGAGGTGGTCGCAACCTCATCCTCGCTCTTGCTCGACAGGCCGAGAATCGGAAACGAGACCGAGCAGCCGGCTGAAAACAGCGCCAGCATGGCCACAGCCATCAGCGGACGCATGGGGGCTGCGCGATCAGGAAGGCTTTGGAACGCTCCGGCCCCTGCCCTATATAAACCAACCGCCCGAAACCGGATCACTTGCGCTCGCCCGACGCCCAACTTCCACTGACCGAGGATTAGAACGTGCAACCGTTAACGAGCGGTGACTTCACCGAGGAAAACGAGCCTTTCGCCTTGTTCCAGAAGTGGTTGGACGAAGCGACGAAGTCCGAGCCGAACGACCCGACCGGCATGGCGCTTTCAACTGTCGACGCCGATGGCCTGCCCAACAGCCGCATGGTGCTGCTGAAGGGCCACGGGCCGGACGGTTTCGTCTTCTATACCAACACCGAAAGCCAGAAGGGCGAGGAACTGCTCGGCCAGCCCAAGGCCGCCGCCCTGTTCCACTGGAAGAGCCTGCGGCGACAGATCCGTATCCGCGGCACTGTCGCCCTCGTCACCGACGCCGAATCGGACGCCTATTTCCAGTCCCGCCCGCGCGACAGCCGGATCGGCGCCTGGGCCTCGCAGCAATCGCGCCCGCTGGAGAGCCGTTTCGCGCTGGAGAAGGCTGTCGCCGCCTATACGCTCAAATTCGGCCTCGGCGAGATCCCGCGCCCGCCCTATTGGCGTGGCTTTCGCATTACCCCGCTCTATATCGAATTCTGGCGCGACGGCGCCTTCCGCCTGCATGACCGCAGCGTCTTCCGACGCGGCGCGGCCGGCGAGCCCTGGACCAAGACGCGCTTCTACCCTTGAAGGACATCCCGCCCATGGCGATGCCGAAGTTCGATTTTCCAAAGACCGAAGCGGGCAAGCGCCCGGTCATGCTGCTGACCGGGGCGAGCCGCGGCATCGGCCACGCCACGGTGATGCAGTTCGCCATGGCCGGCTGGCGCATCCTGTCCTGCTCGCGCCAGGGCTTCTCCGAGAAATGCCCCTGGCCCTCGGGCGCCGACGACCATGTCCAGATCGACTTGGGCGACCCCGAAGACACGATGCGCGGCATCGCGGAGATCAAGAAGCGCCTCGTGGCCGAGGGCGGCAAGCTCAACGCCCTCGTTAACAACGCCGGTATCTCGCCGAAGGGGCGCAATGGCGAGCGGCTGGGCGCCGCGACCACCTCCTTCAACGACTGGCACAAGGTCTTCCAGGTCAATTTCTTCGCGCCGATCATGCTGGCGCGCGGCCTGCTCGACGAGTTGACCGCAGCCCAGGGTGCCATCGTCAACGTCACATCGATCGCGGGTTCCCGCGTCCACCCCTTCGCCGGCGCGGCCTACGCGACCTCGAAGGCCGCGCTCGCCAGTCTCACCCGCGAGATGGCCGCCGATTTCGGCCCGCTCGGCATCCGGGTCAACGCCATCTCGCCCGGCGAGATCGACACGGCGATCCTGTCGCCGGGCACCGAGAAGATCGTCGCCACCCTGCCGATGAAGCGGCTGGGCAAGACCGACGAGGTCGCCAAGGCGATCTATTTCCTCTGCACGGACGCTTCGAGCTATGTCACCGGCTCGGAATTGCACATCAACGGCGGACAGCACGTTTGATACGGGACGTGGCAGCATGACGGCCGACAGCGGCCAGGTCATCCGCTTCCCGGCCGCGGGCCGCGCGGCGGCCCGGCCTGTGCTCGCGGCCTCGGTCGCTGTCTTCCGCGACGGCAAGGTGCTGCTGGCGACCCGCACCAAGCCGCCGGCCGACCAGCTCTGGTCGCTGCCCGGGGGCAAGGTCGAGGCTGGCGAGACGCTCGAGCAGGCGGCCCTGCGCGAACTGGAGGAGGAAGTCGGCGTCACCGCCCGCATCCTCGGCTTCAACCGCCATGTCGAGATCTTCGGCCGCGACGCCAAAGGCGGCGTGACGCATCACTTCGTCGTCGCCTCCTTCGTCGGCGAGTGGCTCTCCGGCGAACCGCAACCGGGGCCGGAGGTCGGGGCCGTGATGTGGGCCGATCCGCTGAAGCTCGGCGGGCTCGCAACCACGCGCGAACTCGCAGACGTGCTGCGCCGGGCTCACAGCCTGTTCACGGCCGGCGGTGCGGCATGATGCGCGGTGCGCGCGCTTGGGCCATTCTGGCCCTTGCCCTCCTCGCTCCGATGGTTTCCCAGGCGCAGCAACGCACGCCGCAGCCGGCGAAGCCGCCCGCGGCCAAACCTGCCGAGCCGCCCGTCCAGGAGCCGGACGGACCGCCCTATGAGCCGCAGCTTCTCCAGCTCGCGGAGATCATGGGGTCGCTTGCCTATCTACGCACGCTCTGCGGAGGCAAGGAGGCGCAGGACTGGCGCGCCCGCATGGCTGCCCTGCTCGATGCCGAAGGGCGCACCCCGCAACGGCGCGACCGCCTGACCGCCGCCTTCAACCGCGGCTTCAAGGCCTATTCGCTGACCCACCGTTCCTGCACCGATGCCAGCCAGGAGGCATCCGCGCGCCTCGCGGCCGAAGGCGAGGCCCTGTCGCGGGCGCTGGCCAGCCGTTATGGCGGATAGGCAACAGCTGTTGCCCGAATGCGATCTTCGGTGGAATTCTTCCGGTCGCGTTAACCTTTCTTAAACACCGCGGTAGCGTGCCGCTCTGGCACGGCTTATGACTTGAGCATCGCCCAACCGTCGCGATCCGGGTCACAACCGGCGCGATTCGCATCAGATTGAAGGCGCAGAGTCCCGTTTCGATGCCGATCCAGCCCGAAGACACGATGCTCGACCCGAATCTCGCCGAAGACCACGGCGATGCGCGCCGCGTCGCCTATGGCTATGTCGAGGACGCCTTCACCGAGGCCCAGCAGGACGGGCTCGATTCGGATGCGCTCGCGCATGCCGCGCTCTTTGCGGCGTTGCGCACACTGGTCGAGACCTATGGCGAGGAAGCCACGGCCGTCTTCACCGAGACCCTCCCCGAGAAGGTGCGTTGCGGCGCCTTCACCATCGGCACGCGGCACTAATCTGCCGCGGTGCGGGCCCTCGCCGCCCGCGCTTCCATCAACGCCCGTTCCTTGACGTTACCCGTCAGCGCCACCGCCTGCTCGAAGGCCTCCGCCGCTTCCCGGTGCCGGCCGAGCTTGGACAACAGGTCGCCGCGCACGCTCGGCAGCAGGTGGTAGCGCTTGAGCGACGGCTCGCTACCCAGCGCCTCGACCAGTTCCAAGCCCGCTGCCGGCCCTTCAGCCATGCCGACCGCTACGGCCCGGTTGAGCTCGACGATCGGCGACGGCATCACCCGGCCGAGCACCGCGTAGAGCGCCGTGATTCGCTGCCAGTCTGTCTCCTCCGCCGTTCGCGCGCGAGCATGGCAGGCTGCCAGCGCTGCCTGCAGCAGATAGGGCCCCGGCGCGGCGCCGGCGAGCCGCTGCGCCCGTTCCAGCGCCGCGAGCCCCCGCCCGATCAGCAGCCGGTCCCAGCGCGCACGATTCTGGTCTAGCAGGAGGATCGGCTCGCCGCCGGGGCCGATGCGCGCCCTGAGCCGCGAGGCCTGCAGCTCCATCAGCGCGACAAGCCCATGCACCTCCGGCTCGTCAGGCGCCCGCGCCGCGAGAACGCGCCCGAGCCTGAGCGCTTCCTCGCACAGCGCCGGCCGCACCCAATCCTGCCCTGCCGTCGCGGCATAGCCCTCGTTGAAGATCAGGTAGACGACCTCCAGCACCGAGGCCAGGCGCTCGCCGAGCTCGGCGCCGGCAGGCACCTCATAGGGGACCTTCGCCTCGCTCAGCGTCTTCTTCGCCCGCACGATGCGCTGCGCCATGGTCGGCTCCGGCACCAGGAAAGCGCGAGCGATCTCCTCGGTCGTAAGGCCCCCGAGCAGCCGGAGCGTCAGCGCGAGCCGCGCCTCCTTGGGTAGCACCGGATGGCAGGCGGTGAAGATCAGGCGCAACAGGTCGTCGCCAACCGCGTCATCGAGCGCTTCGTCGAGATCGGGCATCGCCGGCCTTTCGCCGTCGATATCGCGGCCGATCTCCTCCTGCTTGCGCCGGGCCATGATCTCGTGGCGGGCGGCATCGGCGGCGCGGTGCTTGGCGACCTGCATCAGCCAGGCAGCCGGATTGCGTGGCACGCCCTCCTCGGGCCATTGCTTCAACGCCGCGACCAGCGCGTCCTGCGCCAGCTCCTCGGCCCGACCGATATCGCGCGTCAGCCGCGTAAGGCCGGCGATCAGCCGGGGCGACTCCATACGCCAGACCGTCTCGATGGTGCGGTGTGTATCGCTGCCCGACATGGGAAGCGATACACACCATCAGCCCATCGGCTGGCAAGGGGCGCAGGCAAGGCGTCGGTCGGTCAGCCCTGCCGCTCGGACTCGGCCTTCAGGCGATCCCACTGCGCCGCAGTTTCCGGCGTGACGATCTCACCGAAATCGGCCAATTCGAACAGCGGCCGGATCTCGATTTCGGACGGGCCGGGCATCGGGTTCGGGCAACGCTTGACCCAGGCGATGGCTTCGTCGAGCGAAGCGCATTCCCAGAGCCAGTAGCCGGCCACAAGTTCCTTGGTCTCGGCGAAGGGCCCGTCGACGACGGCGCGTTTCGTGCCGTCGAACTGGACACGCGCACCCTTCGAGCTGGGCTGCAGACCGTCGCCGCCCTTCATGATGCCGGCTTTCACCAGCTCTTCGTTATAGGCCATCATCGCCTCGAGCAGTTCCTGGGTCGGCGGCGCGCCGGCCTCGCTGTCCGGGGTCGCCTTGACCATCACCATGAAACGCATCGGTTTTCTCCTTGGATTTGGGATGTCAGGTCGGGTCAGCTGATGCGCTTGTCGGCTTCGGCGCGCAGCTGCTCTTTCCGCTCGCGCCGCTCCGGCGTCACCATCTCGCCGAACTCCTCCATCTCGAAGACGGAACGCAGCTCGATCTCGGTGCCGCCGTCGAAGGGCGCGCGCTTCAGCCATTCGACGGCTTCGTCGAAGGACTTCACCTGCCAGAGCCAGAAGCCGGCGAGCAGCTCCTTGGTCTCGGCGAAGGGGCCGTCCGTGATCGTCCGCTCGCTACCGGAAAAGCGCATGCGCAGCCCCTTGGAAGTCGGGTGCAAGCCTTCTGCGGCGAGCAGGATGCCAGCCTTGATCAGCTCCTCGTTGTAGACACCCATCTTCGCGAAGACGTCCGGGTCCGGCATCACGCCGGCTTCGCTGTCCTTGCTGGCCTTGACCAGAACCATCACACGCATCGGTCTTCTCCTTGGGTTTGGGAGAACCGGGCGGCTCCGGCGCGGACCGCCGAAACCCGTTCTCTGACTGCACGTCGAACGGGCGCGGCTGGAATCGACAGCGCCGGAAATCTTTTTTCGATTTTTTTGCGGAGCCGACCGCGCGCTCATCCAGAGCCGAACGCGGGCGGCGCCGATCCGTTTCAGGCGCCGCGCGGCAGCGCCTCCAGGAAGCGGGCCGGCTCGCCCTGCGACGGCATCGTTAGCTCTCCCTCCCACATCACCTTGAGGCCGCGCACGAAGGTGCCGACCGGCCAGCCGGTGACGGTGACGCCGTCATAGGGCGTCCAGCCGCATTTCGAGGCGCTCCACTCCTTGGTGATCGTCTCCCGGCGCTTGAGATCGACGACGGTGAAATCGGCATCGTAGCCGACTGCGATCCGGCCCTTGCCTTCCAGCCCGAAGATGCGCTGCGGCCCGGCGCTGCTGAGGTCGACGAAGCGCTCCAGCGTGAGCCGGCCGGCATTCACATGGTCGAGCATGATCGGCACCAGCGTCTGCACGCCCGGCATGCCGGAATGGCTCGCCGGATAGGGGTGGTGCTTCTCCTCATGGGTATGCGGCGCATGGTCGGAGCCGAGCACGTCGACGATGCCCTGCTCGACGCCCCACCAAATGCGCTGGCGATGACTCTCGTCCCGGATCGGCGGGTTCATCTGGGCGTAGGTGCCGAGCCGCTCGTAGCAATCCGGCGCGACCAGCGTCAGATGGTTCGGCAGCACCTCGACCGACGCGACATCCTTATGGTCCTTGAGGAAGACCATCTCCTCGCCGGTCGAGATATGCAGAATATGGACGCGCGCGCCGGTCTCGCGCGCGATCCGCACCAGCCGCTTGGTGCAGGTCAGTGCTACCTCCGGCGAACGCCAGATCGGATGGCTCGACGGATCCCCCTCGACGCGCAGCGGCATGCGCTCGCGCAGCATCATCTCGTCTTCGGAATGGAAGGCGGCGCGGCGGCGCGTGCGCTTCAGGATCTCCGCGACGCCCCGGTCATCCTCGACCAGGAGGTCGCCGGTGGAGGAACCCATGAAGACCTTGATCCCGGCCGCGCCGGGCAGCCGCTCCAGCTCCGGCACATCGGCAGCGTTCTCATGCGTGCCGCCGACCCAGAAGGCGAAGTCGCAATGCATGCGGTGCCGGCCGCGCCTGATCTTGTCGGCCAGAGCCTCCGGCGTCGTCGTCTGCGGGATCGTGTTCGGCATCTCGAAGACGCAGGTCACGCCGCCGAGCGCGGCCGAGCGCGAGCCCGTCTCCAGATCCTCCTTATGGTCGAGCCCCGGCTCGCGGAAATGCACCTGGCTGTCGATCACGCCCGGCAGGATATGCAGGCCGGTGCAATCGACCACCTCACCGGCCGAGGCCTGCGAGAGATCGCCCAGCGCCATGATCTTGCCGCCGGTGATGCCGATGTCGCGCGCAACGCGGCCATCCTGGTTCACCACCGTGCCGCCCTTGAGGATGACGTCATAGGTCTGCGGCATGGCGGTTCTCCGGGCGGTTGAGCAAAGGGGCGATGCGGCCTACCTATCGGCAGAGTCGCCGTCTCGGAAGTGGAAACAGCTTTCGGGTGGCGCAGTGCTCCCTTTCGGCCGCACGAGCCCGCCACGGAATCAGAACTGGACCGGCTGCCCATGTCCGCTACCCGATTGATCGATCGCGGTGTCATCCGCGTCAGTGGCCAGGATGCCCGCGACTTCCTGCAGAACCTCGTCACCAACGATCTCGACCCGGTCACGCCGGGCCACGCCGGCTACGGTGCGCTGCTGACACCGCAGGGCAAGATCATCTGCGACTTCTTCATCGTCGCGCTGTCGCCGGAAGACGGCTGCGGCTTCCTGCTCGACACTCCGCTGCTCCAGACCCCCGATTTGATGAAACGCCTGAAGCTCTACAAGCTGCGCTCCAAGGTCGTGCTGGAGGACCTCACCGAGAAGAGCACGGTGCTCGCCTCCGCTGATGGCGCGCCGCTGCCGGAAGACGCCGGCTTCGTCTATGACGACCCGCGTCTGCCCGCACTCGGCCAGCGGGCCATAGCCGATGCCGAGGGCATCGACGATCTCGTCACGGCAACGGCTGATGCCTACCACGCCCGCCGCATCGCGCTGGGCATACCCGCCGGCGGGCGCGACTTCCCCTATGGCGACACCTTCCCGCACGAAGCGCTGCTCGACCAGCTCGGCGGCGTCTCCTTTAAGAAGGGCTGCTATATCGGCCAGGAGGTCGTCTCCCGCATGCAGCATCGCGGCACCGCCCGCACCCGCGTCGTGCCCGTTGACTTCGACGACGGCATCGTCGCCGAGACCGGCACGGAGGCGGTGGCCGGCGGCAAGATGATCGGCAGCATCGGCTCGGGCGCGAACGGCAAGGCGCTCGCCATGCTCCGCCTCGACCGGCTGGCCGACGCGCTCGCGGCCGGCGAAACGCCGCTCGGCGGCGGCCTCGCTTTCCATCTGGCGGAGAAGCCCGATTTCATCCGCTTCCCCTTCCCCGGCGAGCCGGGCTTCGGAGCAGCCGCAGAGGTCGCCCTATGAGCGAGGCAATTGTCTCGAGCGAAGAGCGCGTCGCGATCGAAGGGCCGGACGGCAAGTTCCGCTGCCGTTGGCCGGGCACGGACCCGCTCTACCTCGCCTATCACGACACTGAATGGGGCGTGCCGGAATATGATTCCCGCGCGCTCTGGGAGAAGCTGATCCTCGATGGTTTCCAGGCGGGCCTGTCCTGGATCACCATCCTCAGGAAGCGCGATGCCTTCCGCGCCGGTTTCGCCGATTTCGAGCCGGAAGCGGTCGCCCGCTTCGGCGAGGCCGATGTCCAGCGCCTGCTCGCCGATCCCGGCATCATCCGCCATCGCGGCAAGATCGAGGGCACGATCAAGAGCGCACAGGCCTATCTCAGGCTGAGTGAACGCGAGCCCTTCGCCGATTTCCTCTGGAAGCATCTCGACGGCCGCGTGCTGCAGAACAGCTATCGCACGCAGGGCGAGGTGCCGACGCAGACCAGGCTATCCGAGACGATCGCCAAGGAGCTGAAGAAAGCCGGCTTCACCTTCTGCGGCCCGACCATCGTCTACGCCTTCATGGAAGCCTGCGGGCTGGTCAACGACCACCTGACCGGCTGCTTCCGCTATGCGGAATGCGCTGCGCTGGCGCGCGACTTCCGCCCCGCCGCCTGATGGCCCGCAAGCTTGAACCGCCGCGCGCCTGGCAGCGCATGCTCTCCGGCCGCCGGCTCGACCTGCTCGACCCCTCGCCGCTCGACATCGAGATCGAGGACATCGCCCATGGCCTTGCGCGTGTCGCCCGCTGGAACGGCCAGACGCGCGGCGCGCATTCCTTCTCGGTGGCGCAGCATTGCCTGCTGGTCGAGGCGATCGCGGGTCATCTCAACCCGGATTGGAGCGATACCTGGCGCCTGATGGCGCTGCTGCACGATGCGCCGGAATATGTCATCGGCGACATGATCTCGCCGTTCAAGGTGGTTATGGGCGATGCCTATAAGAGCGTGGAACTGCGCCTGCTCACGGCCATCCATCTGCGCTTCGGCTTGCCTGCGACGACGCCGGCGATGCTCAAGCGCAGAACCAAGGAGGCCGACACCATCGCCGCCTTCTTCGAGGCGACGCAGCTCGCCGGCTTCGCCCGCGCGGAGGCACTGAAATTCTTCGGCCGACCGCAGGCGCTGCCGGCCGAGGTCATCGCCTGGCTCGATCCGCTCGATACCGAGACCGCACAACACCGCTTCCTGGCGCGCTTCGGCGAGCTCGGCGGCGAGCTCAATGAGTCAAACGCACCGCGCTGATCTCGTTCGCAATCGACTTGAAGATAGGACTCAACTGGGAGGCGCTCGTCACCTCATAATACATGCTCGCATCGCTAGCGCAGTTACGCAGCATCGCTGCGTTTCCATCCATGACCCGGATCGTATAGACATTGACGCCCGCCGCCTTGACGTTCGCGCAAGCAAGTTTCGTCCGTGCATCGATATTTGGATTCGAGGTGCTGCCGTCGCCTTCGAAACGGTTTTGTGTGTTGTCGCCATCGGTCAGCAGGATCATATACTTCTTCAGCCGCGGCTCCGTATTTGGCTTTGCCTCAGTGTAGGGCGCGCCGGGCGAAAGCGTCGCCCAGCCCCAGACTGCGCCGATGGTGACGTTGGTGGCGCCGACCGGCGTCATCGTATCGATTTTGGCTGACAGTGCTGTCCAGTCGGAACTCAGCCCCATCGTCTGCGCGAGCGAAGTCTGGCCACACCATGTCGCCGGATACTGCTGGGCGCTGGCGGAATACGACCCGCCATCGGTGACGTCATAGCTCTGGTCCCGGTCAGCTATGCAGCCCTCGGTCTTAGCCCAATTGGCCTTGGTCAGGGTCTCGGTGCAGGTCATCACGCCCTTGTTCGTCTTGCAGCCTGAGATCGTTGGATCCGACGAAGCTGCACCGCTCGGCGCCTTGCAGTTATTGCCATTCTTATCGCAGGTCATCGTCACCGAACGGGTCATGCCGTAGCGGATCCACTGCTCGTCCTTCAGGGCTCGGTCGATACGAACCTGTGTGTTGAACGGCACGATCGAGATCCGAATCTGATCTGTGTCGATCGTCGCGTCTTTCATGATCTGAATCAGATCCTTCGACGCCTGTTTCAGCGCCGTCATCTTTCCCGAGGACGACATCGAGCCCGTATTATCGAGAACCAGCGCAAGCTCGATCGTGTTGGTGCCCCAGGTCGATTGGCTATCGCTCGCAACTGCGATGGACTGAGGGCCGAGCACGCGCCCGATCGTCGTCTCCACACTGGCATTCGCCGAGATTTTGATCGTTCGCGCCGTACGGTCGATCGAGACAGTTGCGCCACCGAACTCGCTCTTCACGCTCGCTGGCAGGTTGTCGCGGATCCAGGAATCGATACGGTCCCGGAGCTGAGCGTCGGTCAGCTTCTGGGCATCGCGCGCGGCCATCAGCGAGGCGGAGTCGATCGCCGAACTCAGCGCTTGGCGGGCGTTGCTGGCACGCGCATAGTCGACGGTGACCCCGACGATTCCGATCAGCGGAAGGGTCAGGAAGCCGGTCATGACGAGCACGTTGCCGCGCTGATCGCGGCGCAACCGCCGCATCAATTCCGAAACGAAAGCGAGCTTGACCATCACATCTCATCCTGGGCCGGATTGCCGCATTGAGCCGGATGAGGGTTGGGGGTCGGAGCTTACGAATTGCTAAAATCGATTCGTGGAACTCGGCCCTATCTGCACATTTTGCGGCAAAACAGGTACCGCAACGTCATATCGCCTTCGACGCATGGAATATTATTTCCATTTCAGAACAAGTGATGATCATTTTTTGTCGTTTTGAAAATAATGATTTCACGGGACAATGCGATCAGATCACCAAAGGAGCAGCCATGTCGGACACCCCCGCTCTCTCCCTGCCCTCCGGCGTCGTCATCAAGGGCGCCGTGCAGCCGCGCTTCGACGAGATCCTCACCACGGAAGCGCTCGCCTTCGTCGCCGACCTGCATCGCCGCTTCAACGAAACGCGCAAGCGGCTGCTCGCCGTTCGCGCCGAGCGGCAGAAACGCTTCGACGCCGGCGAGACGCCCGACTTCCTGGCCGAGACCCGGCATATCCGCGAAGGCGACTGGAGCGTCGCGCCCATCCCGGCCGATCTGCAGGACCGCCGCGTCGAGATCACCGGCCCTGTCGACCGCAAGATGATCGTCAACGCGCTGAACTCCGGGGCCAAGGTTTTCATGGCCGATTTCGAGGACGCCTCCTCGCCGGTCTGGGCCAACATGATCGAAGGCCAGATCAACCTCCGCGACCGCTGGGCGAACAAGATCGACTTCACCGATCCTACGAACGGCAAGGACTACAAGCTCAAGGACAAGCCCGCGGTCCTGATCATTCGCCCGCGCGGATGGCATCTGCCGGAGCGCCATATCGAGATCGACGGCGAGGAGGCCTCGGGCTCCCTGGTCGATTTCGGCCTCTACGTCTTCCATAACGCCAAGGCGGCGCTGGCCGCCGGCTCCGGCCCCTATTTCTACCTCCCGAAGCTGGAGAGCCATCTCGAGGCCCGGCTCTGGAACGACGTCTTCGTCGCCGCGCAATCGGCGCTCGGCCTGAAGAACGGCACGATCAAGGCGACCGTCCTGATCGAGACCTTGCCCGCCGCCTTCGAGATGGACGAGATCCTCTACGAATTGCGCGAGCACATGGCAGGCCTCAACTGCGGTCGCTGGGACTACATCTTCTCCTTCATCAAGAAGCTCGCCCGCAACAAGGCCTATATCCTGCCCGACCGGTCGCAGGTCGTGATGTCCAAGGCCTTCCTGCGCGCCTATTCGCTGCTGCTGATCAAGACCTGCCACAAGCGCGGCGCCTTCGCGATGGGCGGCATGGCGGCGCAGATCCCGGTCAAGAACAACCCCGAGGCCAATGCCGCCGCCTTCGCCAAGGTCAAGGCCGACAAGGAGCGCGAGGCCGGCGATGGCCATGACGGCACCTGGGTCGCCCATCCCGACCTCGTCCCGGTCGCCATGGAGGTCTTTGACCGGCTGATGCCGCAGGCCAACCAGCTCGGCAAGAAGCGCGACGACGTGAACATCGGCACCAGGGATCTGCTGGAGGTCCACCAGGGCACACGCACGGAGGAAGGCTTCCGCGAGAATATCCGCATCGGCGTGCAGTATATCGAGGCCTGGCTGCGCGGCCGCGGCGCGGTCCCGATCTACAACATGATGGAGGATGCCGCGACCGCCGAGATCAGCCGCGCCCAGATCTGGCAGTTCGTCCAGTACGGCGTCGAACTCGAAGGCGGGGTCAAGGCCGATGCCGCGCTGTTCAAGCGCTGCCTGCCCGAGGAGATGGACAGGGTGAAGGGCGAACTCGGGGCGGAGGCCTATGCCAAGGGTCGGTTCCCCGAAGCGATCGCGCTCTTCGAGACGCTGTCGCTGGCGCCGAACTTCGAGGACTTCCTCACCGTGCCCGCCTACGCCAAGCTGGGCTGAACACAGCTCCGATCAGTCCAGGAAGGGCGCCGCCAGATGGTGGCGCCCTTTCGCTTTCGTGGTCAGTTCAGGTGCCACTAGACGCGCCCGCCGATAATCACGGCAAGCAGGATCACCGCCCCGAAGAGGTGCAGGAGATCGGCTTTCCAGCCGCCGGCCGGCGAGGAGCGCACATGCCGGTAGATCGCTTCCCGGCGGCGACGATAGCTGCCGATCGTGCTCATTGAAGTCTCCATCCGAAACATTGCGGGCGCTTCCCCCACGCCGGTCAGGCGCGGTGGGCAGGCCCCGTCGCGCCCCGGCTCGCGGGGGCCGGTACCGTTCCTGCGAGCGGGCGCGGTAGATCCTCGATCACATCACGCACGAGGGTTGCGAGCTCGGGGCGCACCGAGACGAGCGGCGCGCGGCAGGCCGCGCCGATGCCGGGATGCAGTATCGACAAGGCGAGCTTGACCAGCACCGGATCGGGCTCCCGCGCCAGCAGGTCGAGCAGCGGGACGAGGCGCCGCTGCAGGATCTGCGCCTGCCCGTAGAGCTCGGAGCGCGCCGCGCTCTCCAGCCGCGCCAGCCAATGCGGCGCGAGATTGCCGACGCTGGTGACCGCCCCGCATCCACCCGCGAGCAGATAGGCCGGGATAGTTTCGGCCGCACCGGTGAGCCGCATGAACCGGCGGTCGCGCAGCCGCGCGATCCGGTCGCAGCGCGCGAGATCGCCGCGCCGTTCGAGGATGCCGACAATGTTCGCCGCGCCTGCGAGCATCTCGAGCGTCTCCGACGCGATCTCGACGCCGCAGCGGTCCGGATCATTGTCGAGGATGATCTCGAGACCCGTGGCCTGCGCCGCCGCGAGCGCATGGGCCGCGAGCCCCGCCTGCGTCGGCCTGTTGTAATAGGGCATGCGCAGCAGCAGCGCCGAGGCGCCGGCCTTCTCGGCGGCGACGATCTCGGCAATCGTCTCGGCCGTGGCATAGCTGCCGACGGCCGCGATCACCGGGAAATGCCTGCCCGCGATGAGGCGGGCGGCAGCACAAAGTTCGCTGCGCTCCGCCTCGTTCAGCGTCGAGTTCTCGCCTGTGGCAGTGCCGATCACGATACCGTCGGCGCCCTGAGCGATCTGCCAGTGAATGAGGCGTTCCAGGGCACCGTAGTCGATCGCATCCTCGTCGAAGGGCGTGACCAGCGCGGTGAACATGCCGTGAAGCCAGTGGTTCATGGCGCGTCTCAAAGCAGCCGGAGCGTTTTCGCGGTCATACGGACCGCGCGCGGCCTGCGGCCGGCTTCGAACACGGCATAGCGCAACGCGGCGCCCTGATCGGCGAAGATTCCGCCGCCGCGGCCATGGGTCTCGACGGCCAGCCAGTGACCTTCAACGTCTCGCCCGACCAGAAACGCGAGCGGGCCGCCAAAGGGTTTGCGAGGGATACTGAGCATCATCCTGTTTCCCGAACGGTCTCCGGGACCGCACGGACAAGGTATTTTCGCCGCCATAGCCATTCGAGACAGGGCAAGGGGCGACAACATCAACGATGCATAAGGAGAACGCGAAACCGCTTTTGACTTCCGCGGGCCGCTCGCGCTCAATCCGGCCCTCTCGTCTGGATTCGCCGCATGCGCCCCCGCCTTCTCCCCCTCCTCGCCGCCCTGCTGTGCGCCTCCTTCGCCCAGGCCGCGACGCTCGCCCCCGAACAGCGCTTCAGGACGCTGGGCGACTTCTCGGGCAAAAAGCCCGGCAAGCCGGCCCGCGATGTCAGCGGCCTCGCCTGCATGCCAGTCGCGAACGGCGCCCAGCGCTGCTTGCTGATCAATGACGAGGGCTCATTCGCCCAGTTCGCCCGGATTGCGGAGAACCGCATCACGCCCGGCGCCACGCTCCCGATCGTCGGCACGGACGCTTCGCCCGACACCCTCGGCCAGCCGCCGCAGGGCATCTGCCGGGCCCCCGGCCGCTTTGCCGAACTCGACGGCGAGGCCGTCGCCTATGCGGATGGCGCCTTCTATCTGGCGGGTTCGCATGGTTGCTCGCGCAACAAGGGCGAATTCCGACTCTCCGCCTTCCATCTGGCGCGGATCAAGGTCGACGTGGAAGGCGCCCCGACCGGCCGCGTCGAGCTGACCTATCGCCTGAGCGACATGCTGCGCCAGGCCGGCGAGGCGGGAGCCTTCTTCGGCCGGAGCCTGATGGACGACAACGGGCTGAATGTGGAAGGCATCGCCGTCATCGGCGATACGCTCTGGGCCGGCCTGCGCGCACCTTCGCTCGGCGACCGCAGCTTCCTCGTCGGCGCTTCGCTCACAGCGCTCTTCGCACCCGGGCATGCGGCCGCGACAGCGGCTCCGACGGTGGTGGCGCTGCCGGCCGGGCGCGATCGCGGCATTCGTGACCTCGCCCCCCTGCCCGGTGGGCGATTGCTCGCGCTGCTTGGCCCGGCACAGGAGCAATCGCTCCCATATTCCCTGATGTTGGTCGACACGGCCCGGCCCGAGGCAGCTGAGACCCTCGGCGAGCTGCCCGCCCGCGGCAGCGGCAAGGCGGAATCCCTGACCGTTCTGGCGGAGGGCCGCGGCGCGCTCAGCGTCCTGATCGGCTATGACGGCCGCAAGAACGGCCATTTCGAATCCTACCGATTGCCCCTGCCGGCAGAGACCCGCTGAACGCCATGGACTTCCACGCCCGCCTCTCCCGCGCCGTCGCGCGCTACCGGAGCGAGGTCGCCGGCCCGCGCGAGCATCTCTCGCTGCTGCGCTGGCAGATGGCGGAGGGCCATGCGCTCGACCGCCGCGATACCTTTCCCGGCCATCTCACGACCAGCGCTTTCGTGCTCTCCCCCGACCATGCGCAGATCCTGCTGATCGACCATGTCGTGATCGGTCGCTGGCTCCAGCCCGGAGGCCATTGGGAGGAGGCTGAGCACTTCCACCTCTCGGCGGCGCGCGAGGCTGAGGAGGAGACCGGCGTCCAGGGGCTGTCCCTGCATCCCTGGCACGCGGGCGGCGACGTGCCCTTCACCATCGACAGCCACGACGTGCCCGGCAAGCCCGCGCGCGGCGAGCCGGACCATATCCATCACGATCTGCAATACCTCTTCCTGGCCGATCCTGCCTGGCCATTGGTTGCCCAGGCGGAGGAGGTACATGCCGCGGCCTGGAAACCCGTCGAGGAACTGGCGGCGATCGCGCCGCGCGCCCTGGCCCGCATCGCGATGCTGTCCCTGCCCGCCTGATTGTTGCTGCGACGCAACATGTTACGTTATAACGCAACAAGAGGCACCCCAACTCTCGCGTCGCCGTCGCGGCCACGCCATAGTTCGTCGGGAGGCGCCCCTCTATTGCAAATCACTTGCAATACGTATGACCGTCGCTCACCCGCTGGAGTCGTCATGCTGACAAACCCGTCTCTGTTGCTGCGGCACAACAGCCGGATGGATTGTCGCAATACTTATGGCTCCTTTATCGCGGCAGGCGGGCCACGAATGCATCCTTGCACCGACCCCGGATGACTGAGCGCGGTTTGCACGCGCCCGGTTCCCACTCAACTGGAATTTCTGCTATGAAGCTGGCCTCCGCCCTCCTCTCCGCCCGCCTCGGTCTCGCCCTCGTCGGCACCTGCGCCGCCTCCATCGCCTCCGCCGCCGACCTGCCATCCCGCAAGACCGCTCCCGCACCGGCGCCAGTCGTCTCGGCCTGTATCGAGAGCGAAGGCATCCCGACCGACGCCTTCGGCTTCACCACCGGCTCGGATGTTGCGGAGAAGGGCTCCTTCGGCCCGAGCCTGACCTTTAACGGTGGCTTCGGCACGCGCGTCGGCTCCTCGAACGGGCACGCCCTTACCTTGCAGGGCTCCTACGGGCTCTTCCCCTGCTTCGAAGTCGGCCCTTATGTGCTGGGCAACTTCACGAATGCCTCGGCAGGCGGCGTGAGCGCCGACTCGGGCGCCTTGGGCGCCGGCGTCGAGATGAAGTACAAGCTGCTCGGCCGCGACATGCACGGCCTCGGCCTGACGCTCGTCATCGACCCCAGCTTCAACCGCGCCGATCCGGACGGCGCCGGCCGCTTCACCACCTACAACACCGGCATCCGCCTCTTCGCCGACAAGACGCTGATCCCGAATACACTGTACGCCGCGCTCAACCTCTCGCAGGATCTGACCTGGACCGGGCCGTCGCCCTATCAGCGCTCATCCACCTTCACGGTCGGCGGTTCGCTCTCCTGGCAGGTGTCGGATGGGCTCTATCTCAGCGGCGAGGTCCGCCATATGCGCGCCCATAACGAGCTCGGCTTCGGCAACGAAGCCGGCTACGCCACCTTCGCCGGCCCCGGCATCTTCTGGCAGGCGACGAAGCAGCTCGCCCTCTCCGCCGCCTACAACATCCAGATCGCCGGCAAGGCCAAGGGCGAGCCCGGCAATCTCGATCTGACCAATTTCAGCCAGCACCTCGTCAAGGTGAAGCTCGGCTACAGCTTCTGAGCCTTCCGAACATCGCGCCTGCGCAAGGGCGGCAGCGGCAACGCTGCCGCCCTTTTTCATGTCGGCAGGTCGTCCGCATTGACATACTCCCCCCGAGTACCATAGCTTGACCGGCAGATCGAAGCTCGACGCGCCCCCAATGCCTCACACGCCTGAAGAGAAGAAGCGCGCCGTGACGCGGCTGCGCCGGATCAAGGGGCAGGCCGACGCCCTGATCGCCGCCGTGGAGCGCGGCGAGGAATGCGGCGCGTTGCTCCAGCAGCTCGCGGCGCTGCGCGGCGCAGCGACCGGGCTGATGGCGGAGGTGCTGGAAAGTCACTTGCGCGAGACCATGCATGGCACTGCCGACGCGGCGAAGGCGCCCCCCGACGATGCCGACGAAATCGCCGCGATCATGCGGGTCATCCGCCCCTATTTGAAATAGCCGTTCGCAAGGAAGGACCCCCCCGATGAAAACCCGTGCCGCCGTCGCCTGGGAAGCCGGCAAGCCCCTCACCATCGAAACCATCGAGATCGGCAGCCCCAAGGCCGGCGAGGTGCTGGTCGAGGTCATGGCCACCGGCATCTGCCACACCGACGCCTACACGCTGTCGGGCCTGGATTCGGAGGGCAAGTTTCCGGCGATCCTCGGCCATGAGGGCGCGGGCATCGTGCGCGAGGTCGGCGCCGGCGTGACGACGCTGAAGCCCGGCGATCATGTCATTCCGCTCTACACGCCGGAATGCCGCAGCTGTAAGTCCTGCCTGTCGCGCCGGACCAATCTCTGCACCGCGATCCGCTCCACCCAGGGGCAAGGCCTGATGCCCGATGGGACCAGCCGCTTCTCCTGCGACGGCGGCGAGGTCTTCCACTATATGGGCTGCTCGACCTTCGCGAACTTCACCGTCCTGCCTGAGATCGCGCTTGCCAAGGTCCGCGAGGACGCTCCCTTCGACAAGATCTGCTATATCGGCTGCGGCGTGACCACCGGCATCGGCGCTGTGATCTACACCGCCAAGGTCTGGCCAGGGGCGAACGTCGTGGTCTTCGGCCTCGGCGGCATCGGCCTCAACGTCATCCAGGGCGCCCGCATGGTCGGCGCCGACAAGATCATCGGCGTCGACATCAATCCGGCCAAGCGCGCGATGGCCGAGAAGTTCGGCATGACCGACTTCATCAACCCGGCCGAGATCGGCAACGACAAGGTGGTGCCGGCGATCGTCGACCTCACCGGCGGCGGCGCCGATTTCTCCTTCGACGCCACCGGCAACACCAATGTGATGCGTCAGGCACTGGAGTGCTGCCATCGCGGCTGGGGCGAGTCGATCATCATCGGCGTCGCCGAGGCCGGCAAGGAGATCGCGACGCGTCCCTTCCAGTTGGTCACCGGCCGCGTCTGGAAGGGCACCGCCTTCGGCGGCGCGCGCGGGCGCACCGACGTGCCGAAGATCGTCGACTGGTATATGGAAGGAAAGATCAACATCGACGACCTGATCACCCACAAGCTGAGCCTCGACGAGATCAACCACGGCTTCGACCTGATGCATGAGGGCAAGTCGATCCGCAGCGTCGTGGTGTATTGAGCCGCCGTTTTGCCGCCTCATAGGGCGGGCATCAGGACGCGATGGCCGGGCGCGCCCCGGCCATCCTCTTTGCTGGCATTCTCTGAACTCCGGCTCCCGGGAAAGTGCTCCCCATCCGGAAAATGACGTCTCGCCGCCGCCCACAAGAAAGGACCCCATATGGAACTCCTCTCCTCCTCCAAGGCCTTCGGCGGTTCCCAGCGCGTCTATCGTCATGAAAGCACGGCCTGCGCCTGCCCGATGAGTTTCGCGATCTATCTGCCGCACCAGATCGAGGATGGCCCGGTTCCCGTGCTCTGGTATCTTTCCGGGCTGACCTGCACCCATCAGAATGTCATGGATAAGGGCGAGTACCGCGCCGCAGCCGCCGCAAACGGAATCGCCATCATCTGCCCCGACACCAGCCCGCGCGGCGAAGCCGTGCCGGACGAGCCCGACAATTGGCAATTCGGCTCGGGCGCCGGCTTCTATCTCGACGCCACCCAGGAGCCCTACGCCCGCAACTACCGGATGGAGAGCTATATCCGGGACGAGTTGCCGGCGCTGGTCAGCAAGAATTTTCCGCTCGACATGCGCCGGCAAGGCATCTTCGGCCACTCCATGGGCGGGCACGGGGCGATCACGCTCGCGCTCAAGAACCCCGGGCGCTACGCGTCGATCTCCGCCTTCGCGCCGATCGCCCAGCCCTCCACCGCCGGCTGGTCCCGGCCCGCTTTCGAGAAATATCTCGGCCCCGACGAGACGACCTGGCGCGCCTATGATTCAACCCTGCTGATCGCGGATGGGCATCGTATCCCTGATCTGCTGGTGGACCAGGGCACCGCCGACGGCTTCCTCGATGAGGGCCTGCGCCCGCAACTGCTCGAAATCGCCTGCGCAACGGCCGGAATCCCCCTGCAGCTGACGATGCGGGACGGCTACGACCATTCCTATAATTTCGTCTCGACCTTCATGGCGCAGCACATCGCCTGGCATGCCGAGCGGCTATTCGCGTAGCCGGCGCCCCACGGAATTCATCCAAATGGAGGATGCTGCTTAACGCTATTTGAGGCCAACTATGCCCCGGGGGGCCACAGGTGCGGCCTATCAATGATGGAAATGCAGATCGCTCATCTGAATGAGCGTGGGAATTTTTTTGTCATCGTTCCGGTCGAAAGCTCCTTCGGCGCGCAGTCCCGCGTGGCTCAGGAGGCCGCGATCGACAGAATGCGGCTTGCTGCGATGGCAGCGCATCTCAACGGCACGGTCGTTCCCGTCTGGCAGCATGGCGACCGCCTGGCCTTTCGGGCACCCCAACGCTTTCACAGCTTCTTCAGGAGCCTGTCGCTGCCGATCATCCGCAGCAAGCTGAACGCGACTCTGCCCTGCCAATGACAGGGTGGCGGCCTGCCCGCCATTGTGCCCGCCTCAAGCTCCGGCCAATTCCGCGAGCGACAAGATTTCGTTAATAATCCGGGCATTCTTCAGGCAAAAGTAAGGTTAGCAGTTAGGGTTAAGGGTCATTTAAGAAATATCTGCCAGGTTCTTCCCGTTGGTAACTCGCGCGGGCTGCGTTCTTGCGCCGCGCAAACGCGAAGGACACTGCCATGGGCAGCCTGAAAACTCTCGCGCTGGCGGGCGCCCTGACCCTCGGTGCCTCCCTCGCGGCGCAAGCGGCCGATCTGGCCTACGCGCCTCCGCCTCCCCCGCCCGAGCCCCTGGGCCTCAAGGGCACGATCTCCAGCGGCATCTACCTGCGCGGCGACGTCGGCGTCGGCGTACAGACCGTCGGCAAGTATTTTCAGGAAGATGTTGCCCAGTTCGGCGGCAGGTTCTTCGGCAAGACCGACAACTCGGCCTTCTTCGCCGGCCTCGGCATCGGTTATCGCTTCAACAACTGGCTCCGCTTCGACGTCACCGGCGAATATCGCGGCTCTTCGTCGATCGGGGTGAACGACATCGTCTTCAACCCCTTCATCAACGACAATCAGACCAACACCTACAAGGGCAACCTGTCCTCGCTGGTCACGCTCTTCAACGGCTATATCGACCTCGGCACCTGGAACTGCCTGACGCCGTATATCGGCGCCGGCATCGGCTTCACGCAGAACCGCATCAGCGGCCTGACCGACCAGGGCTCGGTCGCCGGCTTCCCGACGCTGGGCTATGCGAACAACGGCACCAAGACCAACGTCGCCTGGGCGCTCATGGCCGGCCTCGGTTACGAGGTGAACAAGAACCTCACGCTCGAACTCGGCTATCGCTACCTCAACCTGGGCGACGGCCAGTCGGGCCGCATCCAGAACGCCTTCCTCCCCGAGAGCTATGGCCCGCTCAAGGCCAAGGATATCGACAGCCACGACTTCCGCATCGGCATGCGCTGGAACTTCGGCGACCCGAACTGCTGCGGCACGCCGGAGCCGGTCGCCTACGCACCGCCGGTCGTGCGCAAGTACTGAGCCGGCCTCGACAGCCAGCAAACGAAACGGCGCGGATCATCTCCGCGCCGTTTTGCTTTTGTCGGTCGGCGCGCTTCAGCGCAGCAGCGACTGCCCGGTCATCTCCTCCGGCTGCGCCATCCCCATCAATGCCAGCAATGTCGGCGAGATGTCCGCCAGGCGCCCATCCGCCAGCGCCTTGGCCTGCCCGCCGATCAGCACCAGCGGCACGACATTGGTCGTGTGCGCCGTATGGGGCTTTCCGGTCTGCGGATCGACCATCAGCTCGGCATTGCCGTGATCGGCGGTGACGAGCAGCGCGCCGCCCTGACGCTGCACCGCCTCGGCGATGGCGCCCAAACCCGCATCGACCGTCTCAACCGCTTTGATCGCCGCCGCCAGCACGCCGGTATGGCCGACCATGTCGGGATTGGCGAAATTGAGCACGACAAGATCGTAGCGACCGGAGTTGATCGCCTCGACCGCCCTGGCGGTCAGCTCCGGCGCCGACATCTCCGGCTGCAGATCATAGGTCGCGACCTTGGGCGACGGCACCATCGCCCGCTCCTCGCCGGCATAAGGGGTCTCCTCGCCGCCGTTGAAGAAATAGGTGACGTGCGGATACTTCTCCGTCTCCGCCATGCGGATCTGCGTCCGACCGGCCTTGGCGACCGTCTCGCCCAGCCCGTTGGCGAGCGTCTGCGGCGGGAAGAGCGCCGGCATGATCTTGTCGAGCTCGGCGCTGTAGGAGGTCATGCTGACCGCCTTGACGAGCTGCGGCCGGCGCGGGCGCTCGAAGCCGGTGAAATCAAGCTCCAGCACCGCATTCAGGATCTCGCGGATGCGGTCCGAGCGGAAGTTGAAGCTGAGCAGCCCGTCGCCATCCTTCATTCCGGCATAGCCGCCGATCACCGCCGGGAGGATGAATTCGTCGTTGACCTTGCCGGCATAGGCAGCCGCGATCGCGGCATCGGCCGTGGCGAAGGCTTCGCCCTCCCCCAGCACCATCGCACGCCAGGCCCTCTCGACCCGCTCCCAGCGATTGTCGCGGTCCATCGCGTAGTAGCGGCCGCAGACGCTGGCGATGGTCGCGCCGGGCGGCAGTGCGGCGGCAAAGGCTTTCACGTACTCAGCCGCCGATTGCGGCGGCGTATCGCGCCCGTCGGTGAAGATGTGGACCTGCACCGGGATACCCTGCTTCGCCAGGATATGGGCGAGCGCCACCGCATGGTCCTGATGGGCATGGACGCCGCCGGGCGAGACCAGGCCGAGCAGATGGCAGGCCCCGCCGCTCGCCTTCAGCGCCGCAATGAGGCCCGAATCCGCGAGCGCCGCCTCGATCGAGCCATCCGCGATCGCCTGGTTGATCCGCGGCAGGTCCTGCATCACCACCCTGCCGGCACCGAGATTGAGGTGGCCGACCTCGGAATTGCCCATCTGGCCTTCGGGCAGCCCGACGTCGAGCCCGGAGGTACGCAAGAAAGCGTGCGGGCAACTCGCCCAGAAACGATCGAAATTCGGCGTCTTCGCCAGCCGGATCGCATTGTTCTCGCTCTGCTCGCGCCAGCCCCAGCCGTCGAGGATCATCAGCATCACGGGGCGAGGCGGCATCGGCTTTGACCTGTCGGCATCTGTGAAAGGTGCTTGTGCGGATATCACGCACCCGCTCGTCTATGCGAGTGCTAAGAAAGCGGCGGAACCGCGGCGAAGCCCCAATGGGAGGCCCCGATGACGATCAAGGCGCTGGTTTTCGATGCCTATGGCACGCTGTTCGACGTGCAATCCGTCGCGGCCGTCACGGACAGGGCGTTTCCCGGACATGGCACGACGATCACCCAGATCTGGCGGCTGAAGCAGCTCGAATACACCTGGCTGCGCGCCCTGATGGACCGCTACGAGGATTTCTGGACCGTCACGCGCGACTCGCTCGACTTCACCTTGCGTACGCTCGGCCTTTCGGCGCCGCCTGATCTCGTCTGGCAGATCGCCGAGGCCTATGACGCGCTCGCCCTCTATCCGGAGGCGCGGGCGGCGCTGGAAGGGCTCGCCCCGTACCGCCTCGCCATCTTCTCGAATGGCAGCCCGGCGATGCTGAAGCGGCTCGTTGCCCATGCCGGCCTCGGCGAATTGCTGGAGACCGTGATCAGCGTCGACGAGATCGGCATCTACAAGCCCGACCCGCGGGGCTACGCCTATGTCGAGAAGCGGCTCGGGCTGACGCGGGACGAAATCCTCTTCGTCTCCTCCAACGGCTTCGACATCGCCGGTGCCAAATCGCACGGCTTCCACGTCGCCCGCATCGAGCGCGTCTCGACAGACAGGCTGCGCTGCGAGCTGGAAATGGCCGCGACGATCGACCCGGCCTTGATGTTCAAGGCGCTCAGGATGCAGCCGGAGCAGCTCGGCTTCCAGGCCGACGCGACCATTGCCGCGCTCACCGATCTCGTCTCCTATGTCGCCGCATTGAGACAGGCCTGAGCGCCGCCGAGGAGCCCCATGATCAAGCTCTACTACCACCCGTCCCCGAACCCGGCGAAGATCGCGCTCTTCCTCGAAGAGGCTGGCCTGCCCTACGAGATGGTGCCGGTCGACACGCGCAAGGGCGATCAGTTCAAGCCGGAATTCCTGGCGATCAATCCCAACGCCAAGACCCCGGCCCTCACCGATGGCGACGTCACCGTCTTCGATTCCAACGCCATCCTGCTCTACCTCGCCGAGAAGACCGGGCAGTTCCTGCCCGAGAATACGCCGAAGGCACGCGGCGAGATGCTGTCCTGGCTGATGTTCGTCGCCACCGGCATCGGCCCCTATTGCGGCCAGGCCGTGCATTTCAGCCGCTTCGCCCCGGAGAAAATCCCCTACGCCATCAACCGCTATTCCCGTGAGGCCGAGCGCCACTGGGGCATCGTCAACGATCTCCTCGCCAAGCGCCGCTACATGCTCGGGGACGTCTACACGCTGGTCGACATGTCCATTTGGGGCTGGGCGACCCGCCTTTCCTTCGCGGTGGGCGAAACCTGGCCCGAGATGTTTCCGCATGTGAAGCGCCATCTCGACGAGATCTCGGCCCGGCCCGCGGCGCAGCGCGCGGTCGCCCTTAAGGATCAGTTCGCCTTCAAGACCGATTTCGACGCGGAAGCGTTCAAGTGCCTGTTCCCGCAGAACGCTCATCTGAAAGCTTGAGCGGCCCGCGCGGCGCGCTCACCGCGAAGCGCCGCACGCCTGTGCATCATGGCAGCCACCGCAGCAAAAGCGCTGGCGGCGACGGGCGTTTCACGCCAGTGTCGCCGCGGCTCTGCCTCCGGGGAGGCGCGGAGCAAGTACAGTCTCCGAGAGGACGGATGCCGACCGATATCGAGATCGCGCGCGCCGCGACGCTTCAACCTATCGCCGCTATTGCCGAGCAGGCGGGCATTCCTTCAGAGGCGCTCAATCCCTACGGCAAACATATCGCCAAGATCGACACCCAGGCGATCCCCGATTTCGAAACGCGGCCGGACGGCAAGCTGATCCTGGTCACGGCGATCAGCCCGACACCGGCCGGCGAAGGCAAGACCACGACGACGGTCGGTCTCGGGGACGGCCTGTCCCGCATCGGCAAGCGCGCGCTGATCGCACTCCGCGAGCCCTCTCTCGGCCCCTGCTTCGGCGTCAAGGGCGGCGCGGCCGGAGGCGGCTATGCCCAGGTCGTACCGATGGAGCAGATCAATCTGCATTTCACCGGCGACTTCCACGCCATCACCAGCGCCCATAATTTGCTCGCGGCCATGGTCGACAACCATGTCTACTGGGGCAACGGGCTGGAATTCGACACCCGGCACATCGCCTGGCGACGCGTGCTCGACATGAACGACCGGGCGCTGCGCTCAACAGTCTCCTCGCTCGGCGGCCCCGGCAACGGCTTTCCGCGCGAGGATGGCTTCGACATCACCGTCGCCTCCGAAGTGATGGCGATCTTCTGCCTGGCGCGCGACGCGATCGATCTCGACGAGCGTCTTGGCCGCATCGTCGTGGGCCGCACGCGCGACAAGCGCCTGATCACCGCAGCCGACCTCAAGGCGACGGGCGCGATGAGCGTCCTGCTCAAGGATGCGCTGATGCCGAATCTGGTGCAGACGCTGGAAGGCACGCCCGCCTTCGTCCATGGCGGCCCCTTCGCCAATATTGCCCATGGCTGCAATTCGGTGATCGCGACACGCGCCGCGCTCAAACTCGCCGACTACGTCGTCACCGAGGCCGGCTTCGGCGCCGATCTCGGCGCCGAGAAGTTCTTCGACATCAAATGCCGCAAGGCCGGGCTCAAGCCCGCTGCGGCTGTCGTCGTCGCCACAGTGCGCGCCCTCAAGATGCATGGCGGCGTCGCCAAGGACGAGCTCGGCCAGGAGAACCTCAAGGCGCTGGAAGCCGGCATGGCCAACCTCGCTCGCCATGTCGAGAACATCCGCAAATTCGGCGTGCCGCCGATCGTCGCGATCAATCACTTCGCCACCGACACGGCGGCCGAGCACGATCTAATCCGCCACTACTGCCGCAACCACCTGGGCGCCGAGGCGATCATCTGCCGGCACTGGGCCGAGGGAGGCGCCGGCGCCGAGGAGCTCGCCCGCAAGGTCGCCGCGCTCACCGACGAGGACGACGCCGATTTCGCCCCGCTCTACCCCGACGAGATGCCGCTGCGGGAGAAGCTGGAGACGATCGCCCGCGAGATCTACGGGGCTGCAGGCGTCGGCGTCGACGGCAGGCTGCGTGACCGCCTGGCCGAGCTGGAGGCGGCCGGCTTCGGCAACCTGCCGATCTGCGTCGCCAAGACCCAGTATTCCTTCTCGGCCGACCCGGCGCTGCGTGGCGCCCCCTCCGGCCATATCGTGCCACTGCGCGAGCTCAGGCTTTCGGCCGGCGCGGGCTTCGTCGTCGCGATCTGCGGAGACATCATGACGATGCCCGGCCTGCCGCGTCATCCGGCGGCCGAGCGTATCCATATCGACGCGCTGGGGCGGATCGAAGGGTTGTTCTGACGGCTCTTCCCATGGCTGCCGTCACGCCTTCGTCATGTGGCTCGTCGAAGCGGCGCGCCTCGGCATCGACAGCGGGGCGGCAAAGATGAGCATGAAGATCACGGGCGGCCAAGCGCTCCTAGACGAACTCCTCACGACGGACGTCTCACTCGACGGAGGTCGGATCACCTCTCTGGGTGGGGGCTCGCAAACGGCGGGCCTCGTAATCCACGCCCAAGGCTGTCTTGTCCTGCCGGGGATCGTCGACTGCCATGGCGATGCCTTCGAGCGCCACATCATGCCGCGCCCGGGCGTTGCCTTCGACATCGACCTGGCGCTGCGTGACGCCGACCGGGCTCTCCTGGCGAGCGGCATCACCACCGCCTTCCACGGCGTTACCTGGTCCTGGGAACCGGGCCTGCGCGGTGCGGAGAACGCGCGCCGGCTGGTCGAACGCATCGCCGCGCTCAAGCCGGAATTGGGCGCCGATACCCGCTTCCACATGCGCCACGAGACCTTCAACCTTGATGCCGAGGACGAGATCGCCGCATGGCTCGCCGAGGGGCGCATCGGCGTCCTCGCCTTCAACGACCACACCGAGGGCACGCTGAAATCCCGCCACCGGCCGGACAAGGTCGGCAAGATGGTCGAGCGCACGGGCCTGAGCCACGGCGAATTCATGGAGCTCGTCGATCGCGTCTATGCCCGCAAGGGCGAGGTCGCGGGCTCGATCATCAGGCTGGCCGAGGCGGCGCGCAAGGCCGGCGTGCCGATCATGTCCCATGACGACATGAGCCCTGAGATGCGGCGGGAACATCGCGCGCTCGGCATCGCCGTCGCCGAATTCCCGATCAATGAAGCGACGGCGCGCGAGGCGGCCGGAGCTGGAGAGGCGATCGTCTTCGGCGCGCCCAACGTGGTGCGCGGCGGCTCGCATACGGGTTGCCCGGCCGCCGAGGAGATGGTGCGCCAGGGGCTCTGCACCATCCTGGCCTCCGACTATTATTACCCGGCGCTGCCGCTCGCGCCCTTCCTTCTGGCCGAGCGTCGCGCGGCCTTCCTCCCCGCTGCCTGGAAGCTTGTCTCGGATAACCCGGCGACGGCGTTGGGATTGACCGACCGCGGCCGGATCGCGCCGGGCCTGAGGGCCGACCTCGTCATCGTCAGACCGGAGCCCACACCGCGTGTGGTGGCGACCATCGCCAACGGCCGGCTCGTCCACCTCGCCGACCCGAGCTTGCTCACCGGCTGAGGCGTTCAGGCGAAGTCGAGCTGCACCTTGATCGCCTTCGACTTGTCCGCGGCGAGATCGAAGGCCTCGACCGCTCGGTCGACCGGGATCGTGGCCGTCAGCAGCGGCGAGAGATCGATGTTCCCGGAGCCGATCATCGCCACCGCCCAGTCGAACTCCTCATGGAAACGGAAAGAACCGCGCAGGTCGAATTCCTTGGCGACGAGGACATTCATCGGCAGCGTGAACTGGCCGCCGACGCCGATCTGCACGATGACGCCGCCCGGCCTGATCACGTCGAAGGCGCCGGTCAGCGCATGCTGATTGCCGGAGGCTTCGAACATCACGTCGAACGCGCCCTTCTCGGCCCCGTATTCCGCCTTCAGCCGATCAGGCTCGGCCGCGACATTGACGGTTGCGCTCGCGCCCATCTTCCGCGCAATCGGCAGCGGTCCGTCGACCACGTCCGTCGCGACGATCTCGGCGGCGCCCGCCGCTTTCGCTGCGACGATGGTGAGCGCGCCGATCGGCCCCGCTCCCGTCACCAGCACGCGCTTGCCGAGCAACGGCCCCGCACGCTTGGCGGCATGCAGGCAGACCGAGAGCGGCTCGGCGAAGGCCGCCTCGGCAGCGGTGACATGCGGCGCGACCTTCACCGCCTGCCGCTCCTCGACGACGAGCACGTCGCGGAAGCCGCCCTGCACATGCGGGAAGCGCATCGCCGAGCCGTAGAAAAGCATGTCGGTGCAGTGCTGCTGCAGTCCCATCTGACAGTAGCGGCAATGGCCACAGGCCCGGCTCGGATTGACCGCGACGCGATCGTCCGGCTGCACCCGCGAGACCTCGCCGCCGACAGCCTCGACCCGGCCGGCGATCTCATGGCCGAGGATCATCGGCTCCCGCACGCGGATCGTGCCGAAGCCCCCATGGAGATAATAGTGGAGGTCAGAGCCGCAGATGCCGCCGGCCTCGATCCTCACGCGGACGTCGCGCGGTCTCAATTCAGGCGCCGTGGTCGGCTCGACGCGCAGATCCTTCTCGGCATGAATAACGACGGCCCGCATGGTGGCTCTCCCTGATCCGACTGGCCTGCTTTTCTCAGCCCTCATCCTGAGGAACCGCGAAGCGGCGTCTCGAAGGCTGATCCAGCGCCCTCGGGAGCCTCCTTCGAGACGCAAGGCTTGCGCCTTGCCCCTCATGATGAGGGCCGAGAAAGCCAATCCATCATTGTCTAATCGATTGAAACCTGCTTACCCAAAGATGCAGGCTTTGCGCAAACCGAATTTGCTCACACCAGAACGCTGCGAGGATACGCCATGTCGCTGTCGCTGTTCAGTCTCGAAGGCAAGATCGCGCTGGTCACCGGCTCCGGCCAGGGCATCGGCCTGGCGCTCGCAGAGGGCCTGTCGGAGGCCGGCGCCCATGTCGTGCTGAACGGCCGCGACAGGGCCAAGCTCGAACGGGCCCAGCAGGCGCTCACTGCGGCCGGGCGCAAGGCCTCCATCGCCCCCTTCGACGTCACCGACCACAAGGCCGTCGAGGCGGGCATTGCCGCGATCGAGGCCGAGATCGGGCCGATCGACATCCTGATCAACAATGCCGGCATGCAGAAGCGCGCGCCGATCACCGAATTCCCGGTCGAGGGCTGGCACGAGGTGATGAACACCAACCTGCATTCCGTGTTCTACGTCACCCAGGCGGTGGCGAAGCGGATGGTGCCGCGCAAGCGCGGCAAGATCATCAATATCGGCTCGGTGATGAGCGAGCTCGGCCGCGCCACCATCATTCCCTACACGGCATCGAAGGGCGCGGTGAAGATGATGACGCGGGGGCTCGCCGCCGAGCTCGGCAAGCACAATATCCAGGCCAACGCCATCGGCCCCGGCTATTTCGCCACCGAGATCAATGCCGCGCTGATTGCGGACGAAGCCTTCTCGAACTGGGTTTCCACCCGCACACCGGCCGGGCGCTGGGGCGAGACGAAGGAACTCGTCGGCGCCGCCATCTTCCTGTCCGCGGCGGCATCCGACTACGTCAACGGTCACCTGCTGATGGTCGACGGTGGCCTGACCGCGGTGGTGTGAGGACGCCTCAGCCGGCCTTCTCGGGCAGCGTCAGCTGACCCGAGAAGCGCGGAACGAGACGGCAGGAGGAGACAGCACAAAAGCCTCCTCCGGCTGGAGATGCTCGGGTCGAACCCGAGCATGACGCCTGGGCTCAGGCCGCGGCCTTCGTCACCGCATCGACCACATCGTCCACGGCGCGCTCGACCAGATCGCGGTCGTCGCCCTCCGCCATGACGCGGATCACCGGTTCGGTTCCCGACGGGCGGATCACCAGGCGCCCGCTGTCGCCCAGCAACTGCTTCGCCGCCTCGATCGCGCTGATGACGGGCTGCTCCTCCAGCGGCTTGCCGGCCTTGTAGCGCACATTCTTGAGAATCTGCGGCAGCGGCTCGAAGCAGTGGCAGACCTCAGAGACCGGCTTGTCCATCCGCTGGACCACCGCGAGCAGTTGCAGCGCTGCGACGAGGCCGTCGCCGGTCGTGCCGAAATCCGAAAGGATGATATGGCCGGACTGCTCGCCCCCAAGGTTGAAGCCGTGGTTGCGCATGTGCTCCAGCACATAGCGGTCTCCGACCGCCGTGCGCGCCAATGAGAGGCCCAGCCCCGCCAGATAACGCTCCAGCCCGAGATTGGACATCACGGTTGCGACGATACCTGGGGCCGAGAGACGGCCGTCTTCCATCCAGCTGCGCGCGATCACCGCCATGAGCTGGTCGCCATCGACGATATGGCCGTGTTCGTCGACGATGAGCACGCGGTCGGCGTCGCCGTCCAGCGCAATGCCGACATCGGCGCGCATCTCCTTGACCTTCTCGATCAGCGTCGAGGGATGGGTCGAGCCGATCTCGCGGTTGATGTTGAAGCCGTCGGGCTCGACGCCGATGGTGATGACCTCGGCGCCCAGCTCCCAGAGCGCTTGCGGCGCGACCTTATAGGCGGCGCCATTGGCGCAATCGAGCACGATGCGCAGGCCTTCAAGGCTCAGATTGCGCGGCAGCGTCCGCTTGGCGAACTCGACATAGCGTGCATCGGCACTGTCGATACGCTTGGCCCGGCCGAGCGCCGGCGAAGTCGCCAGGCGCGGGCCGAGATCGGCGTCGATCAGCGCCTCGATCTCCCGCTCGACCTCGTCGTTGAGCTTGTAGCCATCGGGCCCGAACAGCTTGATGCCGTTATCCTCATAGGCGTTGTGCGAGGCCGAGATCATCACGCCGAGATCCGCGCGCATCGAGCGCGTCAGCATGGCGACGGCCGGCGTCGGCATCGGGCCGAGCAGCAACACGTCCATGCCGACCGCGGTGAAACCGGCGACCATGGCATACTCGATCATATAGCCGGAGAGGCGGGTATCCTTGCCGATCACGACCCGATGGCGATATTCACCGCGGCGGAAGGCGAGCCCAGTCGCCTGGCCGACCTTCATGGCAAGATCGGGCGTGATGACGCCGTTCGCCCGCCCGCGAATGCCGTCGGTTCCAAAATATTTGCGCGTCATTGCGTTCCGCTTCCGAGGGGCTGCAACGCCCGATTGTGCGTGTTCTATAGCCAAAAAAGCTTTCCGCCTTCTCACAAATTATGACGGAACGTGACATCGTGGCCGGTCAAACAGAAAGGGCGGCCGCTGAGGCCGCCCTTTCCTTCAACGCTGCTGGATGCATCAGACCTGCGGCTGCGGCTCCATGCCCGCATCCGGCTCGCCGCGCTTGCGGCCCTTGCCGGCGCTCGGCACGGCCGAACCGCGCGGAGCGTGCGGGGTGTCGTCGAGATCGCGCGAGGGGCGCTTGCCGGCGATGAGGTCGCGAATTTCCTCGCCCGTCAGCGTCTCGAATTCGAGCAGCGCCTCGGCCACCGAAACGAACTCGTCATGATGCTCGGTCAGGATCTTCTTGGCGTCCTGATAGCCATTGTCGACGAGGCGCTTCACCTCGGCGTCGATCTTCTGGGCGGTGGCCTCGGAGACCGACTGGCTGCGGCCCATCGACATGCCCAGGAAGACCTCTTCCTGATTGTCGCCATAGGCGACCATGCCAAGCTCGTCCGAATAGCCCATCTGCGTGACCATGGCCTTGGCCATCTTGGTCGCCTGCTGGATGTCGCCGGTCGCGCCCGAGGTGACGTTCTCGCGGCCGAAGGTCATCTCCTCCGCCACGCGCCCACCCATGGCGACCGCGAGCTGCGAGGTGAACTCCTTGAACTTCATCGAATAGCGGTCGCCCTCCGGCAGGAACTTCACCATGCCGAGCGCGCGACCGCGCGGAATGATCGTCGCCTTGTGGACGGGAATTCCGGCCGGGACATAGAGACCGACGATCGCATGGCCAGCCTCGTGATAGGCGGTCAGCTTCTTCTCTTCCTCGGACATCGCCATGGATTTGCGCTCGGCGCCCATCATGACCTTGTCCTTGGCGTCCTCGAACTCGGCATGGGTGACCATGCGCTTGCCGCGACGGGCCGCGAGCAACGCCGCCTCGTTGACGAGGTTCATCAGGTCGGCGCCCGAGAAGCCGGGCGTGCCGCGGGCGAGGATCTTGAGATCGACGTCAGGGGCCATCGGCACCTTGCGGACATGAACCTTGAGGATCTTCTCGCGGCCGGCAACATCCGGGTTCGGCACGACGATCTGGCGGTCGAAGCGGCCCGGGCGCAGCAGCGCCGGGTCGAGCACGTCCGGACGGTTGGTCGCGGCGATGATGATCACGCCCTCGTTCGGCTCGAAGCCGTCCATCTCGACGAGGAGCTGGTTCAGCGTCTGCTCGCGCTCGTCATTGCCGCCGCCGAGGCCGGCGCCGCGATGACGGCCGACCGCGTCGATTTCGTCGATGAAGATGATGCAGGGCGCATTCTTCTTGGCCTGCTCGAACATGTCGCGGACGCGGCTCGCGCCGACGCCGACGAACATCTCGACGAAATCAGAGCCCGAGATGGTGAAGAACGGCACATTGGCCTCACCCGCGACGGCGCGCGCCGTGAGGGTCTTGCCGGTGCCGGGAGGGCCGACGAGCAGCACGCCGCGCGGGATGCGCCCGCCCAGCCGCTGGAACTTCTGCGGATCACGCAGGAACTCGACGATCTCCTGCAGGTCTTCCTTGGCCTCGTCGATGCCCGCGACGTCCTCGAAGGTGACGCGGCCATGCGCCTCGGTCAGCAGCTTGGCCTTCGACTTGCCGAAGCCCATCGCCCGGCCGGCGCCGTTCTGCATCTGGCGGGACATGAAGATCCACAGGCCGATGAAGATGACGAAGGGCAGCGAATTGACCAGCAGCGCCATGAACCACGGCGTGCCCTCGGACGGCGCACGGGCCGACACCTGCACACCCTTCTGCGCCATGGTCTTCAGGAGGTTGGGGTCGCCATAGGGCGCATAGGTCACGAAATTGCGGCCATCGGAGAAGCTGCCGGAAATCTCCTGTCCAGCGACCACGACATTGGCGACACGCCCGGCTTCAGCCTCGTTGATGAGCTGGCTGTAGGGGATTTCGTTGGTGCTCGCGCGCTGGCTTGGGCTCTGGAACAGAGTCACCAGCGCCAGGACGAGAAGGAAAATCACCACCCAGAGGGCGAAATTACGAAAATTCGGATTCATCACCAGTCCGATCGGGCCTGCCGGACCAACCGGATAAGGCCAAGGGTTTACTGGACTAATCTAGGAGCGGCGGTCGCCCTTGCCAAGGGAAACAGAAGACGTAGGGGCACTAAGATGTCGCAGGGTGAACGCCGCGTCGCCGCGGCGGCTCCCGTTCGAGGAGCAGAACGCCGTCGGAGCCGATCCTTATCATGCAGCCGGACAATGTCCGTCTCATGGCAGAACCTGTCTTCGTCGCGGCACGCAGCGCCTGCACGCAATCCTCCAGCCGTCCCAGCCGACGGTAGCGGTCGCCGGTGGTCACGACGGCATCGAGCGCCCGCCCGACCACGCGCAGAACGATCTCGTCCGGCTCAGCCATCAGCGCCGAAAAATCGAGCCGCAGCCGGTCCTCGCCCGCCTCTCGCGGCAAACCGACCGCCGCAAACACGGCCTGCGCGCGTTGGCTCGCCGCAGCGTCCAGCCGCGCCATCCTTTCCGCCATCCGCCCGAAGCGCTCGGCGGTCAGCCCCTCCTCAGCGAGAACCGGCATGATCTCGCGCCAGCGAACACGCTCGAAGCGTTGGTCGGCATTGCTCGGATCGCTGACGAAAGGAAGGCCCCGCGCCCGGGCGGTCGCAATGAGCCGCGCCTTCGGAAGGCCGAGAAGCGGGCGGATGAGCACGACACCGTCCTTCACGGTTCGGGCCCGCATCCCGACGAGACCGGACGGGCCGGAGCCATGGGCGAGCCGCATCAGCATCGTCTCGGCCTGATCGTCGAGCGTGTGGGCGGTCACGAGAGCGGCGCCGCCGAGCCGCTTCGCCTCTCCCGCCAGCAGCGCGTAACGGGCGTGCCGGGCCGCAGCCTGGATACCCCTTGCGGGCTTCTCTCCCTCCCAGCGCAGGTTCGCATGCGCGACGCCGAGGCGCGCGCAGAGCGCGGCGACGGCGACAGCCTCCGCCGCGGCCTCCGGCCTCAAGCCATGGTCGACGGTCGCGGCATGGAGCAAGGGCCGGCCCGGAGCGCGCGCCCACTCGGCCAGCAGCCCCAGCAACGCGACCGAATCCGGGCCGCCTGAAACCGCGACGAGCAGCGCGCGCTCCTGCGTCAACCCCAGAAAGAGTTCGCCGGCCTCGACAGGCGAGACCGGCGACGCATACGTTTCATTCTGCGGCAGCGCGCTCAAGCGCAGCCGGAGCGACGGCGCTCGCGCGCCACGCCCTGGCGAACCGCATTGGAGGCCGACGGATAATCGACGCCGACCTTGGCATAGGTCGCGCAGGCCTGGTCCTTGGCGCCGAGCCCGTTCAGCGCCATGCCGAGCTTGAGCAGGCTGTCCGGCGCCTTGGTCGCCTTCGGCGATTCCCGCGAGATCTTCAGGAACTGTTCGGCCGCCTCGCGATAGCGCTGCCGCTGCAGATAGCTCTCGCCGAGCCAATAGGTGGCGTCGATCGCCAGCCGGTCGCGCGGATAGCTCTGCAGGAACTGGCGAAAGCCCATCTCGGCCTGCTCGTATTCCCGGCGCTGAAGCGAGGCGAAGGCGAGGTCGTAGGCCTCCTTGGCGCTCTGCGGACCGCTGGCGGCCGCGACGCTCGCCCCCCGCGGCATGGCCTGCGACAGGCCGCCCTGTGGAACGGGGCGTCCGACGCCCTGCAGGTCGAGCGGCCGGCCCGTGGCCGGTCCGCCACCATCCTCATCCTCGATGATGCCGGCGATCCCGCCGCCGAGCTGCTGCGGCGCACCGGCCGCGCCCTGCTGCATCGTCGGATCGAAGGCGTCGCCACGGCGCTGACGCTGCGGCGCCGCAGGGGCGCCACCACTCGGCGCTGCCGCACCTGGACGCCCGCCGCCCTTCTCGTTCAGGCGGAAATCGACATCTTCCTGGAACTTGCGCACCTGTTCGCTGAGGCGGCGGTTCTCGAACTGGAGCTGCTCGATCTGGCCGGACATCTGGCGCAGCTGGTTCTCCAGCCGCGTCGTGCGCACCAGCAGGTCAGCGGCATCCTGCGCCGAGCCGGGCACGGCCCCGCCGAAAAGCGCAGCGGCACAAGCGAGCGCACCCAGCCCCGAACGGGAAAGATGACGGGCAAGGATCGAAGGAAGCATCGATGAAACCGGTTTTCCGAACATGTCGCGCTTTCCTATATCACTTGCTCACCACGGCCAAAATATGAACATTTTCATGGCGCCCCCGCACATTTGGGCGCGGGCCGGAAAATCGCCTCTGGCGCTTTGCCGGCGGCTTGCTTACATTGACGAGGCGGGGCTGCCTGGTGCGTGAGAGACAGCATTCCCCGGGCCCATACGACTCCCTAGGGAGCTGTCCCTGTCCGGATCCTTGGAACCGGACACACGGCGCCCACCTACTTCTGTAGGTGTCCCGGGATTCAAAACTCCACGGCCGAGGTGGCTCCGCAGCCTGCCCATGACGACGACGCGTCCCGATACGCCTTTCATCCCCCCGGTCTCCCCTTCCCCACGCAAGGCCGCGCTTCGCGACGCCGCACTGACCCGCCGCGACGCGCTGGATCTCGACAGCCGGCTCGACTGGGATCAGGACATCGCCGCCCGCGTCCTCGCTCTGCCCGTCTGGGACAGCCCGGGCCCGGTCTCCGCCTATTGGCCGATGCGCTCGGAGGCCGATCCGCGCCCGATCCTCGAAGCGCTGGATGGACGCGGTTTGCCGCTCTGCCTGCCGGCAATCGTCGAGAAGCGCATGATTTTCCGCCGTTGGGCGCCCTATGAGCCGATCGTGCCCGGCGGCTTCGGCACGCTCGTGCCGGCTCCCGCCGAGCCCGAGACCAAGCCCGCCATCCTGATCGTGCCGCTCGCAGCCTTCGACCGGCGCGGCCACCGCATCGGCTACGGCAAGGGCTATTACGACCGGGCTCTGACCGAGCTCGGGCCGACCGTCAGCATCGGCATCGGCTACGCCGCACAGGAGATCGAGGCCATGCCGGACGAGCCGCATGACCGACGCCTCGACTGGATCGTGACCGAGCGCGACACCATCCGCTGCGGTTGATTCCGGCAGGCTTTCGGGTCACGGAAGAGGACAGAACTGCCATTCCACAGCCCTCATCCTGAGGAGCCGCGGAACGCGGCGTCTGGAAGGACGTTTCAGTGGGCTCCCGCACCTCCTGGAACATCCTTCGGGACTCGCCTTCGCCGCTCCTCAGGATGTGGGCTTGTATGGCCAACCGCCTTTACGCGTCCGGAGTCCACATGCGTTTTCTCTTCCTCGGTGACATCGTCGGCCGCCCCGGCCGGATCGCGGTTCAGGAGCGTTTGCCGGCACTGCGCGAGGCCTGGAAGCTCGACTGCGTCGTCATCAACGGCGAGAACTCCGCCGGCGGCTTCGGCATCACCGAGGCGATCTGCGACGAGATCCTCGCCGCCGGCGCTGATGTCATCACCCTCGGAAACCATTCCTGGGACCAGCGCGAGGCGCTTGTCTTCATCACCAGGCAAGATCGGCTGATCCGCCCGGCGAACTACCCGCCCGGCACGCCCGGCCGCGGCGCCACCGTGATCGAGGCGCGCAACGGGGCCCGCGTCCTCGTCGTCAACGTCATGGGCCGGCTCTTCATGGACCCACTCGACGACCCCTTCGCCGCAGTCGAGCGCGAGCTGGCCGCCTGCCCGCTCGGCGAGGTCGCCGATGCGGTTATCGTCGATGTTCATGCCGAGGCGACGAGCGAAAAACAGGCGATGGCCTATTTCCTCGATGGCCGCGCCAGCCTCGTCGTCGGCACCCACACTCACGCACCGACCTCCGATACGCGCATCCTCCCGGCAGGCACGGCCTATCAGTCCGATGCCGGGATGTGCGGCGATTATGATTCAGTGCTCGGCATGCAGAAGGACGAGCCGGTGCGCCGCTTCCTGCAGAAGGTGCCGGGCGCGCGGCTGGAGCCGGCCACCGGCGAAGGCACGCTGTCTGGCGTCGCAGTCGATATCGATGATGCGACCGGTCTCGCAAAGGCGGTCTGGGCCGTGCGGGTCGGCCCGCATCTCAGCGAGGCCCTGCCCGGCTGGGCGCAGGGCTGACCCACAAGAGTCTGCGCGTCTCAGACTGCGCGGTGCTGGCGAACCAGATCATCGAAGGCGTGGTTCAGGCTCTCGGCTTGGCGGGACAGGGTGCCCGCCACGTCGAGCACGTCATGCACCGCCTTGCCGGCCTGCTGTGCGCGGTCGTTCAGGTGCACGATGGTTTCGGCGTTGGCCTGCGTGCCCATCGCCGCCTGATCGGCGCTGCGGGCGATTTCCTGCGTGGCGGCACGCTGCTCGTCGATGCTGGCCGCGACCGCGCCGGCGATGCCATTCACCTGGCTGACGAAGGCGACGATGCTCTCAATCGCCGTCACCGCCTCGCGCGTCGCCGCCTGCATGGCCGGGACCTGGGCCGCGATTTCGTCCGTGGCCTTGGCGGTGCGTGATGACAGCTGCTTCACCTCCGTGGCCACCACCGCGAAGCCCCGCCCGGTCTCGCCGGCCCGTGCGGCCTCGATCGTGGCATTGAGCGCAAGCAGATTGGTCTGGCTGGCGATCGTCTGGATCATCTCCACGACCGAGCCGATCGTCTCCGCCGAAAGAGCGAGACTCTTGACGATGGCATCAGTCTTCTGCGCCGCGACATGGGCCTCATGCGCCATGGTCGAGGCCCGCACCACCTCCGCCGCGACATGGTCGAGAGAGATCGACAGCTCGTTCGTCGCGGTCGCGACATTGCTGACATTGTCCGAAGCGCTGCCCGCCGCCCCCGCGGCCCGTTTGGCCTGCGCGCTGGTCTCGCCGACCACGTCCTCGACCGAGGCCGCGAGCCGCTCCACCTTGCCGGCGCTCGCATTCACCGCGCCGACAACCTCTCTCACCGTGACCTCGAACGCCTCGATCTGCTGGCGCGTGCGGTCGCGGTTCTCCTGCTGGACGACGGCATAGGTCTCGAGCAGCAGCTCCAGGTCGAGCTGGGTCGCCTTGGAGAGCGCCGTGCGCGTCGCGATCCGCCGGTCGAGCTCGCGTCTCTGCCAGAAGCTCGACAGCCCCATCATGCTCTGCCGGTCGAGCCCGAGCTCGACGATGATCGCGTTCGAGACGATCGCGTGGCAGATCACCACCGCATAGATCGGCACGCCATGGTCGTGAAAGGCAGTCGCCAGCTTCCGCGCCGACTCGATGTAACCCTCCCGAAGATCGCCGGAAGCGAGCCTGATCCAGTGCGCCAGCCGCCGCTCGTGGACGTCCGGCCGGCGCAGAGCCTGCGCAATTTCCGGCCAGGGCGCGAATTGCTCGTGCAGTTCCTCAAGCAGTTGCGGCAGCCGGTTGCGCGCGAAGCCCGACAGCGAAGCGAGAAGCTCGATATCCTCGTTGAAGATCCGGAAGGCGCGAAAGCGGTGTTCCTGCGCGGCGATGGAGTTGGATGTCACTGGTTCACGAGCTTGAAAGATGACGGCGTGGCGCACCGGCATGTTGCTCGGCCATGGCAAAGAATGGCTTAACGGCCGCTTCGCCGTCGATCTCGCCAACGAGAGCCCACTGGCGCTTGCCTGTCCCGGAAATCGGCGCCTATAAGGCCGTTCCGATCGCCCCGGCGCGCCGCGGGCGGTGTTTCCATGGTTCCATCATCTCAAAGGGCAGCGAGTCCCCATGGCCGGCCATTCACAGTTCAAGAACATCATGCACCGCAAGGGCAAGCAGGACGCGGTGCGCTCCAAGCTGTTCTCGAAGCTGGCCCGCGAAATCACCGTCGCCGCCAAGATGGGCATGCCCGATATCAACATGAACCCGCGGCTGCGCATGGCGGTTCTCGCCGCCCGCGCCGAGAACATGCCGAAAGACAATATCCAGCGCGCCATCAACAAGGCCGCCGGCGGCGAAGGCGATAACTACGACGAAGTTCGCTACGAAGGCTACGGCCCGGGCGGCGCCGCCGTCATCGTCGAGGCGCTGACCGACAATCGCAACCGCACCGCCTCCGCCGTCCGCTCCTACTTCACCAAGGCCGGCGGCGCGCTCGGTGAGAGCAACTCGGTCTCCTTCATGTTCAACCGCGTCGGCGAGGTCAGCTATCCACCGGAGGCCGGCGACGCCGACAAGGTCATGGAAGCTGCGATCGAAGCCGGCGCCGACGATGTCGCCTCGGACGAGAGCGGCCATGTCATCACCTGCGCCTTCGACGCGCTGAACGAAGTTTCCAAGGCGCTTGAAGCTTCGCTTGGCGCCCCCGCCTCGGCCAAGCCGGCCTGGCGGCCGACCACGACCGCCCCGCTCGACGAGGAAAAAGCGGCATCGATGATGCGGTTGATGGAAGCGCTCGACAATGACGACGACGTCCAGAACGTCTTCGCCAATTTCGAGATCGCCGACGACATCATGGCCAAGCTCAGCGCCTGATATCAGCCTGCGTCATTCTCGGGCTTGACCCGAGAATGACGCGCCGGAAAAACGCCCGCACCTCCTCGTCACGAGATGCTCGGGCCAAGCCCGAGCATGACGGCCTTCATCGCCCGATCAGCGCATCCCAGAGCGGCAGGCTGATCAGCGCGCTCAGGAAGATCACCAGATAGGCGCCGCGCCGGAAGCTCTGCTCCGAGGCGAGGCGGAAGCCATGCGTGCCGGCCCACAGCCCGATGCCGTAGACCGCGAAGAGCGGCACCGCCATCAGTAGCGCGCCGAAGATGAGAATGCCCTTCCACCACAGCACGGCGCCGCTGATCAGCGTGGAAACGCCGAAGAAGGCCTGCATATTGGCCCGCGTCTTGTGCCGGTCGTTGCGCTGGGCGCCAAGCCAGAACACCGCGAGCGGCATGCCGCCGATCGAGGCCATGCCATTGAACAGGCCCGACAGCGCGCCCACCCCGAGCGAGAGCGGGATCGTCGGGCGCCCGTGATAGCGCCAGCCCGAGGCCATCAGCCCGACGGCGGCCAGCACCAGCGCGGCCAGCAGCCAGCGCATGGTTTCGCGGTCGAGCCAGATCAAGAGCCAGATGCCGGCCGGCAGGGCCAGGGTCGCCGTCAGCAGAAGCGGCAGGATCTCGCTCCATTCAGCCCGCCGGGCGCTTCTCGCCGCGATCGGCAGGGCGAAGGGCAGGTCGATGAACCAGATCAGCCCTAGCGCCGCCACCGGCCCGAGCACCATCGAGGCCAGCGGCATGAACACCATCGCGAAGCCGAAGCCGGTGAAGCCGCGCACCAACCCGCCGAGGAGCGTCGCTGCGAGCAGGACGGCGATGCCGTCATAGGTCAGGCCGGGCATGAAGGCGGAGAGGCTGAAAGGCATGGCGTCGCATATGAGTAAGGCTGACCCGGCGAACCATGCCCGCCACGCTCCGGCAAGAACAACTTTCCTTTTTGATGCGATCGATGAGCGGAATTCATCCCCGCTCAAGTTCCGGGCGGGACAAATCCGAAACATCCGTTAGCTTGAGCCCGTCATGGCACCCGCGATTCGCATCATTGGCATCGACCCCGGCCTTCGGAAGACCGGCTGGGGCGTCGTCGTCTCGGAAGGCAGCAAGCTCTCCTTCGTCGCCTGCGGCTGCGTCGAGAGCGACGGCAGCCTCCCGCTCGGCGAACGCCTCCGGCAGCTGCACGAGGGGCTGCACAAGATCATCGCCGCGCATCGCCCGCATGAGGCAGCTGTGGAAGAGACCTTCATCAACCGCGATCCGCAATCGGCGCTGAAGCTCGGCCAAGCCCGCGGCATCGCACTGGTCGTGCCCTCGCTCGCGGGGTTGAGCGTCGCCGAATACGCCGCCAACCTCGTCAAGAAGACGGTGGTCGGTGTCGGCCACGCCGACAAGAAGCAGGTGCAGGCGATGATCCGCGTGCTGTTGCCCAAGGCCGAGACCCGCTCGGCCGACGCGGCTGACGCGCTCGCCGTCGCGATCTGCCATGCCCAGCATCGCGGCATGAAGGCATTGGTCGCGCAGATGCGCGCGGCGGGTTGAGAGTGGCGGCCGGGGGAAAGACACGATGATCGGCAAGCTCAAGGGCCTGATCGATTCCTATGGCGAGGACCACGTCATCATCGACGTGCAGGGCGTCGGCTATGTCGTGCAGTGCTCGGCGCGCACTCTCCAACGCCTGCCCAAGCCGGGCGAGGCGGCGGCGCTCTCCATCGAGACCCATGTCCGCGAGGATGCGATCCGCCTCTACGGCTTCATGTCCGACGTCGAGCGCGATTGGTTCCGGCTGATGCAGGTGGTGCAGGGCGTCGGCGCCAAGGTCGCGCTCGCCATCCTCTCGACGCTCGATCCCGGCAGCCTCGCGACCGCCATCGCCACCAACGACAAGGCCGCGATCGCCCGCGCGCCCGGCGTCGGCCCCAAACTCGCCCAGCGCCTCTGCGCCGAGCTCAAGGACAAGGCGCCGGCCTTCGGCCATATCGACCCCGGGGTCGTCCAGCTTTCGGGCGCACTCGAAGATAGGAAGCTGCCGCAGCCCATCGCGGACGCCGTCTCGGCACTCGCCAATCTCGGCTATCCTCAGGCCCAGGCCGTGGTCGCCGTGGCCGCTGCCGCCAAGGCGGCCGGCGACGGTGCCGGCACGGCCCAGCTGATCAAGCTGGGTCTGAAGGAACTGGCGAAGTGAGCGCACCGCCCGACGAGCTGGAACTGCGCATCGTCACCGACAAGACCGAGCTGTGTCGCATCATGCTGGCGAGTTGGGGCTCGCACAGCATGATGATCGACCTGCATGTCTATGACGTCGCCGAGATCGACGCGCTCGGCTTGTTCGAGCCCGATGGCAGGACGGCGGCATTGGCGAGCTGGACGGCGAGAGGCGACACCGCCTATCTCTGCGCGCTCCATTCGCTCCGTCCCGGCGAAGGCGTGGCGATCCAGATGCTCGACGCCGTCATCGCGGCGGCACGGGCGGCGGGCGCGAAGAAGCTCAAGGCGATGCTGACCAACGACAACATGCCCGGCATGACCTTCTACCAGCGCCGCGGCTTTCGCCTTTCGGGGCTTTATCTCGAAGCCATCGACGCCTATCGCTCGGTCGTGCCGACGATCATCAAGACGGGATACAAGGACATTCCGATCCACGACGCGCTCGAACTGGAGATGGCGCTGTGAGCGACCCCAAGCGCTCCGGGTTGCTGACGGCCGAACGCCGCGACGACGACAGCGAAACCTCGCTGCGGCCGCTCTCGCTCGCAGATTTCACGGGCCAGGCGGCAGCACGCGCCAATCTCCAGGTCTTCATCAACGCCGCCAAAAGCCGGGGCGATGCGCTCGACCATGTTCTCTTCGTCGGGCCGCCCGGCCTCGGCAAGACGACGCTGGCGCAGATCGTGGCGCGCGAACTCGGCGTCAATTTCCGCTCGACTTCGGGGCCGGTCATCGCCAAGGCCGGCGACCTCGCCGCCCAGCTCACCAATCTCGAAGAGCGCGACGTGCTCTTCATCGACGAGATCCACCGCCTCAACCCGGCCGTGGAGGAAATCCTCTATCCGGCGATGGAGGACTACCAGCTCGACCTCATCATCGGCGAAGGCCCGGCGGCGCGCTCGGTCAAGATCGACCTGCCCAAGTTCACGCTCGTCGGCGCCACCACCCGCGCCGGCCTCCTGACGACGCCGCTGCGCGACCGCTTCGGCATCCCCATTCGCTTGCAGTTCTACACGGTCGAGGAACTGCAGGGCATCGTCGCCCGCGGCGCCCGCGTGCTCGGCGTGCCGATGTCCGACGACGGCGCCAACGAGATCGCCAAGCGCTCGCGCGGCACGCCGCGCATCGCCGGACGGCTGCTGCGCCGCGTACGCGATTTCGCCATCGTCGACGGCGACCCGATCGTCACCCGCAAGGTCGCCGACAAGGCGCTGTCGCTGCTCGACGTCGACGCCATCGGACTCGACCAGATGGACCGGCGGTATCTCACGACCGTCGCGATCAATTTCGGCGGCGGCCCGGTCGGGATCGAGACGATCGCGGCTTCGCTCTCGGAACCGCGCGACGCGATCGAGGAGATCATCGAGCCCTTCCTGCTCCAGCAGGGCTTCATCCAGCGCACGCCGCGCGGGCGGCTGCTGACCCCTCATGCCTTCCGCCATCTCGGCATGCCCGAGCCCTCACGCGAAGCGGCGCAGTTCGGGCTGTTCGGAAACGACGAGGACGAGGCGTGAAACGGCTCCTTTGGAATTTCGCGCTCGCGCTCGCCCTGACCGGCCTTTTCGCTGTCCTGGCGGTTTCGGCCAGAGCCGGCGACGATGTTCCGCGCGGGCCGGTGGAAGAAGGCTACGCCATCACGGCCAAAACGCTCGCAGCCAAGGGCAAGGCCCCGCCGCCGGCCTGGCGGCCGCCCCACCGTGACAAGCTGATGAGCAAGAGCCTGGCCGCGCTCTTCGCCCGCGACGACCTCTATCAGGATGAAAGCGGCGATATGGGCCAGATCGGCGCCGACCCCTTCCTCAACGGCCAGGATGGCGAGATCAAGAAGCTGAGCTTCGACACGATYCCCGTCGCGGCGGGCAAGGCGACCGTGCTGGCCAATTTCCGCAGCTTGGGCAAGCCCGTCACCGTCCAGTTCCAGGTGATCAGGGAGAATGGCGGCTGGCGCATCGACGACATCGTCAACCGTTTCGAGGGCAAGGATTATTCGATCCGCGAACAGCTTTCGCAGCCCTATGACTGCGGCTCCTTCATGAACAAGCCCTGCAAGCGCTGAGTGCTCGCAGGGCCTGAGACAACCGCGTCACCGGAACGCGCCGACTGATCAGCCGCTACGGCGCGCCATTTTCGCGCGCATCATGGCGGGGCGAGCACCGGCATCCTTGAGCGCGCCGGATTTCGCGGCCTTGGGATTCTCGACCGGCCGCATGCCCTTGCCGGCGGTGCGGCTCTTCGGGCGCTCCAGCGCGCTCTGGCGCTGCTTCAGGGCGAGTGCCTTGCGGGCGAGGCTGCGCTGGCTCGGCGCGCGCAGTTTCTCGGCCCGGCGGGTCTGCTCGGCCCCGACGCGCTTCAGCGCCACCGTCAGCGCATCGGCCTTGGCCTTGGTGCCCTGATTGTCCGAAGCCGGCCGCGTACCTTGCGGCGGCGCCTTGCCGCGGAACTCGCGGCGCTGCTGCCGGGCGATGTCTCGCGCGCGGTCGCGCTTCTCGCGCAGGATACGTGCGAGATCGCGCAGCCCGTCGTCCTTTTCGCCTGAAAGCTTGCCGCGCCGCGTGCGCCCCACAAGATCGAATTCGGATTTGTCGAGAAGTCGTTCGAGTGCCTTGGCCGATAACGACATGGATATCTCCGTAGCGTTGTTCCCCCGCCCCCGATCATGCGCCAGGCCACGCTTTTGTTCCCGCGGGTATTTGCTCGCGATGCGTCTCGCCTATATGCCGGCCTCCATGACCAGCCCCCATCAGATCACTGTCCGCGTCTATTATGAAGACACCGATTTCTCGGGCGTGGTCTACCATGCTTCCTATCTGCGCTTCATGGAGCGCGGGCGCACGGAGCTGATCCGCGCGCTCGGCATCGAGCAGCGCGAACTCTTCGACGGCGAGACCGCGCTGGGCTTTGCCGTGCGCAAGATGACGATCGACTTCCTGCGCCCCGCCGTGATGGATGACCTCCTCACCATCGAGACGCGCTGTGTCGTAGCGCGTGGCGCCACCATGGATCTGGAGCAGCGCGTGCTGCGCGGCGAGGAGGAGCTGATCACCGCCGGGGTGACTGTCGCCTGCGTCGGTGGCGGCCGGGCGCGGCGCATACCGGACGGCCTGCGCAAGCGCCTGATGCTCGACGTCTGACGATGCCGCATCCGCCCATCGACGCGGGGCCCGCCCGCATGTTAGCGCTCTTAACATGAGCTGGAAGCGCGACAGACCCGAAACGCCCCGCGGTTATCACCATGGCAACCTCAAGGAGGAACTGGTGCGGGCCGCGCTCGGGCTGATCGGCGAGAAGGGGCCGAACGGCTTCACCTTCGCCGAGGCCGCGCGCATGGCCGGTGTCAGCCCGGCCGCGCCTTATCGCCATTTCCGCGACCGCGACGAATTGCTGGCCGATGTCGCGGCGCGTGGCTTCCAGGCCTTCGAGGCCGCCCTCGCCCGCGCCTGGGATCAAGGCCGGCCCGATCCCGAAACCGCCTTCCACCGGCTGGGGCGCGCCTATCTCGCCTTCGCCCATGATGAACCGGCTTATTATTCGGCGATGTTCGAGGCGGGCGTGCCGCTCGATGCCAGCCCCGAGCTGCGTGCGGCGGCCGATCGGGCCTTTGCCGGTCTGCGCCAGGCGGCCGAGGCGCTGATCGCTCAACTGCCGCAGGGCGAGCGCCCGCCAGCCCTGATGATGGCACTGCATGTCTGGGCGATGTCGCACGGCGTCGCCGCCCTGTTCGGCCGCGCCGATGGCGGGCGCCGGCCCCTGCCGATGTCGGCGGCCGAGCTGCTGGAGGCCGGCATGCTGATATATCTCCAGGGCCTCGGCATCGGCCGCAAAGGCGCCGCCAAGCCCGACTAATTCTTTTCCGCGGGCCGACTTCTTGACAACCGGCAGTGTCGCGCGCATTTATGTAAATGTGATTTACATTCACGTCTTGTCATGAGAGGGAGCAATGCCGATCGTCGAGAAGTTGGACGAATATGGGAAGGGAGCCTGGATCGCCCTCGCGGTTCTCGGCTTCATCATGTTCTGGCCCCTGGGTCTGGCGACCCTGGCCTTTCTTTTCTGGAGTGGACGCATGGGTTGTGGGTACGCAGGAGACCGTTACGAGCACCGGATGAACCGCCTGCAGGACAAGATGGACCGCATGCGCGAGCGCATGGCCGGTCGTGACGGTCGCGGTTTCGGCGGCTTCGGCGGTTGGGGCCGCGGCGGCCCCTCCAGCGGCAACCGCGCCTTCGACGAGTACCGCGCCGAGACGCTGCGCCGGCTCGAAGACGAGCAGCGCGAGTTCCACGACTTCCTGGGCCGCCTGCGCATGGCCCGCGACAAGGCCGAGTTCGACCAGTTCATGGCCGACCGCCGCAACAACCCGCCGGCCAATCCTCCGGCCCAGCCTGACGCTGCCTGACGCGGCAGTTGAGCCGAGCCTCTATCCCGCCCGCCCCGGTCCGCCGGGGCGGGCTTTTCTTTTCGGCCGCGGCTTCGTCGCAACCATTCGCCAGGCGCCGGCGCGGCCGGACACGTCTCCTCGCCCAGGCAGTTCGGCCTGCCCCGCCCCCGGGGCAGGCGGCCCATGCGACCAAGACGCTATTTGAGCGTGATGTAGAAGGCTTCCTCGAAGCTGAGATCCACCATGTCGCCGCGCTTGAACTTCTGCAGCCGCGCCTTCACGGCAGGGTCGACCACGGTGATCGAGCGCGGACCGAAGGGGCCGACATAACTCACCACGCCGCTGGCCGCATCGAAGCGCTCGAACTTGGCCGTCAGCGTCACCGATCGGGCGACGAACCGCTCCGGCAGGTTCTGGAAAGTCGAGCTGGCTCCCATTTCCGTATAGGTGATCCCCGGCTTGGCCCCTCGCCGGTTCGGCCTGACCTCGACGACCACACCTTCGACACGGCTGATGTCGACCGAGTCGCCTTCCCGCAGATTTTCGAGATTGCCGAACACTGGCGGGACTTGAACAAGCCACCTGTAGCCGCGCTGCTCGACCGTTACCTCACGGTTGGGCCGATCGATCGACACGACACGGACATTGAGGCGCTCGATCTCGACGGGACCGACGCCTGCAACGATCACGGTTTGGCTGGTAACTTCGGGGTAGGTGGCGCAACCCGCCAGACCCGCCGCGATTGAAATGGCAACAATCAGACCAATGTGCTTCGACATAGGAAACCTCTCCGCTGAAAAAAGGCAACTCCGGGTCAATGCTGGTGTCTTGTCGCGGATGAATTCCGCGACGACAGTCGTAGAGCGTTCCGAGATAAGTTTCAGCCCCGATTCTTGCCTGTCGTGATTGCGGCCGCGCCCACCCGGGGCTCGGCGAACTCCGAGGGGCCGATTCGGCCCTGCCGGCCGAAGGGCGTCTCGGATGGCGCCGGCGGACCGCGCTCAGGGCGGATCGCGCGCCGTTTCCGGACATGTTCGCCGGGCCTTGTCTTCAGAACCCGCGTGCGACATCTGCAGGGAATGCTGGCCGCTACTTGCGGCGCAGCAGCGGAATCAAGCGCTCACGCCGTGATTGACGAGCGCTCCCCATCGCCGCCGGGGCCCGTCATCGCAGCATCGCACGGGGCGTATACCCGACATTAACCTTGCCGGATGCTTAACTCCTCTTGGAGCATGCGTTTCGTGGGAAACCCCGTTTCGGCCCATCTTTCGCCGAATTCGCGCGCGATTGACGGGGTACGGCATTTCCCCGATCGCGAAACGGGCGGCGGCGTGGGTCTCCTGCGACGCGAGCGGCGGGGTTTGGAGCCGGGGCTATGAGCCTTGCAGGTTCGGGCTACCGGCGTACCGCCTGGTTGAGAAGGATGACAGGATGAACCCCGCCGACGTCGCGCAGGCCGCGCCACAGATCGACATGTCGTTCTGGACGCTGTTCTGGCATGCCCACATCGTCGTCAAGCTGGTGATGATGGGCCTGATCGGCGCCTCGATCTGGTGCTGGTCGATCATCATCGACAAGACGCTGCTCTATCGGCGCACGCGGCGCGACATGGACGCCTTCGAGGAGGTGTTCTGGTCCGGCCGCTCGCTGGAGGAGCTCTATCGCGACCTCGCCGGCAAGCCGGTCAACGACATGGCTGCGGTCTTCGTAGCCGCGATGCGCGAGTGGAAACGATCCTTCGAGAACGGCGGCCGCTCCGTCGCCAGCCTCTCCCAGCGTATCGACAAGGTGCTCGACGTCACCATCCAGCGTGAGACCGAGCGGCTGGAATCGAAGCTCCTGGTGCTCTCCACCATCGCTTCGGCCGCCCCCTTCATCGGCCTCTTCGGCACGGTCTGGGGCATCATGCACTCCTTCACCGCCATCGCRGTCTCCAAGAATTCCTCCCTCGCAGTGGTCGCGCCCGGCATCGCCGAAGCGCTCTTCGCCACCGCGATCGGCCTCTTCGCCGCAATTCCCGCGCTGATGGCCTACAACAAGCTCCAGGCCGAGGTCGCCAAGGCTCAGGGCCGGCTCGAAGCCTTCGCCGACGAGTTCTCCGCGATCCTGTCGCGGCAGATCGACGAGCGGATGGCGGCGTGAGGGGCTGAATCATGGGCATGTCCGCCGCTACAGCCGCGAAGGGCGCCGGCCGCCGGGGCCGCCGCGGGCGCCGCCACGGCGCCATCGCCGAGATCAACATGACGCCGTTCATCGACGTCATGCTGGTGTTGCTCATCATCTTTATGGTCGCCGCGCCGCTGATCGCGACGGGCGTGCCGCTCGATCTGCCGCAGACCGGCGCCAAGCCGATCAATGTCGATCAGAAGCCGATCACCATCGCGATCGACAGCAAGGGGCAGATCTTCCTGCAGGACCAGCCGACGCTGGAGCCGGACCTTGTCAGCAAGCTGCAGGGCCTCGCCAAGCAGGGCTTCGACGAGCGCATCTATGTGCGCGGCGACAAGCAGGTGGATTACGGCCGGGTTGCTTCGGTGATGTCGACCATCACCTCGGCCGGCTTCAAGCGGGTCGCGCTGGTCACCGAGCCGGCGAGCCGCTGAGAGCGACGAGAAGTAAGGATGTTCAGGGCGTGAAGCTTACGACCTCCGAACCTGGCATGCTGGTGTCGGCGCTCGGCCACGTGACGGTCCTCGTCGCGGGGCTGCTGGCGTTTTCGGCGCCGACGCCGCTACCGGAGAACGAGGAGGCGATCGCCGTCGAGATCATCGATCCCAACGCGCTGAATCAGATTACGCGCGGCGAGCGCAGCGCCGAAAAGGTGCAGGCGCAGCCGACGCCGCGCGCCGAGCGCCAGTCCGACGTCGTCGAGCGCAAGGAGGCCGGCGAGGCCAAGACCGATACGCCTGCCCCGCCCTCGCGCCCGCCCGAGCTGAAGGTCGCCGAGGACAACGCCTCGACGCCGCCGCCGCCGGCCCGCCCGGTCGAATTGCCGAAGCCCGAAACCAAGCCGCCGGAGCCCGCCAAGCAGCCCCCGCAGAAAAGCGAGGCCGCGGCCGCTCGCGAAGCCGAGCAGAAGCGCGAGGAGCTGGCGAAGCTCGCCGAGGAGGCTGAGCTCGCCTCCAAGGCGAAGCAGGCCGAGGAGGCGGCGAAGGCCGCCGCCAAGGCCAAGGCGGAGGCCGAGGCCCAGGCTGCCAAGCGCGTCGCCGAAGCGAAGGCCAAGGCCGAGGCGCTCGCCAAGGCCGAAGCCGATAAGCAGGCCAAGGAGAACGCGGAAGCCGCCGCCAAGGCGAAGGCTGAGGCCGAGCAGAAGGCGAAGCTCGCCGCCGAAGCCAAGGCCAAGCAGGAGGCCGAGGCCAAGGCGAAGAAAGAGGCGCAGATCGCCAAGAACTTCAATGCAAGCGACATCGAGCGTCTGCTGCAGTCGAAGGAGAAGGCGCAGTCCTCTGGTTCATCGGCACCGCAGGTCAATCGCACCGCCTCGCTCGGTACTGAACGCGGCGCCGCGCAGAAACTCAGCCCCTCGCTGCGGGCCCAGCTCGTCGGCATCATCCAGGACCAGTTGCTGAAGTGCTGGAACGTGCCGATCGCGCTCGCCAACGCCCATGGCAACGGCAACATCGTTCCGTCCGTGCGGATGAAGCTCAACACCGACGGCTCGCTTGCCGGCCAGCCGGGCGTGATCAACTCCTCGTCCGACCCGCTCTTCCGTGTCGCCGCCGACTCGGCGCTGACCGCCACCCGCCGCTGCGCGCCTTTGCGCATTCCGGCTCAATTCGCCGCCTATTATGACGACTGGCGCGACGTCGTCGTCAATTTCGACGCAAGGGACGTCATGTGACCCCGATGATCGACATTAGCCCCCTCCCCTTCCTGACGGCCGCGCCGACGCGCCGCCGCCTCCTCGCCACAGCCGGCGCCGCCCTGATGGTGCCCGTCGCGGCCAAGGCCGAGCTCGTCATCGACCTGCGCGGCGGCGCCTTCCAGCCCATGCCGATCGCCATCGCCGATTTCGCCGGCGACGGCGGCGTCCTCGTCTCCGGCGTGATCACCAACAACCTCAAGCGCTGCGGCTACTTCACGCCGGTCGACAAGAGCCGCTTCCCGGAACCGAACCCGCCCTTCGACTCAGCACCCCGCTTCGACGCCTGGAAGGCCAGCGGCGTGCAGGCGCTCGTCACCGGCCGCGTCGCGCGCGAGGCCGGCCGCATCCGCGCAGAATTCCGGCTCTGGGACGTCGCGACCGGCACGCAGACCGACGGCCAGCAATACTTCACCGACCCGAGCAATGCCCGCCGCGTCGGCCACATCATCTCGGATGCGATCTTCAGCAAGGTCACCGGGCTCGGCGGCTTCTTCGACACCCGCGTCGTCTTCGTCGACGAATCTGGCCCGAAGGAGACGCGCCGCAAGCGCCTCGCCATCATGGACCAGGACGGCGCCAATGTGCGCTATCTCACCAATGGCGATACCTCGGTGGTGACGCCGCGCTATTCGCCGGTTTCGCAGGACGTCACCTTCATGTCGCAGCGCCAGGGCGAGCAGCCCCGCGTGCAGGTGTTGAACATCGAGACCGGCCAGCGCCAGATCGTCGGCAACTTCCCCGATATGAGCTCGAGCCCGCGCTTCGCGCCCAACGGCCAGCGGGTCGTGCTCTCGCTGCAGCAGGGCGGAAACGCCAATCTCTACGCCATCGACATCGGCTCGCGCTCGACGACGCGCCTGACCTCGACGGCGGCGATCGACACCTCGCCCTCCTACGCTCCCGACAGCTCCCGCATCGTCTTCGAGAGCGACCGCGGCGGCCAGCAGCAGCTTTACGTGATGTCGTCCGGCGGCGGCGACGCCCAGCGCATCTCCTTCGGCCAGGGCCGCTATTCGCAGCCTTCATGGTCGCCGCGCGGCGACCTCATCGCCTTCACCCGCCAGGGCAGCGGCGGCTTCGCCATCGGCGTCATGCGTCCGGACGGCTCGGGCGAGCGCATCCTGACCGAAGGCTTCCACAATGAAGCCCCCAACTGGGCTCCGAACGGCCAGTACCTGATGTTCTTCCGCGATCCGGGCGGACAATCCGGAGGGAAGCTTTACATGGTGGACATCACCGGCCGCGTCGAAGTTCCCGTCCCGACCCCGGCCTTCGCCTCCGACCCGACCTGGTCGCCGCTGCTGAGCGGCCAGCGCTGAAGCCAAAGCGAACGCCGCATCCGTTCTTCGCAAGCCGCCCGGCCTACGCCGGGCGGCTTTTTGATAGGGCGGTGGAAGGGGGAGCCCGGCGCAGCGGACGTCCGAATTGGATAGGGAGTTGACATTGCGGTGCTCCCCGTATGCACAAACTCCTGCCGGGCTTGGCCGGCAGGAGTGTTCGAAAGCGCGCATACTCGACAGGGACGATGATCGCCGGTGCCGTCGTTGCCTACTGCCCTTCGTGCGACCGCATGGCCGCGTCGATCTTCTCCTTTACCGCAGAAAGGTTGAAAGAGGCGGGTGCTTGCATGGGCGGAAACTCGATTGCGGTTCGCGCTAGGTCCGCCACCCGCTCCTGCACCTGCACGAAACGCCAAAATTCGCGCGCCATGAAGTCGTTCATGTAGCCGCCAGCCGCATTATTCAGCGTCTCGCCGCGGATCGACGGCGTCCGCTCGAAGGGATCCCAACGCAGGTTGACGATCGTCGGGAGATCAGTTGTCACCTTTTCACCGGGCCAGCCATATGGTTGCTGCATGAACTGAAACTTGAAGTCATCGATACGAATAGCGCCGAGATTTGCCTCGGAGAAGTAGAAGATCTCATGCCGCTTCGACGGGCCGGCAGCGGTCAACACATCCATCTGGTTGTAGCCGTCCAGATGGTTCTTGTAGCTCCGGTCGCCGAGCTGCACGCCGCGGAGAAGCTGCTCGGTGATATTCGGGTTTCCCGCAGCGGCCGCGAGCGTTGGCAGCCAGTCAAGGCCGGAGAAGATGCCGTTCTCGACCGTGCCTGGCTTGATCTTGCCTGGCCAGCGAATGAGGCAGGGCACACGGAAGCCGCCCTCATACGCGGTCCCCTTGGTGGCACGGAACGGCGTCATGCCGCCATCCGGCCAGGTGAACACTTCCGCGCCGTTGTCAGTGCTGAAGATGACGATGGTGTTGTCGGCAACGCCGATATCAGTGAGGTGCTTGAGCAGGTCGCCGACGTCGTCGTCAAGCTGCGCCATGCCCGCCTCTTCCAGACCGAGACCGCTCTGCGGGGTCATCTTCGCTTGATACTTCTGGGACAGATACGTGAAGATGTGCATGCGCGTCGTGTTATGCCAAATGAAGAATGGCTTTCCGGCCTGCTTCGCCTGGTCCATGAAACGCTTGCTGTTCTCGACCAGCACAGCATCGAATGTCTGCATATTGTACTTGGCTGGCCGACCCTTTTGCCAGTTCTGGTGATCAGCGCCCATCTCGGGGAAAGGTGGGAGCGGTCCTTCGTCCACGATCCGCTGTTTGCCGATCTTGCCCCAGCGCGGCATCACGGTGGGGTCGTCAGTATCGGTCGCGTAGGAATGTACGATGTTGCGCGGTCCGTACTTGTCGATCCAGTCCTGAGGATAACTGAACCAGTATGGATCCGACATAGCGTCGAGATGGTACAGGTAGCCGAAGAATTCGTCGAAGCCGTGCAGCGTTGGTAGATATTTGTTCAGGTCGCCCAGGTGGTTCTTGCCGAATTGTCCCGTCGCGTAACCCATTGATCTCAAGACGGTCGCTACCGTAACCGACTGTTCAGGCATGCCGACATCCGCGCCCGCCTGCCCCACGGTTGTGAGGCCGGTACGCAGCGGTATTTGTCCGGTGATGAAGTTGGCACGGCCGGCCGTGCAGCTTGCCTCCGCATAATAGTCGGTGAAGCGCATCCCCTCGGCGGCAATCCTATCCAGGTTCGGCGTTTTGCCGGCCATCATGCCCTGGTGATAGGCGCCGATGTTGAACCATCCGACATCGTCTCCCATGATGAACAGGATATTCGGCTTTTGGCCCGCCGCTTGCTGTGCCTGGGCGGTTCGAATTGAGGTGGCAGAGCCAAGAGCCGAAGCGGCGGCAATCGCGGTGCTGCCAAGCAGCAAGTTGCGACGATCGAGCAGGCGGATTTCCGGCTGAGAGCCGGTGTCTTCTTCCGGGGTGCGCGACATTTGATGCTCCCTCTTCACAAGATATTGAACCTCATGGTGCTGGGACGCTTACCGAGACAAAATGTTAGGAATCGACCAGGCAATACCGGGGGTGAAGCATCCCGTTGCGGCTATGCATCTTCGGAAATTCTGCTCAGGTTCGAGTATTCTAGCGCAGCGTGGCGGAAGGCGATTAAGCTAAGGTGCTCCCAGGGCAGCGAGCGCGCGCTGTTGCACGTCCGACTTTCCAGGAATTGGTGCCCGCCGACACGCACTCTCACGTTAGGGTTGATCGTCGCAGGATACTCCTGTTGCCGCCCCCCATCAACGCGTGGAGTTCGGCGGCGACTGACAGGGCAACAAGCCGCCTGACCTGATCTGGGGAGGGAGCGCCGCGACGATCTTCGTTCGCGCCTGGGAACCGTACTCTGGCCCAAGAACTCCTATTCTGGCTCCGTCAGGTACGCTGCAAATCGGATTGTCTGAACGCGGCCGTCCTAAACGCCAGAAAAGGGCCAAACCCGGTCGCCAGATACCGGTCTTTCAAATGTCTCAGATGGATTGGGAGCGGATGCGCCCCGGCCGATGTTCACGGCCGGCTTCCAGCGATCTCGAAAACCTGCTCCGACCGCCTGTGTCACCGAGGCCACAGCCGGGCGCACAAAGATCTTTCGCCATGATTGGTTAACCATACGCCGCAATGCCGCCACTTCGCCTTGTTCTGGCAAGGTCTCGTTTAGGTTGACGCTTCATTGATGGGAGCCACGCGAAGCCCTCTTCGAAGCGCGCCGCCACAAATTTTGATCGCCCGGAGTTCAGCCATGATGACCACTCTCTTCGCCGGCGGCCGTTCCGTCCGTTTCGCCGCTGCCATCGCCGCCACACTCGCGCTCGGCGCCTGCGCCAAGGACCAGAACGCCGACGCCTCGGGCTTCGGTGCCGGTGGCGCCGCCACGCCGGGCAGCGCGCAGGACTTCGTCGTCAATGTCGGCGACCGCGTCTTCTTCGAGACCGACTCGACCGACCTGACCTCGACCGCCACCGCCACCCTCGACAAGCAGGCCGGCTGGCTGCAGCGCTATCCGCGCTACACCTTCACGGTCGAGGGCCACGCCGACGAGCGCGGCACCCGCGAATACAACTATTCTCTCGGCGCCCGCCGCGCCCAGACGGTGCGCGACTACCTCGCCTCGCGCGGCATCCAGGCCAACCGCATGCGCACCATCTCCTATGGCAAGGAGCGCCCGGTCGCGGTTTGCAACGACATCTCCTGCTGGTCGCAGAACCGCCGCTCCGTCACGGTGCTGGACGGCGCCGGCGGCGCCCCGGGCGTCTGATCACGGCCTGAGCTGCATAAGAAAAAAGCCCCGGACGGCAACGTCCGGGGCTTTTCCATTATTGATGCCCGCATTCTCGGGCGGAGCGAAGCGCGGAGCAGAGAATTTCCAGCAGGACAAAACTGCGGAGCCTTCTTCGCTCGGAGATGCTCCGGTCAAGTCCGAGCACGACTCATGTTCATCAGCCCGCAACAGTCGGAAGCAGGCTCTTCGCGACGCCCTCGATCCGCTCGGCCGCTGCGACCAGGGCTTCCGCCGCGCGGTCCTCGACCTCGCTCAGGCGCTGGTCGGCTGCGCCCGCATCGCCCTGCGTCGCGGCGAGGTCGGATTCGATCTTCGCCAGCCGCTGCTTCAACTCATGGACCTCGTCGGCGACCATCAGCGCGGCCATGACATGCAGCCGCATGTCGCCGATCTCGCCGAAGGCCTGCCGCATCTCGCCGATCTTCTCGTCATAGAACTGAGCCAGCCCTTCGAGATGGGCTTCTTCGCCCTCGCCGCATGCCATGCGGTAGGCCTTGCCGGCGATCATGACGTTAACTTGCGGCATTCGTCCTCCTGCCTTCCGCTTTAGCTCGCCTCGTGCTCGGGTTCGGGCTCTGCCGGCTGCTGCGCCTGCACCCGCTCGATCACTGCGCTGATGACGTTCATCGCCCGCAGCAACCGCTGGTCGACATCGGCGGCCGCAGTCTCGACATGGCCGAGCCGCGCCATTGCACCGTCGAGATCGGCCGCGAGCCGTGCCCGGTCGTCCTGCATCAGCGCCAGCTCGGTTTCGAGATTGCCCCGGCCGCGTTCCGCCTCGATCCGCCGCCGCGCCGCCGCCTCGAGCTGCCCCAGAGCGCTGTCGAGGCGCGCCAGCGCATTGTCCAGCATCAGGCTCGCCACCATCGTTCTCCTTTCAGACCGAAGCCGGCTCACACGATTCGTGCCTGAATTTACAGCAAAATGCCGGAAAACAGGAATCGGTCTCAAGCTGCGGAATCGCGCCCCTACAAGGGCTTGCCCGCCGCGGCTGACGCGCCATCTGCGGAAAACCGCGGCAAAGCGGCGCCTGCGACCCTGAAAGCCTTCCTCCGCGAATTGACTCGAAGGGAGCGCCGGGCCTAATCCACCCGTCCTTTCCAAGCTCGCCAAAAGCGGCTGCAAGACTGCCTTCCCTCCTCACCGGCCTGCTGTCGCGCTGGCCGGCCCCGGCCCTCCCGCCCGCCCGACGGAGCCCTGTGAGACCATCATGACCAGCATCGACCGCGCCCAGCACGACAAGCTCGCCAACGCCATCCGCGGCCTGGCGATGGACGGCGTCGAGAAGGCCAAGTCCGGCCATCCCGGCCTGCCGATGGGCGCCGCCGACGTCGCCGCCGTGCTGTTTACCCGCGTGATGAAGTATGACGCCGCCGATCCGCGCTGGCCGGACCGCGACCGCTTCGTGCTCTCGGCCGGCCATGGCTCGATGCTGCTCTACGCCCTGCTCTATCTCACCGGCACGCCCGGCATGGAGCTCGACGACCTCAAGAAGTTCCGCCAGCTCGGCTCCGTCACGCCCGGCCACCCCGAGAATTTCGAGACCAAGGGCGTCGAGACCACAACCGGCCCGCTCGGCCAGGGTCTGGCCACCGCCGTCGGCATGGCGATGGCCGAGCGCATGCTCGCCGCCGAGTTCGGCAAGAAGGTCGTCGACCACCACACCTATGTGCTGGCGTCCGACGGTGACCTGATGGAGGGCATCAGCCAGGAGGCGATCGCGCTTGCAGGCCACCAGAAGCTCAACAAGCTCATCGTCTTCTGGGACGATAACGGCATCTCGATCGACGGCCCGCTGACCATCACCGACAATGTCGACCAGGTCGCGCGCTTCAAGGCCTGCGGCTGGCGCTCCGAGCGCGTCGACGGCCATGACCCCGACGCCATCGAGGCTGCGATCCGCCGCGCCCAGAAGTCGAACAAGCCGACGATGATCGCCTGCAAGACCATCATCGGTTTCGGCGCGCCGCATAAGCAGGGCACCTCGAAGGCCCACGGCGAGGCGCTGGGCGCCGATGAGCTCGCCGCAGCCAAGAAGAACCTCGGCATCACCGGCGGCCCCTTCGACGTTCCGGCCGATGTTCTGAAGGCCTGGCGCAGCTACGGCATGGCCGGCCATCTCGCCCATAAGGACTGGCTCCTCCGCTTCGGTGCGCTCTCCGAGCGCAAGCGCGGCGAGTTCGAGCGCCGTCTCGGCCACACGGTTCCCGCCAAGCTCGACAAGGCGATCCTCGCCCACAAGAAGGGGCTGATCGCCGCGCCGCAGGCCGTCGCGACCCGCAAGGCCTCGGAGCTGGCGCTGGAAGCCATCATTCCGGTCATGCCCGAGCTGGTGATGGGCTCGGCCGACCTGACGCCCTCGAACAACACCCGCACCAAGGCGGCCGAGGACTTCACGCCGAAGACCCCGAAGGGCCGCTATGTCCGTTACGGCATCCGCGAGCACGGCATGGCCGCCGCGATGAACGGCATCACCCTGCATGGCGGCTTCCGCACCGCCGGCGGCACCTTCCTGGTCTTCGCCGACTATGCCCGCCCGTCGATGCGCCTCGCCGCCCTGATGGGGCTGCCGGTCATTTATGTCATGACCCATGACTCGATCGGCCTCGGCGAGGACGGCCCGACCCACCAGCCGGTCGAGCAGGTCGCCTCGCTGCGCGCCATGCCGAACATGCGCGTCTTCCGCCCGGCCGACGCCATCGAGACGGCGGAAGCCTGGCAGGCAGCGCTGGAACGCACGGACGGGCCGACGGTGCTGGCACTGTCGCGCCAGAACCTGCCGCAATTGCGCACCGACGCCTCCCCGAAGAACCGCTCGGCTACAGGTGCCTACGAACTGCTCGCGGCCGAGGGCGGCAAGGCCCAGGTCTCGCTCTTCGCCTCGGGCTCCGAGGTCGAACTCGCCGTCGCCGCCCGCAAGCTGCTTGCAGAGAAGGGTGTGCGTGCGCGCGTCGTCTCGGTGCCCTCGCTCGAGCTGCTGCTCCAGCAGGACGAGGCCACCCAGGCAGCGATCATCGGCTCGGCGCCGGTCAAGGTCGCGGTCGAGGCCGGCGTCCGCTTCGGGTGGGATGCGGTGATCGGCCATGACGGCGCATTCGTCGGCATGCACTCCTTCGGGGCGAGCGGCCCCTACAAGGACGTCTACAAGCATTTCGGCATCACGGCGGAAGCCGTCGCCGAAGCCGCGTTGAAGCAGCACAACGCCTGATTCTTCGGGCGAAAAGCTGAGTTTCCCAACAGAGGCCTTGCGTTCGGCCATGCTTTGGCCGAATTGCCCGCGTGGATAGCGACGGCTCACGCCGGTTCGCTCGGCGAAGGAGAGGAAGAGATGACGGTTAAGGTGGCGATCAACGGCTTCGGCCGCATCGGGCGCAACGTTCTGCGCGCGATCATCGAGTCGAAGCGCAAGGACATCGAGGTCGTCGCGATCAACGATCTCGGCCCGGTCGAGACCAACGCCCATCTCTTCCGCTTCGACTCCGTCCACGGCCGCTTCCCCGGCACCGTGACCGTCTCCGGCGACACGATCGATGTCGGCCGCGGCCCGATCAAGGTCACCGCGATCCGCGACCCCAAGGACCTGCCCCACAAGGCGCTCGGCGTCGACATCGCGCTGGAATGCACCGGCATTTTCACCACCAGGGAGAAGGCGGCCGCGCATCTGGCGGCCGGCGCCAAGCGCGTGCTGGTCTCGGCCCCCTGCGACGGCGCCGACCTCACCGTCGTCTACGGCGTCAACCATGGCGAGCTCAGCAAGGAGCACCTCGTCGTCTCCAACGCCTCCTGCACCACGAACTGCCTCGCGCCGGTCGTGCGCGTGCTTCATGACGCCGTGGGCATCGACAAGGGCTTCATGACCACGATCCATGCCTATACCGGCGACCAGCCGACGCTCGACACCATGCACAAGGATCTCTACCGCGGCCGTGCCGCCGCGATGTCGATGATCCCGACCTCGACCGGCGCCGCCAAGGCGATCGGCCTCGTCATCCCCGATCTCAAGGGCCGCCTCGACGGCACCTCGATCCGCGTTCCCACCCCGAACGTCTCGGTCGTTGACTTCAAGTTCCTCGCCAAGCGCAAGACCTCGGTCGAGAAGATCAACGACGCCATCATCAAGGCGTCGAAGCGCGGCGCGCTGAAGGGCATCCTCGGCGTCACCGACCAGCCGAACGTTTCGATCGACTTCAACCACGACTCGCATTCCTCGACCTTCGCCCTCGACCAGACCAAGGTCATGGACGACAAGTTCGTGCGCGTGCTGTCCTGGTATGACAACGAGTGGGGCTTCTCGAACCGCATGAGCGACACGGCCGTCGCCATGGGCGCCCTGCTCTGATCCATCACTGAAGCGGGGCCGTGCCGCCCGTGGCGCGGCCCCGCCATTTCCGCCACGCTACGGAGAGCCCATGGCCAAGATCGAGCCGACCGTTACGTCCCCGGTGCCTGTCGAGGCACCCGCCGTGACGCCGCCCCCCGCATTCAGCCCCGCTCCCGCAGCCGCGATGCCTGCATCGCCCGCGCCCGCCGTCGTCGTCGGCTCCGCCGTGCCGGCCTCCGCCGAGGCCGCGTCGAAGCCCGATCCGCGCCAGCTCGACCAGCTCTCCCGCATCGAGGAGAAGGCCGCGCGCATCGAGGAGAAGTTCGCGCGCTACGAAGCCGTCTTGACCCGCGCCGAGGCCTCGCTGGAACGCAGCGCCCACAAGGTCGACGCCGCCGCCGGCACGATGGATTTTGCCGCGATCCGCGGTGAGATTTCCGCCCTGCGCGACCGCGTCGATGCCACGCCGCGCGCCGGCACACTGTTTTTGACCGCCATCGTAACGGCCGCTTTGACTGTCGCGCTCACCATTGTGGTGCTAAAATTCGGCGTCCCCGGCCTGTTCGGGAGCCTGCTGACGCGATGACCGCCTTCCGCACCCTCGACGACGCCGATCTTGCAGGCAAGCGCGTCCTCGTCCGTGTCGACCTCAACGTCCCGATGGAGGACGGCAAGGTCAGCGACACCACCCGCATCGACCGCGTTATGCCGACCATCCGCGAGATCGCCGACAAGGGCGGCAAGATCATCCTGCTCGCCCATTTCGGCCGCCCCAAGGGCCGCGACGACAAGAACAGCCTGAAGCAGATCGTGCCGGCGCTGACGCAGGCGCTCGGCCGCCCCGTCACCTTTGTCGACGACTGCATCGGTGAGGCAGTCGCCAAGGCCGTCGCCGCGGGCAAGAACGGCGATGTGCTGCTGCTGGAGAACACCCGCTTCCACGCCGGTGACGAGAAGAACGACGCCGAGTTCGTGAGGGCGCTCGCCGCCAATGGCGATATCTACGTCAACGACGCCTTCTCGGCCGCGCACCGCGCCCATGCCTCGACCGAGGGCCTCGCCCATGTGCTGCCGGCCTATGCCGGGCGCACCATGCAGGCCGAGCTGGAGGCGCTTTCCGCCGGCCTCGACAATCCCGCCCGCCCGGTGATGGCGATCGTCGGTGGCGCCAAGGTCTCGACCAAGCTCGAGCTGCTCGGCAACCTCGTCAGGAAGGTCGACGTGCTCGCCATCGGCGGCGGCATGGCCAACACCTTCCTCGCCGCCCGCGGCGTCGACGTCGGCAAGTCGCTCTGCGAGCATGACTTGCTCGACACCGCCCGCGAGATCGAGGCCAAGGCCAAGGCCGCCGGCTGCGAGATCCTGCTCCCCGTCGACGCGCTGGTGGCGCGCGAATTCAAGGCGCATCCCAGCTACCGGGTCGTGCCGGTCGATGAAGTCGAGCCGGACGAGATGATCCTCGATGCCGGCCCGCTCAGCATCGCCGAGGTCGTGCTGCGACTTGAGAAGGTGAATACGCTGGTCTGGAACGGCCCCTTCGGCGCCTTCGAGTTGCCGCCATTCGACACCGCGACCGTCGCTGTCGCCAAGGCCACGGCCAAGCACGTCAAGGCAGGCAAACTCGTTGCGGTCGCTGGCGGCGGCGACACCGTCTCGGCCATGAACCATGCCGGCGTCGCGGACAGCCTGTCCTACGTCTCGACGGCGGGCGGCGCCTTCCTCGAATGGATGGAAGGCAAGGCTCTGCCGGGCGTCGAGGCGCTGCGGAAGGCCTGATTCCGACTATTTTTCAGGGGCCGCCCGGCGACGGAGCGGCCCTTCGCATTTTCAGCATGTCAGTGCTTTAGTTTTGCGCCGGTGGTGCTTACGCACTACATCCAAGCTCATATCGATTAGCCAAAGGGGAGTGCCAATCGTGGCCCGTATCACGCTTCGCCAGTTGCTCGACCACGCCGCCGAGAACGACTACGGCGTGCCCGCCTTCAACATCAACAACATGGAGCAGGCGCTGGCGATCATGGCGGCGGCTGATGCCACCGACGCGCCCGTCATCATCCAGGCCTCGCGGGGCGCGCGTTCCTACGCCAACGACATCATGCTCAAGCACATGATGGACGCGGTCACCGAGATCTATCCGCACATCCCGGTCTGCGTGCATCTCGACCACGGCAACGAGCCGGCGACCTGCATGACCGCGATCCAGGCCGGCTTCACCTCCGTGATGATGGACGGCTCGCTCAAGGCCGACGGCAAGACCCCCGGCGACTGGGACTACAATGTCGGCGTCACCAAGACGGTCACCGACATGGCCCATCTCGGCGGCATCTCCGTCGAAGGCGAGCTCGGTGTCTTGGGTTCGCTCGAAAGCGGCGAAGGCGAGAAGGAAGACGGCCACGGCTTCGAGGGCAAGCTCAGCCACGACCAGCTCCTGACCAACCCCGACGAAGCCGTGAAGTTCGTCGCCGAGACCAAGGTCGATGCGCTCGCCATTGCCATGGGCACCTCGCACGGCGCCTACAAGTTCACCCGCAAGCCCGACGGCGCGATCCTGGCGATGAACGTCATCGAGGAGATCCACAAGAAGCTGCCGAACATGCACCTCGTCATGCACGGCTCGTCGAGCGTCCCGCAGGACCTCCAGGACATCATCAACCAGTATGGCGGCAAGATGCCCCAGACCTGGGGCGTGCCGGTCGAGGAGATCCAGCGCGGCATCAAGCACGGCGTCCGCAAGATCAACATCGACACCGACAACCGCATGGCGATGACCGGCCAGATCCGCAAGATCCTGTCCGAGAACCCCGGCGAGTTCGACCCTCGCAAATATCTGAAGCCTGCCATGGAAGCGATGACCAAGCTCTGCACGCTACGCCTGCAGGAGTTCAACACCGCCGGCCAGGCCTCGAAGATCAAGCGCATCATCACGCTCGCCGAAATGGCCAAGCGCTACGCCAAGGGCGAGCTCGACCCGACCTTCGGCGCCAAGAAGGCGGCCTGATCGCGTCGACGATAGCCAGATTTCCAGCGCCCGGCCTCGTGCCGGGCGTCTTTGTCTGGGCCGGGCGCATCGCTCCGGTTGCGGCCGGCATGTATGCGATGCTCTTTCCGTGCGCGCCGATTTCTGATTCAACGGCAAGGCCCCGCCGCCCGAACCTCCGCAATCCCATGTCGATCGTCTTTTCAGCCCTGGTCGCGGTCTTCGTCGGTTTCGCGGCCTCCGTGGCCGTCATCCTCTCGGCGGCGCAGGCGCTCGGCGCCACTGCCGGCCAGACCGTCTCCATGGTCGCCGCGCTCGCCATCGGCACGGCCATCGCCAGCCTCTGGCTGTCCTGGCGCTATCGCATGCCGATGATCTGCGCCTGGTCGACTCCCGGCGCCGCCCTGATCGCGGCCGCCAGCGGCTTCGATATGGCCTCGGCGGTCGGCGCTTTCCTCATCGCCGCCGTGCTGATGATGCTGACCGCCGCCTTCCGTCCCCTTGGCCGGCTGATCGAGCGCATCCCGATGCCGATCGCCTCGGCGATGCTGGCGGGCGTCATCTTCCGCTTCGTCGTCGCGGTCTTCGACGAGATGCGACTTTCGCCCGCGCTCGTGCTGCCGCTGCTCGCGATCTTCCTCGTCGCGCGGCTGGTCAGCCCATTCCTCGGCGTGATCGCCGCGCTGGTCGCCGGGATCGTCATCAGCTTCGCGGGCGGGCTCGCTCATTGGCCGGCGGGAGAGATCGCACTCACCGGCCTCGAATTCGTCACGCCGCGCTTCGATATTGCCGCCATGCTTGGTATCGGCGTCCCGCTCTATCTCGTCACCATGGCCGCCCAGAACCTGCCGGGCTTCGCCGTGCTGCGCGCCGCGGGCTACAAGCCGCCGACGGCCCCGGCCCTGTTCGTCACCGGCCTTGCATCGCTGGTGACCGCACCCTTCGGCGCGCATATGACCAACATGGCGGCGATATCGGCCTCGATCTGCACGGGCGGCGACACCCATCCCGATCCAAAGCAGCGCTGGAAGGCGGGCGTGCTCTACGGCTTCGCCTATCTCGCCGTCGCCGGCTGCACCGGCCTGTTGATCGCGCTGCTGCTTGCTCTGCCGAAAGCGCTGATCGTGGCGGTCGCCGGCCTGGGGCTCGTCGGCTCGTTCACCGGCGCGCTTGCCCAGGCGATGTCTTCCGACAAGGAGCGCTTCGCCGCCGTGATCGCCTTCTGCATCGCGGCGTCGAGTCTTTCGCTGTTCGGCATCGGCTCGGCCTTCTGGAGTCTCATTGCCGGGCTTGCGGTCTTGACATTGGACTTCGCTGCGGGCCGTTTGCGCAGCCGATCATGACCACGCACTCCTCTCCCACCCGCCTGATGCTCGTCACCCCGCCCGTCGAGGACGCGGAGGCGATCGCCTTTCGCCTGATGCAGGCGATGGCCGGCGGCGACATCGCCGCCATCGTGTTGCGCCTCACGCCCGGCGACGACCGCAGCCGCATCGAGCGCGTCAAGCGCCTCGCCGCGCCGGTCCAGGCCAATAATGTCGCCCTCGTCGTCGAGGACAGCGCGCTCGTCGCGACCCGCGGCGGCGCCGACGGCGTGCACGTCACCGGCGGTCCCGAAGCGATCGCCGAGGCCCGCTCCAGCCTGAAGAACGAGCGCATCATCGGCGCTGGCGGCCTGCGGGCCCGTCACGATGCGATGGATGTCGGCGAGACCGGCGTCGACTATGTCATGTTCGGCGAGCCGCGCGCCGATGGCAGCGTTCCTCCGCTCACGGCCGTGATCGAGCGCGCCGGCTGGTGGGCCGAGATTTTCGAGACGCCCTGCGTCGCCTACGCGCCCGATGCCGAATCGATCCCTGCGCTGGTCGAGACCGGCGCAGAATTCGTCGCCCTCGGCGCCTGGGCCTTCGAGGAAGGGCAGGATATCCGCGCCCTGGTCGAGTCCGCCAATGCCGCGATCGCCGCGTGCTCGGCGCGAAAGACGGCGCGATGAAGCAGCTCCTGCGCCTTGCCTGCCTCGCCGGCACCCTGCTGGCGGCGGTGCCGGCCGGCGCTGCCGCCTACGCGGACAACGCCTACGGAGCCTATCAGGTCGGCCATTATCGTCGGGCGCTGTCCGAGGCTCTGAAGCGCGTCGAGGCCGACAACAACGACGCCGCCGCGATGACGCTGATCGGCGAACTCTATCGCCAGGGCCTCGGCGTTGCGCCCGACCAGAAGGTCGCGACGGAATGGTACGAGCGGGCCGAGGCGCGCGGCGACATCAACGCCGCCTTCGCCCTGGCGACCCAGCTTCTCGACGAGAAGAGCGGCAAGCGCGATCCTGCCCGCGCCGGCGCCCTGCTGGAGAAGGCTGCCGCGGCCGGCCATCCGGCCGCGAACTACAATCTTGGGCTGACCCTGCTCGCCACCGGCCGCGAGGCGGATGACCAGCGCGCCGTCGCCTGCCTGGAGATCGCCGCCAAATCCAATGTCGCGGACGCCATGCATGCCCTGGGCGTGCTGGCGAAGCAGGGCCGCGGGATGCCGGCCAGCGAGGAGACGGCGGCACGCTGGATGAAGCAGGCGGCTGCGGCCGGCAATGTTCCCGGCATGGTCGAATATGCGATCATGCTGTTCAACGGCATCGGCGTGAACAAGGACGAAGCGCACGCGGCGAAACTGTTCCAGCGCGCCGCGGTGCTCGGCAACCCGATCGCCCAGAACCGTCTGGCCAAGCTGTACCAGTTCGGCCTCGGCATTCCGCCGGATACGATCGAGGCCGCCGCCTGGCACCTCGCAGCCCGCGCCCAAGGGCTCGACGACGCCGCGCTGGATGGCCTGTTCGATCGGCTGAAGCCCGAACAGCAGGCCCGCGCCGCGCGCATTGCGGCCAGCCGCATCAGCAGCGCCGTCTTGACGGCGCAGTAAGAGCCGCGCAAGTGACGGTACGCTATTCCTGCCGGGCGCATCACCAGCGCTGCTGGCTCACCGCGCCTTCGCGGCGCGCAAGAGGTTTCCGATGATCCGCTCCCCCCTGATGACCGTGATGACCGACGCCGTGATGAAGGCGTCCCGTTCGCTGAAGCGCGACTTCGGCGAGGTCGAGAACCTGCAGGTGCTCGCCAAGGGCCCGGGCGACTTCGTCTCCAAGGCCGACCACAAGGCCGAGGAGATCCTGCGCGAGTCGCTGGAGAAGGCCCGCCCCGGCTATGGCTTCGTTATGGAGGAGAGCGGCGTCGTCCACGGCACCGACGAGAGCAACCGCTGGCATATCGATCCGCTCGACGGCACCCACAACTTCCTGCGCGGCATCCCGCACTGGAACATCTCGGTCGCGCTGGAGCGCGACAACCAGTTCATCGCCGGTGTGATCTATGACGCCGCCAAGGACGAGATGTTCATGGCCGAGAAGGGCAAGGGCGCCTTCGTCAACAACCGCCGCCTGCGCGTCTCCGGCCGCAACGAGCCGGCCGACATGCTGATCGGCACCGGCATCCCGCATATCGGCAAGGGCGGCCACGGCCAGTTCCTGCGCGAGCTCGCCGCCGTGATGCCGCGCTTCGCCAATGTCCGCCGCATGGGCTCGGCCGCGCTCGACATCGCCTATGTCGCGGCCGGCCGCATGGATGCCTATTGGGAGCGCGGCCTCAACACCTGGGATTTCGCCGCGGGCGCCGTGCTCATCCGCGAAGCCGGCGGCACCTTCGGCACGCTCGACGGCAAGCCGGTGACCAGTGCGAAGGATATCATCTGCGGCAACGAGGCCGGCGAGCGCGCGCTTGCCGCGGCGCTTAAGACGGCGACCGCCTGAGCGGCTTCCCGGGCACGCCGGCGCTCGTCCCGGGCGCCGGGACTTCGTCAAACCGGCTTTGAGACAGAACTGTAGCTCTTTCGTGCTTGATCCCGGCGGCGGGGAAGGCGACAGTCCTCCCCGCACTCCGAGGCGAACGGAAGACGACGAATGGCGAACGAGGATTTCGCGGCCGAGCCGGTGACGGCCGCACCCCTGCGTACGGAGACCCGTTTCTCGCGCCCGCTTCGCTACATCGTCCGTGCGGTCCTGTTTCTCGCCCTGATCGGCTTCCTCGGCTTCATTCTTCAGAACGGCCTGAAACAGGCCTTCATGACCAATCCGGGGCTGAACGGCCTCATTGTCGGCGCGCTGTTCGTCGGCGTGCTCATCGCGTTGCGCGAGCTCTGGCGTCTCCAGAGCGAGGCCCGCGCCGCCACGCGGCTTGCCGCCGCTCCCGCCTCGGCGCAGGTCCGGCGTAGCGACGTCATCGCGCCGTTCGGCTCCCTCCTCGCCGCGCTCGATCGCGGAACGCTCGCCCCCACCCAGGCCGTCTCGGCCCTCGAATCGGTCGCGGTCAGGCTCGACGACGGGCGCGAGGTGCTGCGTTACCTCGCCGGGCTGCTCGTCTTCCTCGGCCTGCTCGGCACCTTCTGGGGCCTGCTCGACACGGTGGGCTCGGTCGGAACCGTCATCAAGTCGCTGCGCACGGGCGCCGAAGCCGGAGTGCTCTTCGACGAGCTGAAGGCCGGGCTCTCCGCCCCGCTCGCCGGCATGGGCCTGTCTTTCTCGTCATCGCTCTTCGGCATCGCCGGCTCGCTGATTCTCGGTTTCCTCGATCTTCAGGTGGGGCAGGCGCAGCGCCGCTTCCGCAACGAGCTCGAAAGCTGGCTCGGCACCCGTACCGCAACACCGGAAACCATCGCGCCCCTGCTCGCCGCGGGCGACCCTTTGGCCGACCGCTTCGAAAGGCTGAGCGCCGCGATGGCAGACGGCGCCTCGAACAATCGCGCGGCGACCCAGGCGCTCGCCAACCTCGCCGAGGGCATCCAGGGCCTCGTCCAGCATATGCGCTCCGAGCAGCAGATGATCCGCGACTGGGTGGAGGCGCAGGCCACGCGCGAGAAGGATCTGAAGCGACTGATCGAACGCCTTACGGCTGACCAGATCACCGAGCCATGATCGCCGCCGGCACCTCAGGAACCTGATCCATGGCCCTCTCCCGCGCCCATCGCCGCGAGGAATTGAATTTCTGGCCCGGCTTCGTCGACGCGCTCTCGACGATGCTGATCGGCATCGTCTTCCTGCTCACCGTCTTCGTCCTCGGCCAGTTCTTTCTCTCGCAGGAGCTCACCGGCAAGGACACCGCGCTGGAGCGGCTCAACAGGCAGATCTCCGAACTCACCGATCTGCTGGCGCTGGAGCGTTCCTCGAACCGGCAGGCGCAGGAGAACCTGCAGCTCATGCAATCGACCCTGACGCGCGAGCAGGACGAGCGCGGCCGCCTGCAGGGCCAGCTCGCCACCCAGAACAATGCCGCCCCGGTCCAGCTCGCAGAGGCGCAGAAGGCGCTGGACGCCGAAAAGCAGCTCTCCGCCCGCGCCCAGTCGACGGTCGATCTCGTCAACCAGCAGATCCTCGCCATGCGCCGCCAGCTCGCCGCACTGGAAGAGGCGCTGGCCGCTTCGGAAGCCAAGGACAAGGAATCGCAGACGCGCATTTCGGAGCTCGGCTCGCGGCTCAACGTCGCCCTCGCTCAGCGCGTCCAGGAGCTTGCGCGCTATCGCTCGGACTTCTTCGGACGTCTGCGGCAGGTGCTCGGCACAAGGCCTGACATCCGCGTCGTCGGCGACCGCTTCGTCTTTCAATCGGAAGTCTTCTTCGATGCCGGCCAGGCCGTGCTGAAGCCCGAGGGCAAGGTCGAGCTCGACAAGCTCGCCACCATCCTGCTCGATCTCGGCAACGAGATGCCGCCCGACCTGCCCTGGATCCTGCGCGTCGACGGTCACACCGACAACCGCCCGATCAAGACCGCCCAGTTCCCCTCGAACTGGCATCTCTCCTCGGGCCGCGCCATCGCCGTGGTCGAATACCTGATCTCGCGCGGCCTGCCGACGGACCGTGTCGCCGCCACCGGCTTCGGCGAGTATCAGCCGCTCGACGTCGCCAACACCGACGAAGCACACCGCCGCAACCGCCGTATCGAGTTCAAGATCACGGAGCGCTGAGCATGTCCGTCAGGCGCCGCTCTCTCGCAATCGCCGGGGCACTCGCGCTGATGCTGGCGGCCCCGGCTTCCGCCCAGTCGCCCGACGGCGGCGGGCGCTATCTCCACGACATGCTGAAGCAGCCGACCTATCGCGAGACCTGGACGCACATGGTCGGCAAGCTCGGCCCGCGCGAATCCTGGCTCAGGGCTGACAAGCTGAGCGGTCCTGGCGGCCCCAGCACGATCGTCACGGTCGGCGACCAAACCTTCGAGCGCGTCGACACCTGCAAGCGCCACGATTGCGGCGACAACCGGTTCTATGCGCTGTTCTCGCCCGATGGCAGCGAGGCGCTCGGCGTCCTCATCCAGCCCGGCCATATCCGTTTCTTCGGCCAACCCAGCGAGGCACAGCAGCGCGCGCTGGTGGGGCCCTAGCTCGGCTTCATAGACGGCCCGTCATTCCGGACAAGCCGCTTTAGCGGCGCGCTTCGCGCGGCCGGAATGACGGCTGTTGTCTTCCTCTATCCTAGGCCACCTCGAGCCCGAACTGCAGCGCCGCCAGTCGGGCATAGAGCCCGCCGCGTGCCTTGAGCTCGGCATGCGTGCCTTCCTCGACGATGCGACCGTCTTCCATGACGAGGATTCGATCGGCCGAGAGGATAGTCGCCAGACGATGCGCCACGACCAGGGTCGTGCGCCCCAGCATCAGCCGGTCGAGCGCATCCTGAACCGCCCTTTCGCTTTCCGAATCGAGCGCGCTCGTCGCCTCGTCGAGCAGCAGGATCGGCGCATCCTTGAGGATCGCCCGCGCGATGGCGAGACGCTGGCGTTGCCCACCCGACAGCGTGACGCCGCGCTCGCCGACGACCGTGTCGTAGCCCTGCGGCAGCGCCCGAATGAACTCTTCGGCCGCCGCAAGCCGCGCCGCCGCCTCGACCTCCTCCCGCGAGGCGTCGGGACGGCCATAGGCGATGTTGTCCCGAACCGAGACGCCGAAGACGGTCGGCTCCTGCGGAACCAGCGCAAAACGCTCGCGCCAGATCTCCGGATCGGCCTCGGGGCCGGCGACGCCGTCGACGACGACGCGCCCGTCCTGCGGATCGTAGAAGCGCAGCGCGAGCTGCAGCACCGTGCTCTTGCCGGCGCCGGACGGCCCGACCAGCGCCACGCGCTCGCCCGGCCGCACGGAGAAGCTCAGATTCGACAGCGCCGGGCCGAGCCGGCTGGGATAGCTGAACGAGACGTTCTCGAAGGCGAGTTCGCCGAGCGAGGGCTCCGGCATCGGCTTGGGATGTGGCGGCGCGGCTATCGCGGGCTTCAGGGCCAGGATCTCGCCGAGCCGGCCCGAGGCGCCGGCTGCAGCGCTGATGTCGCCATAGACCTCGGACAGTTGGCCGAGCGAGCTTGCCGCCAGCACCGCATAGAGAATGAACTGCGAGAGCCGGCCGCCCGTCATCCGCCCGTCGAAGACCTCGGTCGCCCCCGTCCAGAGCACGCAGACTACGCTGGCGCTGACCAGGAAGATCGCGACGCCGGAGAGCAGCGCGCGTGAGGCCGTCGCCTCCCGCGAGGCGGCATAGGCCCCGTCGGAGGCAGCTTCGAAGCGGGCCGAGGTCTGGCGGGCGGCACCGAAGGACTGCATCGTCCGGATCGCACCGACAGCCTCGGCGGCAAAGGCGGAGGCGTCGGCCAGCCTGTCCTGCGCTGCCCGCGCCCGGCGCCGGACCGTGCGGCCCGACAGCACCAGCGGGATCACGATCAGCGGGATCACGCCGATGACGATGGCTGATAGCCGCGGGCTCGTCGCCACCATCAGCCCGAGTGCGCCCAGCGTCATGATGACGTTGCGGAGCGCGATCGAGGCGGTCGAGGCGAAGGTGGACTTGATCTGCGTGGTGTCCGCGGTGAGTCGCGAGACGAGGTCGCCCGCCTTGCTCGAATCGAAGAAGGCCGGCTCCAGCCGCGTCAGGTGGCGGAAGACATCGGCGCGCAGCGAGGAGACGATGCGCTCGCCGATGGTCATGACGAGATAGAAGCGCGCCGAACTCGCCAGCGCGAGCACGGCGACCACGCCGATCAGCAGGATGAAATAGCTGTTGGCGAGCTGCCGCTCGCCGCCGGCGAAGCCGACATCGATGACGCGCCGCACCGCCATCGGCAGCACCAGCGTCGCCAGCGACGCGATCACCAACGCGACGAGCGCGAAGGCGATCCGCCCCTTCTGCGCACGCGCATAGGGCCAGAAGGTCGCGAGCGAGCGGAAGTCGGGACGCGCCTTCTTGTCGTTCTTGTCAGCCTCGGCCACGCGCCGAACCTCCTTCGTCTCGCGCGTGCGCACGCACGCTCTTTCAACCAATATCAATCTCGCTTCGTGAAGCCCATGAAGGCGAGCTTGGCAAACGACGCATCGCCGCAGGGGCCTGCGTCTTGCCGGTTAAGCTTGCGCTGAAGCCGTGGCTGCGATATGTGCACGCGACTTCACGACAGGCTCATCCGAATTCTTTCGACGGGCCGGGCAGGCCCGCCTGCTTGTCGATGCGCCCGTTTTTGTAAGCTTCGAGGATTTCGTCATGGCCAAGACCGGCATCCACCCCGACTATCACACCATTAAGGTCGTCATGACCGATGGCACCGAATATGCCACCCGTTCGACCTACGGCAAGGAAGGGGACACCCTCAACCTTGACATCGACCCCAAGACCCATCCGGCCTGGACCGGCGGCACCCAGCATATGCTGGACCGCGGCGGCCGCGTCTCGCGCTTCAACACGCGCTTCGCCGGCCTGGGCACCATCGGCAAGAAGTGATTTTCAGGCGTTTCGCCTTTTCGTCACTGATCTGAATCAAGAAAGCCCGGCCTCATCGGCCGGGCTTTTTCGTTCGGGATCCGGCTGTCGGGCCCGGACCGGGCCCGGGCATCTCAGGACGCGACGGCGCTCCCGCCGGAGATTCGCGGATCGATGCTCCGCGAATGACGCGTTTCTTGCGGAAAAGCCTTCTTACCGCGCGAGCCCGAGCCGCGCCTGGAGGCTCGCCAGTTGGTCCTGGACGGGATTGCCGGCTTCGCGGCGGGTTTCCATCCCGGACATCTGGTTTTCGAGATGACGCACGCGGGTCTGCAGCCGCAGCGAATGCGCCATCAAGTGACGCAGGCGCTCCGGCAGCTGTGCGACGACATGCTCGGCCGGCGCGATCATCGGATCGCTGATCTTGACTTTGTTGTGCTCGGTCCTGGCCTGCTCGGCGGTGAGCTCGCCTTCGGCCACGGCGCGCTGGACCAGAAGCCAGGAGGCGATCTGCATCAGCCGCGTCGTCAGGCGCATGCTCTCGGTGGCATAGGTCAGAGCGATCTCGCGTGGCAGCGCCGCCGCCTCCTTGCGGCCTTCCCCGTCGAGATAGGCGGCGGTCTGCTCGACCAGCCCCATGCCTTCGCGAAACAACAGCATGAAAGCGTCCGAACGGACGAAACGGCGCGCAAAGGAAAGCGCGCCCTCCTCCGTCGGCGGATCGAGCAGCTGGGCATCGTTCATGCGGTGTCTCCCATCGGCACAAGCCCGTGCGCCTTTGGAACGCGCCACGGATCATGCCGCTGACGTGGCAAGGATAACGCCGATCGCGTTTCCGAACGCCGCTAAGATGTCGTTAACCTTAACGAGGCTACACCGCTATGGCGGAAACGAGGCCGAAGGCCCCTTCCGGGCACAAGCAGCGCCCCTCTCCACAAGAAGGCGCAGAGGTGCGCGAGAACAAAAAAAGAGCCGCCAAAGGCGGCTCGAAGGTCAACAGGGAGGCGTCAAACAGAGTGGGCAGGAGCCACTCGACATCCAGACAAACTGGATGATGCGATTCATACTTTGGAATCATTAACGCCCTCTTAACGGGCGTTTCTTTTTGACGCTTTTTTCAGGCGAGTTTCCGAAAGAACGCGTCCGCCGCGGAGCGGGTCGCATCCTTGCGCGCCCGCGTCTCGGCCAGGCGTTCGATCTCGGCCTTCAGTGCGGCAATGCGCTCGTCGATCTCGGCGAGCGAGAGCATCGACAGGTCCTGGCCGATCTCATGCACGCTCTTCGGTTTGGGGCGATCATCCTCCGGGAATATCGACATGGCGGCCTCGCATCTGCTCAAACTGCGCGCGGCAGGCTAGCCAACTTGCGGCGACAGTCACGCTGCGCCGCACCATGACGAAGGACGACGAGGCCATGACCCCCATTCCCGAGACGATGACGGCGATCGGCATTCCCGCCCCCGGAGGCCCGGAAGTCCTGCGCCCGGAGACCCGCCCCGTTCCGAAACCCGGCCCCGGCCAGATCCTGGTCGCCATCGCCGCCGCAGGCGTGAACCGTCCCGATGTGCTGCAACGCCTCGGCGGTTACACTCCTCCTCCCGGCGCCTCCGACATTCCGGGCCTCGAATTCTCCGGCACGGTCATGGCGCGCGGCGAAGGCGCGGAGCGTTTCAATGTCGGCCAGCAGGTCTGCGCCCTTGTTCCCGGCGGCGGCTACGCCGAATACGCCGTCGTCCATGAGAACAATGCCCTGCCTGTGCCGGAGGGCTTTTCGCTTATCGAGGCCGGCGCCGTCCCGGAGACCTATTTCACGGTCTGGACCAATGTCTTCCAGCGCGGGCGGCTGCAGGCGGGCGAGAGCTTCCTCGTCCATGGCGGCTCATCCGGCATCGGCACCACCGCGATCCAGCTCGCCAAGGCCTTCGGCGCGACCGTGCTGGCGACCGCCGGCTCCGACGAGAAGTGCCGGGCCTGTCGCGATCTCGGCGCCGATCACGCCATCAACTACCGCACCGAGGATTTCGTCGCCGCGTCCAAAGCCGCGACGGGTGGGCGCGGCGTCGATCTCATCCTCGACATGGTCGGCGGCGATTACATCGACCGCAACTACGAGGCTGCGGCCGATCAGGGCCGCATCGTCCAGATCGCCTTCCTCAACGGCCCGAAGGCGACAGCGAATTTCAGCCGCCTGATGCTGAAGCGCCTGACCCATACCGGCTCGACGCTGCGCCCCCGCACCGTCGCCGAGAAGGCGGCCATCGCTGCCGAACTGCACGAGAAGGTCTGGCCGTTGCTCGAGGCCGGGCGCTGCAAGCCGCAGATCCATGCTACATTCCCGCTGGCCCGGGCCGCGGACGCCCATCGTCTGATGGAGTCCAGCGCCCATATCGGGAAGATCGTACTGACGGTGTAGCCATGCAGAGCGACGCGCCGACGCCGGACGATGACAAAAAGGCGATTGCCGAGCTGATCGCACGGCAGTTCGCCAGCCTCAGCTGGCGGCCGGGCGCGCCCGCCGATTGGGCCGCCTTCGGTGCCGACTTCCATGACGCCGCCGTGCTCTATCCCTCCGCTCGCCCGGCCCGGCCGCAATCACCCGCCGAGTTCGTCGCGCGGATGCAGGATCTCTCGCTGACGAGCCTGCGCTCCTTCGAGGAAAGCCCGCTCGGCATCGAGATCCGCGTCTTCGGCCATGTCGCTGTGGCAGTCGCAGCCTGCGAGGCCGTGGAGAACACCACCGAAACCGGCCGCACCGTTGAGATGATGCTGCTGGTCAAGGAGGCCGGTTCCTGGACGATCGTGGCGCAGGCCTGGGACAAGGCGACACCGTCCCGGCCGGTCCCGGATGCCCTCCTCTCGGCGTGTGGGCGGCCGCCGCGATGACCTGCAAATCCATGGACACTGGCCACGCCCTCGCCTATAAGGCGCGCCATCCTGCTCATCGTCGATGATTTGGATGGCCGGCCGAGGAGGCCGGTCGGCGCATGAGAGCTTTTGTCCGCGACCCTGCCTTGACGAGCCCGATCGGGCGCGAAGGCCTTCCAGGAGACGCCCCGTGTCACAAACCCCGCTGATGCCCAAAGCCACTGCGGTCTGGCTGGTCGAGAACACCTCTCTGACGTTCGAGCAGATCGCCGAGTTCTGCAAGCTGCATCCGCTCGAGGTGCGTGGCATCGCCGATGGCGAGGTTGCGGCCGGCATCAAGGGCCTCGATCCCATCACCTCCGGCCAGCTCACCCGCGAGGAGCTGGAGCGCGCCGCCAAGAACCCGAACCATCATCTGCGTCTCGCCGAGCGCAAGGTGAAGGTGCCGGAGATCAAGCGCACCAAGGGCCCGCGCTACACCCCGGTCTCGAAGCGCCAGGATCGCCCGAACGCCATCCTCTGGCTGCTGCGCAACCATCCCGAGCTCAAGGACGCGCAGGTCATCCGCCTGATCGGCACGACCAAGTCGACCATCGCGCAGATCCGCGACCGCACGCACTGGAACGCCCAGCAGCTCACCCCGATCGACCCGGTCAGCCTTGGCCTGTGCTCGCAGATCGACCTGGACTTCGAGGTTGCCCGCGCCGCCAAGGACCGTCCGGCCGCGCTGGCCGAAGCCGGCTCGACCCTGCTGTCCGCCGAAGAGACCACGGCTCCGGCGCCCGCGCGCAGCGAAAGCCAGCCCTTCGCCGATATGAGCCGGCCGAAGCGCGAGGAAGAGGCGGCGATCGACGTCGATTCCGTCTTCGCCAAGCTGAAGCAGCTCAAGCGCCCGGCTGATGAGGACGACGAGGGCTGAGGCCCTGCCTCACGGCGTCATGCTCGGGCTTGGCCCGGGCATCTCTTCGACACGATTCTCGGGTCAGCGCTCCGCGCCGCCCGAGAATGACGGCGGTAGCTACCCGATCCCCCTGCCCTTCAGGACCACGCCGATCTCGTCGAGCACCCCAGCGTCCTCGATCGTCGCCGGCACGGCATAATCCTCGCCGTCGGCGATCTTCTTCATCGTCGCCCGCAGGATCTTGCCGGAACGCGTCTTCGGCAGCCGGTTCACCGTCACCGCGAGCTTGAAGGCCGCCACCGGCCCGATGCGCTCGCGCACCAGCGCGACCAGCTCCTTCTCGACCTCGGCCGGCGACTGGCTCACGCCCGCCTTCAGCACGACGAAGCCGCAGGGCTGCTCGCCCTTGAGCGCGTCGCGAATGCCGACCACCGCGCATTCCGCCACGGCCGGATGCGCCGCCAGCACCTCCTCCATTCCCCCGGTTGAGAGCCGGTGGCCGGCGACGTTGATGATGTCGTCGGTGCGCCCCATGATGAAGACATAACCGTCCTCGTCGATGAAACCGGCATCCGAGGTGTTGTAGTAACCCGGATAGGCCGTCAGATATGCCTGCTTGAAGCGCTCGTCGTCATTCCACAGCGTCGGCAGCGCGCCGGGCGGCAGCGGCAGCTTCAGCACGATCGCGCCCATCGTGCCCGGTTTCACCGGGTGGCCGGCCTCATCGAGGCATTGCACCTCCCAGCCCGGCAGCGGAACCGTCGGCGAGCCGTGCTTCACTGGCAGCAGGCCGAGACCCATCGGATCGCCGACGATGGGCGAGCCGCTCTCGGTCTGCCACCAATGGTCGATCACCGGCACCTTCAGCAGTTCCTCGGCCCATTTCAGCGTCTCGGGGTCGGCCCTCTCGCCGGCGAGGAAGAGCGCCCTGAACCGCGACAGGTCATGGCCGGCGAGGTACTTGCCCTGGGGGTCCTCCTTGCGGATGGCGCGGAAGGCGGTCGGCGCGGTGAACAGCACCTTGACGCCATGCTCGGCGATCACGCGCCAAAAGGCGCCGGGATCGGGCGTGCCGACCGGCTTGCCCTCGTAGAGCACACTGGTCGCGCCCTGGATCAGCGGTCCATAGACGATATAGCAGTGGCCCACGACCCAGCCGACATCGGACGCGGTGAACATCACCTCGTCGGCCTTCACGTCGAAGAACTGATCCATTGTCGCCTTGAGCACCACCATGTGCCCGCCATTGTCGCGCACGACGCCCTTCGGCCGGCCGGTCGTGCCGGAGGTGTAGAGGACATAGAGCGGGTCGGTCGCGGCAACCTCGACGCAATCGGCCTTGCGCCCGGCGGCCTTCGCCGCCGCCACCAGCGTGCGCCAGTTCTTGTCGCGCGTCGCATGCATCGAGGCGTCGGCCTGCGGCCGCTGCAGCACGACGCAGGTCTGCGGCTTGTGCCGGGCCATCTCGATCGCGCCGTCGAGCAGCGGCTTGTATTCGACCACGCGCGTCGGCTCGATGCCGCAGGTCGCTGTCAGGATCACTTTGGGCTCGGCGTCGTCGATGCGCGTCGCGAGTTCCTTGGCGGCGAAACCGCCGAACACCACCGAATGCACGGCGCCGATGCGGGCGCAGGCCAGCATGGCGAAGGCCGCCTCCGGCACCATCGGCATATAGATGAGGACGCGATCGCCCTTGGCGACGCCGAGATCCTGCAGCACGGCCGCGAGCGTCGCGACCTCCTCCAGCATCTGGGCATAGGTGTATTTGGCCTTCGTCCCGGTCACCGGGCTGTCGTAGATCAGCGCGACCTGATCGCCGCGCCCGTCGCGCACATGCCGGTCCAGCGCGTTGAAGCAGGTGTTGCAGGTCGCGTCCGGGAACCAGCGGCCATAGATGCCGGCCGAGGCGTCGAATGCCTTCTGCGGCGGCTTGATCCAGTCGATACCCTCAGCGATCTCGAGCCAATAGGCATCCGGATCGGCCTGCCAACTTGCATAGGTCTCGCGATAGCCCTCAGTGGGGCGGGCGGGTGCCGCATGGGAGCCATTCATCGGAAGCGTTCCTCTGCGCCGGGTTTCATCCTAAAGCCCCACAGCGAGCCGGCGATGGCGGGGCAGGTTTTGCAGGGAATCCTGCGCACTCCCCTCCGACAGCGCAAGCGCGCAAACTTAAGACTTTCGCCCATCCCATTCTGCACCTCTCGGCTCTGCGGCGCAGCGTCACCCCATGTCCTTCGATCTCATCTTCTTCGCCGCCATGGTGCCGGCCGTCGTCTTGACGGGGCTGGCGAAGGGCGGCTTTTCGGGGCTCGGCCTGCTTTCCTTGCCGCTGATGGCGCTGGTCGTCTCGCCGGTGACGGCAGCCGCGATCATGCTGCCGCTGCTGATCGCGCAGGACGTGGTCTCGGTCTGGTCCTACCGGCGGGACTTCGACCGCCGCAATCTTGCAACCCTGGCGCCCGGCGCGCTGCTGGGCATCCTCCTCGGCTATCTGCTGGCGGCGAAGGTCTCGGACGCGGCCGTCGTTCTCGCCGTCGGGCTGATCTCGGTCGGATTCGCGTTGCGCCGCATGCTGAGCGACGGCACGAAGCCCGCCGCTGCCACCAAGGCGAATTGGAGCGCGGGCGGCATCTGGGGCTTCCTCTGCGGCTTCACCAGCATGGTCGCCCATGCCGGCGGCCCGCCCTTCCAGATCTACGTCATGCCGCAGAAGCTCCCGCCCGCCGTCTTCGTCGGTACCGGCGCGATCTTCTTCGCCGCGATGAACTGGGTGAAGATCATCCCCTATCTCGCGCTCGGCCAGCTCAGCAGCCAGAACCTCATGGCCTCCGTCGCGCTGCTGCCTTTCGCCATCGCGGCGACCTTTGCCGGGGTCTGGCTGGTCCGGCGGGTTCCGGCCGAGCGCTTCTACGGCATCGTCTACTGGCTGCTGCTGCTCGTTGGCGCGAAGCTGGTCTTCGACGGCGTGCGCGACCTGCACCTTCTCGGCTGATACCACGTCGGCCCTCATCCTGAGGAGCAAGCGCAGCCTGCGTCTCGAAGGACGAGGGCTTGCAACGTGCCGCCCCGATCCGCGCGATTGCGCCGCATCGGAAAAAGGGATGGATTACGCAAAGGCGCTCCAGCCGCTAAGTCTGGCGCGCTTGCGTGGAAGGCTTTCCGATGACCCGTTCGGCCTATGACACCGATCTCGACCGCAACCCGGCGAATTTCCAGCCGCTGACGCCGCTTCCTTTTCTTGAGCGCGCCGCTGCGGTCTTCCCGGGCCGCACCGCGATCATCCACGGCCCGCTGCGCCGTTCCTATGCCGAGTTCTATGCCCGCTCGCGCCGGCTTGCCTCCGCGCTGGCGAAGCATGGCATCGGCAAGAACGATACCGTCGCGGCCATGCTGCCGAACACGCCGGCCATGCTCGAATGCCATTACGGCGTGCCGATGGCCGGCGCCGTGCTCAACACGCTGAACACAAGGCTCGACGCCGCGATCATCGCCTTCTCGCTCGACCATGGCGAGGCCAAGGTGCTGATCTGCGACCGCGAGTTCTCGAAAACGATCAAGGAGGCGCTCGCGCTCTGCGAGGCGAAGCCGCTGGTCATCGACTATGACGACCCGGTCTATGACGGCCCCGGCGAACGGCTGGGCAGCGTCGAATACGAGGACTTTGTTGCCGGCGGCGACCCGGATTTCGCCTGGCAGATGCCGTCAGACGAATGGGACGCCATCGCGCTCAACTACACCTCCGGCACCACCGGCGACCCGAAAGGCGTGGTCTATCACCACCGCGGCGCCAACCTGCTCGCCACCTCCAACGTCATCACCGGTAATATGGGCCGGCATCCGGTCTATCTCTGGACGTTGCCGATGTTCCACTGCAACGGCTGGTGCTTCCCCTGGACGATCTCGATCGTCGCCGGCACCCATGTCTGCCTGCGGCAGGTCCGCGCCAAGGCGATGTACGATGCGCTTGCCGACCATGGCGTCACCCATCTCTGCGGCGCGCCGATCGTCATGTCGGCACTGCTCAACGCCACGCCCGAAGAGCGCCGCGACTTCCCGCAAACGGTGTCCTTCTTCACCGCCGCAGCGCCGCCGCCCGAGGCTGTGCTCGCCGGGATGAAGCAGGCCGGATTCGAGGTAACGCATCTCTATGGGCTGACCGAGTGCTACGGCCCTTCCGTCGTTAATGAATGGAACGACGATTGGGACGCGCTCTCCCCCGCCGATCAGGCTGCCAAGAAGGCGCGCCAGGGCGTTCGCTACCCCGCGCTGGAAGGGCTCGACGTGCTCGATCCCGAGACGATGCAGCCCGTCCCGCGCGACGGCCAGACGCTCGGCGAGGTGATGATGCGCGGCAATGTCGTGATGAAGGGCTATCTCAAGAACTCGAAATCGACCGGGGCCGCCTTCACCGGGGGCTGGTTCCACACCGGCGACCTCGGCGTGCGTTATCCCGACGGCTACATCCAGCTCAAGGACCGCTCCAAGGACATCATCATCTCGGGCGGCGAGAACATCTCCTCGATCGAGGTCGAGGACGCGCTCTACAAGCACCCAGCCGTGCAGGCCGCGGCCGTGGTGGCCAAGCCGGACGAGAAATGGGGCGAGACGCCCTGCGCTTTCATCGAGCTGAAGCCGGGCCAGACCGCGACCGAGGCCGAGATCATCGCCTGGTGCAAAGAGCACCTCGCCTCGTTCAAATGCCCGCGGACGATCGTTTTCGCCGAGGTCCCGAAGACCTCGACCGGCAAGATCCAGAAATTCCGGCTTCGCGAAATGGCGCGGGCGCTCTGACCGGCCCGCGCGGTAGATCGGCGTCAGCTGCGGCCCAGGCGACCATCCGGGGTGTAGCGATCGACTGCTTCTGGAAGGATCTTTGACAGACGTGCCAGCAGATCGTCGCGCGACAGCCCGGTCTGGCGGGCGATCGCATCGATGACCTGCGGGCCGAGAGCCTGTTCCAGCTCGTTCGGCGCAACCTGCTCGTTCGGCCCCTGGCTCACCCAGGAATCGGCCTTCTGGCCCTGCCCCGACTGGTTGAAGCGGTCGACCAGTTCGCCCAGGCCGTTGTTGAGCACCGCGCCGACACCGCCCGCCCCGCGCAAGCCGCCGAGGCCGCCGAGAAGTCCGCCGCCCTCCTGCGGCTGTGCCTGCGCCTGCCCTTGTTGCGGCACGGGCGAGGGAATCTGTCCCGGCTCGGGCTGGCCGCGGCCGCCGAGCCACTCGGCGATCTTGTCGCGGTTCTGGAAGCCCGCCACGGCCAGAAGACCGAGCAAGGCGGTCATGGACGGGAAGCCGCTGCTGCTGTTGTCGTCACTCACGGCAATCACTCCTCTGTCCTGGAATAGGCACGCGTGGATCAGACCGCACGATTGCGGCCGGATAGGGCGCCCCAGATGACGAGCACGACGATCGCGCCGACGACGGCGCCGATCAGCCCCGCGCCTTGGCCCGGCGCGTACCAGCCGAGCGCTTGGCCGAGATAGGTCGCCACGATGGCGCCGACGATGCCGAGGATCGTGGTCAGCACGAACCCGGAAGGCTCGTTCGATCCCGGCATGATGAACTTGGCGACGACGCCGGCAATGAAGCCGATGATGATGGTCCAGACGATGCCCAAGGCTACCTCCCCTTTGCACGAACGCCCGGCCTCAACGGCTGACTGAGCAAGATGTTCCGGCGCGATTGCGTCATCCTGTTGACGACCCTGTGCGAGGACGGCATCGACAAAAAAACCGGCCCCTTTCGGGGGCCGGCTCATCCGCATCGTCGAACTCTGGAATCGTCGAATCCTTGGCGGGCTGGCTCGCCCGCTCTGGCCTCAATGCAAGGTGCGCACCGGCATCGTCTGCCTTACGCGCTCGATCTCATCCTTCAGTTGCAACTTCTTCCGCTTCAGCTCGGCAACGCTGAGGTCGCTTGAGGACGGGCTCAACACGGCCTGCGCGATCGCATCTTCGAGCTGACGGTGCTTGCGCTCAAGTTCCGCAAGACGGGTTTGCAACGACATCTGGATCCTCCTGATGAGCGGTTGACGTCTCAATCTTACATAGAGCCGGCTTCACGTCTTCCCTGGGATGTCACACGGCATTCATGAGATTCTGTGATCTTTGCCTGCTCCTTCTCGGAAAGCCGTGAATAGGACGACCGTCCGGCCTTCGTGCCGCAGCGCGCGCTCTTGCGGGGCGCGCGGCGACGAAGGCATAGTCGCGCCCAAGTGCGGCGATGATGAGATGACCATGGGATTCGAGCTCAGCCCGGAAGAGGTCGAGACCTTCACCGCGGAGCTGGCGCGGCTGCGCGAGGAGCACCGCGATCTCGACAGCGCCATCGACGCGCTGGAGCGGGTCGGCTCGGTCAATCAGATCCAGGTGCAGCGGCTGAAGAAGCGCAAGCTTTACCTGAAGGACCGCATCGCTCAGATCGAGGACGCGCTGACGCCCGATATCATCGCCTGACGCGATGCCTTTTCCGGCAGCGCAGACCCGATTCGCCCTTGCTTACCGGGCGCCGGACGGTCTAGATCGCGCGCTTCCGTAGGCGGAGCCTTGAGCGCATTCCATGGCCGAGACCAACCCTCCCGTCGCCATCATCATGGGCAGCCAGTCCGACTGGGCGACGATGCGCCATGCAGCGGAAGCGCTCGACGCGCTCGCCATTCCCTATGACGCCCGCATCGTCTCGGCTCACCGCACGCCGGAACGTCTGTTCGCCTTCGCCAAGGGCGCCAAGGCCGAGGGTTTCAAGGTGGTGATCGCCGGTGCCGGCGGGGCCGCCCATCTGCCGGGCATGACGGCGTCGCTGACGCCGCTGCCGGTCTTCGGCGTCCCCGTCGAATCCAAGGCGCTCTCGGGGCAGGACAGCCTGCTCTCCATCGTGCAGATGCCGGCGGGCATCCCGGTCGGCACGCTCGCCATCGGCCGGGCCGGCGCCGTCAATGCCGCCCTGCTCGCCGCTGCCGTGCTCGCGCTTTCGGACGCGAAGCTGGCCGAGCGGCTGGATGCCTATCGCGCCCGCCAGAGCGCCGCCATCGCCGAGCGCCCCAGCAGCGAGGACGCATGAGCCCGCCCGTTCCCACCGGCCTTGCGCCGGGTGCCATGCTCGGCATCCTCGGCGGCGGCCAGCTCGCCCGCATGATGGCGCTTGCCGCGGCCGATCTCGGCATCCGCTGCCACATCTTCGCACCGGAGACGGACAGCCCGGCTTTCGACGTCGCCGCCCGCCACACCGTCGCCGAATATGAGGACGAGGCCGCGCTCGCCGCCTTTGCCGCCGCGGTCGACGTCGTGACTTACGAGTTCGAGAACGTTCCCGCCGCGACCGCCGCCTTCCTCGCCGGCCGCACCCCGCTGCATCCCGGCGCCCGCGCGCTCGCAGTGACGCAGGACCGCCTTACCGAGAAGAGCTTCGTCGCGGATCTCGGCCTGCCCGTCGCGCCCTTCCGTGCCGTCGATTCGCTGGCCGATCTGGAAGCTGCCGCCGCCGAACTCGGGCGCCCCTGTGTGCTCAAGACCCGGCGTTTCGGCTATGACGGCAAGGGCCAGGTCAAGATCGCGCCCGGCAGCGATCTCGCCGAGGCCCACGAAGCGATCGGCCGCTTTCCCGCGATCCTGGAAGGCTTCGTGCCCTTCGTCCGCGAGGTCTCGGTTGTCGCGGCCCGCGGCCTCGACGGCGCCTTCGCCGCCTTCGATGTTTGCGAGAACGAGCACCGGGACCACATCCTCGCCTTCACCCGCGTCCCCGCGAATCTCTCCGCCGGAGTTTCCGACGCCGCCATCGATGCCGCACGCCGCATCGGCGAGGCCCTGAGCTATGTCGGCGTCTTCGCCGTCGAGATGTTCGTGCTGCAGGAGGGCGACAGCGAGCGCGTCGTCGTCAACGAGATCGCCCCGCGCGTCCACAACTCCGGGCACTGGACCAGCGAAGGCGCTGAGACATCGCAGTTTCACCAGCATGTCCGCGCCGTCTGCGGCTTTCCGCTGGGCTCCGCCACCCGCCGCGGCCATGTCGAGATGGAGAATCTGATCGGGGATGCCGCGCTGCGCTGGCGCGAAATCCTCGCCGAGCCCGGCGCTCATCTGCATCTTTACGGCAAGCGCGACGCCCGCCCCGGCCGCAAGATGGGCCATGTCACGCGCATCACCGGCGACGGTGTCTAGGCATTCGGCGCAGCGCCGGTCTTAAACCGCCGCGAACCCCGATTTTCAGGGGTTTGGAGCGTGGACAGGCGAAATGAATTCTGCTATCGGCACAAAACTTCGAGCGATGCGCCTCGTGCCGTCGCCGGCCCTCATTTTTGGATCAACCCGCTAAGGACGGACGTTTCACGTGCAGGTTCTCGTTCGCGACAACAATGTCGATCAGGCTCTCCGCGCTCTCAAGAAGAAGATGCAGCGCGAAGGTATCTTCCGTGAGATGAAGCTCCGCGGTCACTACGAGAAGCCCTCCGAGAAGAAGGCGCGTGAGAAGGCCGAGGCCGTCCGCCGCGCCCGCAAGCTCGTCCGCAAGAAGCTGCAGCGCGAAGGCCTCCTGCCCGCGCCGGTGAAGCCGAAGCGCCCCTGATCGGTTCCCGGGCGGCCATTGCGCCGTCCAGGACCCAGGGCCGATAGTGAAACGCGCCTGGAGCCCCCTCCGGGCGCTCTTGCTTTTCAGCCACGTTAACCAAGTTTTGGCGGGTTTCAGGCGTTCTCTTCCGCGAGGCGCTGTCGGTTGGGGAGCGCAGAGACGCCGTGTCCGGCCTCGTGCCGGATGAGCCTTCCGCGCGGAGGCCGCGCGGCAGGCGAAGCACGGAACCAAAGAGGCAGAGCATGACCCGAGGCAGATATTGGCTGGCAGCAGCCGGCATGGCGCTTGCGCTCGCAGGATGCGACACCGTTTCCAGCCTCTCCTCGCAGCCCGCCATCGCGGAGCTCGACACCCGCGATACCGCCGATGCCAACGTCAATATCGGCTCGCTGACAGAGGTCATCAGCCGCAATCCGAACGATCCCGGCGCCTACAATCTTCGCGGTGCGGCCTATGCCCGCGTCGGCCGCTTCTCGGACGCGATCGGGGACTTCACCAAGGCAGTCCAGCTCGATCCGAACCTCGCCTCCGCCTATACCAATCGCGGCCTCGCGCTGCGCCAAAGCGGCCGCAACGACGCGGCGCTGGCTGATTTCAACCGCGCCACCACCGCCAATCCGAATTATGGGCCGGCCTATGTCGCCCGCGCCAACCTGCTGCGCCAGCAGGGCAACAGCCAGCAGGCCATCGCCGACCTCAACACCGCGATCCGCCTCAATCCGGAAGCGGCCGAAGCCTTCCACGCCCGCGGGCTCGTCTACCAGAAGGAAGGCCAGCACCAGCACGCGGTCACCGATTTCGATGCGGTGATCGACCGGAACCCCTACACCGCGCCGCCCTATATCGCCCGCGGCCAGAGCCTGAACGCGCTCGGCAAATACGACGCCGCGCTGGAGGATTTCACCGCCGCGCTCAATGTCGACAATCGCAATGCCGATGCCTGGGCCGGTCGCGGTTTCGCCTTCGAAAAGCTCGGCAAGAAGACCGAGGCCTCCGAGGCCTATCAGCGTGCGCTCAGCCTCGACGGCAACAACGCCCAGGCTCGCGCAGGTCAGTCCCGTCTCGGCGGCGGCGGCTTCTTCCGCAGCTGATCACGGCGCGGAGCCGGCCTTCGCGGCCGGCTCGCCCACTATCCGTGTTTCAGCTCCACCCAGCCTGCCTTCCGCGACGTCGGCGAAGAAGCGTCGCACCTCGGCAAGCGAGCCGTATTGCGCCAGATCCTGGTGCCCGCCATCGGGAAAGCGCAGGAAGCGCTTTGGCGGGTTGGCGAGTTCGTAAAGTGCCCTTCCCTGGGTGAAGGGAATGATCTTGTCCCGCTCGCCATGCATGATGAGCAGCGGCACTTTGATCCGCCCTATGACCTCGTCCGAGCGGAATTGGTCCTTCATGAACGATCCGACCGGGGCGTAGGGATAGCGCTCCTGCGCGACGGCGGCGGTCGAGAGATAGGGTGCCTCCAGCACGATGGCACTGAGCGGCACCTCCGCGGCCAATTTCAGCACCACGCCGCTCCCCAGCGACTCGCCGTAGCCGACGAGCCGCGCCGTGCCGAAACGGTCTGCGGCAGCGCCATAGGCTGCCCTTGCATCCTGCAGCAACCCGTCTTCGCTGGGGCTGCCGGTCGAGCCGCCATAGCCGCGATAGCTCACCGCAACGAGTCCGGTGCCATCCTCCGTCAGCGCCCGGAAGCGTGCCACCCGGCCGGCCCGTGCGAGATTGCCGGCATTGCCGTGGAAGTAGAGCAGGACCGGCTTGCCGGCACGCGGCGGCACGATCCAGGCGATCAGCCGCTCGCCATCGGCCGTCGCGATGGTCGCCGCCTCAGCCGCGACCAGTCCGGCCGAGGTGATGTCCATCGGCACGGGGTCCCGCGGATACATCAGCTCGCGCTGCTGGACATAGAGCAAGCCAAGCAATCCGAGATAACCGGCGAGGCCGAGGCCGAGGATGAACTTCACAAGCCGCAGGAGCATCACGAGGCAGGCCGCGAAAAGCGAAAGGGCCGGCGATGAAGCCGGCCCTTTGCAGCAATCCGATGACGGCGGCGCCTGATCTCAGTGCGCCAGCGCCTTCACGATCTCATCGGTGACCTTCTTGGCGTCACCGAACAGCATCATCGTGTTGGGCCGGAAGAACAGCTCGTTCTCGACGCCGGCATAGCCAGCCGCCATGCCACGCTTGATGAAGAGCACGGTCTTGGCCTTCTCGACGTCGAGGATCGGCATGCCGTAGATCGGTGAGGCCTTGTCGGTCTTGGCGGCGGGATTGGTTACGTCATTGGCGCCGATGACGAAGGCGACGTCGGCCTGGCCGAATTCCGAGTTGATGTCCTCGAGCTCGAAGACCTCGTCATAAGGCACGTTCGCCTCGGCCAGCAGCACGTTCATGTGGCCGGGCATGCGGCCGGCGACCGGATGGATGGCGTATTTGACCTCGACGCCTTCTTTCTTGAGCAGATCGGCCATCTCGCGCAGCGTATGCTGAGCCTGCGCCACCGCCATGCCGTAGCCCGGCACGATGATGACCTTGCCGGCGTTCTTCATGATGTAGGCAGCGTCGTCGGCCGAGCCCTGCTTCACCGGACGCGCCTCGACTGCGCCGCCAGCGCCGGCCGCGGCATCGTCGCCGCCGAAGCCGCCGAGGATGACCGAGATGAAGCTCCGGTTCATCGCCTTGCACATGATGTAGGACAGGATCGCGCCGGACGAGCCGACCAGCGCGCCGGTGATGATCAGCGCCATGTTGCCGAGCGTGAAGCCGATGCCGGCAGCTGCCCAGCCGGAATAGGAGTTCAGCATCGAGACGACGACCGGCATGTCGGCGCCGCCGATCGGGATGATCAGCAGGATGCCGAGCGCCAGCGAAACCACAACGATCAGCCAGAAGACCGCGTGGCTCTCGCTCTTGATGAAGACCGCGAGCAGCACCACCAGCGCGATGCCGAGGCCGATATTGATGCCATGGCGCTGCGGCAGCATGATCGGCTTGCCGCTCATGCGCCCGTCGAGCTTGAGGAAGGCGATGATCGAGCCAGTGAAAGTGATCGCGCCGATCGCGACGCCGAGCGCCATCTCGAACAGGCTCGAGCCATGGATCGCGCCGGCGCGGCCGATGCCGAAGGCGTCCGGCGCATAGAGCGCCGCCGCCGCCACCAGCACCGCGGCGAGGCCGACCAGCGAGTGGAAGAAGGCGACGAGCTGCGGCATCTGCGTCATCTGCACGCGCTTCGCCATATAGGCGCCGACGCCACCGCCGATGGCGATGCCGACGACAACCAGCAGCCAGCCGGAGAAGCCGGCAGGCGGGAAGAACAGCACGGTCGTGACGATGGCGATGGCCATGCCGATCATGCCGTAGCGGTTGCCCTGGCGCGAGGTCGTCGGGTGCGACAGGCCGCGCAGGGCCATGATGAAGAGGACGCCGGAGACGACGTAGAGCAGGGCCGAGAGGTTCGCAGTCATGCGTCAGCCCTTCTTCTTGTACATCGCGAGCATGCGCTCGGTGACKAGGAAGCCGCCGAAGATGTTCACCGAGGCCAGGATCAGCGCGATGAAGCCGAAGAGCTTGGCCCAGATCGGCCCGTCTCCCAGCGCATCCGCCGCCGAGACGCCGACCGCCAGCAGGGCGCCAACGACGATGACCGAGGAGATCGCGTTGGTGACCGACATCAGCGGCGTGTGCAGCGCCGGCGTCACCGACCAGACGACGTAGTAGCCGACGAAGACGGCGAGCACGAAGATGGCGAGGCGGAACACCGTCGGATCGACGCCGCCCGTCGCGATGCTGGCGGCGGCGGCGGCCTGGTCGGCATAGCGCTCTGCAAGCTCGGCCGCCTGTTTGGCGAGAGCGGCCGCGTTGCGCGCCTGTTCAAGAGCCTGCTCGGGAGAGGGAGTTGCCATGGTCGGAATTCCTTCGCTCAGGCCTTCGGCGCGAAATTCGGATGGATGACGGCGCCGTCCTTCGTCAGGGCGGTTGCTTTCACCAGCTCGTCGTCCCAGTTCACCGCGAGCTTCTTCTCGGCCTTGTCGATCAGCGTCTCGACAAAAGCGAAGAGGTTCTTGGCGTAGAGCGAGGACGACGTGGCCGGCAGGCGTCCGGGAACGTTGAGGTGGCCGACGATCTTGACGCCGTTCTCCGTCGTCACGACCTCGCCGGGCTTGGCCAGCTCGCAATTGCCGCCGCGCTCGACCGCGAGGTCGACGATCACGGACCCGGGCTTCATGCTCTCGACCATCGCCGCCGAGATCAGCTTGGGCGCCGGGCGGCCCGGGATCAGCGCAGTGGTGATGACGATGTCCTGCTTGGCGATGTGGCTGGCGGTCAGCTCAGCCTGCTTCGCCTGATACTCCTTGGACATCTCCTTGGCGTAGCCGCCGGCAGTCTGCGCCTGCTTGAACTCCTCGTCCTCGACGGCGAGAAACTTGGCGCCGAGCGATTCGACCTGTTCCTTGGTCGCGGGGCGCACGTCGGTGGCGGTCACGATGGCGCCGAGGCGGCGCGCGGTCGCGATCGCCTGCAGGCCCGCGACGCCGACGCCCATAATGAAGATCTTCGCGGCCGGCACGGTGCCCGCCGCCGTCATCATCATCGGCAGCGCCCGGCCATATTCTGCCGCGCCGTCGATCACGGCGCGATAGCCGGCAAGGTTCGCCTGCGACGACAGCACGTCCATCACCTGGGCGCGGGTGATCCGCGGCATGAACTCCATGGCGAAGGCAGCGACCTTGGCCTTGGCCAGCGCCTCGACCTGCGCCTCATTGCCGTAGGGGTCCATCGTCGCGATGACGAGCGCGCCCGCCGGCAGCCCGGCGATCTCGGCCTCGGATGGGCGCCGCACCTTCAGCACGATGTCGGCGCCGTTCAGCGCCTCCGTGGCCGTCTTGGCGATGGTCGCTCCCGCTGCCTCATACTCCGCATCGGGAATGCCTGAGGTTTTGCCCGCCCCCGCCTCGATCACCACCTCGGCGCGGAGGCCTCTGAACTTGCGGACGGTCTCCGGCGTCGCGGCGACGCGGGTTTCCGCCCCTTGCGTTTCGGCTGGGACAGCAATGCGCATGGTGGGGCAGGCCTTTCCGGCGTTATGGGAAGACGGTCAGAGCAGCAGGAGCGCGAGCAGCATCAGGACCAGCGCGACGACCGGTGCGCGCCAGGAGATCGAGGGAGCTGCAATGCCGATGCCGGTGCCGATGACCGCAAGAATCGTACCGATCAGTGCGGTGCCCCAGGCATGCTTGGTGCCGCCGACCGCGAGCGCCGCGACGATCGCGAGGCAGGCGACGGTGCCGACCTCGGCGAAGTGCACGAAGCCGGTATAGGTGCTCTCATGCTCCTCGTAATCCATCGCGGGGATGTCGGCATGCTGGGCGTGGTCGGCCATGGTCTCGATCCTGAAAAAGACACAGTCTCTTTATGCCTGTAGCGCACCCGCGACGCACGGGCAACGCGGCACCGCACCGCGCACGCGAAATGCGCGGGCCGCTTGCACAAGAACAGGCTATATCAACCGGATCAACTCATTTTAATCGATTTAAACCGCTAATCACATGCCCCGGCAGCCACAGCGCATGGTCGCCGTTAACATCGTTTCGCCCGGGCCGGAGACGATTCCTTCGGCGTCGGCTAAAATCCCCGCAATGAGATGGAGACTCTTGTTGTGAAGGATCCGCAGAAGGTCGCCGACCGGGACGATCCCTCCGCGCTCGACCCCGCCCTGCGCGAGAAGGCGAAGCGCTGGTTTGCCGAGGCACGCGAGCAGACCAAGCGCGACGACGAAGAGATCGCGGCCTGGCGTCGCGACACCGGCCCGGCTGGCGGCGACGGAGGATCAGGTTGGTTCGACGGCGGCGGCGGCGGGGACGGCGGTGGCGGCGGCGATTGAGCCAACGCCCCCGGAGCACACAGCCGGGCTAGGAGGTACCGACTAGGCAAGCAACCGCGCGGGTCATCCCGGCGGCAGCGAGTGGAGAGCCGGGACGACGCCGTGTTTCCGCGTCAGCCCAGCACGCTCTAAGCGCTTGGCGCTGAAAGCCCCGCAGCCGTAAGTGCCGCCCCCTGTCGTTCCGTGACGCGCTCCACGGAGAATCCCTCGATCTCCGCCTCGAACAGCCGGTGGAAATTGAGCTCGGCATCGAGATGCAGGAAGACGCCGCCGAGCCCGATCGCTGCGCGGTCCATAAAGACGAACTCGCGCGGCACCGTCACCGGCCCGCGCCGCTTCAGCGCCTGATGCACCTGGAAGGCCTGCTTGCGGCCATATTCGGCCGGGCTGACATCCTCCGCAATGCGCCGCGTCCGGTCTTCCAGCAGCGGCCCGTAGATGAAGCGCGCCCAGATGTTGAGCGTGTCGACGAGATCCTTGGTCAGCCCCTGGAAGCCCCAGGTCTCATAGGCATGGACGACCCGCGCCTCCTCGCCGTCGCGCAGCCCCTGATAGAGATCGACCACGCCGCCGACGAAGGACGTCGGAAAGATGCGGATACAGCCATAATCGAGCAGGTTGATGCCATCAGGCTCGCCGGCCTCCGAAAACACCGTGTAGTTCCCGAGATGCGGATCGCCATGGATCACGCCGTGATGGCTGAAGGGCCGCCACCAGGCCTTGAACATCGCCGTCGAGATGCGGTCGCGCGCCGCCTGCCCGTCCTGCTTGTGCGAGAGGATCGGGCTGCCGTCGAGCCAGTGCATGGTCAGCAGGCGCCGGGTCGAGAGCCCCGCCTCGACCGCCGGAACGCGCACCTCCGGCGTATCCGCGAGGATCGCCCGATAGAGCGCGATGTGCCGGGCCTCGCGGCGATAGTCGAGCTCCTCGCGGACGCGGGCACCGATTTCCTTGGCGATCTCGCTGGTATCGATCACGGCGCCCATGCGCCGGTGCAGCGCGAACAGCACCTCAAGCTGCGCGATATCGGCCTCGACGGCCGATTCCATGTCGGGATATTGCAGCTTGCAGGCCAGCGGCGCGCCGCCCAGCGTCGTCGCGCGATGCACCTGGCCAAGCGACGCCGCCGCTGCCGGCTTCAGGTCGAACTCGCCGAAGCGCTCGCGCCATTGCGGGCCGAGCTCGGCCATCATCCGGCGCTTGACGAACGCCGCCCCCATCGGCGGCGCCTGCGACTGCAGCTTCTGCAGTTCGGCGGCATATTCCGGTGGCACGACGTCGGGGATGGTGGCGATCAGCTGCGCCACCTTCATGATCGGGCCCTTCAGCCCGCCGAGCGCCTTGGCCAACGCCTCCGCATTCGAGGCATCGCGGCCCTCCACGCCGAAGAGCCGGGCGCCGGCGATCCGCGCCGCCACCCCGCCGACATTGGCGCCGACGCGGGCATAGCGCGCGGCACGGGCGGAAAGTCGATTGGCTTCGCTATCGCGTTCGGACATCGGCTCGCTTTCGCGGATCGGTCATCCCCAGCATTTAAGACGCCGTCGCCGTCATTCCAATGCGGCAGCTTGGCGGTAAGGCGGAGGAGAGCTCGGCTTGTCAGCCGCAACAGGCGCCATTAGGCAGGAAACCATGTCTAGACTGATCGAAATCGGCGGCACCCGCGTCCTCCTCTTCGCCAGCACTGGCCCGCTCCTGGCCAGCCCAGGCGACTCCAACGACTTCATCGGCGAGGCCTGGTCCGTCAGCGCCGACCTGCTCGCGATCCCGATCGAGCGGCTCGGCCCGGATGTGCTGAACCTGCGCACGCGCGTCGGCGGCGAGATCTTCCAGAAATTCGCGAATTATCGCCTGCGCTGCGCGATCGTCGGCGACATCAGCGCGGCCCTCGAGGGCAGCGGCGCCCTGCGCGATTTCGTGCGCGAGGCCAATGACGGCCCAGCGCTGTGGTTCGTCCCGGACATCGATCAGCTGCGCGCCCGGCTCGAAACCGAAACCGCCGCTTAGCGATCGAGGCCATCAGGTGCCGGCCACCGCGTCACGCGCGGCGAGATCGGCGCGCACCTCGGCAACACCAGCCGGGCGGCCTCCCGCCGCCTCGACCTTGCGGACGAGATCGGCGATTACAGCCCCATTGCCGCGCGTCTCGCCGAAGGGCGCATCCTCCAGCCCGCCGCGGACATGGACGCCGCGCGCAACGGCGGGCGCGATCAGCTCCGACAAATCGACGCCGAGCCCGGCAATCATCACCGGGGCGTCGGGAGCATCCTCCGCCAACAGCTTGAGATGCGCGTCCAGCGCCCATTCGCGCGGAGGGAAGCCCCAGGCGAAAGCGTCCGAGAACATCAGGCGGTAAATCGGGCAAGGCATGCCCGGATAGGCCTTGGCGAGCGCCGCGCCCAGTCGCGTGAAGCCCGGCTCGTAGATCGCATAGCTCGGGTGGACCTTGTGGCGCTGCGCCACCTCCATCCCCTCGCGGATATGCTCGCCGGGATTCTGGTAGATGAAGCCGGCCTCGCCCTGCGGAATGCCGGCGAAGGTCGTCCAGTTGCAGGAGCCGGGATCGAGCACGCCCCATTCGACGAGGCCACGCTTCGCCAGCTCCTCGAGATGGGTGTAGCGCCCGGAGCCGTGCATGTCGCCGGCATAGCCGGAACCGAGGATGGGAATGGTCGGATAGACGATGGTATCGACCTTGGCGCGGATCCCCTCGATCGCCCGTGCATAGAGCTGCCAGTCGTCGCGCTGCCGGCCGGTGGCGACGTCGTAGACGTGGAGGTGGACGATCGCCGCTCCCGCCTCGGCCGCAGCGATGCCGTCGGCGACGATATCGGGAATGGCGATGGGGATGCCCGGTTGGCGCTCCCTGCCCCAGGGCCCGTTGATCGCAGCTTCGATCCAGATCGGTCTGCTCATCGCAATTCTCCCCCAAGCGGTTTTGCGCAGACGGTAAGCTGCGCTGACCCGGCTTGCCAGCTCGCCTGCAGACTGGGCAGGATCGACGCAGAAGCATGAAACTACCGGAGCGCGCCCCTTGCTGGAACGCGGCACGAGCTATGACGACACGCTGCGCCGCTTCGTCTGGCGCATCCCGGAGCGCTTCAACATCGGCACCGCCTGCTCGGACGCCCATGCCGACGGCTCAGGCCGTCCGGCGCTGATCTTCGAGGAAGAGGCTGGCCGGGTCGCGACGCTCTCCTTCGACGATCTCGCCCGCGCCTCGAACCGCTTCGCCAATATGCTCGCGCATCACGACATCGGGCCGGGCGAGCGCGTCGGAATCCTGCTGCCGCAATCGCCGCAGACCGCGATCGCCCATCTCGGCACCTACAAGCGCGGTGCCATCGCGCTGCCGCTCTTCATCCAGTTCGGGCCCGAGGCGCTGGAGCACCGCCTCGGCCATAGCGGCGCGAGCGTCCTCGTCACCGACATCGAGAACATCGGCAAGTTCGAGGCGATCCGCGACGCGCTGCCGAACCTGCGCAAGATCTTCGTCGTCGGCGGCGCCGGCCATCTCGATTTCGAGGCGGAGATGGCCAAGGCCTCCGACAGCTATGTCGCGGCGAACACCCGCGCCGACGATCCGGCCGTGATCATCTACACCTCCGGCACGACGGGAAAGCCGAAGGGCGCGCTGCACGCCCACCGCGTTCTGCTCGGCCATCTGCCGGGCGTGCAGATGCCGCAGGAATTCTTCCCGCAGGCGCGTGACCTGTTCTGGACTCCGGCCGACTGGGCCTGGATCGGCGGCCTGCTCGATGTCCTCTTGCCCAGCCTCTATTGCGGCGTGCCAGTGCTCGCCTCCCGCGCCCGCAAATTCGACCCCGAGGCCGCCTTCGCGCTGATGGCGCGGCACAAGGTGCGCAACGCCTTCCTGCCGCCGACCGCGCTCAAGCTGATGCGGCAGGTCAGCAATCCCCAGCGCTTCGGCTATGCCATGCGCTCGATCGGCACGGGCGGAGAAACGCTCGGCGCCGACATGCTCGACTGGAGCCGCGAGACCTTCGGCTTCCCGGTCAACGAGTTCTACGGCCAGACCGAAGCGAACCTGCTCGTCGCCAACTGCGCAGGCCTCTACCCGGTGAAGCCGGGCTCGATGGGCCGCGCCGTGCCCGGCCACCACGTCGCAGTGATCTCTCCCGAAGGCCGGGAATTGCCTGATGGCGAGCCGGGGCTGATCGCCGTCAACAGGCCCGATCCCGTGATGATGCTGGAATACTGGAACCAGCCCGAGGCCACGGCGGCGAAGTTCATCGGCGACTGGCTCGTCACCGGCGACACCGGAGCGCGCGACGATGACGGTTATTTCTGGTTCCAGGGCCGCGACGATGACATCATCTCGTCGGGCTCCTACCGCATCGGGCCGGGCGACATCGAGGACTGCATCATCCGCCATCCCGCCGTGCTGATGGTCGCGGTCGTCGGCGTGCCCGATCCCGTCCGCGCCGAGATCGTCAAGGCGTTCGTGCTGCCGAAGCCGGATGTGACGCCCTCGCCCGCGCTCGCAGCCGAGATCCAGGCCTTCCTGCGCGACCGGCTGGCTGCCTATCAGTACCCGCGCGAGGTCGAGTTCGTGACGGAGCTGCCGCTGACCGCGACCGGCAAGATCATGCGCAAGGATTTGCGCAATCGGGAAATCGAGAAGCAGCGGAGAGGCTAACCACCGCCGTCATGCTCGGGCTTGACCCGAGCATCTCGTCCAAACAAAGGCTCCCGCGCTCATCCGGCAAGAGATTCTCGGGTCTGCGCTGCGCTCCGCCCGAGAATGACGCGGCGGTTCAAACCGCCTCCAGCACCAGCTCGAAAGTCATCAGCACCGGGTTGTCGCCGCGTTGCAGCCGGCCGCTCGCCAGCGCGCCGCTATAATCGACCAGCGCGACATCGATCGCCGCTTCGAATCCATTCGCGCCACGCGCCATCCGCCCTTCCGTGATCGCAACCTCGGTCGCAAAATTCTCGACCGCCCCGCCATCCGTGAACCGCGCCCCGATGGTCGAGCCGACGCCGCCATGAATCACCGCCTTGCGGATGCCTCGCTCGGCGCAGAACGCTTCGAGCGCTTCGCAGAAATCGACGTTCGGCTTCACGCGCAGCGCGAAGAAGCGCCCTGCTTCCGTCGCGTCCGCTGGCACCGACACCGGGCCGAACAGCTTGAAATGGGTCTCGTTGTCCGGCTCGGCCGTGAAAACCGCACCATCGAGACCAACCGCTTGCACCGTGATCGTCTCGGCCACAATCGTCTCGTCCGGCAGGATATGGCCGCCGCTGCGCTTGCCGTCGCCCTCCACCCACAAGGCATGAGCATGGAAGAACGGCGCCCCGTCGCGCCGGCCGAAGGTCATCGCGCCGACTTCGAGCCGTGCTCCGCCCGCCGGGCGGAAAGTGTCGCTGTAGAAAGCGGCATGCTCAGGCGTCTTCGACAGCGCCGGCATGACATAGGCGAAGGGCAAGAGCCTGAGCCCGTCGAGCTTCACCACGCCCGAGACGAAACCCTCTGCCGCGAAGCCGCTCCTCACCGCCTCCAGCAACGGCACATCGGCGGGCAGCGTCAGCGAAAAAGCACGCCCGTTGCATTCCACCCACTGGATGCGCTCGGGCGTGCCGGTGCCGGGCTGCTGGATACGCCTCACGACGCCTTCCCCTTCAGGAAGTCGAGCTCGCCGCGCTTCTCCAGCTCGTCCTTGACGAGGCGCTTGGGCACCTTGCCATAGCCCGATTTCGGCAGTGCCTCCCAGAACAGGAAGCGCTTCGGCATCTTGTAGCGGGCGATCTTCGGCCCGAGGAAATCCGCGATCTCGGCTTCCGTCGCGCTTTGTCCCCGCCTGGCAACGCAGACCGCGATGCCGATCTCGCCCCAGACCGGATCGGGCACGCCGAGCACCGCGACCTCGGCGATCGCCGGATGGGTCAGGATCTTCTCCTCGATCTCGCGTGGATAGATGTTCGAGCCGCCGGAGATGTACATGTCCGAGGCCCGGCCGGTGATATAGACGAAGCCCTGCTCGTCCATATGGCCGAGATCGCCGGTGCGGAACCAGCCATCGCGGAAGGATTTCGCATTGGCTTCCGGGTTGTCGTAATAGCCGGCGAAGACGGCAGGCCCGATCACGCAGATCTCGCCCTGCACGCCTGACCCGACCTCTTTCCCGTTCTCGTCCTGGATCCGGACCTGCATGCCGGTGCGCTCGAAGCCGCAGGTGCCGATGCGCGCATGCGGTCCGTCCTCCGGCTCATGCAGGGTCGGCGGCAGCACGGTGATGTTGCCGGTGACCTCGCCCAGCCCGAAATACTGCACGATCACCTTGCCGAGCTTTTTCAGCGCCGCTTTCTGATCCTCGCGATACATCGGCGCACCCGCATAGATGATGTAGCGCAGGCTCGAATGATCGTGGCTGTCGGCGGCGGGATGCTCGACCAGCATCTTCAGGATCGTCGGCACGGTGAAGATGTTGCTGACGCGGTGCTTGGCGATCAGCCGGTAGGCCTCGTCGATGTCGAAGCGCTCGGTCGACAGCAGGATCGAGGTCGCGCCGCGCGCCGACATCACCAGCTGGTGCACGCCCGCCCCATGCGAGAGCGGCGCCACCACCAGCGAGGCATCCTTCTCGGTCGAGCCCGGCACGAGGTCGCAGAGATGGTTGGTGATGACGAAGCCCATCTGGCCATGGGTCAGCACCGCGGCCTTGGAACGGCCGGTCGTGCCGGAGGTGAAGAAGAACCAGCAGGGATCGTCATGCTCGACCGCGGCGTTCTCGACCTTCTCGCCGCGATGGCGCGCGATGACCGCGCCGACCTCGTCCTCGCCGAAGGCCCCCTCCCCGATCCGCCATGTGAACTCGGGCGAGGGCTTCGCAGCCGCGACGGCCGCCGCGTGCTCCGGGAAGTCGCCATGGCAGAGAAAGCCTTTCGCGCCGGAGGCCGTGGCGAGGTAGGCAACCTCGTCCGGCAGAAGGCGGAAATTCGTGGGCACCCAGACGGCGCCGAGCCGGAAGGTCGCGAACATCGAGACGAACATCGCGTCGCAGTTCTTGGAATGGACGAGCACGCGGTCGCCCTTGCCGATGCCGCGCGCCTTTAGCCCCGCCGCCAGCGCCGAAACCTGCGCATCGATCTCGGCCCAGTCCAGCGTCCTGTCGCCCCAGATGAAGGCGGGATGCGCGGGCAGACGCCGCGCATTCTGCGTCACGATATGGGCGAGGTTCATCACCCGCCGCGTCATCGGCACGACGCCTCCGACGGGGGCTGCGGTTGCGGAGCTCATCTTGCGGCTCTCCCTGTCTCGATGGGGCGCGGCACAGCCGCGACAATGGGCTTGCCGCCCTGTTTGGAAACGAACATCTGCGCGAGCAGCGCCTCTATGCGGGCGCCTTCGCGCGCCAGCAGCCGCGAAAGCTCGGCCTGCCGGGCCGGCACCATCCGGCTGTCGATTGCGGCGATCGAGAAGGCCCCCGCCACGCGCCCATCCGGATAGCGGAAGGCACGCCCGATGCCCCAGGAGCTGGCGACGAGGCGGCCTGGGTTGAGCGAGAACCCGCGCTCGCGGGTCTCGGCGATATCGACCCTCATCGCATCCGGCGCAAAGCCGGGATAGCGCGCCAGCAACGCCGGCTCGTTGGCGGCGATGACGCGGTCCACATCGTCGTCCGGCAGTGCTGCGAACAATGCGAGGGAGCCGGCGCCGACGCCGAGCGGATGCTGGTCCCCGGTCTGGAGCGCATGAGTCCGCACCGGGTAGGTCCCCTCCTCGCGGTGCAGGCAGATCGCGTAGCTTTCGCGCCGGACAGTCAGGAAGCTCGTATCCTGCGTCTCGCCCGAAAGTCGGCGCAGGCTGTCCATCGCCAGTTCGAGCAGGCCGTGGCGGCGCGCTGCCAGCACGCCCAGCACGAAGGCCTCCTCGCCCAGGCAATAGCGCCGCGTCTGCGGTTCCTGCTCGACGAGCCCGGCCCGCATCAGCGCGAGCAGCAGCCGGCGTGTCGTCGGCTTGTTGAGCCCGCTGCCGGAGACGATCTCGCCAAGCGGCAGCCCCTCGGCCGGCTCCCGCCCGATCAGCGAGAGCAGCCCGAGCGCGCGGTCGACGCTCTGCGAGCCGGACAGGCCGGCTTCCTGCGCGGAACTCTGCGGCAAGCACTCCTCCACACAGTCCACGATATGGACCTCATTCTTATGCTCCAACCGTAGATGGGCGCTTTGCGGATTGCAACGCCGCAACCCTCGTGTAATCTGCTCGCCGTCCAGCTGCTCGTCTATTCACAGTGTGGACCGCAATCGACGCCGGCGACATCACAAGATCGGCGCGAAGGGAGGAACGGAACGATGGCCGTCAGGGCATCCCACATCACGGGCGAGTTGCGCCCGGCCAGCGGCATCTGAGGGCGCCGCATGAGCGATATCGCCGATACGCTGACGATCCCCGAGAATCTGAGCGAAAACGAGGATGCGCGCCCCGGCTCCGCGATCATGCGGCCGGTCGAGTTCGTCGCCGCCGCGCTCGTCGCCTTCATCATCGGCGTGCTGCTGCTCGGCGTCGTCTCGCGCTATGTCTTCGCGCTGCCCTTCGTCTGGGTCGACGAGGTCGCCTCGATCGCCTTCATCTGGCTCGCCATGCTCGGCGCCGCCATCGCCGTCGACCGCAACGAGCATCTGCGCCTGACGCTGTTCGTCGGCATGATGCCGGCACGCCTGCGCGAATTCGCCGAGACGCTGGCGCTGACCGCCGTCGCCGCCTTCCTCGCCGCGATGGTCGATCCAGCCATCGAATATGCGGTGGAAGAAAGCTACGTCACCTCGGCTGCGCTCAATATCCCCGTCAGCTGGCGCGTTTCGGCCATCGCCGTCGGCATCGTGCTGATGGGGCTGCTCACGCTGCGCTACCTCTTCAAGACTGCGCGCCTCGTCGACATCGCCGCATCAGCTCTGGTCGTCGGCGGCTTCGGCCTCGCCTTCTGGCTGCTCGGGCCGACCCTGAAGGGGCTCGGCTACTACAATATCCTGATCTTCCTGATCGGCGTCGTCGCCGCCTGCCTAGTTGCGGGCGTGCCGATCGCCTTCTGCTTCGGGCTGGGCACGCTCGCCTTCCTCGCCTTCTCGACCAATGTCCCGATGCTCGTGATGATCGGGCGCATGGACGAGGGCATGTCGAGCCTCATCCTGCTCTCCGTGCCGATCTTCGTGCTGCTCGGCTGCATCCTGGACGCCACCGGCATGGGCAAGGCGATCGTCGATTTCCTCGCCTCCCTGCTCGGTCATGTCCGCGCCGGCATGTCCTATGTCCTGCTCGGCTCGCTCTATCTTGTCTCAGGGATCTCGGGCTCCAAGGTCTCGGACATGGCGACGGTCGCGCCCGCGCTGTTCCCGGAGATGAAGCGGCGCGGCTACAAGCCCAAGGACCTGATCGCGCTGCTCTCGACCGGTGCAGCCATGGCCGACACCGTGCCGCCCTCGATCGTGCTGATCGTGCTCGGCTCGGTCGCCGGCGTCTCGATTGCCGGCCTGTTCAACGCCGGCTTCGTTATCGCCGGCGTGCTGCTCGTCGCGCTTGCCGGCCTCGCCCGCTGGAAAGCGGCGGCGGAGGACATGAAGGGCGTTCGCCGCGCCCCGCTCGCGGTCATCGGCAAGGTCGCGCTCGTCGCCGCGCCGGCCCTGGTCCTGCCCTTCATCATCCGCGCCGCGGTCGGCGGCGGCGTCGCCACCGCGACCGAGGTCTCGACCATCGCGGTGCTCTACGCACTCGTCATCGGCATCGTGCTCTATGGCGGCATCAGCCCGCGCAAATTCTATTCGATGCTCGTCGAGACAGCGGCTCTCTCCGGCGCGATCCTGATGATCCTCGGCACCGCGCTCGCCATGGCCTGGGCCCTGACCCAGACCGGCTTCGCCCGCGACCTCGCCAGCTTCATGGCGCATCTGCCCGGCGGCTGGCTCAGCTTCATGGCGGTGTCGATCGTCGTCTTCATGATCCTCGGCTGCGTGCTGGAGGGCCTGCCGGCGATCGTGCTGCTGGCGCCCTTGATGTTCCCGATCGCCAAGAGCCTCGGCATCAACGACGTGCATTACGCGATGGTGGTGGTCACCGCGATGAATATCGGCCTGATGGCGCCGCCGATCGGCATCGGCTTCTACATCGCCTGCAAGATCGGCAACGTCTCGCCCGACGAGGCGATGGGCGCGATCTGGCCCTATCTCATCGCCCTGCTCGTCGGCCTCGTCGTCATCGCCCTCGTGCCCGGCCTCTCGACCTGGGTGCTGTGAAGCTCACTGCCAACCATAAGAAACCTCAAGACAACAGACGCTCTCAAGGAGAAAACGCCCATGACCATCTCACGCCGCACCCTGCTCCAGGCGACAGCCGCAGCGTCCGCCATCGGCACCTTCCATATCGGCCGCGCCAATGCGCAGAGCGCCGAATTCACCTATAAATACGCCAACAACCTGCCCGTCGCGCACCCGATGAACACGCGCGCCAACGAGGCCGTGGCGAAGATCAAGCAGGAGACGAACGGCCGCGTCGACATCCAGATCTTCCCGAACAACCAGCTCGGCTCCGATACCGACATGCTGAGCCAGGTCCGCTCGGGCGGCGTCGAGTTCTTCACGCTCTCGCCGCTGATCCTCTCGACGCTGGTCGCCAATGCCTCGCTTTCCGGCATCGGCTTCGCCTTCCCGAATTACGACGCGGTCTGGAAGGCGATGGACGGCGAGCTCGGCGCCTATGTCCGCGGCCAGATCGGCAAGGCCAACCTCGTCGTCATGGACAAGATCTGGGACAACGGCTTCCGCCAGATCACCTCGTCCAAGGGCCCGGTCAACACGCCAGAAGACCTCAAGGGCTTCAAGATCCGCGTGCCGGTCTCCCCGCTCTGGACCTCGATGTTCACCGCCTTCCAGTCGGCTCCCGCCAGCATCAACTTCGCCGAGGTCTATACTGCCCTGCAGACCAAGATCGTCGATGGCCAGGAGAACCCGCTCGCGATCATCGCGACCGCCAAGCTCTTCGAGGTGCAGAAGTACCTCTCGCTGACCAACCATATGTGGGACGGCTTCTGGTTCCTGGCCAATCGCCGCGCCTGGGAGAAGCTTCCGGAAGACCTGCGCGCCATCGTCGCCAAGAACATCAACGCCGCTGCGTTGCTGGAGCGCGAAGACGTCGCCAAGCTCAATGCCGGCTTGCAGGGCGAGCTCGTCTCGAAGGGCATGGTCGCCAACGAGACCAAGGCCGACGCCTTCCGCGAGGCGCTGCGCAAGGCCGGATTCTACGCCGAGTGGAAGAAGAAGTACGGCGACGAGGCCTGGGGCATCCTGGAGAAGGCCGTCGGCAGCTCGCTGAGCTGATCCGTCCGCAACCGTCATTCTCGGGCGAAGCAAAGCTTCGACCCGAGAATCTCATGACCAGCCAGCTCTGGTATTCGAGATGCTCGGCTCGAGCCCGAGCATGACGGCGCTCCATCGGCGCGCCGTACCCTGCACAACGGAAAGAACTCCCATGGCCGACCGGCTGAAGGACAAGATCGCCATCGTCTTCGGCGCCGGCTCCTCCGGCCCCGGCTGGGGCAACGGCAAGGCGGCAGCCGTCGCCTATGCCCGCGAGGGCGCCGGGGTCGCCTGCATCGACCTGAACCTGGCCGCCGCCGAGGAGACCGCCGCCATCATCACCGGCGAGGGCGGCAGAGCGCTGGCGCTCGCCGCCGATGTGACGAATCTCGGCTCGGTCGAAGCCTGCGTCGCGGAAACCGCGCGGCATTTTGGCCGCATCGACATCCTGCACAACAATGTCGGCGTCACCCATATGGGCGGGCCGGTCGAGCTTTCCGAGGAGCAGTTCCAGGCCTCGCTCCAGCTCAATCTCGGCTCGGTCTATCGCTGCGCCAAGGCCGCGATTCCCGAAATGCTGAAGGGCGGCGGCGGCGCCATCGTCAACATCTCCTCGCTCGCGGCCATTCGCTGGACCGGCTATCCCTATTTCGCCTACTACGCGACGAAGGCGGCGGTGAACCAGGCGACGGTCGCGCTCGCGATGCAGTATGCGAAGCAGAACATCCGCGCGAACTGCATCATGCCGGGCCTGATCGACACGCCGCTGATCTACAAGCAGATCTCCTCGCAATATGCTTCCGTCGAGGAGATGGTCGCCGCCCGTAACGCGCAGGTGCCGATGGGCAGGATGGGCACCGCCTGGGACATCGCCCACGCCGCCGTCTTCCTCGCCTCTGACGAAGCGAAGTTCATCACCGGCGTCTGCCTGCCTGTCGATGGCGGCCAGAGCTGTACCGCCGGCCTGCCGGGCTGATATCGATTGTTCATTCCCCTACTGGAACGCTTGCTCCATTTACGCTTCGCTGCCAGAACTGTTGCAACAGGGACGGCAACGGACATCGAGAATGAGCGAAACCGCCGTTGCGGAACTGCCGCGTGATTTCGACGGCCTGCGCACGTTGATTCTCGCCCAGCGCGAGAGCCTTCCGAAGCGCATCGCCCAGATTGCGGCCTATGCGCTCGACAATCCCGACGAGATCGCCTTCGGCACCGCGGCGAGCATCGCGGTCTCCGCTGGCGTCCAACCCTCGACCTTGATCCGCTTCGCCCAGCATCTCGGCTTCGACGGCTTCACCAGTCTGCAGGTGGTCTTCCGCGAGCGGCTGCGCGAGCGCAATTCGAGCTATGAGGAACGCCTCAACACCTTGCGGGCCGGCGAAGGCCCGGCCGGCGCCCATCGCATTCTCGACGGCTTCCTCACCGCCTCGCGCAAATCGCTCGACGTGATGAGCCGCAGCATCGACGAGGGCACGCTCGACCGCGCCATCGAGCTGCTGGCCGGCGCCGAAACCATCTACATCCTCGCCCGCCGCCGCTCCTACCCGGTGGCGAGCTACGTCGCCTATGCGCTCGGCAAGCTCGGCGTCCGCTATCAGCTCGTCGAATCGGCGGCCGGGCTCGACCCCGAGATGATCGCCTTCGCCACCCCGCGGGACGCCGTGCTGGTCGTCAGCTTCTCGCCCTACGCATCGGCCACCGTCGAGGACGCGCGCGGCCTCGCCGAGCGCGGCGTGCCGCTCATCGCCATCACCGACAGCGCCTTCTCGCCGCTCGCCAGCTTCGCCCAGACCTGGTTCGAGGTGGCCGAGGCCGACTTCGGCGGCTTCCGCACGCTGTCCTCCACCATGGCCCTGGCCATGGCGCTCGCCGTCGGCATCGGCGACGCCCGCCGCGCCGGGCGCGGCCGCCGCCGCCGGTCGCGCGAGCAGGAATAGACATTCCGCATTGACGGAATAATGGAATTATTATTTCATGTCGCCAAGGCGGGGCCGTCAGGCCGCCCGCATGTCACCAGAAGCGACAAGGGCTGGAGGAGCATATGACGGGACCGCTCGGCGGATCGGCGCAGGCGCTCGACGTCATCACCATCGGCCGCGCCTCGGTCGATCTCTACGGCCAGCAGATCGGCTCGCGGCTGGAAGACGTCACCAGCTTTGCCAAATCGGTGGGCGGCTGCCCGGCGAACATCGCGATCGGCACGGCACGGCTCGGGCTGCGCTCGGCGCTCCTCACCCGCGTCGGCAACGAGCAGTTCGGCCGCTTCCTGCGCGAGCAGCTCGCCCGCGAAGGCGTCAATCTCGACGGCCTCAAGACCGACTCCGAACGCCTCACCGCGCTCGCCATCCTCTCGGTGGAGAGCGACAAATCCTTCCCGTTGCTGTTCTACCGCGAGAACTGCGCCGATATGGCGCTGGAGGAAGGCGATATCGATTCCGCCTTCATCGCGAAGGCCCGCGCCGTCGTCGTCACCGGCACGCATTTCGCCCGGCCCAAGCCCGAGGCCGCCCAGCGCAAGGCGATGAAGCTGATGCGCGAGAACGGCGGCAAGGTCGTGCTCGATATCGACTACCGACCCAATCTTTGGGGCCTTGCCGGCCACGACGCCGGCGACAACCGCTACATCGCCTCGCAGGCCGTCTCCGAGCGGATGAAGACCGTGCTGCCCGGCTGCGACCTGATCATCGGCACCGAGGAAGAGGTCCTGATCGCCTCGGGCGAGAGCGAGCTCTTGCAGGCGCTGAGGACAATCCGCTCCCTCACCCCCGCCACCATCGTGCTCAAGCGCGGCCCGATGGGCTGCATCGTCTATGAGGGAGCGATCCCGGACGATCTGGAGGACGGCATCGTCGGCAAGGGCTTCCCGATCGAGGTCTACAACGTCTTGGGCGCCGGCGACGCCTTCATGTCTGGCTTCCTGCGCGGCTGGCTCGGCGGCGAAAGCCTTCAGACAGCCGCGACCTGGGCCAATGCCTGCGGCGCCTTCGCCGTCTCGCGCCTGCTCTGCTCGCCGGAGAGCCCGACCTTCGAGGAACTGCAATATTTCCTCAAGAACGGCAGCCCGCACCGGGCCCTGCGCAAGGATGAGGCCATCAACCACATCCACTGGGCAACGACACGCCGGAGCGACATTCCTTCGCTGATGGCGCTCGCCTGCGACCACCGCGTCCAGCTGGAAGAGCTTGCGGCGAAGTTCGGCGCCGATCCGGCCCGCATCCGCGACTTCAAGGTGCTCGCGGTCAAAGCCGCCGCTCGCGTCGCCGATGGCCGGCCCGGCTACGGCATGCTGCTCGACGAGAAGCATGGGCGCGAGGCGATGTTCGAGTTTGCCCGCCATCCCTTCGCCTGGCTCGGCCGTCCCGTCGAGTTGCCGGGTTCGCGGCCCCTGCGCTTCGAGACGAGCCAGGACATTGGCTCGCTCCTGCCGGAATGGCCGGTCGATCACTGCATCAAGGCTCTCTGCTTCTATCACCCGGACGATCCCGCGGAGCTGAAGCAGACCCAGCAGGAGAAGCTGCGCGGCCTGTTCGAAGCGGCGCGCAAGGTCGGCCGCGAATTGCTGATCGAGATCATCGCGAGCAAGAACGGCGCGCTCGGGCCCGATACCATCGCCCGCGCGCTGGAGGAGATCTACGCGCTCGGCATCAAGCCCGACTGGTGGAAGCTCGAGCCGCAATCCTCTCCGGCCGCCTGGGCCGCCATCGAGCGCACCATCGCGAAGCACGACCCCTGGTGTCGGGGCGTGCTCCTGCTCGGGCTCGACGCCCCGGCCGAAGAGCTGGAGGCCGGCTTCGCCGCCACGGCCGGCACGCCCATCGTCAAGGGCTTCGCGGTGGGCCGCACCATCTTCATGGCCGCGGCGGAAGGCTGGCTCGCCGGCAAGCTCGACGACGAAGCGGCCATCGCCGATATGGCCAAGCGTTTCGAGGCGCTGACCGGCCTCTGGCTTGCCACGCGCGGCCGCAAGGCGGCCTAGTGCATCCGCCCGAAAAGTTTTCGGACCAAGCCGATGCTAAGAAGACTCCCGCTCGGAGATCGACGACCATGACTGCCACCGTCCGCCTCACCATGGCGCAGGCGCTGACGCGCTACCTCGCGGCGCAGATGACCGAAATCGACGGAGAGCGCCTGCCGATCTTCGGCGGCGTCTGGGCGATCTTCGGCCATGGCAACGTCGCGGGTCTCGGCGAAGCGCTCTGGCACGAGCGCGAGCGCCTGCCGACCTTCCGCGCCCATAACGAGCAGGCGATGGCACATGCGGCCATCGCATACGCCAAAGCGAACATGCGCCGCCGCTTCATGGCTGCGACCACCTCGATCGGCCCCGGCGCAACCAATCTCGTCACTGCCGCCGCGCTCGCCCATGTCAACCGCCTGCCGGTGCTGCTGCTGCCGGGCGATGTCTTCTCCAACCGCATTCCCGATCCGGTCCTCCAGCAGGTCGAGGATTTCGGCGACGGCACGGTCTCCGCCAATGACTGCTTCCGGCCCGTCTCGCGCTATTTCGACCGCATTACCCGGCCCGAGCAGATCATTCCGGCGCTCGCCCGCGCCATGCAGGTGCTGACCGACCCGGCCGAATGCGGACCTGTGACCCTCGCCCTCTGCCAGGACGTGCAGGCGGAAGCCTACGACTACCCCGAGAGCTTCTTCACCGAGCGCCTCTGGACACCGCGTCGGCCTCGCTCCGACCGCAACGAGCTGAAGGCCGCGGCCGAAGCGCTGAAGGCCGCGAAGAAGCCCCTGATCGTCGCCGGCGGCGGCGTGCTCTACTCGGATGCCTGCGACGAACTCGCCCGCTTCTCGGCCGCGACCGGCATCCCGGTCTGCGAGACGCAGGGCGGCAAATCCGCCCTGCCCGACGACAACGCGCTCAACTTGGCCGCCGTCGGCGTCACCGGCACGGAAGCCGCCAACCGGCTCGCCGCCGAGGCCGATCTCGTCCTGGCCGTCGGAACGCGGCTGCAGGATTTCACGACCGGCTCCTGGGCGCTGTTCGGCGCCGCGCAGAAGACGGTCATCGGCCTCAACGTTCAGCCCTTCGACGCCGGCAAGCATCGCGCCCTGCCTCTTGTCGCCGATGCCCGCGAGGGCCTGGCCGAACTGACTGAAGCCATCGGCGGCTGGAAGGCACAGGAAAGCTGGACGACCGATGCCAAGGCCGGCAAGGCCGAATGGCTGAAGGAAGCGGACAAGGCGACTGCCGCGTCCAATTCCGCCCTGCCCTCCGACGCGCAGGTCATCGGCGCGGTCCAGCGCGCGCTGGGCTCGGACGTCGTCCTGCTCCACGCTGCCGGCGGGCTGCCCGGCGAATTGCACAAGCTCTGGCAGGCCGGCTCGCCCGGCTCCTACCACGCCGAATACGGCTTCTCCTGCATGGGCTACGAGATCGCCGGCGGGCTCGGCGCCAAGATGGCGAGGCCGGACAAGGAAGTCGTCGTCATGGTCGGCGACGGCTCCTATCTCATGCTCAATTCCGAGATCGCGACCTCGGTCATGCTGGGCCTCAAGCTCACGATCGTGTTGCTCGACAATCGCGGGTACGGCTGCATCAACCGCCTCCAGAATGCGACCGGCGGCCAGAGCTTCAACAACCTGCTCAAGGATAGCAGGCATGAGACGCTGCCGGAGATCGACTTCGTCGCCCACGCCGCCAGCATGGGGGCGATCGCGACCAAGGTCGCCTCCGTCGCCGAACTCGAAACCGCGCTGGCGCAGGCGAAGGCCAACACCCGCACCACCGTCGTGGTCATCGACACCGACCCGCTGATCTCGACCGGTTCCGGCGGCGCCTGGTGGGACGTCGCCGTGCCCGAGGTCAGCGACCGCATGGAAGTCCGCACGGCGCGGGCAAACTACGATACGCAGCGCAAGCGTCAGCACATCGGCAACTGAAGCCGTTCCCATAGGCGAGAAAGACCCGACACATGATCCGCATCGGCGCGAACCCCATCGGCTGGTCGAACGACGACATGCTCGAGATCGGCGGCGACATCCCGCTCGAAACCTGCCTGAAGGAGGCTCGCGAAGCCGGCTTCACCGGCATGGAACTCGGCAACAAGTTCCCGCGCGAAGCCGCCAGGCTGAAGCCGATCCTCGACGCGCACGGCCACGCGCTGGTCTCCGGCTGGTACTCGACCGAGTTGCTCGTCCGCGACGTCGCTGCCGAGATGGCAGCGGTTAAGGCTCACGCGACGCTGCTGCGCGACATGGGCTGCTCGGTGCTGATCGCCGCCGAGACCTCGAATGCGATCCACTCCGACATCGCCAAGCCGCTCTCGGCCCGCCCCGTCCTGCCCAAGGCGCGCTGGGACGATTTCGGCGCGCGCTATACCAACTTCGCCGAGGCGGTGAAGGCGGAGTACGGCCTGCAGCTTGTCTATCATCATCACATGGGCACGGTGGTGCAGACCGAGGCCGAGATCGACCGGTTCATGGGCGTCACCGGCGCGGCTGTCGGCCTCCTGCTCGATACCGGCCACGCCACCTGGGGCGGCGGCGATCCCGCTCGCATCGCCCGCCACTGGAAGGCGCGCATCCACCACGTCCACTGCAAGGATATCCGCGAGGAGGTGATGTGGCGCTCCAACCGCGAGGACTGGTCCTTCCTCGAATCCGTGCTCGCCGGCGTCTACACCGTGCCGGGGGACGGTCTGATCGACTATGTCCGCGTGCTGAGAGAGCTCTGGGATTACTCCGGCTGGATCGTGGTCGAGGCCGAGCAGGATCCGAAGAAGGCGGAGCCCGCCCGCTACGCCAAGCTCGGCCATGCCAATCTGACGCGCTTCATCAAGGAAGCGGGTCTGGTCTGAATACAGCGTCATTCTCGGGCGAAGCGAAGCGCAGACCCGAGAATCTCTTGCCGGAGATGCTCGGGTCGAACCCGAGCATGACGAGCCCACCAAGAATGCGCTGGAGAGCCCCCATGTCCCGTCTCAAGGTTCGCCCGCACGGCGCCCACGGCCGCGTCACCCATGTCACGCCGGAAAATGCCGGCTGGACCTATGTCGGCTTCGATCTGCATCGCCTGAAGCCGGGCGAGACCGTCTCCGCCCCGACGGGCGATCGCGAGGCCTGCCTCGTCTTCGTGACCGGCAAGGGCAAGGCCACGGCCGGTGGCCAGACGCTGGGCGAACTCGGCCAGCGCATGAGCCCCTTCGAGGGCAAGCCCTGGTCGGTCTACGTCCCGCAGGGCTCGGACTGGTCGGTCACCGCCACCACCGATCTTGAGCTGGCGATCTGCACGGCGCCTGGCCTGCGTGGCGGCCTGCCGGTGCGCGTCATCGCACCAGACGATCTCGGCCAGGAGATCCGTGGCAAGGGTTCCAACACCCGCCACGTCACCAACATCCTGCCGGAAGGCGAGCCGGCGGATTCGCTGCTCGTCGTCGAGGTCATCACCCCCGCCGGCAACACCTCGAGCTACCCGCCGCACAAGCACGATCGCGACGAGCTGCCGCAGGAATCCTACCTCGAAGAGACCTATTACCACCGCCTCAACCCGCCGCAGGGCTTCGGCTTCCAGCGCGTCTATACGGATGACCGCAGCCTGGACGAGGCCATGGCGATCGAGGACGGCGATGTCGTGCTGGTCCCGAAGGGCTATCACCCCTGCGCCACCTGCCACGGCTACGATCTCTATTATCTCAACGTTATGGCCGGCCCGAAACGGACCTGGAAATTCCACAACGCGGCCGAGCATGAGTGGCTGCTGAAGAGCTGATTGTTGGCTCCGTGCGAGCGGGGCTCAATCCGGAATGAGCCGGCTAGCGGCTCACCGCTCGCACTTGTAGACCGTGCCCGATGTGTCCGGGCCCTTCCACTTGATGTCGGCGGCGCTGGAGACGACATGGCTCCCGCCCATCTCCGCCGCCCTGATCTTGAGGCGCGTCACGATCGTATCGCGCGCGGTATCGGTGAGCAGCACCGCATGCAGCTCGGACTTGCCGTCGATCACGCCGAGCTTGGTGCAGCCCTCCACGACCTTCTCCGCATCCGTGACCACGACCGCGCTGCTGCGCGAAGTGTGATAGGCGCAGGCTCCAAGAAACAAAGCCGGCAGAAGAAGGATGAGGCGCGGTATCGACATGGTCCAGGCTGTCCTGATCTCGGTCGCCATGTTCCGCTGCTGTCGCGCAAATGCAAGCCCGATCTGTGCAGGACGCTCCGCGTGCCTTCACCAGATCGGCCCTTAGTGAATCCGAGTGGAATTCTGCGGCTATTGAATGATTTCGGCTGTGCGAACTTTAACGCAGGACCTGAGACATTCTTGACCTGCAACGATGGCTGCTTTTAAGTCCCCGCAGGCCAATGGGAGGCTGAAAAGGGATAAAATATGCGTAGCATTCTGATCGTCGGCGCGATGGCCGCGCTTCTCGCCGGTTGCCAGACCGCGCAGGAGTCCATGGCTGACGCTGAAGTCACCTGTGAGGCCCAGGGCTTCCGTCCCGGCACCCGCGCTTACCAGCAGTGCCGCTCGGCGAACTATGTCGAGAACCGTCGCGCTTCGAACGAGGCCAGCAGCGCGGTAGCGGCGGGCGTGGCCGCAGGCGTCGTCGGTGGCGCGATCGCCGCCAGCGCCGACCGTGGCTACTATCGTGGCTATGGCTATTACGGCCCGCGCCGCTACTGGTGGTAATATTTGAGTGGTGCCTCTCGGAGGCGCCGCGCCAACAATTCTAGAGCCCTGCGACGCCTCGCGCCGCAGGGCTTTTTCTTATGTTTTTCCGAAACCCTTGATTCCCCTCAGCGCTTGGCTGAACGCCTGCGGGCCGGAGCAGGCGCCGGCTCCTGTCTGGTCGAGGCCGAGGCCAGGAGCGAACCGATCACATAGACAGCGAGCCCGAGCCCGACCAGGGCCGCCATCGGCTCACGCTCGGCCCGCTTGACCAGCATGCGCCCGCCCATGTCGGCATATTCACGCGCTCGTGATGCGTAGTCGTTGGCGCGATCCGCATAGTCGTCCGCGGCGTCGCGGCGGGCGCTCAGCCAGTTGCTGCCTGCCTTCAAGGCGCGGCTTCCGGCATCCGCGGCATCCGAGCCGTAGTCGTTGAGCCAGCCACGCACTCGGCCATAGTCGGGTTGATAGCGCTCCCAGCGCGTTTCAGGTCGGGCGCGCAGCGTCGCCCAGGCGATCAGCCCGATGCTCACGGCCCCGAGACCGAGCGTCGCGAGCGGATGCCGTTCCACCGTCCGCGCCACCGCCTGCCCGCCTTCGCGGACGGTTTCGATCGGATCGGCCTCGTCCCAGGCGTCCTTTGCCCGCTCATAGTGGTCCTTTACGGTCTCACTCGCCTTATCGGCCATATCCGCCGCCTTGCCGCGGAGCGCCCTCACTGTGGACTCGACCTGTTCCTGAGCTTCCTCGGCATTGTCCGGCACATCCGGCGGAAATTTGTTGGCCATCGCCATGACGGTTTCTCCGTTCCTGAAAGGGGATATGATCAGGGAACGACGGATGATGCGGCTGGGTTCCCACCGCTCGCTAAAAAGGCGGCCGGCGCGACCGGGCATGGGTCACGATTCTTCGCTGTTCGGCCATAACCCGGTCATGTTTGGATGCGATCTCCCAGCGAACAGGGGCCATCAACGAGAAGGAGACGCTATATGCACGTTCAGCACCTCCAGATCGCACATCCCTGGGTTCTTTCGGATCCGGAATGGATCGCGCTGGAAAGCATTGAAGAAAAGACCCAGCATTTCATCTTCGACGATACGATGCTGCTCGCCTTGCGCGATCGCGGGCTCGTCGAGTCGGATGGGGCCGCCTGGCGCGTCACGCAAACCGGCCAGCAGCGCCTGAGCCAACGCAGCTGAGCTCCCGGCGGACCGCTGGGCCCACGCGCGCTCATGTTACAACGCGCTCATGTTACAAGACGATCTTCGATGATCACGCCCGCCCTTCGGCGGGCTTTCGGCGGCGCTGGAAAATCTCCGGCGCCGTCGCCATGTCCGGCTGCAACTGGCTTTCGTTCCTGCTGTTCGATGAGGCGCCATGGGCAAACCCGTCTCCATAACCATCTCGCATGATCTTGGCCGCGAGGCCGCGCTCAATCGCCTGCGCAACGGGATAGACCGCATCCGCGACAGGCTCGGAATGGTCAGGATGCAGCTCGTCGAGGAGCGCTGGGAGGACGACGGCCTGCATTTCGGCGTGGGCGCGCTCGGTCACACCGTTCATGGCCGCGTCGAGGTCGAGGAGCGTCTTATCCGCGTCGAGGTGACGCTGCCCTGGATGCTTGCCGTCTTTGCCGAGAAGCTGAAGATCGGGGTCGAGAAGCAAGGCCAGATCCTGCTCGAGAAACCCAAGGCGTAGGACATATCGGTCATCGGCGCGGGCGTTGCCGTCAGCCCCGCGGCCGGGCTCGCGTTTCCGCCGTCGGCGCGCCCCGGCTAAGCGAAGGAAAATTCGGCATCGCCAGCCCGAAAGACGTACGTCTTTCGGTTGAAATCGGCGGCCGCAGTCCCCATGCTCCAAAGCGTTCCAACATTTTCGATTTCTTGACGTTTCGGATTCGGGAGACCCATGCATCACGGCCCGCTGATCGCCATCGTTGTCGCGGGCCTCGGCCTTGCTTTCGTCTTCGGGGCCATTGCCCAGAAACTGCGCATATCCCCGTTGGTGGGATATCTGCTGGCTGGCGTCGCCGCCGGCCCCTTCACCCCGGGCTTCGTTGGCGATCAAAACCTCGCCAATGAACTGGCCGAAATCGGCGTCATCCTGCTGATGTTCGGCGTCGGCCTGCATTTCTCGCTGAAGGAATTGCTGTCGGTCAAAATGATCGCTGTTCCCGGCGCCATCGTCCAGATCGCCGTCGCGACGCTGCTTGGCCTCGGCCTTGCCTTGCTGCTCGGTTGGAACTGGATCGCCGGCATCGTCTTCGGCCTCGCGCTCTCTGTCGCCAGCACCGTGGTGCTGCTGCGGGCCCTGCAGGAGCGCCGGCTGGTCCAGACGGAAAAGGGCAAGATCGCCGTCGGCTGGCTGATCGTCGAGGATCTGGCAATGGTGCTGGCTCTGGTCGTGCTTCCGGCCGTCGCCAACGCGATCAGCGGCGGGCAGCCCGGCACGCCGTCTCCGCTCTCGACGCAGTTCGATCTCGGCCTCTGGGGCGTGCTCGGCGTCACCGTCGCCAAGGTCGCCGCCTTCATCGCCTTCATGCTGATCGTCGGGCGCCGGGTCATTCCCTGGGTGCTGCACTGGGTCGCCCATACCGGCTCGCGCGAGCTGTTCCGGCTCGCGGTGCTGGCGGTCGCGCTCGGCGTCGCCTTCCTCTCCGCGACGCTGTTCGGCGTCTCCTTCGCGCTCGGTGCCTTCTTCGCCGGCATGATCCTCTCCGAATCGCCGCTCTCCCAGCGCGCCGCCGAAGAGACGCTGCCGCTACGCGACGCTTTCGCGGTGCTGTTCTTCGTCTCGGTCGGCATGCTGTTCGACCCCGGCATCCTGCTGCGGGCGCCATGGGCGTTGCTCGGCACGCTCGCCATCATCCTGATCGGCAAATCGGTCGCGGCCTGGCTGATCGTGCGCGCCTTCGGCCGCTCGAACGCGGTGGCGCTGACGATCTCCGCCTCGCTCGCCCAGATCGGCGAATTCTCCTTCATCCTCGCCGGCCTCGGCGCAAGTCTCGGCATCCTGCCGGCGCAGGGGCGTGACCTGATCCTCGCCGGCGCGATCCTGTCGATCCTGCTCAACCCGTTGATGTTCGCGCTGGCCGAGCGCCTCAAGCCGGCCGACGCCTCCGCCGCGAAGCCGAAGCCGGAATCCCCTGCGGCCGCACCTATGGCGGCTGAAGCCCCGGCCGAGCCCGAACCGACCGCAGAACCGGAGCGCGACGTCACCCCGACCAGCCTGTCGAGTCACATCGTCGTGGTCGGTTACGGGCGCGTCGGCAGCCTGCTCGGCGCGGGCCTGCTCGCACAGGGCTCGAAGCTGCTGGTGATCGAAGACAATCCGGACGCGGTCGCAACGGCCAAGCGTGACGGCGCCGAGCTGCTCGTCGGCAATGCGGCCGACCCGGAGGTGCTCTCCGCCGCCGGGGTGGACCGCGCCATCCGTCTCTTCGTCGCGATACCCGGCAGCTTCGAGGCCGGCCAGGTCTGCGAGCAGGCGCGGGCCGAGAATCCGACGCTGCCGATCGTCGCCCGCGCCCATTCCGATGCGGAGGTAGCCCATCTCACCAAATGCGGCGCGACGCTGACGATCATGGGCGAGGCCGAGATCGCGCGGGCGATGCTGGGCCTCTGCCAGAACCCGGTCGTCACGGCAGAGCCCGAGGCCGAAGCGGAAATCAGGGCCGCGGCGCCCGAGACGCAGGCCGGCGAGGCACCATCGCCAACCGAGGCGGCCCAGCCTCGCATGTTGAGGCCGCGCAAGCCGGCGGCGGAGAGCCCCTCTGAGGATCCGCCGGCCGCCGCATGAAAGAACAAGGGCGGGACGCCATGCGTCCCGCCCTTGTTGTCCCAGCCCAGGTGCTGGTTTCGGTTCAGCCGGCCATCTCGAAGCGGATGTCCTGCGCGCCTTCCCAGAGGGTCTTGCGGCCGAGCGCGTAGAGGTTCTCAAGCCCCGAGGTCAGGGTGAGGAAGTGGTTTCCGGAGAGGACGCCGGCCTTGCTGGCGAACTGCACGCCGCCATAGGCGAGCAGGATCTCGGTCTCGCTGACGCCGCCCGGATAGAGGATGATCTGGCCGGGCGCCGGATAGGCAGTATTGTTCTCGTAGCCGACGCCGAAATCGAGATCGCCGAGCGGCATCCAGACGCCCTCGCCGCTCCAGCGCACATGCACGATCTTGCTGACGAAGGGCAGGTGCCGCAGGAAGGCGGCGCAAGTCTTCGGCGCGGCCTCGAGCTCGAGCTTTGCGTCGAAGCTATAAGGGCCGGCGGTGACGATCAGCTTGCTGCTCATGGAAAATCCCTGTCCTTCTGAAAACGGATCCCGGACCGGTGAATGACATTTCGTCTCGCCCTCGCGCAAGCGCGGTCCCCGGAACAAGTGAGACGCCGGAACGCGAAGAATCCCGAAGGCCGAACGCCGGGCCGCCGTCCCCTCGGCGCGCTTCCCGTTCGGCTGGCATCAACCGAACGAAGGGAATTCGCGCAAAACCAATAGGCTCTAGGTGATCGCCTCCTTGAGATCGATCGTGCCGGTTCTGCCGATCGCCGCGTAGTTGCGCTTCAGCCAGCGCTTGGCCGCTGCGCGGCCCATATCGCGCAACCGGAGCAGGAAGGACCATTCGGCATTCATCCGCGACGAGGAGGTCAGCTCCGCCAGCGGCGGGCCGCCGTCGATGCGGTGCATCAGCACGCGCTTGTACTCGTCAACCGGTACCTTGCCGTCGTCGATGAGGCGGTTGACGAAGTCGATCGCCCGCAGCTCGCGCAGCAGCGAGGCATTGAAGGTGATCTCGTTGATCCGGTCCTGGATCTCGCGCGCCTTGGTCGGCAGCTCCTTGCGCTGGACCGGGTTGATCTGCACCAGCAGGATGTCGTCGCAATGAGCCTTGTAGAACAGCGGGTACAGCGCCGGATTGCCCATATAGCCACCGTCCCAATAGGCTTCGCCGTCGATCTCCACCGCCTGGAAAACCATCGGCAGGCAGGCAGAGGCCATCACATGGTCCGGGGTCAGCCGGTCGCCTTCGAACACCGCAATCTTGCCGGTGCGGACATTGGTGGCGGCGATGAAGAGCTTCACCGCATCGTGCGCGCGCACCTTCTCGAAATCGATCAGGTCGGCGATCACGCCGCGCAGCGGGTTGATGTTGAGCGGGTTGACGTCATAGGGGCTCGCCACCTTCGCGAACATCTCGAAGAACAGCAGACCGGGCGGCGTGCCGTTACTCCCCCAGGCGCCGAGCATCGTGTCGAGCAGCGGGCGCTCGGAACCGCGATACTTGCCGTCGACGCTGATCGCCCGCCAGAACGCCTCCAGCTTGGCGCGCGCTCCATCGGCGCCGCCGTCGATCCAGCCCTCGGCCAGCACGACGGCATTCATCGCGCCGGCGCTGGTCCCGGTGAGCGCCTCGATGCCGAGCCGCCCATCCTCCAGGATGACGTCGAGCACGCCCCAGGTGAAGGCGCCATGCGCGCCTCCGCCCTGCAGGGCCAGCGAGACCGTCTTTTCCGCCTTCGGCCCGGCCAGTCCCTTGGTCGGCTCGGCCTTGCGCGAGGGGCGCCCGCTCATTCGGCGGTCCAGCCGCCGTCGATCGGCAGTGTCGCGCCGGTGATCGACTTCGCCCCGTCGGTGCACAGGAAGACGGCGAGCGCCGCGACCTGCTCGACCGTGACGAATTCCTTGGTCGGCTGACCCGCCAGCATCACGTCGTTGATGACCTGCTCACGGGTGAGCCCGCGGACCTTCATCGTGTCGGGGATCTGCTTCTCCACCAGCGGCGTCCACACATAACCGGGCGCGATGGCGTTCACGGTGATGCCCTTGGTCGCGACCTCCAGAGCCACGGTCTTGGTCAGGCCGGCGATGCCGTGCTTGGCTGCGACATAGGCCGACTTGAACGGCGAAGCGACGAGCGCATGGGCGGAAGCCGTGTTGATGATGCGGCCCCAACCCTTCTCCTTCATCTTCGGCAGGGCGGCGCGGATCGTGTGGAAGGCCGAGGACAGGTTGATCGCGATGATCTGGTCCCACTTCTCGGGCGGAAACTCGTCGATGGGCGAAACGAACTGGATACCGGCATTGTTGATCAGGATGTCGATGGCGCCGAAGTTCTTCTCGCCCTCGGCGATGAAGGCGGCGATCTCGGCGGGCTTGGTCATGTCGGCCGGCGAGAACAACACCTTGACGCCGAACTCCTTTTCCAGATCGGTGCGCAGCTTCTCTGCATCGGCTGGCGGCATGATGCCGTTGATGACGAGGTTCGCGCCTTCGGCAGCAAGTGCGCGCGCATAGGCCAGGCCAATGCCGGAGGTCGAGCCGGTGATGGCCGCAGTACGGTCTTTGAGGAACATGAGCGTCAAGGCCCCTGACAATCGAGGAGAAAATGCTTAGGTTCGGGCTGAACGTGGCAATGCCGCAACGACAGGCACCCGCAGGTTGCCCGATGACTCTTTGCAACGCAACATGACGAAAATGCAGCCAAACACGCATATGCATGACGACCATGTGCACCATACACATGGCGAAGACTGCCGCCATGCCGAGGACCACCGTCGCCACGCCGCCGAGGCGTTGGCACGTGCCGAGCGGATTTGCCGTGAGCGCGGCCTGCGCCTGACGCCGATCCGCCGGCAGGCGCTGGAAGCGCTCCATGCCGATCATCGCCCGGTCGGCGCCTATGATCTCGCGGACCGTATCTCGCCGGCAGGCGGACGACGCCTCGCACCGATCTCGATCTACCGGGCGCTCGATTTCCTGGTCGAGCAGGGCTTCGTCCACCGCCTCTCATCGAAGAACGCCTATGTCGCCTGCCTGCACGGCCATGGTGCGAATGAGGTCGTCGCCTTCCTGATCTGCGAGGTCTGTGGCGGCGTCGATGAGGATTCCTCGCCCGCGATGAAGAAAGCAGTGGCGGCGATCGCCGAAACCCGGCAATTCTCACCCTCTCATCAGATGGTCGAGATCGTCGGCCGTTGCGAGCATTGCCGGAAAGCCGCTTCGTGATAGAGCAGCCCGCATGAATGAGCGCGCCTTCCCCCATCTGACGCCGGAACGCGCCGGGCCGCTCGCCCGGCAGCTCACCGTGCCGGTGCAGGTCGGCCATGTCACGGTCGGTGGCGGCGCGCCGATCGTCGTGCAGTCGATGACCAACACCGACACCGCCGATATCGCCGGCACAGTGGCCCAGGTCGCCGCGCTCGCACGGCAGGGTTCGGAGCTGGTGCGCATTACCGTCGACCGCGACGAGGCCGCAGCCGCCGTGCCGAAGATCCGGGAGCGGCTCGACCGCATCGGCGTCGATGTGCCGCTGGTCGGCGATTTCCACTATATCGGGCACAAGCTGCTTGCCGATCATCCGGCCTGCGCCGAAGCACTGGCGAAGTACCGGATCAACCCGGGCAATGTCGGCTTCAAGGACAAGAAGGACAAGCAGTTCGCCCAGATCATCGAGATGGCGATCCGGCACCGCAAGCCCGTGCGCATCGGCGCCAATTGGGGCTCGCTCGACCAGGAGCTGCTGACGGCGCTGATGGACGAGAACGCGCGCGCGCCTCGCCCGCTCGATGCCCGCGCCATCATGCGCGAAGCGATGGTCCAGTCCGCCTTGCTCTCGGCCGAGCGTGCCGAAGAGCTCGGCCTAGCCCGCGAATTCATCATCCTTTCCGCCAAGGTCTCCGGCGTACAGGACCTGATCACGGTCTACCGCATGCTGGCGAGCCGGGCCAACTACGCCATCCATCTCGGCCTGACCGAAGCCGGCATGGGCTCGAAGGGCATCGTCTCCTCCTCCGCCGCACTCGGCATCCTCTTGCAGGAGGGCATCGGCGACACGATCCGCTATTCGCTGACGCCGGAACCGGGCGGCGACCGCACGCTCGAGGTCAAGACGGCGCAGGAACTGCTCCAGACCATGGGCTTTCGCGCCTTCGTGCCGCTCGTCGCCGCCTGCCCCGGCTGCGGCCGCACGACATCGACCGTATTCCAGGAACTCGCCCGCGACATCCAGAACTGGATTTCGAGTTCCATGCCGGAATGGAAGACGCGCTACCCCGGCGTCGAGAACCTCAACGTCGCGGTGATGGGTTGCATCGTCAACGGCCCCGGCGAATCGAAGCATGCCGATATCGGCATCTCGCTCCCCGGCACCGGCGAGGCGCCCACCGCCCCGGTCTTCGTCGACGGCAAGAAGGTCGCGACCCTGCGGGGCGCCGGCATTGCGGAGGAGTTCAAGGCCATGGTCGCAGGCTATGTCGAGCGGCGCTTCGGCGCCGGGCTTGGCGTCGCCGGCTGATCCCGACCTTTGCGCACCGTTCGCATTATGCTAGAGGCCCCGGCCTTTCGCTGCACCGCAGCGCGTGCGGAGATCCCTGATGGGGCATGAGAAGCCGAATCCTGCGACCATCCGGCCGGAGGATTCCCGTTTCGGACTCGACGATGGCCAGGGCCAAGCCAATGGCCACGGCCATGGCAAGACCGGCTTCGCTGCTCTGGCCTTGGGTGCGCTTGGCGTCGTCTATGGCGATATCGGCACGAGTCCGCTCTATGCGCTTCGCGAAACGATCCTCGCCGCGACCGGTGGTCAGGAGAACGTCACGGTTCCGCCGACCGTCGTCATCGGCGTCCTCTCGCTGATCCTGTGGTCGCTCGTCGTCGTCGTGACGCTGAAATATGTCGTGCTGCTGATGCGGGCCGACAACAACGGCGAAGGCGGCATCCTCACCCTCGTCGCGCTCGCCCAGCGCAGCCTCGGCCGGGCGCGCAGCCATGTCGCGCTGCTGCTCGGCATGATCGGCGCCGGCCTGTTCTACGGCGACACCGTCATCACCCCGGCGATTTCGGTGCTCTCGGCGATCGAGGGCGTCAAGCTGATCACCCCGGCACTCGACGACTACATCCTCTGGATCGCTTCGGTGATCCTGATCGGCCTTTTCGTGATGCAGAGTCACGGCACCCATCGCGTCGCGACCTTCTTCGGCCCGATCATGCTGGTCTGGTTCCTGACGCTGGCCGGGCTCGGCATCTACCATATCGCCGACGATCTCAGCGTTTTCCGCTCGATCAACCCCTATTACGCCCTGCTCTTCTTCCGCGACCACGCCGGCGTCTCGCTCGCCGTGCTCGGTTCGGTCTGTCTGGCCGTGACGGGCGCCGAAGCGCTCTATGCCGATATGGGCCATTTCGGTCGCGGCCCGATCCGCGGCGCCTGGCTCTATGTCGTCTTTCCGGCGCTGTGGCTCAACTATCTCGGCCAGGGCGCGCTGATCCTTTCCGACCCCAGCGCCATCGACAACCCGTTCTACCGCCTCGCGCCGCAGGGCCTGCTGCTGCCCTTCGTCATCATGGCGACGGTGGCGACCATCATCGCCAGCCAGTCGGTCATCACCGGCGCCTTCTCGCTGACGCGGCAGGCGATCCAGCTCGGCCTCCTACCGCGCATGGAGATCCGCCACACCTCCGAGCAGACCTCCGGCCAGATCTACGTGCCGCGCGTCAACCTGCTGCTGCTCGTCGTCGTGCTGATCCTGGTCTGGTCGTTCCGCACCTCCTCCAGCCTGTCGCACGCCTATGGCATCTCGGTCTTCGGCACGATGGTGGTCTCGTCCATGCTCGCGGCCATCGTCATCCGCCGTCACTGGGGCTGGAGCCCGCTGGCGACCGGCGCGCTCATCCTTCCCTTCTTCCTGGTCGACGTCTCCTTCTTCTCGGCCAACATGCTGAAGCTGTTCCACGGCGGCTATGTGCCGGTGCTGCTGGCCATGGCGCTGACGCTGGTGATGTGGACCTGGATGCGCGGCACCAAGATCCTCTTCGACAAGACCCGCAAGACCGATGTGCCGCTGCTCGAGCTGGTCACCATGCTGTCGAAGAGCCCGCCGGCCCGGGTGAAGGGCATGGCCGTCTTCCTGACCAGCGACCCGGAGACGGCGCCGGCTTCGCTTCTGCATAACCTCAAGCACAACAAGGTCCTGCACGAGCGCAACGTCGTCCTGACCGTGCGCTCGGCCGACACCCCGCGCGTACCCGAGGAAGAGCGCGTGCGCCTCGCCCGCATCACCGACGACTTCTGGCGGGTCGACATGGTCTATGGCTACATGGAAAGCCCGAACGTGCCCAAGGGCCTCGCCATGCTGCGCAAGCAGGGCTTCAAGTTCGACATCATGTCGACCTCGTTCTTCCTGTCGCGCCGCTCGATCAAGCCCTCGCCGCAATCCGGCATGCCGATCTGGCAGGACAACCTCTTCATCGGCCTGACCAAGAGTGCGACCGACGCCACGGACTTCTTCCAGATCCCGACCGGCCGCGTCGTCGAGGTCGGCACGCAGGTCACGGTCTGACCCTCGCGAGCGTCATGCTTGGGCTCGACCCGAACATGACGCGCCTATCGCAGGCTCAATCCAGCCGTGCCGAAGCCGCTTCCTGCGGCACATAGCAGCGCGGCCGGATGCATGCCGCCGATGCCCGGCCGCGTCACCACCAGCACGCCGAGAAAGCCCACTGCGATCGCCGCCAGCCGGCGCGGCCCCGGCCATTCGCCGAGCAGCGGTCCCGAGACCAGCGCCACCAGCAGCGGCGCCGCAAACATGATCGAAATCGTCTCCGCGAGCTGGAGATAGCGCAGCGCGACGAAGTTCAGCGCGGTCGAGCCGAGCAGCAGCAGCGAACGACCCCATTGCAGCCCGGGGCGCTTGGTCCTGAGCACGCCGGGGTGAGTCCACGGATTGATCAGGGCGAGGACCAGGATCATGCTGCCGGCGTAGCGCGCGAACACCACCTGCAGCGGGTTCATCGACTGGCCCAGCCATTTCGCGCTCGCATCGAGCATCGAAAACAGCAGGACGGCCACGCCCATCAGGCCGATGGCCGCGAGCCGGGCTCGCCCGGCTTCGGAAGGGGCCTCGGTTGGCAGGGGCACGTCCGGTTTCGCCATGCTCTGGAGGAATGACAAAGCAAGATTGAACCGATTTAGTAGCCTTCGCCAGTGCAGGAGCGCATGCGCTCCATGCAGAAATCAGGCGTCGCTATCGGCCTCGTCGATATCGCTATCCGGGTCGTCGTGATCGGCGCCGGCCTTGGACAGGCCCTTTGCAGCCTTGCGCAGCAGCTTGCGCAGCTGTTTGCGCTCCTTGCCGTCGAGCTTGTCGAGAAGTTCCTCCTCGACCTCGTTCCAGACGGCGTCGAGTTCGACAGCGGTCTTCTGCCCGGCTTCCGTCAGCGCGACCTGAACAAGCCGGCCGTCACGATTGCCGCCTTCGCGCGTCACCAGTCCCTGCAGCGACAAGCGCCCGATCGTCTTCGATACTGTGGGCGGCTTCACGCGCAGGAGCGAGGCGAGCTCGCCCATCGTCATCGGCGCCGGCTGCAGCGCCTTCAGCGCCTGCTCCTGCCCTGGAAACAGACCGAGTCCGTTCAGTCTCTCACCCATCCGCGACCGATGCAGCCGGGCGGTGACGAGCAGGGCACGGCCGACGCTTTTCTCGATTGCCTTGGTCATAGGTCGATCCTTCGGGCCGATCCTTGGACGGATAAGCAGACGCTTCGCCGGCTGCGTAGTCGCGCGCCAAGATGACAGACAGATGACAATCCGATGTCAGAGCTAAAAGACCGCCAGCTTTGTGGCGACTTTTTGCAGGAATGCCTCGCGGCTATCCACCGTCGAGAGGTTCATCTCGTAATGGGCGAGGTAGGTCGTGCGCGCCAGCGGATGGCAAACTGCGCGGAGCGCCCGGCAAACTGCCTTGCGGGGCGGATCGCCCATCAGAAATGCGCGCCAGCGCGAGCCGCCATAGCTCGTCACGGCCGCGAGCCGGCGGATATTGTGGAGCGCGGGCTGGGCCTTGCCGTCCTCCATCCTGAACGAGACGCCGGGCAGGAAGACGCGGTCGAGGAAGCCTTTCAGGATAGCCGGATAACCGAAGTTCCAGACGGGGAAGCACAGCACCAGCGCTTCTGCCGCCCGGACGCGCTCGACATAGCCGGCAACCGGCAATGTGTTGCTGGCTGTGTCATGATAGCCGCGGCGCTCGCCGCAGCTCAGCACGGGATCGAAGCCATCCGCATAGAGGTCGCAGTCATCGACCTCGTGCCCTGCCTGCCTGAGCGTCGCGACCACCGTCCGATGGGCCGCGGCACCGAAGCTCTCCGGAACCGGATGGGCATAGAGGACGAGCACGCGCATGGCTGAGGCCTCTGTTCGAACATTTCTCAAGCCCTCATCCTGAGGAGCCGCGAAGCGGCGTCTCGAAGGATGCTTAAGGAGGCTCCGGACCATCTGGATCATCCTTCGAGATGCAACCTGCGGCTGCTCCTCAGGATGAGGGCTGAGGCTTCAAAAGATCTCTTAGCCGACACCGGCCTCGGTGAGGCTGCGGAACAGGAAGGTCTTGCCCGAGCGGTAATCGTAGCTCGGATCCTCCCAGGCGATCATCTTGCCGGGGTTGAGCAGGCCCTGCGGATCGGCCTCGCGCTTGAAGGCGAGCTGCGTCTCGTCGGTCTGCTTCATGCCACCCTCTTCCAGCGTGTAGCGATGCGGGTTGAAGATCGGCGCGCCCATCTCCTCATGAACAGCCATGATCTCCTCCAAGCGCTCCTCGCTGGTGAAGCGCACCAGCGGCAGGCCGAAGCAGGTGATCTTGCCGTCGAAGCGCACGAACTCGAGATGGCAGGTCACCTCGTCGCCGAAGCGGGCATGGATCTTGTCGACCAGCTCGACCTGGTTCGGGAAGGGATAGAGCACCTGCAGATAGGTGATCGCCGGGTCGACGCGCAGCGCCCGGAGCGTCGTATGGTTCCAGCCGAGCTCATAGGCCGGCGGCAGGCCCTTGGCATCCTCCGCCGCGAGCTTGTCGGTGCGCAGCAGCAGCTCCGCGCCCTTGAAGCGGCGCGCATAGGCGCAGAGCGCGTCCACGGCGAAATCGGCGGCCATGACGATGACGAGATGGCTGTCGCGCGGCAGGAACTTGCGGTGGCGCAGGAAATAATCGTGAGGGGCCGGCGCGGCCACCACACAAAGGTTCTTGAGCGCCAGCCCGTCCTGCTCGCCGACAGCATTGGCGAACTCGGTGGCCGTGCGCAGGCTCTCGAAGCCGACGATGACGTCGACCCAGTTGTAGGCAGGCCCGAGCGGCATCTCGACCTCGGTGATGATGCCGTTGGTGCCATAGGCATGGGCGACCTTGTGCAGATCCTCTCCGGAGAATTCGAGGATGCGCGGGCTAGCCTCCATCGTCGCGACCTTGAGCCGGATGATGTTGCCCCAGTCGCGCAGGCCGCCCCATTTGATCGAGCCGACGCCGCCCGAACCGCCGGCGATGAAGCCGCCGATCGAGGCCGTCTGGTAGGTCGAGGGATGCAGGCGCAGTTCCTGCCGCGAATGCGCGCGCGTCTCGTCGTCGATGCGGGCCATGATCGCGCCGGGCTCGGCGACATAGCGGCCGGCGGCGATCTCCTTGACCTTGTTGAAGCCCGAGAGATCGAGCAGCACGCCGCCGGAAAGCGGCATCGCCTGGCCGTAATTGCCCGTCCCGGTGCCGCGGGGCGTGACGGGAATGCCGAGTTGGTGACAGGCGGCGAGAACCTGCACGACCTCCGCCTCGCTGGTCGGCGAGACGACGATATCGGCCACGACATGATCGAGCTGGCGCTTCAGCACCGGCGAGTACCAGAAGAAGTCACGGCTCTTCTGCCTCACCAACGCCGGGTTCTCCTCGGTGCGGATGCCCCCAAGGCGCGTCTTCAGCGTGGCGATGTCGTAGCGTTCGGTCATGCGAGGCGTTCCTGTGGCGTCATGCTCGCCCGTGTGGCGAGCATCCACGTCTTGAACACCGCCCGCGACGGAGGAAGACGTGGATGGCCGGCACAAGGGCCGACCATGACGGGAAAGGTCATGGCGGGAAAGATCGTCACGTGGCGCTCGCCATCAGATGGTCGAGTTCGCGGTAGTCCGGCAAGGTCCGGTCGATCGACTTGCCCGCGACCAGCACGCTGCGGTCGGCCTGCGGCCGGGAGAAGAGTTCGGTCCAGTCACGCGCCCGCGTCAGGATGAGGTCGGCCGGCGCGCCCACGGCGACGATGCCGGCATTCCGCAGGCCCATCGCCTCGGCCGGCGTGCGGGCCACGGCATTGGCCCAATCCGGGCCGGAATGGTCGAGCTGGAGGATGCGCGTGCCCTCGCGCAGGACATCGACGAGGTCGAGATCGCCATAGGCGTAGAACGGATCGCGCGTGTTGTCCGAGGCGATCATCACCGGCACGCCCGCGGCCTTCAGCTCATGCACGGCGGTTACGCCGCGCCAGCGCGGCGTGCGGCCTGGTCGCCGGTCCTGCAGGTACATGTTGCACATCGGCAGCGAAACCACGGCGATGCCGGCCTCGCGCAGCTTGGCGATGATGCGCGCCTCGTCCTCCGGCGCCTGCAGGCTGAGCGAACAGCAATGCCCGCAGAGGATGCGGCCGCTGAAGCGATGGCGTAGCGCCGCATCGGCGATGTGCTCCAGCGAGCGCGCCGCCGGGTCGTTGGTCTCGTCGACATGGAAATCGAGGTCGAAGCCGTTCTCGATCGCTGCCTGGAACAGGGTGTCGAGAGCCCGGTCGAGCTCCGGAATCATGTAGGTAACGCAGCCGAGCAAGCGGTCGCCATGCGCCTTCACCGCCGCGACCACAGCCGCCATATGCGCCGGATTGAGCGCGGCATCGGCCCCGAACAGCGGCGAGGCCTGCAGGGCGATGCGCCCGGCCCATTCCGCCCGTATCTCGGCATAGACAGGCCAGGAAATGCCGATCTGCCTGCCGACGGAATCGATATGCGTCCGCAGCGCGGCCGTGCCATGGGCGAAGGCGGTGCGCAGCGAGAAATCCATTCGCGTCCGCACGTCCACGGCGGACCAGTTCGCCTCGCGATCGGCCCCAACGGTCGCGAGCGCGCCCGGAAAGGTGCCGTCCGGGTTGGGGCTGCGCGGCCAGATATGGCCCTTGTCGATATGTGTATGGCAGTCGACCAATCGCGGCAGCACGATGCCGCCGTCGAGATTGCAATGCGGGGCCATACCGGAAGGCGCCGCGCCAACCGGCTCGATCGCCTCGATACGGCCATCGGCGATGGCGAGATCCACCCGCGCCAGCCCATGGCGGTCTGCCGGGATGTTGCAATCTTCAATCAGGCAGGCAGGGACACGTAGATCGTTCAGGCGGAAGGCCGGCGCGTCGGGCAAGCGGGCGAAACCGGTCGTCACGTTGTCCCTGCCCTTCCTGCCGAACCACTCTCGGTTCGGAGATACCGGGCCGTCCGGAAGCCTGCAAGTTGCGCCGGCCACTCCTCCCCCGCCGATGGCGTCTGCGGCCATGCGGCCGTCGCATTCGGGCTTGTCCGGGCCGGCCGGATCGCGCATGACGGCGACGTCATCACCAAGCATGAGGTCGGAAAATGACCGGCGAAGCCCGCATCATCGACGGCAAAGCCGCCGCCGCCGCGCTCAGGGCCGAGATCGGCCGGGAGGTCGCGGCGATCAAAGCCACCAGCGGACTCGTGCCGGGGCTGCATGTCGTCCTCGTCGGCGAAGACCCGGCGAGCAAGGTCTATGTCGCCTCGAAGGAAAAGCTGGCCGTCGAAGTCGGCATGAACTCGGTCGCCCACCGGCTGCCGGCTGAGACGACCGAAGCGGAGCTGCTCGCCAAACTGGCCGAGCTGAACGCCGACGACGGCGTCGATGGCATCCTCGTCCAGCTCCCCCTGCCGAAGCATATCGACACCGGCCGCATCATCGACGCCATCGATCCTGCCAAGGATGTCGACGGTCTCCACCCGATCAATGCAGGCCTGCTCGCCGGCGGCAAGAACGGCCTCGTGCCCTGCACGCCGCTCGGCTGCATGCTGCTGCTGAAGCAGGCGTTGCCCTCCCTGTCCGGGCTCGACGCGGTGGTGATCGGCCGCTCGGAGCTGGTCGGCCGCCCGGTCGCCCAGCTCCTGCTTCAGGCCGACTGCACGGTCACCATCGCGCATTCGCGCACGCGCGATCTGCCCGCCGTGGTGAAGCGCGCCGATGTGGTGATCGCCGCCGTCGGCCGCCCGCGCATGGTCAAAGGCGACTGGATCAAGCCCGGTGCGACCGTCATCGATGTCGGCATCAACCGTCTGCCGGACGGCAAGCTCACCGGCGACGTCGATTTCGCCGAGGCGGTGAAGGTCGCGGGCGCCATCACCCCGGTCCCCGGCGGCGTCGGCCCGATGACCATCGCCTGCCTGCTCAAGAACACGCTGACGGCCTTCCACGCCCGGCGGGGTTAAAAACGCCGGGGGCTAAGGATCGCGCCCGAACGAAAAAGGAGCTGCAAACCTGCAGCTCCTTCGAAATCCCATGCCAGCCTCGAAACCGCGCCGAAGGCACGGCGCGGATTGCCGATCACATATGGATCGGGCGCTTGTCGACGGCGAGCGCTGCTTCCTTCACCGCCTCGGCCAGCGTCGGATGCGCATGGCAGGTGCGGGCGAGATCCTCGGCCGAACCGCCGAACTCCATCAGTACCGTGACCTCGGCGATCAGGTCGCCGGCATGCGGGCCGATGATGTGGCAGCCGAGCACGCGGTCGGTCGCAGCGTCGGCCAGCACCTTCACGAAGCCGTCGGTGTGGCGGATGGCGCGGGCGCGGCCATTGGCCGTGAACGGGAACTTGCCGATCTTGTAGGCGACGCCGGCCGCCTTCAGCTCTTCCTCGGTCTTGCCGATCGCCGCCACTTCCGGCGCCGTGTAAACGATGCCGGGAATGGCGTCGTAATTCACATGGCCGTGCTTGCCGGCGATGATCTCGGCGACCGCGACGCCCTCATCCTCGGCCTTGTGCGCCAGCATCGGCCCGCGCACCACGTCGCCGATCGCGTAGATGCCCGCGACATTGGTCTTGAAGTGGTCGTCGATGACGACGCGGCCACGGTCCGTCGCGACACCGGCCTTGTCGAGGCCGAGGCCATCGGTGTTCGGACGGCGGCCGATCGAGACCAGCACGATATCGGCGTTGAGCGTCCTGGCCTCGCCGCCGGCGGCGGGCTCGACGGTGACGGTCGCGCCGCCCTTCTTGGCCACGTCGACCTTGGTGACCTTGGAGCCGAGCTGGAAGGTGAAGCCCTGCTTCTCCAGGATGCGCTGGAACTGCTTGGCGACCTCGCCGTCCATGCCCGGCAGGATGCGGTCGAGGAACTCGACCACCGTGACCTTGGCGCCGAGGCGGGCCCAGACCGAGCCGATCTCGAGGCCGATCACGCCGGCACCGACCACGACCAGCTCCTTCGGAACGGAAGCGATCTCAAGCGCGCCGGTCGAGGTGACCACCGTCTTCTCGTCGATCTCGACGCCCGGCAGCGGCGCCGACTCCGACCCCGTCGCGATGACGATGTTCTTGGTCTCCAGCTCCTGCGTCTTGCCGTCCTCGGCGGTGACGACGACCTTGCCGGCGGCCGGGATCGAGGCCGTGCCGTGGAAGGCGTCGATCTTGTTCTTCTTGAGCAGGAAACCGACGCCGTTGACGTTGGCGTCGACAGTCTCCTGCTTGTGGGCCATCATTGCCTTGAGATCGAGCTTCGGCGTGCCGACGACGACGCCGAGCTTCTCGAAGGTGTGGCCGGCTTCCTCGAACATCTCGGAGGCGTGCAGCAGCGCCTTGGACGGGATGCAGCCGACATTCAGGCAGGTGCCGCCATGCGTCTTGCGCTTCTCGACCACCGCGACCTTGAGGCCGAGCTGGGCGGCACGGATGGCACAGACATAGCCCCCGGGGCCGGTTCCAATGACGACGAGATCGTAGGCCATGACGTCCTTCCGCTGATCCGCTGAGAGGCCGCGAGCGAACGCCGCGGCGGATGGCGGCCGGAATACATCGGTTCCGCATCAAGCGCTACGTCATTCATGCGTCGACAGCATGTCGCGGCGCTTGTCGCGGCTCACCTATGAGCGCTTACTGCGCACAATCGCGACAAAAGGAAGAAACGCCATTCGCTGAAGCGCAATGCAGGTGAGCCCACTGGAGGAGCACGCCGTCATGTGGAATCAGGTCTATGATCCATTCGGCAACAGCGCCCTGTCGACGCTCGCAGCCGTGCTACCCGTCGCCGTTCTGCTCGGTCTCATCGCCTCCAACGCCGTCAAGGCGCATATCGCCGCCGTCATCGCGCTCATCGTCGCCAATCTCGTCGCGATCTTTATCTTCACCATGCCGGCCGGCATGTCCTTGCGCGCCACCGTGCTCGGCGCCGTCACCGGCTTTTTCCCGATCGGCTGGATCGTCCTCAACGTCATCTTCCTGTACCGTCTGACGGTAGAGACAGGCGCCTTCAAGACTTTGCAGACCACGATCGGCGGCGTCACCGACGACCGGCGCATCCAGCTCCTGCTGATCGCTTTCGCCTTCGGTGCCTTCTTCGAGGGCGCGTCCGGCTTCGGCACACCGGTCGCCGTCACCGGTGCGATCCTGATAGGGCTCGGCTTCTCGCCGCTGGCCGCGTCCGGCCTCTCGCTCATCGCCAACACGGCGCCCGTCGCCTACGGCGCGCTGGGTACGCCGATCCAGGGCCTGAGCCAGGTCACCGGCATCGATCCCTTCCTGCTCGGCGCCATGGTCGGGCGGCAGCTGCCGTTCTTCTCCATGCTGGTGCCGTTCTGGCTGATCTGCGTCTTCGCCGGCTGGCGCGGCATGCTGCAGATCTGGCCGGCAGTCCTCGTCACCGGCGTTTCCTTCGCAGTCCCGCAATTCCTGATCTCGAACTTCATCAATCCCTGGATCGTCGATATCGGCGCCTCGCTCATCTCGATGGCCTGCCTGATCGGTTTCCTGAAAATCTGGAAGCCAAGGGAGGTCTGGATCTCACCCAAATTGCGCGGCCACGACGTCTCCGACGACGGCAGCCTGACGCCGCCCGCCGCCGCGGCGAGGCCGAGCTCGTCGCAAGTCTGGATGGCGCTGAGGCCCTGGATCATCGTCTGCGTGATCCTGCTGATCTGGGGCACGGGCTGGTTCAAGAACGCGGTCAATCCCTGGGCGACCTGGAACTACGCCGTTCCCGATCTGCACAACATGATCAACAAGGTCGCGCCCGTCGCGGCCAAACCGACGCCAGAAGGAGCCATCTTCTCCTTCACCTGGCTCTCCTATACCGGCTCGGGCATGCTGATCGCGGCGATCCTCTCCGGCTTCGCCATGGGCTTCGGCCCCGGCAGGATGATCTCGGTCTATGGCAAGACGATCCGGCTCTGCGCCTACTCGCTGATCACCATCGCCGCCATGCTGGCGATCGGCACGCTGACACGGCTCTCCGGCATAGACGCCACGCTCGGCCTCGCCTTCGCCGGAACGGGGGTGTTGTATCCCTTCTTCGGCACACTGCTCGGCTGGCTGGGCGTCGCGCTGACGGGCTCCGACACCGCCTCGAACGTGCTCTTCGGCAATCTCCAGAGGGTCACCTCGGAGCAGCTCGGCCTCTCGCCGATCCTGATGGGCGCCGCGAACTCCTCCGGCGGCGTGATGGGCAAGATGATCGACGCCCAATCGATCGTCGTCGCCTCCACGGCGACCGGCTGGTTCGGCCACGAGGGCGTCATCCTGCGCTTCGTCTTCTGGCACTCCATCGCGCTGGCGAGCCTGGTCGGCGGCTTCGTGATGCTGCAGGCCTATGTCCATCCCTTCTCGGCGATGGTCGTGAAATAGCGTCGCGGGGCGCAGCCGCCATCGCCGCCGCGCGCCGTCCGTTCAGCCCAACAGGCGAGACAGCATCATGACGAGACCGACGAACGAGGCGACCCAGACGAGGGTGCGCAGCACCGGGACGCCGGCAGCGTAGAGCGCGACATACACGACCCGCGCGGCGAGATAGATCCAGGCACCCGTCGCGGCGCTGCCGCCGGCCTTGCCCGTGATCGTGAGCGCGAGCGCCAGCGCGACGAAGGCTGGATAGGTTTCGAGCAGATTGTCGAGCGCCCGCTTGAGACGCCGCGAGACGATATTCGGTTCGCGCGGCTCGTCGCGCGGGCTGACCAGATAGCCCGGTCCGAGATCGGCCGAGGTGCCCGCCTGTAGAACGACTTGCACGAGCAGGAGCACCACGCTCCAGCCGAGAACGGTGATTTCAGTGGTCATGGGAAGTGCTGTCATGGCTCCCTCCAGCCTGGAGAAGAGGAGGATGACAGCTTGTCCGGCTGAGGCCAATCCGGCCGGCGAAGCAAAGGCTCGGTATCGGCTATAGCGGCGCGTTGAAGGCCCAGACATGGCCGAAGGGATCGCGCAGGCGGCCATAGCGGGCGCCCCAGAACACGTCGCTCGCCGGCATGAACACGTCGGCGCCGGCGGCCTCGGCTTTCGCGAGGGCAGCGTCGACATCAGCCGGCGCGGGCAGGTTGATGCTGATGGCGACGCCCGTGCCCTTCAGGCTCGTCGGCGCCGTGACATGGCCGCCGAATTCGGGGAACTCGTCATGCAGCATGATCTCGCCGCCAAACAGGGCGAGATTGGCATGCATCACCCTGACGCCGTCCTCGGCCAACGCCTTGAAGGTGCATTCGGCACCAAAAGCCTTCTCGTAGAAGGCGATCGCGTCAGCACCGCCCCTGACGCAAAGATGTGGCTGGATCGATGGAGGATTGGGTCCGAAAGCCATGTGCCGTCCCCTGCCCGGGCTGAACGATCAGATCAGATCGTACATCACAACGCATCACCCCAACGATCGATGCAGCCGCGCAAACCGTGACAGCCCCATTGGTACGAGGGCTGCGAGGCCAATGATGTCAGCATACACGATCTTCGTGATGGCGGGTCCATAGCCACCGACCATCAGCGCGATCACGATGAAGCTCGCCATGCTTGCCGCGGCAGCAAGTCCCACCGCACCGCGCAGCCCGGGACGGACCACCGCCGCAAGCAGCAGCAGGCCCAGAATCCCGAACAGAACCGCGCGATGTCGCAGCAGTATCTCAAGATCGGGCGAGGTGATCTCGAAACCATAGAGAGAGCGCAGCCAGTCGACACCGGCTGCGCCCATGACAGGTAGCAGATTGACGATCCCGGCCAGGGCAAGACCGCCGGAGACGAGCTTTGCCGGGATCATCATGTTGGCCGGTCTCAGAGATCCAGCACGAGGCGCGCCGGGTCTTCCAGGCCTTCCTTGACGCGGACGAGGAAGGTCACCGCTTCCTTGCCGTCGATGATGCGGTGGTCGTAGCTCACAGCCAGATACATCATCGGGCGGATCTCGATCTTGCCGCCCACGACGACCGGACGCTCCTGGATCTTGTGCATGCCCAGGATCGCCGATTGCGGCGCGTTCAGGATCGGAGTCGACATCAGCGAGCCGTAGACGCCGCCGTTCGAGATAGTGAAGGTGCCGCCCTGCATCTCCTCGATCTTGAGCTGGCCGTCGCGGGCCTTCTTGCCGAACTCGCCGATCTTCTTCTCGACACCGGCGATCGACAGCATGTCCGCATCGCGCACCACCGGAACCACCAGGCCCTTCTCGGTGCCGACCGCGACGCCGATGTGGTAGTAATTCTTGTAGATGATGTCGGTGCCGTCGATCTCGGCATTCACCGCCGGGATCTCCTTCAGCGCCTGGACGCAGGCCTTCACGAAGAAACCCATGAAGCCGAGCTTCACGCCGTGCTTCTTCTCGAACACGTCCTTGTACTGGTTGCGCAGCGCCATGACGTTGGTCATGTCGACCTCGTTGAAGGTCGTCAGCATCGCGGCGTTGGACTGTGCTTCCTTGAGGCGGCGCGCGATGGTCTGGCGCAGCTTCGTCATCTTGACGCGCTCTTCGCGCGAGGCGTCGTCCGGCGCCGACGGAGCGCGGACCTGAACCGGGGCGGGAGCCGCCGCAGGCGCAGCGCCGACGCCGGTCGCGATCGCTGCGAGCATGTCGCCCTTGGTGACGCGGCCATCCTTGCCCGAAGCCAGGACCGACGAGGCGTTGATGCCGCTCTCGGCGGCGAGGCGGGCCACAGCCGGGCCGGAATCCGCAGCCTTGGTCGCAGCCGCCTTCGGAGCCTCGGCGGCCGGTGCAGCGGCGGGCTTGGCCTCCGCCTTCGGAGCGGGCGCCGCAGCGGCGGCAGCGCCGCCATCGGCGATCGAGCCGAGCAGCGCGTTGACGCCGACCGTCTCGCCTTCCTTGGCGACGATCTCGCCGAGCACGCCGGCGGCCGGGGCATTGACCTCCAGCGTCACCTTGTCGGTTTCCAGCTCGACGAGAGGCTCGTCGGCCTTCACCGCCTCGCCCGGCTTCTTGAACCACTTGCCGATCGTGGCCTCGGAAACGGATTCGCCGAGGGTGGGTACGCGGATTTCGGTCGCCATGTCAGGCCTCTGTTGTCTCGTTCTCTGGCGGTCGGTTCGGCACCGGCTGAAGCCCGGGAGCGGCCTTCAGGCGCCGATGCGGCATCGAACCCGGTAACACCGAAGCGGTGTCGCCGGGGGTTGATCAGGCCGCGAAGGCCTCGTCGAGGAAAGCGTTGAGCTGCGCGGTGTGCTTCGACATCAGGCCGGTCGCGGTCGCGGCCGAGGCCGGGCGGCCGACATAGCGCGGCCGCTTCGACTTGGAGCCGGCATGGCCGAGGACCCATTCGAGATAGGGCTCGACGAAGGTCCAGGAGCCCATATTCTTCGGCTCCTCCTGACACCAGACCACGTCGGCGGCTTTGAAGCGTGCGAGCTCCTGCGCCAGCGTCTTCAGCGGGAACGGATAGAGCTGCTCGACGCGCATCAGATAGACGTCGTCGACACCCCGCTTCTCGCGCTCCTCCAGCAGATCGTAATAGACCTTGCCGGTGCAGAGCACGACTCGGCGGATCTTCGAGTCCTTGACCAGCTTGGTGGTCGACTTGCCGCGCTCGGCGTCATCATGCAGCACGCGGTGGAAGGTCGAGCCTTCGGCCAGTTCACCGAGGTCGGAGACGCAGCGCTTGTGGCGCAGCAGCGACTTCGGCGTCATCAGGATCAGCGGCTTGCGGAAGTCGCGCTTCAGCTGACGGCGCAGGATGTGGAAGTAGCTCGCCGGCGTCGAGCAGTTCGCGACCTGCATGTTGTCCTCGGCGCACATCTGCAGGAAGCGCTCGAGGCGGGCGGAGGAATGCTCCGGCCCCTGGCCCTCATAGCCATGCGGCAGCAGGCAGACGAGGCCGGACATGCGCAGCCACTTGCGCTCGCCCGAGGAGATGAACTGGTCGAACACCACCTGCGCACCATTGGCGAAGTCGCCGAACTGCGCCTCCCACATCGTCAGCGCGTTCGGCTCCGACAGGGTGTAGCCGTATTCGAAGCCGAGCACCGCCTCTTCCGAGAGCATCGAGTTGATGACCTCGTAGCGGGCCTGCTCCTCGCGGATATGGTTCAGCGAGGTGTGGCGCGCCTCGGTTTCCTGGTCGATCAGGACGGAGTGGCGCTGCGAGAAGGTGCCGCGCTCGCAATCCTGCCCGGAGAGGCGGACCGGGTTGCCGTCGAGCAGCAGCGAACCGAAGGCCAGCGCCTCGGCGGTCGCCCAGTCGATGCCCTCGCCCGCCTCGACCGCCTTCTTGCGGTTGTCGAGGAAGCGCTGGATCGTGCGATGCACGTTGAAGCCGGCCGGAACCGCCGTGATCTTCTCGGTGATCTCCTTGAGCACCGCCGCCGGCACGCCGGTGGCGCCGCGGCGCGGATCGTCCTCATCGGCGCGGATCGCCTTCATGCCGGCCCAGCGACCATCGAGCCAGTCGGCCTTGTTCGGCTTGAAGGCTTGCCCGGCGTCGAACTCGACCTCGAGCTTGGCCTTCCAGGCCGCGCGCATCTCGTCGAGCTCGCCGGCGTTGATGACGCCCTCGGCCTCGAGCTTGGCGGCGTAGAGTTCCAGCGTGGTCTTGTGACCGCGGATCTTGCGGTACATCAGCGGCTGGGTGAAGCCCGGCTCGTCGCCCTCGTTATGGCCGAAGCGGCGATAGCAGAACATGTCGATCACGACCGGCTTGTGGAATTTCTGCCGGAATTCGATCGCGACCTTGGCGGCGAAGACCACCGCTTCCGGGTCGTCGCCGTTCACATGGAAGACCGGCGCCTCGACCATCTTCGCCACATCCGACGGATAGGGCGAGGAGCGCGAATAGCGCGGATAGGTGGTGAAGCCGATCTGGTTGTTGATGATGAAGTGCAGCGAGCCGCCGGTGCGATGGCCCTTCAGGCCCGACAGACCCAGGCACTCCGCCACGACGCCCTGGCCGGCGAAGGCCGCGTCGCCATGGATCAGCAGCGGCAGCACCTTCGAACGCTCGACGATGTCGCCGAATTGATCCTGCTTGGCGCGCACCTTGCCGAGCACGACGGGGTCGACGATCTCGAGATGCGAAGGGTTGGCGGTCAGCGAGACATGGACGTTGTTGCCGTCGAACTCGCGGTCGCTGGAGGCACCGAGATGGTACTTCACGTCGCCCGAGCCCTCGACGTCATCAGGCGCGAAGGAACCGCCCTTGAACTCGTGGAAGAGCGCGCGGTGCGGCTTGCCGAGCACCTGGGTCAGCACGTTGAGGCGGCCGCGATGGGCCATGCCGAAGACGATGTCGCGCACGCCGAGCGCGCCGCCGCGCTTGATGATCTGCTCCAGCGCCGGAACGAGCGCCTCGCCGCCGTCGAGACCGAAGCGCTTGGTGCCGGTGAACTTGAGGTCGAGAAACTTCTCGAAACCCTCGGTCTCGACCAGCTTGTTGACGATCGCCTTCTTGCCTTCCCTGGTGAAGGCGATCTCCTTGTCCGGCCCCTCGATCCGCTCCTGCAGCCAGGCCTTCTGCTCAGGGTCGGAGATGTGCATGAACTCGATGCCGACCGTGCCGCAATAGGTCCGCTGCAGCACCGCGACCATCTCACGGACGGTGGCGAACTCCATGCCGAGGACGTTGTCGATGAAGATCTTGCGGTCGAGATCGGCCTCGCCGAAGCCGAAGGCGGTCGGCGACAGCTCTTCGCGATCGTTGCGGCTCTCGATGCCAAGCGGGTCGAGCTTGGCATGGAGATGGCCGCGCATGCGATAGGCGCGGATCAACATGATCGCGCGCACGGAATCGCGGGTCGCCTGCTGGACATCGGCCGGCGAGAGCACCGTTCCGGCGGCCTTTGCCTTGGCGCCGAGCTTGTCGGAGACGACCTTCTCGACCACGGCCCAGTTGCCGTCGAGCGCCGAGATCAGCTCGCCATTGGCGACGACCGGCCAGTTCGGCTTCTTCCAGGAGGCGCCCTTGGCGTTCTCCAGCACCGACTGCTTGTCGTCCTGCAGCGCGCCGAAGAAGCTCTGCCACTGCTCGTCGACCGACTTGGGGTCGGCCTCGTAGCGGGCGTAGAGGTCCTCGATATAGGCCGCGTTGCCGCCGTAGAGGAACCCGGTCTGTGCGAGAGCCTCGTTGATATCCTGGCGAGCCATGATGCTCCTGCCTTCCTTCACCGCTTGCGACATGTCCGAACCCTTGCCCGGACATCCATTAATTTGCCGTCATGGTCGGCCTTGAGCCGACCATCTCATGCCGTTTTGCCGTCGCCTCCTCCGGGACGAGATGGTCGGGTCAAGCCCGACCATGACGTGCGCCGGCGAGGGTCCAGGGGCTCAGCCCTTCAACACCTCGACCAAGGTCTTTCCAAGGCGCGCCGGGGAGGGCGACACCCGGATGCCGGCCGCTTCCATCGCCGCGATCTTGTCCTCGGCGCCGCCCTTGCCGCCCGAGATGATCGCGCCGGCATGACCCATGCGGCGGCCGGGAGGAGCCGTGCGGCCGGCGATGAAGCCGACCATCGGCTTCTTGCGGCCGCGCTTCGCCTCGTCCTTGATGAACTGGGCCGCGTCCTCTTCGGCCGAGCCACCGATCTCGCCAATCATGACGATCGACTCGGTCTTGTCGTCGGCCAGCAACATCTCGAGCATGTCGATGAACTCGGTGCCCTTGACCGGGTCGCCGCCGATGCCGACCGCGGTCGTCTGACCGAGGCCCTCGCGGGTGGTCTGGAACACCGCCTCATAGGTCAGCGTGCCCGACCGCGAGACGATGCCCACCGAGCCGGGCTTGAAGATGTTGGCCGGCATGATGCCGATCTTCGACTCGCCCGCCGTGACGACGCCCGGGCAGTTCGGCCCGATCAGCCGCGACTTCGAGCCCGAGAGCGAGCGCTTGACCTTGACCATGTCGAGCACCGGGATGCCCTCGGTGATGCAGATGATCAGCGGGATCTCGGCGTCGATCGCCTCGCAGATCGCGTCCGCGGCGCCCGGGGGCGGAACGTAGACGACGGAGGCGGTGGCGCCGGTCTTGTCGCGGGCCTCGGCGACCGTGTCGAAGACGGGCAGGCCGAGATGAACCGAGCCGCCCTTACCCGGCGAGGTGCCGCCGACCATCTGCGTGCCGTAGGCGATCGCCTGCTCGGAGTGGAAGGTCCCGTTCTTGCCGGTGAAGCCCTGGGTGATGACCTTGGTGTTCTTGTCGATCAGGATGGACATGTCTGCTCCTCAGGCCTTCTTGACCGCGGCGACGATCTTCTGCGCGGCGTCGTCGAGGTCATCAGCGGGAATGACGTTGAGGCCGGAGTCGCGGATGATCGTCTTGCCTTCCTCGACATTCGTGCCTTCGAGGCGCACGACCAGCGGAACCTGAAGGCCGACCGCCTTCACCGCGGCGATGACGCCGCGCGCGATGACGTCGCACTTCATGATGCCACCGAAGATGTTGACCAGGATGCCCTTCACCTTCGGATCGGCGGTGATGATCTTGAACGCCGCCGTCACCTTCTCTTCCGAGGCGCCGCCGCCAACGTCCAGGAAGTTCGCCGGGCTTTCCCCATAGAGCTGGATGATGTCGAGCGTCGCCATGGCGAGGCCGGCGCCGTTGACCATGCAGCCGATCGTGCCGTCGAGCGCGATATAGGCGAGGTCGTACTTCGAGGCCTCGATCTCCTTCTCATCCTCTTCCGTGATGTCGCGCAGGGCAACGATCTCGGGATGGCGGTAGAGCGAGTTGGAGTCGAACGAGATCTTGGCGTCGAGGCACTTGATCTGGCCCTGCGTCGTCACGATCAGCGGGTTGATCTCCAGCATGTCCATGTCCTTGGCGATGAACGCCGCATAGATCTGGCTGAGAACGGTGCCGGCCTGCTTGGCGAGGTCGCCGGAGAGGCCGAGGATGCGGGCCATGGAGCGGCCGTGATGCGGCATGATCCCGGTCGCGGGATCGACCGAGAAGGTCTCGATCTTCTCGGGCGTGTCATGGGCGACAGCCTCGATGTCCATGCCGCCTTCGGTCGAGATGACGAAGGCAACGCGCGAGGTCTCGCGGTCGACCAGCGCCGAGAGGTAGAACTCCTTCTCGATGTCCGAGCCGTCCTCGATATAGAGGCGGTTGACCTGCTTGCCGGTCTCGCCGGTCTGCGCGGTCACCAGCGTGTTGCCGAGCATTTCCTTGGCGTGGGACTCGACCTCTTCGACCGACTTGGCCAGGCGCACGCCGCCCTTGGCTTCGGCGGGCAGTTCCTTGAACTTGCCCTTGCCGCGGCCACCGGCGTGGATCTGCGACTTCACCACGTAAAGCGGCCCCGGCAGCTTCTTGGCGGCCTCGACCGCCTCCGCCACCGACAGTGCCGGGAAGCCGGCCGAAACGGGCGCGCCGAACTCCTTGAGGATGGCTTTGCCCTGGTATTCGTGGATATTCATCCGGTAGCTCCTGACTGGGCTTTGGAAAATGAAGGGCCGGAACCGGGCACCGTACCCCATCGGATCGAAGACGGCGAAACCCCGGCGCGAGCGCCTCTCGCGGCCGATTGCGTGGCCGAGGATTTCGATGATAGGACGGAACAATCAGACTGAAGATCTGACTGGAGGATCAACCTATGCCGATGTCGTATTCCTGCATCAACATCGATTCCGTTCGCTCCGCGCGCACCGAGCGAGACCCCTACAACTACTTGGTCGCCGGCAACGTCATCTTGCCGGGCGCTGTCGACAGCTTGCGCAGCGATTTCCCCGACATCCGTGAATCGGGCTACCATCCCGAGGAAGATCTCGACCGGCATGGCGCCTTCGCGAAACTCCTCGAAGAGATGAAGGGCCGGGAGATGTCCGAGATCGTCTCCGAGAAGCTCGACATCGACCTCGTCGACAAGCCGAAGATGATCACGATCCGCAAGGTCTCCGCCGCGAAGGATGGACGCATCCACACCGACAGCGAATCGAAGATCGCGACCCTGCTGGTCTACCTCAACGACGCCTGGCAGGACTCGCCCGCCGGACGCCTGCGGGTGCTCTACAACGGCACCGACTTCGAGAACATGAAGGAGGAGATCAGCCCGGTCACCGGCTCGCTCTTCGCGTTCCGTCGCGCGGACAACTCCTGGCACGGGCACACATCCTTCGTCGGCGAGCGGCGCGTCGTCCAGATGACCTGGCTCCGGAGCCAGGCCGACGTCGAGCGCAAGAAGAGCCGCGGCTCCTTCACCCACATGGTCAAGAAGGTGCTGCACCTCGGGTGACGGCCGCAGCCGTCCCCCGATAGTCTGCTGCCTATGTGCCTGCGCCCGGCGCATCGCTCGCCTTAGCCGGCCAGCGACGCGTCGACGCCCTTGCAGGCGTCGACCAGGCCCTGCACCGAGGCGACCGACTTCGCCAGCATCTCCTTCTCGGCGCCATTGAGGCGGATCTTCACGACCCGTTCGACACCCTTGGCGCCGATGACCACCGGCACGCCGACGAACATGTCCTTCACGCCGTACTGGCCCTTGAGATAGGCCGCGGCCGGCAGGACGCGCTTCTGATCCTTGAGGTAGCTCTCCGCCATCGCGATGGCGGAAGCCGCCGGCGCATAGAAGGCCGAGCCGGTCTTGAGCAGGTTGACGATCTCGCCGCCGCCCTTGCGGGTGCGCTCGACGATGGCGTCCAGCTTCTCCTGCGTCGTCCACTTCATCTTGACGAGGTCCGGCAGCGGGATGCCGGCGACGCCGGAGTAGCGGACCAGCGGCACCATGTCGTCACCATGGCCGCCGAGCACGAAGGCCGAGACGTCCTTGACCGAAACCTGGAACTCCTCGGCGAGGAAGTGGCGGAAGCGGGCGGAGTCGAGCACGCCGGCCATGCCGCAGATCATGTTCGGCTTGATGCCCGAGAACTTCTGGAGCGCCCAGACCATGGCGTCGAGGGGGTTGGTGATGCAGATCACGAAGGCCTTCGGCGCGTACTGCTTGATGCCCTCGCCGACCGACTTCATCACCTTGAGGTTGATGCCGATCAGGTCGTCGCGGCTCATGCCGGGCTTGCGCGGCACGCCGGCGGTGACGATCACGACGTCGGCGCCCTTGATGTCCTCATAGGAGTTCGTGCCCTTGTAGCCGGCGTCGAAGCCGTCGACTGGAGCGGACTCGGCGATATCGAGGCCCTTGCCCTGCGGGATGCCCTCGGCGATGTCGAACAGGACGACGTCCCCCAGTTCCTTGAGGCCGGCGAGGTGGGCGAGCGTGCCACCGATCTGGCCGGAGCCGATGAGGGCGATCTTCTTACGGGCCATTGCCTAGTCCTTTTGTTTCTGGCGCTACCATCGAGACCGGCCGCTGCCGGCTTCGACATCCACAATGCCTTGGCTCTGCGACTGGCCGGCGGGCCGGCCGAAGCGTGCGTTCCTTTGGCCCAAACCGGGCTTTTGCCGCAACCCTTGCCCAAAAAGCGGCTTTTCTCGGGCATTGCAGGCAGACCGGACGGTAGCGCAGCGCCAAGCTCGATTTTTCAAAGACTTATCGGAGAAGGCTTCGCGCACTCGGTTCCATTTGGGACAAAGACCATAAGTTACAACTTACTTATATTGTAATTCGTAACAAAATTATTCACACGATCCCGCTGCCGAGCACCCGCAGGATCACCCGGATCAGGGTGGACAGCCGCGTATCCACCGAGGCCTGCGGCACGTCGGCTTCCAGCGCCAGCGAGGCGGGGTGAATGAAGCGGTTCGTCGCGTCGATGACGAAGGCGACGGCGCGCTCGCGGTCCCGCGGCTCGAAGACGCCCGTCGCGACCCCCTCGTCGACGACGCGCTCGAACAGGGCCCTCACCCGCGTGCGGTTGCGCCGGCTGATGGCATGACGCTTGGCGACCGCAAGCGACAGCGCCGCAAAGAGATGCGGGTCCTCCTGCAACAGGTCGCGATTGGCCTTGGCCAGCGCCAGGATCAGCCGTTCGAGCTTGTCGTCGGCCGGGTCGGGGCCGTCGGCGACGTCGGCGAGTCTGCGCTCGGTCGCCTTCAGCCAGACATCGACGACGGCATCGATCAGCGCCACGCGGGAGGGAAAGTAGCGGTAGACATTGGCATGGGTCATGCCCGCCTCTTCCGCCACGGCGACGACGGTGAAGCGCTTCAGCCCGAACTTGCGCAGATGCTCGCTGGCGACCGAAAGGATGCGGGTCTCGCTCGGTTCGCGCTGGGGCATGTTCAGGTCTCTACCAGCCCGGTGGTGTCGCCGCTCGCCGCCGAGTCCGGCCTGCCATGCGGGAGGGCCAGATAATCCTCCGAGCGCATCTCGATCAGCCGCGAGACCGTGCGGTCGAACTCGAAGGCCTCGCGCCCCTGCCTCGCATGGTAGAGTTCATGCGGCTCGGCCGCTGCCGAAGCGACGAGCTTCACATGGTGCTCATAGAGCGTGTCGATCAGGATGATGAAGCGCTTGGCCTCGTTGCGCCGATCGAAATTGAGGATCGGAATATCGTCGAGTACCAGCGTGTGGAAGCGCTGCGCCAGCGCGATGTAGTCGGAGGCGCCATAGGCCTGACTGCACAGATCGCCGAAACCCGCCCGGGCTACGCCACCCGCCGCCTGCGGCAGGACAAGCTCGTGGCCTTGCACGGGGAGCGCCGTCCGGTGCCCTTGCGCCACGCCCGAGAGCGCCTTGAAGGCCGCATCGAGGGCGGCCCTGGCCTTCGCATCGGCGGGCACATGGTAGACCGGCGCGCCGCCGAGCTTCTCCAGCCGGAAATCCGTGCGCGAATCGAGTTTGAGCACCTCGACCTTGGTCTGCAGCAGCGCGATGAACGGTAGGAAGAGCGCCCGGTTGAGGCCGCCCTCATAGAGCCGCGACGGCTCGACATTCGATGTCGCGACCACGACGATCCCGGCTGCGAACAGCGCCGTGAACAGGCGCCCGAGGATCATCGCATCGGCAATGTCGGTGACCGTGAACTCGTCGAAGCAGAGCAGATAGGCGTCATCAGCGAGATCGGCGGCAACCGGCGCGATCGGATCGGAATCCTTGACCTCGCCGCTCTTGATCTTCTGTCGGTAGGCGTTGATGCGAACGTGAACGTCGGCGAGGAATTCGTGGAAATGCACCCGGCGCTTGCGCTTCACCGGCGCGGCCTCGAAGAACATGTCCATCAGCATGGTCTTGCCGCGGCCGACCGAGCCCCAGATATAGAGCCCCTTCGGCGCCTGCGCAGTATCCGGCTTCTTGCCGAAGAGCCACCCCAGCGCGCTGCCCTTGCGGGCGAGGCGGCGGGCGGCAAGCGTCTCCGTCAGCGCCTCCAGCTTCTTCACCGCCGCCACCTGCGCCGGATCGCGCTCGATGGCGCCCGCCTCGACCAGGGCGGCGTAACGGTCGGTGATCGAGGCTGACATGGCGGCGTGCGGGGAGCGATCCAGGATAGACCTGACCGGGTTACGGCAGCGCGGCCGCCCGGGCAAGCCCATCCGATGCCAGGCGAGGATGAGCCGGCGGGGCGGCCGATACGAAAATCCCGGCGCGGGCGGACCCGGCCGGGATGATTGTCGTCGAGATCGCCAGAGCTGCTGCGCCCCCGATCAAAAGGCGGCTTACTCGCCCTTGTTGACCGTGATCGGCTTGATCGCGTTGTCGGGCAGACCGTACTTCTGGATCAGCGCGTCATAGGTGCCGTTCGCCTGCAGGCGGTCCAGCGCCGCCTTGACGGCGTCGCGCAGCTGCGTGCCCTCAGCCGTCTTGGCGAAGGGAATGCCGGCGAGCGAGTGGGTGAAGGGCTTGCCCAGCGGGATATAGGTGTTGGGCTCGAGCTTCTGGAAATGGCTCATCGTTTCGCTGCCCTGGACGCCGCCCTGCAGGCGCTGCGTCTTGAGCTGGGTGCGGGCGTCGACCGAGCCTTCGGTGCCGACCACGTTGATCGCCGGCTTGCCCTTGGCGACGCAGTTCGCCTCGCTCCACTCGCCGATCTGGCGCGGCCAGTTGGTCGAGCGGCTGGCGCCGACGCTCTTGCCGCAAAGGTCTTCCGGGGTCTTGATCGTGTCCTTGAAGGCCGTGACCGTGTAGAATTGCGCGCCGGAATCCATGTAATCGACGAAATCGGCGCTTTCGCGCCGCGCCGGCAGGTCGCTCATCCCAGCCATCACCGCATCGACGCGGCCGGTCTGCAGCGAGGGCAGCATCTGGGCGAAGGCGGTCTCCTGCCACTCGACCTTGACGCCGAGCTCCTTGGCGATGGCCTCGCCCAGCTCGATGTCGAAGCCGGCGAGCTGGTTGGTCGCCACGTCCTTGTAGGCGATCGGCGGATAGTTCGGCTGGGTCGCAATCACGATCTTGCCGGCGGTCTTGATGCGGTCCGGCAGGGCCTGGGCCTGCGCGGCGAGCGCGGTGCCGGCGAGCAGGGCCGCGGCAATGGTCAAACGAAGCATGGGTCTCTCCCTCTAGTGAACTGTTTCCGCAGCCGTCACTTCAGGACGGCGGCGATGAAGTCGCGCGTGCGCGCCTGCTTGGGCGCGACGAGAACGGTCTGTGGCGGACCCTGCTCGACGATCTCGCCCTTGTCCATGAAGACGACGTCGCCTGCCACCTCGCGGGCGAAGCCGAGTTCATGCGTGACCACGATCATGGTCATGCCGGAGGCCGCGAGATCGCGCATCACGCCCAGCACCTCGCCGACGAGCTCGGGGTCGAGCGCCGAGGTCGGCTCGTCGAACAGCATCAGCTTCGGCTTCATCGCCAGGGCGCGGGCGATGGCGATGCGCTGCTGCTGCCCGCCCGAAAGCTCGCTCGGATAGGAATCGCGCTTCTCGGCGAGCCCGACCCGCTCCAGCAGCGCCGTCGCTTCGGCGACGATCCCCTTGCGCGGCCGCTTCAGCACGGTCAGCGGCCCCTCGATGATGTTCTGCAGCGCGGTCATGTGGTTGAACAGGTTGAAGCGCTGGAAGACCATGCCGGTGACGAGGCGCTGGCGCGCGATCTCGACATCGTTCAGCTCGTGCAGCTCGTCGCCGACGCGGCGATAGCCGATCAGCTCGCCATCGACGCGGATCGCGCCCTGATCGATCTTCTCGAGCTGGTTGATGCAGCGCAGCAGCGTCGATTTGCCCGATCCCGACGGCCCGATGATGCACTGGACCATGCCGGGCTCGATCGAGAGCGAGACGTCGTTCAGCGCCTTCAACTCGCCGAAGAACTTGCTGACGTTCGCGATCGTGACGATCGCGTTGTGGCTCATGGCCGTGTTCGCCGTCGCGTTCATGCCGATTGCTCCTGCACCGCCGCGCGCTTGGTGCGCCGCCCTCCCCGCCCCTTCGAGAAGTGACGTTCGAGGAAATACTGTCCGATCTGCAGCAGCGTCACCACGAGCAGATACCAGCCGGCAGCGACGATCAGCAGCTCGATGACCCGGGCATTGGCATAGTAGATCGTCTGCGCATTGCGCAGGATCTCGGCGTACTGGATCACGCTCGCCACCGAGGTCAGCTTGACCATGCTGATCACCTCGTTGCCGACCGGCGGGATGATGACGCGCATCGCCTGCGGCAGCACGATCCGGCGCAGCGTCGTCAGCCGGGTCATGCCGATCGCCTTGGCGGCCTCGGTCTGCCCCTGGTCGACGGAGAGGATGCCGCCGCGCACCACCTCCGCCGTATAGGCGCCCTGGTTCATGCCGAGCCCGAGCAGCGTCGCCATGAACGGCCCGATGATGTCGATGGTGCGCCAGGAGAACAGGCCAGGGATGCCGATGGTCGGGAAGACCAGCGCCAGATTGAACCAGATCAGGAGCTGCAGCAGCAGCGGCGTGCCGCGGAAGAACCAGATATAGAACAGCGCCACGCTGCGCAGCACCGGGTTCGGCGACATGTACATGATGGCGAAGATCACGCCGAGCACGACGCCGAGCGTCATCGCACAGACCGTCATGATCAGCGTGTTGCCGAGGCCGGCGATGATGGCGGGCGCGGTGAAGAACTGCCGGACCACCGGCCAGGCGATGTCGCCCTCGACGAAGGCCATCACCAGCCAGGCGAGGATGGCGAGGATGATCGCCGAGGCGACCCAGCGCCCGTAGAAACGCCGCGACACGATCCTGAGATGCGAGACCTGGGCGAGATCGCGGCTGCTGATCGGCGAAGTGGCGGCGCTCATCGGCCCGTCTCCCGGCTCCAGGTTTCGAGGGCGGCGAGCTTGCCGCGGAAGCGGTCGATCTGCTCGCGCACGCGGTCGGGCGCCGTGCCGCCATGGCCGCTGCGCGCAGCGACCGCGGCATCGAGCGTCAGATGGTCGAGCACGCCGGCATCGAGGCGCGGATCGACCGCCCTGAGATCGACAGCGTCGAGCGACTCCAGCTCCCGGCCCAATTCCTCGCAATAGCGCACCAGCGCCCCCGTGATCTCATGCGCCTCGGCGAAAGGCACGCCGTTGCGGGCGAGATAGTCAGCCACCTCGGTCGCCAGCGCAAAGCCGGAACCGGCCTGGGCGCGCATCGTCCCGGCGTCGGCGCTCATGCTGGCGACCAGCCCGGCGAAGGCCGGCAGCACCTCTTCCAGCACGTCGACGGCGTCGAAAGCGGCGCGCTTGTCCTCGGCGAGATCGCGGTTATAGGAAAGCGGCAGCCCCTTCAACGCCCCGAGCATGGCGACGAGGTCGCCGGTCAGCCGTGCCGCCCGGCCGCGCGAGATTTCCGCGATGTCCGGGTTCTTCTTCTGCGGCATGATCGAGGAGCCGGTGGCGAAGGCGTCGTCCAGCGTCACCCAGGCGAATTGCCTGGAGGCCCAGAGCGTCACCTCCTCGGCGAGACGCGACAGGTTGGTCGTCAGCATGGCCGCGACGAACAGGAACTCCGCGACATGGTCGCGCGCACCGACCGCGTCGACCGAATTCTCGAACGGCCCGTCATAGCCGAGCGCGTTGGCGCTGAGCTCGGGATTGAGCGTGATCGCGGAACCGGCAAGCGCCGCCGCCCCGAGCGGAGATTGGCCGGAGCGCTTCTCCCAGTCGGTCAGGCGAGAGGCGTCGCGCATCAGCACCTGGCCGTGCGCCATCAGCCAATGGCCGAAGGTGACCGGCTGCGCGCTCTGGAGATGCGTGAAGCCGGGGCTGACCGAGGCTGCATGCAACTCGGCCTGGTCGGCGATCGCGGTCAGCAGCTCGGCCAGCATGCCCGCCAGCGATCGCGACTTGGCCCGCAGATAGAGCTTGAGGTTGTTGGCGGCCTGGTCGTTGCGCGAGCGTCCGGCACGCAACTTGGCGCCGGTCGAGCCGATCCGCTCGGTCAGGATGCGCTCGATGAAAGTGTGAACGTCCTCGTCCTGCGGGCCGGGGGAGATCCGCCCCTCGACCGTATCCTGCGCGATCGCATCGAGCGTGGTCAGGATGGTGTCGAGCTCCTGCGCCGTCAGCAGCCCGGCGCGCGCCAGTTCGGCCGCATGGGCCTTGCCGCCCGCGACATCCTGCGGCACCAGCCTCGCGTGCTCGCCGGCCGCGCTCGACAGCTTCATCAGCCGCGGATCCGGCGGCTTGCGGAAGCGTCCGCCCCACAGGCGGGTCGTCTGGTTCATGATGCTGGCTCCTCCCGTTAGGGAAGAATGACCTCTTGACCGAAAGCCCGGCAAACGAAACGATCTCCGCAGAGATAGTCTAAAAAGGAATACCCCATGGCCGCCGGCCGGGCTCCGCCGTCATCGACCGCGCTGCGGGCCTTCACCACGGTTGCGCGCCTGGGATCGACCGCCCGTGCCGCGCTGGTCGTCAACCTGACCCAGAGTGCCGTCTCGAAGCAGATTCTGTCGCTGGAGCACCACCTCGGCACCGTGCTGTTCGACCGTAGCCCGCTCGGCCTCAAGCTCACCGAGGCCGGAGCGATTTATCTGCCCTATGCCGAAGCCGCGCTGGAGCAGATGGAGCGAGGCGCCAGGCGCCTCGCCGAGCGCAGCGCCATTGCCCGGCCGATCCGCCTGCACATGATCGCGATCGCCGGTGAGCGCTGGCTGATGGCCCGCTTTCCCGCCTTCGCGGCGGCGCATCCCGGTGTCGACGTCCAGTTCACCAACTATGTGAGCGAGAGCGAGACCGAGGAGCCGGATATCGAGATCTCTCACGGCGTCCCCCCCTGGCCCGACAGGGAGGCCCACTATCTTTTCGGCCGCGATGTCGCCCTCGTCGCCGCGCCCGGCCTCGTCGAGCGCATGGGGGGCTTTCGCCGCCCGGCCGACATTCAGAAGATGACGCTGCTGCAGCACTTCCAGATGCCAACCTTCTGGGCCGAGTTCACCGAAACCCACGACCTGCGCGGCGCGGTGCCTGAGCATACTGTGCGCTACGGCTACTATTCCGTCATCATCAGCGCCGCCGTCGCGGGGTTGGGGGTCGCGCTGACGCCGCGCTGTTACGTGGCGGACGAGTTGGCCTCGGGCGCGCTCGTCAACCCGCTCGGACTCGGCTTCACCAGCGCGACGGGCTGCTGGCTCATCCGCCCGTTGGGCCAGCCGCAACGCCCCGGCCTCGATGAATTCATCGGCTGGCTGCGCTCCGAAGCCGCGCGGTTCGATGCCGCCACCCGTGGATCCTCAGCCGCCTGATCATTGGGCGAAACTTCCGCTCTTGCCCCGCGTTGTCTGGAGCAAGGAGGAGTCATGTTAACGATCCTGCCCGCCCCCGACCATGTCGGCGCCTACCGCCTGTCGCAGACGCTGACCAGCGACGATCTCGATGGGATCATGGCCGATATCGACGCGAAGCTCGCACGACACGAGAAAGTCGGCATCCTCGCCGACCTCACCGATTTCACCGATATGACCTTGGCTGCCGCCTGGAAGGATGCGCGCTACAGCCTCGGCAAGCTGTGGGAGCTGCAACGCTTCCCGCGCGAGGCGGTGATCACCGACAGGGGCTGGCTTGCGGCCTTCGTCGACCTGCTCAATCCGGCGATCCCCTTCGTGACTGTTCGCACCTTCAAGCCGGAGGAGTACGAGACCGCATTGACCTGGGCCGGCGACATCGAGGGCGGACCAAACGCCTGACCGACAGGAGGACGCCATGCCCGTCCACAAGCACAGATGGTCGGCCGATATCACCAGCCGGAGCAACGCGCTCGATTTCGAGAAAGCCGTGTTCACGCGTGGCGATCCGCGTCAGATCGCGCGCTCGCTGAAGCGGTCGGCCGAGCACAGCCGCCGGCGCAAATCGGGCCCCTATCGCTCGGCGATGTCGATGCTCACCTTCTACATCAACCGCGCCGGCCGGAAACTGCCGGCCGAGCGCCGCAGAACTCTGGAAGCGGCCAAGCACAGCTTGCGCCGCCTCTTCCACCGAGAGGGCTGAAGCGCCTGCCGTCGCCCTTCAGGGGATCGACCTGAAGGCCGGTTCTCATCGCGCCCTGCCTCCCTTGCGCGCCGGATCATGCGAGAGGTGGCTGTCGCGTTCGCCGCCGCCACCCGAAACGCGAGCGTGCCGCCGGTTGTCATCGGCAAGCGGATGTCCGGCGGCTTCTTCGCGTTCTCATGCGATGAGCCGGGGCCGCCGTGCCGGATGCTCTGCGGCGCCTTGGTCGAGGTCGACGTTCGGCAACCTCCTCAACGATCCTGTTGCAGACCCTGATGGGTCGTGTTGATGCGTGTATTGCCCTGCTGGCCCTGCTGATCAGGCTGGCTTGGTCGGCGCTCGCCACCTCTGGCGCTGCGCAGATCGCGCTCGGCATGATCTGGCTCGCCCGGACCCTTGTCGCTTCGATTGGCCGGCGGGATGGGCGGCATCTTGCTCACGGCGACCTCCTCTGGCTCGCGTCGATCTTCAAGATCAACGCGAGCGGCCGGGCAAGGTTCACGGCAAGTTGCGATGAGGAGCAGAGCTGCAGCGCCGCTCAGCTGCGCGCAAAGGTTTCGTCGAAGGCGTAACCGGCGCCGCGGACTGTCCGCAGCGGATCCTTGGTATTGGCCGGCGTGATCGCCTTGCGCAGCCGGCCCACATGAACGTCGACGGTGCGCTCATCGATATAGACGTCGCGGCCCCAGACGGCGTCGAGAAGCTGGGCGCGCGAATAGACGCGGCCGGGCGCCTGCATCAAGAACTCGAGCAGCCGGAACTCGGTCGGGCCGAGATGCAGCTCGCTGCCGGCACGGCGGACGCGCCGGGTCGTGCGATCGAGTTCGAGGTCGCCGGCGGCGAGCAGCCCCGCGACATGGCCCGGCTTGGCGCGGCGCAGCAGCGCCTGTATGCGCGCGATCAGCTCCGGCAACGAAAAGGGCTTCACCACATAATCGTCCGCGCCAGTCGCGAGCCCGCGCACGCGTTCGGTCTCCTCGCCACGCGCCGTCAGCATGATGATCGGCACGCGTTCGGTGTCGCGCCGCGAGCGCAAGCGGCGGCAGAGTTCGATGCCAGAAAGGCCCGGCAGCATCCAGTCGAGCAGCACGAGATCAGGCGTGTGGTCGCGCAGATGCAGTTCGGCGTCATCCCCGCGCGCGACGCTGTCGACCTCGAAGCCCTCGGCCTCGAGATTGTAGCGCAGCAGCAGGGTTAGCGGCTCCTCGTCCTCGACGATCAGGATGCGTGCGGCCATGATGATCTGCTTCAGTTCCCGGTGATCGCCTCGACCTCGATATTGGTCGTGTCGAGCTTCGGCCGGTTCACGTCGAGCGAGTCGCCGGTGATGAGATAGTGGATCGTCTCGGCAATGTTGGTGGTGTGGTCGCCGATGCGCTCGATGTTCTTCGCGCAGAACAGGAGATGCGTGCAGAAGGTGATGTTGCGCGGATCCTCCATCATATAGGTCAGGAGCTCGCGGAACAGCGAGGTGTAGAGCGCATCGATCTCGTCGTCGCGGCGCCAGACGTCGAGCGCCTTCTGCTCGTTGCCGGCGGCGTAGGCGTCGAGAACGTCCTTGAGCTGCGCCTGCACCAGGCGGCTGATGTGCTCGAGCCCGACCACGGCGCGGTGCGGCGGCTGGAACTGGCCGGCGATGGCGACGGCGCGCTTGGCGATGTTCTTGGCGAGATCGCCGACGCGCTCGATGTCGGCGGCGATGCGGATCGCCGAAATCAGCTCGCGCAGGTCGTTGGCGAGCGGCTGGCGCCGGGCGATGGTCAGTACCGCCTTTTCCTCGACGTCCCGCTGGAGGTTGTCGAGGCGCTGGTCGGCCGTGATGATCTTCTGGGCAAGGCCGGTGTCGCGGCGCACCAGCGCCACGGTCGAATCGCCCAGCATGCGCTCGGCCATGCCGCCCATTTCGGCGAGGCTGCGGCGGATGCCTTCGAGATCGGTATCGTAGGAGCGGACGATGTGGTCGGTCATGGGCGGCGTGTCCTCTAGATCATTAGCGCCGATGCAGCGTCGTCGTTTTCAGGTCGGCATGCTCAACCCTCAGCCCTCATCCTGAGGAGCAAGCGAAGCTTGCGTCTCGAAGGATGCTCCGGTTGGTTCCGGAGCCTCCTGGACCATCCTTCGAGACGCCGCTCGCGCGGCTCCTCAGGATGAGGGCTGCTGGTTTGAAACCGGTCTTCAGCCGAACCGGCCGGTGACGTAGTCCTGCGTCTGCTTCTTGGCAGGGTTCATGAAGATGGTATTGGTCGGCGCGAATTCGACGACCTCGCCCAGATACATGAAGGCGGTATACTGCGAGATGCGGGCCGCCTGCTGCATGTTGTGCGTGACGATGGCGATGGTGAAGTCGCTCTTCAGCTGCTCCAGCAGATCCTCGATCTTGCCGGTCGAGATCGGGTCGAGCGCCGAGGTCGGCTCGTCGAACAGGATCACTTCAGGCTTCTGGGCGATGGTTCGCGCGATGCACAGGCGCTGCTGCTGGCCGCCGGAGAGACCCATGCCGGAGCTCTTCAGCTTGTCCTTGACCTCGTCCCAGAGCGCGGCACGGCGCAGCGCGCCCTCGACGCGGTCGTCGAGCTCGGACTTCGGCGGCTTCTCGTAGAGGCGGATACCGAAGGCGACGTTGTCGTAGATCGACATCGGGAAGGGCGTCGGCTTCTGGAACACCATGCCGACGCGCGAGCGCAGCTCGTTCACATCGACATCGTTCGAGATGATGTTGCGCCCGTCGAGCATGATCTCGCCGGTGGCCTTCTGCTCCGGATAGAGCGAGTAGATCCGGTTGAAGATGCGCAGCAGGGTCGACTTGCCGCAGCCCGACGGGCCGATCAGCGCGGTGACGTGCCGGTCGCGGAAATCGAGATTGATGTTCTTCAGCGCCTTGTGCTCGCCGTAGTAGAAATCGAGGTTCTTCACCGCGATCCGGACGGGCGCCTCGGCATCGAGCGTCTGCGGGGAGAGTTCAAGGGTCGAAAGCATCGACATGGTCCTCAAGGTCGGACGCGACCGGGTTGGATTCAAGTCTTATTTGCCGCCGGCGACAAAGCGGCGGGCAATGATCGAGAGCAGCAGGATCGAGACCGTGATGATCAGCGATCCCGCCCAGGCCAGTTGCTGCCAGTTCTCATAGGGAGCGGAGGCGAACTGGTAGATGGTGACGGGCAGGTTCGAGACGCCGCCGACCAGGGTCGGCGAGAACCAGAAATTGTTGTTCAGCGCGGTGAAGATCAGCGGCGCGGTCTCGCCGGCGATACGGGCGAGAGCCAGCAGGATACCGGTCACCATCCCGGCCTTGGCGGCGCGCCAGGTCACCGAGGTGATGACGACCGACGGCGGGGCGCCGAGGGCCGAGCCGGCTTCGCGCAGCGGGCCGGGCACGAGGTTCAGCATGTCCTCGGTGGTGCGCACGATGACCGGGATCGCGATGATGCCGAGCGCGACGCCGCCGGCCCAGCCGGAATAGCCGCGGAAGGGCTCGACCAGGATCACGTAGACGAACAGACCGATCAGGATCGACGGTGCCGACAGCAGGATGTCGTTGATGAAGCGGATCAGGTTCGCGAGCTTCGAGCCCTTGCCGTATTCGGCAAGCCAGGTGCCGGCGAGCACGCCGACCGGGGTCGCGACCGCGATCCCGAGAAAGGTCAGCACCACCGAGCCGACGATGGCGTTGGCGAGGCCGCCGCCCTGCGAGCCGGGGCCCGGCGTAACTTCGGTGAAGGTCGCGAGCGAGAGCCCGCCGATGCCCTTCACCAGCAGCATGCCGAGAATCCAGAACAGCACGAAGATGGCGCAGAAGGTGAAGCCCGTGGCGATGATCTTCATCAGCCGGTCGGCTGTGCGGCGGGACTGGCGCACGCGCCCCCAGGGGGTGTGGGGCAGTTCGCGCGGCGTGGAGGCGGTCGTCATGCTCATCTCTCAGGACCTCAGTAGCGCTTCACCCGGGCGACCAGGAGCCGCGCGATGACGAGGACGACGAAGGTGACGAAGAACAGGATGCAGCCCAGCGCGATCAGCGAGTTGAGCTGCAGGCCCATCGCCTCGTTGAACTCGTTGGCGATGCGCGAGGCGATGGTCGAGCCGGGATCGAGGATCGAGGCCGACAGGCGGTTGGCGTTGCCGACGACGAAGGTGACGGCCATCGTCTCGCCGAGGGCGCGGCCGAGGCCGAGCATGATCGCGCCGATGATCGAGACGCCGGCCTGCGGCACCAGCACATGGCGCACGACCTCCCAGGTCGTGGCGCCGATGCCATAGGCGCTCTCGCGCAGCACGGAGGGGATCTGCTCCAGCATGTCGCGGGTGATCGAGGCGATGAAGGGCACGATCATGAAGGCCAGGATGATGCCGGCCGTGAAGATGCCGAGGCCCGAGGGGGAGCGGGAGTAGAGGACGGTGCCGACGATCGGAATGCCCTCGACGAGGTTCGAGAGCGGGATCTGCACATAGGCTGCGAAGAGCGGCACGAAGACGAACAGGCCCCACATGCCGTAGATGATCGAGGGCACGGCAGCGAGCAGCTCGATCGCGGTGGCGACCGGCTTCTTGAACCAGCCCGGCGCGAGCTGGGTCAGGTAGACCGCGATGCCGAGCGAGAGCGGCACGCCGATGACGAGGGCGATCAGCGCGGTCGAAAGCGTGCCGACGATCGCCGGCCAGGCGCCGTACTGCTCGTTCTGCGTATCCCAGACGCTGGAGGTGATGAAGCCGAGGCCGAACTCGCGGAAGGCCGGCCAGCCGCCGATGATCATCGAGATCATGATACCGGCGAGCAGCACCAGCACGAGCAGCGCCGCGGCGAAGCTCGCATTGCGGAAGAAGAGGTCGAACCCCGCCTTCGGCGCCTTGCGGACGACCGGCCTCGCGCCGGGAACGTTCGTCATATCGGTTGCTGCGGTCATCCGCGGGGGCTCCGGTCTCGTTGCCGGGATTGCCATGGCCGGTCGCCCGTCCCGATCAATCCCAGCCCTCATCCTGAGGAGCATCCTGCGGGAGAGCCAGCTGGGGCCGCCCCTCAGGATGAGGGCTTGAAGAGAGCGGCAAGGCGGGACTGGCCCGCCTCGCCTTGTCAGTTGGCAGCGATCAGAAGATCGGCTTGCCGGCGGTGTCGGTCACGCCCTTCCAGGCGCTGCGGACCTGATCCTTCACATTCGACGGCAGGGCGACGTAGTCGAGCTCGCTCGCCAGCTTGTCGCCGTTCTTGTAGGCCCAGTCGAAGAACTTCATCGCGGCCTGTACCTCTTCCGGCTTCTCCGGCTTGGCATGGACCAGGATGAACGTCGCCGAAGTGATCGGCCAGGCATCCGCGCCCTTCTGGTTGTTGAGCGAGATGCCGAAGCCCGGCTGCTCCTGCCAGTTGGCGTTGGCGGCGGCAGCCTGGAAGGCCTTCTCCTCGGGAGCCGGGAAGTTGCCGTCGGCGTTCTTCACCAGGGCGTGGGCAAGCTTGTTCTGCTTGGCATAGGCGTATTCGACATAGCCGATCGAGTTGGCGACCTGCTTGACCGAGGCGGAGACGCCCTCATTGCCCTTGCCGCCGATACCGACCGGCCACTGGACCGACTGGTTGGCGCCGATCTTGGCTTTCCAGTCAGCCGAAACCTTGGAGAGGTAGTCGGTGAAGACGAAGGTCGTGCCCGAGCCGTCCGAACGGTAGACCGGGTTGATGTTGGCATCCGGCAGGGTGACGCCGGCGTTGAGCGCGACGATCGTCGGGTCGTTCCACTTCTTGATGTCGCCCAGATAGATCTGCGCAATGATCTCGCCCGAGAGCTTGAGCTTGCCCGGCTCGACGCCGGCGATGTTCACGGCCGGCACGACGCCGCCCATCACGGTCGGGAACTGGATCAGGCCGTCCTTGGTCAGGTCCTCGCCCTTGAGCGGGGCGTCGGTCGCGCCGAAAGCGACGGTCTTGGCCTTGATCTGGCGGATACCGCCGCCCGAGCCGATCGACTGGTAGTTGAGGCCCGTGCCGGTGTCCTTCTTGTAGGCCTCGGCCCACTTCGAATAGATCGGGAAGGGGAAGGTCGCGCCGGCGCCGGTGATGTCGGCAGCCTGGGCGGAACCGGCAATCCCGGCGGCCACGGCCGCCAGAACGAGAATCTTGCGCATGGAGATGTCCTCTCTAGGTCGCTGTTTACAGCGCCCCTGTCAGAACACTTCCTATATGACGGCCGGATGACATGACGTCATGAAAACTGTCACAAAGCGTTGAGGCGGCGTTTCAGCCGCCTCAACGCCGGGCCTCGAAGCGCGGCAGGATCGCCTTGAAGGTCGCCCCCTCGCCCGGCTTGCTTTCGATCGTCAGCCTGCCGCGATGACGCAGGACGATGTGCTTGACGATCGCCAGCCCCAGGCCCGTGCCGCCCGCTTCCCGGCTCGCGGCGGTGTCGACGCGGTAGAAGCGCTCCGTCAGGCGCGGCAGATGCTCCGGCGCAATCCCCGGCCCGTCGTCACGAACATAGAAGCCGGCTTCGTCCTCGCCGGCCTCGACGGCAATCTTCACCTCGCCGCCCTGCTTGCCATATTTGATGGCGTTCTCGACGAGGTTCTCCATCAGCCGCAGCAATTCGTCGCGGTCGCCGGGGACCAGCAGCGGCTCGCGCGGCGTGGTGAGCGTCAGCGTGACCTCGCGCTCGCGCCCCATCAATGTCAGCGAGTCGACGATTTCGCGCGCGATCCCAGCGAGATCGACCGGTGTGTCCGGCGCCACATGCGCGCGCTGCTCGATGCGCGAGAGCGAGAGGAGATCGTCGACGAGGCGCGCCATGCGCAGCCCCTGCTCGCGCATGATGCCGAGAAAGCGCTCGCGCGCCCGCTCGTCGTTGCGCGCCGGCCCCTGCAGCGTCTCGACGAAGCCGAGCAGAGAAGCGAGCGGCGTGCGCAGCTCATGGCTGGCATTGGCGACGAAATCGACGCGCATGCGCTCGATCACCCTCTGCTCGCTGAGGTCCTGGAAAGTGAGCAGCGTCGGCCGGCGCCGCCCGCCGCCCAGCGCCGCGACATGGATGCGGAAGGCGCGCTCGAACGGCACACGTTCGACCAGCTCGACGGTGTCGCGTCCGCCCTTATGCGCAACTTGCTCGATCGCATCGTTGAGATCGGGGTCGCGCAGCACCAGCGCCAGGAACTTTCCGACCTCGAGCCCCGGAACGAGCGCGTGCATCGCAGGGCTGAGGGCCTGGGCGATGCCCTGTTCGTCAAGCAGTACGACGGGGGCGCCGAGCGCCTCGATCATGGACCGCATCGTCGCGGGAGAGGTAGTGGCAATGTCGACCATGGAGCGCTCGGAGCCGGCCGGTTCCGCCGGCCAACCCTTCCTGAGCGGAACGAGAAGAGGCGTCAATTCCCTTCCACGCATCAGCCGGCTACGCTTCGCCTGAAGGGGAGGCCGCGATGGCAAAGAAATTCTCAGGTTCAAACCCCAACGGGTCGATCGCGCCGCCTGCCGGCAAGAACGGCAAACCGGCGAAGGCCGCCTCCAAACCCGGGGGCTTCGACATCGAGGCCGACACGCTGCCGGAAGCCATCATCGACGCCGCCTATCACAGCGGGGACTACCCATACGGCAAGCGCATGAAGCGCAAGCGCTACAATCGTGAGCTCGAGCCGCTTCAGATCGAGCTGCAGAAGCTGACGCGCTGGGCCTCCAGGCAGGGCGAGCGCATCGTCATCGTTTTCGAGGGCCGCGACGGCGCCGGCAAGGGCGGCACGATCGGCCGCTTCACCCAGCATCTCAATCCACGCCAGGCGCGCACCGTCGCGCTGCCGAAGCCCTCCGACACCGAGAAGGGCCAGTGGTATTTCCAGCGCTATGCCAGCGAGATGCCGACATCCGGCGAGCTCGTCTTCTTCGACCGCTCCTGGTACAACCGGGCCGGTGTCGAGCATGTCATGGGCTTCTGCAAACCCGCGGAAACCGAGAGCTTTCTGCACGAGGCCCCCGTCTTCGAGGGCATGCTGGCGCGGGACGGCATCCGCCTCATCAAGCTCTTCCTGACCATCGGCCGCGAGATGCAGATGACGCGGCTGCATGCGCGCTGGCACGATCCGCTCAAGCGCTGGAAGCTTTCGCCGATCGACTTCGAGGCCATCCCGCGCTTCGACGACTATTCCCGTGCCTTCGACGAGATGCTCGGCCGGACCTCGACCGACGCTGCGCCCTGGCATGTCGTGCGCAGCAACGACAAGCTGCGCGCAAGGCTCAACGCCATCCGCTATGTGCTGAAGGCGATCCCCTATGCGGATAAGGACGAAGCCGCGATCGGCAAGCTGGACGAGGAGATCGTCATCCCCGTCGCGCGTTATCTCGACCATGGCGGCGAGCCGGAGAGCTGAAGGCTTCCGAGCTCTTCCTCTCAGCCCTCATCCCGAGGCGCGCTTCGCAGGGCGTGTCTCGAAGGATGCTTCGCGAGGCTCCCGATCCATCTGGACCAGCCTTCGAGACGGCCCTTCGGGCCCCCTCGTGACGAGGGACGACGGAACGATCGCGACTTCCCTCACGGCCCCATCATGTGGTTCGGCAGCCAGGTCGTCAGCGGCGGCCACAGCGTGATCGCGGCGAGCACGACCAGCAGCGGCACCAGCCAGGGCAGGATCGCCTTCGACATCGTCTCGAACGAGACGTTGGCGATGCGCGTCACCACGAAGAGCACCACGCCGATCGGCGGATGAATCGTGCCCAGGATCAGGTTCAGGATCATGATGATGCCGAACTGCACCGGATCGATGCCGAAGCTGTTCGCCGCCGGCACCAGGATCGGGATCAGGATCAGCATCGCAGCCAGCGCCTCCATGAAGCAACCGACGACGAGCAGGATGAGATTGCAGACGAGCAGGAAGACGAGCGGGTGCCGGATCGTCTCGACGATCATCGGCGTCAGCGTCTGCGGCACGCGCGAGATCGACATGCACCAGCCCAGCGCGCCGGCCGCCATCACCAGCACGGCGACGAGCCCCATGGTCTCGACCGTGTCGATCAGGATCGGCCAGAGCTGCTTCACCTCCAACGTGCGGTAGACGAAGAATCCGAGGAAGAGCGCATAGAGACAGGCGACCGCGGCCGCCTCCGTCGGCGTGAAGATGCCGGAGAACATGCCGCCCAGGATCAGCGGCGGCGTCATCAGCGCGAAGAAGCCGCTGACGAAGGTTCGGCCGATCTCGCGGAAGCCCGCGAACTTCTCCTTCCGGAAGCCCTGCCGCCCGGCGATCATCGCGACCATCACCATCAGCGACAGCCCCATCAGCACGCCGGGAACGACGCCGCCGATGAAGAGGCGCCCGATCGAGACATCGGCCGTCACGCCATAGATCACCATCGGCAGCGAGGGAGGGATGATCGGGCCGATCGTCGCGGCGGCGGCCGTGATCGCCGCCGCCGTCTCCGGCCGATAGCCGGCCTTGCGCATCGCCCGGATCTCGATCGCGCCCGAGCCCGCCGCATCGGCCACCGCCGAGCCGACCATGCCGGCGAAGATCATGCTGGTCAGGATCGAGGCATGGGCATAGCCGCCGCGCAGCCAGCCGATCACCGAGGTCGCGAAGGCGACGATACGGTCGGTGATGCGCGCCGCGGCGAGGATGTTGCCCATCAGGATGAAGAGCGGCGCCGCCACGATCGGGAAGGAATTCATCGCCTGCGCCATCTTCTGCGGCACGATCGAGGCCGAGAGATCGCCGATCAGCACGAAGGCGAAGGCGGCGAGCCCCATCGAGGCGAAGAGCGGAAAGCCGGCGAGGATCGAGAGCAGCCAGACGGCCGTGATCTTGAAGATCAGCGCGCTCATTCCGCCGGCTCCTGCAGCGTTGCCGCCACCGGCTCGTAAGGCGAGATCCGCCAATTCAGCAGGCTGCCGACGAATTCGCTGAACCCCTGCAGCGCCGTCACGATCCCGGCCAGCACCATCGGCGCGTAGAGCAGCCCCATCGACAGCGGCACGGTCGTCGCCTCTAGATCGTGGTTGGCCTCGACCAGATGCACGCCGTACCAGGCGATCAGCAGGCCGAAGACGATCATGGCGAGTTGCATGATCGCCTCGGCCGAGCGCCATCCGCGCGCGGGCAGCATGTCGTGGAAGAAGCGGATGCGGATATGCGCGCGGCGCCGGCTGGCCAGAATCCACCCGGTCACCGCGACCCAAAGCATCAGGAAGCGCGAGACCTCGTCGGTCCAGATCAGCGGCTCGCCGAGCGCCCGCGTGACGATGCCGAGCGTCACCGCGATCAGCAGTGCGACGAGGAGGATCGCAGCGATCACCTCCATCGCCCGGTCGAATACCCTGGGCAAGATCGTCATGCGGATGCTTTCGCTATCTTGGACCTGACATCGCAACCGTCATTCCGGGGCAGGCCGAAGGCCTGAGCCCGGAACCCATGAACACAATGATCGCCGGATGAAGCGGACGAATGCCGCGCTCAACCGATCGAAACCGGTGTTCATGGTTGCCGGGCTCGCTGCTACGCTGCGCCCCGGAATGACAGCGTGGGAATGCAGGGAACAGACACCCTCACAGCCCCTGGATTCGATCCCAGAGGCCCTTGCCCCATTTGCTCTCGAATTTTGCCGGCACGCTCGCCAGGACCGGCTTGCGGAAGGCCTCGTTGTCGGGCTTCGTCACCGTCATGCCGCCCTTGGCCATGCTGTCGGCCAGGCCCTTTTCCTGCTCCAGGATCTCGTTGTCCTGCCAGATTGCGGCCTTGTCGACGGCTGCCACGACGATGTCGCGATCGGCTTGCGGGATCTTCTGCCAGGCGCCCTCGTTCACGATCACCAGCCGCGGCGTGATGATATGCGCGGTCAGCACAAGGTATTTCTGCACCTCCGCCAGCTTGGCCGAGGCGATGGTCGGCAGCGGGTTTTCCTGACCGTCGACCGCCCCTTGGGAGAGCGCGAGATAAAGCTCGGAGAAATTCAGCGGCGTCGGCCGCGCGCCCCAGGCTTCCGCCATGGCGCGGAAGGTGTCGACCTCCGGCACGCGCAGCTTGAAGCCCTTCATGTCCTCGACCGAGTTGATCGGCTTCTTGCCGCTGGTGAGATGGCGGACGCCGTAATAGTTGACACCGATCATCCGCATGCCGCGCTTCTCGATCAGCGCCTTGTTGAGCTCGTCGATCAGCGGCGATTTCAGCACCCGCGTCATATGCGCCGCATCTTTCCAGATATAGGGCGCCTCGATGATCGAGAGCTGCGGCACGAACTGGCCGAGCTGCGCTGCGCCTTCCGTCACCATGGTCAGGGCACCGCTCGCAACGGATTCGACCATGTCACGGGAGGAGCCGAGCTGCCCGTTCGGGAAGGACTGGACGTCGACGCGTCCGCCGGTCTTCTCCTTGATTTCGGCCGCCGCCTTAACCGCGCTCTGCGGCGAGGGATGGCTCGCGGGCTGGCCGTCGGCCCAACGCAGCACCAGCGCCTGCGCTCTCAGGATGTTGGGCGCCGCGATCGCAGCCGTCCCCGCCGCCGCAGCGGCCATGAATTCGCGCCTCGTCTGCTTCTTCATCGCCTGTTCCCTCCGGGAAGCGGCCGGTTCTTCCGGCTCGTGATGATTGGTGGTGTCAGTACTGCATGGCCCTCGCGCGGGCGTTGCCGATATGGATGCTCATTTCGTCCGCGGCGCGTTCCGGGTCGCGGCTCTCGATCGCAGCGATGATCTTGAGATGGTCCTGCATCACCGGCACGAGGATGTGGTTCTCGATGCGCGTCTCGTATTGCCGGATCAGCCTGATCTTCAGCCAGGTTACGCGGAAGGCCTGACTGACGATGTCGTTGTCGAGATGGTCGATGATGGCTTCGTGCATCAGCCGGTCGACGTCCTCGGCGTCCTCGATCAGGCGCTCGTCGCCGCCGGCCTCGGCCCGGGCGATGATCGCCTCGTGGCGGGCGCGCTGCTCGGCGATCTCCGCGTCCGTCGCGTTCTGCGTATAGAGCGCCGTCGCCTCCTTCTCCAGGAAGAGCCGGAACTGGAAGGCATTGCGGATCAGGTTGAGATCGACATGGGCGACCTGCATGCCGCGCTGCGGCACGGTCTTGATCAGGCCCTCCGCCTCCAGCCGCGGCACGAGCTCGCGGATGGCGCCGAGCGGAAAGCCCGTCATCGCGACGAGCTCGCGCTGGGTCACGAACTGGCCGGGCTTGATCTCGCGCGCCAGCAATCGCTCGGTGAAGGAGGCATAGGCGCGCTCCCTCAGCTTTAGCGGTTCGCCCTCGCGCGGTTCATGCTCCGGCTCGCTCACGATCCCTCCTTCCGGCATCCCCGTCAGGCAGCCTTTGCCTGCTTGATCGAATCGAAGGCCGCAAAGAGCCGCTTGCGGGTCGCTTCGTCCAGCGCTTCCAGCGGCGGACGCATCGCGCCATAGCCCGGATCGCCATGGATATGGCCGGTGAGCGCCTTCACCGCCGCCAGCACCGGATAGGAGCAGATCTCGTCGACCAGCGCATTCACCACCGGACTGTCCTTGCCCTCATAGACCATCGGGCGGAGCAGCTCCGGCACCAGATTGGCGACGCCGCAGATCGAACCCTCAGCGCCGTTGCGCACCGCCTTGGCGAGCTGGCGCTCGTCTCCGACCAGGATGGCGAGTTCGCCATGCGCCTTCAGCAGCGCTTCGGTGTTGGCATAGCTGCCGGACGAATCCTTCACGCCGATGACGAGGCCGGGGAACGCCGTCTTCAGCCGCTGCACCAGCCCGACGCTGATATCGACGGCCGTCACCGACGGGATATGATAGAGCACGACATTGCGCGCCGAAGGCCCCAGCTTCTCGAAGAACTGCGAGAACCAGACATAGAGCCCGTCATCGCTGACGCCCTTGAAGTAGAAGGGCGGCGCGACGAGCAGGCCCTTTGCTCCGGCATCGAGCGCCAGCTGCGCCTGCTCGACCGCCTCATGCAGCGAGGCAGCCGCGATGCCGGCATAGATCTGCTTGGCAGGATCGATCCCCGCCCCGATCAGCGCGCCCATCATTGCCGTCCGTGCCGGCAGCCCGAGCGCCGCCCCCTCGCCTGTCGTGCCGAACAGCGTGACCGAGTCGCAGCCTGCAGCCAGAACGTGACGGGCGTGATGGGTGAGGCGCGGCAGGTCGACGCTGCCGCCCTCCCGCATCGGGGTCGTGATCGCGCAGGAAAGGCCGAAGCGGGTCTTGTCGGTGGCCATGTGAGGGAGCTTTCAGGGCTGAACGTTGACTGACATGTTAGTATGAAGACAGAAGCGCCCGCAAGCGCCCCGCATTGGTTTTGCTGGAGCATCGGACCGAAAAGTGGAATCCACTTTCCGGAGAGGCTCGATGCTCAAACAATGAGCTCGGTCGCCATTTCGCGTCCGATATGACGCGCGGCGATCTAGCCGTCCTTGAGGCCTCCGGCCGAGAGCCCGGCGACGATCTGGCGCTGTGCGATCACGGTGACCAGCAGCACCGGCAGCGTCACCAGCAGCGCCGCCGCCGCCAGCGGTCCCCAGGAGATCTGCTCGAAGGTCAGCGAGTTGTAGACGGCCGAGGGCAGCGTCCGGCTCGCCTTGCCACCGAGCACGACCGAGAAGATGAAATTGTTCCAGGAGAAGATGAAGGCGAGGATGCCGCCGACGACGATACCCGGCTTCGCCAGCGGCAGTGCGACATGGCGGAAGGCCTGCCACGTCGTGGCGCCGTCGATGCGCGAGGCATCCTCCAGCTCCATCGGCACGTTCTCGAAATACCCGATCATGATCCAGACGATGATCGGGATGGTGATCACGAGATGGGTGATGACCAGCGCAGTGATGGAGCCCACCAATCCTGTGATCTGAAACAGCAGGAAGAGCGGGATGAGATAGGACAGCGCCGGCGTCATACGCGCGACCAGGATCAGGATCGCAAATTTATGCGCCTTGCCCCGCGCGATGCCGTAGCCGGCGGGCACGCCGACGAGGAGCCCGAGCAGAACCGCCCCGCCTGTCACCAGGATCGAGTTCCAGAGATAGAGCCCGAAATTGTTCTGCGCGAAGACGTCGACATAGTTCTTCAGCGTCGGCGGGTTCGGGATGAAGATCGGCGGGAAGGCAGTGTTGTCGAGCTCGTTCTTCAGCGACAGCGAGATCATCCAGAGGAAGACCAGAACAGCCGGCGAGACCAGCACGAAGACCGAGGCCCAGAAGCCGAACTTTTTGGCGAAGCGGTTCATCACGCGTTCCACTTCGACTTCTGCCGTGCATAGAGCAGCAGCAGCGAAAGCATGATGATGATGATGAAGAAGATCACCACGACGGCCGAGGCGTAGCCGATCTTGTAGAACTGGAAGGCCTGCAGATAGAGGAAGATGTTCAGCGTTTCCGACGCCGTGCCGGGCCCGCCCTGCGTGATCACGAAGATGGTGTCGAAGGCCTTCAGCGCGTCGATGGTGCGGATCACGATCGCCACCATGATGAAGGGCCAGACCAGCGGCAGCGTGATGTGGCGGAACATGTGCCAGTCATTGGCGCCGTCGATCAGCGCGGATTCATAAGGCTCGCGCGGCAGCCCGGCGAGGCCGCCGAGCACGATCAGCATCACCAGCGGCGTCCAGTGCCAGACCTCGACCATGACCAGCGTCGGGATCACCGTCGCCGGATCGTAGACCCAGCCCGAGGGGCCGATGCCGACGAGCGAGAGCAGGTAATTGAGCACGCCGAGCTGCGGATGGAACATCATCGTCCAGACCAGCGCGACCGCCACCGGCGTCGCCATCATCGGCATGACGAAGATGGTGCGCAGCAGCCCGCGGAACGGGAATTCGCGGTGGAAGACCAGCGCCGCCGCGGTGCCGAACACGATCGGCAGCACCACCGCCAGCACCGTGAAGTAGAGGGTATGTCCCATCGACTCGATGAAGCGCGCATCTTTCGCCAGCTCGGCGAAGTTGCCCAAGCCGACGAACTCGACCCCGCCGCCGATCTTCCAGTCCTGGCCGGACATGAAGAGCGTGAACAGCCAGGGGAAGACGATGACAGCCGCAATCACCAGCACCGCCGGCAGCGAGAACAGCCAATAGCGCGGCGTGAAATCGTGAGATTCCGCGGCGGCGGGCGGCGCGGCACTGGCGAGACTTGCTGGCAGGGACGTGCTGGTCATGCGTCTGAAACCGTCATGCTCGGGCTCGACCCGAGCATCTCTTCGAGAGTGCGCATTTGTCACGAGATGGCCGGGTCAAGCCCGGCCATGACGCTTGTCTTCCTCAGGCCTGCTCGCTCTTGGCGAGCACCGGCGCGAAGGTCTCGGTCGCCTTCTTGAGCTCGGCCGCAACATCCGCCCCGCCGATCGCATTGGTCAGCGCCACGCCGAAGACGTCGCGGAACTCCGTCACCGGCACGATCTGCGGCAGACCGGCCCGCGCGATCTTGGCCGAGGCCAGCAGGCATTCGAAATACTGCTTGCCGAATTTCGACTGCTGGATCGTCTCGGTGTCGAGATAGGCCGAGGAGCGACCGGGCGCACCGGCGCCGGCCTTGAGCATGGCGATCTGGTTCTTCTTGTTGGTCATGTACTGGAGGTAGAGCCAGGCCGCCTCCTTCTTGGAGGAGCCGCGCGAGATGCCCATGCCGTCGGCGAACATGCCGGCATAATGCGCCTTCGGCCCCGGCGGCGTCACGCCATAGCCGACCTTGCCGACGATGCGGGATTTCGACGGATCCTCCAGCGGCGTGGCGAACCCGATGCCGTCGAGCCACATCGCGGCGCGGCCCTGCATGAAGGTGGTCTGGCACTCGTTCCAGTTGAAGCCGACCTGCCCGACCGGGCCGGTCTCCTTGTTGAGCTTCTTGTAGAGCTCGGCCGCCCAGATCGCCTCGGGCGTGTCGGTGAGCAGCTTGCCCTCCGGCGAGACCGTCTCCATGCCCTGACCGAGCATCAGCGAGGTCCAGACCGGGATGTTGGCGTTCTTCAGGCCGCGCGAGACGAAGCCGGCAACGCCCTTCGCCGGGTCATGCAGCTTCTGCGCCGCCGTGAACATCTCGTCCATCGTCTTCGGATAGGCGACGCTCTTCGCGTCGAAGAGCTCCTTGTTGTAGTAGATCATCCAGTAGTCGACGAAGAACGGGAGCGTATCGAGCGCCCCGTCCGCCTGCCGCGCATAGGCGACCGGGCCGGCGCCGAAATCGGCAAAGTCGAAATCCGGCGCGGTCAGCGCGGCGTTCTTGATGTAGGGCTCGAGGTTCTCGAACCACTTGCCCTTGGCCGCCATCCGCTTCTGGACGTGCAGCGAGATGCCGCTGACGTCGAAGCTCGGCTTGCCCGAGGCGAATTCGATCACCGCCTTCTGGCGCTGCTGCTGCTCCGGCACCTGCTCGGACGAGACCTTGATGCCGGTGAGCTCGGTGAACTCCTTCTCCGCCGCCTGCATCAGCTCGGAGCGCGGGTTCTTGACCAGCAGCACGTCGATCGACTGTCCCGAGAACTTCTTCCAGTCGAACGCTCCTTGCGCCTGCGCCTTCCGCAGCACGAGCGGCGAGGCGAGCGCGGCAGCGGCACCGCTCAGAAGGACGCGTCGGGTCGGCTTGAGAATGCTGTCGGTCATCGGCGTCCTCCCACGGACTATAAATGCCGCCCTTTGCGGGCTTGCCTTCGCGCGGGATGTCCTGAAGCGGCGCTTCCGCCACCCGCGATCCGGCTGGACGCTAATCCGCTTTCGAGCCGGTTGCAAGCTAACATGTTGGCGTGCACATAGTAGCACCACGCCGGGCCACCCCGGTGCCGAACCCGCCCGCGAGAGCCGCCCGTGAAGAGCCCGCCCCGCATCGATTCGCACCAGCATTTCTGGCGGCTCGCCCGTGGCGATTATGGCTGGCTGACGCCCGCGCTCAAGCCCCTCTATCGCGACTTCGGGCCTGCCGACCTCGCCCCGCATCTCGCCGAACACGGCATCACGTCCACCATCCTCGTCCAGGCGGCGCCGACCGAGGCCGAGACGCGCTTCCTGCTCGATCTCGCCGCCGCCACTCCCTTCGTCGCCGGGGTAGTGGGCTGGGCCGATTTCGAAGCGCCCGATGCCCCCACCCGCATCGCCTCGCTCGCCGCCGACCCGCTGCTGGTCGGTCTGCGCCCGATGGTGCAGGATATCCCCGATCCGCACTGGCTCGCTCGTCCCGACCTCGCCCCCGCCTTCGCGGCGATGAAGGCGCAGGGCCTCGTCTTCGACGCCCTGGTGAAGCCGCCGCAGATCCCGGCGTTGCTCGCGCTGCTCGACCGCGAGACGGAGCTCCCCGTCATCGTCGACCACGGCGCCAAGCCCGATCTCGCCGGCGCCGACCTCTCCGACTGGCGCGACGGCATCGCCGCGCTCGCAGCCCGGCCGAATACCGCCTGCAAGCTCTCCGGCCTCGTCACCGAAGCCGGGCCGGGCTGGACCGACGCGACGCTGGAGCCGGCAGTGTCACACCTTCTCGCCTGTTTTGGCCCGCAACGGCTGCTCTGGGGCAGCGACTGGCCGGTCGCCACGCTCGCCGCCTCCTATGGCCAATGGCACGCCGCGGCCGAGCGCCTCACCGCCGCGCTCAGCGAATCCGAGCGCGCCGCGCTCTTCGGCGGCAACGCCGCCCGCATCTATCTCACCGACAGGGGGCGCCGCCCGTCATGCTGAAATCGCTCGATCCCGTCCTCTCCGCCGATCTGCTCTGGGTGCTCGCCGCCATGGGCCATGGCGACGACCTCGCTTTGGTCGACGCGAACCACCCGGCCCAGACCATCGCCAGCGCCACCACGAGCGGAAAGCTGATCCGCCTGCCCGGCCTGACGATGCAACGCGCCGCCCGCGCCATCCTCTCGGTGCTGCCGATCGACGATTTCGAGCCTGAGCCTGTCAGGCGCATGGAAGTCGTCGGCGATGCCGCAGCGATCCCCGACGTCCAGCGCGCCGTGCAGGCCGAGATCGATGCGGCGCTCGGCCGCCCGGCGCCGCTCGCCGGCATCGAGCGCTTCGCCTTCTATGAGGCGGCGCGGCGCGCCTTCGCGGTGGTGCAGGTCGGCGATCCCCGCCCCTATGGCTGCTTCCTGCTGCGCAAGGGCGTCATCGCCGGCGTGCCGGGCTAGAGCATCGGACCGAAAAGTGGAATCCACCTTTCGGACAAATCCGATGCTTGAACAAAGAGTTAGATCGCCACTTCGCGTCCGGTAGGACGCGCGGCGATCTAGGCAGCGCCTCACGCCCCCTTGGCGACGGCCTGCTTCAGCCGCGCGACGGCCTCGGTCGCGCCGGCCTTCACCGAGACGTCCAGCGCCTCGCTTTCGCGCTCGATCATCTCGATCAGCGCCTCCGGCGTGATCGCGGCCCGTGCCGCGGTGAGCTTCAGCACGGCATTGGCGAGGATGTTGGGCCAGAACGCCGCCCCGCCCTTGGCCAGCCCCTTGGCCTTGCGGCCCTCGAATTCACGGGCGAGCTGTTCGGGGGTCTTCTTGGCCATGGTCTCGTTACCTCCATGCAATTCCAGCAAAAGTGCGAAGCGGTTTTGCGTCCGGAATGGCGACAAAGCGAAAGGCTGGAGCTTTGGAGGCGAACCTTGTTCGCCGGACATGCTCTAGCGGGATGAGCCGCTGCCTATCACGAAATGCCGGCCCCGCCTTCCCCCTCCGGCCAACGATCCCGCGGCCGCACTGCCCCGCCCGCGCATCGGGGCCGCGACAATCGCATTTGCAAGCGGGCGCGACGCAAGGCAGGAGCGCCGCTTGAGGCAGGCCTGTGATGCGGCTGCCCGTTCAGGACCAGACCATGCCCCGCCTCTCCCGCGTTTTGCTCGGCGCCTTCGCCGGCCTCCTCATCCTCGCCGCTCTGGCCGCCCCGGCCACTGCCGGGATTACCGACCGGGAGCTGAGCTGCGCCGACTGGCTGAAGTCCGGCGCCCATCGGAAGAGCGAATACTCCGCCGCCGTTGCGGAAAAGATCAGGGCCTTCTGCGCCGCTCACCCGAAGATGAAGGCTGTCGATGCCGAGATGACGATGACGGGGGATTGAACGGGCGGGACTTCCCTTCTCCTCGACCAAAAGCCCTCTCTGCGTCATGCTCGGGCTTGACCCGAGCATCTCTTCCCGAAGGAGGCTCTGGCGCCTCTCCTGCCCGAGATTCTCGGGTCTGCGCTCCGCTCCGCCCTAGAATGACGCATGGGTTTATCCCGCTCGCGCTTCCACGCGGCGGGTTCGAATGAGGGGCAGCGGATCGCCGCGAGGCGCGAGGTATCGGGCCGCTTCCGTTGAGCCAGGATGCGGCGCGGAAGGATTGAGCCACCTTCCGCACGCCCCGTGGCGCTCCGCTCATCGGCGATTTCGGACTCCGGGCCGCGCTTATACGGCTGGGCTGCTAGGGATCGGCGGGCTCGGACGCCAGTTCCCCTCATCGGGTCGTCGCGTCCTGCCGTGCCGTCCGTCACCGGCCGAGCCTTCCAGCGAGCTCCTCGCACAGGGGCCGTAGTACCCCCAGGGCGGTGCCCCAAAGCCTCCCGGGAGTGGGTCGTAACCCCACCCGCAGGCGCCGCCCCCGCCCCGCCAACGGCATACCTCCGGATGGCTGCCCCTCGGGGACGAGGTGGAGTGAGGATAGGTGCGGCATGGGAGGGCGGGGATAAGTTTCGGCAGCGGCAAAACGCTCGACTGCCTTTGGAGGAACCGGCAAAAATCCATCCTCTGGGCTTCGGACAATCTAAAGAACTACAATCGAAACCCCGAATGGATTCGGCTGAAAAACGAAAAGCTGGACTAGACAACAGCATCAACACATCTGCATCTTGTGCTAAATGAGGCGGCTGTAGCCCGAATCGGCCGCATAGGGACCTGCACGATGCCGATTAGAACACTCGATGAAAGAGCGGGAGATTCTCTACCTTTTACGAGGCTTACAATATTCGGACTTCACGGGTCAAAGAATGTAGATATCGATTTCAAGAGCGACATCTCTATATTCATCGGCCCAAACGGAATTGGAAAAAGCACTATTCTGAATATCTTTGTTCACTTCCTTGCCTGTCAATGGGATAAGCTTAGGAAGAACTTTTTTGACTCGGTAACTGTTATTTTTAAAGACGGAAGCGTAGCGTCCGCATCGAGGCAGGACTGCTTAGAATTTTCTCAGTTTGGGTTTTCAAGCCAGCTACAAGAGATCATGTCGGCCCCAGAATGGGGCAATGAGTTACTGCTTTCACTTGAAAATGGGACAGATATATTTTCAAAAGACAGCTTGCTGAGAAGAGAAATACCGCTTCGCGAATGGACAATATTTAGAAACAACCTGTCCCACTCGACACCTTTTAGGGAATGCCTAACACGGCTCGCGACCGCCGGAAACGCAATCAAGCGAAATTTTGATCGAAAGATCGTATACCTGCCGACATACCGGCGTATCGATCAGGAATTGAATGATCTGTTAGCGAGCAGCGGAACGAAATACCCTCGCGCCCGTGACGAATTCTCTCGGATTATGGATGAAAATTCCAATAGATACACCGAATTCGTTCGCTTTGGAATGGAAGACATTAAACAAACATTGATAAAATACGCATCCGACATCAAAGAGTATTCGAGGCAGCAAATTAATTCTCTCTCCACAAGGTTTCTAAGCGCGGCATTTGGTAAGAAAAAGGTCGATAGGAATTTTTTCAATTCCTTATCTGATGAAAAAATAGCAGAAGTTCTTTCTAGAGTTGACGAGACCGAACTAAATGAAAAACAGCGGACAGAATTGGTAAAGCTAATCTCGTCGATTCGCCCGACAGCGGTCGGAAGATTGACATCCCCGCAAGAGCACATCGCGCGGTACTTTCCCATGCTCGCCGAAACTCATGAGATTGTATCCCGCAGGGAGCGCCCGTTAAGGGACTTAGCTACGATTTTCAACAGGTACATCAATCCTGAGAAGCGGGCTCGATACGATTCGAAGCGCTACGAATTTTATATTGAGAACAGGTTTTCTGAGATCCCGCTTTCAGGGCTTTCGTCCGGAGAAAAACAGATTGTTGCCCTCTTCACCTCACTGGCCCTCAGCGAAGAAAAAAATATCTTTGTTGTAATTGATGAACCAGAGCTATCGTTATCGGTTTTATGGCAAGAAATACTGATAAAAGATATTATGAAACTCGATAGCTGTAGGAATATAATTGCTGTAACGCATTCACCATTTATCTATGGTGATGACCTTTTACCGTACACGCGCGATCTTGGAGATTTCACCAAACTTGCGGAGATCGTGTGAATGACCTCCCACCTTGAAGCGCTTCAGCAGCGAAAAGACGCGGCCGTTTCGCTCGCCCATAAAGTCGCCCTACACACATCTCGTTCAGCGGATAAAATCGTTGTCGTAGAAAGCGGGGATGATTTCTATTTTTATTCCGCACTTGCAACGAGATGTGTTCCTGAAACAAATCTCCAATTCTTTTCTGGAGGAAGAAGAAGATCCGTTATTGAAACTATAAAAGCTCTTAAATTACTTGGAAAAGAACACAGATGCTTCGGAATCGTGGACAGGGATTTCCACTTCGACGACCCAAAAATAATTGAAGATAGAATACTTGTAATAGATGTTTATTCCTTCGAAAATTATTTCGGAAACGAAAAAGACATCATTAATATCGGAAGATCGTTTTTCGCATTAGAGCCTGGAGAGAATTTAAATGATTGGCTAGAATATACGAAGCGATTCCTTTCAACATTACCTTCCGCTTTTGCGCATGAACATGCTGTAGCCCTGGCTTGCTTTAAAAACAATATAAAATGCACGCTATCAAACGTGAATTACGATCATATCGTAAGCATCGATCGAGATGGCTCAGTACTAACTATACCCGAATCAAGCATGGAATTCCGAAAAAAATGCGGTATCGATGAAGAAAAATTTGAGAAACTAGATTTCTCAGAATACACAAAAGAAATAGAATCTTCAGACTGGAGAAAAGTAATTAGAGGACACTATTTTTGGGATTGCTTTGTAAAAATGATCAATATTTTTAGATCGGCATTAGATGAAAAGTTTATACTATCCCGCACAAACCGCAGCAGAACTAAATCGGAATTGAACTCGCGTCACATTCTCGAGGCTGCTACGTCCCACATCACCCCTCCGGCAACAGTCACCAAATTCCTTCGGGAGCTAGCACAGGCACAGCCAACTGATAGTGCCCCATCTCCCGCTTGACTCCCGCCCCTCTGCAGCTCTACCCCCATCGACGGGACACGCCCCCCCAACGGGGCGCGCCCATCTGTAAGGATGGAGACATCGATGGCGAATACTGCTCCGGCCGTGCGTCCGCGCGTGCCTAATTTCTCGTCCGGCCCCTGCGCCAAGCGCCCCGGCTGGGCCCTCAAGAACCTCTCCGACGCCCCGCTCGGCCGCTCGCATCGCGCCAAGATCGGCAAGGACAAGCTCAAGCGCGCGATCGACCTGACGCGCGAGGTGCTGCAGGTCCCCGCCGATTACCGCATCGGCATCGTGCCAGCCTCCGATACCGGCGCCGTCGAGATGGCGCTCTGGTCCCTGCTCGGCGCCCGCGGCGTCGACATGGTCAGCTGGGAAAGCTTCGGCGCCGGCTGGGTCACCGATGTCGTCAAGCAGCTCAAGCTCGCCGATGTCCGCACCTTCGACGCCCCCTATGGCGAATTGCCGAACCTCAAGAAGGTCGACACCAAGAACCGCGACGTCGTCTTCACCTGGAACGGCACCACCTCCGGCGTGCGCGTCGTCGATGCCGACTGGATCGCGGATGACCGCGAGGGGCTGACCATCTGCGACGCCACCTCCGCCGCCTTCGCCCAGCGCCTCGACTGGCAAAAGCTCGATGTCGTCACCTTCTCCTGGCAGAAGGTGCTCGGCGGCGAGGCCGCGCATGGCATGATCGTGCTCTCGCCCCGCGCCGTCGCCCGGCTCGAAAGCTACAAGCCGGCCTGGCCGCTGCCGAAGATCTTCCGCATGACCTCGGGCGGCAAGCTGATCGAGGGCATCTTCACCGGCGAGACCATCAACACCCCCTCCATGCTCGCGGTCGAGGATTATATCGACGCGCTGGAATGGGCCCAGAAGGTCGGCGGGCTCGACGGCCTGGTGAAGCGCGCCGACGGCAATGCCCGCGTCATCGCCAAATTCGTGCGCGAGAACGACTGGATCGACTTCTTGGCCGTGAAGCCGAAGACGCGCTCCAACACATCAGTGTGCCTGAAGTTCACCGATCCGGCCGTGACGGCGCTTCCCGCCGATGCGCAGGCGGCCTTCGCCAAGCAGGTCGTCTCGATCATCGAGAAGGCCGGCGCCGGCTACGATCTCGGCCATTACCGCGACGCCCCTCCCGGCCTGCGCATCTGGTGCGGCGCGACCGTCCAGGCGCGCGACGTCAAGGCGCTCATGCCCTGGATCACCTATGCCTTCGCCGAAGCCAAGGCGGCGTTGGGCAAGAAGGCGGCCTGAGCAGGCCGTCATGGTCGGGCTTGACCCGACCATCTCTTTCAGAATGAGGCGCCATATCGCGCCTTCGCGTCCCGAGATGGCCGGGTCAAGCCCGGCCATGACGCCCCTTCCCTTCTCAGCGCCAGACCGCTCCTCGTGCAGCGCGGCGCCAGCCGGAGCCTCCCATGCCCGCACCGAAAGTCCTGATTTCCGACGCCCTCTCCCCCGCCGCCGTCCAGATTTTCAAGGATCGCGGCATCGACGTGACCTTCGATCCTGCGCTGGGCAAGGACAAGGACAAGCTCGCCGCCGTGATCGGCGAGTATGACGGCCTCGCCATCCGCTCGGCCACCAAGGCGACCGCCAAGCTGCTGGAGCAGGCCAAGAACCTCAAGGTCATCGGCCGCGCCGGCATCGGCGTCGACAATGTCGAGATCCCCGCCGCGACGGCGCGCGGCATCATCGTGATGAACACGCCCTTCGGCAATTCGATCACCACCGCCGAGCACGCCATCGCCATGATGTTCGCGCTCGCCCGCCAGATCCCCTCGGCGGATGCCTCCACGCAGGGCGGCAAGTGGGAGAAGAACCGCTTCATGGGCGTCGAGATCACGGCCAAGACGCTCGGCCTGATCGGCGCCGGCAATATCGGCTCGATCGTCGCCGAGCGCGCCATCGGGCTCAAGATGCGCGTCATCGCCTATGACCCCTATCTCTCGCCGGAGCGTGCCGTGCAGCTCGGCGTCGAGAAGGTCGAGCTGGAAGACCTGCTGAAGCGCTCGGACTTCATCACGCTGCACGTGCCGATGACCGAAAAGACGAAGAACATCCTCTCGGCCGAGGCGCTGGCGAAGACCAGGAAGGGCGTGCGCATCATCAACTGCGCCCGCGGCGGTCTCGTCGACGAGCAGGCGCTGGCCGATCTCATCAAGTCCGGCCATGTCGCCGGCGCCGCCTTCGACGTGTTCTCACAGGAGCCGGCCGAGACGAACCCGCTCTTCGGGCTGGAGAACGTCGTCTGCACGCCGCATCTCGGCGCGAGCACCAATGAAGCGCAGGAGAATGTCGCCCTGCAGGTGGCCGAGCAGATGAGCGACTACCTGCTCAAGGGCGCGATCACCAACGCGGTCAACTTCCCGTCGATCTCGGCCGAGGAAGCGCCGCGCATCAAGCCCTTCGTCGATCTCGCCGAAAAGCTCGGCTCCTTCCTCGGCCAGCTCACCGAGGCGCCGGTCAAGGGCATCCGCATCGAGTATGAGGGCGCGGTCGCCGCGCTCAATCTCAAGGCGATCTCGGCTGCCGCGATCACTGGCGTGCTCAGGCCCTTCCTGCCCGAGATCAACATGGTCAACGCCGCGCTGATCGCCAAGGAGAAGGGCATCGTCGTCGAGGAACTGACCCGCGAGGTCGCCGGCAATCTCGAAAGCGTCATCCGCATCGTCGTCGAGGCCGAGGATATGCCGCGCCATGCGTCCGGCACGGTCTTCCATGACGGCAAGCCGCGCATCGTCGAGATCCGCGACATCGCGGTTGACGCCGAGTTCGCGCCGCACATGCTCTATGTCCGCAACGACGACAAGCCGGGCTTCATCGGCCAGTTCGGCTCGCTCTTGGGCGCCGCCGGCGTCAACGTCGCGACCTTCGCGCTCGGCCGCGACAAGCCGGGCGGCGACGCGATCTGCTATGTCGCCGTCGACGAGCCGATCTCGGACGAGCTGCTCGACAAGATCCACGAGATCCCGATGGTCAAGCGCGCCCGGCGCCTGCGGTTCTGATCGTGCTCAACCCGCTACGGGGCATCGTCGCCTCCCGCTCGGGGGCGGCGCTGGCGCCGATCCGCTTCGAGGTCCGCCGCGACGAGGCGGCGGGCCTCTGGTACGCCATGGACACTGGTGAGCTCGGCATCGTCACCGAAGCCGAGTCGCTCGACGCCCTGCGCGAGCGGCTGAAGCAGCTCCTGCCGGAATGCTTCGGCATCGAGGACTGCCCGGTGGAGCTTACGCTCTGCGACGAGGAAGCGCCCGTTCAGCCCGCCGACACCGCGATGTCGGCGCTCTCCAGCACATAGCGCGCGAACAGGAAATCCCGGATCGCGACGATCTCGTCGCCGCGCCATTCCAGCGTCACGAAGTAGAGCGGCCGCCCGTCGCTGTCCTGTGCGTCGAGCATCAGGACGGCCGGTTTTCCGTCCACGAACCCGGACGCGCAGCGCCAATGCGTGGCGGTGTCGTAGCGCCCGAAATAGGGCGCCACCTCGTTGCGGCCGCTGAGTTGCAGCCGGTTGACGAGATCGAGCCGGACATCCTCCGCCAGCATCGCGCGAACCGCGTCGAAATCATGCGCGTTGAACCGGGCGACATAACTCTCCAGCCGCACGCGCTCGGCCGGCGCGAGCTGCGGCGCCCGTGTGTCTCCCGGCTCGTGCGCGATCTCCGCGAGCCGTTGCCGCCCGCGCTGCAGCAGGCCTTTGACCGCGGGCGGGCTCAGTTCCAGAAGCTGCGCGATCTCGTCGACCGAGAAATCGAGCACGTCGCGCAGCGTGACGGCGCTGCGTTGCGCGACCGGCAGGCGCGCGAGCGTCTGCAGGCTCGCCCGTGTCGCGAGCGGGTCGAAGCCGGCCTGCCGAGAAACCATGTCTTCCTGATCCTCGCGTTCCAGCTCCGCGCGGCGGGCACGGCGCCGGAGCGCATCGAGCGCGGCGTTATGCGCGATGCGGAACAGCCAGCCATCCGGGTTTTCGACGGGGGCAGCGTCGCTCCAGGCTTCGGCAGCTTTCAGGAGCGCGTCCTGGACGACGTCCTCTCCTTCGACTGCCGAACCCATCATCCGGGCGCAATAGCGGTGAAGGCGCGGCCGCAGCCGCGCGGTCGTCTCGCTCAATACGCTCCGCGCAGCACCGCCCGCCACTCTGTCAGCCATGGGAAAATCCGATGTCGCATAACATCGTCTCGACGGTGGCCAGGGAGCCGATCCGTCCGACATAGGCCTTGAAATACTCGGTTTCCCGGAACGCCGCGATATCGTCGGCGCTGCGCCAGCGCGAATAATTCACGACCCGTCGGCCGTCCCGGCCGACCAGAACCGAGGACGCGAGCGACCCCGGCTGCTTGCTGAAGAAGTCTTCCGTGCCTTCGCGCAAGATCTCCGCAAGCCGCGGCTGGTCGGCGGGCTGCACGGTGAAGACGTTGACGAGCGCGATGCTGTCGCCCGCCGCGGATGTCTTGGTTTCCATGGCAGTTCCTTTGTCCCGGGCGCGAGAGGGCATGGATAGGGTGAGGCTGCCAGCAAAGCCCGCCGCCAGCACGGCCCGGCGCGAGACGTCGTTCTTCGCCATATCGCAAACCTCCATTTGCCGGACACCATTCCCGGCCAGTGAAGGCGCCGGCACGGCATCCATCTTCAAAGACGAATGCCGCACGCGATCGGAACCGCGGCGGCATGTTTTTCTTTCGATAAGCCCCGCTGCGGCTGACGGATTGAGCCAACCTGCCGCCGCAAGGCTGCCGCAATGTCCCTCCCCTCTGATGGCCTCGCCATCAAGGGACCGCCCCATGCCTGCCCGCCTTCGTCTCGCCGCCGCTGCTCTCGCCTGCCTCACCGCTTTCCCCGCCCTCGCCGATTGGGACAAAGCCAGGCTCGACAAGGAGATCGCCGCGATCGAAGGGCAGGCGAAAGGTCGGCTCGGTGTCGCGCTGATCGATCTCAAGGATCGCAAGCAATGGTCCTATCGCGGCTCCGAGACCTTCCCGCTGCAGAGCGTGTTCAAGCTGCCGCTCGCCGTCGCGGTGCTGCAACAGGTCGAGGCCGGCAAGTTCAGGCTCGACCAGCCGATTACCGTGACGCGCCTGGATTTCTCGCTGTTCAACAGCCCGCTCGCCAAGGCCTTCAAGGGCGAGCGCAACGACTATCCGCTGAGCGAACTCGTCCAGCTCGCCGCCGGCCAGAGCGACAACACCGCCGCCGACCTGCTGATGCGCGAGATTGGCGGGCCGCAGGTGGTGACGAAGATGCTGCGCGATGGCGGTATCACCGGCATGTCGGTCGACCGCTACGAGCGCCAGTTCCAGCCCGAGATCTACGGCCTGCGCGGCTTCGCCTGGGGCGAGACGGTCGACGAGAAGCGCTTCCGCGCCGAGCTCAAGGCCCTCAAGCCGGAAGTCCGCATCGCCGCGCTGTCGAAGGCGCTGAACGACAAGCGCGACGCTGCCACGCCGGAAGCGAGCGCGCTCTTCCTCGAGGGCTTCGCCAAGGGCACCTGGCTCCGCGACCCCGCCCATACCGCCTTCATCGAGAAGATCGTCGCGGAATCGAAGATCGGCGCGGACCGCGTCAAGGCCGGGCTCCCGGCAGGCTCGCGCTTCGCCCATCGCACCGGGCTCGGCCTCACCACGGATGGCATCAACCACGCCAGCAACGACATCGGCGTCGCCACGCTGCCGGACGGGCGGCGCTTCGTCATCGTCGTTTATCTCGCCGGCTCGCGGGCCGATCCGAAGGAGCGCGACGCCGCCCATGCCGCCGTCGCGCGGCTCGCAGTCTCGGCATTGCGCTGAGGCCGCAGATGTCGGGGCGTCATGCCCGGGCTCGACCCGGGCATCTCTGGCAGAAGAAGCACCCTGCCCTGCGAGAGGTTCTCGGGTCTGCGCTTCGCTTCGCCCGAGAATGACGGCGGTTGCAGACGAAAGGGCTCGTCTACCGCCCCAGCCGCTCGGCGATGAAGATGCCGCCGAGCACCAGCGCGAGCGCGACCGCGTGATAGACCCCGAAGGGCTCCCCGAGGAGCAGCACGGCGAGGATCGGCGCGAAGACCGGCACGAGATTGACGAAGACACCGGCCCGCCCCGGCCCGATCAACTCGATCGCCCGCATGAAGGAGAGTTGCGACAGGATCGAGGGGCCGATCACCGTGAAGGCGAGGATGGCCCAGCCCGTCGGGCTCGGCATGTGGAAGCGGCCCATGGCGATCTCTGCCGCGAGCAGCGGCAAGGAGAACAGACAGGCAAAGGCCGCGGCGACCGTGAAGAAGACGAGCTGCGGCATCGGCGGCCGGCTGCGGACCGCGACCGTGTAGCCGGCATAGAAGACGCAGGCGAGGATCATCAGCAGGTCGCCCGGGACGAAGCGGAGATTCGCGAGCACATTGACATCGCCGCGGCTCGCGGTGACCACGACGCCGAGCAGGGTGACGGCGACGCCGAGCGCCTGCATGACGCCGATCGGGATGCGATAGGCGATGAATGCGCCGAGTAGAACGAAGACCGGGATCGAGCCTTGCAGAATGCCGATATTGATCGCCGTCGTCGAATAGGCCGCCACATACATCAGGGTGTTGAAGACGGTGAAGCCGGTGATGCCGAGCAGGGCGATGTAGGGCCAGTGCGCCTTGATCTGCGGCAGATGCTCGGCGATCTGCCGCCGCAGCAGGAAAGGCATGATCAGGCAGACCCCGATCCAGCGAAAGGAGGTCAGCGCCATCGGCGAGATGTTGCCGACCGCAAAACGGCTGGCCACGGCATTCCCGCCCCAGATCAGCGTCGTCCCGATCATCAGCAGATAGGCGTTGGTCCAGGCGCGTTGCAGCCAAGTCGGGGAAGGGTGCACGTTTCCGCCCTGTCGCGAGAATGGGCTCATGCAATAACCTTGCGCGAGGCCCCTCTTCTATGAGATCGGGCGCAAGCCTGCCCATCGCCCTGCGCATCCCCTGCGGAAATCCCCCGATGATCCAGACCAGCTCTCGCCCGCTCCGCCTGCTCTTCGTCGACGGCAACACGCACGAGCATCGCGAAGGGCTGCGCAAGGCTTATGGCATGGCCTATGGCGAGGCCTACGCCGCCGAGATCGCGGCGATCGCGCCCGGCATCGTCTGCGACATTTGTCTCCCGGCCGATGAGGGCGCCAACTTGCCGGACGCCGCCGGGCTCGAATCCTATGACGGCGTCTTCCTCACCGGCTCGGCGCTGCATATCTACAAGGCCGAACCGGCGGTGACGCGGCAGGTCGAACTGATGCGGGCGATCTATGCCAGCGGCACCCCCTGCTTCGGCTCCTGCTGGGGCATCCAGATCGGCTCGGTCGCGGCGGGCGGCACCGTCACCGCCAATCCGAAGGGGCGCGAGGTCGGCTTCGCCCGCCGGATCACGCCGACCGAGGCGGGCCGGAACCACAAACTCCTCGAGAGCAGGCCGTCCGCCTTCGACGCCCCGGCGATCCATCTCGACACCATCGCCCTGCCGGCGCATGGCACGACCATCCTGGCCTCCAACGCCTACAGCCAGGTGCAGGCGGCCGAGATCAGGCACAATGGCGGCACCTTCTGGGGCGTGCAGTACCATCCGGAATTCCCGCTGAAGCAGGTCGCCTCCATCCTCGGACGCATGGTGCCGCTCCTGATCGAAGAAGGCTTCCGGCGGGACGAGACCTCGACCCAGGCCTGGCTCGACGATTTGCGCACGCTCGACGCCGAACCGGCCGCCCGGCAGGATCTCGCCTGGGCGCATGGGCTCGACCGGGAGGTGCTCGACACCGAACGCCGCGTCACCGAATTGCGCAATTTCGTCGAACACCGCATCAAGCCGCACGCCAGCACGCGCAGCCGCGCCTGAACCGGCTCACCCTCGATCCGCCTCGCAACCTTGCCATCGCGACGGTCGATGGCTAGGTAGGCGCCAGCGAGGCCACGACCTCCCCCACCCTGGGCAATGTGCCGGGACGACCCGGCAACTCATGGGGGACCGCTATGGCGTGGCTCTACCTGTTTTCGGCCGGCATTCTCGAAGTCGTCTGGGCTTTCACCATGAAGCAATCGGATGGGTTTTCCCGCCCGGTGCCGGCGGCGATCACCATCGTCACCATGATCGGCAGCTTCGCCCTGCTCTCGCTGGCGATGCGCACCCTGCCGCTCGGCACGGCCTATACGATCTGGACCGGCATCGGCGCGGTCGGCGCCTTCATCGTCGGCGTCACCGTGCTCGGCGAGGCGCTGACGCCGATGCGTATCGCAGCGGCCATGCTGATCGTCTCAGGCCTCGTGATGATGAAGCTGTCGGCGCACTGATCGCACTTGCGAAGATGGCCTGCGCTTCCCAGCGGGCCGGGCCTCGCCGATCCTTCAGCTTCTCTCGACGGCGAGCGCCGCCGCATCGAGGGCCGAGGCGATCGCTTCGGCGGCGGGTTCGTCGAGCCCTCCGCGCCGCAACCTCAGGCGCAGGGCGATCTTGAGATTTTCCGTGGCGCGCGTGACGCGCTCGGGAATGCCATCTCCGGGAGTTGCCGCGCCGGCCGCGCTTACGCGGGCCAGGAGGCTGTCGAGCGCCGCCTGGTTGGCGACGAGGAACGCAGCTCCTTCCGCGGTGACGAGGAAGTTCTTGCGGCTTCCGCTCTCATCCGCGATGCGGGCATAGCCCATGTCTTCGAGCCATTGCAGCGTCGGATAGATCACGCCGGGGCTCGGCGTGTAGCTGCCGCCCGTGCGCTCCTCGATGCCGCGCATCAGGTCGTAGCCATGGCGCGGCTGCTCGGAGAGCATCGCGAGGATGAGCAGGCGAAGCTCGCCATAGTCGAACATCCGGCCGCCATGCCGGCCTCTGCGGCCGCGGCGCTCATGTTCATGATGATGATCGTGATGGTGGCCCCGACGATGCTCGCGCCTATCGCGGAGGGCGTCGGGGTGACGGTCGTGACCGTCTCTGTCTGTGTGCTTCATGCCCACGAAAACTATATCGCGATATATCTCAAATCAAGATATATCGGAATTACATTTTGGTAATCTGCGGCAGAGGCTGTCGCCTGCGGGGGAGCCCGCGGCGTTCGCCGCCCTGGCCGATGATCCTGCAAATGCAGGACGCTCGATCCGCTCTCGCTTCCTATCCGCATTCCGGCCAAATTCGGCCTTGGGCGCGCCGGATTCGGCAGCGCTCATCGTGGCCGCGTGACTGCGATTCCGGGGGATGATGTCGTGAAGAATTATATTGCCGCCGCCCTGTTTCTTGCTCCGAGCCTCGCCAGCGCGGCCGAGACCGAGCTCGCGAGCCGGATCGACCGGGTCACGATCTATCCAGACGGCGCCGTGGTGACGCGGCTCGGCAAGGCGGAGCTGCTGCAGGGCGTCTCGCAGGTCGTCCTGCGCGGTCTGCCGGCGACGATCGACCCCGCCTCGATCCGCATCGAGGGCAAGGGCAGCGGGGCCTTCTCGGTCGGCGCCGTCGATGTCCGCACCACGCCGGGCGAGGCCAAGCCGGTCCTCGATATAGTGCTGGAGGACAAGCTCAAGGCGCTGCGCGACGACAAGGGCAAGTTCGAGAGCCAGATCGCCGCGATCGAGGCCAAGCGCGCCACCATCGAGCGCTTCGCCCAGACCGGCCCCGACAAGCTCGGCCCCGACGGCAAGGCTCTGCCGGTCAACGACTGGCCGGCCGTGTTCGAGGCGATCGGCACCGCGTTGGTCAAGGTCCAGGACGAGTTGCGCGGCATGCGCAATCGCCTTTCCGACGTCGAGGCTGAGATTGCCTCGCTCGAACGTGCCCGCCCACAGGCTGGCCGCCCCGGCGCGCCGAAGCGCGACGTCGCGATCGCGGTCGAGGCGCCGCAGCCGGTCGCGGCCGAGTTCACCGTGAGCTACCGCGTCACCGGCGCGAACTGGACGCCGACCTACGAAGCGCGGCTGACCACGACAGCCGAAAAACCCGAGATTGCGCTGACGCGCCGCGCCGAGATCCGCCAGCGCAGCGGCGAGGCCTGGGACGATGTCGCATTGACGCTCTCGACCACACGCTCGGCCGGGGGCACGCGCGCGCCCGATCTCTCGCCGATGCAGGTCGCCTTCTTCGAGCTACCCGCCATCTATGAAAGCCGCGCACGTGTCGGCGCGGCTCCTGCTGGAATGGCCGCCGCGCGCGCCAAGGCCGAGGCCGAGGCGCTGGCCGCGCAGTCGCAGCGCGCCATCACTCCGGCCCCCGCGCCGGCGCGGCCGGCCGAGGTCGAGGTCGCGGCGATCGAGGCCGGCGCCTATCAGGCCAACTTCCAGGTGCCCGGCCGCGCCTCGATCCCGCAGGACGGCTCGCCGAAGACCGTGGTCCTCACCCAGCGTAAGGCGGAGGCGACGCTCGCCGCCCGCACCGTGCCCGAGCTTGAGCAGAAGGCCTATCTGGAAGCCGGCTTCGTCCATGAGGAGGAGGCCCCGCTCCTGCCCGGCCGCGTCGCGCTGCATCGCGACGGCAGCTATGTCGGCATGGGCCAGTTCGGGCTGGTGGCGCCGGGCGACAGGCTCGAGCTCGGCTTCGGCGCCGATGACCGGATCAAGGTGAGCTATGCCCCGGTGAAGCGCCGCGAGAACGAGCCGGCCTGGCTCGGACAAAGCCGCACCGACCAGCGCGAATTCCGCACGGTGGTGAAGAGCCTGCACGCGAGGCCGGTGAAGGTGACGGTGCTCGGGCGCATCCCCTACTCGGAGAGCACCGCCATCGCGGTCGAGACCATCGCCGCCCAGACGACCCCGCCGACCGAGAAGCAGGTCGGCGACCGCCGCGGCATCTCGGCCTGGACCTTTGACCTTGCCCCCGGCGCCGAGAAGGAGCTCAAGCTCGCCTACCGCATCAAATGGCCGGGCGACCGCGAGCTCTCCTATGACGAGCAGCCGCTGCCGAAGTGAGCTGGTCCCCCAGGCGTCGTTCCCTGGCGAAGCGAGGCGCAGACCCGAGAAGCTCAGGCCGCAGCGAGCGCAGGAGCATCCTGCCGCAAGTGATGCTCGGGGCAAGCCCGAGCATCAGGGCGCCGTCCTAGACTGCCATCTCCACTTCCCGCCCGCGGCCGAGATCGGCCATCCAGGTCCGGTATTTCGGCTGGACCTTGAGCTGATGGGCGTAGTGCCGGCGAAGCGCCTCGGTCAGGCGCCCGCTCCGGCCGAGCTGCTCGTCGGCGAATCCGATCATCACCGAGTTCGGCCAGGCCTGCGGGCGGATATGGCGCAGCCTTTCGAATAGCGCGTCCTCGCCCTCGGCGGGATCGGCCTGGGCCATCAACGTCAGCATCGCCGCCGTCGAGCGCGAAATGCCCATATGGCAGTGAACCAGCAGATGCCCCTTCACGCGGGCCGCCGCCGTTTCCTGCAAGCCCTCGCCGAAGCGAAGAACCTCATCGACATGCCCCGGCTCCGGCATGATCATCCCGGGTCGCGGATCGATGATGTCGTGGAAGCGCAGCGTCACGCGATGATGCTCGCCATAGGTGCCGAAGGCCTCGATCTCGGCGCGGTCGGGATCGAGCACCGAGAGCACATGCGTCACCTCGCGGGCGCTGTTGCCCGGCAGTTCCTCGATGCCGCAGATCGTCAGGGTCGAGATGGCAAGGGTCTTCATGGCATGGCTCCGCTGCTGAGCCCGTCGCCTAGGTCCGTTCCACCGGCAGCGCAAGCGCCGGAAACGACGGGCACCCCGTCAAAGCTGCGGCCGGCATCTCCGACGCCGGCCGCAGTGATGTCTTACTCCGCCGCGATCGCCCGCAGGCCCTGGCCGAGTTCCTGATCGACGAGGCCGACCCAGTAGCGCACGCCGTCCGGGATGATCGCATCGTTGAAGTCGTAGAGCGGCGTGTGCAGGCCGACGAAGGAGCCGTCGGGATTGACGCCGTTACCGATGCGCATGAAGGCGCCCGGCCGCACCAGCATCATCTCGGCGAAATCCTCGCCGCCCGTGCCCGGCCGCAGCTGGCCGTTGACATGCTCGGCGCCGACGGCAGCGGAAGCCGCCGCGACCGCGACCCGAACCTGCTCGGCCTCGTTGACCAGCGGGCTCGTGCCGCGATGGTAATGGGCTTCCGCCCTGCAGCCCCAGGCCTGGGCCGTCGCAGCCGCAAGCTCGGCGATGCGCTGCTCGACCGTGTCGCGCACGTCCTGCGAATAGGTGCGGGCCGTGCCGCCGATGACGAGCTCGGAGGGGATGACGTTCGAGGCGTTGACGTCGCCGCCATGGATGTAGCCGACGCTGATCACCGCCGTGTCGAGCGGAGCGACATTGCGGCCGATGATGCCCTGCAGGCCGAGCACGAAATGCGCCTGCGCATAGGTGATGTCGGTGGAGCGGTGCGGCTGCGAGCCGCCATGACCGCCGACGCCGTGGAAAGTGACCTTCCACGAATCCGCCGCCGCGAGGAACGGGCCGACCGTCGTGCCGAAGCTGCAGGCCGGCATGCCCGGCGTATTGTGCAGCCCGTAGATCGCGTCGCAGGGGAAGCGGTCGAACAGGCCATCCGCCAGCATGGCGTTGGCGCCGCCGCGGCCTTCCTCGGCCGGCTGGAAGATCAGGTTGACGGTGCCGGCGAAATCCCGGTTCTCGGCGAGGTACTGCGCGGCCGCGAGCAGCATCGTGGTGTGCCCGTCATGGCCGCAGGCATGCATCCGGCCGTGGTTGCGCGAGGAATAGGGAAGGTTGGTGGTCTCCTCCAGCGCCAGGCAGTCCATGTCGGCGCGCAGGCCGATGGCGCGTTCGCCCGGCTGGTTGCCGCGGATGACGCCGACGACACCGGTCTTGCCGACAGCCTCCGTGACCTCGACGCCCCATTCGCGCAGCTTGTCCGCGACCAGCTTGGCGGTGCGCACCTCTTCCAGGCCGAGTTCGGGATGGGCGTGGATGTCGCGGCGGATCGCCGTGAACGCGGCATGGTGCTGGCCGAGCCAGTCGTCGAGCTTGGTCATGATCGATAAATTCCCCTCTCCTGCGGCATCGGGAAGCAGGTTGGGTGCGATGTCCCGATCCGCTGCATAGCCCTTACGCCCGATTGCGGCAGCATTACTGCGCAGATGCTGCAGACCCGCCATGCTCCGGTGTTTTGTCCCGCAAGATCAAGGCTCCCGCGCCATGAAACCTTGACCTGCGGACCACATTGGCCCATGAGGGCTTGCAAGGACCTGCCCCGAACCCCGGCCTTGCGCCGGGGTTTTGCATTTCCGTGGGTGCTTGCGCGGTCAACGCGGAACAAGCAGGGAAACCTCGCTCATGGCGAATGTTGTGGTGGTCGGCGCCCAGTGGGGCGACGAGGGCAAGGGCAAGATCGTCGACTGGCTTTCCAGCCAGGCCGATGTCGTGGTCAGGTTCCAGGGCGGCCATAATGCCGGCCATACCCTCGTCATCGACGGCGTCACCTACAAGCTCTCGCTGCTGCCCTCCGGCATCGTCCGTCCGGGCAAGCTCTCGGTCATCGGCAACGGCGTCGTCGTCGATCCCTGGCATCTCGTCGAGGAGATCGGCCGGCTGCGCGCCCAGGGCGTCGCGATCTCGCCGGATAACCTTCGCATCGCCGACAACGCCACGCTGATCCTGCCGCTGCATCGCGAGCTCGACCATTTCCGCGAGACCTCGAATGCCGGCATGAAGATCGGCACGACCAAGCGCGGCATCGGCCCGGCCTATGAGGACAAGGTCGGCCGCCGCGCCATCCGCGTCATCGACCTCAAGGACCCTGCCCTGCTCGAAGCCAAGATCGAGCGGCTGCTGGCCCACCACAACGCGCTGCGCCGCGGCCTCGGCATCGGCGAGGTCGACGCCAAGGAGCTGTTGACCCAGCTCAAGGCGATCGCCACCGAGGTACTGCCCTATGCCGACACGGTCTGGGCACTCCTCGATGCGCAGCGCCGCGCCGGCAAGCGCATCCTGTTCGAAGGCGCGCAGGGCGCGCTGCTCGACGTCGACCACGGCACCTACCCCTTCGTCACCTCGTCGAACATCGTCGCCGGCCAGGCTGCGACCGGCTCGGGCCTCGGCCCCTCCGCCGTCGGCTACGTGCTGGGGATCGCCAAGGCCTACACCACCCGCGTCGGCGAAGGCCCCTTCCCGACCGAGCTCTTCGACGAGATCGGCGAGCTGATCGGCCAGAAGGGCAAGGAATTCGGCGTCGTCACCGGCCGCAAGCGCCGCTGCGGCTGGTTCGACGCGTGCCTCGTCCGCCAGACGGTCAAGACCTCCGGCATCGACGGCATCGCCCTCACCAAGCTCGACATTCTCGACGGCTTCAAAGAGATCAAGGTCTGCGTCGGCTACAAGCTCGACGGGCAGATCCTCGAACACCTGCCCGCCGGCCAGGCCGACCAGGCCCGCGTCGAGCCGATCTACGAGACCATCGAAGGCTGGCATGGCTCGACCGCCAACGCCCGCTCCTGGGCCGATCTGCCGGCGCAGGCGATCAAATATGTCCGCCGCATCGAGGAGCTGATCGGCGCCACCGTCGCCGTGCTTTCGACGAGCCCGGAGCGCGACGACACGATCCTCGTCCACAATCCGTTCGAAGGGTGAGCTTGCCCTTCGAGGGTTGACGCGGCCCGTCATCAGCGACAAGTGAGGCCAATGGCCGATTTCTACCCGATCCTGGCGCGTGCCGTCGCCGGGCTGCCCGACAACTCCGCCGAGACGCGCCGCTCCATCTACGACCGGGCGCGGACGGCCCTGGTCGCGCAGCTGCGCGGCCTCGACCCGCCGCTGAGCGAGGCCGAGATCATGCGCGAGCGCCTGGCGCTCGACGAGGCCGTCGCCCGGATCGAGGCGGATTACGAGGTGGCACCGGCCGAGCAGCCGGTCGCCGAAGGTCCCGTGATTCGCCCTGTCGAGACTTCCCCGCAGCCGCCGCGCCCGCCCGAGCCCAAGAAGCAGCCGGCATTCGCCCCGCTGCCCGCCCCCGCCGGCGAGGATGAGGGCGAGCCGCTGCCTGAGCCGGCCGCGCCACAGGCCGCCCGCCCGCGCGTGCAGCCGCCGCGCGAATCCCGGGTAAAGCCCGGCCATATCCGTTCCGCCGTGGTCGGCGGCGTCGTCGCGATCGCGGTCGCGGCGATCGCGGCCACCGCGATCTATGTCCACAAGCTGAAGCCGCAGGACGCAGCCCGCCCGAACGGCGAGGCGAGCACCCAGCAGGCGCAGCCGGCCCAGCCTGAAGGCAACGGCAAGATCGCCGACCGCGTCGGCGAGCCGGCCCAGGGCCGGACCGGCAGCAATACGGCGAGCGCCTCCCCGGGCGTTCCGGTCCCGCAGCCGGGCGGCGAGATCGCCGTCGCCCAGCGCGCCATCCTCTACACCGAGGCTCCCGAGAACCCGCAGCAGCCCCGGGCCGTCACCGGCCGCGTCTTCTGGCGCCTCGACAGTGAGAGCGCCGGCCAGGGCCGTCCGGTCGAGACGATCGTGCGCGCCACCGTCGAGATTCCCGATGCCGGGCTCAATCTCGACTTCACCGTCCGCCGCAACACGGATTCCGCCTTCCCCGCCTCGCACATCATCGGACTGCGCTTCACCAACAGCGGCGACCCGGCGTCGAAGGCGATCAAGGAAATCGGCGTGCCGCAGTTCAAGACCGAGGAAGGCGAGCGCGGCGCACCGCTCTCGGCCATCAACTCGGCGCTGGGTGACAATCTCTTCGTCGCCGCCTTGTCCAACGTGCCGGTCGAGGTCGAGCGCAACATCGATCTGATCCTCAACCGCAGCTGGATCGATATCCCCGTGCTGTTCACCTCGGGCCGGCGAGGTATCATCACCTTCGAGAAGGGTGTTTCGGGCAGCCAGACGCTGACTGACGCCTTCAACCGCTGGCGGTAAGCGAGCCGTCATCCTCGGGCGCAGCGAAGCGCTGACCCGAGGATCGCCAGACAAGCGAAGCCACCGTTTCCTTCCGCAAGAGATGCTCGGGTCAAGCCCGAGCATGACGGCGCAATACCGTCAGCTTTTCCGCTGCGCCGCGAAGCACGCGGCTGCCCTGAGCACATCCGCCTGCGGGCCAAAACCTGCAAGCGCCGCCACCGCAGCCTCGCTCAGCCGGTCGCGCTCGCGCTTGGCGCCGTCGAGGCCGAGCGCGCCGATCAGAGTCGCCTTGCCCTTGTCCTCGTCCTTCGCCGTCGCCTTGCCCATCCGGGCGGCGTCCGATTCGACATCGAGGATGTCGTCGGCGACCTGGAAGGTCGCGCCGAGCGCGCGGCCGTACTGGCCGAGCGCCGCCAGCGCCGCCGCATCGGCACCACCGAGGCGCGCACCGATCTCGACGCTGGCAGCCAGCAGCGCCCCGGTCTTCATCGCCTGAAGCTGGCGGATCGTGGCCTCCGACAGCGAGCCGCGCTGCGCCTCGAACCGTCCCTCGGCGGCGAGGTCCAGCATCTGGCCGCCGACCATGCCGCCGAGCCCGGAGGCGCGCGCCAGCGCGCTCACCAGCGCGGCCCGCACGGCGCCGTCAGGATGGGTCGCCTCATCGGCGAGAACCTCGAAGGCCAGCGTCAGCAGCGCGTCGCCGGCCAGGATCGCGGTCGCTTCGTCGAAGGCCTTGTGCACCGTCGGCCGGCCGCGGCGCAGATCGTCGTCGTCCATGGCCGGCAGGTCGTCATGGACCAGCGAATAGCAATGCAGCAGTTCGACGGCTGCGCCTGCCCGCAGTCCCTGCTCGGGAGCGGCGCCGAGGAGGCGGGCCGTCTCGACCGTCAGGAAGGGGCGCAGGCGCTTGCCGCCGCCGAGCGCGCCGTGGCGCATCGCCGCAACGAGGCGTGGCGGGCGCGCGATCTCTCCCTCGGCCGGCTTGGACGCGAGCAGCGCCGCGAGCAGCGCCTCGATGGCCTCGGCATTCTGCGCGAGCCGCCGGTCGAGGTCGCCATGGCTGGCCGGAGTGGTGACGGAACTCATGCGCGGATCTCGCGTTCGCTGCCGGGACGGGGGCCTTGCCGGACGATGGCGGCATCGTCAAGCTGCGCCGCCATGACGCAGGACATCACGGATCGGCCGATCGACCGGCGAGGAGGGCGAAGCAACGTGCTGGGCAGGTTCATCGGCCTTTGCGTCAGGCTCGCCTGCTGGCTGCTCCTTCTCCTCGCCGTGGCAATCCTGCTCTACCGGGTCGTGCCCGTTCCCTCGACGCTGATGCTGGCTCGCTGGCTGACGCTGCGCCCCGTCGAACGCGAATGGGTGCCGCTGGCGCAGATCTCGCCCAATCTGATCCGCGCCGTCATCGCCGCCGAGGACCAGCGCTTCTGCAGCCATCGCGGCGTCGACTGGATCGAGCTCAACGCCGTTCTGGAGGATGAGGACGGCCCCAGCCGCGGGGCCTCGACGCTGACCATGCAGACCGCCAAGAACGTGTTCCTCTGGCCCGGCCGCTCCTATATCCGCAAAGGGCTGGAGATTCCGCTGGCGCTGGCGATCGACTTCGCCTGGGGCAAGCAGCGGGTGATCGAGGTCTATCTCAACGTCGCGGAATGGGGCCATGGCCTGTTCGGGGCCGAGGCCGCCGCGCAGCGCTATTTCGGCAAATCCGCTGCGCGACTCAGCCCCGCCGAAGCTGCGCGGCTGGCGGCGGCGCTGCCGAATCCCCTGTTGCGCGACCCCGGGCGGCCGAACCGGGGGCTGCAATCGGCCGCGGCACGCACGCAGCGCCGACTCGGGCAGCTGGGATCTCTCGGAGATTGCGCACTTCCCGACTGATCCCGCCGTCATTCCGAAGAAATCCGGATTCTGCACTAGCCATCGCCGCCTCGCCGGTGTATGGGCAACGCCTCATGAGATTGATCCGTCGCCGTGGCGGAGGCGTGGCCTTATGGCCTGCGTCCGAACGGTGGCACGATGGAGAGTACAATGGCCGTTCCGAAGAGAAAGACGTCGCCGTCGAAGCGTGGCATGCGCCGCTCGGCCGACGCGCTGAAGCAGCCCACCTATATCGAGGACAAGAACTCGGGCGAGCTGCGCCGTCCGCACCATGTCGACCTGAAGAGCGGCATGTATCGCGGCCGTCAGGTCCTCAAGGTCAAGACCGAGGCTTGAGCCGGAGGCGGCAGCGATGCCGCTCCAGCGACGATCAATGCGAACCGGCCGCGAGGCCGGTTTTTCTTTGCGCGCTTTCCGTCAGCCCCGGGGAGACGTGCGCGGCCGTGGCAGCCGGCCCCTCGGCAGCAGCTGCGCCGCCGCCCGGTAGCACCCGGCGGCTGATTGCGGGGTCGTTATCCCCTTGCGCGCGAAAGGGCCGATCTCCGCCCGCGCTGCGGCAGCCTGCAGCAGCAGCAGCGCAGATGACTCGACATGGGCTGCATTGCGCCCCGGCCAAACTCGGGCCTCCACCATGTCTCACTCCGGCACAAACTCAATGTGACGGCGTGCAAGCTGCAATCCGGTGGCCAGCCTTAACGGCGCGTTAATCAAAATTGCCGCATCGTTTCGAGGCACTTCCTACCATCCGGACGGGCGACGAAGCACCAGGACGGCGCTGCGTGGCCATCCCTCTGAGGCCGAGCGATGCCCACCCCTTCGATCTTCAGCTTCCAGAACGGCGGCCCGGTCGACCCCCGCAGCATCCTCTCCTCGATCGGCGAAGTGGTTTACGGCTGGGACGTCCAGAGCGACGCGCTCACCTGGGGCCCGAATGTCGGCGAGGTCCTGGGCCCGGTCCCGGCACCGACGCTGGCGCGCGGCCTCGCCTTCGCCGGCCTCGTCGAGCCCGGCAGCGGCCCGAGCCGCTATGATGCGATCTTCGGTTCCAGCGAGCGCGACCAGGGCGACGGCGTGATCTATCGCACCCGCTATGCCGTCGACCTCGCCGGCCGCAAGATGTGGGCCGAGGATACCGGCCGCTGGTTCGCCGGCACTGATGGCCGTCCGGCGCGCGCGCGCGGCATCCTCCGGCTCGAGCGTGCCGCACGGGCCGACGAGCTGGAGCGCCTCGGCAACGAACTCTGCGACCGCCCAGCCCTGCTGGAGCGTATCGACGCGGCGCTCAAGGAGCAGCCGCCGGCCGAGCGCCCCGTCGTGATCCTGGTGGCGGCGATCGACGAGCTCGCGCGCCTGAACGACGATTTCGGCCATGAGGCGACCGACGAGATCATCAGCACCGTGCATGAGCGGCTGCGCTCGGTCACGCGCCGGCGGGACCATCTCGTCCGCTACGCCGGCAACAGTTTCGCGATCCTGCTGGTCGGCTGCCCGCAGGACCAGATCGAATCGGCCGCGCGGCGCTTCATCAAGATCGTCGCCCAATCGGCGATCGAGACCGCGCGCGGCATCGCGCTCGTACGCCTGCGTGTCGGCGCCGCCAGCGCACCGGAGCTGGGAACCCATGCCGGCTCGCTGCTGGCCGCGGCCGAGGGAGCCCTGGCCGCAGCTCGCGCCGGCGCCATCGACACCGCCGTCACCGCCAAGCCGCGCCCGCGCCGCGAAGCGGCGTCCGACCAGATGGGCTTCGACGTGCAGGCCATCGCGGCCCTGAACGAGAGGCGCGTGCAGCTCGCCCTGCAGCCCGTGGTCAGGGCCGGCTCGCGCGAACCGGCCTTCCACGAGGCGCTGCTGCGGGTCGGCCAGGACGAGACCGGGCTCTACTTCTCCTCGGCCGAGCTGATCCCCATGCTGGAACGGCGCGGCCTCGTACGGCTGTTCGACCATCGCGTGCTCGAGCTCGCCATGGACATGCTGTGCGACGACCCCGCCCTGGTGCTGTCGGTCAACGTCTCTCCCCGCTCGCTGACCGATCCGGAATGGTTCGACGCCTTCGTGGCCTGCACGGCTGCCGCCAGAAGCGAAGCTTCACGCCTGATCGTCGAGGTCACGGAGACCGCGACGATCGAGAACCCGATGCGGGTGGCGAAGCTGCTCGGAGGCATCAAGGCGCAGGGCGCGCGCATCGCCATCGACGATTTCGGCGCCGGTCACACCTCGCTGCGCCATCTGCGCGCTTTCCCGATCGACATCCTGAAGATCGACGGCGCCTTCACGCAGAATCTGCGGCGTTCGACCGACGACCGCTTCTATGTTCGCACGCTCATCGATCTCGCCGGCCATCTCGGCGTCGAGACGGTGGCCGAATGGGTCGACGACGAGATGCAGGCCGCCATGCTGCGTGACTGGGGCGTGACCTATCTGCAAGGGCACCTCGTCGGCCGTGCCGAGCTGCATGCGCCGGCGCAGCAGGCACAGCGCCGGAAGCTCGCGGCCGGCTGACGTTGCGATATGTACCCCCCGATGGCAGTATTCGCGCGCTTGCGCACCTTTGCAGAGAGGTCATCAGATGAGCCTCCGTGCGATTATCCCCGCCCTGTTTTCGACATCGACGGCGCCGGTTGCGGCGTCCGCGCAGCAGGCGCAGCCGATCACGCGCCGCCGGGTTCGCCGGCGGCCACAATCACCATTCCGGCCAATCGGCACCCGTAGAACTGGAGGCAATATGGAGCATCGCGGTACATTGCCAGTCTGGGCCTGCTGGATCGCCGGCCTCAGCGCCGTCGGTTTCGCGTTGGCCGCGGGCCCGGGCTCGACCGGAAGCGCATCGGGCTGGGTGTTTCCGGCGGCACAGGCAGCCGAAGACCTGCCGCCGGAAATGATCGCCGCACAAATCCGCACGCAGGGTTTTGCGTGCGACAAGGCGCTTAACGCGACGCGAGACGCGGAGCGCTCCAGGCCGGACCATGCGGTGTGGATTCTCAAATGCGGCAACGCGACGTACCGGGTGAGCTTCGCCCCCGACATGGCGGCGAAAATCGAGCCGCTGCAATAGGCGCCCCATCTTCACCGATCGGTCCACCGGTGGTCGCAACGTGCAAAGCATGACGGAACTGCTGCCGGTAACGCCTTCGATCGATCAGCTCGGCCGCATCATCGCCAATGTCGCGGCCCCGGCATTCCTGCTGGGCGCCGTGGCCGCTTTCATCTCGTTGCTGATGGTCCGGATCAACCGCGTGATCGACCGCTCGCAGTTCATCCATTCCATCCCCGAAAGCGATTCCTCGAAATCCTTCCTCCGGGCCGACCTGCCTCGCCTGAGACACCGGGCCGCGCTTTTAAATAGAGCGTTGTTTTGCGCCATCGTGTCCGCAATATTGACGGCGCTCATCATCATCGTAGCCTTCATCAGTGCATTCCTGCACTTCGCCCATGAATATGGCGTCGCGCTCCTGTTCATCGCAGCCTTGCTGATGTTCTGCGCCTCTCTCATCGATCTCGCGCGCGAGGCTCGCATTGCGCTTCACGACAACGACCTGCGCGCGTGAATGAAGGCCGCTTGGATCGGCGCGCAAACCCGGCGGAAGGGCCTCTGGAGAACCGCAGCCGAGAACGCCCGCCAAGGGCCGACCCGTAGCCCGGCGGCGAAGGTCTGCTTGCCGGAAATCTCCCAACGTCAGAGCGTCGCGCGCGTCAGGCCTGACGGCCAGCTTTCGCCGATGTCAGATTCCGCCCTGCCGGGGCACCCGCCGCATCGATCCTCATTGGGCAATGAAAAGCCGCGCCCTCTCCTGCGAGGGCGCGGCTCAAATTCGTCCGAAGCGGCTCAGCGCGTGCGGGACAGCTTGTCGAGACGCTCGCGCATCTCGTTGAGCTCGCGCTTGAGATCGGTGATCTCGTTCCCGCCGGGTTGGGCGGCGGCCGGCTTCGCGCCTTCGGCCTCCTGACGGGCCTGGGCCGCCGCGGTGAACGGATTGAACAACCGGAACGCTTCGGTGAACATCTGCATGTTCGCACGCGTCTGCGCCTGGATGGCGTCGAGCGCATTGCCGCCGAACGCCGTCCCACCGAAGGCCTTGGCCATCTGCTCGCGGAACTTGTTCTGGTCCTGGGTAAAATTGTCCATCGAGAATTCGAGGTAGCGCGGCACCAGCGCCTGCATGCTGTCGCCATAGAAGCGGATGAGCTGCCGCAGGAAAGCGATCGGCAGCAGGTTCTGCCCGTCCTTGGCTTCCTCGTCGAAGATGATCTGCGCCAACACCGAACGCGTGATGTCCTCCCCGGACTTCGCGTCGTAGACGGCGAAATCCTCGCCCGCGCGCACCAGACCGGCGAGATCCTCCAAGGTGACGTAGGAGCTGGTACCTGTGTGGTAGAGACGCCGGTTGGCGTATTTCTTGATGACGGTTGGTTCTTTTTCGCTAGCCATCGGTCCTACTTGACGTTGTTCCGCGGCCACGGTTGATTCCGGCATGCTCGGCGGAGCGGTCTCCCTGTCCCGACGATAGACTGTCGGTGCTGCACCGCAAGCTCTTTGAGCGCGCGCCGCAAAAATCTGTCGGAAGTGAGGCGCGGTCTGCGACTTTCGTCGCCTCCCCACAACCACGCACGCGCCGTCGCGGTCTCGAATTCGCTGCTCACCCGTCTTGACGGCGTCGCAACAGGCTTCGAAGGTGGCGGGGAATGGTGCATCGGCGGGAGCGGTGCAGCAGCAACAACAAGTGAGGACACTCTCATGGCAGATTCAGATATCGTGATCGTCAGCGCTGCGCGCACGGCGGTCGGCGCCTTCAACGGTGCCTTCGCCAACACCCCCGCCCATGAGCTCGGCGCCGCCGCGATCAAGGAAGCGCTGAAGCGCGCCAAGGTCGAGGGCGGCGAGGTCGACGAGGTCGTCCTCGGCCAGGTGCTCGCCGCCGGCCAGGGCCAGAACCCGGCCCGCCAGGCCGCCATGGCCGCCGGCATCCCGCAGGAGAAGACCGCCTGGGGCCTCAACCAGCTCTGCGGCTCAGGCCTTCGCACCGTCGCCATCGGCCTCCAGCAGATCGCCAATGGCGACGCCGACATCATCGTCGCGGGCGGCATGGAATCGATGTCGCTGGCGCCGCATGCTTCCTATCTGCGCAACGGCACCAAGATGGGCGACGTCAAGTTCGTCGACACCATGATCAAGGACGGGCTCTGGGACGCTTTCCACGGCTACCATATGGGCACGACCGCCGAGAACGTCGCGACCAAGTACCAGATCAGCCGCGAGGAGCAGGACCGCTTCGCCGTCGCCTCGCAGAACAAGGCCGAGGCCGCCCAGAAGGCCGGCCGCTTCAAGGACGAGATCGTCCCCTTCACCATCTCGACGCGCAAGGGCGACATCGTCGTCGACAGCGACGAGTATCCGCGCCATGGCGCCACGCTGGAGGCCATGGCGAAGCTCAAGCCCGCCTTCTCCAAGGACGGCACGGTGACCGCCGGCAACGCCTCCGGCATCAACGACGGCGCCGCCGCTCTCGTCATCATGACCGCCAAGGAAGCGGCCCGCCGCGGCCTGACGCCGCTCGCCCGCATCGCCTCCTGGGCGACCGCCGGTGTCGACCCGGCGATCATGGGCACCGGCCCGATCCCCTCGACCCGCAAGGCGCTCGAGAAGGCCGGCTGGAAGGTCGGCGACCTCGATCTCGTCGAGGCCAACGAGGCCTTTGCGGCGCAGGCTCTGGCTGTGAACAAGGACCTCGGCTGGAACCCCGACATCGTCAACGTCAATGGCGGCGCCATCGCGATCGGCCATCCGATCGGCGCCTCCGGCGCGCGCGTGCTGGTGACGCTGCTGCACGAGATGGCCAAGCGCGACGCCAAGAAGGGCCTCGCCACGCTCTGCATCGGCGGCGGCATGGGCGTCGCCATGGCGGTCGAGCGCTGAGAAGCACCTGCCGATGGCGAAGCGCACGACGCTCTATCGCTATCTCACCGGCCCCGATGACGCCTCGTTCTGTCATCGGGTCAGCGAGGCCTTGAGCTAGGGCTGGTGTCTCTACGGCCAGCCGACGCTGACCTTTGACCCAACGCAAGGCCGCGTCATCTGCGGCCAGGCCATTATCAAGGATGTGGACGAGCCGTACTCGCCCACCCTGAAACTGTCCGAACAATGACGGCAGCAAGCCGCGCAGGTCTTCACAAAGAGGGAGAATGGCTATGACGAAAGTAGCGCTGGTTACGGGGGGCTCGCGCGGCATCGGCGCTGCGATCTCGAAAGGCCTGACGGCGGCCGGCTACAATGTCGCGGCGAGCTATGCCGGCAATGACGAGGCAGCGGCCAAGTTCTCCGCCGAGACCGGCATCAAGACCTATAAATGGGACGTCTCGGATTACGATTCCTGCGTCGCCGGCATCGCCAAGGTCGAGGCCGATCTCGGCCCTGTCGACGTGCTCGTCAACAATGCCGGCATCACGCGTGACGGCATGTTCCACAAGATGACCAAGGATCAGTGGGACGCCGTCATCAACACCAATCTCAACTCGCTCTTCAACATGACCCGCCCGGTCTGGGAGGGCATGCGCGCGCGCAAGTTCGGCCGCGTCATCTGCATCTCGTCGATCAACGGCCAGAAGGGCCAGATGGGCCAGGTCAACTACTCCGCCGCCAAGGCCGGGGACATCGGCTTCGTCAAGGCGCTGGCGCAGGAAGGCGCGCGGGCCGGCATCACGGTAAACGCGATCTGCCCCGGCTATATCGCCACCGAGATGGTGAAGGCGATCGATCCGGCCGTGATCGAGAAGTCGATCCTGCCGCATATCCCGGTCGGGCGCCTCGGCGAGCCCGAGGAGATCGCGCGGGCGGTGGTGTTCCTGGCCAGCGACGATGCCGGCTTCATCACCGGTTCCACCCTCTCGGCCAATGGCGGCCAGTTCATGGCCTGACCGGAGCACGCGTGCTCTATCAATAGTTTAGGACCGCCGCCCGGCAACGGGCGGCGGTTTTGCTTATCAATCAGGCCATGACGGGGCGCGGCGTGCCGTCGATCTCGGTCGCCTCCGGCTCCTGCGCGATCGGTGGATTGAGCGGATCGATGACCTCGAACGGTCGTTCGACCTTGTCCGGCGCCTCGCGCATCCGCATGCGCAAACCAGCGAAGGCGGCGAGCGCCAGCGCGATAGCGGCCATGAAGTAGAGCAGCCCGTCGATGTCGAAGCGCGCCATGATGCCGGCGCCGATCATGGGCCCGAGCGCCGAGCCGAAGCCGCTGACCAGGATGAGCCGCCCGCTCACCGCCACCACGCGGTCCGCCGGCATCCGGTCCAGCGCATGGGCGACGCAGACCGGATAGAGCGTCGACATGAAGCCGCCGAGCAGTGCCGCGACCGGCAGCACCGTCGCGAGCGAACGCGGCATCGCCAGCAGCAGCACGACGGCCGCCGCATAGCCGACGGCCAGCCCCGCCAGCACGAGGCGGCGGTCGTTGCGGTCCGACAGGCGCCCGACCGGGACCTGCAGCGCCAGCCCGCCGAGCACCGCGACCAGCATGAACAGCGCGATGGTCTGCTGCTGCACGCCGTTGCTGAGCATCCAGGCCGGCACCAGCGCATAGAAGGAGCTGGTGATGATGCCGCTGACGACGCAGCCGATCACGGAAATCGGCGCCTGCCGCGTCAGCTCGCCATAGCGCAGCGTCGCTTCCGGCACGAGGCCCGGCGCCTCCGCCCGCGTCGTGCTGACCATGACCAGCGCCAACGCGAAGAGCGCGATGATGACCTGGAACGCACCGGCAGATTGGATCGTAAGGCCGGCGATGGCGAGCTGGCCGATGGCCAGCGCCAGGAAGGTGCCGACCATATAGGTCGAGAAGACGCGGCCGCGCTGGTCCGGCACCGCCTTGGCGTTCAGCCAGCTCTCGGTGGTGACGAACAGCCCGACGCAGCCGATCCCGATCACCACCCGGCAGCCCGCCCAGACCAACGCCGAGGTCCAGAGCGGCATCAGCGCGGTCGCCACGACCACGAGGCCGGCGAAGGCCGTATAGGCGCGGATATGGCCGACGCGCTGGATCACTCCGCCGCTGGTCACGGCGCCGATGGTGAAGCCGATGAAATAGGCGCTAAGCACGATGCCGGTCGCGGCCGGGCCGAAATCCTCGAGCGTCACGCGCAAGGACAGGAAGGTGTTGAAGAAGCCGTTCGCGAGCTGCACCAGGCTCGTCGCGGCGATCAGTGTTCCGATCTGAACCAGCATCGGCCAACCTCTCCGCAGCGGCCGCAGCAATCGGCCGGATGCAAAGAGGGCTAGCGGCCGAATGTGGGCTCAATGCGTCAGGGCCGCCGGGAATGCCGGCGGCCCTGCAAAACGTTCGACACCGAGCCGCGCCGCTCAGCCCTGGCGCTTGCCCTTCGGCAGCAGGAAGGTCAGCAGGCCCACAGCCGGCAGCCAGGCGCAGATCTTGAACACCTGGATGATGCCGATCTGGTCGGCCAGCGCGCCGATGCCGGCCGCGGCGATGCCGCCCAGCCCGAAGGACAGGCCGTAGAACAATCCGCCGACCAGGCCGACGCGGTGCGGCACGAGGTCGATCGCGTAGATCAGGATCGCCGAGAAGGCGCTCGCCATGACGAAGCTGATGATGACGCTGAGCACGCCCGTCCAGAACAGATCGGCATAGGGCAGGATCAGCGCGAAGGGCAGCGAGCCGAGAATCGACAGCCAGATCACCCGGTCGCGGCCGATGCGGTCGCCGATCATGCCGCCGAGGATGACGCCCGCCGCGCCGACGACGAGATAGAGGAACAGCATGATCTGCGAGAGCTGCAGCGTGATGCCGAAGCGCTCGATCAGATAGAAGGTGTAGTAGGAGGTGAAGGCGGCGGTGTAGCCGTTCTTCGAGATCAGCAGGACGACCAGCACCGCCATCGCCAGCAGCACGCGCCCATGCGGCAGGCCATGGCTCGCAATCTCCTCGGCATGCACCGGGGATGCTTTCTGCTCGCGCCGCATCGCCGAATAGCGCGAGCCGAGCCAGCCCATCACCAGCATCGCCACCAGCACCACGCCCGAGAACCAGGACAGGCTCTCCTGGCCGCGCGGCACCACGATCATTGCAGCCAGCAGCGGGCCGATGGCGTAGCCGACATGGCCGCCGACCTGGAAGACGCCCTGTGCCAGCCCTTGCCGGCCGGCGGCAGCGTGGCGCGCCATCCGCGTGGCCTCGGGATGGAACACGGCCGAGCCCAAGCCGATCATCGCCGCGCCGATCAGCACGACGCCGTAGCTGTGAGCAAATGAGAGTAGCAGCAGCCCCGACAGCGTCGCGCACATGCCGGCGACCATCGCATAGGGCCAGGGCCTGCGGTCGGTGACATAACCGAGCAGCGGCTGCAGCAGCGAAGAGGTCACCTGGAAGGCGAGCGTGATCAGGCCGATCTGCACGAAATCGAGCTGATAGGCGTCCTTGATCAGCGGGTAGAGCGCCGGGATCATCGACTGGACGAGATCGTTCAGCAGATGTGCGACGCTCAGCGCGGCCAGAACCGGCATCAACGGACGGCGAGTGACGGATTGCAGCGGGATCGAGGTCATTTTCGAGGAATGATCCTCCTTGCCGACGCGGTCAACGCCCCGGCACGGCGCCAGGAACATGGCGCCCATGGCACCGAAGCCATGCTGCGGCGCAGCAGAACTCATCATTCGCATGCGCCTTTCCCAAGGTAAACGGGGGGACCCCCTTTTCTGTCAGGAGCGGAGTAGGGCTGAGGCTTTGGCCATCGGACCGGTAGAGCGCTCCATTTCGGCGGCGCGCGGCAAGGTCAGAACCAATCCCAACGGCCGCCTCTTCCCGTGACTTCTACCGCCGGGAGAGAGTTCCCCCGCGCTCACTGCACACCGCCTGGCGCCGACCCATCGGCAAGGCGCAACAAATCTGCTACCGCCGCCCTGTTTCGAAGCCCGGCTCCTCCCATGACCTCCCGCACCGCCACCCTCATCGGCTTCTGCGCGATCCTGCTCTGGTCGACGCTCGCACTCTTCACGGCAATGTCGGGGCGCGTTCCGCCTTTCCAGCTTGTGGCGATGACCTTCGTCATCGGCGGGCTGCTGATCCTCGCGATCACCGCCTTGCGCGGCGAGCTCTCCCGCATCCGGCCGACGCCCGCCTCCTTCGCCCTCGGACTTTACGGCCCCTTCGGCGATACCGCCCTGTACTACGCGGCAGTGAAGAACGCCCCTCCGGCCGAGGCGAACCTGATCCACTATCTCTGGCCGCTGCTGATCGTGCTCTTCGCGGCGCTGCTGCCGGGCGGTGGCCTGAAGCCTCGCCACCTCATCGGCGCGCTGATCGGCCTCGTCGCAACCGGGCTTCTGGTCTCCGGCGGGCTCGGAACGGGCAGCGGGATCGCGCTCGGCCATGTTCTCGCGGCGCTCGGCGCTTTCGTCTGGGCGAGCTATTCGGTGGCCTCGCGGCGCTTCGCGGGCGTGCCTTCGGAGAGTCTATGCGTCACCATGCTGGGCTGCGCCGTGCCGGCGCTCGCCGTGCATTTTGCCTTCGAGACCACGCTCTGGTCGCTGACGGCGACGGAATGGGCCGGCGTGCTCGGCCTTGGATTGGGCTCGATCGGGCTCGCCTTCGTCGTCTGGGACATCGGCATGAAGCAGGGCGACGTCGCGCTGCTCGGCGTTGCCTCCTATGCCGCGCCGGTGCTCTCGACGCTGATCCTCGTACTCTTCGGCTATGCCCCGGCGAGCTGGCTGCTCGGCGCCTCCTGCGCGCTCATCGTGGTGGGCGCGCTGGTGGCGAGCAGCGGGGGCAAGAAGGCTTAGCGAGAACGCGTCATTCTCGGGCGAAGCGAAGCGCACCCCCGAGAATCTCGTGACCAGACGAAACAGGTCTCCGTCATCCTCGGGTCAAGCCCGCGCATGACGGCTCGGCGGCGCCTAGCAGGTGTCAATTCCGCCGGAGCAGCCGCTCCAGATAATCCAGTTCCTCGGCAGGCCGCAGCGGATCGCCGAGGCGCTTGCGCAGCTCTTCGAGGATGCGCCGCGCCCTCTGGGTCGCGCTCTCATCGGCGCCCGGCACCTTGACGCGGCCATCGGCCCAGTCGCGCTGGCGCTGCGGCCGGCCGAGCGGATCCTCGCTGCCGCGCTGCTGCGCCGAAGGGCGGCCCTGCTGGCGTCCGTCCGGCTCGCCATAGGCCTGTCCCTCGCCTTCGCCCTCACCGGGCTGTCCCTGCATCTGCTGGGCGAGATTCTGGCCGCCGCGGCGCAACGCATCGAGGGCGCGGCCCTGCGCATCGAGCGCGCCCTCGCCCTGTCCCTGGCCGAGCTGCTGCTCGGCATCGCGCATGGCGTCCTCGGCCTCGCCGAGTTCTCCGTTCTGCGGCGCGCCCATGCCGCGCATCCGCCGCTGCAGATCCTGCAGCCGCTCACGCAAGGCCTGCTGGCGCTGGGAGAGGCCCTGCCCCTGGCCGTTCTGGCCCTGCATGCCCTCGCCGCCTTCGCCATCCTCACCCTGCTCGCCCGGCTGCTGGCCGGGTTGCTGGCCACGCTGGCCGCGTTGTCCTTGCTGTCCCTGCTGCCCTTGCTGGCCACGCTGGCCCGGCCGCGCCTGCTGCTGGCCCGGCCGCTGGCCGCGCTGGGTCTGGCCCTGGCCCTGCCGGCGCTGCTCGTTCTGATAGGTCTCGTCGCGCAGGTTCTGCTGGTCGCGCGTCATCCTGTCGAGATCGCCCAGCGCCTGGTTCATCTGGTTCTGGCGCGGATCGCGCTGGCCAGGGCGCGCCATCTGCAGATTGTTGAGCATCTGGTTGAGCTGCTCCATCAGGCGCTGCGCCTCGGCCATGTCGCCGCGCTTGGAGAGTTCCTCGATCCGATCGAGCATGTTCTGCAGGTCGCGCGGCGTCACCGTGCGGAAATTCTCCGGCAGCTGCGCCTGGTTCTGGTCGCCGTTCTGTTGCTGCTGGCGCATCATCTGTTCGGCGAGCTGGCGCATGAAATTGTCCATGGCCCGGCGCATCTCGTCGGTCAGCTTCTTGATCTCCTCCTCGGAGGCGCCGCGCTCCAGCGCCTGCTGCAGGTTCTCCTGCGCCTGCCGCAGCGCCCGCTCGGCATCGGACATGTCGCCGTCCTCGAGCTGCAGCGCCATCGCCCACATCAGCTCGGAAACCTCGCGCAATTCATCGTCGCTGCCGGATCGGCGCAACCGCTCGCCCAGCATGCGCATGCCGAGATAGACGCCTGTCTCCTTCATGAAGAGGTCAGGCTCGATCATCAGCGCGTCCATGGCGAGCTGCACCTTGGAACGGTCCTCGACGTTCATGACGAGCTTGCGCCGCTGCTCCACCAGCGCCTTGGCCAGCGGCTTGGTGAAGGTGCGCTGCGGCAGCAAGACCTCGATCGGCTCGGTCCGCCCCTCCTGGCCGGCCTCGTCCTTGGCGATCAGCACCATCCGGACCTTCGCGCCGGCCCAGGGATGGGCCGAGAAATCGACCGTGCTCTTCATCTCCTCTTCGGCGGCGGAGGGCGGCGGCACGGCGAGGTTCTGCTTCGGCGGCTCGACCAGCGAACGCCCGGCCGCAGTCGGATCAGGGCGCGAGACCGTCGCCTCGATCGAGGCGATGCCATAGTCGTCCTTGGCCTTGTAGGTGATGGCGAGGCCGCCCGACTGCGCGCCGGTCACCGGCTTCGGCGGGTCGGTGAAGGCGATGGTCGGCGGCTGGTCGGCGATGGCGGTGATGTGGAGCGTCGCGCCGGGCGCGCCGCTGCCGGTGAGCTTCAGCGTGCCGTTTCCGGCGAGCGTGAAGCGCTTCTCCAGCACCGCCTGCTGCGGCGCCCCGGACGGGGCCGGCTTCGCCGCGGCCGCATCCTTCGCCTGCGGAACCTTGGGCTGGGCATCCCCGCCCTCGCCCTCCTTCGCCTCCGGCTTGAGGAGCTCGAGCCGCCCGGTCGTGGCAACGTCCATATTGGTCTTGCCGGCGATGCGCACGACGATGACCGACTTCTCGGGAGCGCTGAGATTGGGGCTGGCGAGCTTGTTGAAATCAATCAGGATCGGCGGCAGGCGGGTATAGGCCGGCGGGTCGATCCAGGCATCGATGCGCGTCGAGGGCGCGCTGCCCGGCGGGCCCCTCCAGTCGAAGGCGGCGGAGATGCGCTGCGTCGCCTCAGGGCCGGCGACGAAGAAGGCGGTTATGGCGGCGAGCAGCGGCACGGCGCGTAGCGCCAGCTTGTCGTGCCCGGCCATGCGCGGCTGCGGCGGCGCGACCTTGAGCGACGCGACCTGCCGGCTCTGGCGCTCGACATGCAGCTTCCACAGGGCCTGCGACACCGGGTCGGCCGAGCCGACGGCGAGGTTGTCTTCCAGCGCCGAGGCCGGACGGTGGCCCCCGGCGAAGGAACGATCGAGCCGCGTGAGCGCATCGCGATGTGTCGGCAGGACAAGCCGCGCGACATGCCAGAGGCTGCCGATCAGCGCCGCTGTGAAGGCGAGCACGCCGATGAGCCGCCCATACCAGGGCAGATGCGTCCACAGCCCGAACCAGGATACGGCGAGAAAGGCGAGGAAAACGGCGAGCGTCAGCCACAGCCGCGGCCAGAGCCGCTCCCAGCCGAGCGAGACCCGCGAGGCGAGCGCGAGACGGCGAAGCCGCTGCCGGATGCCGTCGATCGTATCGGGCGCCTTGCGGCGCTCTGCCTCGCTCATGCCATCGCTCCGGGCGGCTCCCATTCCTGTCTGAACTTGCCTGACCGGGTCAGGCTAACACGGGAATGTGGCATTGCCAGTGCGAAGACGGTCTTTGCACCACGCTCGACGTTTCGTGAACGGACGCACACGCCGTCATGCTCGGGCTTGACCCGAGCATCTCCGAAACCAGAGCCCGCTGGTCATGAGATTCTCGGGTCAAGCCCGAGAATGACGCACGGATTTACGCAAACCAGCCGGGCAGCCGGTCGGTTCCGATCAGGTCTTCATAGCTCTGGCGCGGCCGAGTCACGGCATAGTCGTCGCCCTTGACCATGACCTCGGCGATCAGCAGCCGCTGGTTGTAGGTCGAAGACATCGAGGCGCCGTAGGCGCCGGCCGTCATGAAGGCGATGAGATCGTTCCGCCCGAGCTGCGGCAGAACCCGGCCGGCCGTGAAGGTGTCGCCGGATTCGCAGATCGGCCCGACGACGTCATAGGCAACCTCGGGCCCGCCGATCTCAGGCTCCGTCACCGGCCAGATCTCGTGATAGGCCTCGTACATCGCCGGCCGGACGAGGTCGTTCATCGCCGCGTCGACGACGAGGAACTGCTTGGTCGGGCGCGGATTGAGGTGCAGTACCCGCGTCAGCAGGATGCCGGCATTGCCGACGATGAGGCGGCCCGGCTCGAAGCCGAGCTCGACATCGAGGCCCTTCGTCACCCTGCCGACCATCTCGGCATAGGCATCGATCAGCCCCGGCCCGTAGTCGAAGGTCTTCGGGATGTCGTAGGGGATGCCGAGCCCGCCGCCGAGGTCGAGCCGGTCGACGCGGTGCCCCTCGCCTTTCAGCGAGCCGACCAGCGCAACCATCTTGGAATAGGCCGCCTCGAAGGCATCGATCTCGCGGATCTGGCTGCCGATATGGACGGCGAGCCCCATGATCCGGACACCCGGCATGTTGGCCGCCCGCGCATAGAGCCGGCCGACCTCCTCGAAGGAGACGCCGAACTTGTTTTCCGACGATCCGGTCGTGATCTTGGCATGGCCGCCGGCGCCGATATCGGGATTGACCCGGAACACGGCCTCCTGCCGCTTGCCGAGCGAAGCCGCGACCTTGGACAGCAGGTCGAGCTCGCTCTCGCTCTCGATATTGATCTGGTAGAGCCCGGCCTCGACCGCGAAGCGCAGCTCCTGCTCGCTCTTGCCGACGCCCGAGAACACGATCTTCTCCGGCGGGATGCCGGCAGCGAGCGCCTTGCGCACCTCGCCTTCGGAGACCGTGTCGATGCCGGCGCCGAGCGCGCCCAGCGTCTTCAGCACGCCGAGATTGCCGTTGGCCTTCATGGCGTAGAAGACATGGGTCTTGCCGGCGTTCTTCTTCATCGCCGCTGCGAAGAGCTTGTAGTGCCGTTCGATCGTCGCGGTGGAATAGACGTAGACGGGCGTGCCGACCTCGTCGGCGATGCGCTTGAGATCGACGCCCTCGGCATGGAGCGAGCCGTCGCGATAGGCGAAATGATGCATGGGTTAAGCTCGCAATGATAGACGCGGTGCACCCGCCGTCATTCTCGGGCGCAGCGAGACGCAGGCTCGAGAATCTCTCTCAGGAGATGCCCGGGTCTAGCCCGAGCATGACGCGCGAAACCGACGCGGCAGCAAAAATGATCGTTACATCAGCGGATCGAGGATGAACGGCTTGTTCGGCACGACGATCGCCTTGTTGGCCTTGACCGGCTTCGCCAGCACCGAGGCCGAACCGTAGGAGGAAACATCGTTCTCCTGGGCGCCGACCTGATCGTCGGGCAGATCGAGCGCGCCCGTCGCATTCGGCGGCGCCTCGAGCGGCCCCTTTCGCCCGCAGGCGGCGAGTGCAACGGCCAGAAGGCCGACGACCAGCAGGGCGCGGCCGAATTTCAGGCGGGAATCAAGCACGAAAGCGAACCCTCGGAACGAAGCGTGGCGGGACAGTAGCGGAGGATGCGGCGCAGCGCGAGGCTTCCGGAAGCGTCATTCTCGGGCAAGCGCAGCGCCGGCCCGAGAATCCCCTGCAAGAGATGCTCGGCAAGCCCGAGCATGACGCACTACTTCGCGAGCTGCTTCAGCCAGCGCCGCGCCTGCTTGCGGACATTGGCCGGAGCCGTGCCGCCATAGCTCACGCGGCTCTTGACCGACTGATCGACGCCGAGAACGGCGAAGACGGCCTCGGTGATCTTGGGCTCCACCGCCTGCATCTCGGCGAGCGAGAGCTTCTCCAGCCCAACCTTCTTCTCCGAGGCGATTCCGACGAGCCGGCCGGTGACATGATGTGCGTCGCGGAACGGCATCTTGAGCACGCGCACCAGCCAGTCGGCGAGGTCCGTCGCGGTGGCGTAGCCGAAACCCGCCGCCTTCTTCATCGCCTTGAGGTCGGGCTGCATGTCGCGGATCATGCCGGCCATCGCGGCGAGGCAGAGCGACAGCGTCTGGAGGGCGTCGAAAGTGCCTTCCTTGTCCTCCTGCATGTCCTTGGAATAGCTGAGCGGCAGGCCCTTCATCATGGTCAGCAGCGCCTGCAACGCGCCGAAGACGCGTCCTGCCTTGCCGCGCACCAGCTCGGCCGCATCGGGGTTGCGCTTCTGCGGCATGATCGAGGACCCCGTCGAGAAGGCGTCCGAGAGCTTGACGAAGCCGAATTGCGGCGTCGCCCAGAGCACGATCTCCTCGGCTAGGCGCGACAGGTGCATCGCGCAGATCGAGGCCGTCGAAAGCGTCTCCAGCACGAAATCGCGATCCGAGACCGAATCGAGCGAGTTCGCCGTCGGGCGGTCGAAGCCGAGCGCCTTCGCCGTCATATGCCGGTCGATCGGGAACGAGGTGCCGGCGAGCGCCGCCGCACCGAGCGGGCATTCGTTGAGGCGCGCGCGGGCATCGCGGACACGGCCACGGTCGCGGCCGAGCATCTCGACATAGGCCAGGAGGTGATGGCCGAAGGTGACCGGCTGCGCCGATTGCAGATGGGTGAAGCCCGGCATCACCGCGCCGGCATAGCTGTCGGCCTTCTCGGCGAGCGCCTGCTGCAAATCGGCCATCTGGCCGTCGATCTCGTCGAGCGTGTCGCGCACCCACAGCCGCATGTCGGTTGCGACCTGATCGTTGCGCGAGCGGGCGGTGTGCAGCCGGCCGGCGGCGGCGCCGATCTTGTCCTTGAGGTTGGACTCGACGTTCATGTGGACGTCTTCGAGCGCACGCGAAAACGTGAAGGCGCCGCTCTCGATCTCGCCTTCGACCTCCTTGAGGCCGGCGATGATGGTCGCGACATCGTCCTTCGTCAGGATGCCGGTCTCGGCCAGCATGGCCGCATGGGCGAGCGAACCGCGGATATCCTGGCGCCAGAGCTTCTTGTCGAAATCGATGGAGGCGTTGATCTCCTCCATGATGGCGCCCGGACCTGTGGCGAAACGCCCACCCCACATGCGATTGCTCACGACGGTCTTTCCTGCTTCTAGGGCGCGATGAGGTCTCGAACGAAAATTCTGGCCGCAACCGGGGCTCTGGCCCTCCTCGCCCTCGGCGGCGGCGCCGCCTTCTACTCCGTCACGGGCGATGCCGGCAACGGATCATGCAGCGCGGCACGCACCACCGCCGAGCGCATGAAGCCTTCGGTGAAGGGCGAGGTCGCGGCGGTCGAGCTGCGCACCCGCCCGCAGCCGGCGCCGGAGCTCGCCTTTACCGGGCCGGACGGCCGGCCGATGACGCTCGCGGCATTGAAGGGCAAGACGCTGCTGGTCAATCTCTGGGCTACCTGGTGCGCGCCCTGCCTGAAGGAAATGCCCGCGCTCGACACCCTGCAGAGGGAGATGGGCGGGCCGGATTTCGCCGTCGTCGCGATCAACATCGACACGCGCAATCTCGACAAGCCGAAGAGCTGGCTCGCGGAGAACAAGGTCACCAACCTGCCCTTCTATGGCGACCCGCAGGCAGCGACCTTCCAGGCGCTGCGCGCCGCCCACAAGGTCGAGGGCATGCCCGTCAGCATCATCGTCGACAAATCCGGCTGCGAGCTCGGCATCATCCAGGGCCCGGCCGACTGGGCGAGTGCTGATTCGAAGGCGCTGATGAAGGCCGCGAACGGCAAGCCCTGACCGCAACGTCGCCGCAATCGCAGCATGTTGACGAACTCTCGTCGCATTGCGGCGTTCTGTTGCGGACGAGATCGAGCACGAGAAGGACGAACCATGTCGACTGACCGATTCCGCGCGGGACGCTTCGGCGGATTGGGAGCTGTCGCCCTCGCCTTCGTGCTGCTGGCGGCGGGACCGGCCGGCGCCCAGGAGCGCAGGCCCGTCGCCGGCACCAGCGTCTCGCTTGCCGTGCCGAAGGGTTTTGAGCCCGCGACCGGCTTCGCGGGGCTGATGAACAAGGCGACCCAGGCAACCGTTCTGATCGTCGAGCTCCCGCCCGAGGCCTATCCGCAACTTTCGCCCCTGTTCGGCAATGCCGACATGGCCAAGGCGAATTTTGCCCGGCAGAACATCACCATCACGTCCGCGACCCGGATCGATGTCGGGGGCGAGAAGGTGCCGTTGCTCACCGGCACGCAGATCGCTCCAACCGGCGACCGGTTCGACAAATGGATCGCCCTGTACAAGGGCGAAAAGACCGTGATGCTGACGGTGCAGGCTCCGCAGAAGGCCAAGCTCGCCCCTGCCGCGGTGAAGGCCATGCTCGCCTCCGTCTCGCTGGGCAAGGAGCCCTCGCTCGACGACAAGCTCGCCGCCCTGCCCTTCGCCATCAAGGCCGGCGCGCCGTTCCGCGTGATCGACACCATCGGCGGCTCCGGGGTCATGATGACTGTCGGCGACAAGAACACCGATCCTGCCGGGACCCAGCCATTGATGGTCGTCGCCTATCAGGCTTCGGGGCCGGCGAAGCCCGGCCAGGAGCAGGAATTGTCCGAGACGCTGCTCAAGAGCACCCATAACCTCGAAAACGCCACCATCATGGAACGCAACCGCGTGCCCTTTGCCGGCGCCGACGGCATGGCGCTCACGGGCCGCTTCAAACATCCCGGCGGCGGCGACAAGGCCTTCGCGCAATATCTCGCCATAGGTCCAGACGGACGCTTCGTCCGCCTGATCGTGATGGCCGACGAAAGCGAGATGCCGAAGCTTCAGCCGGCCATCGACCAGACGGCGGCGAGCATCGCCTTTACGGCAAAGTAGCCATTCGCCAGCTCCGGGCCTCTCCCAGCGGCTCCGACCCGATTGGCGCCGTGCCCCGGCACGGGTAAAGGCATGTCCATGCGCTATACCATCGGCCTCGCCACCACCTTCCACGATCCCGCCATCGCGATCATCGGCCCCGGCGGCGAAGTGCTCTTCGCCGAGGCGACCGAGCGTTACCTGCAATACAAGCGCGCGCCCAATTGCGAGCCCGACTCGGCGCTGCGCATGGAGGGGCTGCTGAAGCGCTACATCCCGAAGGACGCCGAAGTCACCATCGCCACCAGCTGGAGCGAGGACTTCACCGGCTTCCTCGACCAGATGGCACGCGCCGGCTCCTTCACCCTCGATGCGCTGCTCAAGCTCTCGCCGGAGCTCAACCGCTCGCTCGTGCCCGAGCGCACCGAGCGCGCGCTGATCACCTCGCTCCATCACGCCCAGCAGCGCGCCGGGATGGGCGTGCTGCTGGGGCTCGACCGCGCCCATGGCAAGGCCAATGTCAGCGGCCTGAAGCGCTACGGCCACCATCTCAGCCACGCCGCCTATGCCTGTTGGTCCTCGCCCTTCGACAATGCCGCCTGCCTCGTCGTCGACGGCATGGGCGAGACCGGGGCCTCCGCCATCTTCGCGCTGGAGAACGGCCGGCTTCGCGAGGTGAAGCGCCATCGCGGCCGGGAATCGATCGGCTTCTATTTCGGGCTCGTCACCGACCTCGCCGGCTTCGACCAGGCCAAGGGCGAGGAATGGAAGATCATGGGGCTAGCCCCCTACGGCAAGACCGACCCGGCGCTGATGGCGCTGCTGCGCAAGCTCTACCTGATCGAGGGCCACAAGCTCTCCTTCGCCAAGGCCGATGTCGTGCAGGCGGTTGCGGCCGAAATCCTGGCGAGGCGCCCGGCCGACGCACTCGATCAGGGCTGGGCCGATCTCGCCCGCTGCGGGCAGGACGTCTTCGCCGAGATGATGGAGGCGTTGCTCGGGGAAGCTGCAGCGCTCGTGCCGAGCGAGAACCTCGTCCTGGCCGGCGGCTGCGCGCTCAACTCCTCCTTCAACGGCAAGATCGCCGGCCGCCACAGCTTCAGCACCGTCTTCGTGCCCTCTGCCCCGGCCGATGACGGCAACGCCATCGGTGCCGCATGGCTCGCCCATGCCGAGACGAATCCGGACTGGCGTGCGCCGAAGGGCCCGCTCACCCCCTATCTGGGCTCAGGCGTCTCGACCGAACCCTTCGAGCGCATGCAGCTCTGGGAGAAGCGGCTGCGCAAGCTCCACCCCGACGAGATCGCGCCGGCCACCGCGAAACTTCTCACCGAAGGCAAGCTCATCGGCTGGGTGCAGGGCCGTGCCGAATTCGGGCCGCGTGCGCTCGGCAACCGCTCGATCATCGCCGATCCCCGCCCGGCCGACGCCAAGGACACCCTCAACGCCAAGGTGAAGTACCGCGAGGCCTTCCGGCCCTTCGCGCCCTCGATCCTCGCCGAGCACGCCGCCGACTGGTTCGAGAACTATCAGGACGCGCCCTATATGGAGCGCACGCTCGTCTGGAAGGAAGCGGTGCGCCGGCGCGTCCCGGCCGTGGTGCATGAGGACGCGACCGGCCGCCTCCAGAGCGTCACGCCTGAGCGCAATCCGCGCTACCACGCTCTGATCTCGGCCTTCCACAAGCTGACCGGGGTGCCGGTGGTCCTCAACACCTCCTTCAACATCATGGGCAAGCCGATCCTGCACACGGCGGAGGATGCGATCCTGATGTTCTACACCAGCGGGCTCGACGCGCTGGTAATCGAGGATTGGCTGCTGGTGAAGTGAAGGCCGGGCCCCGCCCGCCACGGACATGTCATGCCGTCATGCTCGGGCTCGGCCCGAGCATCTCTGGCCGTAGGGGGCGCCTTATCCTGCAGGAGATTCTCGGGTCTGCGCTTCGCTTCGCCCGAGAATGACGGCCAGCCTCATCGATCCGTGCCATTGATCGGTCGGATCACGCGAAATTGCTGGTTTCGTCCCTGTTTGCAGTCATTCTCCCGGCCGATCGCAAGGAGATGACGCCATGCTGCAATTGCGCCCGAACTGCGAATGCTGCGACCGCGACCTGCCGCCGCAATCGCGCGAGGCCCTGATCTGCACCTTTGAATGCACATTCTGCGCCGATTGCACGGAAACACGCTTCGCCGGCACCTGCCCGAATTGCGGCGGCGACCTCGTACGCCGGCCGATCAGGCCCGAGCGTATGCTGGATAAATACCCGGCCTCGACCGAACGCGTCCGCAAGCCGCACCCGCAATGCGCCGCAGCTTGAGCTCAGAGCCCGGATTGGCGCGAAGATGGAGCGCATGCTAGCCAAAGCCGCATGATGACCCCACAGCCCCAATTCTGGATCGTTGCCGGCCCCAACGGGGTCGGTAAGACGACTTACGCCTTCCGCCATATCAAAGCGGTTTCGGGCAGCACCCGCTTCGTCAATCTCGACGAGATCGCGCGCGGCCTCTCCCCGCTCGACCCGTCGATGGAGCAGCAGCGTGCAGGTCGCGTCGCATTAGAGCTGACACGATCGTTGATCGCCGAGAGGCGGTCGTTCTCGATTGAGACGACGCTCTCGGGCAAAACGCATCTGCGCACAATCGAAGCCGCCCGGGAGGCCGGTTTCGTCGTCAACCTGCTCTATTTTCTGGTCGCCAATCCGGAAATCTCGCTCGCGCGCATCGCCCGCCGCGTCAGCGAAGGCGGGCACGACGTCGCCGAAGCGGATGTGCGCCGCCGCTTCGCGCGCTCGATTGCCAACCTGCCTGCCTATATCGGAGCGGTCGATCAATGGCGCGTGTTCAACAACGCCACCCTGCGCCCCAAAGCCGTGGCGGAGGGACGACGTGGTTGCATCTCGCTGATCGAACGTGAAGGCGACCTGCCCCAGGCGCTATGGGCAGCGCTTGAAACGCTACCGCCCTGTGCAGAGAGTTGAACCGGCGAGCCTCAGCTCGCCTGCTTCACCGCGATGCCCTTCTCTTCGAAGAGCTGCTGCAATTCGCCGGCCTGGAACATCTCGCGGGTGATGTCGCAGCCGCCGACGAATTCGCCCTTGACGTAGAGCTGCGGGATCGTCGGCCAGTTCGAATAGGCCTTGATGCCCTCGCGGATCTCCTGATCCTCGAGCACGTTGACGCCCTTGAAGGGCACGCCGACATAGCTGAGGATCTGCACGACCTGGCCGGAGAAGCCGCACATCGGGAATTGCGGCGTGCCCTTCATGAAGAGCACCACGTCGTTGTTCTTCACTTCCGCATCGATGCGGGCGTTGACGTCGGACATCGTCTGTCTCCTGAAGCGGGTTCAAGGCCCGCCGGATGGTTTCGTTCTAATCTTGGGGAACCGCCGTCGTCAGCGCAAGGGCATGCAGCACGCCGCCCATATTCCCCTGGAGCGCGGCATAGACCATCTGGTGCTGCTGCACTCGGGTCTTGCCCTTGAAGGCGGCCGAGGTGACCGTCGCGGCATAGTGGTCGCCATCGCCAGCCAGATCCTTGATCTCGACCGCCGCATCCGGCAGCGCCGCCTTGATCATGCGCTCGATCTCGTGAGCGTCCATCGCCATGGTCCGAACTCCTCAGTCCACCTTGCTGGCCATGTAGGACGGCAGCCAGTCTTCATGGATCTTGCTGAGATCGGCGACGGCCAGCGCCGTCTCGCCCGGCAGCGCAAGCGCCGCGCCGCCCGTGCGGCCGATCGCGAGCGCCGGCACGCCGGCCGCCCTAGCCTCGGCAATCACAGCATCGGCCTGAGACGCCGGAACCGTCACGACATAGCGCGCCTGATCCTCGCCGAAGAGCGCGGCATGGGCCGGGCCGGCCGGCAGCGTCTCGATCGCCGCGCCGATGCCCTTGGCCATCGCCATCTCGGCGAGCGCGACGGCGAGGCCGCCATCCGAGAGATCATGGCAGGCAGTGACCTTGCCGTTTGTGATCAGCCCGCGCACGAAGTCGCCGTTGCGGCGCTCGGTCGCGAGATCGACCGGCGGCGGCGCGCCCTCCTCGCGGCCGCAAACGGTCGCGAGATAGGCGCTCTGGCCAAGCCAGCCCTGCGTTTCGCCGATCAGGATGATCGCCTCGCCCTCGCCCTTGAAGGCGATGGTCGCGTGCCTGGTGACATCCGCGAGCACACCGACACCGCCGATGGTCGGGGTCGGCAGGATCGAGATGCCGTTGGTCTCGTTGTAGAGCGAGACGTTGCCGGAGACGACGGGGAAATCGAGCGCCTTGCAGGCCTCGCCGATGCCCCGGATACAGCCGACGAGCTGGCCCATGACCTCCGGCTTCTCCGGGTTGCCGAAGTTGAGATTGTCGGTGATCGCGAGCGGCGTCGCGCCGGTAGCGGTGAGGTTGCGCCAGGCTTCGGCGACGGCCTGCTTGCCACCCTCGAAGGGATCGGCCTCGCAGTAGCGCGGGGTCACGTCGGCGGTCATGGCGAGGCCCTTCGGCCCGTCCTCGATGCGGATCAGGCCGGCGTCGCCGCCCGGCGTCACCACCGAATTGCCGAGGATCAGCGTGTCGTACTGCTCCCAGATCCAGCGCTTGGAGGAGAGATCCGGCGAGCCGATCAGCTTCTTCAGCGCCTCGGCATTGCCGCAGGGCGGCGTCACGCTCTCCGCCGCGATGCGCTGCTGCGGCGGGGCCTCGATCCAGGGCCGGTCGTATTCGGGGGCCTCGTCGCCGAGTTCCTTGATCGGCAGGTCGGCCATGACCTCGCCCTTGTGCTTGATCACGAAGCGCAGCGTGTCGGTGGTGTGGCCGATGACCGCGAAATCGAGCCCCCATTTCTTGAAGATCGCCTCGGCGGCGTCCTCATGCCCGGGCTTGATCACCATGAGCATGCGCTCCTGGCTCTCCGACAGCATCATCTCATAGGCGCTCATGCCCTCCTCGCGACAGGGCACCTTGTCGAGGTCGAGCTCGACGCCGAGATCGCCCTTGGCGCCCATCTCGACGGCCGAGCAGGTCAGGCCGGCGGCGCCCATGTCCTGGATCGCGTCGACATGGCCGGCGGCCATGATCTCGAGGCAGGCTTCGAGCAGGAGTTTCTCGGCGAAGGGGTCGCCGACCTGCACGGTCGGGCGCTTTTCCTCCGACTTGTCGTCGAATTCTGCCGAGGCCATGGTCGCGCCATGGATGCCGTCGCGCCCGGTCTTGGAACCGAGATAGACGATCGCCTTACCGACGCCCGACGCCTTGGCATAGAAGATCTCGTCGGCCTGGGCGATGCCCACAGCCATGGCGTTGACGAGGATGTTGCCGTCATAGCGCGTGTGGAAGCCGGTGGCGCCGCCGACATTCGGCACGCCGAAGGAGTTGCCGTAGCCGCCAATGCCGGCGACGACGCCCGAGACGAGATGGTGGGTCTTGGGATGGTCGGGATCGCCGAAGCGCAGCGCGTCGAGCACCGCGATCGGCCGGGCGCCCATCGTAAAGACGTCGCGCAGGATGCCGCCGACACCCGTCGTCGCGCCCTGATAGGGCTCGATGAAGGACGGGTGGTTGTGGCTCTCCATCTTGAAGACGATGGCCGTGCCGTCGCCGATATCGATGACGCCGGCATTCTCGCCGGGACCCTGGATCACCCAGGGTGCCTTGGTCGGCAACGTCTTCAGATGGATCTTCGACGACTTGTAGGAGCAGTGCTCGTTCCACATCGCCGAGACGATGCCGAGCTCCGTGATCGTCGGCTCGCGGCCGATCAGATGCAGGAAGCGCTGATACTCGTCCGGCTTCAGGCCGTGCTCGGCGACGAGCTGCGGGGTGATCTTGGTATCGTTCGGAATCACGGGCTCAGGGTTCCTGGCGGTCCGGCGAGGGGATTTGGCAGGGGCATAGCCTGCCTGCGCCCGCGAGACAACATTCGCGGCGCGAACGGCGCTTTCAGCACTGGATGGCGGCCAGAGCGCCCCGGAGCGGCGCCGGAATCGGAACCGGCTTCTGGCCGGCCCGCTCCACATAGACATGGGTGAAGCGGCCCTGCGCCGCGGCCCCTGCGCGACCTTGTCGGAAGATGCCAATGCGGTAGGTGACGGAGCTGTTGCCGAGGCGCTCGACAGCGATCCCCGCCTCCACCGTCTCGGGAAAGGCGACGCTCTCGAAATAGGTGCAGCCGGTCTCGGCCACGAGCCCGACGATCTCGCTGCCGGCGAGGTCGAGAAAACCGCCTTCGATCAGCCAGGCATTCACCGCCGTATCGAACCAGCCGTAATAGACGACATTGTTGACGTGGCCGTAGGCGTCATTGTCGTGCCATCGCGTCGGAATGGCGCGAAAGACGCGAAAGTCGGCGCGCGTGAGGCGGGGCTGACGCTCCCTCATATCCGGCAAATCCTCCCACCGTCATGCTCGCCCTTGTGACGAGCATCCACGTCTTGAACACCGCATTCGAGGAAGGAGGACGCGGATGGTCGGGACAAGCCCGACCACCATGACGGCGCGGGCACAACCATTCTTAGCCTTCCCCCGGTTTCTCGCCGGTCTTGATCTCGGGCACACCGAGCGCATCTGCCAATCTCGCCTTGGCCGAGCCCGGCCGCAGCGGCTTCTGCTGGCTCTCATGCGGGGCCCAGCCGGAGAGCCAGACGAACTCGAAGGTCGCCGGCAGGCGCCCGTCGGCGTCGGCGAAGCGCTCGGCATAGAGCGTGGCGGCGCGCAGCAGCGTCTCGCGCCGCAGCGGCGCCCTGCGCCGCGCGACGAGCGCATTGGCCCAGCCCATGGCCCGCAGATCGCGGAACAGTCCGAAGGCGTCCCGATAGCGCACCGTGACGATCTCGCTGTCGATCACGGGCAGGGCGAATCCGGCACGCTGGAGGAGCCCGCCGAGATCGCGCAGATCGGCGAAGGGCGCGACGCGTGGGCTGACCCCGCCCGTCGTCTCGCTCTCGGCTTCGAGCAGCGCCTGCCGCAATTCCTGCAGGGAGCGCCCGCCGAGCATGCAGGCCATGAACAGTCCGTCGGGCCGCAGCGCCCGCTTGATCTGGATGAGTGCGCCGGGCAGGTCGTTGACGCCGTGCAGCGCCAGCAGTGAGACGGCAAGATCGAGAGAACCGGCGGCGAAAGGCAGGCGTTCGAGATCGCCGATCAGATCGGCCGCCGTCCCCTCGGCCTCCGCCATACGCAGCAGCCGCCCCGCCTTGCCGGCGAGGACGGGCGCAACGAGCGGTAGTGGCGTGCCGAGATCGGCCGCCACGGCAAACTCGCGCAGAACGGCCCCGAGCCGCTCCTCCAGATCATCAGCCGCGCGTCGCAGCAGGAAATCCGGATAGTCCTGTGCGAGCGCGCGCCTGAGCCGCGAACGGCCGAGCGCGCGGTCGAAGACGAGACTTTGATCACTCAACTTTGCACCGTCAGCAAGACACAAGCCCTCATCCTGAGGAGCAGCCAAAGGCTGCGTCTCGAAGGATGCTCCAGCCCTCTCCCGAGCTTTCTGGACCGTCCTTCGAGACGCCATTCCTATTCGGAATGGCTCCTCAGGACGAGGGCCGAGTTGAACGGGCCGTGCGCCGCTCAGCGATCGAGCAGCTTCTCGATCTCGGCGCGCAGCTGCGGGCCGAGATCGCCCCGATCGAGCGCATAGGCGACATTCGCCGCGAGGAAGCCGATCTTCGAGCCGGCATCGTAGATGTCGCCATCGAAGCGCACCGCATAGAACGGCTCCTGCCGCGAGAGCGCGATCATGGAATCGGTGAGCTGGATCTCGCCGCCGGCGCCCTTCTCCTGGTTGGCCAGAAGGTTGAAGATCGTCGGTTGTAGGATGTAGCGGCCGGAGATGTGCAGGTTCGAGGGCGCGGTGCCCTTCGGCGGCTTCTCCACCATGCCGGTGATCTTCGAGACCTTGGCCTTGGCGTCCTCGACGCCGACGATGCCGTATTGATGGGTCTGGTCGTCGGGCACCGGCGCCACGGCAATGTGGTTGCCGCCATGCTCGTCATAGGCTTCGATCATCTCGGCGAGGCAGCCCTTGCCGGCGCTGTAGTGCAGCATATCCGGCAGCAGCAGCGCGAAGGGCTCCTCGCCGACGAGCTCGCGCGCGCACCAGACGGCGTGACCGAGACCGAGCGGCGCCTGCTGGCGGGTAAAGCTGGTGGCGCCGGCGGCCGGCAGATCGGCCTTCAGGGCCTCCAGCTCCTTCACCTTGTTGCGCTTGGCCAGCGTGTCGTCGAGCTCATAGGCCATGTCGAAATGGTCCTCGATCACCGCCTTGTTGCGGCCGGTGACGAAGATGAAGTGCTCGATGCCGGCGGCGCGCGCCTCGTCCACGACATGCTGCACGACCGGACGATCGACGATGGTCAGCATCTCCTTGGGGATCGCCTTCGTGGCGGGCAGAAAGCGGGTGCCGAGGCCGGCGACGGGGAGAACGGCCTTGCGGATGCGTTTCGTCATGAAAAATCCATTGGGCACGGCGGCCTTTGCCAAAGGCAGGGCAGTGATCGGAAACAGCCGCACAACTGTCATTGTTGCCAGCCATCTGTGCTTATAGTTGACAGGCCTTGAGAACCCGTCAACGGACATTCGATAGTGCGGCGTCATGACAAAGATGAGGCAAGAGACGCAATGGCGATATTGGTTTCCGGTGGGGCTGGCTACATTGGCAGCCATATGGTCCTCGAACTCCTCGATCGGGGCGAGCGCGTCGTCGTGCTCGACAACCTGTCCACCGGCTTCTGGTGGGCCGTTCCGCCGGAAGCGACATTTGTTCAAGGCGATATCGGCGATCAGGAGCTGGTCGAGAAGCTGATCGCCGAGCATGGCGTGACGGCGCTGGCGCATTTCGCGGCACGCATCGTCGTCCCGGAATCGGTCAGCGATCCGCTTGGTTATTATTTCAATAATACTGTGAAAACCCGAGCATTGATCGAGAGTGCCGTCCGCGGCGGCGTCAAGCACGTCATCTTCTCCTCCACGGCTGCGGTCTATGGCGAGCCCCCGGTCTCGCCGGTGCCGGAGGAGATCGCGCTCAACCCGATCAACCCCTATGGCCGCTCCAAGCTGATGAGCGAGTGGATGCTGCAGGATGCGGCGAAGGCGCACGGCTTCTCTTACGTCGCGCTGCGCTATTTCAACGTCGCCGGCGCCGACCCGAAGCTCCGCTCCGGCCAGTCCTCGCCGAACGCCACGCATCTCATCAAGGTTGCCAGCCAGGCCGCGCTCGGCCAGCGCGATGGCCTCACCGTCTTCGGCACCGACTATGCGACGCCGGACGGCACCTGCGTGCGCGACTACATCCACGTCACCGATCTCGCCCGCGCCCACCTTGCCGCGCTCGACCATCTGCGCGCCGGCAAGGAGAGCCTGACGCTGAACTGCGGCTATGGCCGGGGCTATTCGGTGAAGGAGGTCGTCGAAGTCGTGAAGAAGGTCTCAGGGATCGATTTCCCCGTGACCCTCGCCGATCGCCGCGCGGGCGACCCAGCTTCGCTGGTCGCTCGTGCCGACCGGATCCAGGCTGAACTCGGCTGGCGGCCGGAACATGACGACCTCGAGGAGATCGTCGGCCAGGCGCTGGCCTGGGAGGAGAAGCTCAGGACGCGGAACGCGTCGACCTGAGCGACCCTTCCCCAGTATACCCCGAGCCCTCATCCTGAGGAGCCATTCCCTTGGGAATGGCGTCTCGAAGGATGCTCCAGGAGGCTCCAGGGACATCGGGAACATCCTTCGAGACGCGCTTCTGCGAAGCGCTCCTCAGGATGAGGGCTGCCGGATTCCGAACAGCCTTCGATCTGGTGCCCTCAGGCGGGGTCGTCCTCGGCCGGCTCGCGCACTTCGAGCACGGTCAGGCGCTTCACATCGCCCGAGCGCGTCGTCCAGTCGATCGAGCGCTCGGCGGCCATGCCGATCAGCGCGACGCCGATCGGCGTCATCACCGAGATCCGGTTCTTCTCGATATCGGCGTCCTGCGGCCAGACCAGCGTGATGGTGCTTTCCCGCTTGGTGCTCTCGTCGCGATAGACGATCACGCTGCCGATCCGGGCGTGATCGACCGAAACCCGCCCCTCCGGCAGGATGCGGGCACGGTCGAGCTCATGGCTCAGCTCGGCGGCGAGCTCCGGCATGGTGTTGGCCGCGCCGGCCGCGATGCGGCTCAGCATGGCATGGTCCGCGGCCGTAACGGTGATGGCGGGACGCTTGGCAGTCATGAGGACGGGTCTTTCATCGAAAAGGCGAGCGCCTGCCGACGGACCAGAACCGCGCGGCATCAAAGGGGCGAACTCGCAGGTGAACGGAATTGAGGGAGCGCCCCCGAGCCGGAGGCGCCAAGCGCGACAGACCCGGGGCTAGAAGCCCGCGATGACGTTGCCCGAGCGGTGCAGACCGCGGCGGAAGGGTGAGGCGCTATACATCTCGCCAGAATCCGCCAATCGTCCGGGCTTGTCAAATCAGAGAGGTGGCGTCGCTGCCGCGGTCGGCTTAACCTGCGGTTAATCTTGTTCAGGCGCTGTGATGGTGTTTCCATCCAGCATCCGCAGGGAGTGTCCATGCGCCTGTCCGTCGTCGCAGCTTCGGCCTTGATCAGCCTGGCGCCTGCGCTGGCGCAGACCACCGGCTCGATCAATGTTTCCGGCGCCCATGCCCGCAATGTGCAGGCGACGCCGGCCAGCGCCTCCTTCGACATCTTCCTGCAGCGACTCTGGCCGCAGGCTCAAGGACGCGGCATCTCGCGCGCGACCTTCGACCTCGCCTTCCGCGGCGTGACGCCGGACGCCTCCATCATTGCCCTGACCAAGAAGCAGGCCGAGTTCAGCGCCCCGATCTGGAGCTATCTGGAGAATGCCGTCGGCGGCGCCCGCATCCAGCGCGGCCGCGACGCAGCAGCGGAGAACGCCACCGTCCTCGCGCAGGTCGAAGCCCGCTACGGCGTACCCAAGGAGGTCGTCCTCGGCGTCTGGGGCATGGAGACGAATTACGGCTCCTTCAAGGGCGGCAAGGACGTCATCCGCTCGCTCGCTACCCTCGCCTCGATCCGCTACCGCGGCGACTTCTTCCGCGATGAGTTGCTCACCGCCCTCGAGTTGATCGAGAAGGGCTATGCGGAGCGCGACGAATTGCGCGGCTCCTGGGCCGGCGCGATGGGCCACACCCAGTTCATGCCGTCGAGCTACATGAAATACGCCGTCGACTGGACCGGCAACGGCCACGCCGACATCTGGAACTCGTCCAGCGATGCCATCGCCTCCACCGCCAACTACCTCAAGAGCTATGGCTGGGTGCCGGGCCTGCCCTGGGGCATGGAGGTGACGCTCCCTGATGGCTTCGACCATCGCCTCGACAAGGGCAGCTTCTCCTCCTTCCGCTCCGCCGGGGTGCGCCGGGCCGATGGACGCGCGCTGCCCCCCTCGGGCGAAGGCCGCTTGTTCTACCCGGCCGGGCATAGCGGGCCGGTGATGCTGCTGACCGCCAATTTCAACGTCATCAAGAAGTACAATTCCTCCGACGCCTATGCGCTCGCCGTCGGGCATCTCGGCGACAGGATCATGGGCCGCCCCGCGATCCAGGCGGACTGGCCCGTCAAGGCCGCCCGGCTCGACATGGCCGGCACCAAGGATTTGCAGCACCGGCTGAAGGCGCTCGGCTACTACAACCACGATGCCGACGGGCGCATCGGCACCGGCACGCGCGAGGCCGTGCGCCAGTACCAGATCAGCGCCGGCGAGATCCCGGACGGCTATCCGACCCCGGCTCTGCTGGTCCGGATGCGTGGCAAGCGCTGACTTTCGGGCCGCTGCGCCCTATAGTGCGGGGCATAGGGGCCGCTGGATCGGATAGGCAGATGCGTCTGCGTTCGCTCGCCTTGGTTCTGACTGCCGTCTGCCTGCTCCTGATCACGGGCGGGCCGGTTTCCCTTGCCCAGCAGCAACAGCGCAACCTGTTTCAGCTCTTTTGGCAGTTGCCGGCCGCCCAGCAGCGCGCGGCGCCGCAGCCACGCCAGCGTGTCGCGCCCGTCATCCGCCGTCGCGAGGCCCCCGTCGTCGTCCGCGACGACCCGGTCATTCCCAAGGTCGATGTCAACAGCCACATCGTGGTGATGGGAGATTCGCTCGCAAACCTCCTGGCCAACGGCCTCGACGAGGCCCTGAACGACCGCCCGGATGTCGAGGTTCTCCACAAGTCCAAGCCAGATTCGGGCCTCGTCCGGACCGACTTCTACGACTGGCCGAAGGCGGTTTCCGATATCCTGGCCGGTGATCAGAAGATCACCCTGGGCGTCATGCTGGTCGGCCTCAACGACCGGCAGCCGATCCGCGAGGGCGAAACCGTCCATGACCCCCTGAGCCCGCGCTGGCTCGAACTCTATCGGGACCGCATCGACCTGATCGCCGACGCCTTCGCGGCCCGCCGCATTCCCTTGATCTGGGTCGGAGCGCCACCCGTGCAGAACGGCCGGCTCTCGGCTGATTTCGTCTCGTTCAACGAGCTTTACCGCCAGCGCGTCGAGAAGGCCGGCGGGCAATATGTCGATCTGTGGGGCGGCTTCGTCGATGCCGAGAACCGCTACACCGCGACGGGTCCCGACGTTTCCGGGCAGCTGACGCGGCTGCGCCTCGGTGACGGCATCCATTTCACTGCCGCCGGCGCCCGCAAGGCCGCGCATTTCGTCGACCTGGTCATCCGCCGCATCATCGAGGCCGCGCCGCAGAACAGCGTGATCGCCCTGCCCGTCTCGCCCGAGACGGGCGCGCCCTCGACCCCCGAGCTACAACCCGGCGGCGTCGAGCGCCTGATCGATCAGATGGTCGCCGGCGTGCCGACGATCGGCCTGCCCCCGGCCCTGCAGGCGCGCCCGCTGGCGGGGCCCATCCAGCCGCTGACCGGGCAGGCCCCGACATCCGGGCAGCCCCTGCTCGCCTCGGTCACCGAGGCGCGCGGGCGCGGCGAGGCCGAGCTGCAGCTCGAGCGCGTCTTCGGCCAGGGCATCGCGCCCGATCCGGTCCCTGGCCGCCTCGACGATTATCGCTGGCCGCGCTGAGCTCAGCCCGCCATCAGCCGGTCGAACACCGGATCGGGATCATCGACCTCGATGAGCCGCTTGCCGGTGATCACCCAGATCCGAGTCGCCACGGCGCGGACGAAGGCGCGGTCATGGCTGACCAGCAGGCAGGCCGCGCCATGCTCGGTGAGTTCGCGCTCCAGCATGTCCTGCCCTTCGATATCGAGATGGTTGGTCGGCTCGTCCAGCAGGTAGAAATTCGACCGGGCGAGGCGCAGCAGCAGCATGGCGAGCCGCGCCCTCTGCCCTCCCGACAGACGGGCGAGCGGCGCGCCCTGGGCCTCGCTGGCGATGCCGGCCCCGGCGAGCAGCGTCCGCGCCAGTTGGTCGCCGACATCGCTCGCGCCTTTGACGGCCGCCCAGGGCGTCGGCCAGACATCGAGTTGCGAGAGCGCCTGATCGGAGAAGCCAGGCTTCAGGCTCGCGGCAGCGCGGATCTCCGCATCCGAGCCGTCGAGGGCCGCCCGCAGCCGTGTGACGAAGCGCGTCTTGCCGCTGCCGTTCGCGCCCAGCAGCGCGATGCGATCCCCGTTCTCGATCCAGAGCTGCCCGGTGCGGAAGAGCGGCCTGCCGTCGGGAGTGGCGATCCCCGTATCCTTGATCGCCGCCAGCGCCTTGGCATGGGTGCCGCTGTTGACGAGCCGGATCGCACCGGCCGAGCGTTCCTTATGCGCCGGCCTGGCACTCTCCTCCAGCTTGTCGGCACGCTCCGACAATTGCTTGGTCTTGACCACCAGCAGGTCCGAGCCGGAGTTGATGCCGATGTTCTTGAGCTTGGCCGCCTGCTGCCTGAGCGCCCTGACCTTGCGCATGTCGTTATCGAACTGCCGCCCCCGCGCCGCGTCGCGCTCCTCCAGCGCCTGCAATGCGCGCGAATAGGGCAAGGCGAAATCGGCGCTCTCCGCCGGACGCAGGAAGAGCGTGCGGGTGCTGACATCGTCGAGGAAGGCGCGGTCATGGCTCGCGGCGACGACCGCGCAATCCCGCGGCAGGGCGGCGAGGAAGCGTTGCAGCACGCCGATGCGCTCAAGATCGAGATGGTTGGTCGGCTCGTCCAGCAGCAGCAGATCTGGTTCGACCACCGCGGCGCGCGCCAGCAGCATCGTGCGCTGCCAGCCGCCCGACAGGCTGGCGACGGCACGGCCGCGCAGCCCCTCGTCAACCATGAGGTCGTCCAGCAGCACGTCGACCCGCCAGCTTTCGGTTTCGGCCGCCTCGGCGTCGAGCGCATCGCGTACCGCCTCGTAGAAGCTCATCGGCAGGAGGCGCGCGTGCGCGTCTTGCGGCGCGAAGGCGGTGACGAGCCCGCGGGCACGGGTCAGCGTCCCGTCCGTGGCCTCTTCCTGGTCGGCCAGGATACGCAGGAGCGAGGATTTCCCGCGCCCATTGGCGGCGACGAGACCGAGGCGGTCGCCCTTGGCGACGGAGAGGTTGAGCCCGGCGAAAAGCGCAGCGCTGCGGACGAGCGAAAAATCTTTGATGGCGATCAGGGACATCGGAATCTCATGAAGTCAGGCAGGCGCGAACAAATGCGCCGAAAAGGGCTGACGATGAGACGGCGATGCGTTCCCGGTCAGCCCCGCGAGATGAAGCGCGGGGCGGAAACAGGTCCTCGGGTGTAGAAATGGAAGCCCTGGCTCAGCGCCAGCTTCCCCCTCTGTTTCGATTCCATGGCTGCCACCATAGCGGCGCCGGCCCGGATGAACACTGCGCCCACGGCATGGCCGCCGCCAGCACGGCGCCGGCCATCTCGCGAAGCGCCCGGTGCGGCGCCGACGGAACCGCCGCGTCTGCGATGGATTGATCGCCCGTGAGAGGAGGCCAGACGATGCCCAGATTCGTGACGATCGGCTACGGCGACCGGGCAGGCTATGACCGCACGGCCCCGGCCATCCGTGACGCAGCCCACGCCCAGGATGCGGCGCTCGTCGAACGCGGTGCCGTGATCGGCATCGCCGGGCAAGCGGTACAGGTCCGCAACCCCGATGCCTCCGGCGTCCGGACGCAGACCGGTGCCTTCATGTCCTCACAGCTGCCCGTGGCCGGTTTCGCCATCATCGAGGCTGCCGATCTTGCCGAGGCCATCGATCTGGTTTCTCGGGTTCCCTGTGCCGTCGCACACGGGGTCGTCGAGATCTGGCCGCTGGAGCAGCCGGGTTAGGGCTACAGGAGCCCCGCGTCCACCGGCATGGGAGGCAACCGTCCAGGGCCTGCTCCGGCGATTGGGAGAACGCGGGCGCCGGCTGCATGCTGGCGGCAAGGTTCCGGAAGATTTGGCTCGTCGCCTCGGCTATGCGATCGTCGCCGGATCGCGAACGAACGAGCGAGGGCGCAATGGATACGGACCAGGCGGCCAAGGACCGCGTCACACAAGTCTTGAAGAAGCACCTGGAGCTCGCTCAAGAGCAGCTCGACATGGCCGAGAGAGGCGTCCTTTTGTCGATCGACGGGGCGCCGGAAGGAATCAACCTGACCAAGGAAGCGCTGGCCATCCGCGTCGAGCAACTGCAGGGAGCACTCGACCGGCAGCGAGGACGCGGCTGAAGCCGCCGCCGCCGCCCGACTTGGACCGGGTGCCTAGCCTCGCGAGATCTGCGCAAGAAGGTCGCGCAGGTTCAATTCGGCCTCGGATCTGCCCCCATGGGCGGCGCTCGCGGGAATCCCCGACAGCGTCGCACACATCACATCCTTCGGCGTCAGGCCGAACTCCTTCTTGAAGGAGCGGCTGAAGCTCGACGGATCGGGAAAGCCCAGCCCCTCCGCGATCGCGGCGATCGAGCGGAAATTGGTGCCGCTCGACAGCTCTGCGTAGCACTGCTTCAAGCGCCGCCGCTGGATGTAGTTCCTCACGCCGCCCTCGCTTTCGAGCAGGCGATAGAGCTGGGAGCGGGACATGCCAGCCTCCCGGCACAGGAGATCCGGCCCGAGAGTGCTGCAGTGCAGATTGAGGTCGACGATGCGCCTGACGATCTCCTTGCGGGCCACTGCGACAGGAACGGCACCAAGAAAACTGTGATCCGACGACGGCGCGATGCAGGCGAGCAGCATGCCGCGGACGGTGGTCTGCAGGGCGGGCAGATCCGCATCGGAGAAGCTTGACACGTTGCGCGCCAGCAGCGTGATGAATTCCGCGAGCAGCTTGCCCATTGCGTCGCTGATCGGCCTGCCCTCGACCCCTTCCAGAACGGCGGTCACCTCCGGAAAAGTATCGCGCGGCAGATAGAGCTGCAGCCGGTCGTCCGCCTCGCGGAAGCTGACGAGCTCGCGCCCCAGCGACGCCACGAGTCGATCGAGCGCAGGCGCCCCGCCTCGCCCAACGTCCGCGCGTGGCCGATCGTGATGTTCCAGTGGTCGATGGGGTTGCGCCGGACGAGATCGGCCGTGCGGAACGCCCGCAGTTTCGGCGCCCGGACCCGGCTCAGGCCGAAACCGCCGAAGTTCCAGGTTTCGCTGGTCGCGGAAAAGCCCGCCTGAGGATCGTCGACCTCGACATCGAAGACGGCGTCGAACCACCCGCGCCAAGCATCCAGCTGCTTCGCTTGGGGCAGGCCGACCGTTGTGAAAATAACCGGCGTCATCTGACCAAGCGACAACGAAAGGACACAAGCGCGCTTGCACTCCACCTCGGCTCTCAGGTCAAGTATTAATTCGGTGCAACGGCAGACCCTGCCGCTTCTCTAGGCGAATATCGCCCGTATCAATGAATTCACAACAATTCCACGCGTCGACCGGCTGAAAATCCGGCTAAAGGACCTCACCCCACTGCCTTCTTGTCTCTGGTGGAAAAAGCACAGCGCACGGGCCGGCATATCAGCCGACCGGGCTGCTGGACAGCGATTGGCTCGCGATCGTGCCGGAGGGCGATGCCCTCACACCGGCAGGATCGTCGCGCCCATCAGCTCCTTGTCGATGGCATGCGCTGCCTGACGGCCCTCGCGGATCGCCCAGACCACAAGCGACTGGCCGCGGCGCATGTCGCCTGCGACGAAGACCTTGTCGGTGCTGGTCTTGTAGTCGCGGTCATTGGCGACGACGTTGGCGCGCTTGTCGACCGCCGCACCTGACTGGGCGATCATGCCCTCGATCAGCGATCCCGCGAAGCCGATGGCGAGGAAGCAGAGATCGGCCTGGAGCACGAATTCGGTGCCGGGAATGGGCTTGCGCTTCTCGTCGACGCGGGCGCATTTCACGCCGGTCAGCCGGCCGTTGCGGCCTTCGAGCCCGAGCGTCGCCGCCTGGAACTCGCGCTCGGCGCCCTCGGCCTGCGAGGACGAGGTGCGGAACTTCGTCGGCCAGTACGGCCAGACGGTGAGCTTGTCCTCAATCTCCGGCGCCATCGGCCGGATGTCGAGCTGCGTCACCGAGAGCGCGCCTTGCCGGAAGGCGGTGCCGACGCAGTCGGAGGCCGTGTCGCCGCCGCCGACAACTACCACATGCTTGCCGGCAGCCAGGATCGGCGCCTCGTTCGAGATGTCCTCGCCGCCGATGCGCTTGTTCTGCTGGGTGAGGTAGGGCATCGCGTAATGCACGCCGGCAAGGTTCGTGTCCGGCAGGCCGGGATCGCGCGGCACTTCCGCCCCGCCCGTCATCAGCACCGCGTCGTGCTCGGCGACGAGCGTCGCGAAGGGCAGGGTCACGCCGACATGGGCGTTGTAGTGGAAGGTGACGCCCTCCGCCTCCATCTGCTTCACCCGGCGGTCGATATGCCCCTTCTCCATCTTGAAATCGGGGATGCCGTAGCGCAGCAGGCCGCCGGCCTTGGCCTCGCGCTCGTAGAGATGGACGTCGTGGCCGACGCGGGCGAGCTGCTGCGCCGCCGCCATGCCGGCCGGGCCGGAGCCGACGATGGCGATGCGCTTGCCCGTGCGCTTGGCCGGAATTTCCGGCGCGATCCAGCCCTCTTCCCAGCCCTTGTCGGCGATCGCCTGCTCGATCGTCTTGATCGTCACCGGCATGTTCTCGAGGTTCAGCGTGCAGGCTTCCTCGCAAGGCGCGGGGCAGATGCGCCCGGTGAATTCCGGGAAATTATTGGTGGAGTGGAGGTTGCGCAGCGCATCCTCCCAGCCGCCGGAATAGACCAGCTCGTTCCAGTCCGGGATCTGGTTATGGACCGGGCAGCCGGTCGGCCCGTGGCAGAACGGGATGCCGCAATCCATGCAGCGCGCCGCCTGCTTCTTGATATCGCGCTCCTCCAGCGGGAGCGTGAACTCGCGGAAATGCCGGATGCGGTCGCCGGCGAGCTGATACTTCTGCTCCTGCCGGTCGAATTCGAGAAAGCCTGTGACCTTGCCCATGCCGTTTCTCTCGCCGTGTGCCCGGGATTTCCCGCGCGCGTGCCTTAACCTGATCGCGTGACCGGGGCCTGACGGCCCCGGAGGTTCCGTGCCTTATTCGGCAGCCTGCAAGGTGCGGGCCTGCTCCATCTCGCGCAGCGCGCGGCGGTATTCGACCGGCATCACCTTGACGAATTTGGTGCGGTAATCCGCCCAATTGTCGAGGATCGTGCGGGCCCGCTGCGAACCGGTGTAGTTGGCGTGGTTCGTCAGCATCTGCATCAGGCGCTCCTCGTCATGGCCGGACATGTTGGTCATGTCGATGCGGCCCTTATGCTCAAGATCGCCGCCATGATGGTGCAGCCGTTCCATCAGCTCCTCTTCCTCCTCGACCGGTTCGAGATCGACCATCGAGAGGTTGCAGCGCGACTTGAAGGTGCCGTCCTCGTCCAGCACATAGGCGATACCGCCCGACATGCCGGCCGCGAAGTTGCGCCCGGTCTGGCCGATGACCGCGACGACGCCGCCGGTCATGTATTCGCAGCCATGATCGCCCGTGCCCTCGACCACCGCGATGGCGCCGGAGTTGCGCACCGCGAAGCGCTCGCCGGCGACGCCGCGGAAATAGGCCTCGCCCGCGATCGCGCCGTAGAGCACGGTGTTGCCGACGATGATCGAGCGCTCCGGCACGGCCCTGGCCGCCGGGTCGGGCCTGACGATCAGCTTGCCGCCCGACAGACCCTTGCCGACATAGTCATTGGCCTGGCCGGTCAGCTCGGCGGTGACGCCCGCCGCGAGGAAGGCGGCGAAGCTCTGCCCGGAGGTGCCCTTCAGCTTCACCGTGATGGTGTCATCAGGAAGGCCGGCATGGCCGTACTTCTTCGCCACCGCGCCGGACAGCATCGCGCCGGTCGAGCGGTCGACGTTGCAGATGCTCTCCTCGATCACGACCGGCGTGCCGGTCTCGATCGCGCCTTCCGCCGCCTTGATCAGCCTGCGGTCCAGCACCGTGTCGATCGGGTGCTTCTGCAGCTCGACATGGCGGATCGCCACCTCCGGCAGATCGACCTTGTGGAAGAGCTTGCTGAAGTCGAGCCCCTTCGCCTTCCAGTGCGCGATGGCATCCTGCTTGTCGAGCAGATCGGAGCGGCCGACGAGCTCCTCGATCTTCGTGAAGCCCATCTCCGCCATGATCCGGCGAACGTCCTCGGCCACGAAGAAGAAGTAGTTCACCACATGCTCGGGCAGGCCCTTGAAGCGCTTGCGCAGCACCGGGTCCTGCGTCGCGACGCCGACCGGGCAGGTGTTGAGATGGCACTTGCGCATCATGATGCAGCCGGCCGCGATCAGCGGCGCGGTCGAGAAGCCGAACTCGTCGGCCCCGAGCAGCGCGCCGATAATGACGTCCCGCCCCGTCCGCAATCCGCCGTCGACTTGCAGCGCCACGCGCCCGCGCAGCTGGTTCAGCACCAGCGTCTGCTGCGTCTCGGCGAGGCCGATCTCCCAGGGCGAGCCGGCATGCTTCAGCGAGGTCAGCGGGCTCGCGCCCGTGCCGCCCTCGAAGCCGGAGATGGTGATATGGTCGGCGCGCGACTTGGCGACGCCGGCGGCCACCGTGCCGACGCCGATCTCGGACACCAGCTTCACCGAGACATCGGCCGCAGGATTCACATTCTTCAAGTCGAAGATCAGCTGGGCGAGATCCTCGATCGAGTAGATGTCGTGATGTGGCGGCGGCGAGATCAGGCCGACGCCCGGCGTCGAATGCCGGGTCCGCGCGATCTTGGCATCGACCTTGTGGCCGGGCAGCTGACCACCCTCGCCGGGCTTGGCTCCTTGAGCGACCTTGATCTGCATCACGTCGGAGTTGACGAGGTATTCGGTGGTGACGCCAAAGCGGCCGGACGCGATCTGCTTGATCGCCGAGCGCTTCGAGCGGCCGTCCGGCATCGGCTTGAAGCGGATCGATTCCTCGCCGCCCTCGCCGGTGTTCGACTTGCCACCGATCTGGTTCATCGCGATGGCGAGGGTCTCATGCGCCTCGCGCGAGATCGAGCCGAAGGACATCGCGCCGGTGGCGAAGCGCTTCACGATATCGGCGGCGGATTCGACGCTCTCCAGCGGCACAGGCTTGCGTCCGTCATCCTCGGCCATCTTGACTTTGAACAGGCCGCGGATGGTGCTGAGCCGCTGCGCGTCGTCGTTCACCTGACGGGCGAACTCCTCGTAGCGATCCTGCGCGTTGAGGCGCACCGCATGCTGCAGCGAGGCGACGACGTCCGGCTTCCAGACATGGTCCTCGCCGCGGACGCGGTACATGTACTCCCCGCCGATATCGAGGCTGTTGCGGTAGAGCGGCGAGTCGCCGAAGGCGTCGCGGTGGCGGCGCAGGCTCTCTTCCGAAATCTCGTCAAGGCCGACACCCTCGATCGCGGTGCCCGTCCCGAAGAAGAACTTGTCGACGAAAGCGGTCTTCAGGCCGACCGCATCGAAGATCTGGGCGCCGCAATAGGACTGGTAGGTCGAGATGCCCATCTTGGACATCACCTTCAGCACGCCCTTGCCGACCGACTTGATATAGCGCTTCACCACCTCGTCGGCGTCGACCTCCTCCGGGAAGGCGCCCTGCTCATGCTGATCGAGCAGGGTGTCGAAGGCGAGATAGGGGTTGATCGCCTCGGCGCCGTAGCCGGCGAGGCAGCAGAAGTGATGGATCTCGCGCGGCTCACCCGACTCGACGACGAGGCCGACCGAAGTGCGCAGGCCCTTGCGGATCAGGTGATGGTGCACCGCCGCCGTCGCCAGCAGCGCCGGGATCGGGATACGGTCCGGCCCGACCTGCCGATCGGACAGGATGATGATGTTGTAACCGCCATGGACCGCAGCCTCCGCGCGCTCGCAGAGCCGCTCCAGCGCGCCTTCCATGCCGGCCGCGCCCTCGCGCGCCGGGTAAGTGAAGTCAATGGTCTTGGTGTCGAAACGATCCTCGTAATGGCCGATGCAGCGGATCTTCTCGAGATCGTCATTGGTCAGGATCGGGGTACGAACTTCCAGCCGCTTGCGCCGCGAGGTGCCCTCGAGGTCGAGGATGTTCGGCCGCGGCCCGATGAAGGAGAGCAGGCTCATCACCAGCTCCTCGCGGATCGGGTCGATCGGCGGGTTCGTCACCTGCGCGAAGTTCTGCTTGAAATAGGTGTAGAGCAGCTTCGACTTGAGCGAGAGCGCCGAGATCGGCGTGTCCGTGCCCATCGAACCCACCGCTTCCTGCCCGGTCACCGCCATCGGCGCCATCAGCAGGCGGACATCCTCGGTGGTGTAGCCGAAGGATTGCTGGCGATCGAGTAGCGGCACGTCGGTGCGCGAGGCCCGCGCCTCAACCGGCGGCAGATCCTCCAGCACGATCTGCGTGCGCTTCAGCCAGTCCTTGTAGGGATTGGCGAGGCACAAGGACGTCTTGATCTCGTCGTCGCCGATGATGCGGCCCTGCTCCAAGTCGATCAGCAGCATCTTGCCCGGCTGGAGGCGCCACTTCTCGACGATCTTCTCTTCCGGGATCGGCAGCACGCCGAATTCCGAGGCAAGCACGACGAGCCCGTCATCGGTGACGAGATAGCGCGCGGGGCGCAGCCCGTTGCGGTCCAGCGTCGCGCCGATCTGGCGGCCATCGGTGAAGGCGATCGCGGCCGGCCCGTCCCAGGGCTCCATCAGCGCGGCGTGATATTCGTAGAAGGCGCGCCGCTCCTCGTTCATCAGCGGGTTGCCGTTCCAGGCTTCCGGCACGAGCATCATCATGGCATGGGCGAGCGAGTACCCGCCCTGCACCAGGAATTCGAGCGCGTTGTCGAAGCAGGCGGTGTCGGACTGCCCCTCATAGGAGATCGGCCAGAGCTTCGAGATGTCCGAACCGAACAGGTCGGAATCGACGCTCGCCTGCCGCGCCGCCATCCAGTTAACGTTGCCGCGCAGCGTGTTGATCTCGCCGTTATGGGCCACCATCCGGTAGGGATGGGCGAGGCGCCAGGACGGGAAGGTATTGGTGGCGAAGCGCTGGTGGACGAGGGCGATCGCGCTGTCGAAGCGCTCGTCCTGCAGATCCTTGAAGTAGGAGCCGAGCTGGTTCACCAGCACCATGCCCTTGTAGACGATGGTGCGGCAGGACATCGAGACGGGGTAGTACTCCGCCGTCCGGCGCTCCTGATGCTTGTAGACCTTGTTAGAGACCGACTTCCTGAGGACATAGACCTGCCGCTCGAACTCGTCCTCGTCGGCGAAGTCGGCCGGGCGGCCGACGAAGAGCTGGCGATGCACCGGCTCGGTCTCCAGCACCGCCTTGCCGAGATCGGCGTTATCGACCGGCACGTCGCGCCAGCCGAGGAACTTCAGGCCTTCCTCCTCGACAGTCTGGGAGATGATCTCCTCGCAGAGCGCGCGGATCGCCGGGTCGCGCGGCATGAAGAACTGGCCGATGGCGTAGAAGCCGGGCTCGGGCAGGTCGATGCCGAGCTTCGCCGTCTCTTCCTTGAAGAAGCGATGCGGGATCTGCACCAGGATGCCGCAGCCGTCGCCGAGCTTAGGATCGGCGCCGACGGCGCCGCGATGGTCGAGATTGTGCAGGATCTGCAGGCCCTGCTGGACGATGGCGTGGCTCTTGCGGTTCTTCATGTCGGCGATGAAGCCGACGCCGCAGGAGTCTTTCTCGTTGCGGGGATCGTACAGGCCCTGATGCGTCGGCATCGCCGGGTCGCGCACGGCCGGAAAACGCTCGAAGCCCTCTGCGCCGCTCGACTTGCTGGTCACGCTCATCGTCAAACCCCGCTTCTCAGAACCCGCTGGCGCGCCGCCTGCGGGCAGACCCGTCAGTCCACAATCCCTTCCGCTCCGGCCCCGGCGCCGACATATCGGCAGCAAGGATGGGGCCAAGGCGGCTCGGCCGTCGTCTTGTGAGAGGCTTGCTTGCGCTTTGTTTCCACCGCGCCCGCGTCCTCCGCAGGCGCTTCGGGCGGCTCTCGCCCGCTCGCGCCTGTCTTCAGGCCGTCGTTTTACGGACGGCGCACGTACGGTCGGCTTTGGCGTCGTTAGCCCGGCCTCTCGTCATGCTCCGCTCCATTGCGACGGCGCGACCCCCAGCCTGCATCGGCTTTCGGTCGGCGCGGTGAAAAATGGGACAGCAACACTGTCCTATCGAGATGAACTTGCCAGAATTCCAATCTACGCACAAGCGTCGATTTTGCACCGCGGCGAAATTTTATTGCAAAATTGAATCCGCGCCAGACATTTCCGAGACGAAAGCCTAACTCCGGCAGCACGCTTCTTGTTTTTGGGCATGTGGCGAGGTTTCGGCCCGGCGCCGCGCGCAAGCCCCCCTTTCCCAACGCTCGCTTGGCAGAACACCGCCATCCGCCTAACCCTCGGTCATGCATTTCTTCAGCGACAACACCGCCGCCGCCAGCCCCCGCGTCATGGCCACCCTCGCCGCCGCCAACGAGGGCAACGCCTCGCCCTATGGCAAGGACGACTGGACGCGCCGCGTCGAGGAGCGTTTTGCGGAGATCTTCGAGCACGAGGTCTCGGTCTTCCTCGTCCTCACCGGCACGGCGGCGAATGCGCTCGCTCTGGCCAGCATCGTGCGGCCCTGGGGCGCCGTCCTCACCCATGAGGAGGCCCATGTCGTCGAGGACGAATGCGGCGCCCCCGAATTCTTCAGCGACGGAGCCAAGCTCGTCGACCTGCCCGGCGTCGGCGCCAAACTGAAACCGGAAACCGTAACGAAGGCGCTCTCGCATCTGCGCGACGGCGATTTCCATCAGGTGCAGGCGCAGGCGCTGACGATCACGCAGGCGACCGAATGCGGCACGGTCTATACGCCCGCCGAGGTGCGGGCACTCAAGGACGCGATCACGCCGCGCGGTCTCAAACTGCATATGGACGGCGCGCGCTTCGCCAATGCACTGGTCACGCTCGGCTGCACGCCCGCGGAGGTCACCTGGAAGGCCGGCGTCGACGTGCTCTCCTTCGGCGGCACCAAGAACGGCGCACTCGCGGCCGAGGCCGTGATCTTCTTCGACCCCGGCCATGCCGAGGAGATGAAGTGGCGCCGCAAGCGCGCCGGCCAGACCCTCTCGAAAGGCCGTTTCCTCGGCGCCCAGTTCGAGGGACTGCTCGCCGACGGTCATTGGCTCGACCTCGCCCGCCATGCCAACGCTCAGGCGAAGCGCTTGGGCGATTCGGTCACGCAGGGCAGCGCGGCACGCCTGGCCTGGCCCTGCCAGGCGAACGAGGTCTTCATCGTGCTGCCGCCCGCCGTGCAGGAGCGCCTGAAGGCGGCCGGCGTCGGCTATTATGACTGGTCGGCTCGCTCGCTCCCGCCAGAGGCGCAGCTTCAGGACGGTGAGATCGTCGGCCGCTTCGTCATGTCCTTTGCAACCGAGCCGGAGCATGTCGAGCGCCTGATCGCCGCCATCGCCGGCTGAAACGGCGCATTTCGGCCCCGTTTCCAACCCCATGCCTGCCGCAATCCCTAACAAGACTGCCCGCCACGAAAGCAGTCGTTAAGGAAGGGTGGCATGGCAAATCGTTCGACGGCGCCGGGGCGCATCGCGCTGATGGGCTTGGTCGTGGCCGGCGCTCTGGCCGGCACGATGGGAGCCGCCGGGGCCCAATACTACTATTACGACGACGGGTACGACCCCTATCCGGCCTATGGCTACGGCTATCGCTATGACTACCGTTACGCGCCCCGCCCGCCGGCGGCGGTCCCGCACGCACCGGCGCCGGTCTCTCCCTATACGGTCAACCGCATCGCGGCCCGCAACTACGGCCTTGTCAGAATCGATCGCTCGATCCGCCGGGACGACACCTATGTCGTCGATGGCGTTACGGCTGGCGGCCAGCGCCTGCGCCTGGTTCTCGATGCCTATGCCGGCGAGCTGATCCGCCGCATCCCGCTGCGCGGCCAGGCCGGCCCCGCGCCGAATGTCGCCCGCATTGACCCGCATCAGGAGCAGGCGGCACCGCGCCCGCGTCTCGTGCCTCAGCCGCCCGAACGACCGGCCGAGCTGAAGCCGCCGGCAGAAGCCAGCGCACCGGCGACGTCCGCTCCGCCATCGCCTGCCGCACCACCCGCCTCCGAGCCCGTTAAGCCCGCTGAAACGGCCCCGATCGAAGCGAACGCTCCGGCCACGGCCTCGCCACCCTCGCCCGCTGCGCCGCCCGCGCCGGAATCTGCGAAACCTGCCGATAAACCACCCTTGGAGGCCAGCGCGCCCGCCACGGCCTCTCCGCCGCAGCCGGCGAAACCGGCGGAGCCTTCGCCGGGCGCGACCAACCCCGAGACCGGTGCCGACAAGCCCAGACTCGTCAATCCGAGCGATGTGCGCGGGACCGACGAACCGGAGCGCAAGCCGCCGCTGTCGACCGCAGCGCCGGCCACCCAAGCGCCGTCGATCCCGCCCGTGCAGCAGATCGATCCATCGCCATCCACACCCAAGCCGGAGACGCCGATCGCTCCCGTCGTTCCGCTGAACTGACGGGCACCGTCGGACCGAAAAGCGGATTCCACTTTTCGGTCCGATGCGATGGCAAAGACATGGGTCACCGTCTTCGCGCCCGGAAGGCGCGCGGCGATCTAGCAAAAAAGGCTCCCGTTTCCCCCAGCCACTAGCTTAAGTGTGGAATCGCAACAGCTCGCGATTCCACGCTTTTTGGCGGCACTGATCCGATCGCTCCTCCAAAGCCGGTAACGGGTCAGTTTGCTGACGCTCAGAACGACTATCCGCGGGCCATTGTTGGATCTCTTTCGGCGTGACAAGTTGAACGCTGGGAGGTTCGCGTATGCCTTCGTCTCCAAAGCGAGCCATGCTCGCCACCCTAACGATGCTGCATTTGGGCCTGGCGACGAATGCGCAGGCTGAAGACGTCGTCCAGTTCCCCTCGATCACCTATCGCCTAAGCGATTTTCAGAAAGCGCGTGCCAAATCTCGCGGTGAAAGCAGCGAGAACTCTCCGGGGCTTGTCATCACGGGGTATCTCTCGAAGCCAGCAGGGGAAGGCAGGCACCCGGCAATCGTTATGCTGCATGGTTGCGGTGGGTTGAGCACGTTCCATCGACGCGAGGCCGAAACGATCCGCGACTGGGGTTACGTCGTGCTGGCTCCGGACAGCTTTACCGAACGAGGCATGAAAGACGCCTGCGTGCCAGAGAGGCGCGACATGGCCCCGCGGATCGAGGACGCATTCGGTGCGCTGTTCTACCTGTCAAAGCTCCCCTTCGTTGATCCAGCACGGATCGCCGTCGTGGGCTATTCTCATGGAGGGGGAGTAGCTCTCAAGATTGCGATGCAGTCGCATAAGACACTCTATGAAATGCCCGATGAACTCGGGTTCAAGGCGGCCGCAACGTATTACCCGCCTTGCGAAATCCTTACCGAGCGCTTGGTCATCCCAACACTCATCCTGATCGGCGACAGGGATGATTGGACGCTCTCGTCCCACTGTGAAGCAGCCGCTCGGCGCCAAGTCGGCGGGCCTACTACACTGAGCCTCACCGTCTTCCCGGGAGTATACCACTCATTCAATTTCCCCGGTTTCGTAGAGCCGCGGCAGATCTACGGGCACTGGAGCAAATTTGACGAGGCGGCAAGCAAGCGCGCGACATCCGAACTACGAGAATTCCTTGAGAAGGAATTGGCCAGATAGTCCACTTTAGAGGGCGGGGTGGGCTGTGAACCCGACTTCCCAGTATTGGCAGGCAATGCCCGTATTGGATCGGAAGCGGGAGCTATAGATCCTAACTGAAGTACAGGACATCCTCGAATCGGATGGCTCCCTTGGCCAATCCGATGCGCATCGCGGGTGTCTTCCCGTCCTGGCCCTTGGCGATGAAGTTGAAGTAGGTCCGATAGATCATGAGGCACTTCTCGACCATTTCGGGCGAATAGAAGCCGTAGAGATACCATTTCCGGGATGCACGCCGCGGATAGGCCGGGGCACGCTCCAGCCCGGCGATGCTCCTCCTGACCTGCATGAAGAAGCGGTCGACCTGATGCAGCGAGGTGTCGTGCAGGACGCCGGCGATGCTCAGGGAGCTGCGGCTGCCGTCGTCGGTGTAGAGGCGCACCTTCTTTCCCGGTTCGGATTTCTTGATGAAAGGGTACTCGATCTCGCGTTCCCTGAGCGTGAGGCCCCTCCTCGGCCCGCTCAGGGAGCCGAGGATGCTGTTGTCGACGAAGTACGTCAGGAATGCCTTGAAGGGATGCACCCCTGGATATTGCTCGAGCGCGAGCTCCTTGAGCCTGTTCGCCTTCGCGACCTGCGCGTTCTTCTCGTCGATGGTGGCCGCCTTGTCGCAGGTCATGACCGCGACATCGATTTTCCCGGTTCTGGCCTTATCCGTCCAGGAGGCGAACACGGCGTTGGCTAGGCCGGGATCGGCGTCCAGGGAGAAGTGCACCCGGCCCGCCCCGCGGAGCAGGTGGCGTAGGAACATGAAATGCCCAAAGGCCAGGTAGTCGATGTGAACCATCGCCCCCTGATCCGGGAGCTGCCGATCCGCAGTCATGTGCTCGGCGATCTCCTGGTCCTCCCGAACCGGGAGGAAGGCTTCGCGCGGCAGGGTCAGCGCCTTCGCATAGTCCTCAAAGTTCCAGAGCCTCGCGAACTCCCGGAAGGCTGGCTTCCTGTCCATGTCGCCGCAGGCGACAACCCTATCCTGGATCTCGGCCGTGCTGAACCTCGTGTCGATCTGGGGATGGCAGGCGAGGACGTAGCCGGTCTCCAGGCAACTCGTGGCGATGGCCCTGAACTGGATGGTCTTCCGAAGAGACTTGTTCGGCCAGTTGACCATGTAGTCCTGCATGTCGGTGCAGATCTTCATGTCCCCGAGGGCCATGTCCGGCAGATGCCGTTCCCGGTCGGCCAGGAATTTTCGGCATTGCTCGTGAAGGAAGTCGATCTTGCCGTAGACCGCCGCCGGCGACAGGTCGGTGATCTGTGCGATCTTCGCGATGGCGACCTTCGAAACCAGGAGCTGGAAGACCGTCCTGTTCTCGTGGGATTTGCGATGGCGGCTGTGGCTCGTCCGGGCGGAGAACGTCTTGCGGCAGGCCTTGCAGCGGTAGCGCGCTGCTCCGCTCGCATTGGTTCCGTGTCGATAGTAGGATTTCGGGTACGAATCGACAGGCGTGGCGTGGTTTTCGCAGGCTTCGTCAGGACAATGATGACCACGGGGACGCGCGAGGGCCTGGAGATGCCTGTCGAACTCCTCCCGGACCGCCTTGTTGCTCTTGATCACGGTGTGGGTGTTGCAGGCGGAGCATCGGATCGACGCTTCGTTGGCGGCTCCGGTAACGGCGTACAGGGATCGATCGTTCGAACCTCGGCGATTTCGCCCTTGTCTACTCTCCAGCTCGGCCGGAATGCCGAAATTGGAGCAGAGCGGGTTCTTGCAGAAGTTGACGTTCACCCCTGCAAACGGGGGAGGGAGGCGAAGCCGCCTCGCTCCTTCCGAAGATATCTCCGGCATCTCCGATCCCCCAACGCCTTGCGCAGTAAGGGGGATCGGTGAAGGGCGAGTTAAGATTCCACACTTAGGCTAGTGGCTGGCCCGTTTCCGGGAGCCTTTCTCTTTCAGCCCAATGGACCGATCGGATTACGCGGCTTTGGCGGTCTCGATCTTGGCTTCGAGAACCTTGGCCGAACTGGCACCGATCGGAATCTGGCGCGGCTTCTTGGCCTCGGGAATCTCGCGCACGAGGTCGATATGGAGCAGGCCGTTCTCAAGGCTGGCTCCGGTCACCTGTACGTAGTCGGCGAGCTGGAAGCGGCGCTCGAAGGCGCGGGCGGCGATGCCCTGATGCAGGACTTCGCGCTTCTCGGCGCCGCCGGAAACCTGTTTCTCGCCCTTGACGGTCAAGGCATTTTCCTTGGCCTCGATGGAGAGGTCAGCCTCGCCGAAGCCCGCAACCGCGATGGTGATGCGATAGCCGTTCTCGGCAGTCCGCTCGATATTGTAGGGCGGATAGCCCGGCGCGGCGTCGCTGCTCGTCGCCTGATCGAGGAGATTGAACAGGCGGTCGAAACCGACGGTCGAGCGATAGAGAGGGGAAAGATCGAATTGACGCATGACATGTCCTCCGAAGAAGCGACAATTTGGTCGGCCCGCCTCGCCTGAGCGCGGGCCTGGTTTGGGTCTGCGCAGCCGGTTCCGGCCTGCGCATCCATGATCTGGGTTGGCTTTCCCGCTTTTCAAGAGCCCCCGCCGACGGGCATAAGCAAAGCTCGTAAGCAGTTCGGCGACCGATGAGGGCGGGCGGTCGCGATGCGGAGAGAGCCGATGGCCGAGGCCGTTCTTTTTGCCCATCCCGGCTATCCCGTGCCGGGCCACAGCAAGGTCTGGTTTGCCTGGACCAATGACGGCGCCAACTTGCGCTTCGCCAGTTGGCGCCCGACGGTCAAGCCGGCGCGCGGCACGATCGTCGTCGTGCAAGGCCGGGCCGAGTTCATCGAGCGCTACAGCGAAACCGTTTCGGAGCTACGCCGCAGAGGCTTCCATGTGCTGAGCTTCGACTGGCGCGGCCAGGGCGGCTCGCAGCGTTTCGTCCGGCGCGAACGCAAGGGCCATGTCGGTCGCCTCAAGCACTACGAAGCCGATCTCGCTCTTGTGATGGCGCAGATGCAGGCAAAGTTCCCGCCGCCCTATTTCGTCCTCGCGCATTCGATGGGGGCAGCGCTCTGCCTCGACGCCGCCCGTCATGACGCCCTGCCGGTGTCGCGCATGGTGGCGCTTGCCCCCATGCTCGGCCTCACCATGATCGCGCACCCGGCCCGGGCCAGCCGCCTCGCGAGCCTTCTCTATTGGCTGGGTTTGGGCCGTGCCTTCGTCCCGGGCGGCGGCGATACGGCCATCGCGACGAAACCCTTCGAGGGCAACCGGCTGACGAGCGATGCCGTCCGCTACGCCCGCAACAGCGCGCTCTCGGCCGAGGCACGCCATCTCAGCGTCGGCGACCCGACCATCGCCTGGGTCCGGACAGCCTTTCGCCTGATGACCCGTCTCAACGCCCCCTCGGCCGCGCTGGAGGTGAAGGTGCCGACGTTGATCATCGCCGCCGGGCAGGACCCGGTGGTCTCGACACCTGCAATCGAGCGTTTCGCCGCGCGCCTCAAGACCGGCTCCGCGCTGGTCCTGCCGACGGCGCGACACGAAATCCTGATGGAGAACGACGCGATCCGCGGCCAGTTCTGGGCCGCCTTCGACGCCTTCATCCCCGGCGAGGACCAGGCTGCGGCCGCCTCACCCGGCGAGCCGCGCGAGGGCGACCTCATGCAGCGCCTTGCTGCCGGCAGCGAGGATGCGCCCGCCCCCGGCGGCGCTGCCGCCATCCCATGAGGTGACCACGCCGCCGGCCCCTTCGATGATCGGGATCAGAGCGACGATGTCATAGGGCTTAAGGCCGCTTTCGATGACGAGATCGACATGGCCTGCCGCCAGCATGCAATAGGCGTAGCAGTCGCAGCCATAGCGCGAGAGCCGGACCTGCTTTTCGACACGGCCGAAAGCCTTCGCCTCCTCGCCTTTGAACAGCGCCGGCGAGGTCGTCATCAGCGTCGCGGCAGCGAGATCGGCGGTCGCCCGCGTCCGCAGCTTCCGCGGGCCGCCCGGCCCCTCATAGCGTGCCTCGCGCCCGTCGCCGGAATAGCGCTCGCCCGAGAAGGGCTGATGCATCATGCCATAGACCGGCACGCCGTTGCGGGTCAGGCCGATCAGCGTGCCCCAGACCGGGATGCCGGAAATGAAGGCCCGCGTTCCGTCGATCGGATCGAGCACCCAGACATAGTCGGCTTCGGTGTTCTCGCTCCCGAACTCCTCGCCGAGGACGCCATGAGCCGGGAACTGCCGCTTGATCATGTGGCGCATCACCGATTCGCCGGCGCGGTCGGCCTCCGTTACCGGGTCGAACACGCCGCCCTGCGACTTGTCCTCGGTCGCATGATGCGCGCGGAAGAACGGCAGGATCGCCCGCCCCGACTGCGTCGCCAGCTCCGCGACGAAAGAGCCGAAATCGACTGCGCTCATGAACCGGTCTCCAATTTGCTGCTCCGCAGCATAAATGCCGTAGAATACGAGTTCCGAAACAGGCTCGATCGCCAAAATTCCGCGAAAAACACGAAAATTAGCGCGCCGTCATGCGACACGCGCATGACGCCTGCGATTTTGGTCAATTTCGCTTGTGTTTTGCAGCGCACTCTCATATTGTGCACTGCGAAGGGGAGATGACCTCAAACCTTCATTGCCCTCCTTGGGCGTTTCCTCCCTAGACTTGGGCCGCCACGCAAGTGTGCGGCCCTTTTTTCTTGTCTGCCGGCTCTGGTTCCGATCGTCGGCAGCCTTATTCGGCAGCCTCGCGCCAATCGTCGAGCCAGCCGCTCCAGCGCGCGAAGCAATCAGCCATCGCGCTCGCGATCGCCTGCTCGACTGCCGTGAAGCCCACATGCGGCTCCAGCGTCGCTTCGTTCATGTAAAGCGCCCGGTTGACCTCGATCTGCAGGGCATGGACCCCCGCAGCCGGCGCGCCGTAATGCTCGGTGATGAAGCCGCCGGCATAGGGCCGGTTGCGGGAGACGCTGAAGCCGAGCCGCGTGAAGGCCTGTTCGGCGATGTCGATGATATAGCCCGCCGCGCTCGTACCGAAGCGATCGCCCAGGATGATGTCGGACTTCGACAGCCCGTCCCGGTCGAGCCCGGCTGATGGCATCGAATGCGCGTCGACCAGGATGCAGGTGCCGAACGCCCCTTGGGTGCGCTGGACGAGCCCGCGCAAGCCAGCGTGATAGGGCCGGTAAAGCCCGTCGATTCGCGCAAGCCCCTCCGCGATCGGGATGCGCCCGAAATAGATCTCCTGCGCGTCGCCGACGATGCGGGGAATGGTGCCGAGCCCGCCGGCAACCCGCATCGAGCGCGTATTGGCAAAGGGCGGTACCCGGCCCTCGAACATGCGCGGATCGAGCTCATAGGGCTCGCGGTTGACGTCGAGATAGGCGCGGGGGAATTCCGCCACCAGCAAAGGCGCGCCCAGCGCGACGCTTTGCCCGAACAGGCGGTCGACGAAAGCGTCCTCCGAGCGCCGGAGGCTGCGCAGCGGCAGCCGCGCCGCATCGACGAAGCCACGCGGATAGCGCCTTCCCGCATGCGGCACGTCGACTACCACCGGCACGACCTGAAGTGCCGGCTGATACAGGCTGAACGGCCGCTCGATCTCGGCGACGACGTCGTCGGGGTCTGGCGGGAAAGGGGCGGAGAACGCGCTCATGTCCCACGAGAGAAGCACACAAACCCGGCCGGTTGAAGCGATGACGTGAAGCGGTGGAAATCCATGCTCGGATTCACCCGTTGTTTACCATGATGGCGCCTTATAGGCCTGTATGGTTCCCACTGCGCGGACAGGCGAGTACGCAGGCCGTTTCCAAGGCCCGGCGGACTTCCCGTACGCCAGACGCATCGAAACGCAGGCCTCAGGACGGACAGAACAGGCCCATGACGAAGATACTGCTCGCGGAAGACGACAACGACATGCGTCGCTTCCTGGTCAAGGCCCTGCAGAATGCAGGCTATGACGTCGCTTCCTTCGACAATGGCCTGTCGGCCTATAATCGTCTCCGCGAGGAGCCGTTCGAGCTGCTGCTCACCGACATCGTCATGCCGGAGATGGACGGCATCGAGCTGGCACGCCGCGCCACCGAGCTCGATCCCGACATCAAGGTGATGTTCATCACCGGCTTCGCCGCGGTCGCGCTCAACCCTGATTCGCAGACGCCGAAGGACGCGAAGGTGCTCTCCAAGCCCTTCCATCTGCGCGAGCTCGTCAACGAAGTCGAGAAGCTGTTGGCGGCTTGAGAAGCTGTTTGGCACCGTGCTGCGGCGTGCCGAATGGCGGTGTTTTTCGAGAACCGGAGCGAAGCATACGCTTGTATGTGAGCCCCGGAAGCGCGGAATGCGCCGCCAGTCGACCGCCGCAGTCGGAGATGCCAACAGCCTCGTAGAATTTATGCGGCAAACGCCTTGCAAGCTGCCAAGCGAGCCGCTATAGCCCCCTCACCTCGCAGCGTGGTCGCGGCCAACACGGCCCGGACACGCTACCGAAAGTCGCTTTCAGCGGCGAACGGGCGCGTAGCTCAGCGGGAGAGCACTACGTTGACATCGTAGGGGTCACAGGTTCGATCCCTGTCGCGCCCACCATTTTACAAGCCCCGGAAATCGCTTCAGAAAAGCGATTTCCGGGGCTTTTGATTTTGGCCTCGGAAACAACGGCCAAAATGCCATTTTGCACGCAGTTTGCACGCAGGCGATTTTTCAGCACCGGCCGCACCTGGCGAACGCCCGCAGCCCAGAGCAACGCAGACCTCGCGATTCGGGGTTCGCCATCGAAAGCATCGCCGGCGACCACCGGCGTCGACGGGCGCGCCTGTGCATAACCCTCACGGACGCTTGGCGGAATGAGTTGATCATTCTTGTTATGATGTGATGTAACAAAAATCATGTCAACTCAGCTGACTGGTTCACAATCAATGCCGGCCCCGAAGTCCACTGAGCCGAACTGGATCGCCCTCTCGCTCCCATTCTTTGAGGGGTTTCAAGCGACCACTAGGTCGTCTCGAACCGCATTCCTGCAGCGCATTAGCGACAAGGTCGGCAAGGCCACCAACACCGTCTATCGACAATTTCACGCGCTGGCCTACCTCGCTTCGAAAGGTGTCGATCTCAACCAATTGGCGCTCCAGTACCCGCCGCTGATGTCGGTTGAAGCGATCGCCAGGATCGGCAAGGAGGATCCCCAGCAAGAGGCTGATTTTCTGGGGCAGCTGTTGAGAGGAGAAGGCAGCGTCAGGGATTTTCGCGATGCGGCCATGCTCAAATACCGGAAAAGTCGTCCGCTCGACGCTTTGCACCGCGTGACGCTCTCTCAGCTCCTAAGAGCCCATCTGTTCCCGCAATCCACCTATTCAGCAGTGGTCCCACCCTTGCTGGGACGCGGCTTTTCGATCGCGCCGCTCCATGAACGTCATCAACGCAGCGCGCTCGTCATCAACCAGGGAGTTCCCAGGAAACAGACCGCGATTCTGATCGCAGATGACCGCGATCCCCTTAGCCATGCGCCGGATTTCGACGCCCTATTCGAGGCAACGATTCTGCGCTCCGTCGTAATCTGCGACAGGGTCATCGTCGTCACTAACATGACGCTTCCGCGCTTCGACAGCACACTTGCGGTGATGAAGCTCGAACTGCGCGCGATCATTCATGTCGAGCGCTGCGATCTCGATATCGAGATCGATCTTACGCTGCCTGCGCGCAACGAGAGGTTCGACACGCTGGTTGAGTACCTGGAAAAGCACGCGGTCCGCCCGGCCTGAACGAAGATCGGGAGCGCCCGCGTCCGGGCGGACGTCGCCCCTCCGCCCCCTCGGCAAAGTGGCGATCCCCATTTCGCGCAACAGAAAGCTTGACTCTCTTCATTTGGTACATTCTTGTTACATTAATCGTAACAGGAATTCGCCATGCCGAATCGTGCCCCTTACCCCGACCTGCCGTCCGTGATGACGGCGAGCGAAGTCGCTGGCTGCTTGCGTGTGTCCAAGGCGACAATCACGCGCTTGGCTCGCAGCGGCGCCCTGCCGGCAATGCCGGTCCCTGGCCGCCTGCTTTTCGTCTCGGATGAAGTCGCGCTCTTCATGAAGCGAGGCCGCAGCGCCCCGACGAAGCAGCCCGAGCCGTGCGACGAGCTCCCTGCCCTCTAGCAGGGGCTCGACCAAGCCTCTCTTCCATCCAAGCCGATAGCTGACGTTCCGGCCACCACCGTGGCCGCGTGGAGGCACTATGCCCGCGACCTACATCACCATCGAAAATTTCGGCGTGTACGCGCTCGTTCGACATCAGAACGGGATCTTCTACATCGCCTGGTACGATTCGGACGTTCGGCAGACCAGGCGCCGCAGCCTGAAAACCAAGCTGAACAGCGACGCGACCGACCGCGTCAGGCAGATCAGCGAATTGGGGATGACGGGCGACCCCAGCGCTGCACTGGCAACAAAGCCCGTCCGGACCGTGGTCGATGTCCTCGATGAACACCGGAATTATGTGAAGGGCCTGGCCTCAGTCGAGGCCGAGACGATCCATATTGATCTGATCTGCGCATCCGCATCGCCAGCAAGCGCGTGGCTGCGCTGACCCTCCGGGATTTTGAGGCACTGCGCGACGACCGGGTCGCGAAAGGCGCCAAGATCAGCACTGTCAGCCGACGGCTTTCGACACTGAGATCCGCCATCAAGCGCGCGGTCGACAACAAGCAGCTTTCCGAGAAGGACGCGCCGAAGATTCCGGAATTTCGGACCGCCAACCATGTTCGCGCGGCCGAGCCCAAGGGTGATCCCTGCGGCACCACTGCTCTCGCAAAACTGTACGATGCCACCAACGAACCGCATCTCCAGTTGTACTGGGCTTTGCTGTTCGCCACTGCGGGACGCCAATCCTCGGTCCTCGAAATTGAGGGGGGCCAGATTGATCGCGAGCATTCGTTGATCGACCTCAACCCAAAGGGCCGTATCCAGACGGACAAGTATCGCCCCATGCTGCCGATCCAGCAGTCGCTGCAGCCATGGCTGGCTTTGCTCCCCCGGGGACGCCTCATCACCTGGCGCGAGAAACCGGTTGCCAGCGTCAAGACTGGGGTTAGGCGCGCCATTGCCCGCGCCGGCCTGCCCGATGACATCAACAGCTATTCGGTCCGCCACAGCCTTGGCCGCTTCATGACACGCGAGGGCATCGATCCGGGGCAGATCAGTGTTTGGCTCGGCCATGTCAGGCCGCCCCAGAACAACAAGACCACCCTGATCTATTCGCCTTTCCCGCCGACCTACATGATCGATGCAAGGAAGGGGGTCGAGAAGTTCGTCGGGGAGATCGCGGCTCAGGCAAAGACGCCGCTGCTGCCGCCGCCGGAGGTCGTCAAGGCCTACCTGCAGCGCCTCATCACGATCGAAAAGCGCGACCGCGAAGGCTGAGGCGACAGACATGTTTGCCTTCGTTCGCGCCGCTCCGATCAAGAATGCCAATTATCTGACCGCGATGAGTCGCCATGCCAGGAGGCTCGATGGGCGAAGCGAAATTCGCTCCGGTGCGATCGCCGGCACGGCGCTCGTGTGGCAACCACCCAACACGCCGCAATTCGAGGACTGGCGCGACTACCGCTCCAACCTGCACCTGCATCTGCGCGAGCACAGTGCCCATATTCGCAAGCGTGCGGCCCTCGGCCTGCATCTGCTCGTGGGCGTTTCGCCAGCATGGGTGGAGGAAACAGGGTCACTCCACGCCATGGACAATCCCCGCAACGTCGCGCTCTTCAACGAGGCGCTCGCCTGGGTCGAGACCTGGGCCGGCGGGAAGTCAATCTTCGGTGCCCGGTTAGACCTCGACGAAGCCGGCGGCGCAGTTGCCGACATCTTCTGCGCCCCGATTTTCGAGGAAGCACACAAGAGCGGTCGAACGCGACTTTGTGTCAGCAACCGCAAGGCATTGAAGGGCCTGCAGGCCAGCTATGGCACGACGAAGTCCTATATTGCGCTTCAGAGTTCCTGGCACGCTTGGGCGAAGCGCGCCCTTGATTATCGCCTTCGGCGTGGCGAACCAGCACTGCAGACAATGCGCCGGCATCTGTCGGTCACAGCGTTCAAGGAAATGATGAAAGCGCAGAACCTCGAAGCAGAAGCGAACGAATCTTTCGGGTTTCGTGCCTGAGGAACGCACCATTGTGATCCGGAATATGGACGTTATCGGGATAAGGCAGCCGCGCTTAGGCTAACCAGCGAACTTTTCACGGCCCGCATTATCGCGTGCTTCACCGAATAGCCCTTTCACATCTCCAGCCGGTTCAATGTTCCTTGTCGAAGCGCGGTATCGGCTTCTCGGCGCGTCAACGGGTCTGAGCGGCCGCGAAGGCGAGGTTCTCGGCGAGCAGCGCTTCGGCGAGAGCCGGCGTGGCAGCCTCCACATAGACGCGCAGCTCGGGGGCATTGCCCGAGGCCCGGAAATGCACCGTGCTGCCATCGGCCAGGGTCAACCGCAGCCCGTCGCGGCGGTCGCGTGCGACCACCCCGCCATGGGCCGAGAAGCTGTCGTCGCGCACGGGTGACATCCGAGCCGAGCAGCACCCCGCCATTGGCCTCGAAGCCGACGACGACGGCGGCGCCTTCGTTTGCGGCCTGTTCCATGCCCGCGATGACATAGGGCGAGCCGACGCGCGTGCGGACCACGCGCGCGAACAGCCCCGGCAGGTCGAGGGCGGAATTCGAGGTGACGGGAGTCGCGATCGCATCGGCACCGAGAAATTGCGCGGTCAATGCGCCGACGAGATCGCCGCGCAAGAAAACGCCTTGCTCATCGGCGACGAGGGGGCGATCCGCGTCGCCATCCGTCGAGACGATGGCATCGAGCCGCTGCTCGGCGGCCCATTGCCGCGCCAGGGCCTCGTCCTCAGGGCGCAAGGCTTCGGTATCGACGGGGATGAGGCTGTCGCTGCGTCCCAGKGGCAGAGCTTTCGCGCCGAGCGCCGCCAGCACCGCGCAGATCGCGTCCCGGCCGACGGAGGAATGCTGGTAGACCCCGACGGTCAGGCCCGCCAGCGCCGAGCTGCCGAAGAAATCCGCATAACGGGCCTGGTAAGCCGTCAGCGCATCATAGGGGGCCGCCTTGACCTGCGCGGCCGGCATCGCGCTCAGGCCCAACTGCTCATGCCAGGCCAGGATCTTGGCCTCGTCGGCCTTGTCGATCTCACCCTGCGCCCGGTAGAATTTCAGCCCGTTGCGGTCTCGCGTAGCATCGCGCAGAAGGCGCGAACATGGCTGTAGCTCGGCAGGCCGACGAGTTCGCTGACGAGACCGCGCAGGCCGGAGGTTCCGAATTTCAGGCTGGTCATGAGAGGCCGATCGTCCCGAGGTCGAACGCTGTTCAAAGGATGGTAATGACGCAGAGGTACCGGGGCGCCATCCGGAGTTCGAATTGTGCGTAGCGCCAACGACGAGCGAAGGAAAGTCGTACGGGCGGTGGCCACGGGCTATCCGGGCAGCCAGGCGTACCTTCTGATGTCCTTGCCCCTGGTCGAGCGTGCACCAGGGTGCTGCCGGCCTCCTGGAAAGGTCACAAAATGGCGGTCGGCGGCTGCTCGACTGCGGCCGGGCTTGACCTCCATCAATGACGCGCCTCACAGCCCGTAGCGTTTAATTCTCATCCTCCATGGAGAATTTCGACGGCGATGCGGAACATCAAATACGCATTCTGGTGCCTGTTAGCCCTGTTGAGCCTTCTGTGGCTGGCGGCCGAGCCGGCGGCGCCGCTCGGTGTAGTGATGGCGCTGCTCCTCGCCTCCGGCACCTATGCGGCAACCATCGTTCTGCTGCGCCGTGTCGGCGCCGGTCGGCAGGTCGCGGGCAGGATCGCCTCGCTCCGGCACTATCCCGGCGTGCGCGTCGTCGAGGTCGAGATCGATGTGCCGGAAGGCTGGCCCGGCCATAAACCCGGGCAGTTCGCCTTCGCGACGTCGGATGTTCGCGAAGGCGCGCACCCCTACACCATCGCCTCGGCATGGCATGACGATCACCGCCGGATCACCTTCATCGCCAAGGAGCTCGGAGACCACACGAGCCGGCTGCGGGAGAAGCTGAGCGTCGGCCAGAATGTGAAGGTCGAGGGGCCCTATGGCTGCTTCGACTTCGTCGACAGCCAGCCGCGGCAGATCTGGATCGGTGCGGGCATCGGCATCACGCCGTTCATCGCCAGGATGAAATACCTGGCCCAGGGGCGGTCGGCGTGTCCGGACCAGCCGCCGCCGGAGGTGGACCTGTTCCATCCGACCACGGATGTCGACGAGACCGCGCTTTCCAAGCTCAAGGCGGATGCCGAGGCCGCGAACATCCGTCTGCATATCTTCGTCAGCGGCCGGGACGGCCGACTGACTGGGGATCGCATTCGCGCGGCCGTGCCGGAATGGCGCGCCGCCAGCATGTGGTTCTGCGGCCCCTCGGACTTCGGAGAGGCGCTGCGCGCGGATTTCGCCGCCGCTGGATTGCCGGTGACGGAGCGGTTTCACCAGGAACTCTTCGCGATGAGGCCCTAGCAGGCGGTCGATCCCATCCATCGGGATGCGGGACCGCGCGTGCGCCGTGGATGTGGGGGCAGCATAGGAGGGTGAGGCTTACCGAAAAATGGGCGCCTTGATCGCTGCCGAAAGCCGGGGCGGGCTGTCAGCCCAATGCATCCCTTGCCCTCGCTGTCACTCGATAACCTGCTACGCTCGCTTCGCCCTCAAATGCTGTAGAAGGAGCGATACCATTCGACGAAGCGCGCGATGCCTTGCTCGATCGGTGTTGCCGGGCTGAAGCCGGTGCGAGCCGCCAGATCGCCGACATCGGCGTAAGTCGCCGGCACGTCGCCGGGCTGCGATGGCAAGTGCCTCTTGATGGCCTTGCGTCCGCAGGCCTCCTCGATCACCGCAATGAAGCGGTCGAGCCGGACCGGCGTGTGATTGCCGATATTGTAGAGGCGGAACGGCGCGGACGCCGTTGCGGGATCGGGATCGGAGGCATCGAATTTCGGGTCGGCAGTGGGCGGCAGGCCGGCGAGCTTCACGATCGCCTCGCGGATATCGTCGACATAGGTGAAGTCGCGACTCATCTCGGCCTCGGCGTAGACGTCGATGGGCTGGCCCTCGAGGATAGCCTTGGTGAATTTGAAATACGCCATGTCCGGACGCCCCCAGGGGCCGTAGACCGTAAAAAAGCGCAGTCCGGTCGTCGGAATGGCGTAGAGGTGCGAATAGGCGTGGGCCATCAATTCGTTCGCCCGCTTGGTCGCGGCATAGAGCGATACCGGATGGTCGGCGCGGTCATGCTCGCTGAACGGAACCTTGGCATTGGCGCCGTAGACCGAACTCGATGAAGCGTAGACGAGATGGTCGACCGGATGCCGGCGGCAGGCTTCGAGGACGGAGAGGAAGCCGTCGAGATTGGCGCTGGCATAGGCGCGGGGATTGTCGAGCGAGTAGCGCACGCCGGCCTGAGCGCCGAGATGAATGACGACCTGCGGCCGGAATGCGGCGAACGCCGCTTCGAAGCCGTCATAGTCGGCAAGGTCGCTCTGCTCGAATGAGAAGCCGTTGCGCGCCTGAAGGCGATCGAGCCGCGCTTGCTTCAGTGCCGGATCGTAGTAGGGGGTGAGGCTATCGATGCCGAACACCTCTACACCCGCATCCAGGAGAGCCTGCGCGACGTGAAAACCGACGAAGCCGGCAGCGCCCGTCAAAAGTACACGTTCAAACGGCAGATTGGCTTTCATGCGATCATCTTCGTTCGTGCGGCTCTGGCGTGTTATTCGCGATGCGCCTCAACGTCGCAAGCGTTGCGCGACGATTTTGACGTGCAGACGGGGGCGATGCTTGTTCGGGGGCGCTTGCGGCGGCGCAGGGGGACGCCGATCGCCGAAAGCACGGCCGAGCGGCGATCGTCTTGGTTCGCGACGGGCACCTCCGCCGGGATGCGACCGGATCGATTGCATCTCGGCTGATTTCGTTTCAGGACAACTTTCACTCGCTGCGCCGAGGAGCCAAATCGACAAATGATCATCACACCTCTGATCATGGCCGGCGGGGCAGGAACGCGACTCTGGCCGGTCTCGCGCGACTCGATGCCGAAGCAGTTCATCAATCTGCTGGGCCACGGACTCTCGACGTATCAGGCCACGCTCCTCAGGGTTCAGGGCGCGCCGTTCGGGCGCCCGGTCGTGATCACGAACCAGGAGTTCCGCTTCGTCGCGGCCGAGCAGATGCAGGCGCTCGGCATCGCCGGCGACATCATTCTTGAACCGGAGCGGCGCGATTCCGCGGCGGCTGTCGCGGTCGGCGCCCTCTTCGCGCAGCGACGGTCGCCTGACGCCGTCGCCATCGCGCTCGCGGCCGACCATGTCGTGATGGACGCGGATGCTTTCCGGAGCGATTGTCTGGCGGCTGCCGAGCTCGCGGCGGACGGGCTGATCATGACGCTGGGCATCGTCCCGACGGCGCCTTCGACAGCGTACGGCTATATCGAACCGGGCGAAGTGCTCGGTGCCGAGAAAGCGAAGCGTCTTTCGCGTTTCGTCGAGAAGCCGAATGCGACAACGGCGCAGGATTATCTCGATCGGGGCTTCCTCTGGAACAGCGGCAATTTCGTTTTTTCGGTCGCCACCATGATCGAAGAGCTGGAGCGGTTTGCGCCGGAGGTTCTCGCCGGCGCGCGCGCCGCCTTGGGCAGCGCCAAGACCGATCTCGACTTCATCCGGCTTGATCCGCAGGCGTTCACGGAAATCACGAAAACCTCGATCGACTACGCCGTCATGGAGAAGACGACGAAGGCGGGTGTCCTGGCTGCGGGGTTCGACTGGTCCGATGTCGGCGCCTGGGATTCGATCCACGCGGTGGGGATCAAGAGCGATGACGGTAACGTCATGCATGGTCCGGTCGTTGCCATCGACACTTCAGGCTCCCTGCTGCGCAGCGACGACATGCTCGTGACCGGCATCGGCCTGCGCGACATGATCGTCATCGCGACACGGGATGCCGTCCTGGTCGCTCCGCGGTCCGAGGCGGCCAAGGTGAAGGTGCTTGTCGAGCAGCTCAAGGAACAGCGGAGGCCCGAGGCGAGCGAGCATCTGCGCATGTACCGCCCCTGGGGCTGGTATCAGCGGATCGACATCGGCTCGCGCTTCCAGGTCAAGCGCATCAACGTCAAACCCGGCGGCAAGCTGAGCCTGCAGAAACATTTCCATCGGTCGGAGCACTGGATCGTGGTCCGCGGAACGGCGGAAGTCACCCTTGATGAAAGCGTCACCTACATCCACGAGAATGAATCGATCTATCTGCCGATCGGCTGCACGCATCGGCTGGCCAATCCCGGAAAGATTGACCTCGAGCTCATCGAAGTCCAAGTCGGCAGCTATACCGGCGAGGATGATATCGTGCGGATCGAGGATATATACGCCAGGGCCTGCGGGCTGGGGCGGCCAGGCGAGATGTGAACAGCCGATGCGTGCGTGTTTCGGAAGGCGGCGCCTTTCTGGGCCGGAGCGTCGATGCTGCCGAGGAGTGAATGATGAAGATCGTTATGATCGGTTCCGGCTATGTCGGCCTGGTGTCGGGCGCGTGCTTTGCGGATTTCGGCCATGATGTCGTCTGCGTCGACAAGCAGGAAAGCAAGATCGTCGCGTTGAAGCGGGGCGAGATCCCGATCTTCGAGCCGGGTCTGACCGATCTCGTGCGCAGCAATGCCGCGGCTGGCCGGCTGTCCTTCACGACCGATCTCGCAGGTCCGGTCGGGCAGGCCGATGCGGTCTTCATCGCGGTGGGCACCCCGTCCCGGCGCGGCGACGGCTTCGCCGACCTCTCCTATGTCTATGCGGCGACACGCGAGATCGCGCAGGCTTTGAGCGGCTACACCGTCATCGTCACGAAATCGACGGTCCCGGTCGGAACGGGCGACGAGGTCGAGCGGATCATCCGCGAGTTGCGTCCGGACGCCGAGTTTGCTGTCGTGTCCAATCCCGAATTCCTGCGCGAGGGCGCGGCGATCGAGGATTTCAAGCGGCCGGACCGCATCGTGATCGGCGCCGAGGAGGAGCGGGCGCGCACGATCATGGCCGATGTCTACCGCCCGCTCTACCTCAACAGCGCGCCCATCCTGAATACGAGCCGTCGCACCGCCGAGCTGACCAAATATGCGGCGAACGCGTTCCTGGCGACCAAGATCACCTTCATCAACGAGATGGCGGATCTGTGCGAACAGGTCGGCGCCAACGTGCAGGACGTGGCCCGCGGCATGGGGCTCGACAATCGGATCGGCAACAAATTCCTTCACGCCGGCCCCGGCTACGGTGGATCCTGCTTCCCGAAGGATACACTGGCTCTGATCAAGACGGCCCAGGATCATGGCACGCCGGCGCGCATCGTGGAGACCGTCGCGGCGGTGAACGATCAGCGCAAGCGCGCCATGGGCCGAAAGGTGGTGGCGGCCTGCGGCGGATCGGTTCGCGGCAAGACGGTCGCGGTGCTCGGTCTGACCTTCAAGCCCAACACCGATGACATGCGCGATGCCCCCTCACTGGCGATCGTTCAGGCGCTGCAGGATGGCGGGGCCGCGATCCGCGCCTACGATCCTGAAGGCATGGAGCAGGCCAAGGCGGTGCTGCCTGCCGGCGTGACCTACTGCGCGGATGCGTATGATTGCGTGGCCCAGGCGGATGCCGCCGTCATTGTGACCGAGTGGAACATCTTCCGCGCGCTCGACCTCGACCGCGTGAAAAGCTTGATGGCTGCTCCGGTTCTCCTGGATTTGCGCAATATCTACCGGCCGGAGCAACTGCGCGCGAAGGGCTTCACCTATGTCGATGTGGGGAGGGGCCTTCCGCCGGACGCGCCCGCCAAGGCGATCGACGCGGCTTAGGGCGCCGGACCGAAAAGTGGAATCCACTTTTCGGAGAAATCCCGTTCCTAAACATCAGGTTAGATCGCGCTTCGCGTCCAAAGAGACGTGCGGCCGTGCAGCTGTCGGCTGGACGATCATGATTCCGAGACATTAGGTTGCGATGTACCCTGGGGAGTCTCTCCCGGCGCCGGTTGGCGTCTGGCGATTCTTCTGCCGGACGCAACGACCCTCGAACGGATTTCAGAGATTCAGCATGTCCAATGATGTCAGTCCATTTGCGGGAAAGCGGCTGGAGCAGGGCATGCTCGTCGATGTGGCGGCTCTCAATAATGCCTATTTCGAGCAGCCAGACCCGTCGCAGCGCTCTCAGCAGGTGGCTTTCGGCACGTCCGGCCATCGTGGCTCGGCCTTCTCGCTGTCGTTCAACGAGGCCCATATTCTCGCCATCGCCCAGGCGATCTGCCTCTATCGCCAGGCGCAGGGCATAGACGGGCCGCTCTTCCTCGGCATTGATAGCCATGCGCTTTCGCGCAACGCTTTCGAAACGGTGCTGGAGGTCTTCGCTGCCAATGGCGTGGCCACGGTGATCGACGACAAGCTCGGCTTTACGCCGACGCCGGTGATCTCGCACGCGATCCTGACCTACAATCGTGGCCGCACCTCCGGCAAAGCAGATGGCGTGGTCATTTCGCCCTCGCACAACCCTCCGGCGGATGGCGGCCTGAAGTACAACCCGCCGCATGGCGGCCCGGCCGACACTGATGCCACCGGCTGGATCGAGAAGAAGGCCAACGCCCTCATCGCCGATAAGCTCGCCGGGATCAGCCGCATCCCCTATGAGCGGGCGCTGAAGAGCGAGCATGTCCGCCGGCACGACTACATCAGCGGCTACGTCGCCGATCTTGCCGATGTCGTCGACATGGAGGCGATTGCCAGGGCCGGCGTCTCCATCGGCATCGATCCGCTCGGCGGGGCCGGGCTCGACTATTATCAGCCGATCATCGACCGCTATGGTTTGAACGCGACCATCGTCAGCACGGAGGTCGATCCGACCTTCGGCTTCATGACCGCGGATTGGGACGGCAAGATCCGCATGGATTGCTCCTCGCCCTATGCCATGGCGAGCCTGATCGGCATGCGCGACAAGTTCGACGTCGCTTTCGCCAATGATACGGATGCCGACCGGCATGGCATCGTCACCCGCAGCGGCGGGCTGATGAATCCCAACCATTATCTGGCGACGGCGAGTGCCTATCTCTTCGCCAACCGGCCGGGCTGGAGCCGCGATGCCGCTATCGGCAAGACCGTGGTGTCGAGCGCGATCATCGATCGCGTCGCGGCCAAGCTCGGGCGCGGCCTCGTCGAGGTGCCGGTCGGCTTCAAATGGTTCGTCGACGGCCTGATCTCGGGCGCGTTCGGCTTTGCCGGCGAGGAGAGCGCCGGCGCCTCCTTCCTGCGCCGGGACGGCACGGTCTGGACGACGGACAAGGACGGAATCATCCTGGGCCTGCTCGCGGCCGAGATCACCGCGAAGACCGGCGCTGACCCCAGCGTCTTCTACGGAAAGCTGACGGCCGAGCTGGGCAACCCCCGCTATGCGCGGGTTGATGCCCCCGCGACATCGGCACAGAAGGCGATCCTCAAGACCCTGTCCGCCGAGCAGATCACGACCAAGGAACTCGCGGGTCAGCCCATCACCGCCATTCTCAACGAGGCGCCGGGCAACGGCGCTGCGATTGGCGGCGTGAAGGTAACCGCCGCGGACGGGTGGTTTGCCGCTCGCCCCTCCGGCACCGAGGAGGTCTACAAGATCTACGCCGAAAGCTTCCGCGACGAGGCGCATCTGGCGGCCATCCAGGAGGATGCGCGGCGCATCGTCGGCGCGGCGATCGGTGGGGTGGCCTGAGGAGGCTTCGGCGAAATTCGCGACAGCCCGGTCTCCTGCCGGCCTTGCCTCCGGCAGGGGGCTCATGATGCGCCGCATCATCGATCAATGGGGATAGGCTTGAGAATTTTATTCGATTTTTGCCCCGATATGGCAGTCTGACCGGACGGATTCGGGTTCGATAGACAATAATAGCTCGGAGGGGCATCCGTGATCTATGTCGGGATTTTTTACCTCGCCTGCGCCGCCGTGTTCCTGCAGCTCGTGGAGGGTGCGCCCGTCATAGAGTGAGAAGGCTGGGTCATGACCCGCCTGAACCGAGCTATTTCGCCAGGAAACGCTCGGCCGCGAAAGGCGCCATGTCGCAGAAGGTCGGAGCGCCGGTCATGGCCTCCGCCAGCAGCCGCCCTGTCGCGGGGCCAAGCGTGAAGCCGTGATGGGCGTGGCCGAATGCGAACCAGAGGCCGGGATGCCGGGGTGCACGGCCGATTACGGGGAGCATGTCGGGCAGGCAGGGACGTGCACCGCGCCACGGCTCGGCATCCAGACGCCGCCCCAATGGCATGATGCCTCGCGCGATCTCTTCGGCGCGGTCGAGTTGCCAGGTGTCGGAGGGCTGGTCGCGCCCGGCCAGCTCGATCCCCGTCGTAAGCCTGACGCCGCGCTGCATCTGCGTCAGCACGAAGCCGGCCCGAGCATCGCAGAGCGGGTGGCGCGGAGCCAGTTGGGACGCAATCTCGTAGTGCATGTGATAGCCGCGCTTGAATCCCAGCGGGAAGCGATAGCCGAAGCGCCCGTAAAGCTCCTTCGACCAGGGCCCCAAAGCGGCGACGACCTCGGATGCCTGCCATTCGCCTGCTTCGGTTGGTAGACGCCAGCCCGGATGCTCTTGCCTCAAGCCCTGCGCGTCGGCCTTTGCCACGATGCCGCCACGGGCCGCGAAGAGCGCTGCGTAAGCGCGCGTGACCGCTCCGGGGTCGGTCACCGTCGCAGGGTCGCGCCAGTGAATGGCACCGGTTATCGCGTCCGGCAGCAGTCCGGGCTCGCGGTGGTGCAGGTTCTGGTCATCGAGCACGTCGTAGGCAAGGCCGTAGGATTGGAGATCCGAAGCCGCCCTCGTCGCTTGCTCGAACCCGCGCCGGTCGCGATAGAGCTCGATCCAGCCGCCGCTTCGCATCAGCGCTTCGGTTCCGGCCGCCTTCGTCCAATGGTTGTGTTCCTCGATGCAGCGCTCGATCAGCGGCAGGATTGCGCGGCCCAGCTTGTCCAGGCGCGCGGGCGCGGAATTCCGCCAATAGCGAGCGAGCCACGGCGCCATCCGCAGCAGCGTGGCCGGGCGGTAGCGCACCGCGATCGAGCGGTTCGACGCGAAAGCGGCAAGCGTCGCGAAGTCGCGGGGAAAGGCATAGGGGACCACCGAGGATCGTTCGATCAGCCCCGCATTGCCGTGGCTCGTCTCGGCGCCGGGCTCGCCGCGGTCGACCAGCAAGACCCTGCGGCCGCGTTCCTGCAGATGCAGCGCAACGCTGACACCGACGATTCCGGCGCCGAGCACGATCACATCGGCATGTCGCATGGCAGTGCTCATCGCGCGGGAATGCCCGTCTCCATCCGCCCGAAGCGGGCACCGGCAAGACGAGCCTCAAACGGAGAGGGTTTGCAAGAAAATAAAAATCATTTGACGACGTGAAAGAAAAATTTCTTGATGAGGCATCGCCGGGAGTTTCGATGTCTCAAACCCTTCGCCAGAGATTGCAGGCTTGCCTCGCCAACGGCTCCAAGGCCGACAAGGCGCTGGCGAGCTACATGCTGGCGCAGCTGCCGAGCCTGCCCTTCGAGACGGCGGCCAGCCTGGCGGAGAAGGTTTCTCTCAGCGAGCCGACGGTCGGGCGCTTCTGCCGGACGCTGGGGTACAAGAGCCTCAAGGACCTCAAGGGCAGCCTCGCCGAGGAGATCGGGGACCGGCCCTGGCTGATCAGCGACCGGCTGCGCGATTTCCAGCAGCGCAGCCTCGCCGGCGACGACCAGCTCGCGCGCAGCCTCCAGCTCGAGATCGCCGGTCTCGTCAGGCTCTACGAACTCGCCCAGAGCGAAGAGTGGAAGCGGGTTGCCCGCCGCCTGGCGACGGCATCCTCCGTCTACGTCACCGGCTTCCAGACCGAGCGCGGCCTCGCGCAATACCTCGCCAACCAGCTCCAGTATCTGCGTGACGGTGTGCATCTCGTCGACCTCGCGGCCGGCAATTTCTCTGACCTCCTGCTCTCGGGCGAGGCCGGGCGCCATCTCGTGATCTTCGAGGCGCGGCGCTATTCGCGCATGGCCAAGGTGCTGGCGCAGGAAGCGAAGGCAGCCGGCATTCCGACCACCCTCGTCACCGATTCCTTCTGCGACTGGGGCCGCGGCCTCGTCGACGAGATGCTGGTCGTCTCGACCGAGTTCAACCTGTTCTGGGACTCGACCGCTCATATGGCGAGCCTGAGCAATCTGCTGATCAACGCGGTCTTCGTCGAGCTCGGCCCGCAGGTCGAGCAGCGGCTGAACCGGATGGCCGAACTCTATGGCCGCTTCACCGGCCATGTCGGCGACAGCTCAGGTCCTCTCGGCTGAACCATCCAAGCCTTTCGCAACATCTCGAAACATAAGGGGAAACGGGATGAAGACGATGATCAAAGGGAGCCTTCTGGCGTTGGGCCTCGTCTCCCTCGCCGCGACCGCCGCGCCGGCGCAGGAGGCGACGTTCGTGATGACCGCGCGCCTCGTCGGCGCGCCGACCTACAATCCGGTTAAGGCGACCAAGCTCAACACCGCCACCACGCTGATCTTCGACCGGCTGGTCGTGCAGGATGCCGATCAGAGTTTCCATGGACAGCTTGCTGCGTCGTGGGAAGCGAGCCCCGACGGCATGCAGTGGACCTTCAAGCTGAAGCCCGGCGTGAAGTTCCACAATGGCGAGCCGTTCAATGCCAGGACGATCGAATGGTGGGTGCCGCAGTTCAAGGGCACAGAAAACGCCTTCACCGTCGAGGCGGTCGACCGTGTCGAGGTCGTCGACGATCTGACGGTGCGCTTCCACATGAAGCATCCCGACCCGAACCTGCTGTTCAACCTCGCCAGCTCCTTCATGTGCATTCCCGAGCCCAAGGCCTATCAGGCCCTCGGCGACAAGTTCGGCGTGACGGAGGCCGTCGGCACCGGCCCCTACAAGATGCAGCAGTTCACCGTGGGCCAGCAGACCGTGCTGGTTCGCAACGACGACTATGCCTGGGCGTCGGATTTGTCGGCTAATAAGGGGCCGGCCAAGTTCAAGAAGCTGACCTTCCGCGAGATCGCCGAGGAATCGACCGCCTATCTCGAACTGAAGACCGGCGGCGCCGACCTGCTCGTCAATGTCCCGACCGACTTCCTGCCGCGCATCCAGGCCGACAAGGCGGTGAAGCTCGTCACCATTCCCGGCAACGAGCTGGTCTATATGCCGATCAACACCAGCGTCGAGCCGTTCACCGACATCAAGGTGCGTGAAGCCACCGCCTTCGCCGTCAACCAGAAGGAGATCCTGACCAGCCTCTATGGCGGCAACGGTGCGGCTGCGGACACCTTCCTGATTTCTTCGCTGAAGGAGTCGCAGGTCGATCCGAAGTTCAAGATCTCCTTCGATCCCGAGCGTTCGAAGAAGCTGTTCGACGACGCCGGCTGGAAGGCCGGCCCCGACGGCATCCGCGTCAAGGACGGGAAGCGCCTCGAGGTGAAGCTCTGGACCCAGAACGGCACCGAGTTCAAGCGCCTCGTCGAGATCGTCCAGGCCCAGCTCAAGGCTGTCGGCGTGCAGGCCGATATCAGCATCATCGATGCCGGCTCGATCAACGCGCAGTATCGCAAGAAGACCGAGCACCAGCTGGCGATCCGCTCTTATCAGTGGACCAATGCCGATATCGTCGACTGGTTCTTCGCTGCGAAGCGCGCCGGCTACCCCAATGTCTCGATGTTCAACGATCCCGAGGCGGAGCGGCTGAACGACATCGCCATGAACAAGTCGAAGACCTGGGACGAGCGCGTCGCGAACTTCACCAAGTATCATGAGTACGTACTGTCGCAGTACGCGTTCGTGCCGATCTACCAGCCGGCGCAGAGCCTCGCCTATGGCAAGCGCATCGCGATGCCCGGGAAGATCCGCGGCACCGGGCTCTACGGGCCGACCATGCTCGACATCGCCCCGGCGAACTGAGCCTTGATCGCCGCGTCCGACAGGACGCGATAACGGCGACCAATTTCTTTGTTGCCGCATCGGATTCTTCCGAAAAGTGGATCCCACTTTTCGGTCCGATGCTCCAGGCCACGGCCGCACACGGGAGAGACCCTTGCTGCGTTTCGCGATCCGGCGGCTCGCCATGCTTGTGCCGGTGTTCCTCGCCGTCTCGCTGGTGATCTTCATGATCATCCATCTCGTGCCGGGCGACCCGCTGGAGCATCTGATCCAGGTCGGCTCGTCGCCCGAGCAGCGAGCGCAGATGATCGCCCGCTACGGCCTCGACCAGCCGCTGCTCGTCCAGTACGGGCGCTGGCTCGCCAAGGTCGTGACCGGCGATCTCGGCGACGCCATCGTGATGCGTCAGCCGGTCGCGCAGCTGATCGCCGAGAACATGCCGCACAGCCTCGCGCTCGGCGGCACGGCGCTCCTGTTCTCCACCACCGTCGGTATCACCGCGGGCGTGCTGGCCGCCTCCTTCCGCGACAGCCTGTTCGACCGGGCCGTGATGGGCTTCATCCTGCTTGGCTCGACGCTGCCGAGCTTCTGGCTGGCGCTGCTGATGATCCTGATGTTCGCGGTGCAATTCGAGTGGTTCCCGGTCTCGGGCGCCCGGAGCTGGGATGCGCTGGTGCTGCCGGCTCTGACCATCGGCATTGGCGGCACGGCGCTGATCGCCCGCGTCACCCGCGCTGCGATGGTCGAGATATCCGGCCGGGACTTCGTGCGCGTGCTCAAGGCGAAGGGGCTGCCGTTCTGGCGCATCCAGCTCCGGCACGTGCTCCAGCAGGCGATGCTGCCGGTGATGACCATTCTCGGCCTGCGCATCGGCTGGATCCTCGGCGGCGCCGTCACGGTGGAATATGTCTTCGCCCGTCCGGGCCTCGGCTCCCTGCTGATCACGGGGCTCGGGCAGCGCGATTATCCGCTGGTGCAGGGCTGCCTCCTGATGCTCGCCATTGCGGTGATGCTCGGCACGCTGCTCGGCGACCTCGCCCAGGCGGCGCTCGACCCGCGCCTGCGCGAAGCGATGGGTGCCCGATGAGCCGTTCGTCCCTCGTGTCCCGGCTCGCGCGCTCGCCGCGCGGCGCCCTCTGCGCCCTGTTCCTGATCGCGCTCGTGCTCTGCGCCATCTTCGCACCCTGGATCGCGCCCTATGATTATGCCGCGCAGAAGCTCAGCCTCGCCAACACGCCCCCCTCGGCTGCGCATTGGCTCGGCACCGACGAGTTCGGGCGCGACCTGCTCTCGCGCATCATCCAGGGCGCCCGCACCTCGCTCAGCGTCAGCGTGCTTTCCATCGCCCTTTCGGTGATCGCGGGGGCGACGCTTGGCGCCGCTGCCGGCTATTTCGGCGGCATGTTCGACCGGGCCGTCACGGTCGTGGTCGACCTGACCTGGTCCTTTCCGGAGATCCTGCTGGCGCTGATCCTGATCGCCATCCTCGGGCCGGGCCTGCATTCGACGGCGATCGCCATCGCCATCGCCTATCTCGCCCAGTTCACCCGGCTGACGCGAGCGCAGGTCATGGCGCTGAGAGGAGAGCTCTTCGTCGATGCCGCCGTGACGGCCGGTGCCAGCCCCGCCCGCGTGCTCTTCCTGCATCTGCTGCCGAACGCGATGACGCCGGTCATCGTCGCGGGCATGCTGGCGACGGGGGATGCCATCGTGCTCGAGGCGACGCTCGGCTTCTTCGGGCTGGGAGCCCAGCCGCCGGTGCCAAGCTGGGGTGCGATGATGAGTTCCGGCACCGCCCAGATCTTCATCGCGCCCTGGATCATCATCTTTCCCGGCCTCGTGATCGCCACGACCGTGATCGCCATCAACCTGTTCGGCGACGCGCTGATCGAGGCGCTCGATATCCGCCGGCCGCTGCGCGACGGCTGACGCCTGCCACCACCGAGAAGCAGAAAAAACCGCGAGGAACGCCATGACCTTCACCGTGCTGACCGCCGAGTTCTCGCATGAGAGCAACACTTTCAGCCGTTGCCCGGCCGACCTGTCCGCCTTCGAGGACCGCGGCATCAGCCTGGGCGAGGCTGCCATCGCCGAGCGCGGCGAGGCCAATACGCCGATCGCCGGCTTCCTCGATATCGGCCGCCCGGCCGGTTGGCAGGTGGTCCATGCGATCAGCGCCGCCGCGCAGCCCTCCGGCCCGGTGACGCGCGAGGCCTTCGATCACATCGCCGGCGTCATCGTCGATGCGGCGAAGGCGCATCGCGGGGCGATCGATGGTGTGCTGCTCGGCCTGCACGGCGCGATGGTCACGGGTTTCTGCGAGGATGGCGAAGGCGAACTGCTGGAGCGCCTGCGCGCCGTGCTCGGACGCGACGTGCCGATCGGCATCACGCTCGACCCTCATGCCAACGTCACCCGGAAAATGACGGAGCTGGCTGATATCGTCGTCTCCTACAAGACCTATCCGCATGTCGATGTCCGCGAGACCGGGCGGCTGGCGGCCGGCATCATGCAGCGGACGATGGCCGGGGAAATCAGGCCGGTGACGCTGCGCGCCGAGCGGCCGATGCTGGAGGAGGTCAATGGCGGGCGCACCGATATCGGCCCCATGGTCGAGCGCATCGCCAAGGCCAAGGCCTATGAGGAGGAGGCCGATGTCTTCGCGGTCAGCGTCAATGGCGGCTTCGGCAACGCCGATATCGCCGAGGTCGGCCCGACCGTCCTCGTCACCTGCCAGGGCGATCACGAGCGCCACAGTGCCTTTGCCGAAGCGCTCGTCGAGGATATGTGGCAGCGCCGCCACGACAAGGTCACGCCATTCCTTACGGTCGAGGAGGCGGTTGCCGAGGCGGCCGGCTATGTCGCGACTTCCGGCCCGCTCATCATCGCCGATTATGCCGACAATCCCGGTGGCGGCGGCTATGGCGACGCGACCGGACTGCTGAAAGGCATGATCGCGGCCGATCTGAAAGATGCCTGCTTCGGACCGATCGTCGATCCGGAGGCTGCGGCCGAATTGCACCGGGCCAAACCGGGCTCGACAGTATCCATCCGGCTCGGCGGCAAGGTCGACCCTGAGATTGGCGGGGGGCCGCTTGCGCTCACCGGCACGCTCCTCAGCCTGAGCGACGGCGATTATGTCGGCGACGGGCCGATGATGGGCGGGCTGCATGCGAGCTGGGGCCCCTGCGCGGTCCTGCACGTCGGCGACGTCGAGATCCTCGTCACGACGATCCGCGCGCAGATGAACGATCTCCAGCAATTCCGCGCTTTCGGGATCGATCCCGCTGCCAAGCGCGTGGTGGCGCTGAAGTCGATGCAGCATTTCCGTGCCGCCTTCGAGCCGATCGCTGGCAAGGTCATCGTCTGCGACAGTGGCGCGCTCTGCACGCCCGATCTCACCAAACTGCCCTATCGCCGCGCGCGCCGCCCGATCTTCCCGCTAGACGCATAGCGGGGATCGGTCACGCGGTCCGGCAAACGCCCTCCGCGCGGTCAGCGATATAGGGCTCCGCAATCGGGATCACCGCGTGGCGATGATCCGATCGTGCCGGAGACCGGCAGCGAGAAGGTCGCGCCCGAGGCCGGAGAGGAAATCGACCTCGTCGGCCTTGAGCGAAAGCTTGTAGCGGAGCCGGAGAATGCGGGCTCTCGCCTCGGGCGCGCGTATATCGGCCAGGGACAGCCTTACGAGCCTGACCTCGAGCTTGTCGCAATCCTGTGTTCGCACGGCATCGCAACGCCAGCGGATCAGGCGTTGCCGCCAGCGCCCGGTCTCTTCCTGCAGCCTGTCGAGACTGGCCCGGCTTGAATTGTCGATCATCGCGTCGATCGAGGCCGTGATGGCGTCCAGCGCTCCCGGGCCGTCCGTTGTCGTCGACATGTCGCCGCCGACGCGCAGCGAGGCGTCGGCTACGATCACGACGATGCGCCTCACCTCCCGCGCGGTCGCCTCCGGGAGCGGCGACGGCGCCGGTCCGCGCATCGACTTCATGAGGTTTTGGGTGGCCAGATTGTCGACGAGCCCGCCATCGAGCAGCTTGAGGTAGCGCAGGTCAGGAGCCGTCGCGTAACGCGCTTGCGTTTCCTGAAGATGGGACACGACCGCGGAACTTGCTGCCGGCGTCGCAGGGACGCCCGGAACAAGCGGACAGGCCGGGTTGAAGTTTTCCAGGACGATTGGCGCAAACAAGACCGGCACGGCTGACGATGCCGCGACGGCATGAGATAGCGGGAAGCTGTTGTAGTCGCTGCAGATCGTGCGGAAGCTCGCGCGATCGAAGGAGAAGGGTGCGCGGTTATAGAGGTCCGTCGCGTGCAGCAGGAGGCGCGGCCCTCCCGTGCGTTCGAGGTCGCCGAGCGTTGCGCCATGGTAGAGATGGGCATCGAGCCAAGCCGCCAAGCCGGTGAGGTCATTGATGCCGCCGCGATAGCCGCGCAGCAGATTGTCCGGCGTGATGGCGGTCCGCAGCGACGCTTCTGGATCCCGGTCGAGGAAATCGTGCTTGAAGGCCGGTATGCCCGACGGGCCGTGCAAGGCGAGATAGGCCGCCAGCATGCCGCCGCCCGAAACGCCGGCCACCACTGCAATATCGTCGGCGAGGGTCCGGCCGGTTTCCTCGGGGTCCTGTTGCTCGGCGAGCGCCGACAGAACGCCGTATCCGAAAGCGGCAGAACGGGCCCCTCCGCCTGACAGAGCCAGCACGACGGCAGTTTTTCGCGGACGCACGGTCGATGAGCGCGCGCCTATTGACGCCGTGATGTCCGTCAAGGGCACGTTCGAGGGAGGATTGGAGGGGCTTGCGCAAGCCGTCAGGTCGACCGACAGCGCCACTGCTCCCAAAACCTTGAATGCCTTCTTCCAGCAGCCGGCAGTCGGCTGGCTTGGCGGCTTGAGAACCATGCGGGCGCAATCTCCATCGCCCGCCGTCTTCTCTTGTCGAGACGCCCGGGCTGCGGGAGATCTCGCCTTGCTCGATTATCTCAGCATTATGCCCGCGCTGAGCCTGAGGTGTTCAGGTCGGCATCGGCAGGCTCAGGCGGAAACAGGTTCCGCGCGATCGATCCAGAATTGCGATTACGCCGCCGTGCAACTGGATAATTCCCCGCACGAGGTGCAGTCCGAGGCCCGCGCCCCGGTCCTGATGGGCGAGGCGGGAGAAGGGCTCGAAGACCCGCTCGCGCTGTTCGGCTGCGATCCCCGGACCTTCATCGATCACATCGATGATGCGCTCGGCCCCTACCGCGATGGTGATCGTGCCGCGCCGGCCGCCATGCTGGATGGCATTCTGCACCAGATTGACCAGCGCCCGTTCGAGCCCCGCAGCGTCTCCGATGACCTCAACCCGCTCGGCGTCGGCATCGAAGGCGAGCGCGTAGCCGGCGTTGATGGCAAGCGGCGCGAGATCGATGGCGACGCGTCGGCCGATCGCGACGAGGTCGAGCCTGACGAAGGCGTCGGGAGCACGTTCCAAACGCTGCAGATCGAGCAACTGCTCGGCCATCACGGCGAGGCGGGCAATATCCTCAAGCAGCCGGATGCGTTCCGCGGAACCCGGCAAGGTCTCGAGCCGGGTCTGCAGGATCGCGATCGGCGTCCGCAACTCGTGAGCTGCGTGGGCGAGGAAGCGCTTTCGCCGGGAATGCCCCTCGTCCAGTCGTTGCAGGGCGCGATTGACCGCATCGACGAGCGGCGTGACTTCGGTTGGCGTCAGCACCGTCGGCAGGCGGGTGCCTTGGCGGTCAATGTCGATCCGCTCCGCCTCCGCAGCAACGGTTCCAAGCCCGCCTAGTGCCCGACTGACCACAATGGGCGTCGCGATCAGGGTCGCCAGGGCCATGACGACCAGCGCGGGCAACACGAAGCTCGCGAAGACGACGAGAGTGCCCTGGATCAGCCAGCGGAGCGGCGCCTCGCCTCCGGGACCGGTCACGACCTGGATGTCGCCAGCTGCGCTCCTGATCCAGCGCATCTGGGCGTTCGCGCGCGGCGGGTCCCCCAGGTTCCAACCCAGGCGGGCAACGCCGATCTCATCCAGCGCATCGCCGATGTGCGCGAAATGAGACGGCGGAGATCCCTCGACAAGCTGGCGCCCCTGCCGGTCTCGCACGATGTACCAGAGGTCGGGCACCTCGGCGCGCAGCTTGATCAGCTCCGGCGTCTCGCGGATCGCCAGGCTGCCATTGGTGTCGCGCAACACTGCGTCCTTCAGCGCGTCGATCGTAATGTCTTCGGATTCGAAGTTGAGGAGATGGCCGCCGAGATAGAGCGCGGCGATGATCGACACCATCAGCAGCGAAAGCAGACCAGCTTGCAGCGCGAGCAGCCGGCGCACCAGCCGCCACTTCAGCGAATGGGCGCGCGGTGCCTGGAAGGTCATGCCACCCGCTTCAGCAGATAGCCGATACCCCGGATCCCGTGAATTTCGAGCTCCGCCCCCGCATTGCTCAGCCTCCGGCGCAGACGAGAGACATGCATATCGAGGGCGTTCGACTGGATTTCGTCATCGAAGCCGTAGACTGCTTCTTCCAATGTCGTGCGCTGGACGGTGCGGCCGTGACGGCGCAGCAGGCTCTCCAGCACCAACAACTCGCGCCGCGGCAGATCGAGGACCTGCCCATCCACGCTTGCGCTGCGATTTCGCCAGTCGAATTCGAAAACGCCGATGCGCAGGAGGTCCGGCGCCACCTCTGCCGATCGGCGCAGTACGGCGCGTAAGCGGGCGAGAAGTTCGTCGATCACGAAAGGCTTGGCCAGATAGTCGTCGGCGCCCGTGTCGAGCCCCTCGACCCGCTCTTCGATGTTGCCACGCGCGCTCAGCACGATGACGGGAGCGGCGAGTTTCCGGGCGCGTATGCGGGGAAGAAGATCGAGCCCGTCGCCATCCGGCAGATTGCGATCGAGCAGCACCGCGCCGTGAACGCCGGCCGCGATCGCTTCCTCGCCTTCGGCCAGAGTGGTGACATGATCGACGACCATGTCGCGTTGCCCGAGAGCCGTGCGCAATGCACTGGCCATCTCGGGTTCGTCTTCGACCAGCAGAATGCGCATGCCGGGTCCTTAGCGGCCGCGCATGAGCGAGGCGCCTGCATCGGGCTTGGCAGTGGCTGGAGGCGCTGACGGCTGCGGCATGGGCTTCGCGTCGGGCTGAACTTTGCCCGATATCGACCCCGATGCTTGCCGCAACATTGCAGAGGAAGCTGATTCCGGACCGCTTGCGAGCCGGGCGTTCTAATAGACATCAGCTTGGTAGCGCCCGGCCTTCCGCAGGAACGCGACATAGGCGACTGCTTCCTCGCCGGAGCGGCCGCCATGCTCCGCGACGACATCGACCAGAGCGCGCTCGACATCCTTGGCCATGCGCTTGGCATCGCCGCAGACGTAGAAATGCGCGCCCTGTTCGAGCCAGGCCCAGAGCTCGGCGCCGCGCTCGCGCATGCGGTCCTGGACATAGACCTTTTCGCCGTCGCGCGACCACGCGAGCGTGAGATTGGTTAGGAACCCCGCATCCTTCATCGCCTGCAGCTCGTCCTCGTAGAAGAAATCGCAGCTGCGGCGCTGGTGGCCGAAGAACAGCCAGTTGCGGCCCGCCGCCTTCGTCGCCTGCCGGTCGTGCAGGAAGGCGCGGAAGGGCGCGACGCCCGTGCCGGGTCCGCACATGATGACCGGTGTCGCCGGATCGACCGGCAGGCCGAAGCCATGCGCACGCTGGACGTAGACCGGCACCTTGTCGCCGGGGGCGACGCGTTCAGCGAGGAAGGTCGAGGCCACCCCCCAGCGCGGGCGCGAGCCGACCTTGTAGCGGACAGCATCGACCGTCAGTGTGATGCGGCCGGGCGTCGCGACATGCGAGGAGGAAATCGAGTAGAGCCGAGGCTGCAGCGGGTCTAGCGCCTCGACGAAAGCCTCCGCCGACAGGTGTGCCTGCGAGAATTTGTGCAGCGTCCCGAGCACGTCGAGCCGGTCGAGGTCGCCATCGGGATCTTCTCCGGCGGCAAGGCGCCGGGCCTTGGCACGGGCTTCCCCGCCCGTCACGTACGAGATCAGCTGGAACAGCGCGTCCGGCGCCGGCCCGAGCGCGCAGTCTTCCAGGAGCCTCGTGCGCAAGGATTTGCCACCGATTCCGGCATCGGGCCGGGCGCCGAGCAGAGCGATCACCGCATCGACGAGGCGGGCATCGTTCTGTGCGACGATGCCGAAGGCGTCGCCGACGACATAGTCGAGACCGCATTCGGAGAGGTCGAACTCGACATGCCAGGTCTCCTTCTCCGAGCCCTCACCGTTCAGCTTGCGGCGCGAGAGAAAGGTCGCGAGCGCGGGGGCCTCGCGGCAGCGCCCCTTCGGCCCAAGCTCAGCAGAGGGTGCGGTCTCGGCCGGGATTGCCGGCGTATCGGCGCCGCGCTCCTCTATCAACGACTTGAGCTGGCGGAGCGTCTCTTTGCCGCCGGGGGCGCAGAGATTGAGCCGTCCCTCGGCTCCCGAGGCGATGGCCGCGGAGTAGGTTTCGCAGATATAGCCGCATTGCCCGCAATCCTGCTGGGCCATCGCCGCGAAAAGCCGGCGCGGCAGCGGCTTGCCCGCGGCCAGATTCATGCGCTCGGCCATCTCCAGCGAGGGATCGTGCCAGGGCGCCCCGTCCTCGGCCTCGGCCATGACGGCCGCGTTCTCGGCCGGCGACAAAGCGGTCACGCCGGCATTGTCGAGCGAGAGCAGCCCGGCGAAGAAGCCGTTCAGCCAGGAGCGCTGCTCCTCGCTGAAGGGCGCGGTCTCCGGCAGGACCTGGACGATCGGGTTCGGGCTCTGGGCGGTCATGCCGCGTCTCCGATCTGCTCGACCAGGGCTTGCAGGGCTGCGATGTCATGGCGGCGGGCGAAGGCGACGAAGCTCTCCTCCGGCGCGGCGCGATGCGTCTGCCAGCTGCGCAGGATCGCCTCGACGACAGCCGGTGCATCCTCCGCCTTCACATTGGTGCGGAATTCCCGGCCCATCCCGCCCTCGACGCCGAAGCCGCCGCCGACGAAGACATGGTAACCGGGCACGGTGTCGCCCTCGTCACTGACCGGAACCTTGGCGCCGATCAGCCCGAGATCGCCGATATAATGCTGGGCGCAGGAATTATGGCAGCCGGTCAGGTGGATGTTGACGGGCTGGTCGAGCGTGATCCGCGGCTCGCAATGGGCGGCGATGGCGAGCGCATCCTCTTTGGTGTGGGCGCCGGCGAATTTGCAGCCGGTCGCGCCGGTGCAGGCGATCAGCCCGGCGCGCAGCACCGAGGTTTCGGCGGAGAGGCCGATGGCCTGAAGATTGGCGAGCACATCCTCGACCTTCGCGTCGGGCACGCCGGAAATCAGCAGATTCTGCCAGACGGTGAGGCGGATATCGCCGTCGCCGCAGTCTTGCGCGATCGTCGCGATGACGCGCATCTGCTGCACCGTAAGCTTGCCGACCGGGAGTGCCACGCCGATCCAGTTGAGGCCGGGCTGGGTCTGGGCGTGGACGCCGATATGGGCGAGCCGGTCATAGACCGGGCGCGGCTTGACGAAGGCGCTGTCGAGCCGGATCAGCCGGCGGCCGAGCTTCTCCTCGACGGCGGCGAGGAAGGTGTCGAAGCCCCAGGCGTCGAGCACGTATTTGAGCCGCGACTTGTTGCGGTCGGTGCGGTTGCCGTTGGCGATGAAGACCCGCACGATCGCATCCGCGACAGCAATCGCGTCGGACGGAGCGACGATCACGCCGGTGTCGCGGGCGAGGTCCTTGTGCCCGGTGATGCCGCCGAGCGCGAGGCGATACCAGATGCCGGGCGCGATCGGCTGCCCCTCGAAGATGGCGCCCTCCCCGACCTCGATGGCCTGGAAGCCGATGTCGTTGGTGTCCTCCAGCGTCGCGATCGAGCCCGCGCCGTCGAAGGCGACGTTGAACTTGCGCGGTAGCCCGTAGAGTGAGCGGTCGTTCAGGATGTGATGGTGCCAGGCCCGGGCATGCGGCCGCGTGTCGAGGAGTTCGAGCGGATCGATGCCGGCGGTCGCCGAGCCCGTGACGTTGCGGATGTTGTCGGCGCCCGAGCCCTTGGCGGTGAGGCCGAGATCGGTAAGGCCTTCGAGAAACGATGCTCCATCCTCGGCAGAAATCTCCCGCACCTGGAGATTGGCGCGTGTCGTCACATGCGAATACCCGCCGCCCAGCATCTCTGCGAGATCAGCGACGCCCGCGAACTGCCAGGCCTTAAGGATGCCGTTGGGAATGCGCAGCCGGCACATATAGCTGTTCTGCGCGGGCGCGACGTAGAACAGACCGTGATAGCGCCAGCGGAAATTGTCCTCCGGCTTCGGATAGACGCCGGCACCGGCCTGTTCCTTGAAGCGGGCATAAGCGTCGAAGGGGTGCTCGGCGGCCTTCCACTTCTCCTGATCGACCAGCTTGCCGCCGGCGGCGACCGTCCGCGCCTGCGCCTCGGCATGTTCCTTGTCGGGGCCGCTTGGCTTGGCCGAAGCGCCGCCCGCCCCGCCCAGCGGAGCGAGACCGCGCGCCGTACGCGCCGACTGCATGCCGCTGGTGAAGCCTTCGAGATAGCGCTTCTGCTCGGGAGTGAAATCGTCGCTCATGGTGATCCTCGGTCATCCCGGACGACGCGAAGCGGCGATCCGGGACCGTCCTCAGGATGAAGCGCCGTTGTCGGCGCCTTCTCGTCTTGCGATCCCGCATCTGCGCAGCAGCACTTTCGTGCCGCAGCGCGCGCGGGATGACACCTCACGCCGCCTCGACGAAGCGGTGGCGCTCGTAGAGGAACTTCAGCACCGCCTCGCGGGCGGCGATGTAGGTGCGGTCCGAGACCAGTTCGAGCCGCTTGCGCGGGCGGGCGAGGCGCACATCCAGCACCTCGCCGATGCGGGCGGAGGGGCCGTTTGTCATCATCACGATCCGGTCCGAGAGCAGCACGGCTTCGTCGACGTCATGGGTGATCATGATCATGGTGTTGCCGAGCGCGGCGTGGATCTGCATCACCGAGTCCTGCAGGTGGGCGCGGGTCAGCGCATCGAGCGCGCCAAAGGGCTCATCGAGCAGCAGGATCTTCGGCTCCATCGAGAGCCCGCGCGCGATGCCGACGCGCTGCTTCATGCCGCCGGAGATCTCGGCCGGCCGCTTGTCCCTGGCATGGGCCATCTGGACCAAGTCGAGATTGTGCATGATCCAGCCATGCCGCTCGGCCCGGCTTTTCGAGCCGCCGAAGACCTTGTTCACGGCGAGCGCGACATTGTCGTAGACGGTGAGCCAGGGCAGCAGCGAATGGTTCTGGAAGACCACGGCCCGGTCCGGCCCCGGCGCGTTGACCTCCTTGCCTTCCAGAAGGATGCCGCCGGTCGTTGTCGGCGTGAGACCGGCGACGATGTTGAGCAGGGTCGACTTGCCGCAGCCGGAATGGCCGATGATCGAGACGAACTCGCCCTTGTCGATGACGAGGTTGATCTCCTTGAGCACTTCCGTGGTGGCGGCGCCGCGCTGGAAGCTTTTGTCGACGTGGTCGATCTTGAGATAGCTCATCGTTCCGCTCCTCAGTTCGTCGCGGTGCCGCGGGTGACGACATGGCCGATGAGAGCGACGAGGCGGTCGAGCAGGAAGCCGACCACGCCGATATAGACCAGCGCCACGATGATGTCGGAGAGCCGCGAGGAGTTCCACGCATCCCAGATGAAGAAGCCGATGCCGACGCCGCCCGTCAGCATCTCCGCCGCCACGATAGCGAGCCAGGACAGGCCGACGCCGATCCGAAGCCCGGTGAAGATGTAGGGCGCAGCCGAAGGCACCATGATCTTGAAGAAGAACTCGATCTGGTTCAGCCGGAGCACCTTCGCGACGTTGCGGTAGTCCTGCGGGATGTTGCGGATACCGACCGCCGTGTTGATGATCACCGGCCAGATCGCGGTGATGAAGATCACGAAGATCGCCGAGGGCTGGCTGTCGCGGAAGGCGGCGAGCGACAGCGGCAGCCAGGCCAGCGGCGGCACCGTGCGCAGCACCTGGAAGACCGGGTCGAGCCCGCGCATCGCCCAGACCGACTGGCCGACCAGCGCGCCGAGCAGCACGCCGACGATCGCCGCGAGGCTGAAGCCGATGGCGACGCGTTGCAGCGAGACGAGAATGCGCCAGCCCAGCCCGATATCCTGCGTCCCAGCCCAGTAGAACGGCTCGACGATCAGGTCCTTCGCCTCGGCCCAGATCTTGGTTGGCGTCGGCAGCGAGGATTGCGGCCCATGCGCGGCGAGCTGCCAGAACAGGAGGATGAGCGCGACCGTGATCAGCGGCGGGATCAAGTTGACAAGAACGCTCTTTGCCCAGGGAACGAGTTTGGCGGCGAACGGCTTCGACGGCCCGGCCGGCAGCGACACCACCTCCGGCGGTTTGCCCGGGAGCGTGACGACCGTCGCGCTCGCGATCGCGTCCTTCAAGACAGGCTGACCCATGTTCCAGTCTCTCCTCTGACCGAGATTGTCCGTCGCGTTGGTCATGCCGCTTCACTCGCGCGTGCCTGCGCGCCGATGCGGCGGATTTCGGGAAGGCAGGAGCCGCAATTGGTCCCCGCCTTGAGCTGAAGGCCGATCTCCTCGGCCGTCGCCGCGCCGGCCTCGAAGGCGGCGCGGATCGCATTCAGGCCGACGCCGAAGCAGGCGCAGACGGTCGGTCCGGGATCGGTCCCGCCGGGGCTGCGCCCGGACAGCAGGGAGAGCCGGCTCTCCACGGTCGCCGCCGGATCGGCGAAGATGGTCTTGACCGTGTCCCAGAGCGGGGGGCGGCCCGCAGGCGCGAGGAAGAGGGTGGCCGCGAGCCGGCCTTCGCGGAGCGCGGCGCAGCGATAGCTGCCACCGTCGCGGTCGATCAGCTCGGTCAGCTCGTCCGGGCCGAAGCGCTCGCGCATCAGCGCCGCCATCGCATCGACGGGCGCGTCGGTGGCAAACAGCCTTCCTTCGCCGCCCTGCACCGCCAACCGTGCCCACCAGCTCGGCTCCGGCACGGCGAAGGGCGTGCGTGACAGGGCGAAACCCTCAAAACGATAAGCGACCGGCGCGATCGAAACCGGCGTCGCCTTCAATTCGGGCTGGCCGGAGAACGGGTCGCAGAGCGGCTGCGCCAGGGCGCCGATGCGGGCGTCGGAGGCCGTTTCCCCGGACCAGTGGATCGGCGCGAACAGCTCTCCTTCGGTGACGCCCCTGTCGGCCGCGACCTTGAGCACCGCACTGCCATTGGCACTGGCGAGACGGGCGAAACCGCCCTCGCTCAGCCCGAAGCGCACGATGTCGGCCGGGTTCGCGGAGACAGAAGGCTCGGCGACATGCGCGCTGAGCCGCGGGCTGAGGCCCGTGCGGGTCATCGTGTGCCAGTGGTCGCGGACGCGGCCGGTATTGAGCAGCAGGGGGAAAGCCTCGCTCTTTGCCGCGGCCAGCTTTGGGGCGGCGAGCGGGCGCATCTGCGCGCGACGCCCGGGGCCGAAGAAGTTTCCATCGCCGAAAAGCCGCGCGGTGCCCTGCGGCTGATGGGCCGGCACGGGCCATTGCGCCGGACGCAGCCCGTCATAGCCGGCCCGGTCGAGACCGGCATGGGCGCCGATATCGAAATCGCGCGTGCCGTCATTCTCGAAGGCGGAGAGCGCCGCGTGCTCGGCATAGATCTCGTGCGCGCCGACATAGGCGAAGGCTTCGCCGAATCCGAGGCGCTTCGCCACCTCGCCGACGATCCACCAATCCGGCTTCACCTCGCCCGGCAGCGGCAGGAAGGCGCGCTGGCGCGAGATGCGCCGCTCGGAGTTGGTGACGGTGCCGTCCTTCTCGCCCCAGGCCGCGGCCGGCAGGATGTAGTGGGGTTTGGCGGCGAGCGTGTCGTTGGAGAGCACGTTCTCGGAAACGATGAAGAGATCGAGGCCGGTGAGCGCGGCACGCACCTTGTCCGCGTTCGGGAGGGAGACTGCCGGGTTGGTCGCCATCACCCACATCGCACGGATGCCGCCATCAGCGACCGCTTCGAGCATCTGCACCGCCTTTAGGCCCTCGCGGCGGGCGATGCTCGGCGCGCGCCAGAAGCGGCGAACGCGATCGATCTCTTCCGCGCCGTAGCCCATATGGGCGGCGAGCATGTTGGCGAGCCCGCCGACCTCGCGCCCGCCCATCGCGTTGGGCTGGCCGGTCAGCGAGAACGGGCCGCAGCCGGGGCGCCCGATCCGGCCGGTGGCGAGGTGGCAGCTCAGGATCGCGGCGACCTTGTCGGTACCTTGCGCCGACTGGTTGACGCCCTGGCTCCAGGCCGTGACGACATGGGGCGTGCTGGCCCAGAGCTCATAGAAGGCTGCGATCTGCTCGACCGGAAGGCCCGTCATGGCTGAGACCGAGGCCACGTCGGGCGCGATCTCGCGGGCATTGGCGAGGGCCTCGTCGAAGCCGGCGACATGGCGCGTGACATAGGTGCGGTCGATGAGACCGCGATCGGCGAGATGAACGAGCAGCCCCGCGAAGAGGGCCGCGTCGGAGCCGGGCTTCAACACCAGCACCATGTCGGCCTCTTCCGCCGTGGCGGTAATGCGCGGGTCGAGCACGACAAGACGCGCGCCGCGTTCGCGTCGATTATCCTGCATGCGCCGGAACAGGATCGGGTGGCACCAGGCCGTGTTCGAGCCGACGAGGACGATCAGGTCGGCGCTGTCGAAATCCTCGTAGGATCCGGGTACCGTGTCCGAGCCTAAGACCCGGCGCTGCGCGGCGACCGTCGAGGACATGCACAGCCGCGAATTGGTGTCGACATGGGGCGAACCGATGAAGCCCTTCGCCAGCTTGTTGGCGACGTAATAGTCCTCGGTCAGGAGCTGGCCCGAGAGGTAGAAGGCGATCGCCGCGGCGCCGTGCTCGGCGGCGATGGCCCGCAAGCCGGCAGCGACAGCATCGAGCGCCTCGTCCCAACCAATCCTGTCGTAGCTGCCTTCCGTATTGCGCTTCAGCGGGTGCAGCACCCGGTGGCCCAGCCCCAGCGTCTCGCCGAGCGCCGAGCCCTTGGAGCAGAGCCGCCCCCGATTGGCCGGATGCTCGGTATCGCCTGCGATCGCGGCGCCACCCAGCCCGTCCGGCGTCGCCAGCACACCACAGCCGACCCCGCAATAAGGACAGGTCGTGCGCACGGGAACCGGAGCAAGGGGGGCGTCGTGGCGCATCAGGCGGCCTTCCCGACGCAATAGCTTTCGCCGAAGGGCAGATCGGCACGGATCGCGCTGATGTCCTGCCCCGAGCGGATCAGGCCGAGATAGAACAGCGCGCCTTGCGTATCGCCGACGAGCACGCAACCGGCGAGGCGGCCCTCGCGCAGCACGAACTTGCGGTAGATGCCCGCGGCCGGATCGCGCAGCACGACGGTCTCAGTGCCATCGCCGGCCTCGAACTCGCCGGCCGAGAAGACGCCGACGCCGGAGACCTTGAGATTGGTCGAGAGCAGCGAGCCCTGATAGGCGCCTTCGCGACCGGCGAGCCTCGCGGCCAGCACCCGCGCCTGTTCATAGGCTGGCTCGACAAGGCCATAGGCGAGGCCGCGATGCTCCGCGCATTCGCCGATGGCGAAGATCGCAGGGTCGTCGGTGGCGAGGCCGTCATCGACCAGGATGCCGCGCCCCACGCCGAGGCCCGCCGCTCGCGCGAGCCCGATATTCGGGCGCACGCCGATGGCGATGACCCCGAGATCGGCGGGGATCTCAGTTCCGTCCGCCAGCTCGACCGCCTCGACCCGACCCTCGCCGCGGAAGCCCTTCGTTTCGGCGCAGAGGCGCACGTCGATGCCGCGCCCGGCCATCGCCGCGGCGAGCAGGGCTGCGCCCTCGTGGTCGAGCTGGCGCTCCATCAGGCGGTCGACGAGATGCAGCAGCGTCACCTCGGCGCCGGCCCGTGCGAGCCCATAGGCTGCCTCGAGCCCGAGAAGCCCACCGCCGATCACGACGATGCGGGCGCCGCGCTGGGCATAAGCCCGCATCGTGCCGACATCGGCGGTATCGCGGAAGGTGACGACGCCGGCGAGTTCGCCGCCCGAAAAGGGCGGCCGCAGCGGCGTCGAACCAGTCGCCAGCACGAGCTTGCCATATGGCAGGGTCGGACCGCTGCTGAGCGTGACCGTTTGCGCCGCGCGATCGATGGTCTGGACGGGCCGGCCATAGAAGGTCGAGATGCCGCGCTCGCGCCACCATGCGGCGGGCTTGAGCTCGATCTCCCGCTCGCCGATCTCGCCCGCCAACAGCGGGGAGAGCAGGACGCGGTTATAGGCGAGTCGGGGCTCGTCTCCGATCACCGCCAGGGAATAGCGCCCGAGCGCGCGCTGGCTGAGTTCGTCAGCCAATCGCGTCGCGGCCATGCCATTGCCGACGATGATCAGGGGCTCGGCCATGGCGTCAGGCGATCCGCTTGATCTTCAGCGCCTTGAGGTAGTCCATCGGCGCCGCGGGATCGAACTTCATGCCGTCGAAGAAGGTCTCGACGCCACGGGAATCGGTCGTCGGCGCGCCGGCGACGCCGAGCGTCTTCGCGGCCTCGCGCCAGAGATCGGCGCGGTTGGTCCTGTCGACCAGCGCCTTGATGTCGATCGTCGACTCGAACTTGCCCCAGCGGATGTTCTCGGTGACGAACCAGGTATCCAGGCTCTTCCAGGGATAGGAGGTCGTGCCGCCTTCGCCCCAGAACTTCATGTAGAGATTGGTGCCCTTCGCCTCGCGGCCATTGCCGTAGTTGATGTCGCCGAGCAGGCGCTTGTTGATGTCGCCGGTGGGAACGTTAAACCACTGGCGCTTGCCGACGATCTCGGCGAGTTCCTGGCGGTTCTCCATCTTGTCCGCCCAGATCTGGGCCTCCATCACGGCCATCAGGATGGCCTGCGTCGCCTTGGGGTTCGCATCGACGAAATCGGCGCGCATGCCCAGGATCTTCTCGGGATGGCGGAGCCAGAGCTCGCCGGTGGTCAGCGCGGTGTAGCCGATGTTCTGGTTGACGAGCTGCTCGTTCCAGGGCTCGCCGACGCAGAAGCAGTCCATCGTGCCGACCTTCATGTTCGCCACCATCTGCGGCGGCGGCACGACGATGACCTTGATGTCGCTGTCGGGGTCGATGCCGCCGGCGGCGAGCCAGTAGCGGATCCAGAGGTCATGGGTGCCGCCCGGGAAGGTCATGGCGGCGGTCAGCTCCTTGCCGGCGGCCTTCTTGCGCTCGAAGGCCTGCTTCAGCGGCGAGGAATCCTTCTGGACGTTGAGATCCTTGTATTCGTTGGAGACCGAGATCGCCTGCCCGTCCTCGTTGAGGTTGAGCAGCGTGTACATCGGCAGCGGCTGGCCGTTCTGCATGACCTTGCCGGTGGAATAGAGATGCGTCTTCGGCCGCAGGATATGGCCGCCATCGATGCCGTTCGCCTTGAAGCCGAGCGCCATGTTGTCGCGCGTCGCGCCCCAGCTCGCTTGCTTGGCGATGTCCATGTCGGGCAGGCCGTATTTGGCGAAGAGGCCCTTCTCCTTGGCGATAATCAGCGGCGAGGCGTCGGTGAGAGCGATGTAGCCTAGACGCGTGCCCTTGACCTCTGGACCGGTCCCTTGCGCGAAGGCGCCAGAGGGCAACGCCGCCCTTGCCGCCGCAAGCAATGCAGCCGTCCCGGACACTTGCAGGAACTGGCGACGGCTGGCGCCGCCTTGCATGGATGCGGCCGCTTTGATCCCGGTTCTGGAGCTATGCGTCATCGATCGCCTCTCGGTTGCTGAAAAGCCGCGCGTTTGAGCCAGCCCCGAACGCGAAAAACGCCGCGCGAAAGACGCCTGGACAGGCGCATTCGACAGCGGCGTTGCTGTGTCTTCCGGATCGGGGATGGCGCGGGCAGCGTTGGCCGCGTCGTATCAAGCTCTACAAGGATCGTGCCAACCGCTCGGGGGGCGCTGCGATCCTTGAATTGCAATAACTTGCGAACTTACGAGCTGGCGCGCCATCGGCGCAATCGCTTTGCTGCATCGCACAAGAGAAGCGCATTGGCCTAATGTTTGGGCATAATGGGATGGTTGGCCAAAATGCCTTCGAAATAGGCCGGCAGGTAAACGCCTCGGGCAATGTCGCGCATCTGCGGCGTCGCGACGATCTGGCCGGCCCGTTCCATGCCGGCCAGAACCCAGTCGGCATCGTCCGGATCGGGGCGCAGCGCCTCCGGCTCGAGCCGGATGAAGTGATCGATCTGGCGCGGCGGCCTCTCAGCACCCTGGATCAGCTCGCCGTGCAGGATGCGCTCGATGAGCGGGGCCGGCAGCGCGAGCCGATCCGGCGCGGAAAGATGCTGCGCCATGCGCGGAAAATTCTCCGGGCGGCAGGCCCAGGCACTGGCCTGCAGGATCGCGGCGCCGAGCTTCGCGACGGCGGCCGGACGCTTCTGGATGTCGTCGGCGCGCCAGGCGAGAACCTTGTCATGGCAATTGCGGCGCAGATCGACGCTGGCATGCACCATCGCGCCGACGCCGGCCGCCACGGCCGCCGAATTCCAGGGCGCGCCGGCGCAGAAGCCGTCGATCCGTCCGCTGGCGAGCGCCTCGACGGTCTGGGGCGGCGGCACGACCTCGAAACGAACGTCGTCGCCGAGCTTGAGCCCGGCCTTCTCCAGCCACTCTCCGAGCAGGTAGATATGCGTCGAGAATGCGAACACAGCGGCGAAGGTCAGCGGCGGCAGGCCAGCGGCCCGGCGGCGCGCGACCAGCGTGGCGAGCGCGCGGGCGGAGACGGCGGTGTCGGCGGGATCGCCCTCCGCCAGACGCGTCATTTCCTCGAAGCGCCGCAACGAAAGCGTAATCGCCGCACCATCGCGATTGAGCGCCAGCGGCGCCGCCATCGGAGCCTTGACGCCACCGATGCCCAGCGTCGCGGCGATAGCGGCGGGGCCGAGCATATGGGCGGCGTCGAACAGGCGCACATTCAACTTGTCGCGCAGGTTCGACCAGGACACTTCGCGAACCAGTTCGAGATCGAGCCCTTCGGCCTCGGCGAAGCCCTCGTCCTTCGCCAAAACGACCAAGGCGCAATCGACCAGCGGCATGAAGCCGACCCGCAGGTGCAGCGTCGTCATTTCAGCATCTCCGCGGCGGTGATGAGGGAGCGGGCGATGTCGACGAGCTTGCGCTTCTCGTTCATCGCGGTTCGGCGCATCAGCGCGTAGGCCTCGTCTTCCGAGAGACCCTTCAGCCGCATGACGATGCGCTTGGCCTGGTCGATCGTCTTGCGGTCCTCGAGCTGGGAACGGGCCTCGTCGAGTTCCTCGCGCAGCTTGCGGAAGGCGTTGAAGCGGCTGATGCAGGTCTGCAGGATCGGCTGCATCCGCTCCTTCTTCAGCCCATCGACGATATAGGCGGAGACGCCGGCCTCCACCGCGGCCTCGATCGAGGCGGAATCCGACTGGTCGACGAACATGGTGATCGGCCGGCGGACATGCCGGCTGACGAGGAACATGTCGGCCAGCGCGTCGCGGCTGGGATCCTCGAGGTCGATCACGACGACATCGGGATCATGGGCCTCGATGGCGGCGATCAGCCCGGTGGTCGCGGACAGGCGGATCAGCTGCCGGTAGCCCGCTTCCCGCAAGCCTTCCTCGATGATCGTGGCCCTGACCTGGTTCGCGTCGACGATGAGGATCCGCAGATTTGGCGCCATGCCTTTCGGCTGTTCCTTTGGGACGGTTCGCGATGGGCCAATCAGGAATCGTGCCATCGCGGCCAAGGCGTCCGTCCGAACGCTCGGCGACCCCGGTGTTTCAGCCGGCCGCTGCGAAGGCGGGGGTCGCCTTGCAAGCTTCGTCCGCAGGGGGCCGTGGACTGACGCGATGTGAGCCTGTAGCGAAAGCTCCTCCGACAACGATGTCGCCGCATGGGTTGGCCCGGCAATGTCAGCGTTCGGCAGACGATGGAGATCGCACCATGCCCAAGCTCTGCAAGTTCACCTCGCCGAAGGACGGCCAGCCCGTCTACGTCAATCCCGACCAGGTCAGCGTGGTCTACACCTTCAAGGGCGAGCCGCCGGATACGATCATCGCCTTCCGCAAGGACTTCCTGCTCGGCGTGAAGGAGAGCCTCGACGAGGTGGTGAGCACGCTCGAGAACGCCCAGGCCGCGGAGAGCAACCGCATCTGACCGGGAAGGGCTCGGCCCAGGCCAGGCATCCGCGTTGGATTCCTGCACGCCGACCCCATATCCTCCGGGCACGGAGGTATCAGGATGGCGAGTGGTTGGGCGCCCGACGGGGCCGTTCAGGACCAGATCGACGATTCCATCAATGACGCGGTCCGGCTGGTGCGCTCGCGGCTGCCGGCCGGGCCGGGCGAGATCCATTGCCAGGAATGCGGCGATGAAATCCCCGAAGCGCGCCGCCGCGCCATGCCGGGCGCGCGCCTGTGCGTGCACTGCCAGTCAGGCCATGATCGCTCCGCGGCGTCCTCCGCCTACAACCGGCGCGGCAGCAAGGACAGCCAGCTGAGATAGGCGGGTCGGCGCTGCCCTGCGCGCCGATCAGGAAGACCGCAGGCGCCCGGGTGTTCAGCGCGCGGGCACTCTTGGCTCCCGTTCTGCTCCGGGCTCATAGGCCGCGCGGTCGATGCCATGCCTTGCGAGCTTGTCGTAGAAGGTCTTGCGCGGGATGCGCAGCTTCTCCAGCGCGGCCCGGACATCGCCCTGCGTTTCTTCCAACGCCTCCCGGATCAGGGTCGCCTCGACGGCGTTCAGCCGCTCGGGCAGGCTCAGCGGGCCGCCTTCCTCCGCCTTCGTGACCGGCAGCAGATTCTCCGGCAGGCCGAGTGCGACACGTTCGGCGAAATGGACGAGTTCGCGGACATTGCCCGGCCAGTCGTTCTCGACGAGGTGCCGTTCGACGGCGCGGTCGAGGGCGGGCACCTCCCGGCGGTATTTTTCCGCCGCCCGCGCCAGGAAGCGCGAAAACAGCAGCGGGATGTCGCCGCGGCGCTCGCGTAGCGGCGGGATGTGCAGCGTCACGACGTTGAGGCGGTAATAAAGATCCTCGCGGAAATCGCGCCGCCGCACGGAGTCGCCCAGGTCGGCCTTGGTCGCGGCTACGACCCGGAGGTCGACGCGGCGCAGGTCGTTCGAGCCGAGCGGCGCAATCTCGCGCATTTCCAGGACGCGCAGCAGCTTGACCTGCGCGGCCAGCGGCATGCTTTCCAGCTCGTCGAGGAAAAGGGTGCCGCCGCTCGAATGCTCGATGCGCCCGATCCGCCGCTTCTGCGCGCCGGTGAAGGCACCGGGCTCATAGCCGAAGAGCTCGCTCTCGATGACGCTATCCGGCAGAGCGCCGCAATTCAGCGCGACGAAGGGCTTGTCGCGCCGCCGCCCGAGGTGATGCAGCAGGTTGGCGACGACCTCCTTGCCGGTTCCCGTCTCACCCTGAATGAGCACGTCGACATCGACATCGGCGAGTTCACGGATGGTCTGGCGCAGACGCATGATGACAGGCGTCTCGCCGATGAGGGTGGTTTCTTCCTCGCCGCGTGTCGCCAACGCCCGCAGGCGGCGATTTTCGAGAACGAGCGCGCGCTTTTCGGCGGCGCGACGCAAGGTCTCGACGAGGCGCTCGCCGGAATAGGGCTTGGCGATGAAGTCGTAGGCGCCTTCGCTCATGGCACCCACCGCCGTCTCGATATCGGCATGGCCCGAGATCATGATCACCGGGATGTCGGGATCGAGCGTCCGCAGCCGCCGGAGCAATTCGATGCCGTCCATGCCGGGCATGCGGATGTCGGTGACGACGATGCCGGCATAGTCCGGCCCGATCCGTTTTAGCGCCGCGTGGCCGGAAGGCAATGCGACCGCCGGGAAGCCGGCCAGACGCAGCGCCTGGACATTAGCGTCGCGCAGATCGGGATCGTCGTCGACGAAGGCGACCTCGATCGCAGCGATGGAAGCGCTGGAATCGCTCATGCGGCTGCCCTTTCGAGATTGATGACGAAGCTGGCGCCTTCCCCCGGCCGGCTCGTCGCCGTCAGCGTGCCCCCGAAGGACGTGATCATGTCCTGCGAAATGACCAAGCCAAGGCCGAGCCCTTTGGGCTTGGTCGTGCTGAACGGGGTGAAAAGCTGCGCCAGCGCGTCGGCCGAGAGGCCCGGTCCGCGATCCGTGATCGCGATCTCGACCCGGTCTCCACGCGGGGTGACGGTGATAGCGAGCGCGGGCTCGCCTCCATCGCCCCCTTCGAGAATGGCCTCGATCGCGTTGCGCAGGAGATTGACGAGCACCTGTTCGAGTTCGATCGGACGGGCGCTGACGAGGACCGGCCCGGCTGGAGCTGTGACGACCGGCGTTACTCCGGCCAGGCGCAGCGGCCCTTCGAGCAAGGTCAGGGCGCCTTCGATGACGGTGGCGACCGGGACCGGCACCGGCGGCCCCTTGCCGCGGCGCGCGAAGCCCCGCAGCGCCTCGGTGATCGCGCCGATCCGGTCGGTCAACGAGACGATCCGCGCCAGTGCGCCGTCAGCCTCGATCGTGTCGGACCGCTTCAGGAAGGCGCGCGCGTTCTCGGCATAGGTGCGCAGCGCCGCGAGCGGCTGATTGACCTCATGAGCGACGCCGGCGGTGACCTGGCCGAGCGTGGCCAGGCGGTTGGCCTTGGCGAGCTCCTCCCGGAGGTTGGACAGCCGTTCCTGCGCCAGGGTCCGCGTCGCCATTTCGGCGACGAGGCGCTGGTTGGCGCCGGCCAGCTCGGCGGTGCGCTCGGCAACGCGTTCCTCAAGCTCGGCCTTTGCGCGCGCGTCGGCCTCGCGCCGGACGAGGTTGTGCTGGCGCCGGCGCAGGGCAAAGGCGGCGAGCGCGGCGCCCGGCATCAGCACGAGCGCGACGAGCGCCTGCGATTGCGAACGACCTGCGGTGATCGCTGCATCGACAGGCAGCAGTACCTCGAGCACCCAATCCGTCGTCGGCACGGGGTGGCGTATCCGGACATAGCGGCCGGTGAGCGGGGTCGTCCCCTGGACGAGCTCACCTTGCTGCAGCAGCGGCAAGGGCGTCAGCGGCGCGGCGCCGAACTGGAGCGAGTCCCGGATCGCCGCGGCCGTCGCCTGGTCGAGCGGCGCCTCGACCCGAAAGCGCCAGTCCTCGACCGTCGCGAGCAGCACGACGCCGCGTTGGTCGACGACATAGCTCTGGCCGCCCAGCGCTCGCCAGTCGGCCTCGACCCGGTCGAACTCGACCTTGACGACGATCACGCCGAGGCTCTGGCCGGCCTCCTCGATCCGCCGGGTGATATAAAGGCCGGGACGTTGGCTGACCGTGCCGAGCGCGAATTGCTCGGCGCCGCCGGATGCGACGGCACCGCGGAAGTAGTCGCGGAAGCTGTAGTCGTTGCCGACGAAGCTCGTCGGCTCGTTCCAGTTGCTGGCCGCGATTGCGATGCCGTCAGGGCCGAGCAGATAGATCACGGCGGTGCGGGCTTCGCGCGCGATGGCTTCCAGCTTGAGGTCGAGACCGTGGCGGCTACCGCCTGTCAGTGCCTGGCGAACGTCCGGGTCGCGGGCCAGGATCACCGGCAGAGCGCGCTGCTTCTCGAGCTCGCCGCGCAGGATGGCGAGAGCCAGCGTTCCGGCATCCTCGGCCCGCGATTGCGTGCCGGCGATGGCCCGGCTGCGACCGAATTCGCCGGCGGCGAAGAGCGAGGCGATGGCGATGGCTGCGACGACCAGCCCGAAGACCAACCAGCGCAGCTTCGCGGCCCCCCTTCGAGGATCGAGCAGGAAATGGCTCATAACCAGTCGTTGTGCGGATTTCCGCACAAATCAAGAGGGGCCCGTGCGGATTTTCGCCAAATAACCCGCCCCGGCCCGCGTCGCGGCCCCGCTAACGCGTTGTTCTATAGGAAGTCTGTCGATTTCGCGCGGTTGGCACGCCGATTGCGCAACGGGCCTAGCGGTTTCGAACAAGAGCAAGAACACCGCCGACCCAAGGAGCACATCATGGCGACCACGCTCGACCTCGCGTCCGCTCAGCCGGCGCGCCCCAGAAAGTTCTACCAACACCTCTATGTCCAGGTTCTGTTCGCCATCGCGGCGGGCATTCTGCTCGGCCATTTCTGGCCCGAGCAGGGCGCGGCGATGAAGCCGCTCGGCGACGCCTTCATCAAGCTGGTCAAGATGATCATCGCGCCGGTGATCTTCCTGACGGTCTCGACCGGGATCGCAGGCATGAGCGACATGCAGAAGGTCGGGCGCGTCGCCGGTAAGGCGATGATCTATTTCCTCGTCTTCTCGACGCTGGCGCTGATCGTCGGCCTCATCGTCGGCAACGTCATTCAGCCCGGCACCGGGCTGCACATCAACCCGGCCAGCCTCGATGCCAAGGCCGTGCAGGGCTATGCGGCCAAGGCGCATGATTCCAGCATCGTCGGCTTCCTGCAGAACATCATCCCGGACACGATCGTCGGCGCCTTCGCCTCCGGCGACATCCTGCAGGTGCTGTTCTTCTCGGTGCTTTTCGGCCTTTCGCTCTCGATGGTGGGCGAGCGCGGCAAGCCGGTCCTCGACTTCCTGCAGGCGCTTTCGGCTCCGATCTTCAAGCTGGTAGCGATCCTGATGAAGGCGGCCCCGATCGGCGCCTTCGGCGCGATGGCCTTCACCATTGGCCGCTACGGCATCGGCTCGGTCGCCAATCTCGCGATGTTGATCCTGACCTTCTACCTGACCGCGGCGATCTTCGTGCTCGGGGTGCTCGGTGCGGTCGCCCGCTACAACGGCTTCTCGATCTTCGCCCTCATCCGCTACATCAAGGAAGAGATCCTCCTTGTTATCGGCACCAGCTCTTCGGAGGCGGCGCTGCCGAGCCTGATGGAGAAGATGGAGGCGGCCGGCTGCAAGCGCTCCGTCGTCGGCCTGGTCATCCCGACCGGCTATTCCTTCAATCTCGACGGCACCAACATCTACATGACGTTGGCGGCGCTGTTCATCGGGCAGGCCATGGACATTCACCTGCCGCTCGGCGACCAGATTCTGTTGCTGCTCGTCGCCATGTTGAGCTCGAAGGGCGCGGCCGGCATCACCGGCGCGGGCTTCATCACGCTGGCGGCGACGCTCTCGGTCGTTCCCGCCGTCCCGGTCGCGGGCATGGCGCTGATCCTCGGCATCGACCGCTTCATGTCGGAATGCCGCGCGGTGACCAACTTCATCGGCAATGCGGTGGCGACGATCGTCGTGGCGCGCTGGGAAGGCGAGCTCGATCAGGACCAGCTGAAGGCCGCGCTGAGCGGGCACTCTCCGCTGGTGGTCGACGGTGAGGTCCTGGCGGTCCCGGCCGAGTAAGGCCTGTTGCTTAAGCCTGGAGCACCGATCTTCCGCGGTGCTCCGGGCGGAGCCATCGATCACGCTTCTGTTCGCAAATGTATCGGACCTTGCGGGCCGTCTCGATCGAGGCTGCCCGCAAGGTCCGAACTATTCAGTATCTATTGCGCTGGGTCACGTCGCGGATCGCGGTCAGCCCCGACAGGGCATCCGGCGAGTTGTTGGTCTTGTAGAGCGCCTGGAAGACCTGGCTCGCATCGTCGTAGCGGCCGAGGTTGAAGTAGGACCAGCCGCGCATCAGCAGCAAGTCGGTCGTCTCCGGCGCGTAGCGCGCCCGCGCCGCAAGAGTGACGAGCGCGCCGTTGTAATCCTTGGCATCGTATTGCGCGAAGAAGCGCTCGGACAGGAGCAGGGCCGAAAGCTCGTTGCGCCGTGCGGGAGGTAGAGCCGCACTGCCGGCAGCGACACTGGCTTCCGACGTCAGGCCCTGCTGGATCTTGGCATAGGCGAGGCCGGCTGATGCATCTGAGACGATCTGTGCGGTCCCGGTGCGCCGCGCGGCTTCGAAGGCTTCCGCCGCCGCGACCGGGCGCTTGAGATTGAGAAGGCACCAGCCACGCTGCAGGGCCGCAGCGCCGGATGAGCCAGCGCCGCAGCTGCCGCTGCTCGGGCGGGCCGTGCTCGACCGGGACGGCGTCGCAGCGATTGTCGTGTCTTCACGTTCGACGGGGTGAGCGCGCACCGCTGCTATCGCGGACCGAGGCGCGCGTTCCAGCGGTTCCAAGGTAGGTTCCACGCGCGCGCTCTGGCGCGGCTCGGCGGTGGGAGGCCGGTCGACACGGGCTTGGGTCGGGGGCTGGGGCGGTCTGCGCGCAGGGTTGAGGATATCGGCGATCCGTTGGGAACGCCCGCCCCATTCGGACATCAAGGCGCGCAGCCCGGCTTGGTCGCGCAGACGCTGGCGCACCAGCGCCAGCCCATAGGCTGCCGGCTCGTAGTCACTGTCCCAGGACAGCGCCGTTGCGAACCAGGTGCTGGCCGGCGCAGTCTGCCCGGAGTTGTAGGCATACCAGCCAAGCGCCCCCGCACCGGGAGCGTACCGGTCCTTGCCCACGGCCTTGGCGATGCGCTCGATCACGGCACGGTCGAGGCGCGGCGGCGGCTCCTGGGTGAGCAGCGCCGTGATGACGTCGAGATAGGCCTTGCGATTGGCTGCGCCAGCTTCCAGCCACTGCGCGCCGAGCGTTTCGGCCTCCTGATATTTCCGCGTCGCGCCGAGGGCGAGCACCGCGCCTTCCGCCGCCTTCGCCCCGCCCTTGCGCGCGAGCGCGGTCTGGAACCAGGTCACGGCCTTGGTCGGGTCGTTGTGGTGGAGAGCGTAGAAACCGAGAAGGATGGGGTCGTCGGCCGTCGTGGCTGCGTTGGCGAGGGTTTCGATGCGCCGGAGATCCTCGGGTGTGGCTGTCTGCGTCGGGGCGTCGGCAGCCTTGCCGATGCGACGCCGTGCGAGCTCGTCGCGAATGCTGGCAAATTCGGTCTGCCGTTCCTGCGCCAGCAGCGGCTCGACCAGATTTTCGGGCAGGGTCGCGAGCGCCTTCTGCATGGTGCCGACCCGCTCGGCCGGGTTGGTGCAGTTGGTCAGCACATAGGCGAAGGCGTCACGTGCGCGGTCGGGCTTGCCGGTCTGGACGAAGGCCTCGGCGACGCGCCAGAGCACATCGACATTGGCGCAGGTCAGCATCGCCGGCGTCTCGGTGCCGAGGCGGATGACCTGTTCCCATTGCCGGGCATTGGAGGCGTTGACGAGGCGTTGGCGCGCTTCGGCCGTGTCGAGCTGCGCCACGAGGTCGGCAGGCGCACGCCAGCTTGGATCGGCGCTGCCGCGCTGGGCTATCGCGGCCCGGGCCTCGCCGTACTTGCCCTCGGCGAAGAGCTTCCACACCCGCTCGAGCTCGGGATCGCCGACCTGCCCCTGCGAGGTCAGATCGGTCGGCGGCTTCCATTCGGGGTAGAGCGCCCGCAGCCTCGCGAGTTCGGCTTCGAAGCGGCGAACGTCGCCCCGCGCCGCGAAATAGCGGAGCGCGGTTTCATCGACCTTCTGCGGGGGCTGCTGCGTTTGGGGCTGAGTCGCTGACGGCGTCGCGGGGCGCGCGGGCGCGTTCGGGGCCTGCGCCAGTTCGAGGGCCGGCTCGTTGCCCGGCATGGCCTGCTGCGTCTCGCCCTGGGCGAGCGCCGGCCGGATCACGGGTTGCGAGCCCGGCCATTTGGTATCCTGACCACTGTAGCGGCCAAGGGCATAGAAGGCGGCGCCCGAGGCCGCGGCGACGATCAGGACCGATCTCACATGCATTGCGGATACCTCTCGCTCAGCATCGAGAGGGAGAGAAGATGCAGCGTCGACGGGTAGTACAGCGTAGGCTGGAAGGTCTTCAGCTCAGCCGGAATCGGGGTTTTGTCGAGCGCGCAGGCCATCGCTGCGGCGAGTATGCGATAGCCCGCATCGGGGAGAGGCTCGACGGGTTTGCCGCTGCGGACGTCGACGACCGCCGTGCCGCCGGCCCAGGCCTGGCGGAAGGGCTCGAGCCGCGCCTTCTCGCCGAGCCCGGCGCGCAGCAGATAGAGGGGGATGCGGAGCGCATTGTAGCCGAACTGGGCGGGGAAGCCTTCGGCCGGCTTCGGTTCGGCCTTGATCGACAGCCATTCCGGCGCAAGCAACTTCCGCTTGGCCAGCTCGTCGAGCAGCTTGAGCCCGCTGGCCTGGACATGGGTCCAGACCGGATCGCCGGTCAGCTGGGTCATGACGGGGAAGGCTTCGAACACCCAGTAGGAGGGGTTGATCACCGGGCCGTCGGCACGATCCTTCTCGGAGAAGCCGACCGCTGCCGGCATCAGCCAGACATCGTTGCCGCGCTTCAGGAGTGCGACCTTCGCAAGAGCGCGGGCGAGCTGGCGGGCGGCGGCGCTGTAGGCGGGCATGTTCCAGCGGCTGCCGGCGCAGGCGAGGGCGTGGGCGATCAGAAGATCGCCATCGCTGGCGTTGTTGATGTCGGTGACGCGGGGGCTCGCCTTCGGATCCCAGCGCCAGGCCGCGAGCCCGTCGTCGCGGATGAGCAGTTCCGTGCGTGTGAAGGCGAAGATGCTGGCGAAGGTGCTGCGATCTCCCGCCAGGCACGCCAGCAGGAGCCCGTAGCCCTGGCTCTCGCTATGGCTGATCCCGCTATTCGCATCGTCGACGACGCGGCCCTCGGCGGTGACGAATTTCTGCCGGTACAGCGCCCAGGCATCGGCGGGCACCGTCGCCTGCGCATTCGGAAGGAAGCCGAGGAGAGCTGCGGCGAGCATGGCGAGAAAGCGGATCACGATCGACGCCCCAACCGCCGGAGCATCAGGGATGTTCCGATGCCAAGGCCGATGCAGGCCGTGAGCAAAGCCAATGCATAGATGCCGATATTGCTCGACATCCAGTTGGCGAAGACCAGGCGCATATTCGTCAGGCTGAACGGCCGTGTCATGACGAAGGAGGTGCTGTCGGCCGAGATGATGTGCGCCTCCTGGGCGCCTCGGAACGCGGTGATCTTGCCGGCCATGGCCGCCCAGTTTCCGGGCGAGACGACCCTGTCCACCGTGCTTTCCAGAGCCTCTTCGCGGCGGGCGATAAAGGCGGTCCAGACCTGTCTCGTCTCCGGATCGGCGGCCTGCGCGACAATCAGGTCAGTGCCTTCGGCCGGCTCGTAGAGCGTCGGCGCACGCGAGGGCGCGCGCAGCTGCGCGAAGGAGAGATCGAAGGTTCGCTGGAGCCACTGATCGAAGGCGATGAAGTAGCGGGCAAGAGGGCCGCCCAGCGAGCCGCGCCAGCGGTCGCGCACGGCCTCGGTGGTCGGAGCTGCTCCGCCCGAGGCTTCGGGCGTCGCCTGCCGGCCCTGCAACCGGTTGATCACGGCGTCAAAGACGGCGGCGCCCTCCGCATCCGGCGTCACCACCACGGCGTCCGAGCGCAGCGGCCAGGTGGCACGGACATTGTCGGCAATCCCGACGCGCGGGAGCATCCCGGCCGGCAGCTGGCCGGCGGCGCCGACGATCAGGACCGGCCGGTCGCCGACAGCAGCCGGACCGGACAGCACCTCGACGGTGAGCGGCCTGCTGGCCCGCTGGGCGATGCGCGCCAGCAGCGTACTCGCGGCGCTGAGATTGGTGGCATCCTGCCGGCCCATGATGAGGGCGACCTGCGATGCGACCGAATAGGGAAAGCCGGTGCCGGCTGCCGCCGCGAGATTGGGGCTGACCCCGATCTTCGCGAAGTTCGGAACGGACAGCACAGTGGTGTCGAACAGCGCGAAGCGGCTCTTGCCGGGGAGCGTCGCGCCAGGCCCGCAGCTCAGGTCCGACTTGGCTACGGTGACCGCCTCGAACCAGATCTCGTTGACGCCCGGCCGGAAATGCCGCAGCGGCACGGTGATCGGGAATTGCTGGAACAGCCCGCCCGTCACTGCATTGAGCTGCAAGGTCGCGGCGACGTTGCCGTTGACGAAGATCTCGATATGGCTGTCGCCCGGAAGGACTTCGTCCGAATAGGCGCCGTCGAGATAGAGCGTCGCCTCGCCGTAGGCGTTGGCGTAGAAGTCGCCGGGCATCGCGACGACGGCCCGCACCCGCATGCGCCGGCCGGACGATTCCTGCGTGGGGATGCCGAGCTCGGAAAACCGCACCACCTGCCGGTCCGCGACGAAGGGCGCATCCGGCACATGCCAGCTCGCCGTATCCATGGTCTTGCGATTGATGTTGGCCGGCCTCGAGACGGGGGCGGTCAGCAGCTTGCCGACGATCGCGTCGATGTCCGGCCAGTTCGCGCCCGTCACGAGCAGCATGTCGGTGCTCTTCTTCGGGCTCGGCACGAAGCCGAGGAAGCTGCGTCCGCCGGCTTCGGTGGGCAACCCGCCGAGCAACGCACGGATCTCGTCGTTCGTGCCGAGTGCGACGGTCAATGTGCCCGGCCGGGCACGTTCGGGCAGGCGTTCCGAGACCTTCACTGCGACCTGGCCGTATCGCCCGCGCAGGGCAAGGGCCTGCGCCACGGCGAAAATGCTGTTCGCGGCAATCGCGCTCGCTGCGCCGGGGGCGACGATGACGATCGTGGTCTGGCCGCCCTCGTCGGCGCCGATCGCCGGCAGATCGTCGAGGCTGCGCAGCCGGAACTGCTGCGCCGCCGGTCCCTTGAAGGTCAGCCGGGTGCCCGCGCCGTCGATGCGGGTCCACAGCTCATAGGTCGAAGCCACCGTGCAATCCGTGCGATGGCGCTGCAGGGCTTCGAAGCTGATCGTATTCAGCCCCGGCCTGAGCAGGCCTTTGCGAACCGCGACCGAGGTCTGCTTCAGGCGGTCGGACGATGCGATCGGCATCTCGATCACCCGTTCGCCATTGAGGCGGACGGCCAGCCGGGAAACCTCCGGCATCACGACCAGTGCATTCTGAAAGGCGATATCGAGATTGGGATCGGCCGCCGCCTCGTCCTGCGTCAGGTAGAAGGCCCAGCTGCGTGTATCGCTCTCGCCTTCGAGCATGACGCGCGGTGCCGGCAGCAGCGGCTTGAAGGCGAAGGCCGGAGCCGGCGATGGCGCCACCGGCTCCCGGGCCGGAGGCGGGGCAGGGCTCGCCGCGGGCGGCGGTTCGGCCGGCTGCGCGCCGGGCGGCGCAATCATGAAGGGGGCCGGACCGGGCACCGTCGCTGGCGCCTCCTGTGCCGAGAGCCGCGGGAGGAGGCCCTGCGTCAGTGTGGCAACCGCGACTGTGAGGAGGGTGAGCGGGAGCCGTCTCATTCCGCCGCTCCGGTGCGCGTGGACGACCGTGAAAACCGGTAGAGGCCGAAGAAATAGGACAGGCCGCGGCTCGTCTGAAAGGCCGCCATCCGCAGGAAGCGGATCGTGCCGTAGATCACCCCCATGTTCTGCCGCCGCGACTTCTGGAACTGGCTCCAGTTCTCGGCGTCGGAGAAAGCGAGATCGGCGATGATGCGGCTGTGCAGCGGTTCGGTCGGCTGGTAGCTGCAGCCGAGCAGAAGACCCTTGTCGTCGGGAGCGACGCGCATGACCCGCAAGGGCAGGGATCCACGCGGCATGTCGATGGTCGTTTCGAACGACACCTGCCCCACGCTGCCGATCGACACCTTGTCGAGGTCCCTGGACAGTACCCGGATGGCGATGCCGTCGACGGATACATTCTCCGTCACGACCGGGGCGATGTGGCCGTCGATGCTGATCTCGCCGCGCCGCTTCACCGGGAAGCGCCGGGCGGCGCGCCCTTCCGGCCGCTCGGAGACGACGCCGAGCGCGCAGCCCGCCATCAGCAGGTTGAGGATGTTCCACAATCCGACGACGAGGGTCGTGTCGGCATTGTAGGGCTCCGCGATCATCCGCCAGTAGGTCGCGATGACGCCGAGGAACAGCACGGCGAAGATGATAAAGAACGGCTTGCCGAGCTCGGAGACGCGCCGCTGCTCCAGGGATTCGTTCTTGGCCGTGACCTTGAAGGTCGGCTTGGTCGGCCTGAGCAGCACCGAGATCACCGCCGGCAGCAGATAGACCGACTGGATGAATTCGTAGAGTTCGGAGATCCAAGGCCAGCGATAGCGGCCGTAGAGGTAGTTCTGCATCATCAGGTTCACCGCCATGTAGCTGAGCACATAGGCGATGAACTCGGCGCCGGAGGCGGTGAAGATCTCCAGGCCGAAGAACAGGTAGAACAGCGGCGCGATCAGGAAGGTCAGCCGCGCGAAGGGGAAGAGCCAGAACAGGGCGGAGGACGAATAGCAGAGCCGCTGCGGCAGGGAGAGGCCGCGCTTGAACATCGGGCGATGGAACAGCAGGATCTGCATCATGCCCTGCGCCCAGCGCGAGCGCTGGCCGATGAAGCTGGTGAAGGTCGCCGGTTGCAGTCCTGCGATCAGCGGCTTGTCGACATAGACGCTGTGCCAGCCGGTGGCATGCAGGGTGATCGCCGTCTCGGCGTCCTCCGTGATGCTCCTCCCCGAGAAGCCGTTCGTCGTCTGCAGGGCTACGCGCCGCAGGACCGCGGCCGAACCGCAGAAGAAGGACGCGTCCCATTTGTCGAGGCCGCGCTGGATGATGCCGTAGAACATCTCGTTCTCGGACGGCATCGTCTTGAAGGTCTTGAGGTTGCGTTCGAGCGGGTCGGGATTGATGAAGAAATGCGGGGTCTGGACCAGGAAGAGCTTCGGATCCTGGCCGAAATAGCCGACTGTCTCGGTCAGGAAGCTGCGTGCCGGGGCGTGGTCGGCGTCGAAGACGACGATCAGTTCGCCCTGCGAATGGGCGATGCCGTTGTTGAGGTTGCCGGCCTTGGCGCTGATGTTGCGCTCGCGCGTCAGGTAGGAGACGCCAAGCCCATCGCAGAGCTTCTGCAGTGTCGCCCGGCGCTCCTGGGCGGCGCTGGCAGCAACGAAATTGTCGGCGTTGCACTTTTCGTCGGTGCCGCCATCGTCGAGCAGGTACACTTTCAGGCGGCCGGCGGGATAGTCCATCGCCAGCGCCGCCGAGAGCGTGGTCGCCAGCAACTCGGCATCCTCGTTATAGGAGGGTACGAAGACGTCGACCGTGGGCGCGCTCTGCGGATCGATCGGCGGTGCCTTGCGGCTCGGCTGGGGCATGGCCACGACGAACAGGCTGAGGAACAGCATGCCAATGTTGTAGAGTTCGGCGAGGTAAACGATCAGGCCCGGAATGAAATCCTCGAGCTGGTTGACCGGAGGCAGGGTGCTCGTGGTGCGCCAGTAGATATAGCGCAACACGATTGCCGTCCCCAGGCCCAGCGCGATCAGCCTCCAGACGCCGTAAGGCCTCAGGAATTTGAGGATGATCATCGCGCTCACCACGATCGCACCGGCGATCAGATGCGCCTGCAAGCTGATCGGCAGCGTGATGAGCGCGACGACCACGATCGCTGTGATGGCCCAGAAGATGACGTAGCATGCTGTTCGCATGGGCGTTCGGCAATCCGGATCGTGTTCAGGGCGCGGGCGGGGGTGGGACGGTCGGATATCCTTCGAGAGGCTTGTCCGGGATCGGCTCGGGAGCTTCCTGCACGCGGCGCTCGCTTCGCGGCGCCCGGACCGGGCGCGGCCGGGCGGCGGGGGCCTGCTCGAAGGCATCGGGAGCAGAGGCCTGCGGCACCGGATAGATCGGCGCTCCGGCCTTGCCGAGTTCCGGCGCAGGCGACGGCGCATCGCCGATCGGGCTCCAGCCCGTACGCCGCAGCGAGGCGTTGATCGAATAGCTGTAGGCGAGGCGCAGCAGCGCCGCCTCGGTGGCGACGGGGTCGCAGACCCTGATGCGGACCGAAATCACGCCCGATCTCGGCATGAACAGGCTGTCGCCGCTCGCGATGCGCTGCCAGGCATAGAGGCAGGCTTCGCCGCCTACTCCGCGCCCGAACGCATAGCTGAAGGGGCCGTATTTGTTCTGGACGAAGACGGCTGCGGGCGCCATGGCGATTCCGGGCAGGCGCTCTTCCATTTCCTGGGCAATGGAGAAGTCGTCGATACCCGGTTCGCGCAGCAGATTGCCCTCGACGCCGAGCCTGTCGGGCAGATCGGTGACGGTGAAGAAGGCGGCATGGATGGCATTTTCACCCGGCGTGCGGCCGCGCGTCGTCAGCGAAATAACCTGCGAGACGGCATTGTCGTAGCTGCGTTGCGTGACGCCGGTCACAGGGAGGCTGCCGGGCGGCGGCAAGACCATCGCCCTGCCGACATCGACCGTGATGGACCGCGACGCGATCATCAGCTCGGAATCGGAAAGCTTCTGCTCGCCGCAGCCTGCGATCGTGAAAAACAACCCGGCCGCCGCGGCGGACATCGCCACATGACTGAGTGTTGGACGTCGCACCGTGGGGTGTACGGGCGGTAGCTGCCTCGAAACACTCATTGGCGTGCCGTTCGATGTCTGCTCGGCATCGTCATATCGCGACCATTGGTTAACACAGGTTAACGCATAGTTAACTGTGGCCGCGCGGCTGTGAGCCGACGGTCAGCCTGAACTCCCCCCCTTCCGCAATACAGATGATTCGCGGGTTCATTCCAACTGTGGATCGCTTTCGATTGCGACAGCTCAAAGAATGTTCGCGAGTCGACCGATGAACACAGATCGGCTACCGGCCGGCAAAGATGATTCGCGGTGGCACGGTTTTTTCTTTCCGGCGCATCGGAAAACCGTGCCCGGCATTGCTCCGCCGCGGTCGAATCAACCCGAAAACACCTGTGGAGAACAGAGATGCCCGGCTAAGCGAAGCCGGGAGGCGGTGAGATGCTGCCGCCATATCCTCTCATATGCCCGAACGGGCTTGCACCGCTGCGCGGGGCACGGCAACAATGGCTGATGATCAGGATATCGATAGCTGCAAGCGTGGTCGCCATCCTCGTGGCAGGCTGCGTCTCATCCCAGCCCCGTGCGGTTCCGGCTGCTTCGGGCGGCTCTGCCAAGCGGATCGTCCGCGACAGCGCACAGCTCATCCTCCCGGACGGTACGCGGGTGAACCCGGACTCGACCGGCGGCTTCGAGCTGCCCAATGGCGATTACGTCAAACGCGATCCCGGCGGCGCGCTCATTCTGCCCACGGGCGCGCGCTGCCTGCCGGATCAGGGCGGCTATCTCTGCCCCTGATCACGACAAAGCCCTTCCGGGCCGATAGGTCGGCCCGGTCGCAAAGTTAGGTCATTGGCTGGTCCGGACGGGCAGCGGCGCCGTCTCAGGTGCTCTGCCGACGCGAGGTCTTCCCGGCCGAAGCTTGCTTTGACGGCATCTCGGCAGCCTGCTGGCCTGACGGCCGCGAGACGTTCTCATCCTCCAGCACGTGGTTGTGGCTGCGATAGGCCCAGATTTCCTTGGCCGCGTCCCAGTGCTCGCGGTCACGCCCCTCGGGCTGGCCGTCCTTGATCCACAATGCGTAGGCGATCTTCCTGATCTCGTGCTGGGATTTCTCGTCCTGCATGTCGCGTCTCCATGATGGTTCCCCATTCGCGGGGGATCCTGGTTTCGGAGAGGGCAACGGCTTCAGCCGTGCACGGGATCAACGAGGTTCGCGAAGCGCTGTTCCCTCTGCTGGTTCGAAAGATCGCGTGCGAAGCGATGCTCAGGCTTTCGCCGGAGCAAGCACCGGTTCGCCGGGCGCCTTCGTCTCGGGCTTGGCCGGGCGGCGCGCATAGCGTTGCGCCAGCACGGCGCAGGCGAAGAGCTGAGCCTGATGGAACAGCATCAGCGGCAGCACGATCAGGCCGAGCGCCTGACCGGGGAAGAGGATATTCGCCATCGGAATGCCGCTCGCCATGCTTTTCTTCGAGCCGCAGAAGACGATGGCGATCTCGTCCTCCTTGGAGAAGCCGAGACGGCGGCTGGCGAAGGTCGTGATCACCAGCACGGCGGCGAGCATGACGATGTCGAGCCCGATGACGAGGCCGAGGTCGGCGAGCGTGACCTGCGACCAGATGCCGGCGACCATGCCCTCGCTGAAGGCGGCGTAGACGACGAGCAGGATCGAGCCGCGGTCGACCAGCGAGATCGGCGCCTTGTGGCGCTGCAGGAACGGCCCGATCCAGCGACGCAGCAATTGCCCGGCGACGAAGGGCAGCAGGAGCTGCAGCGCGATGCTTTCGACGGCGCGTGTGCTGAAGCCACCGCCCTTCGAATCGAGCAGCAGCACGACGAGCAGCGGGGTCAGCACCATGCCGAAGAGGTTGGAGACGGAGGCGCTGCACAATGCCGCCGCGACATTCCCGCGGGCGATTGAGGTGAAGGCGATCGAGGATTGCACGGTCGAGGGCAGGATGCAGACGAAGATCAGCCCTGCTACCAGTTCCGACGGCAGCCAGTTGCCGAAGGCGCGGGTGAGAATGAGCCCGAGAACCGGAAAGAGCACATAGGTGCTGGCGAAGACGAGCGACTGCAGTCGCCAGTGCAGCAAGCCTTCCCAGACTGCCACCGGCGACAGGCGCGCGCCGTAGAGGAAGAACAGCAAGGCGACCGCCACCGAAACGGCGTCATTGGCGACTTCCGCGCCGACGCCGCGTGCCGGCAGCACGGCTGCGACCGCGACCGTCGTCATGAGCGCGATGAGATAGGGGTCGATGCCGAAGCGGGCGAGCGTGCGGCGGATCATCTGCGGTCCTTCCGATTGGATGCAGCCTTGTAATCCCTTTCATGTTCATTTTGATCCGGACTGGACATGATATCGCTCATCATGGATCGTGATTGGCATGGAACTGGACAAGAAGCCGCTCGATTCCGTCCTCCTGCAGAGCTTCCTCAAGGTCTGCGAGACGCTGAGCTTCACGGAAGCCGCGCGCCAGCTCGGCCTGCGCCAATCCTCGGTCAGCCAGCACGTCGCGCGGCTGGAGAAGCGGGTCGGGCGACGCTTGCTGGCGCGCGACACGCATGAGGTGCGCCCGACACCGGACGGCGACGCCATTCTGCCCTTCGCGCGAGAAGCGCTCGATGCTGGTCGTCGGATCGAGCGCTATCTCGAAGGTTCGACTCTGCGTGGGCGGCTCAGGCTCGGAGTCTCCGAGGATTTCGCCTACACGGCGCTGCCGGACATCCTGGCCGAGTTCGCCATGCAGCATCACGCAGTCGACCTGGAGCTGACGGTGGGCCTCAGCGGCTTGCTCTACGAACAATATGATGCCGGCGATCTCGACCTGATCTTCGCCAAGCGCCGCAAGGGTGACGCGCGCGGCGAGGTCGCCTGGCAGGAACGACTCGTCTGGGTCGGGCGTCCGGGCGCGCGGCTCGCCGAGCAGCGCGAGGTGCCGCTGGTGCTCTATCCGCCGCCGAGCATCACGCGCGTCCATGCGATCGAGACGCTGGAGCAGGCGGGGCGACCCTGGCGCGTCGCCTGCACCAGCGGCAGCTTGGCGGGCCTTCGCGCGGCAGCGGTTGCCGGGCTCGGCATCACCGCCCATTCGGCGCGGTTGATCCCGCCGGGGCTTGCCGAGGTCGAGCCGCGCGAGGTGCTACCAACGCTCGGGACGATCGAGTTCGTTGTTATCGGCGGCCAGTCGCATCAGGAGGCGGCGCGGGCGCTGGCAACCAGCATCCTGTCGAGCGCCGGGCGCATCCTGCCGGAAGCTCCTGCGCGGCGCGGGCGAAAGCCCTAGTCCCGCGCCAACGCGACCACCGGGTCTAGACTCGCGGCGTTGCGGGCCGGCAGGAAGCCGAAGGTCAGGCCGATCAGCGTCGAGCAGGCTATGGCAGCTACGAAGGCCTCGCCCGAATAGATGAAGCTCACCTGCGAGCCCGAAGCCTCGAAGGCGAAGCCGATGGCGAGCGCCATCCCGATGCCGAGCGCGCCGCCGATAAAGCAGACCAGCGAGGCCTCGATCAGGAATTGCTGGAGAATGTCGCTGCGGCGCGCGCCGACAGCCATGCGCAGGCCGATCTCGCTGGTGCGCTCGATCACCGAGACCAGCATGATGTTCATCACGCCGATGCCGCCGACCAGCAGCGAGATCACCGCAATCGAGGAGATCATCAGCGTCATCGTCGCGGTGGCGCTGGTGATGGTGTTGCGGATCTCGTCCTGGTTCAGGATGAAGAAGTCCTTGGCGCGGTGGCGGTGGGTCAGGAGTTCCGTCACGGCTTCCTGCGCGGCGGCCATCGGTGTCTCGTCGTCGACGCGCAGCGTGATGCTGCGTAGCGAGAGGTCGCCGAGGAAACGGCCCTGCACGGTGGTGTAGGGCAGGAAGACCTGCGGGTTCTGGCTGCCGCCGAAGCCGCCCTGCTGCTGGCGGATCACGCCGACGATGCGGCAGGGCACCGAGCCGATCAGGATCACCGTACCGATCGGGTTCGCCCGTCCCTGCGGGAAGAGCACGCCCAGCGCGTTCTCGTCGATCACCACGTCCTGCGCGAGCGTGCGGACATCCGCGGCATCGAAGAAGGAGCCGCGCGTCAGCACGCTGCCGCGCACGTCGAAATAGCGCTCGCTGACGCCGTTGACCTGCGCGGTGGCCTCGACATTGCCGAAGCGGATCGTCGCGCTCGTCGTCACCGTCGGCGTCACGCTGGCGGCATAGGGCTGGCCGGCGAGGACCTGGGCGTCGAGCACGGTCAGGGTCCGCACGCGGCCGGAGCGCAGATCGCCAAAGCCGGCGCCTGGGAAGATCTCGAGCGTGTTGGTGCCGAGGCCGGAGATGTTCTGCAGCACATTGCGCTTGGCGCCCTCGCCGAGCGCGACGACGCTGACCACGGCGGCGATGCCGATGACGATGCCGAGCATGGTCAGCGTCGTCCGAAGCTTGTGGGCGGCCATGGCGCGCACCGCCATGCCGAACGCCTCCTTCAGCCGGCCGAAGACGGCGCGCAGGCGCCCCGCCGGCGGCGGGACAGGAGAGGGCGGAGGCACCTTTTCCGAGCGCGGCGCCGTGCGCCGGTCGGCGATGATCCTGCCGTCGCTGAGCTCGATGATGCGATGGGCGCGGTTGGCGACATTCATGTCGTGGGTGACGAGAATGACGGTGTGCCCCTCGCGGTTTAGCTCCTCGATCAGGGCCAGCATCTCCTCGCCGCTCTTGCGGTCGAGCGCGCCGGTCGGTTCGTCGGCGAGGAGGACGCGTGCGCCGTTCATCAGGGCGCGTGCCACCGAGACGCGCTGCTGCTGGCCGCCGGAGAGCTCGGAGGGGCGATGCGTCTTGCGGGGGCCGAGACCGAGCCGGTCGAGCAGCGTCGCGGCGCGCTTCTCGCGCGGACCCGGCGGAATGCCGGCATAGATCGCGGGGACCTCGACATTGGCGAGCGCGGTCAGCTCGGAGAGCAGGTGATAGCGCTGGAAGACGAAGCCGAAATATTCGCGCCGGAGTCGGGCGAGTTCGTCCGGGTCGAGGTCACGCGTCGGCCGGCCGTCGATCTCGTAGGTTCCGCCGGTCGGCCGGTCGAGGCAGCCGATGATGTTCATCAGCGTCGACTTGCCGGAACCGGACTGGCCGACGATCGCGACCATCTCGCCCGCCTCGATCACGAGATCCGCGCCGTCGAGCGCGGCGACGGTCGCCTCGCCGGTGCCGAAATCGCGCCGGACGCCCGCGAGACGGATGAGCGGCACGCCCATCGTCAGAAACCGAAGGGCGAGCGGGAACGGCGTGCCGGGCGGGTCGCGTCGGCGCCGCCGCCGCTGCGCGCAGTGACGACGCGCTCGCCCGCCTTCAGGCCTGTGGCGATCTCGGCGACGATCTTGTTGTCGAGACCGATCGTGACCTTGCGCTGCTCCACCTTGCCATCCTCGCCGAGCACCTCGACGAAGGCGTTGGGGCCGCGGCGGCGGATGGCTGTCGAGGGGATGGTGACGACGTTCTGGGCCCGGCCGACGATCACCGTGACCTGCGCGGTCATCGAGGTCAGCAGGCGGCCCTCGGGATTCGGCACCTCGAAGAGGGCGTTGTAGTAGACCGCGCTGGTGCTGGAGGCCGAAGAGCTGCTGCTCGCCGTGGAGGACGAGGTCGTGTTCTGCGTCTTCAGCGTGTCGGGCGCGGGCTCGACGAAGGAGATCTTGCCGGGGAAGCGCTGCTCGGGCGCGCCGAGCACGCTGAAATACACCTCCTGCCCGGCCTTCACCCGCAGCACGTCGGCTTCGGAGATCTTCGCCTTGACCGTCATGGTCGAGACGTCGCCGAGCACGACGACGGTGGGCGCGGACTGAACGGCGTTTACCGTCTGGCCTTCCTGCGCGACGAGGGCGAGGACCGTGCCGGCGCTCGGCGCGGTGATGCGAGTGTAGCCGAGATTGGCCCGGGCGGTCTCGACCTTGACCTGGCCCGAGACGATCTGGGCGTCGAGCGCCTCGATCTGGGCTTGCGTCGTCGAGACGGTCATCTGCGCGTTCTCGTAGGCGTCGCGGGAGACGGCGTTCTGGCCGACCATCAGCTTCTGGCGGGCGAGCACGGCCTCCGCATAGGCGAGGCTGGCGGAGCGCTCGGCGCGCTGCGCCTTGAGTGCGGCAAGATCGGCTTCGGCCGAGCGCAACGTGTTCTGCTGGGTAATGCCGTCGATCTCGGCGATCAGGTCGCCTGCCTTGATGTTGTCGCCGAGCTTGACCTTGAGCGAGACGACGCGGCCGGTCGCTTGCGAGCCGACGCTGACCTGCCGGACCGGTTCCAGCGCGCCGGAAGCGAGCACGGCTTCCTCAACATTGCCCATCGCTGCCTCGACGGTCGGCAGGTTGACGGTTTCAGCCGGTGCGGGCTGTCGTGCCTGCCAGAGGTAGTAGCCGCCGACAGCGGCGACGATCAGGGCAGGGAGCAGGAGGCGGCGCGGCCTCATGGTTGCGGTTCCTCTACGGGAATAAGGCGTAGGCGCGGCCCGGTTTCGCCGTCGATCACGGCCGGCGCCGAGACTTCGACGGGCCTGAGCCAGCCGCCGCCGAGCGCCTTGTTGAGAGCGATGAACTGTGTCGCGAGCGTGACCCGGCTTTGGATCAGCGCCTCCTCGGCGCCGAACTGGGTGCGCTGCGCCTCGAGCACGTCGAGGAAGCTCGCATTGCCGGAGGTGTAGAGCGCGCGCGAGAGCTGCGCGGCTTGGGTCGAGGCCTGGGCGGCTTCCGACAGGCTGCCGAGCCTGATCCGCTCCTGCCGCAAGCCCACAAGGCTGTCCTCGACGTCCTGCAACGCGGTCAACACCGTCAGCCTGAACGCCGCGTCCTGCCGGTCGCGCTGGGCCCTGGCCGCATCGACGGCCGCCGCGAGCTCGCCGCCGTTGAAGATGGGGACGCTGAGGCTCGGGCCGATCGTCCAGCCGATGGCGCTGTTCTTGGCGAGATCGCCGAGCTTGAGCGCCGAGGTCGAGATGTTGCCGGTCAGCGAGACCGAGGGATAGCGGTTGGCCTCCGCCTGGCCGATCCGCGCCGTCGCCTGGGCGAGCAGGCGCTCGGCCGAGCGGACATCGGGCCGGCGACGCAGCACGTCGGCAGGAATCCCGGTGCGCGGCGGGGCGGGTGTCGCGGGGACTGCGGCTGCGCGCGCAAAATAAGGCGCCGTCGCCGCCGGCGGGCGCCCGATCAGCACGGCCAGGCGATGCTGGTTCTGGGCGAGCGAGGTTTCGAGCAAGGGGATCTGCGATTCCGTGCTCGCGGCCTGGGCGGTGGCCCGGGAGGTGTCGATGGCGGAGATGTCGCCGGCGCGGAAGCGCGTGCGGGTCAGCGCCTCAGTCTCACGTTGCGTTTTGGCCGTGCTGCGGGCCAGCGCGATCCGCGCCTGCAGGCCACGCGCCTCGACATAGGTCGACGCAACATCGCCGATCAGTGTCARCATTGCGCCGTCGAGGTCGTCGAAAGCGGAATCGGTGCCATAGGTCGCGGCCTCGACGGCGCGATCCTGTGCGCCGAAGAGGTCGATCTCCCAGGAGGCATCGAAGCCGGCGCGGAAGCTGTTGCGCGTCACGATCGCAGAGCGGGAGCGTATGGCGGAGGCGTTGCCGTCGACCTGCGGGAAGAGCGCGCCGACCGCCTGCTCGCGCGTGGCCCGGGCCTCGCGGATGCGGGCCTTGGCCTGGGCGACGTCGAGATTGCCGGCGATGGCCTGCTCGACCAGCGCGTTCAGCGTCGGGTCGCGCAGGGTGCGCCACCACTCGCTCGGTTTCGGCGCCTTCGGCCCGCTATTCGCAGCGCTCCAGCGTTGCGGCAGGTCAAGCGTAGGTGGCGTGTAGTCCGGCCCCACGGCACAGGCGCCGAGACCCAGCGCCAGCATCAAGAGGGGAGCGGGGCGAATCATCGCGGCCAGAATGACGGGAAAACCCGAGGCCGCCAGCCTTTCACCCCGTCCATGCGCAATATTTCGTCCCTACGGCGATCCCGCCAGAAGGATAGCCGGTCAGGTTGCCCGGCGCATTGCGGCTATATGACCATCCGGTGCGACAGCGTCTTGACGGTCATGTAATGGGCCAGCCCTTCGGCGCCGCCCTCGCGGCCATAGCCGCTGTCCTTGACGCCGCCGAACGGCACTTCGGCGACGGAGGCCTCAAGTGTGTTGATCGACACGTTGCCCGCTTCGATACCTTCGGCGAGTTGGTCGGCGCGCGCCGCAGAGTGCGTGAAGCCGTAAGCCGCGAGGCCGAAGGGCAGGGAATTGGCCTTCTCTATGGCTTCCTCGACCGTGCGGACGGGATTGATGATCGCCATCGGCCCGAAGGGCTCCTCGCGGAGCGCGCGGGCGTCGTCCGGCAGCTCCGTGAGAACGGTCGGCGGAAAGAAATACCCGCGATTGCCGAGGCGCTCGCCGCCGGTCAGAACGCGCCCGCCACGGGCCCGCGCATCGGCGGTCAGCGCTTCCAGCGCCTCGATGCGGCGATGGTTGGCGACAGGCCCCATCTCGGTCTTCGCGTCCAGGCCGTTGCCGACCGTTACGGCCTGCGCCCTCTCGACGAAGGCCTTGGTGAAGCGTTCATAGATATCCTGCTGCACGAAGAAGCGTGTCGGTGAGGTACAGACCTGGCCGGCATTGCGGACCTTGCGGGTGGCCGAGAGATGGGCTGCGGCAATGGGGTCGACATCGTCGCAGACGATGACCGGGGCGTGGCCCCCGAGCTCCATCAGCACCGGCGTCATGTGGCGCGCGGCCAGTTCGGAGAGGTGCTTTCCGACCGCTGTCGAACCGGTGAAGGCGACGAGGCGGGTCTGCGCCTGCGGGATGAGATAGCCGGAGATTTTGGCGGGGACGCCGAAGACGAGGTTGAAGGCGCCGGGCGGCAGGCCGGCATCGTGCAGCGCACGCGCGATATGGAGGGCGCCGGCCGGGGTCTCCTCGGCCGCCTTGATGATGATCGAGCAGCCCGCCGCGAGCGCGCCCGCGATCTTGCGGCAGGGCTGGCTCATCGGGAAATTCCAGGGCGAGAACGCCGCGACCGTGCCGACCGGCTGATGGGTGACGATGTAGCGGATGCCGGGCTCGCTCGGCACGACGCGGCCATAGGCGCGCTGGCCCTCGGCCGCGTCCCATTCGAAGAATTCGCAGCCTCTGATCACCTCGAGCCGGGCTTGGGCAAGTGGCTTGCCGTGCTCCATCGTGATCGAGTGGGCGATCTCTTCGACGCGCTCGCGCATCAGCGCAGCCGCCTTCAGCATGATCTCGGCGCGGATGCGCGGCGCCACGCGGCTCCACACCTTGAAGCCTTCCGCGGCGGCGGCGAGCGCATCGTCGAGATCGGCATGGGAGGCGAGGGGCACGGTGCCGATGACGCTTTCGTCGGCCGGATTGATCACCGCCTGCTCTTCCGCCGTCTTCCGCCAGGCGCCACCGATATAGAGCTTGAGATCGGGATAGGTCGTCATGAAAGCCTCGGCTGGCGGTGCGTTCAGCGGTCTGTTCGGGTGGTTTCCGCCATTCTCAGGGGGACCATAGGGGGCGGCTTATTCTGTGATCCAGTCGGCTAAATCAGATAAATTCAGATCGATCTGGTTATGAATGAGCTGCGCTCGTTGCGTGCGTCATTCTCGGGCGAAGCCAAGCTTCGACCCGAGAATCTCGCGACGGCGGGCTGGCCTCCGAGATGCCCGGGTCAGGCCCGGGCATGACTTGGAGGGCATCGTCTAACGCACCAGCGTCCGCACGCGGTTCTCGATCAGCCTGACCAGTCCGAGCGCCGTCATCTCCGAGGATTTCGGATTCGATGCGAGAGGCCGGTTCTCGATGGCAATATCGAGTTTGCCGAAGGCGCCGCGGGCGCTGAGCTTGTGGCCGTTGCCAGTGGCGGCGGGGTCGGCGACGAGCTCGACGCGCGTTCGATCGAGCCCGATGCCGGCCAGTGCGGAGATCACCGCGACATTGGCGTTCTGCGGGAAGCGTGAGGCGGCCTCGCGGGCCGTGCCGGAGAAGAAGACCTTCGCATCGGCAAGCCCATCGAGCGCGATCAGGCTTTCGGCCGAAGTTCCGCGCCAGGCGGCCGGCGGCTTGACGATGCGATGGACGACCTCGTCGAGCGGGAGCAGGGCCGCGGCCGCGATGCCGTCGATGCCGGCGAGCGCGCCGGGCGGGATCAGGATCTGGCTGCCCCGGTTTTCGGCGGTGACGATCAAGCGATCGAGCAGCGCGTCGTCGCAGAAGGCGCTGGTCGAGGCGACGGCGAATGCCGGGGCGTTTCCGAGCGCTGCTTCGCCCCAGATGCCGACCGCCTCGCGTCCGGCGGCCTCGACGATGAGATCGAGGTCGAGAGCGGCCAGCTCGTCCGGTGTCGTGATCAGTTTGGCACCGGCCGGGATGTCACTGGCCGCAGCGGGGTTACGGACCGCGATGGCCGCAATAGTAATGTCGCCGCCGTCCCGCTGGGCCAGAAGCTCGGCAACGCGGCGATTGATGGCACCCCAGCCGATCAGGGCAAGGCGCAGCGGCTTGGCCGAACGCGTCGTCATGAGCCTTCAGCCGTTCTCAACGCAAGGTCGAGGAGCGTGCCGCCGTTCAGTCCCTCCAGCATGCTGAAATGATGGCCGGGGCAGATCAGGGGCGCCGGCGCTTGCCATGTTGCGGCGAGTGCCGCCGATTGCGCCTTGAAGGCGTCGCTCTCGCCTTCGCCGACCGCGAAAGCGACCCGCGTGGCCTGCGGGCGGGGCTGGGCAATGGGGCTGAGCCGCGTTGCGCGCGCGGCATCGTCGAGGCCGAGCAGGCGGCCGAGCGGCAGATGGCCGAGCGGGTTGAGGTGGTAGAGGCCGGAGAGCAGCAGGGCCGAGGCGATCGGCGGGGCGTCCGGCGCGCAGAGCACCATTGCGGCGAGATGCCCGCCGGCGGAATGGCCGGAGATGTGCAGGCGGGTGGCATCGAGGCCGAGCGTATCGGCTTCGCGGGCGAGGTAGTTCAGCGCTGCGACGCTCTGGGCGAGACTTTCTTCGAGCGGCGTATCAGGTGCCAAGCCGTAATTGGGCATGGCGACGGCATAGCCGGCATCGAGCAGCCCCTGCGCGAACTGGGCATGCTGGACCTTGTCCGAGGCCTGCCAGTAACCGCCATGGATGAAGACGAAGATCGGAGCGCGCATCGCCCCGGCCGGGCGGTAAAGGTCAAGCGTCTCAAAGCGGCTGGGTCCATAGGCGAGATCGGCGGCGCCGTGGCGGGCGCGGAAGGCTTCGCCGTCGCGGCTCCATTGCCGGAACAGCGCCTTCATGTCGGCTTGCAGGCGCGGGCTGTATTGCCGGCCGAGCTCGCGGAGCGTGTARCCTTCGACCAGTGTATCCGGCAGCGGCTGCGCGGCGACATGGCGGGCGCGAATGGTCAGGCCGGGCTCGGAACGGGGCTGAAGGCGGATCGGCGGGCGGAAGCCGGCGAAGACCTCGCGGTAGGCCAGTTCGACGCTATGGCGGGAGAGATGGAAGGCCTCGGGCCGGTCTGTCTCCCAGATCATTTCGCGCAGATGATGCGGGCCGCAGCCCGCGGCGATGAGCCCGCCAAGGATGTCGCTCAGTGCATCGCGCAAGGCCTCGACCGGGTCGTTCTCGGCGCTGTGCGCGATGATCTCGATGAGGTCCGTTTCAGACGCCGACATAACGATGCACCAGTTCCGCATTGGCCGCGAGGTCGGTGCTCGTGCCCGACCAGACGGTGCGGCCTTTCTCGATGATGTAGTGCCGGTCGGCGATGCGCTTGAGCACGTTGATGTTCTTGTCGATCAGCAGGATCGACTGTCCCTGCGCCTTCAGCGCCTCGATGCAGCCCCAGATCTCGGCGCGGATCACGGGCGCGAGGCCTTCGGTCGCCTCGTCGAGGATGAGGAGCTTCGGGTTGGTCATCAGCGCGCGGCCGACCGCGAGCATCTGCTGCTCGCCGCCCGAGAGCGTGCGGGCCGACTGGCCGGCACGTTCCTGCAGCCGGGGGAAGAGCGCGTAGACACGGCTTAGCGTCCAGGGCGATGAGCGCTTCAGCCGGTTCGAGGCGGTGGCGACGAGGTTTTCGCGCACGCTCAGCGTCGGGAAGACCTGCCGGCCTTCCGGCACGAGGCCGATGCCGCAGCGGGCGATCTTTTCCGGCGCGATGCCGCGCACGTCCCGGCTCTCGAAGCGGATATCGCCGCCCTTCGGCGCCAGCAGCCCCATGATCGAGCGCACCGTCGTGGTCTTGCCCATGCCGTTGCGGCCGAGCAGGGTCACGACCTCGCCCTCGGCGATATCGAGCGCGACATCGAACAGGACCTGGCTCCTGCCATAGGCCGATTGCAGGTTGCGCACGCTCAGCATCAGGCGTCTCCCTCGCCGAGATAGGCGGTGCGCACCTCCGGATTGTCGCGGATCTCCTCGGCCGTGCCGGTGGCGATGACGCGGCCATAGACGAGGACGGAGATGCGGTCGGCCAACGCGAAGACCGCCTCCATGTCGTGCTCGACCAGCAGCATGGTGACGCGGCCCTTCAGGCCTGAGAGCATCGCGACCATCTGCTCGCTCTCGGCGTGGCCGAGCCCTGCCATGGGCTCGTCGAGCAGGAGCAGGCGGGGCTCGCAGGCCAGCGCGATGGCGAATTCGAGCTGCTTCTGCTCGCCATGGGAGAGGTCGGCCACCTTGATTTCGGCGCGGTGGCTCAGGCCGGCGGTAGCGAGGTGTTGACGGGCGCGGCTGCGCAGGTTCTCGTCGCGGCGGGCATTGCCGAAGAAGCGGAAGCTGTGGCCGTCATGGGCCTGCACGGCGAGCGCGACATTGTCGAGCATCGTGAAGTCCGACAGGAGCTGGTTGATCTGGAAGGTGCGGGCAAGGCCTCGCGCGACGCGCTGCGGCGTCGACAGCGCGCCGATTTCCTCGCCTTCCAGCGTGATCGCGCCCTCGTCATGGGTGAGTTCGCCGAAGAGCTGCGTCAGCAGCGTGGTCTTGCCGGCGCCGTTGGGGCCGATCAGCGCGTGGATCTCGCCGTCGCGTATGTCGAGATCGACGCCATCGGTGGCAATGAGCCCGCCGAAGCGCTTGCGCAGGCCACGGATCGAGAGGAGCGTCGCGGTCATGGCGCGCTCCTGCCGAGGCCGAGGCGGCTGATCAGCCCGTTGAGCCCGCCCTGGGTGAAGAGCACGACAAGGAGCAGGATCGGACCCAGAACGAGCTGCCAATGCTCGGTCCAGCCCGTCAGCACGGTCTCGAGGATGACGAGAGCGGCGGCGCCCAGCAGGGGCCCGAGCAGTGTGCCGACGCCGCCGAGGATGACCATGATCATCAGCTCGCCGGATTTGGTCCAGTGCAGCATGTCGGGGCTGACGAAACGCAGATAGTTCGCCATCAGCGCGCCCGCGAGGCCGGCGCCCATGCCGGAAATGACGAAGGCGGCGAGCTTATAGCGATAGGGCGCGATGCCGATCGCGGCCATGCGCCGCTCGTTCTGGCGGATGCCGGCCAGCACCATGCCGAAGCGCGAGCCGACGATGCGCCAGAGCGCGAGGAAGACCAGCGCCGCGACGACGAGGCAGATGAAATAGAAGGTGACGTCGTCGCGGGTGTTGAAGTCGAACAGCGCATTGCGGCGGCGGATCGTCATGCCGTCATCGCCGCCATAGGCCTTGAGCGAGACGAACAGGAAAAACAGCATCTGCGCGAAGGCGAGCGTGATCATGATGAACTGCACGCCGCTGGTGCGTAAGGACAGCGCGCCGATCACGCAGGCGAAGAGGCCGGCCACGAGGATCGCGGCCGGCAGGGTGAGCAGGAGCTGGTCTGTGCCCGGGATGAAGCCGAGGAAGAGGGCGTCGTCCATCATCGTGCGGTAGAGAATGCCGACGGCATAGCCACCGATGCCGAAGAAGGCGGCGTGGCCGAAGCTCACCATCCCGCCGAAGCCGAGCGCGAGATTGAGGCTGGCGGCGGCGATGGCGTAGATCAGGACGCGTGTCGCCAGCGGCACCAGCGCGGGCTGGCCGAGCGCTTTGACGACGAAGGGCAGGGCGATCAGCGCGGCGGCGAGGGCGACCAGCGCGATGATGCGGCCCAGCGCCGGCGTCGCGGCATGCGGGCGGGTGATGGCGTCGTCAGACATGGGCGGGGAACAGTCCCTTGGGCCGCACCAGCAGCACGATCGCCATGAGCAGGTAGATGCCCATCGAGGCGAGGCCGGCGCCGAGCGCATCGGCCTCCGAGCCGGTCATGACATGGCGCAGCAGGCCGGGCATGAAGGCGCGCAGCGAGGTGTCGACGAGGCCGACGATCAGCGCCCCGAAGAAGGCGCCGCGGATCGAGCCGACGCCGCCGATCACCACCACGACGAAGGTCATGATCAGGATCTGCTCGCCCATGCCAACCTGCACGGCGAGGATCGGCCCGGCCATCAACCCGGCAAGGCCGGCGAGCAGGGCGCCGAGCCCGAAGACGGCGGTGTAGAGCAAGCGGATGTCGACGCCGAGCGCGCGCACCATCTCGCGATGGGTCGCACCGGCCCGCACGAGCATGCCGACGCGAGTGCGGTTGATAAGGAGATAGAGGCCGAGCGCCACGAGCAGGCCGACCGCGATGATRGCGAGGCGATAGACCGGGTAGGTGAGGCCGGGCAGGAGCTGGACCGAGCCATTCAGCGCGGGGGGAATCGAGACGAAGAGCGGCTGGCGGCCGAACAGGATCGTCACGCTCTGGTTGAAGATCAGGATCAGCGCGAAGGTGGCCAGCACCTGATCGAGATGGTCCCGCGCATAGAGCCGGCGCAGCACGACCAGCTCCATCGCCATGCCGATGACGGCGGCGGCGGTCAGCCCGGCCAGCACCGCGAGCAGGAAGGAGCCGGTCTGGGCGGCGGCGAAGGCGGCGGCATAGGCGCCGGCCATGTAGAGCGAGCCGTGGGCGAGGTTGATCACGCCCATGATGCCGAAGATCAGCGTCAGCCCGGCCGCGAGCAGGAACAGCATCACGCCGAACTGCAAACCGTTGAGCAATTGTTCGAGAACGAGCGTCATTTTTGTCGGGGCTAGAGTGCGCCGCGTTCGCTTGGGAACACCGGCGTTGTTCCAGTTTCGTCATGCTCGCCCTTGTGGCGAGCATCCACGTCTTGAACAGGGCCTTGACCAGCGAAGACGTGGATGGTCGGGACAAGCCCGACCATGACGGCGCGTCTCGCGAGTGGCTAGAGTCCGAGCCTTCTACGGCTCAGAGCTTGCAGTCCTTGGCGTAGACGTCGCTGTGGTTGCTCAGCACCTTGCCGGTCGTCTTCAGCACCGGCGTGCCGTCGGCGGCCTTCTCGACCTTAAGCGAATACCAATCCTGCACCGGGTGCTGGTTGGGGCCGAATTTGAAGGCGCCGCGTACCGACTGGAAATCCGCCTTGGCGAGCGCCTTGCGCAACGCCGGCACATCGGTCTTTCCGGCGGTCGCCTTCAAGGCCGAGGCGATGGCGAGCGCGGTGTCGTAGCCCTGGCTGGCGTAATAGGTCGGCACGCGGTTATAGGCCTTGGTCCAGGCCTCCATGAACTTCTTGTTGGCCGCGTTGTCGAAGTCGGTGTTCCAGTGGGCGGTGACGCTGAGGCCGAGCGCGGCGTCGCCGACCGCCTTCAGGGTGGTGGCGTCGAGCGAGGGCTCCGCCAGCACCATCGGCACCTTTCCGAGCAGGCCGGCCTGCTGGTACTGGCGCAGGAAGGCGATGCCGAGGCCGCCCGGATGGAACTGGAAGACGACGTCGGGATTGGCCGCGCGGATCTGCGCCATCTCGGGGGCGAAATCGGTCTGGTCGAGGCGGGTGTAGACCTCGCCGGCGATCTCGCCCTTGAACAGACGCTTGAAGCCGGTCAGCGCATCCTTGCCGGCCTGGTAGTTCGGGGCGAGGATGAAGGCCTTCTTGTAGCCGAGATTGGTGGCGTACTGGCCGGCGCTCTCATGCAGGCTGTCGTTCTGCCAGGCGACGACGAAATAGTTCTCGTTGCACTCCTTGCCGGCGAAGTTGGACGGTGCGGCATTGGGGCTGACATAGAGCGCGCCGGAATCGACGATATCCGGCACGGTGGCGCCGGCGACGTTCGAGAAGACGATGCCGGTCATGATCTTGATGCCGTCGGTCTTCAGCATCTTCTCGGCGATCTGCTTGCCCTGACCGGGTTTCAGCGCGTCGTCCTCGACGACGAGCTCGACCGGCACGCCGCCGAGCTTGCCGCCTTCCATGTCGATGGCGAGCTTGAAGGCGTCGCGGATGTCCTGGCCGAGATAGCCGCCGGGCCCCGAGAGCGTGGTGATCATGCCGATCTTGACCGGCTGCTGGGCCAGGGCCGTGGAGGCCGCCAGCGTGGCCGCGATGCCGAAGAGCAATCCGCGCAGTTTCATCATGGACTCCAGTCGTTCCGTTCTGCCTCTGAAATGGTTCGACGCGGCGTTTCTGCGCCGCCGCGCTTATGCGTATTCCGACGACAGGCGCCGCCCGAGCCGGCGGCGCCTGCGGCATGGCATCACAGGCAGACCCAGCCCGCCGGCGGCTCCTTGCCGGGATGCAAGGTGCCGCAATGCGGGCAGGTGCGAGCCTGCTCGTTGCCGTAGAACTCACGGTAGAGCGGCGGCAGGTCGTCGACAATGCTGACGAGGTCGACCTCCACACGATGGACGAGGCCCTGGCACTCGAAGCAGTACCATTCGAAGGCGTCGAGCCAGCCCTCCGGCCGCTTCGGCTCGATGACGAGGCCGATCGAGCCTTCCTGAGGGCGTTGCGGCGAGTGGCGCACATGCGGCGGCAGCAGGAAGATGTCGCCTTCGCGGATCGTCACGTCATAGTGCTTCCCGTCATCGACCAGCTTGAGCATCATGTCGCCCTTGAGCTGGTAGAAGAACTCCTCGACAGGATCGTCATGATAGTCGGTGCGGCGGTTGGGGCCGCCGACGACCGTCACCATCAGGTCGGAGTCGGTCCAGATCTGCTGATTGCCGACCGGGGGCTTGAGCAGATGCTTGTGCTCCTCGATCCACTTGTTGAAGTTGAAGGCCTTCAGCCGCCCTTCGGTCGCCATCTCTCCACCTCTCCCGTTTTTGTCTCGGATCTCGTTCAGCCGGCCTTGGCCAGCGGTGCCCGGCCGGGCTTCAGGCCGCAGCTCTCGAAGGCGGAGCGCGTCGCGGCCTTCTCGGCCTCGGTCAGTTCCAGCATCGGTGGCCTGACGCGCCCGCCGACCTGGCCGAGCAGCTCCTGCCAATACTTCTGGTGGGCATGCGGCTTCTCTGCCGGGCGCGTCCCGCGAAGGGCCTCGCGCACCGGGTTCAGGCTGTCGCGGATGGCGCGGGCCTTCTCAGCCTCGCCGCGGAAGGCAAGGTCGGTGTATTCGCGCATGCGCAGATCGTTCGCCGTCTGGATGAGATAGGGCGGCGACGAGCAAAGATAGAGCTGCCAGCCGAGCTCGAGGATGTTGTCGAGCCACTCATCCTCGGAGGCCGTGCTGACCAGAATGCGGTCGCCGGCAACGCGGGTGAGCTCGGTATACATCGGGCGGGGCACGCTGTACTTGATCGCGACCACGTTCTCGATATCCGCGAGGCGGTTGCAGAGCTCTGGGCTCATCAGATAGCCGGAGTCGGGATGGCTCCAGAGCGCGATGCCGATATCGACCTTCTCGGCGATGGTCCGGTAGTATTCGTAGAGCGTCTCGTCCTGCGCCTTGAAGAAATGCAGGATCGGCGCGTGCACCACGATGTAGTCGGCGCCGACCTTCTGGGCATGGCGGGCGAGGTCGATCACCACATCCATGTTCTGGTCGGAGCAGGACATGATCGTCTGGCCGCGCCCGGCGGAAGCCTCGACGGCCAGCTCGAAGCTGCGCTTGCGCTCCTCGATCGACATCGAGAAGAACTCGCCCTGCTTGCCGGCGATGAACAGCCCGTCGATCCTGAGGTCGTCGAGCCAGTGGCGGATGTTCTGGCGGAAACCGCCCTCGTCGATGGCGAGGCTATCGGTGAAGGGCGTGAGCGCGGCCGCCCAGATCCCCTTCATATGGGCGCGGGCATAGGCCTTGGCGTCCTTCTTGGCGTATTTCATGGAAGACTCACCCTCGCATTCCCGCACGGTCCGGGCAGGGCGGGCGGCGATGGCGAGGGCTGGCCTTGAGCCGCTCATCCGCGCCGCCGCCTTTCCGCGTCCCCGCCAGGCGTCGCCCCGGATCCGACTGGGGCGATGAGGAATGATGGCATGACAGGCGGGGTATACGGCAACTCGTAACATTCGTATGAATTCGGAAGCTCTCCTTATAAATCGGGAAACCCATGGCGATCACGCTGCGCCAGATCCAGGCCTTCCTCGCGGTGACCGAGCAGGGCACTTTTACCAAGGCGGCAGAGCGGCTGCATATGGCGCAGCCGGCGCTCTCTCAGTTGGTGCGAGAGCTGGAGCGCGAGCTCGGCATCCGGGTGCTCGACCGCACGACGCGCCGCGTCGAGCTGACCGAGGGCGGGCGCGAGTTCCACGGCGCGGCGCTGAAGATCGCGCAGGATCTGGACACGGCGGTGCAGAACGCCAACGGGCTGGCGGAGCGCAGGCGCGGGCGCATCGTCGTCGCGGTGCCCCCGCTGCTCGCGGCCGTGATCATGCCGCCGACGATCGCCGCGCTGCGCGCGAAGCACCCCGGTCTCCAGGTCGCGATTATCGATGCGCGCAACGATCTCGTCGTCGAGGCCGTCCGCTTCGGCCGGGCCGATTGCGGGGTCGGCACCTTCTCGGCGCTGGAGGACAATATTGAGCGCACGCCGCTCGCCCGCGACAGCCTGATGCTGTTCTGCGCGCGGGGCAGCCGATTCGCGGAGCGGGAGAGCGTGCTCTGGCGCGATCTTGCGGAAGAGGAACTGATCACGCTCACCCGCGACAGCGGCATCCGCCTGCTGGTCGAGGTCGGCTATGAGAGCGCCGAGATCACATTGAGGCCGGCCTATGAGGTGGCGCAGATTACCACGGCCCTCGCACTCGTCGAGGCGGGGCTCGGCATTGCGGTGCTGCCGACCTATGCGCGTGCCGTCGCGCCTTCGGGCGTGGTCGCTCGCCCTCTGGCAGAACCTTCGATCGCGCGCGACATCGTCATGATCCGGCCGAGCGGCCGGTCGGTCTCGCCGGCGCTCTCGGCCTTCGAGACGCTGTTGCGCCGATTCGTGCGCCAGCTTGTGCCGAGCGAGGAGAACTGAAGCCGGCGGCTAAGGCGAGCTCTATCACGACCGCAAATTGCGTCGAGCCCTTGCCAGGAGCTCCTCGCGACCGGATGGGAGCGATCACGTTTCCTGAACCGAACGAAGCGGACCTCGCCGAGCTGCCGCCGCTTACTCTGGCGGAAGTCGCCGCAGAGCGTGGCCTTGATTCCATCTGGGTCGGGGCAGTCAGCAATGACGAGTATGACCTGTTGGTCAGACGTTGGAGGGGGGCTCACTGCGACAGCTCCGCAGGCTGGTCGATACCGCGCTGGCGGCTCGTGAAGCTGGTGCGACCCGCCACTAACGCACAAGGACGGCGCGCGCTCGTGCTTCTACCGAGCGGTGGCTAATTGCGATCTGTAACGACAATTAGCCCAACGACCTGAAAATCAGCGCGGCGTTCAGCCCGCCAAAAGCGAAGGAGTTTGACATGGCAACCGGGATTGCCATCGCCCTCCCTTCATTGGGCACGCAATCGAAATCGCATTCCGGGTCTGGAGCGTGGAAATTGGCGGTCGGCGGCGCTATCCCATTCTCCATGGCCAAGATCGTCGCAAATGGCCTCGAACGCGCCAGCAGCACCGACGCCGACGCTCCCGATCTCCGGTCAGGCCGGGCGAACGGTGTGCTTCTCCAGGTATTCGACCAGCGTGTCGAACCTCTCGTCGCGCGCCGGTAGTGTGACATCGATGTCGAGATCGCAGCGCTCGACATGAATGATCGCGCGTAGTTCGGACTTCATCACCGCAAGCGTGCTGTCGAAGCTTGGAAGTGTCATGTTGGTGACGAGGATGACCCCGTCGCAGATCACGACGGAGCGCAGGATCGTTGCCTCGAACAGGATGTCGAAATCCGGCGCGTGGGTGAGAGGATCGCGGTCGTCGGCGATCAGGATCGCAGTCTGTTTTCTGGGAAATCCCTGGTTGATGACGAGCGCGCTGCGTTGATGACGTTCATGGAGCGGCGCGATCGAAAAGCCCGGTCCTAACAAGGGGGGGGCCGCTGCTAAATCCTCGTAGGTGGATTGCGCGAACAGACGAGCTCTTAGAAGCTGTGAGAGCGTCACGCGGTGCAGGGCGTCGAGCGGGCGCCGTTGCCGGTTCTTGAACATGGCCGCATCGCGAAAGCCTCTGACGCTGCCCTCTCCTTTCAGCAGGCGGCGGAGGAGATCAGCCTCTTGCTGAGGATCCTCCTTGCCGATCCTGGCGATCGCTTCAACCGACATTAGCGGTGGGTGCTGGAGTGCCAATTGATTGAGATCGATACCTTTCGAAGCAAGGTAGGCCAACGCGACGAACTGCCGATAGATCGTGTTGGGCGCCTTGCCGATCTTGTCGCTGATGCGCTGCAGGAACGCGGTTCGGGACGACCGATTGGTGGCCTGGAATTCCTCCCAGAATGGTAGCGAGAGCGCGATCCAGTTCGTGGCTGCTTTGGACTTTGGGGCCGGCATCGATCGCGTTCCAGACAGCTCAGTTGACACGATTTTTGTTACACCACATCATAACAAAGATGATCAACCGAATTCCGATCCCGCCCGAGCAACCGCCTGTGTCCTTCGAAGGTTTTCCACAGGCGCGCCTGTGCGTACCCGGAGGAGACAACCGAAATCGCCGAGGTCAGTGGGCAGCCACCGACGTGGCAGTGAACTCGCTCGTCTGCTTCCTTCAGCCCGTGTCTGCGCTGAAAAACCGTTGGTTTCGAGAGGCTGCGTTCAAAGCGCGTGTAAACGCTATCGATTTGCACGGCACTCGCCCGAACGCCCCTGACGCGCTCGCCGGAGCGGCACGATGAGCGCACCTGCCCCAATCAGCCTGTCCTGCCAGCTTCCGCCCAATCTACGACGCGCCTGGGCGCGCGTCGAGATGGATGCGACGGGCCTGCTCGGACGGACCCGTTCCATCAATTCGCTGGTCGCCCGACATCATGGGACGTTCGAGGTCCTCATCGATGGCGGTCTGCGTCACGAGGATCTCGTCGCGTTGCTGGCCGAGGCTGGCATCACGCGCGCTGACGGTAGCAAGATCACTCGCAACGCGATCGCCGCTGCCATCAGCCGGGGCCGGCGTTCGCCTCGTTCAAACACACCACCAATCATTGCTGGGCTTGGACCCGACCCCGCTCCGTTGCCGCAGGTCTGCGCGCAATCAATCGAGCCGCTCAACCAGCCACTCGCTGGTCCGGACCCACCTGGGCCAGTGGCTCCACACGGCCGGTGGCCACAGCCAACGGCGGTCAAGCCTTCCAGTCGGGCGGCCGCGAACCTTCGCGCAGGTCGCCTCTTCAACCGCATTGGACAAGACCGAGACCATGACTGAAAAAAGCAGCGTCAAAAGTAAGCCCATTCAGGAGGTGCCACGCGTGTTCGTCGAAGCCACCTCAGAGGCTAGTCACCAAGGCAAGTCGACGATCTTGCAGCGGATCCGAGATCTGTTCGATGATATCGGCCTGCCAAACGTGCTCGTCCGCGTTGAATCTCGACGCGTTGCTGGGCCTCTGCGCGAAGGCGATGTGGCCATCGCAACCGAAGATCTCGCCGTCGCTGAAACCACGCCGGGAGGTGTGGTTGGCGTCCTGCGGCCCGGGTTGTTGCAACTCGATCGGATCGCCAGGGAGGGTGGGGTTGTCCTGTGGGATTGGCCCGGCGGCTTCGGGCAGCAGCGTCAGGAGGTCCTGGTTCGAGCCAATCTCGATGCACTCCTGAAAAAGCGAGGCATCAAGGCAATGACCCTGGTGATGACGACAAACGTGATCGATCGGATCGCGGAAGCGCAGAGCATTCTGGAGGTCACGCGGGACATCGCTCCCAGCTTTCAGCGCGTTCTGATTCGCAACGAATATGTTGGGCGGTTCGCCTTTGCCAGCGATAGCGCCCCCTATCGTAGCCTGAAGGCGGCCGAGGCAGCCGCGACCTTCCCGGGAATCACCTTGAATAAGATCTCGGACGTCTCGTTGGCTGCCCTGCGCCCGACGGGCCTCAGCATCCGAGAGATCATCGAGCAGGACCCAGAAACCCTCGCGGAACGACTTCGGACCGACGAGTTTTCGATGGCTGCCTGCGTGACCGGCGTCGCAGCCTGGTACGATCGGTCGGGGAGGGATCTCGCGCAGATCCTGCCTTTTCGCGCGGCGCCCCAGTTGGTCGACGGCTCAACTGAAGCGGCTGGCCGCGAGACGTAAGCGGCTCAGAAGGGCTGCAATCTGGCATTGCCTGCAATTCGCCATGCGACAGGGTCGATCTCCAAGCCCTGCCGTCACCAGGCTCTTGAAGCCCTGGCAATTTGCCATCGTCGTGATCGTCGCTGAACTGGCCTCTCAAATCCGCGAAGTGATCACGGCGCTGAACAGGTCACGCTGACCAACCCGCGACCATCGACGCGAGGCCCGATCACTAACGGTGATCGGGCCTCGTTTTTGTTGGAATCGCTGTCGTGCCACAAGGAAGAGAGTTCGTTGCCCTCTGACGTGAGGTGATGACTTATGACAGGCTATGACAAAGTGTGACGCGCTGTGTTGAAATAAACGCGTTCTGACCGATTGTGACAAGGTATGCCGTTATTCGTGGAATCTTTCCGAAAATAATCGACCCTATGCCAATATCGTTAAATGAAGCGACGTCGGCCAATTTTCAATCGCTAGTGAGTCATCATCATCACTGGTGACGATCGCTTGAGAGGTAATCCGTTCCCCTCTGCGTTGGAACAGTCATCGGTCTTGTGTTGCTGGCTCGGTCACGGTTATTCAACTTCGGTCGATGGATCCAGACGCAAATTTCTTAGATGCGATCGAGGCGTGTTAACGCTGATCTTCATAAATAATTGCCTGCAGGATTCGCTTTGAGCAGAATCCCCAAATCGGTTCGTGCATTACGCCCGAATCGAAGCGGCCGCCGGTGCGTTTGCAGACGCCCCGGCGGCCTAACCACTCTGTATCTGAGGGATACATCATGGCTGAAGACCCCTATACCGGCGCTCCGCGCGCCGGGAAATCCCCTTTGCCTGCCTATCCGCACCGCTGGCTGATCGGATTCCCGCAGCCGGGCGGGTTTGAGTCGCATCGTCCGACCGAAACCATCCATCCGCTGATTTTCGTGCCGAGAATCCTGATTGGCATGCCCGGCCAGGTCGCGGGGATGCTGCCCGCCAATTTTCTCCAGCACCCTGGCGCCTATCTCATGCTGCGCCCCGGCTCGGTTCTCGACCGTCCCGAGGTTCGGGTTGGGGAGGGCCGAAATGTCGCTGAGCGACTGCGCCAGACGCAGGAAGCTTGGGTCGCGGCGGGGTACTCGCTCGTCATTGCTGTGACCTGTGATCATCCGGCATTCAACAAGGAAGCGGCCGAGACCGTGGAACTGCGCCTCACGGCGATGATCGAAAGCAACAGCTCGATCCGTGTGATACGTGACCGTGCTCCGAAAGTGCGTGCGCTCGACCTCACCACACAGCGGGCAATCGACGACATGCTTGCGATCGTCCGACAGGAAGTGGAGCGGCGCGGCATCGCCGTCCTGTCCTCCAGGTTGGCAGCGACAGCACCTCCCCAGCCGACCAGCAGTGGTTCGTCAACTTTCGCCGCGCCAAAAGCCCTCGAAACTCCTGCTGTGACCGACGAGATGCTGTTCCGTCCGAGCATGGAGATTTCGCGTCAGGCCAACCGGTCACCAGGTGTGTTGAGGCAGGCTGCGGAGCCGGGCTTCCGCAAACCGAAGCCCGAGCCTTGGCATGCCAAGAAATACTGCCTGCATTACGCTGCGCTTGACGGCTCCATGGTGAAGCACCGGTCCGATCTCTTCGAGATTGAATCCGGCACGCAGGTGAGTGCCACAGAAGTGCCCGCCTTGCATCAGACACACCGCAAGCTTCGCAAGACATTGATCGCGAAGGGATTCATTGGGCCCGATCCGGATCGCATGAGCGGCCTCGTTGTTTTGCGCCCGATCGCGCTTCCAACCGGCGCCAAGGCGGCGGCCATCGTAACGGGTTCGACCAAGAGCCCGACGCGCGTCTGGCGCGCCGCCTGAGCGCTTCAGCCTCTCGCTCAAATCTCCCCCATTTCATTTGGCCGGGCCGCAGCTTCGCTCTGCTGGCGCGAAGGAGCCCTCATGTCTCACGCCTCCGAAGACGATCTTCCAGCTGCCTGCCTGACAAATCCGCCCCAGCATTGGTGGCGCTTGCTGAGCCCCTATGATTGGACCAATTTCGCTGTGTGGGGACTCTGTGACCGCGTTCTCGATACGCTGGAATTCCTGAACGAGCCTCGCTGGGCGATCGCCAGGCAGGGTGATCCCGCTGCCGCGATCGCTTTGGCGCTGAAGTATGATCGCGCGGATGTTCACGTGGCTCTTGTCGATGCGGTCATGTCGACGCTGGTCGTCGCAAGCTTGGCGGGCAACCGAGCCGCACGGCTCGTCCTCATTAAAGCCCTGGCCCGCCGCAGGCGGGATGACCCGGCGTTCGATCATGYGCTCGAAGCTTGGTCCGAGCTCGACCACGAGCTGGTCATGGAACAGCGCATGGCGAGCTCGGCGCGCCGGAAGCGCCACACCGATCACTCCAAGGTTGCAACCAGCAGCGACACGCCGCTTTGATCGGAGGAGCGTCATGGATGATTTCGACGAATTCGAACTCGATCTGAACATCGGCGTTGCGCGCGATGCTGCCGAAGCCGACACAGACGATCCGATCGCGCGGCTGCCGCGGCTGATCAGACTTGGCCTCAACGCCATTGGTCACAAGAAGTCGATCCGGGAGCGGGTCGGTGGCGAGATCCTGGAGGTCGCTCCCGAGCTCATTGGAAAGGTCACCGCCTGGCTCACCGGCTATCGCGACACTCCGATGAAGGCGCTCGTGAAACAGCTGGATGCGCTCAGTGTCGACAGCGACAGGCCGGTGCTCCGTTCATTGGCGAACGCTGTACTTTTGGTTTCGCTGTCTCCCTTCCTGCGGGATCGGCAAGCGCAGGGGCGCGTCGCGCTAGCGCTCAGAGTCGCGTTCGACGAGATCGCCTTCGACGCTCCACTGGAGACACGCGCTCAGGCCGCTCGGCTTCTGATCGGCTGGTCGATGATGGCATCTGGCGCCTTCACCTCGACCCGCTTCACGAGTGCCATCGACATGGTGCCGGGTCTTGCCAACGCTGCAGTCGAGGACGTCTCTGTCCTCGCGAGCAAAGAGGCGAAGGCCCAATCGGAGGAGGCCAAGGCGAAGGAGGACGGCTCACGCGGCGGAGACGCGACGCTGTCCGGAGCTCGCTCCTTGGTAGTCGTTCCGCCTGGCCACATCATCGTTTGCGCACCCGTGCGCAGCAATGGAAAGCTTTGCGACGGTCATCATCATGTGGTCGGCAAGCCGGTGCCGCTCATTGCGACGCCAGATCTGGTTGCGGTCCGCCGGCAGTTGGCAGCGGAGTTTCCTCACGCGACCAACGCGATTGATCGGATCCTGGCCGATCTGATTGGCCGAGAGCACATCCTTCTCCGGCCGCTTGTACTCATCGGATCGCCGGGCTGCGGCAAATCCAGATTTGTGCGCAGGCTAGCCGAAGTCCTGGGGCTTTCGACTTGGCGAACCGCGGCCGCAACGGCAGACGGAGGCGCTCTCGGTGGTACGGACCGCCGTTGGAGTTCGGCGCAGCCTTCCCATCCGTTCCTCGCGATATCGGCAGCAGGCCATGCCAATCCCATCGTCATGATCGATGAGATCGAAAAGGCGCCGACGCGAAGCGATTATGGCCGCTTGTGGGACGTGCTTTTGTCGCTGCTCGAACCGGAAACCGCAAGGCGCTATCTCGACCCGGCCCTGCAGGTCGAATGCGATCTCTCCAGAGTGAGTTTCATCGCGACAGCAAATAGCACCGAATCCCTGCCAGCTGCCCTTCGCGACCGCATGCGGGCGATCACTTTCCCTGAACCGACCGAAACGGACCTTGCGAAGCTGCTGCCGCTTACTCTGGCGGAAGTCGCCGCAGAACGTGGTCTCGATCCCATCTGGGTCGAAGCCGTCAGCAGTGACGAGTATGATCTATTGACCAGACACTGGCCCGGGGGCTCACTGCGGCACCTCCGCAGGCTGGTCGATACCTTGCTGACCGCTCGTGAAGCTGGCGCCTCCCGCCACTAGGAGCAGAAACGGCTCGTGCTGCTGAGGGAAGTCGGCTGACAGCGATCTGCTATGGCAATCAGTTCAACGACCTGAAAACCAGTGCTGCGTTCAGCCCGCCGAACGCGAACGAGTTCGACATTGCAGCCGGGATTGCCATCGCCCTCCCTTCATTGGGCACGCAATCGAAATCGCATTCCGGGTCCGGGGCGTCGAAATTTGCGGTCGGAGGGGCCCAGCCATTCTCGATGGCCATGATTGTGGCAATGGCCTCGAGCGCACCCGCGGCACCCAGCGCATGCCCGGTCACGGCCTTCGTCGAGGAAATCGGCGGGAGAGGCCGATCGCCGAACAGATGCTTCAAGGCCTGCGTCTCGGTGCGATCGTTGGCGCGGGTCCCGGTCCCGTGGGCGTTGATATAAGCTAGGTCCCCGGCGACGATCCCCGCGTCGTTGAGGGCGAGATTCATCGCTGTCGTCATGCCAGTCGCGTCGGGCGAGACGATGTCCCTCGCATCGGCGTTGAAACCGAAGCCCGCTGCCTCGATCGTGGGGGCCAAGCCGCGGCTGCGCGCGTGGGCCTCGGTCTCCAGCACGATGACGCCCGCGCCTTCCGCAAGCTGCAGTCCGTTGCGCCCCGCTGCAAATGGCCGGCAGACGGAGCGAGACATGATCTTCATGGATTCCCAGGCGAGCAGGGTGCCAGCCGAAAGCGCCGCCTCTGTGCCCCCCGCAATGATGATGTCAGCGAGCCCGGCACGCAGGAATTGCATGGCGATCCCGATCGCGTGGCTAGAGGACGCGCAGGCGCTGGATGTCACGAAACAGGGGCCGGTTGCCCCTGAGACGATCGAAACCCAGCTTGCGGAGGAACTTGCCATCACCTTGGGAACCGTCATCGGGGGAGGACGCTTGTTCTGCTGGTAGAGCCGGGAATACTGTTCATCGACGCTGCATTGCCCGCCGGCGGCGTTCCCAAGGATCACACCGACGCGTTCTGGACGCGGCAGGCCATGCTCAAGGCCGGCGGCGGCCAATGCGCGCTGGGCCGCTGCAACGGCAAAGAGCGCGTTGCGGTCGCAGACTGAGGGCGAAAGGGGTAATCCTTCCATGAAGTCTTGGTTCAAGACTTCAGACACGCGAATGCCCTTCCCGGGCAAGGCAGACGCTTCGCCGAAGCTTCCTCGCCCTGTCAGCAGAGCCTGCCAGAAGCTTTCCGCGTCACAGCCGGACGGGGAAACAACGCCGAGACCCGAAACGACGATTCGCGTCATGCAGCCTGCTTTTTGGCCACAAATTTTCCGACTTCATCGCAGAGTTCGGCGATCGTTTTTACGTCGTTAATGCTGTTATTCGCGTTATAGTCGATCTCGATGCTGAACTGATCTTCGATCTTGAAAATCAGTTCGACCAGATCGAACGAGTCAAAGCCAGTATCTTCGAGAAGCGTCTCAGGCCCCCAAACGATGGCAGCTAGCTTTGGGCGATCGCGCGACGTGTTCTCCTGGATGACCTGCTGAAACAGCTCGATGAGAAGATCGGTCGTTATCGTCGGTGCCTCGCGTGTCATGCCGAGCTTTCCCATTCGAATCTGCCTGCCACACATCTGCTGGAGTGCAAGAAGGCCGTAAACCATTTGTCGGTTCAATCCATACAGTGGCGTGTTGCACAAATTCGTAGAGATCATGGTTGCCCGATGAGGCCCGTGATGATCTTCGCAATGATTTCTGGCTGAGCATGATGTGGCATATGTCCAACTCCGGGCAAGACCATCAGCCGTGACATGGGGGTCTCGCGCACTAGCGCCCAAGAGTGACGCTCCGGTGAAACGAAGTTGTCGCGATCGCCGGTGATTGCGAGGATCGGAACCCGCATCTGCCGGTAACGCAAGGCTTGCGATTTGAGGAAATCATCTGCCGCGACAATGTCCTGAAGATTGCTGCGAAAAGTCTTCTCTCTGTAAAGCAATGGCAGCTCGCTCTCCTTGATATAATTAGGAGGGACGGCTTGCGGCGAGAAAGCAAGGGCCACGCCGTTCGGAAGCAGGAAACTCGCCAAGGGGATGCCGATCAGGCGATTGAAGATCGGTCCGAGCGTTGGCGATGTCGACAGGGAATGATAGCGCAGGGCGTTCCCCAACCAGGGATGCGTGACCGCACTTAGCAGGACGAGCCCATGGAGCCTTTCGGGTCGATCGAGGGCGATATGGGCTGCTAGCGGCCCGCCAAGCGAATGGGCGACGAGCGCCAACCGCTCCGGAGCGATCCTGTCCAGCAATTCCATCAGCATCCCGGCCTGGTTTCCGGGATCGGCCATGTCCCAGTCTCCCGGCCGGTCACTCCCACCCTGCCCGGGCCGGTCGACGGCGATAACACGGTAGTCGTGAAGGTGGGGGCCGAGCGCCGCGAGAAGATCGGCGTGGCCAGCCCAGGCTCCGTGCACGAGAACAATCGTGCCCTTTGACGCCTGCTGCGGCTTGAGTTCGCGATAGTGTAACATGGCGCCGGCGACGTTGGCGAAAGTGCCACGTGGCAGATAATCTCGCGCGGCTTGAAACCCCAGCCACTCGCTGTAGGCGGCTAAGGCGAGCAGGATGACAACAAGCCCGCCCAGGCTGGTTCTTAACCATCGAGATGCCCTGCTTTTTCGAACAGGATTCGGGCTGCTGCTTCCTGCCAAATCCGCCTCATGAAGCTGAGATGAGCGACTGTCTGTATGAATTGCAGACGCTGGGATCGATCCCGATACAGGTCATTTCCGCAACGAGCACGATGCCCGACGATCCGCGCCTGCGTCGCGAGCCTCCTCGTTGGGGAACAGATCAGTGTTTCATCGCATTCGAGAGAAAATGCTCTGACGGGCCAGCGCTACGCGTCGCAGAACGCGGGTGAACCAGATCATGCTCGCGACCTTGCGCCGATGCCGGTCCGGCATCGGCTTGCCCGAGAGTGGGAGCAGGGTGCGCAGGGCGCCATCGTAATCGCGGACCCGGCGCTGCGCGGTAGCGAAGCTCAGCTGGATCGCGCTTGCGTCCGGCGCGAGCGCGGCCGAGTGGCGATGGGCGGCGACGGCCTCGGCATGCCGGCCGAGGCGCGACAGGAGATAGCCGAGATAGTGCCAGGCGAGTTCGGACTGCGGCGCCATCAGCGTTGCCTTGTGGGCCAAGGCCAGCGCCCATTGCTGCTTGCCTCTTCCGATCGCCGCATAGGAGAGGGTCATCAGATAGTGCAGCGAGCGCTTCCGCCGTGCGCGGGCGAGCTGGCGCACGGCTGCCAGATCAACCGTGCCGCTCGCGACCGACAGGACGAACTCAGTCAGGAGCCCGCACTCGGACAAGAAGGACGCGCTGGCATGGCCGGCATGGGGCAGGGCAAGGCTATCGACCTGCATCTCGCTTTCGATGCGTTCCAGATGCAGCCGTTCGGCGCGCATGACGGGATCGTAGGCGACGATGGCCGGCACATCCGAAGGCAACGGGCCGGACAGTTCGGGTAGCCATTTTTCGCGGCGATGCTTGCGCCAACGCTTCTCAAATGGCGCCTTGCGGGGATCGCGGCTGTATTGCGGTGAGAGCACCAGCGCGGCTGCCGCGCCGACGCGGTCGGCAAAGCGCAGCGCGGCATAGCCGCCCATGCTGGAGCCGTAGCTCACGATCCGCGCGTAGCCTTCGGCCGCAGCGCGCGCCGCGGCAATCGCCTCGTGCCAATCGGGCTCGTGATACCAGCGATTGCGGCCATTCACGACATGAACCGCCGAGACTTGGTGGTCCGCGAAGAAACCCTCGCCGAAGGCCGGGCGATCGAGGTTTGCCGTATCGGTATAGGAATCGAAGGTCACGACACAGCAGGTGCCGCCTCGATGCGCGACCTTCACGAGCAGGTGCGGCGAGCGGTAGACGACGTCAGCCAAGGCCGGCCTTCGCGGGGCGAAGCGGGGAGCGAAGGGCCCGAGGTCGATCCGATCGCGATGCATGGTCCCTTCTTTCGGAGCGTTGCCGGCGCTCACGAAGCCTGCTGCGCATGGCCGAGATGGCTGAGTTCCACCTGGCCGAGCGCAATTCGTCCTTCGATGGCGCCTTCCTCTGTCCGGACATGGAACTCCACCGGATTTTCCGGCTCGCTGACGAGGAAGCTGAACTGGGCCGCGAAAATGCCTTCCTGCCGTGGCCGCAGCCGTGCCTCGCCCAGCAAGCCCGGTCCAAAGGCTGCCATTTTGAGCGGCAACCCGACAGCTTCCTTGGTGAAGCCGAGCGTCAGCTTGGCCCGCCAGCGCCCTTCGGCGAGATGAAAGTAGGGCCCGTAGTATAGGACACGCGACCCGCCCGTGGCATCCGTGACGAGCGGAGCCTCTTCGTTCGGGCGATCCCCTGAAAAGAAGACGCGATGGGGCCAGATCGATCTGAGCGGGACGCCAGCGTCACGCAGATGCGCGATGCCGTTCTCGAGGACGAGCGTGACGATGCCTTCTTCCGCTTCCGTGAAGGTGGATGCCGTCTGCAGAGGCATCGGTCCGACGGACGCCAGTACCGAGTCGACGGCATCGGCCGCGATGCCGCAGCCGATATGGTGCGCGATGGCTTGGATCATGATCCCTGCCGATGGCGCAGTGGTCGCATCGAGAAGCAGGGCACGCTTTTGCGGCCGGCAATCTCCGATCAATGCGACGCTCGCGCCGATCGTCCGCACAGCCTCGATCAGCCCCGGTTGGAGCTGGCGCTGGTGGGCGACTGCGTCGATGCCGGTCGTCGTGAAGACGATCATGGGAGCCTGATGCATCGGCAATGCCTGCCGCAAGGACCGCGACGGAAAATGCGAGCAGATGAGCAACGGCGCGGCGTTATCGGGATCAAAAGAGTCAGCCCGATCGATCCAGCGCATCTGCAGATCGGGATGGGCAGATTGCGCGAGATGGCGGACCACCTCAACCCCCCAAGCGGCAAAGGCGCTTGGTATGCCTAGGACGACGATCAACATGCCGGAAGGATCACTACACGACAGAACGCTGCCCTGCCTCGCTCACAATGTCGCATAAATCGAGCACGCCAGATCAAGATCATAGAAAACGCGCCCGCGGCCTTGCTTGAGGACCAAAGCCGAGCTGCAGAATTCCTTGGCGAACTCCATCGAATGGATCGCCATCAGCATCGCCCGGTCCTTGCGCTTGACCAGAAGCTCGTCATGGCAACGCTGCTGGAAGCGCCTGTCGCCAACCAGGATGACCTCGTCGATGAGATAGCATTCGAAGTCGATTGCCAGGGACAACGCGAAGGCCAGGCGCGCGCGCATGCCGTCCGAATAGAAGCGAACCTGGGTGAAGAGCTGGCTCCCCAACTCGGTGAAATCCGCAACATACTCAATGGTCTCTTTGAGCGGCGCGCCGTAAAGCGTCGAGATGAACCGGCATGTGTCGTAGCCGGTCATCTGCCCTTCGAAGCCACCGCCGAGAGCGAGCGGCCAGGACATGTTCAGGCCTCGATGGACCTTCCCATAGGTGGGCCGCTCCACGCCGGCCAGGATCTTGATCAGGGTCGATTTGCCGGCGCCGTTGCGGCCGAGGATTGCCATGCGCTCACCGATGCCGATGCTGAACGAAATCCCGTCCAGGACGCGGCGTGGGCCATGTTCGGTATGGAATTCCTTGATCACATCGTCGGCGCGCACGGCGCGCTCCGGGCGGGCGCCTGAGACGTCGGGCCGGGCCTGACCTGCGTGCAAAGCGTTCATGTCAGGGCTCGTGCGCGCGGATGTTTTCGATCAGCGAACGGCAGATTGAGTAGACGGAAAAGCTCAATGCCACGACGATGCCGATCCAGAGCAGACGCTTCGGCTGGCTCGGGTAGTCGGCTGCATGCGGCTCGACGACACGTTCGAGATAAAGCTGCTGCCGCTGCGACTCGATGCGCGCGTTCTCAAGGGAAGCAAGGGCCGAGGCGAGCGCCCGGTCGGCAAACTCGCGCTCCAAAACGAGGCGCTCATAATCAGCGATGACAGGCGCCAACGCCTGTGCCGAACCGCCGATTTGGCGTTTCTCTTCGACAATTTGCTGCTCGACTGACTGTATTCGGTTCCGCAGATTCGTAACCTGCGGTCCCTGCGGCGAATTCCGCAGCGCCTCGGCGAGTTGAGCGTTGGCCTGCGCGGCTTCGAAAGACAGTTTGCCGATCGTCTCCAGCAAATTCTGCGAGGACTTGGCGGGATCGACCGTGCCGGCGCGGGTGCGGAAGACCGTGAGCTCCTCCCGCCGTTGGAACGCGCGCGACTTCGCGGACTCGACTTCGGCTTCCGCCGCCCGGATGGTGTCGCGGCGGGCGCGTTCGTTCAGTCGATTGATCAGAGCCTCGGAGCCCTCAAGCAGGGTTTGGGCGATCTTGACCGAATCCTTTGGCCGGAAGCTCTGCACCGTGAGCGTACTGATCCCAGTCCCGCTGTCCTGCTTGATCGAAACGAAGTCGAGATAGCGATCGAACAGCTTTTCGCGCAGATCTTTTGAGAACCAGCCGGGGAAGCGCCAGACCGGATCGCCCTCGGGCCGCGACAGAATGGCCCGCAGGTCAGCCTCTCGCACGAGCAACTCTACGGCATCGCGCGAGCGGACGAACTGGTGGACGGCACTGGCCTCGTCCGAAGCGCGCTCGGTCCCGGTGGTCGTCGGGATCGCGCTCGTGAGCTGGTCGATCCCGGTTCGGCTGGGGCTTCGAACGACGAACTGCGCCTCCGATGTGTATCGGTCGGCGGCAACCAGCCCATAGTACAGCACGGCCACGACACTGGGCAGAACGAAGGTGATGAGGAGGAGGGCGTGGCGGCGCAGCCAGATCAGCCAATTGAGATGATTGCTTGCGACAGGCACGTGCAGATCGAGCTCCTCCGCCCGAAGCGGGACGAGTTCGACATACTCCGTGACCTGATCCGGCGTGACGCCTTGTGACATCGTCTTCTGATCTCTGTGCGAAGAATGCTAGATAGCAGGCGGGCTTCTGGATAGGAATGCCGAACTGATGCTTTCGGCCGCAGTATTGTGCGGCTTTGCCAAGGCGATACGATGTCGAGATGAGGCAACGCTTCGAGAAGATCTCCCGGCGGCTGCGGCCGATCGCGCATGCGGCGCGACCGCTCGCAGCCAAGCGATTCGGCCTGCCCATGTCCGGCGCAGCGGACGGGATTGGCGCAGTGACCGACGCACGGATGCGCCGTTATCCCGCCGCGCCGCGCCTGAGCTGGAGCAAAGCCGCGTTCCTGCTCGTCGTGGTGCTGCCGACGGCGATTTCCGCGCTTTATTTCGGCCTCGTTGCCTCTGATCGATTTATGTCTGAGTCCACTTTTGTCGTTCGCTCTGCGAAGTCACCCCTGTCTGGGGGGCTCGGGGGCTTGCTGCAGATCGTCGGTATTTCGCGCTCGCAGGACGACAGCTATTCGGTGCAGGAATATCTGCTGTCGCGCGATGCGGTCACTGCGCTGTCGCAGCGCTTGCCACTGCGCGAGATGTTCAATCGCTCAGGCGCGGATTTCATCGCTCGCTATCCGAACCCGATTTATGGCTCGACCGAGGAAGAGCTTTTTCAATATTACAAGTCGCGCGTCAGCGTCGTCCACGGTGCTACCACCGGCCTGACGACGTTGAAGGTTGATACCTTCCGGCCGGAGGACGCCCTGGCGATCAACCGAAACTTGCTCGAGCTGGGTGAGACGCTGGTGAATCGCATGAACGAACGGCTTCGCGCCGATGCCATCCGCTTCGCCGAGGCAGAAGTGAAACGCGGCGAAGAGCGGCTGGTCGAGACCCAGATCGCGATCACCGAATTTCGAAACCGCGAATTGATGCTCGATCCGTCGAAGAGTTCGTTGATCGTGGCGGAACTTATCGGGCGCCTCTCCGCCGAGCTTGCGGTCGTGACGGCGCAGCTTCGGGAGGTCCAGGCCTCCTCGCCGAATTCCCCGCAGATTCCCGGTTTGCAGCGGCGCATCGGGGCTCTCGAAGGCCAGATCACCCTCGAGCGTCAGCGGGTCTCGAATGCTTCCGACGGCTTGGCCGAGAAGATCGCGGGCTATGAACGGCTGACCCTGCAGCGTGAATTCGCCGTCAAGGCCTTGGCCTCCGCCGTCACCAGTCTGGAGGTGGCCCGCAATGAAGCGCGTCGTCAGCAGCTCTATCTCGAACGCGTGGTGGAACCGCATGTCGCGGACTATGCCGAGCAGCCTCGGCGTTTGCGCAGCGTGCTCCTGACCTTTGCCGGTAGCCTGATGCTCTTCTTCGTCGGATGGCTCCTCCTCGCCGGCGTGCGCGAGCATAGCATCAAGGTTAAGTGACGCTGTTAGAAGGCCGTCAGCGGCTGGAACGTTTGGGCAGGAGCGGAATCGCCAAGTGGCTCCGCTCAGGCTGAAAGTGTCTCCGTTCAATGGGGGGCGAGGCAATTCTGCTCGGGCAATTCAAGATCCCAGCCCAGGTTCACTATTTGGTATTTTAGTAATCATATTCGCTAATGCCGCGGTTTTCGTAACTGATCAGCGATGCGCAGAGGCCACACTGGGCGAGGGAATATACCTGTGACGCCTCGGCTTCGTTTCCAAACGGGCTGATCAATGGTAGTCGCCGAGTGGCTTAGGAGATGGGATCAGTGCGGGTTGGCCTAGTAGCGATTCTGTCCGTCATGGCTTTGGCGGGCTGTTCCAGTCTTCCCGCGAGTGGTCCATCCACTGCCGATATTGTTGCTCAGCCTGCGGATAACGCGAATTTCGGCTTCGAGCTGATTGATTTGGCCCCGGCGTCGCTCTCGGCCCTCAACGCGCGCGCTGTCGATAGCTTCAGCGGCAGTTTTGGGGATCGCAGCGGTGCGGTCGAATCGCGGATCGGAATCGGCGATTTTGTTGCTGTGACGATTTGGGAGGCTGGCGCCGGCGGCCTCTTTTCCGCGCCGCTTACGACGGATCGCTTCACGCCTGGTTCTCGGACCGCGACGATCCCCGAGCAAGCGGTCGCTCGTGATGGCACGATATCGGTTCCCTATGCCGGGCGCATTGGCGTAGCCGGCAAAACAGCTGCCGAGGTCCAGGCCACCATCGAGGAGCGGCTCGCAGGTAAAGCGATCCAGCCCCAGATTTTGGTGACGATCAGCCGCCCGGTCAGCAGCACGGTTGCAGTCACGGGAGAAGTTGCGTCGGGTGGACGCATTCCCTTGTCCAACAAAGGTGATCGTGTCCTCGAAGTCATCGCTGCTGCGGGAGGAATCCGCGCGCCTGTCAACGAAACGGAAGTCCGGTTGACGCGTGGCTCGCGAACGCTTGCCGTGCCAATGATCGCGATCGTCAACAACCCTCGCGAGAACATCTATCTGCGCGGTGGCGATACGCTGACGCTCGTGCGCAACCCGCGAACCTTTATTGCGGCCGGTGCAACCGGCCGCAATGCGGAGATCCCCTTCGACGCCGACGCCATGAACCTGGCGCAGGCAATGGCCAAGGCAGGCGGCCTGCTGGACTTCCGAGCGGATCCGGAAGGCGTGTTCCTGTACCGGTTCGAATCGTCCGACGTCCTGCGGCGGATCAAGCCGGACAGCCCCCTTCTTGGCTACGGTCGCTCGGTCCCGGTGATTTACCGCGTAAACCTGCGCGATCCCAGCGGTCTGTTTGTGGCGCAAGGCCTGCGCATGCAGCGAGGCGACATCCTCTATGTTTCCAACGCGTCTCTGACGGACGTGCAAAAGGCTCTCTCCATCTTCCAGAGCCTGACGTCGCCCGTGGTACAGGGCGCCAGCATCGCCGCCGGGTTCAAGTAAACAGGGGGCCTGGCGGCCCGTGATGCAGCGAAATCGTGGATTGGCGTTGCCGGACGTCGGCAACGCAGCGACTGGGCGATGCGAAACGTGAATCATCTCAGGAGGCTGGAGGAGGAGGCGATCTTCCTGCTGAGGGAGACCGCTGCGCTGTTTCGGCGCCCTGTCATGCTCTATTCGATTGGCAAGGATTCGACGGCTCTCGCTCATCTGGCCGCCAAGGCGTTCTGGCCGGCGAAGCCACCGTTCGCGCTCCTCCACATCGACACGACGTGGAAGTTCCGCGAGATGATCCTGTTTCGCGATCGCCTGGCGAATGCGCTGGGCTTTGATCTGCGGGTGCATTCCAATCAGGAAGGGCTGGCGCGCGGGATCACACCGTTCACCGCCGACACCAACGCCTATACGCGGATCATGAAGACCGACGCGCTTAAGCAAGCGTTGGAGCTTGGCGGCTTCGACGTCGCGATCGGCGGGGCAAGGCGAGACGAAGAGAAGAGCCGCGCAAAGGAACGCATGTTTTCCTTGCGCAGTCCCCAGCACGGTTGGGAGCCGCGCAGCCAGCGGCCGGAATTCTGGCGGCTGGCAAACCCGCATCTGCGCCCCGGGGAGACGATGCGCGTCTTTCCATTGTCGAACTGGAGCGAGCGCGACGTCTGGCGCTACACGCTTGCCGAGGGCATTCCGATCGTCCCGCTTTATCTGGCGAGGCATAGGCCGGTCGTGCTGCGTGGCGAAGCCCTGATCGTCGTCGATGACGAGCGCTTTCCGTTTCAATCTGGCGAGACGGCCGAATTGCGATCCGTCCGCTTCAGGTCGCTGGGTTGCTATCCCCTCTGCGGGGCGGTGGAATCTGAGGCCGCAACGGTTGCGGAGGTCGTGGCTGAACTTGCAGCGACCAACACCTCGGAGCGGCATGGGCGGCTGATCGATGGTGCCGGCGCTGCTTCGATGGAGGCTAAGAAGCGGGAGGGCTATTTTTGAATCCCATTTCTGCGTCATATCAGGCGGTGTTCGGCTCGCCTGAAGCGGCAAGGCCCTGTGAACGTCCGCCGGCTTTGCGCATCCTGACATGCGGTGCAGTGGATGACGGCAAGTCGACCCTCATCGGCCGCCTGCTTTTTGAAGCGGGGGCAGTGCCCGATGACCAACTGGTGGCGCTTGCTGCGGATTCGCGGCGCTACGGGACGAGCAACGGTGAAATCGACTATTCCCTGTTGACGGACGGGCTCGAGGCCGAGCGCGAGCGCAACATCACGATCGACGTTGCCTATCGCTACATGTCGACGGCACGCCGGGATTTCATCATCGCCGACACGCCGGGCCACGAGCAGTACACCGCCAACATGGCCACCGGGGCTTCGCAAAGTGAGGTCGGCATCATTCTGGTCGATGCCATACGCGGGCTGCAGCAGCAGACTTTCCGGCATGCCGCCATCTGCAGCATTCTCGGCATCCGGCATGTGGTTCTCGCCGTGAACAAGATGGACGCTGTCGGGTTCTCGCAAGAGCATTTTCGTCGCATCTGCGAAACGTTCGCGCCGGTCTCCGCGCAGTTGAAACTTGATGTCGCTGCGATCCCGATATCCGCTCGCCGCGGCGACAACGTCGTCGTCGCAAGCCGATCTTTGGGTTGGTACGCAGGAGCCACGCTCCTAGAGCATCTCGAAAGCCTCGAGATCATCCAGGATGATGGCAGCAGCGGCTTGCGCCTGCCGATCCAGGGTGTCAGCCGCACGTCGGACGGCGTGCGGCTCTACACGGGTACGATCGCAACGGGGACGCTGACGCTGGGCGAACGGGTCCGGGTCGCGGTCAGTGGGGCCGAAGCCGTTGTAGAAAGATTGGTGGGAGTAGAAGGGCCGGTTGACGAGGCTGGCCCCGGGGCTGCCGTGGCCGTCGCGTTGACCCCGGAAACCGATCTCGGGCGCGGCGATCTGCTGCATACGGATCCCGATCTTCCCGCCTGCTCCAATCACTTTTCAGCGCAAGTGATCTGGTTTGGCGAGCGGTCGCTGTTCGCCGGCCGGGACTATGAGCTGCGTCTCGGGACTTTCACCAGCCCGGTCACTGTGACGGCGATCAGAGGCAAGCTCGATATCGTCAGCGGGCTGCGGGTGGCGGCGACCGAAGTCACGCGCGATGAGATCGCAATCTGCCACCTTGCGACGCCTGGATTGATCGCTTTCGATAGCTACGACCATTGCCGCGCCACCGGCAGCTTTCTGCTGATCGACCGGGTGACTGGTGAGTCGGTCGCCGCCGGCATGGTCCGGAACGCCCTTGATCGCGGGAGTAACCTGTTCGCGCAGAAGTTGACGGTCGATCGCCGAGCACGCGAGGGCCTGCTCGACCAGAAGGGCGCGGTCCTCTGGTTTACGGGACTGTCCGGGGCCGGCAAATCGACCATCGCCGATGCCCTCGAACGCAAGCTGCACGCCAGGCGCAAGCTGACGATGCTGCTGGACGGTGACAATATTCGACTCGGGTTGAACCGCGATCTGGGCTTCACCGAAGGGGATCGCGTCGAAAACCTACGGCGCGTCGCGGAGGTCGCCGGGCTGATGGTCGATGCAGGCCTGATCGTGTTGTGCAGCTTCATCTCGCCCTTTGCAGCCGACCGGGCGATGGTTCGCGAGCGTCTTGAAGGCACACCCTTCCTCGAGCTCTTCGTCGATGCTCCTCTCGAGACCTGTGAGCATCGCGACCCGAAGGGGCTCTACGCCAAGGCGCGGCGTGGCGAGATTCGAAACTTCACCGGCATAAGTTCAAGCTACGAGCGTCCTGCCGCGCCGGATCTCGTTCTTGACAGCAGCCGGTATGAGGCCGACGAGCTCGCCGACCGTGTCGTGCGCTTGTTGGTTGAACGGGGTATCGCTACCTAGTGGGCAGCACGGTCAAGCCGGCGAATTGGTGGGCGCGCGTCGGGATAGCGGTTGGAGCAGACAGGTTGATCAGGAACAAGAAGATGCCGCTCCCGGTCGATCTGCCAATGCCGAAGCCGATCGTTCCCGGGAGCATCCTGTCCCTGGACGAACTGCGGGGACCGGATCGTTATCACACTGAATGCCTCTGCCGTGCGGCGACGCAAACCGCCTATCTCGGCGATCATGTCGTCCTCTCGCGCATTTTGGGGCGATACAAGGCGTTTCTCGATACGCGCGATCGAGGCTTTGCTGCGCATGTGATGCTCGACGGCTATTGGGAGATGTGGCTGACGCAATTCATCGCCCGTCTAGTCGAGCCTGGCATGCAAGTCGCCGATGTTGGCGCGAATTTCGGCTATTATTCGCTGCTCATGAGCGATCTCGTCGGCCCGACGGGTCGCTTGATGGCGGTGGAGCCGAATCCGCCGGTCGTCGAGATGCTCCGGCGAACCCTTGAGCTCAACGGTTTTGCCGGCTGCAGCACCGTCATGGCTGCCGCTGCCGGCGCGAACGAGGGAGAAGGGCGCCTTTTCGTGCCCGCGGGCGAGCCAAAGAACGCGATGCTCGTTGGTGACATCGCCGCTCATGATGATGCCGCGCTGGTCGAGGTCCCCATCCGTAGCCTCGACGCATTGCTGGGCGAGTTTCCGCGTGTCGATTTCCTCAAGATCGATGCCGAAGGGGCCGAGGAGGACATCGTCGTCGGGCTGAGACAGACCATCGCGCGCTGGCGGCCGCGCATCGTGCTTGAGTTCAACCCCGGGCGTTGCCGCGATCCACAAGCCTTGCTCGCGTTGTTGCGCGGTCCCTATCCCGTGCTCCAATGCCTCGGCTACGATGCGGAAGTTGTTCCGGTTTCGGATGAAAGCCTCCTCGACCCCACCAATCATGAGGATCGCTTGCTTTATCTGGATGGGGACGCAGCGATATAGGCGCATCCGTAACCCGAAAGGCCGAGGCTCGAAGATTGGCTGGACTGTGACGCTCCCGATCGACTTTCTGTACCTTCTTGGTCTCGTGGCGGGTGCCGTCATTCTGGTGATGCTGCTGACGGGCCTCTTCTTCGAGGTCATGAATGCCCGGCATCCCGAACGCCGCATTCAGAAGAACCGGGTCAACCGCCGCAAATGGAAGGAGTTGCGGCAAGCTCCGATTTCGATCCTCACCTTGTCGGCGTGTTTCGCGTTCGGTCTCTTCGCACAGCGGCAAGGCTGGTCGCTTGTGCCGCTGGAACTTACATGGTGGTCGGGGCCTTTGACACTGCTGGTGTCGGTCGTTCTTTATGACGCTTGGTTTTATTGGGTTCATCGGCTGCTACACAGCCGGGCCTTCTATCGCTTTCACGCTCTTCACCATAAGAGCGTGGCGCCAACGGTCTGGAGCAACCATCACGAGAGTTTCGGCGAAGCGCTCCTCAACCAAGCCTATTACGCGATCATCGTCTTCGTCCTGCCCATCCCCTGGCAGATGCTCGTGCTGCAGAAGATCTACGATCAGGTGAGCGGGATGCTGGGCCATGCCGGTTTCGAGCATTTCGCCTCACCGGCTGGCCGTGCGCCATGGCCGCTCGCCAGCACCGTGTTCCACGATCAGCATCACGGCACGTTCAGGTTCAACTACGGACACACATTCTCGTTCTGGGATCGCCTGATGGGAACGCTGCATCCGCGCTATGACGACACGCTGAAGAGTTTCGAGGGGGCCGAGCAGGGACCAGCGACCGCCGAGCCAGGCTCTCCGAAATCGCGCTGAGTTCGACTCCGCTTCAGGTCGCGTTGCGGAGCGCCGACTTTATGCTGAAGGCTCGGCCGAAGATCCGGAGGTGGCAGAGGGGCTCTTCTGGTAGCGTTGCGCGATGTAGACCACACCGCCCTCGCTCAGTTCCCGGTAGAGCACAGAACCCTGTGCGCCGGCGAACTCCGCGACAAAGCCTCGCATGAAGCGAATCTTGGCGATCCGCGTCCGCTTGCGTAGCTCCGCTGCGTCGAGGGCTGCGATCACGCCTTTCGAGAGATCTGTTTCGCTGCGCAGAGTCATGCTGGGTATCGTCAGATGCTCCCGCAACTGGGGAAGGGCGTTCCGGCCGCGCATGTCGGCGAATGTGAACCAGCCGCCCGGCGCCAATACACGTTCGACCTCCCGCGCAAACGCCGCGACGTCGCCGTAGCAATGCGAGGACTCGATATTGACCACGACGTCCATCGAGGCATCGGCGAAAGGCAGCTTTTCCGCATCGCCGACCTCGAAAGTCAGATTGGCGGTGTCCCCGTTCAGACGGCGCGCCAGCCGAACGGTCGCGGGCGAGTAGTCGACCCCGGTGACCGAGGCAGGCTGGTGATAGCGCGCGACATAGCGGGCGCCGCCGCCGCGGCCGGACCCGATCTCGAGAACGCGCGCGCCGGCGAGCGGCAGCCCGGCGACCGCTTGCGCGTAGAGCCCGATGAAGGGGCGGTCGGCTTCGTCATCCGGGCCGAGCGGAAAGCCGGGGCCTGACGGCAGGAAGCCGTAGTTCATGAACCGCCAGTCGTCGTCGCGCCACCGCCGCGACAACATGTTGTAGAGCACGCGCCACAGCAACTTGCGCGTCCTGGGGAAGGCGCCCCGATCGATGGCTTCAAGCAGGCCGGAGAAAGCAGGGCTCGCCATGGGCGCTGTGCCTCAGGCGCTCGGTTGTGAGGCTGTCGCGCCGGGCGGCGGCGGGAGGTTCGCTGCCAGCCAGTCCCGTCCCTTACGCATCAACTCCTGATCGTCGCTGTTACGCGGATCAAAGCCCGGCATATAGTAGCGCAGCACATTCGGCAGGCAGCGCCGCCAGTAGCCGGGATAGATCATCGTCACCCAGAAGAAGCGCAGCCAAAAGCGCAATCCGGTCTTGACCCCGTCCGTCTTGGCATAAATCGGGACATTGCGCAGGAAGAGGACGAGGAAGGGGAAGAGCGTCCCGTTCATTCCAAGGACGCGGACCATATAGCGCCGCCAGCTTGACATCCCCGGCGTTGCGGCCTTGAGCACGTCGAGTGCCACGGCCTTGTGCTCGAGTTCCTCGAGCGCGTGCCACATCCAAAGGCGCCGATAGGCCGGCGCTGCCTTGTCCATCAGCTCAGGATGGCGCAGCGTCAGTGTCGACAGCGTCGCGGTCATGTGCTCGATCGCGCAGGTGATCGACAGCCGATGCAGCGGATTCTTGACGATCTCGAAGCCCTGGCGGATCGGCTTTTCCATCTTCTCGACATCGTAGCCGAGCTTCGTCATGGCCCGGTTGTATTCCTCGTGCTCGCGCGTGTGGTAGGCTTCCTGCACGGAATAGCCGTTGATCTCGGCGGCGAGTTCGCGATCCTGGAGCTTCGGGCCATAGTGCTTCAGCGAGCGAATGAAAAAGCGCTCGCCCTCAGGCAGGAAGATCGACAGACCGTCGATCAGCACCGTCTTGATAATGTCGTCTTCCAGCCAGTGCCGCTGGGCGTTCTCCAGAATTCCGAAGCGGATGTCGCGCGGAATGATGTCGTCCGCATTCCCCATGTGCTGGCCGCCGGCAGCGTTCGAAGCGTGTGCCATCAGCGCTCGCCCATCCCCAAGAATGCTTGTCTTGCCGCGTCGGTTTATCGGCAGAGGGTCTATTATCGCCAATGCCCCGCGCCGTCGAGGCCGGCCTCAAAGAAAAGACAAGTACATCTCGAGCGGCCGAGGCTGGAAGGCTCAGGGCTGGTCACAATTTAGATTGGCTTCAAAGTGCCGAGATACTCCGCGAATTGCGCGATCGTCGGGTAATCTTGTGTCACACCAGGATAGAGCTCGACACCGTATTCTTGCTCCACTTCCAGGACGAAATGAACAGCGGCGGCGGAGTCGAGGCCCAGGCTCGCGAAGGTCGCCGAGGATTCAATCCCGGCCTCGTCGCGGTCGAGCATGACCCCAAGTCCGGCTCTGCAGAAGCGTTCGATGTCCGAAACGGGCGGCATGGAGATCCGTCGCATTGATCGTGGGTCCGCGCTCCGAATGCCGCCGCGGCCCGGTGCCGTCAAGCTGTGAGGGTGCTGCGATCCTCAACCGGCTCCGGAAGGTTCCATGGCTCGAGCGTTCCTTCGAGCCAGCGACGCTTAGCCAAGCTGCGTTGAACCTTTCCGCTCGTCGTCTTCGGCAGCGAGCCGGTCCGGATCAGCACGATCTTGTGCAGGGCCACCTCGTGATTGTTCACCACGGCCGATTGAACCGCTGCAAACACCTCTGGCTCGGAGACTGTGCGACGCTGGCTGCGCTCGACTTCCTGGACGACGACGATTCGCTCGACGTTCTGTTCGTCCGTGACGGTGAAGGCTGCCCCATGATCCCGCCGCAGGGAAGGGTGGCTGGCGGCAACCGTGGCCTCGATGTCCTGAGGGTAGTGGTTGACGCCCCGGACGATCATGACGTCCTTGATTCGGCCGACAACATAGAGCTCGCCGTCCTCGTCGAGATGCCCGAGGTCCCCGGTCCGCAACCAGGCGCCGGCTTGCTCGGGGGCCTCGTCTTCAGGCACCTGAGGCTGCGCGCGAAACACGCGCTCGCTGTCTTCGGCGCGCTGCCAATAGCCGCCGGCAACACTCGAGGCCCGGATCCAGATCTCACCGATTTCACCGGGCTGTAACGGACGTTGCGTGGCCGGATCGACGATGAGGACGGATAAGCCGTCCATAGGCGAACCGCAGCTGACGATCGGGCAGCTGTCTTCGGTATCTTCGGGGGACGCGATGCGCGCGGTTTTGAGCGCCTTCGCGCTCACCTGACGTATGYGTGGCAGGGCGCCTCTCTTGGCGGCGGTCACCAGCAAGGTCGCCTCCGCCAGGCCGTATGCCGGACGCATCGCTTCCGCCTTGAAGCCATAGGCGGCGAAGGTCGCGCTGAAACGTTCCAGCGTCGCGGCGCGCACCGGCTCGGCGCCGTTGAGAGCGACCTTCCAGCCGCTGAGGTCGACGCCTTCCATCTGCTCCGGCCGAAACCGGTCGACGCACAGATCGAAAGCGAAATTGGGAGCTGCGGCTACCTCGGCGCGGTGGTCGTGGATCGCCCTGAGCCAGTTCAGCGGGCGGTGCATGAACCCCGATGGCGTCATGAGAACGCATGGCGCGCCGAGATAGATCGGCTGCAGCAAATTCATGATCAGACCGAGGTCGTGATAGAGCGGAATCCAGCTGACATGGGCCGAATCCGCATGGTTGCCCAGGCGCCTCTGCATCATCGCCAGATTGTCGAGCAGGTTGCGGTGGCTGACCATCACTCCCTTCGGCGACGAGGTCGAGCCTGAAGTATATTGCAGGAAGGCCAGGTTCGTCGGGTGAGGCCGCAGGGTGCAGATCGACGCAGGCTCGGGAGCCAGCGCGACAAGCATGTGGCGAATACCCCGTTCGGCCAGGCGCTGACGCAGCAGCCCGCGCGGATCCGGATCGGACGCAGGGCTCAGCGCCAGCCGCGGTGCGCAGTCAGCGATGATGGCCGCGCTGGCGTCGTGATTCGCGTTGCGACGCGGCGGCATCATCGGGACGGCAACGACACCGGCCATCAGGCAGGCGAAATAGGCGACGACGAATTCCAGGCAGGACGGAAAAATGAGCAAAGCGCGGTCGCCGGGCGTCGTTTCGGCTGCGAGTTGCCGTGCGAGATGCTCCGCTTGGGTGCAGAGCTCGGCAAAGGTCAGTGTTGGCCGATCGCCGGGGCGATCGGAATAGACAGTCACCGCGGCGATCTCAGGCCGTCTTGCTGCCTGATGCTGCAAGACCTCTGCCAAAGACGAGAAATGGCTCATTGAAAGCTATCTATAAAACGAGCGCGGGCATCGATCCGAGAGGCGGGATAGAGCGCCTCAAGTTTCTTTTGCCCCACGAACGAGATGAAAGCACCATCGCTATTCTATGGAGACGCGCCGCGGCCAGATCAACCGCGAAAATCTTGCTGCGCCGGCTGCGTGTCGACGCAAGGAATGCTAGAGCAGGGCAAGGCCGGCAGGCGGTGTTGGTTGCCGCATCGCGCTTTGGCAAATGAGGCACGTGGCCCGGCCATGATCCGGTGGAACCGAGAATGGATGCTTTAGCGCAGGTCAGGACAACGCAGGAGGTCGCGCCGGAAGCCCGCAACAGTGATTCGCGGCCGCTCCTGTCGCTGATGGAGGTCCGCGAACCGGCGAGGCGCTGGTCCGATGGTACCGTATCGGTTGTTCTTCTGATTCCGGCGCAGGCGTTCCTCTATGGTCCTTTCCTGCGTCTGGAGGAGGGGCGATACCGCATATCGTTTCGGTGTCGCGTGCGCCTGCCGCTACAAGGCGAGCATCCCGTCATGGGACTCGAGGTCATCGCGCAGAATCGAATCCTGCGCGCATGGCGCGACTACACGGCGGCCGAGCTCCGCAGCGGCGAACTGAGCTTGGCCTTCGAAGTGCCGCGGGAGCTCAGCATAGAAAGCGGTGCCGATGCCCCTTTCGAGTTCCGCTTCACCCATTTCGGCAATGCGTTTTTGACGATGGCTTCGGTCACGCTGCATCGCGAAGCCTCCGCCGAGCCGCTGGCCGGCTCGCCGAGCGCGCTCGCGCCGTGGCGGTTGCTCGGCCGGTTGCGGACCCTTCCCATTCCGGGTGCCATTCGTCTCTCGCCCTTTTCGATTACTCGACTGAAACTGGGCCGCAGCTCTGCAATTCTGCGACTTCCGGCCGGGACCTATCGCGCCGATGTCGTCTGCGAGCTCAAGCGCATGCGGAGCGCGTCGGAGCCGGCGCTCGAAATCGCCGTCGGGACCCGGGACGGCATTGTCCTGGGGTGCGCTCAGTTCGATGCGCGCGAACTCGAAACCGGCCGCGTCTCGCTCGAATTCGCCATCGCGAAAGATCTGAGCCTCGATGTGGGCGTGCCGCGCACGATCGACATCCGGCTGCGTCACTTCCGTAATGCGGATGTCGTCATCCGCTCGCTCGATCTGCGCCGGCTATCCGCGGAAATAGCTCCATCGATTTTGCCGGCACGGGCGAGGGCTGCGGCCGCCACGTCGGTCAAAAAGCAGATCGTGATCTTTGGGAACTGTCAGGGCAATCTGCTGGCCGAGGCGCTTCGCTACCATTCAGGCTTCTCGCGCCATTTTTCGGTCAAGCACCACTACATGGAGCTTCCGGCCAATCTGCACGAGCAGGGCAAACGGGACCTGGAGGAGTGCGACCTGCTCCTCGTCCAGGATATCCGGGAATGGGATCAATATCCGCTGCGCACCCATGTGCGGAGCGACCTGCCGACACTGCGTTACCCTTGCGTTCGCTTTGCCTCGCCCTGGCCGTTCGACGCGTTCAACGGGCCGGACGACAAGGTGGCTCGCAATCGGGACTTCCCGAATTTCGAGTTCACCTATTTCGACGGCTTGCTGGCGCGCCTGCGGCGGGAGGTCCCCGATCATGAGCAGCGCTTCAAAGCGTATGAAACGCTCGAGGTCGATCGGCTCATCGACTTTAATCGCCTGCTTCGCTTCGAGCAGGCCCGTCTCGAGGATATGGACCGGAAGTTCGAGGCGGGAATCGGCGCCTATATCCTCGAGAATTTCAGGAAGAGGCAAACCTTCTATACGACCGCTCATCCCAACGGCCGCATCATGAAGATGCTGGTCAGGCAGGTCGCGAAGGAACTCGGGCTTTCACTCCATTTCTGGCTGCCCGGCTCGCTCGATTCCCTGCGCCGCTTGCAGGTCCCGATCCATCCGAAGGTCGCGGCTGCACTGCAGATCGGATGGGCCGATGCCAGGCGGAAATACCTCGTTCGCGGTGAATGGGTTACCTGGGAGGACTATTTCCGGAAATACATCGCCTATTACGGATGAGCGGGCACGCGTTCGCACCTTTCCAAGGCGATGGTTCTCTTAGAGGGCATGCGGGCGGCGGGCCCGAGGCTCCTCGTCATGACTGCGGCGTTCTTCGCGGGCGAGTTCTGCCGCATAGCTCGCGAGCAGGTGGATGAAGGCGGCGAAGAAGCCGGCCGCCATCAGCAACACGGTGATGTCGCACCACGTCATGGTCCAGCCGGCGAATACGAATTCGGGCGCGCCAAAAAAGAAGACCGTCGTGTTCATCAGGATGATGAGCAAACGCATTTCGGTCGGCCCCCAGCCGACCAGGGAAACGTGAAACTCTCCCGAGACACAGGCCTTGACCAGCGAATAGATCGACAGCGCGTGGTAGCCAGCGAGCGCCAGCAGAGCGATGTCCATCCGCACGTAGGGCGAGAGCCCCATTCCCAAGCAGATCAGCAGGTTGCCGATGACATCGATCGTTTGATCGAGGAAGTATCCGTATTTCGGCCGCTCGATCTTCCTGAAACGCGCGAGATTGCCGTCGAGCGAATCGCCAAGCCAATGGAACACCAAGCCCAAAGAGGCCAGCCACAAGAATCCGGCAGACCAAGCGGTGAGGACATAACTTACCAGCGTAAGAGCCGCGCCAACGATGCCGAAAGCCGTCAGAGTATCGGGGGTCATTCGCGCCGGCACACGCCTGACGAGCCAAGCCAGCGCCTTCCGCTCGACAGCGCCGACAAGGCTGTTATTGATGCGTATCAAGGACGTTTGCTGGTTGAATGGAATGGCGGAGCTAGCTATTGCCGAGTACGCTGCCGGTTTCAAGCATCGTCGGCGAATAAACCGTATTTCATCACAAGGTCGGATCGTGGCCCGCTCGGGGCGACATATTTTGAGACCGTAACGATCGGCAATCGAACTCAGCCAGCCCTGTAGGATTCCTCCGTGCCGATCGCCTATGACGCCACGCGACTCTTCTTGGGGCCGCTGTCCCTGACCCCGCGCGGCATTGACCGGGTCGATCTCGCCTATGCGCGCTATTTCTTCGAGCATGAGAAGGACGATTGCTGCGCCATCCTTCCGACGGCCTGGGGCACACGTGTTTTTCCGCGTGAGCGCGTCCTGCGCGGCCTGGCCCGATTGGAGGAATTGTGGGCCGAGAACAAGCTGCCGGCGGTCGACGGCGCCTGGACATCGCTCGCACCGACGATGCAAGCCGGAAAATCGTCGTGGTACCTTCCGTCGAGCGGTCCCTTCACCATGACAGCCCGGATGACTTCGCTCATCAAGGCAACCGGTATCGGCTTCGGTGACGATGCGGCCAAAACGCTCAAGCGAAACACCGTGTACCTGAATGTTGGCCAGGTCGGCCTCGCTGTACCTCTCTTGCTTCGCTGGCTAAATAAGAGGCCGGATATCCGGCCTCTTTTCATGCTGCACGATGTCATCCCGCTTGAAACGCCGGAATACGTAGCGCCGAGCGCGGTCAAGGCTCATTCGACCATGGTCGATCAAACGGCGCGTTACGCTGCTGGCCTGATCGTCACGACCCGAGCTGCTCAGAAAGCGATCGCGGTGGAGTTGGAGCGCCGAGGCGTCAAGGCGCTGCCCACGCTCGCACTGCCTTTGCCGGTTCCGTCGATCTTCCGTCATCCGCCTGACCCAGACCCGACGCTCGCCTCCATCCCATATTTCGTGGTCTGCGGCGCGATAGAACTGCGAAAAAACCATCTGATGCTTCTGGAGGTCTGGAAGCGCTTGCATCGCCGTCTCGGGCCGAATACGCCCCACCTCGTGATCGCGGGAGCCAAGGGCTGGCAAGGCGACCTGATCCTCGATCGGCTGCGGCGCTCAGGTGATGTAAGCGCGCAGATTCATGTGCTCCACGGCCTGTCTACGCCAGCGCTCAAGCGCGTCATCAGCGGTGCGCGCGCATTGCTGATGCCGTCCTTCATCGAGGGATTTGGGCTGCCTGTGGTCGAAGCCGCAGCGGTCGGCACGCCCGTCATTGCCTCCGACATCCCCGCACATCGCGAAGTGGGGCATCCTGAAACGGTCTTCGTCGATCCGATCGATGGCCTGGGCTGGGAAGCTGCCGTTACGTCGCTCATATCGGCCGAGCCACGCCGCCTGGCTCCTTCTCCGGGCTATGCCAGTTTCACCTGGTCCGATTACTTCGCGGCGCTTTCACAGTTTGTCCATAAGATCGAGGCTGGCGGCGCAATCTGAAGTTTAGGTCGTATTGTAATTTGCGCGAGTGCCCCTTATCAGCAGGTCGGGTGTGGCGGCATGACTGTGCCGCAATATACCTGCGCTGATCGCACGGGATCGTCGAGATTGCTGAAGTCTATGTCGTTTCGAAAGCAGTCTACCGTCGCCGAAGCCGCCATCATCGGCGCATCGTGCATCCTGCCCGGCGCGAATTCGCTCGCATCATTCTGGGAACTGCTGCAGTCCGGCCGAAACGTCGTCGCGCCAAGGCCGCACGGCCGCTGGAACATCGAGCGGTTCCTTCGTCCGGGCGACCCCGCTCCTGGCTTCTCCTATACTTTCGCCGGAGGGTATCTCGACGATGCCTTTGGGTTCGATCCGGCGCCGTTCAATATTTCGCCGCGTGAGGCGCAGCAGATGGACCCGCAGCAGCGCCTGCTGCTGACCGCGACCTGGCGAGCCTGCGAGGATGCCGGATTGCCTCCGTCAGCGCTGGCAGGGCGCAATATCGGCGTCTATGTCGGCGCCTCGCTTGCCGATTATCAGAATGTCGGCGCGTTCGATCCGGCCGTCATCGGCAGCCACTTCATGACGGGCAATGCCCTGTCGATTCTCGCCAACCGGCTATCCTACGTCTTTGACCTGAAGGGGCCGAGTTTCACTGCAGACGCGGCGTGTTCGTCTTCGTTCGTGGCCCTGTCGCAAGCTGTCGCAGCTCTGCGGGCCGGGGAGATCGAGGTGGCGATCGTCGGCGGCGTGAACATGCTGCTTTCGCCGGTTCCCTTCATTGGCTTCTCGCAAGCCCGCATGCTTTCGCCGACCGGGTTGTGCCGGCCGTTCTCGGAAGCTGCGGACGGTTACGTGCGCTCCGAAGGGGCGGTGGTGCTGGTGCTGCAACGGGAGCCCGACGCGGTCGCCGCCGGGCGCAGGATCCGCAGCGTGGTCGTCGCCGCCGGTACAAATGCGGACGGCCGGACCAATGGCATCTCGCTGCCCTCAACGGAATCTCAGCAGCATTTGATCGAGACGATCTACCGGTCGGCGGGGCTCGACGCTGATGCACTCGCCTTTGTCGAGGCGCACGGAACGGGGACGAAGATCGGCGACCCCATCGAGGCTGCGGCTATCGGCCAAGCATTGGGGCAGTGCCGGGCGAGCCCTCTGCCGATCGGTTCGGTCAAATCCAATATCGGCCATCTCGAGGCTGCCTCGGGCCTCGCGAGTTTGTTGAAGGCGAGCCTCGCGCTGGAGCATCGCGTCGTTCCCCGCTCGCTGTTCGCGGAAGAGCGGAACACGGCCATCGCCTTCGATGACCTCAACCTCTCGCCCGTCACCCAGCCGCTTGCGCTGCGATCCGATGGCCGGGAGCTCTTCGCCGGCATCTGCAACTATGGCTTCGGCGGGACGAATGGCCATGCCATCCTGCGCGCGGCACGAAGCAATGAGGCCGCCGAAGCGCACAAGCCGCCCTCACGCTCCGCCGAAGTGCTGCTGGTCTCAGCCAGCACAGCGGACGCGCTGAAGACTCGCTCGCTGCAAATCGCGGAGACGATTTCGGGCGGCCAAACGAGTGCCCATGTGGCCGGCGCTCTGGCATATCAGCGCGAGGTATTGCCGCATCGCATGGCCATTCCGCTTGCTGGCGGGGCAATTGCCGCGGCGGATGTGGCCAACACCCTGCGCGCCTTCGGGCAAGGCTCCGATGTGCAAGCCCGTGCCTCGACAGCCGTGGTCCATGGCGCGGTCCGCGACGCCGTCTTCGTCTTCAGCGGGAACGGTGCCCAGTTCGGACAGATGGGCGTCGCTGCCTATCGTAGCAACGCGTCCTTTCGGCGTGAGATCGACGAGATCGACCGCCTCTACGCAGAGATCGCCGGCTGGTCGATTGCCGACTGCCTGCGGGACGGTGTCTCGCCCGAGCAACTCGAGCAAACCTCGATCGCCCAACCGCTGATCTTCGCCGTGCAATCGGCCCTCGCAGCCGTTCTGGCCGAATACGGCATACGTCCCGCCGGTGTCCTCGGTCACAGTGTCGGAGAGATCGCGGCAGCGGAGTGTTGCGGGCTGATCTCCCGGAACGACGCCCTGCAGGTCATGCACAAGCGCAGCCGGCACCAGGAGGCTGTGCGCGGCAAGGGCCGCATGCTGGTCCTGGCGAGCAACTCTTCGAATGTCGAGGACCTGTTGCGGCAATCCGGCGCGGATGAGGTCGATATCGCCGCCTATAACAGCGCCACGTCGACGACGGTGTCCGGGCCTGCCGGCCAACTCGAGATGCTGGCGCGGGTGGCGCGCAAGAGCCGAATCGCCTGCGTCCCGCTGCATGTGGACTATCCGTTCCATTCCCGCGCGCTCGATGTCGTCCGCGAGCCCCTTGTGCGCGATCTCGGCGGGATCGTTGCCCAGCAATCGCACACGCCCTTCTATTCGACCGTAACCGGCCGCGCGCTGGCGCGCGAGGAGTTGGACGAGTTCTATTGGTGGCACAATATCCGCCGCCCCGTCCGCTTCGGCGAAGCGGTCGAGACGGCACTGGCGGCGCATTCCGATGCGGCTTTCATCGAAATCTCGCCGCGAGCCATCCTCGTCGGCCCGATCTCCGATATTCTGAAGGCGGCGGAAATCCAGGGTCCCGTGTTGTCGACCCTGTCGACCAACGACGCGATGGATCGGGATCCGGTCTGCGCGGTGGTCGCTCGTCTTGCTGTCAATGGCATCGTTCACGAGCAGCGGGCCGTTTTCGGCGACGCTCCGGCCAAGATCGAAGATCTGCCGCCCTATCCCTTCCAGCCCGAACAGTATCATTTCGAGGGAACGAACGAAGCGATCAGCGCTCATGGCCGCCTGATCGCAAGCGTGCCCTTGCATCCACTGCTCGGGGCGCGTCTCTCGGATGGCTCTCCGGAATGGCGCAATCTGCTCGATCCCGTCTTGTTGCCCTATCTCGACGACCATCGTGTCGACGGCGGCGTGGTCATGCCGGCGGCAGGGCTGATCGAGCTCGCTCTTGCGGCCGGCCGCGAATTGTTCGGTGCCGTGCCGCTGGAGATCGTGGAATTCGACATCACCAAGGCGATGACTTTCGCCGATGACGAGACACGCGAGATTTCGACACGCTATTTCGAGCATACAGGCTCGATCGAGGTCTGGAGCAGGCGTCGTTTCGCCGGCGGGGACTGGATCCTGCATGCCCGTGGAACGCTGGAACCGCTGCGGCCTGCCGCGGCGGCGCAAGTGCCTGAGATCCCCGAGGTCGAAGACCCGATATTCAGCGAGGCCACTGAGATCTATTCGGCGGCCGAACGCGCCGGCCTGGACTACGGCCCGGCCTTCCGGGCCGTGCTCTCGACGCTGCGGGACGAGACCGTCGGCGAGAGCCGCCTGTCGGTGCCCCAAGGCGGCACCGGCGCCTTCGACGATTCGCATGTGCTTCACCCGATCTCGCTGGACGGCAGCTTCCACGGGCTGTTCCTCGCGCGCCCGCAACGCGACGGCGAGCGCAAGGCGCATCTTCCGATCCGTTTTCGCCGCATCCGCGTCTGGAAGCCGGCGACGAAGATAACGCGTTCGGTGACGAAGCTGTCGCGGGAGACCGACCGCTTCAAGACGCTCTCGGTCATCCTGCTGGGTGAGGATGGAGTGCTTGTCGCGGCGATCGAGGCCGCCGTCCTGCGCTCGGTCCATCTGGTCAAGCCGTTCATGATCGAGCGGACATTCCGGCAAGAGCTTCTGTCGATCGCGCCGGTGGTCTTGCCGGACGTCGCGGACGATTTGCCGGATGCCGACAGCGGCCAGCCCGGTGAAACGAAGCAGCTTTCCCTCCTGCTGAAGGCCTTCACCATTTCGCTGGCGCAGAGGCTTTGCCGCGATCTGCTGTCGCCCGAACGCGGCGACAGCTTCGAGAGTGTCGTCGTCGACGGCACAGTTCCGCCGGTGGCCCAGCCGCTTTTCGGGTTGGCCCGGGATGTGCTGGCAATGGCCGGCGGCTTGGACAGCGCGGAGGACGGCACGCGGCTGTCGGCGACTTTCGCGCTGCCCTCGCCCGAAACCTTGCTGGGCACGCTGCTGCAGCGGGTTCCGGCCGCAAACCGTGAGCTGCGCTTGGCCGCCCAGGCGCTGAGCCATGCGGGTCCGTTCCTGCGTACGGGGGAGGTCGAGGCGCGTCCGGCCGGCTTCGCCCATGATCACTGGAGCTTGCTCGGGCTTTCCGCAGCAATGCGGAATGGGGTGAGGAGCACGCTCACCGCCTGGAGCGTGGCCGCCGGCAGGCCCCTGCGCTTGCTCGTCGCCGGCGATTGGAATAGCGGGCTTGCCGAGGCTCTGGCGGAGGCGGTCCAAGCCGGTCGTGCACGGGTCACAGTCGCCGTTGCGAACGCGGCGAGAGCCGACGAACAGAGACATTGGCCCGGGGCCGGCAGCCTGTTCGACATGCTCATCCTTGATGGCGTCGAAAAGTCCGCCCCCGCACGCTTCGATGCTCTCATCGGCTTCGACATGCCGCTTTCGCCGCTATGGGCGAGCAACAAAGCGGCGATACGCGGTGCGATGGATCTGCTTGTTGGCGAAGCGCCAGTCCTTTTGGCGAGCCCCGTTGAAGATCCACATCTGTTCTTCCTTCTGGGTGCCTCCACGCCTTCCATTTGGCAGGATCAGGCAAGTGCGGCGCATGGCGGGATGGAAGGGGCTCGGCGCCATCTAAAGGAGGCCCGCGCCACCGCCATAGAAAAACACCAGAGCGCGGACGGCACGCTGGTTCTGCTCACGGTCCGGGCCGCCGCTCCCAGCAGGCCGCAGGTCGCGCCAGAACATGTCGCCATCCTGGCTGCGCCGGGCGCAGGCGACAGCCACGATCGCTATGGTTTGGTGGCCGAGATCTTCGATTGCGATCGGATCGAGACGCTTTCCGCGTGGCTCGAAACGCTTCCGGAAGGCGAGCGAGCCACGATCGTCGTCACGCCCGAGATTTCGGATGCGGCGCTAGGCCGCAGACTTTCTGCTCGCATCGAGATTTTGACCGAATTGTTGAAGCTGCTCGCTGCGGCGGAACGGCCACGCCGGATGGTGGTTCTGACCGAGAGCGGCCAAGCGGTCGATTCCGAACGCGTCGGCGAGGATGCCGGTGTCTGGGCCTTCACGCGCGTGGCCATCAACGAGTTCCCCGAGATCGACCTGCGTCTTGTCGACCTCTCGGGCTCTGATTCGGCAGCCGGCCTCGCCGACATCCTGACCTTCGACAATGCCGAGCGTGAGCTGCGGATCGCGCCCCATGGGATCGAGGTCGGCCGCATTCGGCGCGGCATCGAACTTGAGGCGCCGATCGGCCCCGACGAGCGCGCCGTGCTTCACTTTGCCGACGGCGTCGGCCTCGACGGTTTCGAATGGCAGCGGAAACCGCGCCTGGCCCCGCAAGCAGGCGAGATCGAGGTCGAGGTCGTCGCCGCAGGCCTGAACTATCGCGATGTGATGGTCGGACTCGGCGTTCTCGATGACGATCTCCTCGGTGCGGGTCTGACGCGCGCGGCGCTTGGTTTCGAATGCGCGGGCAGGGTGAGCCGGGTTGGACCGGGCGTGACGCGCCTACGGCCGGGCGACCCCGTGATGGGCTTTGCCACCGGCACCTTCGCCTCCCATATCGTCTGCCCCGACTGGCATTTCTTCCCCGTTCCGGAAGGGCTCGATCTCGAAGCTGCCGCGACCATTCCCGTCGCGTTCTCGACCGCCTGGTATGCGCTGGTCGAACGTGGCCGGATCCGTGCCGGCGACGACGTTCTGGTTCACGGTGCGGCCGGCGGAGTCGGCCTCGCGGCGATCCAGATCGCAAAGCTTCATGGCGCGCGCGTCTTCGGGACCGCAAGCAATGAGGCGCGCCGTGCCATCGCGTCCGCTGCCGGGGCGGACGCAGTCTTCGATTCGCGCCAGGAGCGTTTCGCTGGCGAAATCCGCAAGCGGTTCGGCAGCGTCGATGTCGTGCTCAACTCGCTGGCCGGCTCCGCAATGCTCGCGAGCTTCCGCCTGCTGAAGCCGTTCGGGCGCTTCCTCGAACTCGGAAAGCGGGACTTCCTCGACAACACCCAGTTGGCTTTGAGGCCATTCCTGCGCAACATCGCCTATAGCGGCATCGACCTTGACGAGTTGCTCGCGGCCGATCCGGAACTGGTGCGCGGGATGATGGCGGAGCTGTCCGAGGCTTTCCAGAAGCAAGGGTTGCGGCCGCTGACATATCGCAGCTTCGACGCCTACGAGGTCGGCGCGGCCTTCCGTACCATGCAAGCCTCCGAGCATGTCGGCAAGATCGTGATCCGGCCGCCGCGCGTCGCGCGGACCGACCTCGCCTCGATGAGCTACAAGGTCCGCCCGGGGCTCCATCTCGTCATCGGCGGCACGGCAGGGCTTGGTTTCGCGACGGCGCAATGGCTTGCGCGCAAGGGGGCATCGCATGTCGCGTTGCTGTCCCGTCGCGGCGAGGTGGACAAGAACCTCGCGCCGCAGCTTGCCGAGATGCGGGCCGGCGGTACGCAGGTCATCGTCGAAGCGCTCGACGTTTGCGACGGGCCTGCCGTGGCGGCCGCCGTTGAGCGGCTGGCGCGTGAGCATGGACCCGTCCGGGGCGTGATCCATGCGGCGGTGCATCTCGACGACGGTTTGATCGCCAATCTGTCTGCGGAGCGCCTTGAGGCGGTTCTGCGGACCAAGGTGGACGGCATCATCAACCTGTCGAAGGCCACTCAGGATCAACCGCTCGACGTCTTCGTGGCCTATTCGTCGGCGACGACGCTGATCGGCAGCCCCGGGCAGGGGGCCTATGTCGCCGCAAACGGCTTCCTCGAAGGGTTCATGCGCGGCCGCCGCCGTGAGGGGAAGCCGGGCCTCGCCATCGGTTGGGGCGCCATCTCCGATGTCGGCCTCATCGCCCGGGACAAGCAACTCGGGCAGCGCCTGCGGCGGACGACCGGCGTCGTGCCCATGCGCTCGTTCGAGGCGCTGGCGCATCTGGGCCGGCTCCTGAGCCTCGGCAACGCTGCCGATCCCGTGCAGTTCTTCGCCGGAATCTCGCCGGGTGGCGGCTCCGACAAGCTGAACCTGCTCAAGAGCGCGGCCTTCATCGATCTCGGTCACCCCGGTGGCGAGGTGCGGGCGGTCCATGCCGAGGATTTGGGCTCGACCTTGCGCGGGAAGAGCCGCGAAGAGGCCATCGGCATCGTCACCGGTGTCCTGCGCCGTGAGGTGGCGGAGATCCTGCGCATGGCGGAAGTCAAGGTCGATCTGACCCGGCCGCTTGCGGATCTCGGTTTGGACTCGCTGATGGCTTTGGAACTCCATATGGCGCTTGAGGAAGCCATCGGCGTTCAGATCGCGGTGGTCGGCGCCGGCGATCGCAGCCTCCTGGACATGGCTGGCACGATCGTCGATCAGCTCGATCAAGCCGAAGAGGAAGTCGAGCAGGCTCCAGCCGAGAATATGCAGGCAACCATCATCAGATTGGCCAACGTGCATTCGAAGATGGATCTCTCGCCCGAGCAAGCGAGCCAGGTCGAGGCGATGGTCCGCCGCGCCAGCCATGGTGGGGCCGAATGAACGACGAAAGCTCTCCTCTCTCCGATGGCGCGCTGGCCAGTCTCCTGGCGCGGATGGACGAGGCCCCGCGCGCCATACCGGCGCCGGCTGCGCGGGCTTCACGGCCGCAGACCCGCACCAGCACCGCCTTCGAGGATCATCCGCTGTACCAGCAGATGAAGTTCCAGCGGAGCTTTGCCGACTTCGCCAAGCTGCAAAACCCCTATTATCGCCTGCACGAGGTTCGCGCCGGGGCGACATCGGTGGTCGAGGGCAGGCCCGTCACCAACTTCGCCTCCTATGATTATCTCGGATTGAACGGGCATCCCGAGATTACGGAGGCGGTTTCAAAGGCTGTCGCGGAGTACGGCAGTTCCGTGTCGGCCAGCCGGATTACAGCCGGCGAACGCCGGGTGCATCGTGATCTCGAGCAGGCGCTTGCTCGCAATTACCAGACTCAGGACTGCATCGCCTTCGTCTCCGGCCACGCGGGGGCGGTATCGTCGATTGCGACGCTGATGGGACCGAAGGATCTCATCGTCCATGACGCGCTGATCCATAACTGCGTCGTGGTCGGGGCTCAGCTGGCCGGCTGCGCCCGCAGGCTGTTTCCCCACAATGATCTCGACGCGCTCGAAGCCATGCTCGCGGCTGAGCGGCATCGTTTCGAGCGGGTTCTGATCGTCAGCGAGGGCTTGTTCTCGATGGATGGCGACGGTCCCGAACTGGCGCGCCTGATCGAGATCAAGACGGATTTCTCGGCCTGGTTGATGATCGACGATGCGCATGGCCTCGGTGTCCTCGGGCCGACCGGGCGCGGCATCTTCGAGCATCAGTCCGTCGCGCCGGAGGGCGTCGACCTCTGGCTCGGCACGCTGTCGAAATCTCTGGTCAGCTGTGGCGGCTATGTCGCAGGCGGCGCCGCTGTCGTCGACCTTCTCAAGCACCAGGCGCCGGGCTTCGTCTACAGCGTGGGCATGCCCGCGACGAACGCTGTCGCCGCCACTGTCGCGCTCGATCTGATGGTGCGCGAGCCCGAACGCGTGCTTCATCTGCAGCGTCAGTCGCAACGCTTCCGGGAGCGGGCTCGCGCGGCCGGGCTCGATACGGGCGAAAGCTGGGGCTTCGGCGTCGTTCCGGTCGTGATCGGGGAGACGGTTCCCACCGTCATGCTGGCCGAGCGGCTGCTGGAACAAGGCGTCAACGCCTTCCCGATCGTGCCGCCCGGTGTGCCCGAAAAGGCGGCGCGGCTGCGCTTCTTCATCAATGCGACACATAGCGACGCCCAGATCGATGACGCCGTCGATTGTCTTGTCCGTGAGGTGAAGGCCCTGGGTGACGTCTCGCTGAACGAGATTCTGCGTCGATAGGACGTGGCCTCACGCCCTGTCCGCCAATCATAGGAACCGCGAGGCTTGGTCCCGCGTCAGGCGAGACACCGCTACGGCGGGCCATCGCGAACAGCATCAGGAAAGATGGAGCCGGTGTCGAAGAATATCCTTCTGGAAGCCCATGCGATGACGCTGAAGCAGGGCACCGGCATCGCCACCTACGCACGCAACCTCGCCAGCACTGCAACGGGCCTCGGGCATGATGTCGAGCTGCTGGTCGGGATCGAGCGCAGCGTCAATCGACGCGAAGCCCTCCTCTCGGAAGTGGTTCTCAACGATGCGATCGATCCAAAGGCGATTGATCCCGTGAAGATGCTCGGCCGTGCGATCGACTGGACGATCGGGGCGCCGGCCGGCTTGCGGGCGCAGCGCCTGCCAGCGCCGCACATGGTGCTCGATCCCGGTTCGGGCAGGGCGGCGGAGCGCCGCCATCCGATGCACGGATCGGTCCGGCTCTGGGAGCGGTCCTTTCTCCATTTCAACAGGTTCGGCCGCCGGATGGAGGTGAAGCCGGAGGGGCGCCACGACCTGTTCCATGTGACGCGACCGACGCCTGCTTTCGTCAAGGGCGCGGCCAACATCTACACGATCCACGATATCGTTCCGCTTCGGCTTCCTTACGCCACGCTGGATAAGAAGAAGTATTTTTACAATATGATCAGGCATATCGTCGAGAAAGCCGATCATATCGTGACGGTTTCGGAATTCACGCGTCGTGATGTCCAGGAATTTTTCGATATTCCCGACGAGAGGATCACCAACACCTGGCAATCCGTCTCCGTCAGCGAAGCGTCGATTTCGAGCTCGGACGAGGATGCGGCACGCGATGTCGAAAATCGATATGGCCTCTCGTTCCGGGATTACTTTCTGTTCCTGGGCGCTGTCGAGCCCAAGAAGAACATCTCGCGTTTGGTCGAGGCCTATGCCGCCTCCGGGTCGACGCGGCCGCTCGTCCTGGTCGGCGGTTTGGGCTGGCAATACGAGCAGGATCTTGAGACGTTGAAGGACGAGCGGCTGCTGAGCTGGCGCTTCGACGGTTCGCATATCAAGCCGGAGCGTCGCGTCCAGCGCTTGCCTTATGTGCCGCTGGCTTCTCTTATGTCCTTGATCCGGGGCGCGCGGGCGGTTCTGTTTCCCTCGCTTTACGAGGGCTTCGGTCTGCCTATCCTCGAGGCCATGTTGCTGGGGACGCCGACGATCACATCGAATACGAGTTCGATGCCGGAGGTCGCCGGCGACGCGTCGATGCTGGTCAATCCCTACAAGATTGAGGAGATTCGCGATGCGATCCGAACGCTCGATGCCGACGATGATCTGCGAGCGGAACTCGTGAGCAGAGGGCGCAAGCGGGCCGAGTTCTTCTCGCCCGCGCTCTATGCCGAGCGGATGAAAGCGGTCTACGACCGCGTCCTCGGCTGACAGCGCTTTATAATGTTCTGCGCTCCGGATCTGTTCTCAGATGCCGAAGCGGCGTCTGAGATTGGTGATGTGCTGGGCGAGCTCGCCTGATGCCCGCAGCTTGAGCGATGATTGCTCCGAGGCAACGCTGCGGGCCTTGTCGGTGTCGAATGCATAGCAGGCGTAGAGCTCGGAATAGCGCTCAAGAAAGACCGCCTGATCGCCGGGACTCATCTCCGAATAGCGCAGCGCCTTGCCCTTGCTGAACTGGCCGATGACACCCTTGTCGCTGAATTTCGCAAGAACGTTCTCGGCGCCGATGGCTGCGCCGATCTGGTTCGCAATGGCGCGGATCACGGCAGCGCTGTCGTAGCAGATCTCGTTGTAGGTGAAGATCTTGACGGGCTCGACGACGGCCCACTCCCGGAAGCAACCGAGCTGGATGTCGAGCGAGTTCAGCGTGTCGGCGACAGTCAGGAACTCCGAGAACGGCTTGTTTCGCCAGCGCCGGGAGCGGGCACCGTGATCGATCATCGAGAGCGCGATCTCGCGCGGATCCCTGATCGAAGCACTCGCCAGGACTTTCCCCGCTGCCACGTGGTTTGCGACCTCGCCGCGAGGTGGCCCGTGCGTTTTGAGGACAATGTCGCCTCCGCCGACATGGCGCTCGATCTCGCCTAGAAGATCGTGATCGATGAAGTTGAAGTAGTTCTCGACCGAATCCGACTTCCGGAATGGCGCGCCCAGCCGGACGACCGGCCGTCCGGCAGCCCGGAAGACCTCCTCTGTCATCTGATAGAGGAAGGTGCTCGCCGATTTCGTGATGCCGTAGCAGATATAGATCATGGCCTGATCTGGGCGGCAGCAGGTTTACGATGCGGTCGATGAGGCGAAATTGCTACTCTCACGTCTTACGATCCGGGCTGCGTTTGAGCAGGCGCTGTTGCTGCCAGACGAGCAGCGGTCTGTACAGGCTGTGAAACCAGGCCAGTAGCGCCATCGTTTTCGACGGCGCCAGCAGGAACACTCCCTTCTCAGCCTTCTCGATGATCCGCTCGGCCACACGCTCGGCGGTCATCACGCCGCCTTGCTCGGAGATCAGGCGGGTCACCGCGGGCCGCTTCAACCTCTCATTCGCCAGCTGCGGCGTTTCGGTGTCGGGCGGACAGGCGACGCTGACGGCGATGCGGTCGGCTGCAAGTTCCAGGCGCAGGATTTCCGCGAGTGCCCTGACTGCGAACTTGCCTGGCGCATAGCCGCTATAACCGGCGATGCCAATGAAGGCCGCGCCAGACGACACCAGCGTGATCCGGCCGCCATTGCCGCGCATGAGCGGAACGGCGACCTGGATCAGGTGAAGCGTCCCGAAATAGTTCGTTTCCATCTGCACGCGATGGGCGGCGAGATCGAGATCACGAAACAATCCCGGCTCGACGATCCCCGCGCATGTGATGAGCCAGTCGATACGGCCGTGGCGAGCCTCGATCTCAGCGATCGCACTTTGCGAAGCCGAGACATCGGCCACGTCGACAGGCAGAAGATCAATCAGATTAGCCCACTTGGGGCCGAGCTGCGTCTTGGCATCAAGCAGTCGGTCCATGTCGCGTGCCAGCAGGATGACGCGGTAGCCGCGCTCCAGGAGGATGCGCGCGCAAGCCAGACCGATGCCGCTTGAGCCGCCGGAAATGACGGCAATCTTCGGCGGAGGCGGTGCTGGCACAGGATGTTCTCCGATCGAGCGGTTGCGGCGGAGGGGCTCTACGCGACCGGCCCGATCGAGTCGTCCAGATAATACCATTGCTCGAGATGGCGCAGGATAATCGGCTCGATCCTGTCGTTGAGGAAGGCGACATCGGCGAGCGGGTTTTCGACACCCGGATCCATATGGAAAGGCCGCTCGAAATGCAGTCGAAACCGCGTCTCGCCGACCCGTTCGCAATAGGCCACGATGATCTGCGCGCTGGTGCGCCGCGCAAGCTTCGCTACAAAAGCCAGATTGCCTTTGAGGTGGGGCTGGCGGCCAAAGAGCGGCGCCATCATGGTTCCGTTGCGTTTCTCGTCCGGGAATACGGCAAGGACGCCATTGCCTTTCAGGATAGAGAGCGCGCGGAGCGCTCCATTTCGGTCCGGCGGGAGTACGTTGACATCGAAGGCGCTGCGAGTCGCCTCGGCGATGTCGCGATGCGCGGCGTTGTCCGGAATTTCCGAGATCGACGCGATCGGAACACCGATAGTCTGCAATGCGGACGCCAGGACCTCCCAATTGCCGAGGTGCAGGCACAGCGCGATGGTCGGAATCTTTCCGATATCCGCTCGGGCGACATCCGCGCCGACGAGTTCCATCCGCTCGGCCGCGGCGAAACGATGGACGATAGAAAATTCCGCCATCAGCCGTCCGACATTCTCGACGAAACGCCATGCGAGCTTGTCGGCCTCCGCTTCGGGCATGGCCGGAAAATGGTGCCTGATATTGGCGCGGGCTTTGCGGGTGACATCAGGGTCGATGAAGCGGATCTTGAGCCAAGCCAACCGGGCGCCGAGATTCGATACAAGCGGGATCGGCAGCCGCCGCAAGGCGTGGTGCAGCACTCTCTCAAGGGCCTGCATAGCGGTTTCGTCCCATCAGGTCATGTGCCGCGGTGCGCGCGCAACCACGCTGGCGGGCAGACCACCCTTGGGGCGCAGGGTCAAGCGACAGACGGGCTCGACCTTGTAACCGTCCCGCGGCAGCACCTCGAAGCGCTGGGCGAGGATTGCTAGGCACAGCGTCGCCTCGTCCAGCCCGAAATTCATGCCGGGGCAGATGCGCGGGCCGACCGCGAAGGGAATATAGGCGAACGGATCGATCCGGGCGCCGGACAGGAAGCGTTCCGGCAGGAAATGATTCGGCTTCTCCCAGAGATCGGCGGAACGGTGCAGCAGCCATGGGGCGATCATGACGAGAGCGGATTTCTCGACGTCGATATGCCCGATGCGATCGGCCTCGCGCGCCTGCCTCGGCAGTAGCGGAACCGGCGGGTAGAGGCGCAGCGTTTCCTGGATCACCGCGCGGCACCAGCGCAATTGCGGGAGATCGGCGAGCGTCGGCGCCCGGCTGCCGCAGACCGCGGCAATCTCGTCATGGACGCTCTGTCTGACCCAGGCCGCATTGGCCAGCAGATACCAGGCCCAGCTCAGCGTCGTCGCGGTGGTCTCATGCCCGGCCATGAAGATCGTCGCGGCCTCGTTGCGCAGCGCCGTGATATCCAGCGCTTCTCCGCCGCTCTTCTGGTTGCGGCGAATCAACAGGTCGACCATCGAGCCGGCATCACCCTCGCCGGCGAGATGGGCGTTGATGACGTTCTCGACGACGCCGTGAACCATCGCGATGGCCCGGCGCCGGCGCTTGCCGCCGAAGGGCGGCCAACCCTTGTCCGCCCCCAGGAAATAACCGAGATTGAAGGAGTCGGCATGGCGCTGATAGACACTGAAGCCGTCGATGACCTGTTGGGCGGCTTCGCGCGCGATATTGTTGCCGAAGACCGCCCGCGAGATGATCGCGGCGGTCAGGCGCCCCATTTCCTCGGTGAGTTCGACTTCAGCATCGGCAGGCAGGGCGGCCCACTCGGCGGCGACCGCGAGCGCCGCGTCCTCCATGGTCTGCCCGAATTCCGGCAAACGGCGTTTGTGGACGATGTCGGCAACAAGGGGGCGGCGCTTCTTCCAGGTCTCGCCGTCGCTAATGAAGAGGCCATCGCCAAGCAGGGCTTCAAGCGCGCGCCGCATTTGGGGGCTCTTGCGCTCGAAGTTGGCGTGGCGAGTGACCACGACGTAGCGGACGTGTTCGGGGCTGTTCACTAACACGATCTGCCGACGAAGGATGCGGAAGCTGTCGATGCCGGAGCTGTAAGAGCTGGCCGGCCATCCTTCGATCAGGCTACGGCGCGCGCCGATTATCATCTGAACAAAGTTGGGATCTCGCGCGAGAGGCTGAGGATGGCAGGGAACGAATTCCTCTGATGCCCTATGCTCAACGATCGCTGGCGGCCGATAAAAACCGAATCCGTGCTCTCGTCGAGAAAAGTTGCATTTCGGCATGGCCCGCGACAATCGATACACCGCACAGGGTCGGAACGACTCTGCTTTCACCAGCCGGATCACTAGAGCACTGCAGCTCGCTCGCCAACAGGTTGGCTAACTCCTAGCGTATCGATCAGGGCGCTCTAAGGCCTATAGCAGCCAAATCGACGCAGCACGACGCGTCCGTTTTCGACATCGAAACAATCAATTTTCCAGTGTCGTCGCGCCCAACCCGCCTTGGGCTCGGTCGCGTTGCCCGGCGGCAAATTTTATCCGCGCCGGCGCACTTATTTACTCAATTCGATCCCTGACGACTTCGAAGTACTTAAAGCCCAATCCGATTGTGACGACGGCAAAAATCCACGCGTAGCCGGGAGAAGCGTAGGTGATCACGATCGGCCCGAAAAAGCCGGCTCGAAAAAGCTCAAACGCATGCACGATCGGAACGTAGACAAGAATATCTCTGGCCGAGGATGGCATCCAGTCCAAGAGAAAAAAGCACCCGGAGATCGGAAGTGTAATATACTGGACGGGTGCGACAAATTTCTCCACCATCTCAAAATGCTCGCTCGCGGCTGCCAAGATTGTTGCAAACCCGAAGGCCATCCCTCCCATTAAAAACCAGCCATGCAGCAATTTTTCCAAATCGTAGATCGGTGGAACTATCTCAAACGCAAAAAGAGCAGTATAAATCATAAGAGTCGCGGTCGATACCGAAAGAAATTCAAGACCTACTCTTGTTAACAGCACATCTATATATGTAATATTCTTGTGGATTAATATTTCTTTTGCCGATCGATAAATATGCCCACCTGAGTTTGATACGTGCCGCCACAGCGTCAGAGGCATGTAGCCTGTGAAGACCATCGATAAGAGGCCAATTCCGTGACTGTCGTGCCCGCCAGTGTACGACCACATCAGCATGACGCCGATGCAGAGGAGGGCGGGCTCCACGAACATCCAGACGAATCCCAAATCGTTCCGCCCATACCTGCCGATAATGAAGCGGGTGCTGAGTGCGGAGAACGTTCGAGCGTTCGTTCGCAGGGAATTGAGGAATTCGGCCGGCATCGCGCTAGCCAAAGTCAGCGCTCACGCCGAACAACCATAGCTGCCGGTGCAAATGGCATATTCTCCTATTGCAGGCTTGAGATGCGGATCGCTCCCATAGGAGGAGATATAGGCGAAGGCATCTTGGCTGTACAGATAGAGAGCAGCGCGGGCTAACCAGCATGGCCCTTCTCAATGGGGGGGCGAGTTTAGCCGGATTGCAAGACTATAGATCTCCTTTGTTGTAGTTGACTTTTGGTTTGAGCTTCGCCACCAGCGAGGCGGTGGAGAAAGTGCGAGGCTTGGTTCGCGGCGCATGATGAAGCATGGCTCGATCACACAGGGTGGCAGGATCACGGCTGGGGTCGCTCGGCGCGAATTTTCCCGAGGCGGTTCATTGCGCTGCTCGGTGAGGGGGGCGCTCCGCACTTGATTGCCACCTCATGAACCAGATCAGGAGAAGGCGATATTTTTCCTACGAAGACCTCGACAGACGCTGATGAAAATCACTTCGCGCCGATCGCGACCATTCATAATGAGGACTGGCTAAAGACATGGTGCGCAAGACTGCTTTGATCACCGGCATTTCGGGCCAGGACGGGGCTTATCTGTCGCAACTTCTGCTCGGCAAGGGATATCGCGTCTGTGGGCTGATGCGGCGTTCGAGCACGGCCGAAATCAGCAATATCAGGCTGCGCTGGCTAGGTATCCAGAACGATGTCGAATTGATCGACGGCGATCTGACCGATCTGTCGAGCTTGTTGCGCATCGTTGCGGATGTGAAGCCGGACGAGGTCTACAATCTAGCGGCACAGTCTTTCGTCAAGGCTTCCTGGCAGCAACCGCTGCTGACTGGGAGCGTCACGGGGCTCGGTGCAGGCAACATCCTGGAAGCGGTACGACTGATCTCGCCGGGGTCGCGTTTCTATCAGGCGTCTTCCTCCGAGATGTACGGCCTGATCCAGGAGGAAATGCAGAGCGAGACGACGCCCTTCTATCCGCGCTCGCCCTATGCGGTTGCCAAGCTTTATGCCCATTGGATGACGACCAATTATCGCGAGAGCTTTGGGCTGCATGCCTCCAGCGGCATCTTGTTCAATCATGAATCGCCGTTGCGCGGGATCGAGTTCGTCACGCGCAAGGTTACGGATGGCGTTGCCCGGATCAAGCTCGGGCTCGCCAAGGAATTGCGCCTAGGCAACATCGACGCCAAGCGCGACTGGGGGCATGCCCGCGACTATGTTGAAGCGATGTGGTTGATGCTGCAGCAGGACGTTCCTGAAGACTATGTCGTCGCAACCGGCCGCACCGTGACGGTTCGGCAGATGTGCGAGATCGCCTTCGCTCATGTTGGGCTCGAGGCACGGGATCATCTTGTCATTGATCCGGCTCTCTTTCGCCCTTCCGAAGTCGACGTGCTGCTCGGCAACCCAGCCAAGGCGAGGGCGAAGCTGGGCTGGGAACCAAAGACGACGCTCGAACAGATGATTTCCGAGATGGTCGAAGCCGATCTGAAGCGTCTGTCCTCTCGTTATCCTTGAAAGCCGACTGGGGACGCTGAAGGTGAGCTCGAGGGACGGCCATCGCATTCTCGTTACTGGCGCAGGCGGCTTCGTCGGCCGCTGGTTGCTGCGGGAACTCGCAGGCAGGCTCAGCGCGGGTGACCAAATCATCGCGGCGTTCCATAAACAGGCCCCTTCGCGCGAAGCGCATGTTGCTTTCGACGTAGATCTGACCCAGGCAGCCAAGGTTTCCGAGCTGATCACGGCCGCCAAACCGACCGCGGTCATTCACCTGGCTGCGGTCTCGGCCGTTACCGCCGCAGCCCGTGACCCCGGTACCGCCTGGGACGTCAACGTCAAATCGACGCACTATCTGGCCGAGGCCTTCAGGCGGCAGGTGCCGCACGGGCGTTTTGTCTATATCAGCTCCGGGGAGGTCTATGGCGGTGACGCCGATGGCAGGCCGGCAATCGACGAAACCACGTCGCTCAAACCCCGCAATCTCTACGCGGTCACGAAAGCGGCTGCAGACCTCCTGATAGCGCAGATGGCGTGGGAAGGGTTGGATGCCATTCGCTTCCGCCCCTTCAACCATATCGGTCCCGGGCAGGGGACCGACTTTGCGATATCGTCCTTCTCTGCACAGATCGCGAAAATAGAAGCCGGGCTCGAGGAACCGGTAATCTCGGTCGGCGATCTTTCGGCGATGCGCGATTTCTGCGATGTCCGCGATGTCGTCCGCGCCTATGCCGATGCAGCCCTCGCCGCGACGGCCGCCGTGCCGGTCGTCAATCTCGCATCCGGACACTCTTCTTCGATGCGAGCGATTCTCGACACCCTCTTGGGCATGGCGACGAAGCCGATCGATGTACGCGTCGATCCGGCCCGTCTGCGCGCGAGCGAACCGGCACGCCCCGATGTCGACACGACGCTGGCAAAGAGCGCTTTGAACTGGCAGGCGCGAATCCCGCTTGGTGAGTCATTGCGTGATGTGCTTTCGGTTTGGCGGAGCACGGTCGATGCAACGGTCGACACGCCGCGGGCCTCGGCCCCGCCGCAGCAGCCCGGAGCCCGTTGATGAGCGCGGTCCGCGACAGCGATCGAGGCCGGCGGTTCCAAGGCCGGCCGGAATGGGCCGATCCGGTTTCGTCTCCCCTTCCGACAGTTTGGATATTATGATCGTGCTGAAGCTGTTTTCGAAGCGTCGGACCAAGGCCGCCTTCCAGGCGTTCGTGTCGGATGGGGATCGTGCGCGCGACCGCAGGGACTGGGCTGGCGCGCTTGCCAGCTACCGGTCGGCCCTTGCTGTGAAGCCCGATTATGGGATCTCGATTCAGGCCGGACATTGTCTGAAGGAGCTGAAATCCTATGACGATGCCTTCGCAATCTATGCTGAAGCGGAAGCGGCCAAGCCCGAGGACGATGATCTTCAGCTCCAGATTGGGCATCTCGAGAAAGTGAGAGGCAACCATTCGGCGGCGCTTGCCCGTTACAGGAATGCGTTGGGTCTCAATATCGGAAACGGTTTCGCCAAGCATGAAATCGTCGAGATGGAGCAGCATCTGACGATGCCGCCGGACCTATCCGTCGCAGATGACAATGTTGCGGCAGGCGGCGAAGTCGCGCTGGAAAACCAGCATCAGCATGAGATCGCTTCGCGCGGCGAAAGCCGAGCGAATGGAGAAGGTCCGGTCGTGTGGATAGACCTCGCGGCGGGCGGTTCTTTTCAGATTTCTACTGGATCGCGTGAATTCAGGAAACGCTATGAGGAGACTCTGTCCTCATTGCGGAAATTCCGCTGAGCTTCTGACAAGCGCAGAACCTTCACATCTTCAGGAACTCCGGAATGAAAATCGTCGTCGATCTCCAGAGCAACCAGTCCGGCAGCCGAAAGGGCGGCATTGGACGATATTCCTTCGATCTTCTGACGGCGATGATCCAATCCAGGCCCGATTGGGATTTCAGGGTCGTCTTGAACGATCTGTTTCCCGAGCGCACGAACGAGATCCGTTATCGCCTTCGCAATTTCGTTCCCCAGTCGAGTATTCACGTTTTCAAGGTTCCGCGAAATATTTCTGCGCTCAACGGAAATTCTCAACTGGCGCAGGCATCAGAATTCCTGCGGGAGAAATTCATATCTGAGTTGAACCCCGATGTCATTCATGTTTCGAGTGTTGTTGAAGGTCTTTCTGAAGACGTTGTAATTTCTGTAAAGAAATTTTTCGATATACCGACTGTTTCTACTCTTTATGATCTAATACCTCTCGTTAAATCGGATTTATATCTTTCGAATCCTGGCGTTTTGAGGTCTCATTATTTTTCGAGTATTAGAAAAATACGCAAATCTGACGGGCTACTTGCGATTTCTGAGTATTCTGCCGATGAAATGAGGGCGATATTTCCTGGATACGGCGGTAAAATTACAAATATCAAAGGTGGAATCGGTCAGAATTTTACAAAGAGGGGATTAAATTCGAGTGTTGTCGACCTAAGAAGGAGGTATGATCTACGTAAAAAGATAATTCTCTATACTGCGAGCTTCGATCAGCGCAAGAATCAGGCTGGACTTATAGAGGCTTTCGCAACGCTGCCTCGAAATATCCGAGCCAGCCATCAGCTCGTCTTTGTCGGAAACGGCTGGGCGGGAATCTATGACCGCTTGCTCGCGCTCGGCCAGGCGCGCGGCCTTGGCCGCGATGATATCCGCTTTCTCGGACATGTGCCCGACGCGGACCTGATCTGGCTTTACAATATCTGCGATGTTTTCGTCTTTCCTCCGAAATGGGAAGGTCTTGGAATGCCCGCCCTGGAGGCGCGGGCATGTGGAGCGGTTGTCATCGGGGCTAATACGACCAGCATACCTGAGGTTATCGGATGGGAAGAGGCGCTCTTTGATCCCGATGATTCAGTGGCCATAGGGCAGAAAATCCTCAGGGCGATCGTCGATCAGGAGTTCCGGGAGGAGAATCGCGTAAGAGGGCGCGATCTCGTCGCACAGTATCAATGGAATCTGTCGGCAGCCGTAGCCAACGGCGCGATCGAGGAGATCGTCAAGGCGCGAAGGGGCGGGATCAGGCAACCAGGCGGCGCCCCGAGCGTCGATGCCGGACGGACCCTGGCGGACGTTATATTTGCCGAAGAGTTAACTCCGGAGCAAGCGCAAGAGTTGAGCTTTTGTGCGGCCGCAAATGACATGTCCGTCGGTCAGGTGCGGAATCTGTTGCAGCCGAAACGCGGATGGATCACGACATGGAATTCACGCTGCGGGATTGCGACTTACTCGGAGCACCTTCTCAACGAAACTGACAAAAAACCAATCATTTTGGCGCCTTATATCGAAAAACCTATTGCCGGCGAAAAAGAAAAGAATGTCGTTCGTTGCTGGTCTGAGGGAAAAAATGATAATTTGATCGAGCTTGAAACGGCCGTTTATGAAAGCAATATTACTGAGCTTGTTATTCAATTCAATTATGGATTTTTCGACATTCCGTCGCTTCGCGGCTTGATTGAGCGTTTTGTTTCAAAAGGAATTACAATTTACTTCATTTTGCATTCGACGATCGATCAGGATGCGCGGCATGAACAGCGTCTACCGGCATTTTCTTCGGCGTTGCAACTGGCGAACGGTATCTTCGTCCATTCAGAAAACGACGTCAGGCGGCTGGCTGAGTTGGGGCTGACGTCTCACGTCGCGCTGCTGCCCCACGGGATTCCGCATGTCGCCGGCTCGCTCGGCAAGGCGAAGAAACCGCGGGCGATGATCGCCTCCTATGGTTTCTTTCTTCCCGGAAAAGGGCTGCTGGAACTGATCGAGGCGATCGCGCTGCTGGCCAAGGAGCGGCCGATTGATCTCCGGATGGTGAATGCCCTTTATAAGGAGTCGACGGGAGTTTCCCAAAACCTCGTCGATGAGGCGATGGCGAAGATCGAGGAGCTGGGCCTTGAAGGGAATGTCAGAATCTATTCGGACTTCCTCAGTGACGAAGAGAGCTACGAACTGATCAGCTCAGCCGATATCGTGGTCTACCCTTATACAAAAACGGGTGAATCGGCGAGCGGAGCCGTTCGCTTGGGGTTAGCAACCAATCAGCTTGTCGCGGTTTCTCCGCTTCCTATCTTCGACGATGTGAGAAGTAGCGTGTACACGCTGCCGTCAATCGACAGTGCCGGAATTGCAACGGGCTTGGCGCGAGCTCTTGATCTTTTACAGAATAAAGATCCTGAAGTTGAGGCAATCAAACGGAATTCTCAACGTTTGGTCGAATTCTGTTCGTACAAGAACATCGCTAATTCATTCGATCGTTATTTGACGATGTGGAGTCAATGTATAACTTGGTACGACTTGTTCAGGTTTGAGCTAAGCAGCAAGCACGTCCTTTATGGCTTTGTATCTCAAGGCAGGCTTATCTCCCAAGGGGCGGGCGTGCTTTGTCATGGTCCCTATATCAATCTGGACCCGGGAATATACCGATTGACCGTATACGGCGAGGGAGCGAAGAGGTCCGGCTCGATCAAGCTTCGCTTCACTGCCAATTGCGGCGGAATGGAAATCGAATGCCATGAACTGGACGGGGGCATCGACGGCATCCTGTTTGATACCGTGATTTGCGTTTCGCAGAAGATCAACGACGCTGAATTTCTCTTCGAAACGACGCAGGATGCGCAATTGTCGCTGGCAACATATTCCCTGTCGAAGCGGTCACGCTGACGTATCGGTCGTTTCGCCGGGTTCGCCGCGGCGGCGAGCCCGTGGTCGAACTGCGGTCCTGACTACGGCGGCATGTGGCGATCGACGTTGCCCTGGCAATGGGGCAGGGCCGGGATATTTCCGCTGCGCGGCAGCTTTCTTCGGCCCGGTCATGCGGGCTCCTGTGCGAAACAGCAAAAGCCGCCGGCTGGGGCAGGTGCTGGTGGATTGTAGATTTCGACTGAGGCATAAGGCGTGCTTCACGCCTGCATGGAGAGCGCGAAGTGGATCTGACCCCGGCTGACCTCGTTTGCAAACAGGTCAAGATCAGTGCCGAAAAGACCGGATTCCTCATGATCCCGGCGCAAACGCAAGACCCGATCAGTCTTTCCTATTTGCGAGGCGAGACGCCTAACTTCTACATGCTCGATATCCTGAATGAGATCACCTACGAGGGCGATCTCGTTATCGATGCCGGATGCCATATCGGGACTTTCTCGATCGCTGCAGCGCTTTTAGGCCGGCGCGTCATCTCGATCGACGCTAACTCGCTTCATGCCTCCCTCATGGAGATGAGCAAGGCCGTCAACAAGATCTCATCGATGTCCGTGGTGTACCGGGCCCTGTCGACGAATCCAGATCCGATCAAGTTCATCCAGAACGGCGTCTTCGGAATGATCGATTTCTCCGGTGAAAACGCCGGGGCGGTTAGCGTCCCAACGATCCGACTTGACGAAGCCGCCTCGATCTACTCCGACGGCCGGCGTGTTCGGTTCCTCAAGATGGATATCGAGGGTGCCGAATACGATGCCTTTCTGTCTGCAGAACGGCTGCTGCAAACCGACTGCCCAGCCATCTGGTGGGAAAGCAATGGCCCAACCCTGGCGCTGGCGGGAAAGACGATTGCTCAGGTGCGCGATCTGCTGGAGACCTTCGGCTACAAGACATATCGCGTGGAGGGCGACCGCTGGGTCTATGCCCCACCATCCCAGATCCAACCCGAAGCGTGGCTGGATATGCTGTCGCTAAGCTCGGCGGATCAGAAGCGGTTTACCCACAAGATCGACCTTGTTTGGGCCGAGGAGAAGATCGCTGAGCGGTGTCAGGAGTGGACGGGGTTTCGCCATTCCCACACCCTCCGCCATCTGATCGAGCAGATCTCTGTCCATGATAACCCGGCGAAGCTTGCCGAAGCGCTCGAAGCCGCGAAGGCCGCGCTTGTCCAAATCAGCGACGGCGCTTGAGCCTTTACGCGAGAAGATCAGGCGGAATCGAGAGGGTGGCTAGAGAATGGGAACTATAGACGCGCAGCGATCCTATGAACGCTATATCCATACCCTGAAGATTGCGTGGCGGCTTATTGCCAACCGAGATTGTTCCGATGTTCTGCCATCATTCGAGGAAGTATCAGGGGATGACTTGAAAACCTTGAAAGCCGCCGCCGAAGGAATGCGCGAGCGCTTGGCGGCGCTGAGCCCCGACCTTTGTGCGGATCTGCTGCCATCCCCCTATTTCCAGCAAATGCAGTTTGGGGCGCACACTTTGAAGGTCCCAATCATCAACAAGGAAGGGGAGGATTGGTACGCCGTTCAGAACGTTATGAATTTTGACTTTCTGACAGAAACATTCGCCGGGCTGCATAAGGACGCTCGGATAATATACGACATCGGCGGCCATCAAGGCGTCTTCGCACTCTACTATTCCGGTCTGATTGAGAGGTCAGGCCGCGTCTACACGTTCGAACCGTCGATCATCAATATCGAGATCGCGGCTCTATCGTTTCTGGTAAATCGAGCCGATAATATCGTTCTCGTCCCCATGGGCGTGGGGCCGAGGAACGATACGATTCGCTCGGATACGGAGGGGCTCCTTGTTGCAGGTGCGCCTACGAACATGCTGTTGGTGCGACCAGATTGGATGCTGTTGGAGCGGCCCGATTTCATCAAGATCGATATCGAAGGCTTCGAACACGAGCTAATTCAGTCAATGCCGTGGCTGTTCGACCTCTGCGACAATTTCCACCTTGAGATCCACGTGCCGCATCTCAAGAGCCGCGGTGTGGACTATCGGGAGATATACGACGCTATACCATTCGACAAATTCCGTGTGCGGCACGCAGAATGGGGGCGCCTTACTGACCTGACGGCGGAGTCCGAAATTGACGGCTTCGCAGCGCTGCTCTTAACTACCAAGAGTGACGCCGCTATGATAAAAAAACCGGAACGGGTTACGCCTCAGAGCGTGACTCGAAATTCTATGAGGGATAGCAATACGTTGCGAGGCGTCGTGTGAGGAGCCTGAGGTTTGCGACGAGGATCCAGGCCTGTGCACTGGCGATGGTTTTCTCGAAGTCCTTAGCGAGCCTGCAGCAGCGGCCGAGCCAGGCGAAGGTGCGCTCCACGATCCATCTTCGCGGCAGGACCTCGAAGCCCTGCGCCTGATCGGAGCGCTTGATGATCTGAAGGGTCCAGGAGCTGATCTTGCGCAGGCGCCCCTTGAGTTTCTCACCGCCATATCCGCCATCGGCGAAGACACGGCGCAGCCAGGGCTCGCGATGGCGGACGGAGTTCAAGACCTCGGCGGCACCGTCGCGATCCTGGATATCAGCGCTGTGAACCACGAGCCCAACCAGAAGGCCGAGCGTATCGGTGAGGATGTACCGCTTGCGGCCCTTGATCTTCTTGCCGGCGTCAAAACCCCTGACCCGATGACAGAAATTGTCATGTGATCGAGGCTCTGATCGGCCGTGCCGGCGCCGCTCATAGCGTCCATGCAAGCTCGAACAGCAGTGCGCCACATCGCTTGACGTTCTTTCCACATCAGCAACTGCTCTCCCGCGCGCTCCACTGAGCTGACAGGCGCGCCATAGCCCTAAAGCAAGGACGCCTGCGCCGGCTGATCAATTCCCGGCTCTGCGTCGTCCTCCTTCACGCCACGAGCCACGATACCAGAGATCCACCCGGTAACGGCTTCTGCAGCGCTTTCGCCTGCTCCCATGCGCCGCATCGTCTTCTTTGATTCTGTCTGTGCTTAAACAGGAGATCCCGGAACACGCCTGCTGACGCCTAGGCTCCATGTGCTATGAAACCAAGTTCAACGCGGGGGCATCAGCCAACCGCCGCGATAAGGTTTGGCTATCGATACGACGCAGGCTGCTACGGGAAGCTCGCGCGGTAGGTACGTGGCGAGGAAACGATATTGGAAGGCCACACGGGCAAAAGCAGGGGCATCGTTTTCATTCATATCCCCAAGACTGCCGGCACCAGCTTCCGGAGCATGCTATCGGCGGGATTTGGTGACGGGAACGTCAGCCCTTCTTTCCGCGCGAGCCGCCTAACCTTGGCAGACGCAAACGCGCTGGATCGCTTCCGAGTCATATCCGGCCATATCAGCATCGAGGACGTAGATCGGTTCTTTGCCGATCGAGATCTGATCACGGTGATGCGGCAGCCTGTCGATCGCTGCCTCTCCTGGTACTATTTTGCTAGGCAGCATCGAGGTGCGAGCGAGCATATCGACGTGCAGGCAGCCCAGCGTTTCGAACCGGAAGAGTTCTTTCAAAGCGGCCAATACGTCACATTCAGGAATGTGTTCAACAGGCAGGTTCGCCAGCTAGGCGGGCACGTGATGGATTATTTCCCTGACTTGGACGTCGCTCTCAATGCAGCCCGGGAGACGCTAAAGCGATGTGTCTGGGTGGGGCGGCAGGAAACACTGGCAGCGGACGTTCTAAGGTTGGCCCGGCTTTATCCGGAGCTCCGTGAATGCACGTTACCCATCTACAACGTGACCGCAGGCCGAAAGCGGAGCAGCGACCTCTCTACGGAATTGCTTAGGTCCATATACGATCACAACCGCTTCGATTTCAGACTCTTCAATGGTGAGAGCTTTGATGCAGCCGGTGCGTGACCCTGATAGGGCTTTCTACCTTGTTCAACTAGGACCGTGCCACAGACGGAACACTTATGTTCGCGAAATGCCAAGTTCTGCAGACCGCCCGTGCAGCGCCTACCTAAGCGAGCCGGGCGATGCGAAAACATCTCCCGTCGACGAAGCCCAGCGGCGGCAACGGATAGTTTTATGATGCTCCCCACAACTGCGACGCTTGGAGCACCTGCCCAACTGGACAATCTGCTGAGCGTGGAGCCGATTTTCATCAATTCAAGTTTTCGAACCGGAAGCACCTGGCTTTGGCTAAAATTTCGCTCGGCGACTACGACGTTGTCCTACTGCGAGTTCTTCAATGAGGCATTGGCGACACTTTCGCGGCGGACTGCCCATGCGCTTGGGCCGGGCACCTGGGCTTCGAAGCACCCGCCATCGGCGCCGTACTTTCTGGAGTACCTGCCGTTGTTGGCTGAGGCTGGAGGAATTCCGGGCTTCACGGCTGATATGTCACTTCACTCCTTTGTGCCCAGCGAGGGGGTAGGCGGGCCACTCTCGGCCGCCGAAGAAGCCTATATCGCACTGCTGATCGCGCATGCGCGAGAGAAGCGCAAAATTCCCGTGCTGACCTGCACGCGAACACTTGGGCGGTCAAAAGCAATTAAGCGGTCTTTCGACTGCAAAATGCTCTACTTGCATCGCAATTTATTCCACCAGTGGGCGTCATACTCTTATCAGAAAATTACCGGGAATAGCTATTTCATCAACACGATCGAGGAAACATTCGCTTCCACGCGTCATGACCCTTTCCTGTCGACGGTGTCGGACTGGTTTTCCGTCCGATCGGCATCAGCAGAGTGCACAAACCTATTTCTCGCCTTCCTGGCGATGCATCTCTATCTCGCTGCTGTGGGCCACGATGCAGCCGATCTTACGTTGGACATGACTGCAATCGCTGCCGACGCCGAGCTCGCCAGAAGCACGAGCGATACGCTCTCTCAGCTTATCTTTGCGCCCATCGACCTCAGTGACGCCAAGCTCAAGTTCGAATGCGTGTCGTTGCCTGCGATTTCGCGGCCAGTGCTGATTGACACGGTCCATCAGTTCACAAAGCTCATGGCCAACGCTCAAATTTCCGAGCGGGGCCTGGGTTTTGCCCGATCCGCCGCCGAGGACGCTTTGGCGGAATGGGACCGATATGAGTTTTACGCCCGAGGATTGCGTTCAATAAGCGCCAGCAAAATTGCGGAGATCGATGCCAAGGCGACCGCGGCCGCCGCTGAGGTAGCGGCCTGCCAAGAGCAAATGACGGCGTTCGATCATTCGGCCCAGCAGAGCCAGGCTGGGCTCATCCAAGAGCGAGATACGTACCATAGCGCGCTTGCTCGAACGCAGCAGCAACTTGCGGAGAGCACGGCTAGGTATGCTGCCAAGGAAGCCGAGGCTCAGGAATTGGGCCAGGTGCGACAGGAATTGGGCCAAGCGCGGCAGGAGTTAGAAGCGCGCACCGCTGAGCGGGATCAACTCGCCGCCACTCTCGGCGGGGAGCGGCAAGCGGGCGAAGTTGTGGCGGCTGAACGCGATGCGCTGTTTGCGGAAAAGACTGCACTTCAGGCTACGGCGCAGGATCTTGAAAAGCAGAAGGAGGCTATCGCTGCTGAAAGCAGCCAGCTTCGCGAGCGGCTGGATGCTGCCGAAAGCAAAGTGTTGAACGAAGGCACAGAGCAGCGACGCTGGCGGCTCTGGCGTTTCGATCGTTGACCGTTTCTCCGTAAAAGACCAGAAGCGGCCATGATTTCGCATCATCACAAATTCATCTATATCCACATTCCCAAAACCGCGGGAAATTCGGTGCAGGTCGCGCTGGCTCCCTACAGCGACGATGCGGTCTCGCTCCGCCCGAGCATGGGACACGTCAAGGACGAGGATGGCGGCCAAGGCCTGGCGGTTTCGAATGATAAGCTCGGCTTCATCACGCCCGAGCATAAGCATGCGACGCTGCAGCAGTACCGTGACGTTCTAGGTAGGTCGGCGAGTGACTACTTCGTGTTCGCGTCGATCCGTAATCCGTGGGATCGGGTTGTTTCAGCGACCGCTTTTCGGTTCGGCGAACTTGGCCTCGGGGTGAAGATGGTCCCCGAACGAATGCACCTTCCGGCGCCGATGAGCAGCTTTCTGTCGATAGATGAGATGCCTGCCCAAGATGCAGTTATCCGCTTTGAGCATTTGGCGGAGGATTTTGCTGCAATCTGCCGGCGCCTTGATATTGAAAGCCCGTCATTGACGCATCGTAATCGGTCGTGCCGCGGCCCGTATCGGGATTTTTACACAGACGAGACCCGAACCCTTGTCGCCAAGCAGTATGCCGAAGACATTGAACGTTTCGGGTACCAGTTCTAAGTTTGGAGGAACGCGTACGTGCAGTAGTTCTGCCGGCCGGGCACCGCAGTGCTCCGGGTCGTCGCCGACGACGAGACCGGCAAGGTGATCGAGCGTCACCGTGCAGAACTGTCCATGTGCAACACGCCCCACCGAAGCAAGGCCGGGGCGGGTTGTGGTCGACCGTCCTACCAGCTTGACATCAGCGTTTAGGAGCCGCCTTTCCGAAGTATGATTGAGAGTGAAAGCAGTCGTAATCAGCGCGCGGTCGTTTTTCTTGGCGGCGACTCCTATCCAAGGGACCAATATATCGAGGAAGAGCTGCGCGTTCGCCTCGCGACGCCCGGCAGCAGGTTCATCACTCATGACCCCGCCAGATTGGAGACCATTACTGCGCCGATTTCAGCGCGTCTCCTCGCGGTCGAGTGAACCGCCCCGGGTTTGTCGGAGGCCCCAACTCTTGAGAGGATGGGGCTATGACGAGCAAGACGACGAACAAGTTCTCGCCTGAGGTGCGCGCCCGCGCGGTGCGGATGGTGCTGGATCACGAGGCCGAGCATCCGTCGCGCTGGGCGGCGATCATGTCGATCGCGGGCAAAATCGGCTGCACGGCGCAGACGCTGAACGAGTGGGTCAAGAAGGCCGAGATCGACAGTGGCCGCAAGCCCGGGCTGACGACGGACATGGCGGCCAAGCTCAAAGCTCTCGAACGCGAGAACCGGGAGCTTCGGCAGGCGAACGAGATCTTGCGCAAGGCATCGGCGTATTTTGCCCAGGCCCCTCTCGGCGAATGCAGGCATTCGCCTGTCGGGTAAGAGGAGCTCGACCGCCGACACAGGTCATGATCGCCTTCATTGACGACCACCGCGGGGCCTATGGGGTCGAGCCGATCTGCAAGGTGTTGCCGATCGCCCCGTCAACCTACCGTGAGCATGTCGCCAAGCGGACCGATCCGGGGAAGCTATCGGCTCGGGCGAAGCGGGACCTGGAGCTGAAGCCTCAGATCGAGCGCGTGTTCGGGGAGAACTTCGAGGTCTATGGCGCGCGCAAGGTCTGGCGGCAGATGTTGCGCGAGGGGGTCGTCGTTGCGCGATGCACGGTCGAGCGCCTGATGACCGACCTTGGCCTGCAAGGTGTCATTCGTGGCAAGCCAAACCGCACGACCGTTCAGGACGAGGCCGCGCCGTGCCCGCTGGACCATGTCAACCGGGTGTTCCATGCGCCGGCGCCGAACCGGCTCTGGGTCTCAGACTTTACCTACTCTCGACCTGGTCGGGCTTCGACAACGAACGCCTTCGTGATCGATGCCTATGCTCGGCGGATCGTCGGTTGGAGGGTGTCGCGGACGGCCCATGCGAGCTTCGTGCTCGACGCGTTGGAGCAGGCTCTGCACGAGCGCCGACCTGTGCACCGCAGTGGGTTGGTGCATCATTCGGATCGCGGTTCGCAATATGTCAGCATCCGCTATACCGAGCGCCTCGGAGAGGCGGGTATCGAGCCCTCCGTCGGCAGTGTGGGTGATAGCTATGACAACGCTCTCGCCGAGACGATCAACGGACTCTACAAAGCCGAGCTGATCCATCGGCGCGGGCCGTGGCGATCCTTCGAAGCCGTGGAGTTCGCGACACTGACCTGGGTCGACTGGTTCAACAATCGCCGGTTGCTGGAGCCCATAGGCAACATCCCACCGGCCGAAGCCGAAGAACGCTACTACGCTATGCTGGATGAGCCTGCCATCGCGGCATGACTCAAACGAAACCGCCTCCGGCGAAGCCGGGGCGGTTCACTCGACCGATGCGCCCACACTTTTATCTCCGCCATCTGCATCGCCGGAGCCGTCAACTTCTGGCTCTGACAAACGAGATTTGAGCCTAAGTACAATGGGGCTGCCTTCGACCAAGTGCAGATCCCGTGAACGCCAGGCTGTAGTGCCTGGCAATGACGAGCGCGGCTTGCGGAGGTTGCGCCGCTCATCCTATGCTGCCTGCTTCGCCTTAAGCGGCTATTCGGCGCACCGAGCCGCCCGTCGTCAAACCCGCATATAGACGTCCTCGATGCGAACGATGTCGTCCTCTCCGAGATAGGATCCAACCTGTACCTCGATCAACTCCAGCGGTATCTTGCCGGGATTGGCCATCCGATGGACGCAACCGATAGGCAGATAAATCGACTCGGTTTCGTGCACGACGATGGTCTCGTCATTGCGCGTTACCTCCGCGGTACCGCGCACAACAACCCAATGCTCGGCGCGGTGGTAATGCTTCTGTAGGGATAGCACGCCGCCGGGTTTCACCGTGATGCGCTTGACCTGATAGCGGGAACCCATATCGATGGAGAGATATTTTCCCCACGGTCGCTGAATTTCGCGATGGGCGCCGGCTTCCGATTCGCCATTGGCGGTGATCAAGGCAACCATCTCCTTGACCTTGTCCGCTTTGGCCTTCGGAGCCACAAGCACGGCGTCTCTTGTCGAGATCACCGCGATGTCATCGAGGCCGATCACCGCGACGAGCGCATCTTCAGACCGGACGAGATTATTCGAGCCGTCGAGCACATAGCCGCGGCCCTCGACGACATTGCCGTCGGCGTCCTTGTCGGAAAGATCCCAGACCGCCGACCAGGCTCCTACGTCTGACCAGCCGAACTTGCCCGAGACGACCGCAGCCTTCTTGGTCCGTTCCATGACGGCATAATCGATCGAGATTTTCTTAGCCTGACCAAAGGCGGCGAGGTCAAGCAGAACGAAATCAAGGTCGGTTTTGGCTCGTCCCACGGCTTCGACCACCGGATGAAGGACTTCGGGCTCGAAAGCCTCGAGTTCGTTGCGCATCGTGGCCGCATCGAAGATGAAATTACCCGAGTTCCAGAGATAGCCATCGAGCAAGTACTGCGCAGCGCGTGCCTCGTTCGGCTTTTCGACGAATGCGGCTACCTCGCGGGCGCCGTCTCCGATGTCATCACCGAGGCGGATATAGCCGTAGCCGCTCGCCGGATGGGTCGGCGCGATGCCGATCGTAACAATGCGTCCTTGTGCCGCGATCGCTGCGGCTCGCCGGCAGGTTTCAACGAACTGGGAGCCGTCTTGGACAACATGGTCGGCTGCGAACACGCCTACGATTGCGTCAGGGTCTCGCGCGAGCGCGAGCTCGGTCGCAACCGCGACCGCAGCGGCCGAGTCGCGACGGGTCGGCTCAAGCACGATCTGCGCGGTCGCGCCGATGGCGAGCAATTGCTCCTGGACCGTAAAACGGTATTCGGCATTGGTGATGACGATCGCGGGAGCGAAGACCTTTTCATTGGCGAGCAATGCCATCGCCCGCTGAAAAGTCGATTCCCTTCCGAACAGAGAAATAAACTGCTTCGGCATCGTGTCACGGGAGACTGGCCACAACCGAGAACCGGCACCGCCGCACATGATGACAGGTACAATTCTTGTAGGCATGGACTGCAGACCTATTCGGGGCTCTACGTCAGCGCCCGTACATCAAGTCCGCCCTTCATTCTATAGAGAAATCGCGAACTGAATGGTTTTCACGCTAGTTTGTGGTTTGCGCGCATCAGATTTCTATCGCTCGGGTTCAGGTGGAGTGGTTTGCTATGCCTGATTAAGTTAGATAAGAAGGTCAGCGAGTGCGAATGATTGCCCGGATAGCCCGTGGCCACCGCCTGTACGACTTCCCTTCGACCGTCGTTGGCGCTACGCACAATTCGAACTCAGGATGGCACTCCGGTGCCTCTGCGTCATCACCATCCTTGAACAGCTTTCGACCTCGGGACGATCGGCCTCTCATGACCAGCCTGAAATTCGGRACCTCCGGCCTGCGCGGYCTCGTCAGCGAACTCGTCGGCCTGCCGAGCTACAGCCATGTTCGCGCCTTCTGCGCGATGCTACGCGATGGCGATGCGCAAGCGCGARAAGAAGTGCTGRTCGGSCRGGACTTGCGCTCGTCGAGCCCGCTSATCGCGGCCCAGGTTGCTCAGGCGATCSTCGATGCGGGTCTYRYYCCGGTYGAYTGYGGRGCYGTGCCGACGCCSGCRCTWGCWCTSGCCGCRATGACMCGCGGYTGCGCGGCCATCATGGTGACGGGCAGYCACATTCCCGAYGACCGCAACGGGCTGAAATTCTACCGGGCGCAGGGTGAGATCGACAAGGCCGACGAGGCCAAGATCCTGGCCTGGCATGAGCAGTTGGGCCTGAGCGCGATGCCGGCCGCGCAGGTCAAGGCGGCCCCCTATGATGCGCTGACGGC